>CAWHXE010000006.1:0-195127 GCA_963833215.1 uncultured Cytophagales bacterium | reverse complement strand
TTGCCTATTGTAATTCGTGTAAGTATCAAGCTAAAAATGAACCAAGACATGAAAGTCACTGCCGACAACATCATTGCCCTGTTCGAGGGCCTCCCTGAAGAAGAAAAAGCCAAGGTGCTACGTCACCTGGGACGCTTAACCCCCGGTTACCGCTTTAATGCTGAAGAATACGACCGTATGGTTGAGCAACTGGAGGGAGGCACGTTAGAGGTGGAAGCTGTCAAAAAACAGCATTACGTGCGCACCACATAGTGAAGTTTGCATGAGAGACCTAACGTTCCGTGGCGGAAGCTACGATAATTTCTTATCTATCTTCACGCTTGACAAAAAGCTATTCAAGAAGTTAGACCAACTCATAAAGGAAGTGCGGCGCACTCCTTTTGAAGGTACTGGCAAACCTGAAGCGTTACGAGGCAACTTCTCCGGACTGTGGAGCAGCCGGATCACCGGAGAGCATCGGTTGGTATATGAAGTGCGAGAAGAAGCAATTATTATTGTATCCTGTAAAGGACACTACGGAGACAAGTAGAATAGGCTTAAGATTCAAAAGCAATATTTGACCAACCACTATTCTATTCTCTCTGGAGAACCTTCACCAGTAATCTTCCAAACTTCATCGTAGACGGATGTGTATGTGATCTCAACAGTGGCCTTATCACCATAACCATAAAACAAGTCGCCGATAACTGATGCGGAGTATTCGCTGACGGAACCTATTAATAGTACCTCTCCACCGGCAGGGATGGCAAAACCTGGAAAAATGTCCTGATTGTTGACACTGTAATTGCTAGTATCAGCCGGTGAGAAATGGCCAAAGCAGAATGCAGAAGGATCTTATTAATAGATTGAATCTTGGTAATGAATCTTTATATCTTGAATGAAAGCGGGACCAATTCCATTGTTTGCTAGAGATATACTGTGCTGCGTGTATTCACCAGAGCCATCACTGTTTAAAAATAGCATCAAATAAGGCATCGTGCTTGCATACTGCTGCTTCTGAATAAGATAAGTTTGATACGCGAAGGTAGAAAAGGTGCCTACACTGACTAAGAAAGCAAACAAACTCAACAGTTTATCCGAGCTCCAAAAGCTTTTCCTCGCAGATCTCGTCGGCTTAGAAGGCTCTTGTTCAGGCTCGTTACCTGATTTCTGGGCTTCAAGCGCTGTATCTTCACTCATAATATTTAATGCGAATCGCCAGTTGGGAAGTATTGAAAAGAGGCAGAAAGCTTCTATCTTCGATATGTGAACAAAGAAGAAAGATTAGTAGCCCTCTACCTCTATGTATGTAGACGCTATGATACGGAATTAGGTTTGCATTGCCAACGCTTTAGCAACCATCATAACCCAGTTTTCACTGATCAGGAGGTGATCACCATATTTTTATTCGCTATGCTAGAGGATGAAAAGTTTACCACTAAGCAAATGCACAGTCATATCAAAAAATACTGGCTATCGTGGTTCCCCCGTTTACCGGGCTATCAGCAGTTCAACAAACGTCTGAACCGCTTGGTTTCGGTATTTCCGGTACTTTTGTCAAGCGTACTGTCCGAAGTCGAACTGGACGGGGTGGATTTGGGGACTAGTTTGGGGGACTCTATGCCTATTGTGTTGGCTCAAAGGTCTCGTAGTTACTCAGCTAAAGTCGCCCCTGAACTCTGCAATCAGGGTTACTGTGCTTCCAAAAAGCTTACTTACTACGGCGTAAAGCTACATACGCTAGGCTTTCGGCGTGAAAAGGCATTGCCCTTGCCGGAGTATTTACAACTGACCCCGGCTTCGCAGCACGATTTGAGCGCTATGCGGCAGATATTTTCTCAACTCAGCAATCGTCAGCTTTTCTTGGACAAAGCGTACTGCGATAAACAACTGGCCGAAGAACTTATTGAGCAAGCGCGAGTAACTTTGTATACCCCCAGAAAAAAAAAGAAGGGGGAACAGGACATTGGCGCGGATGGACGGCTTATTTCTACCGCAGTAAGCCGAGTTAGACAACCCATTGAGTCCTTTTTCAACTGGATTGATCAGAAAACCGGCATTCAATCCGGTGCCAAGATACGTTCCAGACAAGGGCTATTAGTGCACGTCTTCGGCAGGCTGACTGCCGCTATGATCTTGCTTTGTCTGCCTATTTTCAACTAGCGATTCGCATATTTAATTAAACGGCACAAACTGCTTCAAAAAGCGCACGTCATTCTCCGTGAATAAACGCAAATCTTTGATCTGGTACTTGATCATCGCGAAGCGCTCGATGCCCATTCCGAAGGCAAATCCGGTGTACTTCTCCGAATCGATGCCGCAGTCCTCGAGCACATTAGGGTCCACCATGCCACAGCCGCCGATCTCCAGCCAGCCGGTGCCCTTGGTCACGCGGCGATCGGCCTCGGTGTCGGTGCCCCACCACACGTCGACTTCGGCGCTGGGCTCGGTGAAGGGGAAGTACGACGGCCGCAGCCGAATTTTGCTTTCTTCGCCAAACAGTTCCCGCACGAAGTGCAGCATCGTCTGCTTTAGGTCGGCGAAGCTCACGTTCTCGTCAATGTAAAGTCCTTCCACCTGGTGGAACACGCAGTGGGCTCGCGCTGAGATGGCCTCGTTGCGATAGACCCGCCCCGGCATGATGGCCCGGATGGGCGGGGCCTGGCTCTGCATCAGGCGCACCTGCACCGACGAAGTATGGGTGCGCAGCAGCATATCTTCTCCGTCAGGGTTGCGCTCCACGAAGAAGGTGTCCTGCATCTCACGCGCCGGGTGGTTGGGCGGGAAGTTGAGCGCCGTGAAGTTGTGCCAATCGTCCTCAATTTCGGGTCCTTCGGCCACCACGAAACCCATGCGGGCGAAGATTTCGACCACCCGCTGCTGCACTTGGGTGAGCGGATGAATGGCGCCCACCGCGTCGGGCGGTGGGGGCAGGGTGAGGTCGGGCACGTTTCGCTTTTTTGAACCCGCCTGACTTCCCTTCAGCGAGGCGATGAGTTCTTTGAACTTGTCCTGGGCAGCGTTCTTGAGCTGGTTGAGTTGGGCGCCCACTGCCTTGCGGTCTTCCGGGGCCACCTGCTTGAGTTGCCCGAAGAGTTCGCCCACCACGCTTTTGCGGCTGATGAAGCGCAGGCGGTAGGCTTCTAATTCGGCTTCGTTGGCTACAGCGCTGCCGTTGATTTCTTCTTGCAGGGCTTGTATCTGGTCGTTCATGGTTTATTTTCTAAGCGGCTTGTTCATTTAAAAGTACTTCCACTTCATAGGTTACAAAATCTGCTTCAGCTTTGATAAAAAGCGGCTCTTCATATCGCGGTACTGACTGGCCATCAACGCGCCTTTCGACTCGTTTTCGTGTAGAGCAATCGTCTGGTTAAGCTTCTTAAGCTGCTCCAAGATCTCAAGCACCCGCGCTTGTTCCTGATCAATGAGAACTTCGTTCATCTTTAAAGTCAATACCTGACAGAGATTTTTTTAGCTCATCTCGTTGGCTCGGCGCGAAAGTAGCGGTTCCAACGCTGAATTTCAAGGGAAGCGAGCTTAACCAACTGTCTACTAAAATGGGGGAAACCCACTTTCGAGTTCCAATAATTACGTATTGAAGTGTATAGATGGCAACGACCAAAGCGAGCTGCTGGGCCGGTTTGTTGGCGTTTCCCTTTCAAGTTATCAAATTTGCTGCTTAGAGCAACGAGCTTTCAGGCTCGACTTTAGAGGCCTAGCTGCTGCTTTTTGTTAGGTGCAGAGCTTATTTTATCAATATCATTTTTCTCCAGCTAATTTTATGGCGATCAATTTTCCTTCTTTTTCAATACATTCCACTATCTCATTATTGTGAAATTCGCATTGTGCATCTCCTAAGCTATCTTCTGCTATTCTATACAATTCATCATTTAAGCATTCTGCTTGAACAGATATTAAATTACCTTGTGTATCATGGATATGTATAGTTGCCCAGACAGAGAACCCTCCTTTCCAAATATCCTGATCCAGTTCAAACTCATTGAGATGAAAATCATGGGGCTTGTCAGAAAACCCTTTCTTTGTTTTCAACCTATCAATAGCAGCTTGGGCTTTATCTTTTGACGTGTAAACCCCTATGAGTTTTGTTTCATCACAACCTTCAAATTCATACAAATGGTGTACAATATAGACCGTCTTCATTTTCGTTACTTTGCACCTAACATCTGTACATAGACATGGTGCATACTTTACATATATCTACCCCAAAAGGTAAGGATTTACGAAGATAATGTATCCAGCGGGGGGAAGTAATCTTCTGTAGATGCAATTCACTTATCATTCCATGGCGGCATGCGTACAAATCTCTGTAGTCTTGCTGCTATTATGCCCAAGCAGCACCTTTCTATTTTTAAAAATCTATAGACAAATCAAAACCCTATCGAACAAAAAACCCCTCAAATCGTGAAATTTGAGGGGTTTTGCTGTTACTTGAACTTGAAATGTGGAGCCGCAGGGACTATGAATTAAAAACGTAACTATCTATATTTCAATACTTTACAAAGCAAAAGAAGTGATAGGTGAATCTTTGGTGAAAAGCGTATCTAATGGTGATTATCTGCTTAGGTTTGTAATGGTTTGAACTTCAGTTAATATGCTTCTAACTTTTCAAGTGCCTCGTCGTAGCTTCTGAGCAGACTAGGCATACGATCGTAAGAGTAGCCTTTGTAAGCGTTATACTTGATCATGCTGAGGGTCTCCCTGACTTTAGCAGGCTATTTCGGCGACATAAAATGTCGTTCACTGCATAATAGCGGTCGTTCACTGCAAAATCCTGGCAATTGCGCCCCAAAAGTGGTACTTCGAGGTATCCCGTTTGGTAACGTTGGGCTTGATTCTTACGCTGCCAAACCGGCAAAATCACTTTCACTCACCACTCAAACCTATCCTCATGCTCAAGAACCACTGGCTGATCGCCGTACGCAACTTCCGAAAACACTGGACATTCACCCTCATCAACGTTGTCGGACTCACCCTGGGCATTGCCGGTAGCCTGTTGATCTTTTTGTGGGTACAAGACGAGCTGCGCTACGACCGCTTCCATACCCACACAGACCAACTCTACCAGGTGATGTTCAACTCCGAAGTGCAGGGGGAGATCCTTACTGGCGACCAGATGCCCTACCCAATGGCCACCGTCTTGCAAGATGATTATGCGGAGATAGAACGAACCGTGCTCACCACCTACCCCTGGTCGAGACTCCTGCGCTACCAGGAAAAGTCGCTGAAGGAAAGAGGCATATACGCCGGAGCCGACTTCTTCTCGTTGTTCACGTTCCCCCTGCTTCGGGGGGATGCGGCAGAGATTCTCACCGCCCCCGGCCGAATCGTCTTGTCCGAATCACTGGCCGCCAAACTGTTCGGCACCGATTGGGAGCAAAGCGAGATTGTCGGCAAGACCGTCACCGTTGGTGACAATACTTCCCTGTCGGTGGCCGGAGTGTTCCAGGACGTTCCGGCGCAGTCGTCGCTTCAGTTCGACTACGTGATTCCGATGCAGCAACTGCTGAGCCAGAATCCCCGCAGCAACTACCCCGACAGCTGGGGCAGTTTTATGTTTGTTCTCTACGCAGCGGTGGCCGAATCGACTGACCGGGAGGCACTCAACCAAAAGGTGGCCGACACCTACCAGCGCTACACGCAGGATATGTTTCCCGAATGGACCGATGCGCAGAACAGCATCTTCCTGCAACCATTTGACGACCGCCACCTCTACGGTACGTTTGCCAACGGGCGCCCGGTGGGAGGGCTCATTCAGTACGTGCGCATCTTTAGTCTGGTGGCCGTTATTGTGCTGCTGCTAGCGTGCATCAACTTCGTCAACCTCACCACCGCCAAGTCGCAGCAACGCGCCAAAGAGATCGGAGTGCGCAAGGCGGTAGGAGCCGGGCGGCGGTCCCTGGCCATTCAGTTTCTGGGCGAAGCCTTGCTGCTAACCGTCGTGGCCACCGGGCTGGCGGTGCTGCTGACTTTCTTGCTACTGCCGCTCTTCAACAATATCACGGGCAAGGAGCTGGCGCTCTCTTCGGTGGCCAGTGCGTGGGGCTGGCTACTGCCCGCCGTGGTGGCCGCCACCGGATTGCTGGCCGGGGCCTATCCGGCCTTCTTCCTGTCGTCGCTCAAGACGGTGAGCATTATTCGCGGCAAGATGAAGTTCGGTTCGGGCGGAGGGGCCACCCGGAAGGCCCTGGTGGTGTTTCAGTTCGCCTTGTCGCTGCTGATCATTATCGGCACGCTGGCGGTGCACTGGCAAATTCGTTTCTTGCAGCAACAGGAGCTGGGTATGGAGAAAGACCAGGTGATCACCTTCCCCCTACAGGGGGTTTCTTCGGCGCAGTACGACGTGCTCAAGCAGGAGCTGTTACCGCAGCCCGGCATCACCCAGGTGGCCCTGGTCGATCAGAGCCCGGTGCAGGTCACCAACAACAATAGTGGGGTGCAGTGGCCCGAAAAAGCTCCCGACGACGAGTTACTCTTCCGGGTGCTGGCTACCGACGAAAATCTGCTGAACACGCTGAGCATCCCCCTGCTTGAGGGGCGCAACTTTTCCCCCAGCCGACCGGCCGACACGGCCAGCTACCTGGTGAACCAAACCGCCGCGCGGGCGATGGGCTTGGAGCAACCGGTGGGGCAGATATTAGAGTACAACGGGCAGAAGGGGCAAATCATCGGGGTGGTGCAGGATTTTCACTCGCGCTCGCTGCACGCTGCTATCGATCCGTTGCTGATTTTATACCGACCCCAGTACGCGCAGCTGGCGCTGGTTAAGACGGTTCCTGGGCAAACGCAGTCGGCCATAGCGAGCATTCAGGCGGCTTTCGGGCGCTACCAATCCGACTATCCGTTTAGCTACGATTTTCTTAGCGACCGCTACGCCCGGCTCTACGAGCGCGAGGAAGCCGTCGGGCGGCTCACCAACGCGTTTGCCTTGCTAGCAATTATTATTGCCTGTCTGGGACTGTTTGGACTCGCCTCGTTCACCGCCGAGCGGCGCACCAAGGAGATTGGCATTCGCAAAGCCCTGGGAGCCACGGTGTCCGGCATCCTGTTGCTGTTGTCAAAAGACTACGTGAAGCTGATCATAATCGCCACGGCGGTGGCCGTGCCGGTGGCCAACTACTTTATCGGCGACTGGCTGGACGGTTTTGCCTACCGCATTGATTTGTCGTGGTGGTTGTTTCTGGTTCCGGCACTCATCATTCTGCTGGTAGCCCTGCTGTCAGTAAGCGTTCAGAGCATCCGCGCCGCCGTGCGCAATCCGGTGGATAGCTTGCGCTACGAGTGAGGGGGGCTACTAAAATTTGGTGTCGCCAGGTCTGTCTACTTCAATGAAACCCCTTCGTCAAGGTTGAATTGCCGGGCGTTGGGGCGGGCCGAGCCGTATTCCGCCGAGAATTACCTGCGCAACTGTGCTTTCAGCCCCCAATAGCAGACCGCTTGGTAGCCGCTGTTTGCATAAGGGGGGTATGTGGCCCCGCATCCGCCTGCCCAGGGGCAGTATTCCGGCGAGCCCCGCTCTCATCCTGCTATCGTTTCCGCCGGAAGCACCTCGGCACCCGTACGGCTCTCGCTAAAATTTCCGCCGAGACCCGGTATATTTTCCGCTACACGATCTGGTTGAGCCGCCGTAAAAAGAAAGCATCCCGCCGCCCCCCCCCTCAAGTTGTTGGTGTTCAGAGCGGCTAGTTAGGGGTGCAGGCGGTTTAGATGGCGAAAAAACTTACCAAATTGGCGGGGGGGGTAGCACATAGATGGCGGTGGAATTACTTCCAGAGAAAGATGAGTGCCGCATCCGCCAGTTCTGAGGGGGGGCAGTAAGTCGCGCACCTTCACTGAAACGTGAGTGAGTAATTCGTTGAGTCAGTAAAAGCCTTCCGCATCGCGGGCTATGCTCAGGTAGAGCAGTTGAGAGTTGAGAGTTGAGTTGGGACTCAATGCCTATTGCGGGGTGGTTGTTGGGGTCCTACTAGTACCGAATGAAGTCCAGTGCGGCACTGCTGTAGTTGATATGGGTTCAGGACCAGCTGTCGCAGGCCGCAATTCTGACCCGCCTGCATTAACTGCTTGACTGATAGGGTACTATACTTGAGGCTGAAGTAGGTGTGGGCGTTGAGGTACACGATGCGCTACAGGGACACGGCACGACGTACCGCCCCCACCCCATAGCGCGCACAGATTGATAACCCAGAAGGTGTTTTCAAACAGGTGGATCTGATGGTGCCCGTCTACCTTCCAATGAAGCGCACCCCACTGGCCAGATTATAGTCCTCTTCCATAAAGCTGATATTTGCTTTTAATTAGATATGTTTAACTTTTTTGTAGAAAATTTTTTTATAATTATATTTGTAGCTGTTAATATTTAATACACCGGAAAAGGAGGAAACGGAAGGAATAGGTCATAGATGAAGTAGATACCGACTTCAAAAAGCAAGTTTCTGCTTATCTGTTCAAGTTATCAGTCAAATGGACGTCCAGGAATATAGACGGCAAACTGGTTTCCTCGACCTTAGTTATGCCTATAAGCTTTCAACTATTCCATACCCGCTAAGGCATAAAAATGTAGATTCAAACTAAACCCCGCCCTCTCTATGAAGAACTTCCCTTTATTACTATTAGCAGTTTCAACAGTTCTTGGAAGTTGCAAAGATGAAGATGTATCAACAAGATTCAATATTTTAACTAATGAGCCCTGGGTATTACAGACCTCAATTGCTGACGTTTATACTGATAACATCTTCAGCTATGCAGATACTTCCTACTTCCTTGGAAATACAGACGACATAGGGAGGGGGGAAACATTAACATTCCACTCAAACGGTGAGGTAGTGTGGGAAAGCGAACAGCTTCTTAATCCTCTCAAAGGCACATGGGAGCTGACACCCGATGAAACTCATGTAACTACTGATCTGGTCGTAGAAATATCAACCGCTGAGGGAGGTAGGTCTCTTTGGATTTATCCTAAATCGTTGATTCTGAGTGTTAGTGAAGATAGCTTAATACTACAGGATGATAGATTGGTGATACAAGAAGTCTACACAGTAAGCGGGCAAAGCACTGATGGAGTAGATAAAAAGCACGCTTCCCATAGCCGAGTCAAAAAAAGTTATTTTACGCATTAGCTATTTGAAGAGAATTGCATAGGCTTAGTCATCGCTTGGTATGGTTTGATCCTCTACAGTGTAGCTCTAATCAAATTGAATATTCTGCTCACGATTATGAAGACCTTGCTAAATACTTGTACATCGTTGGCTTACTGATACCTAGCATCTGGCAAATCGCCTTCACTGAATAATTCTCATCTTCGTAAAGCTTCCGGAGAAGTTGACGCTTCTCAACACTCAGTGCCTTCGGCCTGCCGCCCTGCCTCCCCCGTGCCCGGGCGGCCGACAGTCCCGCCATCGTTCGTTCGCGGATGAGGTTGCGTTCAAACTCAGCCAGGGCACCGAAGATGTGGAAGACCAGCTTGCCGGTGGAGGTAGTGGTGTTGATTACCTCTTGCAGACTGACCAACCCCACCCCCTGTTCGTCCAGGTAGTTGGTCCAGGCGATCAGGTCTTTGAGCGAGCGGCCCAAGCGGTCGAGCCGCCATACCACCAGCGTGTCACCGGAGCGGAGGAGTTCTCTCACTTTGGTGAGTCCGGGCCGTAGGGCTACCGAGCCGCTGATTTGGTCCGTGATGATTTTCTCGCAACCGGCTTGCTGTAGGGCGTCTACTTGCAAGGCGACGTTTTGGTCAGTTGTTGACACTCGGGCGTATCCAATTTTCATAGCAAGGGGGGTTAAGAAAGTCTAAGGTAGCCTACTTCTGCTTACTTTGAAAAGTTGCCTGAGTTTGTTAACTAGCCCCAGCGCAAGAAGCGTCGTTTTGGCAACTACCTTTGGTAGGTAAAAGAAACGTCCGTTATTTTATCTGCCTTGCTAATTTGTCAACCTCAGTGTTAGATGTTCGTTTTACTCCCGGAATTCTATAATGTCTTCGATGAAGAGCCTAAAGAGCTTGAAGACTATCTAAAAGGAATTAGCCGATCTACTGTACTTCAAGTAGGACGATACTTTCTTGCTTTCTATAATAACCCAAGCCAGACCATTGATAGTAGAGAATTTTTAGGAATGTTCTTTCGGAGAGAGAACCAGAAGATAGCGAATAAGATACACCAGAAGATTGAGCAGTGCAGGAAAGAGCTTGAGGCGGAATTTGGACGAAGATATGTAGTTCAGATCACTCATACGCCGAGCACTCTTCAATTGTTTGAGTATAGCTTTGAACACCTTGATGAGACTCAGACTCAAAGCGAGGAAGAGACTGAAGTCAATCTATTCAAAGCTTACCTTTTGCTAAATCAGCGAAATGCGGAGAAAGACAATTTAGTCTATGATACTACCGAAAATTTACCTCCCGAAATTAAGCCAATTGCTTACATTATCGCACAGAATTTTCCTTACTCAGACTTAATCAATTACAACAAAGATATTCTACTAATCGGACAAATAGTAAAAGCTATTTATCTCTTTAAGTTTCTAGAGCAGAATGAGTCGTCATCTGAGTTATTAAAAGAGTTTTTAAAAAGATTCAACTGTTCTACCTGGGAGGAGTACCTAAACCAGCTTATGGGTTGGGTTTTCCCATTGAGGGGTGAACCAAATTTTGCTACGATTCAAGTACCAGACGATGAACATTTTAATAGAAGATGCTCCTTCATTGACAAATTGACTCTAACTACTGATTTAGAAGTTGCAGATGTAGATTTTAGAAATCTAAGAGCCACCCCCTTTACTAAAATCGAAGAGGGAAACTATCAAGTCATCTTCAATAAGTTTGTCATTGAGAAGACATTTAAGGGGCTATACTTTCTACTGAATGAAATCAACTCGACTCTACAAATAGGTAAAATAAGTAACTTCAGAAGTTTCTTCACAAATGAATTTTCAGAGAAGATTCTACTCTATAACGTTCTCAGTGACACATTTCAATCTAAGTATATCAAATTTACGGGTTCACAGATTAGAGATAGTGGAATAGATGCAGAACCTGATTATTACATTAGAAATGGCAGTCACGTTTTCCTTTTCGAGTCAAAGGACATTATGATTGGAGCTGAGGTAAAAAATTCTCGAGACTATCAACGCATAAAAGCTGAGTTCAAAAAGAAGCTGTATCTTGAGGTGAAGAAAGAAAAAACTAAAAAGAAGGCTGTATTGCAATTAGTTTGCAATGTAGAACGGATTCTAACCAAGTCCCTCCCTGTTGACACCAATTACAAAGAGAAATCTGTCAACATATACCCAATTTTAATGTTGCACGATCGCCAAGTCAATCCGTCTGGGCTCAATGTAATAGTGGATAGATGGTTCCAGAAAGAATTGAAGAAGCTTTCTGAGAAATCATTGCCCATCGACAAGGTACAACCATTGACCATCATCGATATTGACACAATAATTGCTATACAGGACTTATTAAGATCAAAGCAAATTATTTTACCTAGATTAATTAAAGAGTATCATAAGTACAGAAAGCTTGACCGGAAAAAGCGCTACAGAGATTTAAACCATTGGGATAACCAGTTTAAGCGTTCACTTATGCCATTTTCTATCTTCATTGAAGACTACGTAAAAGAAAATAATATAGACTGGAAGCCGCCCGAGATTCTACGAACAAAGAGTATTCCTTTGTTCAAGCAAAACTTATGTAGCTAGCAGCTAGTGCGTTCTATTGCTTCGGTTGATTGAGATGAAAACGCAGTCTGACAAACCAGTTTTGTAATACAAGAGAAAAGAAGAAAATTTATACGACAATGATTCCTACCCCCAACCAGAATCCCGAGCAACAAGCGCGTGACAAAATTGACGACATGCTGCGGGCCGCCGGATGGGCGGTGCAATCCAAAAAGAAAGTAGACCTGGGGGCCAGCAAAGGGGTGGCGGTACGGGAATACCAAACCGACGTAGGTCCCGCCGACTACGTACTGTTTGTCGACCGGAAGCCGGTAGGGGTCATTGAAGCCAAACGCGAAGAGGAGGGCGAGCGCCTGACCGTCGCTGAAGACCAGTCCAGCGACTACGCCCAGAGTAAGCTCAAGTACCTGGACAACGATGCGCTCCCCTTCGTCTACGAAAGCACCGGAGTGCTCACCCGCTTCACTGACTACCGCGACCCCAAACCCCGCTCCCGGCCGGTGTTTCATTTCCACCAACCAAGCACGCTTGGCGCGTGGTGCGCACGGGCGGAAACGCTCCGGGCCCGCCTAAAAAACCTACCCGGACTGAGCGAAGAAGGCCTCCGACCCGCGCAGATCACCGCCATCCGCAACTTAGAAACCTCCTTTGCGGACAACCGCCCCAAATCGCTGATCCAGATGGCCACGGGGGCAGGGAAAACTTTTACTGCCTGCACCTTCGTGTACCGCTTGCTCAAACACGCCGACGCTAAACGCATCCTTTTCGTCGTTGACACGAAGAACTTAGGTGAGCAAGCAGAGCAAGAGTTTTTGAAGTATCAACCCACCGATGACAATCGCAAGTTTACCGAACTCTACAACGTGCAGCGGTTGAGTTCTAGCTATATCGCTACCGATAGTCAGGTGTGCATCTCCACCATCCAGCGCTTGTACGCCATCCTGAAAGGAGAGGACCTGGATAGTAAGTTGGAGGAAGAAAACCCCAACGAATTGGGTTGGCAAAAGCTCAAGAAAGAACCGATGCCGGTGGAGTATTCGGCCAAGAATCCCATTGAGCAGTTTGATTTCATCATCGTTGACGAGTGCCACCGCTCCATCTATAACCTCTGGAAGCAGGTGCTGGACTACTACGATGCCTTTTTGATCGGACTCACCGCTACCCCCGACAAACGCACCTTCGGCTTCTTCAACGAAAACGTGGTGAGCGAGTATACCTACGAAGAATCCGTGGCCGACGGGGTGAACGTGCCCTACGACGTGTTTACCATCGAGACCGAGATTACCCAGGCGGGGGCCAACATCCGGGCCAAGGAGTACGTTGACAAGCGCGAGAAGCTCACCCGCCGCAAACGCTGGGAGCAGTTGGACGAAGACTATGCGTACACCGCCAACAAGCTCGACAGAGACGTGGTCAATCCCAGTCAGATTCGCAACATCATCCGGGCATTTAAAGACAGTCTGCGCACGATCTTTCCGGACCGGGTGGATGAGAACGGTGAGTTCGAGGTGCCCAAGACCTTGATCTTTGCCAAGACCGACAGCCACGCCGACGACATCATCCAGACCGTGCGCGAAGAGTTTGGCGAGGGCAACGATTTCTGCAAAAAGATCACCTACAAAATCGAGGAAGACCCGAAGTCGGTGCTCAACCGCTTCCGCAATTCCTGGGCCCCGCGTATTGCCGTGACGGTGGATATGATCGCCACCGGCACCGACGTGAAACCGCTGGAGGTGCTGCTTTTTATGCGGGACGTGAAGAGTGTCAACTACTTTGAGCAGATGAAGGGCCGGGGCACGCGCACCATCAACTTTGACGATCTGAAAAAGGTGACCCGCACCGCCCGACACACCAAAACCCACTTCGTGATCGTGGATGCCATTGGCGCTACCAAATCAAAGAAAACCGATAGCCGCCCGCTGGAGCGCAAACCGACGGTGGCCTTCAAAGACCTGCTGGGGGCGGTGGCCTTCGGGGCGCAGGACGAAGACCTGTTCACTTCGCTGGCCAACCGGCTGATCCGCCTGGAGAAGCAACTCACCGATAGCGAGCGAGAACGCTTCGCCGAACTCACCGGCGGCCCCGGCATTCGGGAGGTGGTGAAAGACCTACTGAATGCCTACGACCCCGACCAGATTGAGCAGCGCACCCAAACACTGGTAGACGCTACTCCCGAACCCAACCGCACGCCCGACCAAACGGATGCCCTGCGGCAACGAGTCCGGGAGGAACTGGCAACGCAAGCGGCGGCCCCCTTCAACGGCACGCTGAACGACTACCTGGAAAACGTGCGCTGCGTGCACGAGCAGATTATCGATACCGTGAACCAGGATCAGGTGCTCCGGGCCGAGTGGGACGCGTACTCCACCGACAAGGCCCGGGAGGTGGTGCAGGACTTCACCGACTACATTGAGGCAAATAAGGATGAAATTACCGCGCTAAGCCTGTTCTACGACCAGCCCTACCGCCGTCGCGAGCTCACCTTCCGCATGATTAAAGAACTGCTGGAAACGCTGAAACAGGACAAGCCCCTGCTGGCTCCGCACTACGTGTGGGATGCCTACGCCCAGCTGGAAGACGTGCGGGGCGAAAATCCCAAAAACGAGCTGGTAGCCCTGGTATCGCTCATCCGCCGGGTGGCCGGTGTCGATGCTGCCCTAACGCCCTACCACAAAACCGTGGACAAAAACTTTCAAGACTGGGTCTTTCGGCGGCACTCGGGCTCGGGCGAGAAGTTCACCGAAGCGCAGATGGCCTGGCTGCGGTTGCTCAAAGACCACGTAGCCACCAGCTTCCACGTGGCGGTAGACGATCTGGACTACACCCCCTTTGACGCGCAGGGCGGCCGGGGCCGGATGTGGCAGTTGTTCGGGGAGGAGATGAACGGAATCATTGAAGAATTGAACGGGGAATTGGTGGCGTAACAAATGAACAAATTTCAAGGAAAGTATCGGATTGAATCGGCCCGGGCCCCGTTTTGGAATTACGGGTGGAATGCCGCCTATTTTGTCACCCTGTGCACCCGGCACCGCAGTTGTTTTTTTGGGAGCGTCCGGAACGAAACCATGCATTTATCCCGGATTGGCCAGGTTGCCCAGGCCTGTTGGATGGAAATTCCGCAACATTTTCCGTTCGTACGATTGGAAAACCACGTAATAATGCCCAACCATGTGCACGGTATTTTGGTGATTGACAAACCAAACGATGGTCGAAACCGCGACGACGGGGGGGATCGGCGCGACGAACGTGACGTAGACGCAAAATTTTGCGTCTCTACCACCGCCGCCGCCGTCGCCATCATCACCGCTACCGCATCATGAACCATCGTTGCCCGGTAACCGGTTTGGCCCACAATCCCAAAATTTGGCATCCATTATTCGGGGATTTAAAATCGGGGTCACCAAAAATGCCCGGTTGATTGACCCGGATTTTGCCTGGCAACCGCGGTTTCACGACCACATTATCCGGGACGAACGGGCGTTTCACCGCATTTCGAATTACATCCAAACCAACCCCGCCCGGTGGCCCACTGACACCTTCCATCCCCACCGCCCGGGCAGACCCGGAACATCCAAAAACAATCCGTGACCTTAAAATTCCCGTGTGGGTTGCTGATGGTAGAAGATCAACGTAATTTGGCTACCTATTTCGATAACGAATACGGCGAAGCGCCGGTGGTAACCTCACCCTTTGACCGGGTGTTCGTGTTTCGGTACGCATCCGAAGAAATTGTTGAATTGAAATTGAATAAAGCCGTATAAAAGAGGTTTTGTTCGTAAGAAATTAGGATTATGGCACTAGGGTTAACTCCTCAACAGATAATAGACAAAGACTCGCACCCTTTGCTAAGGATAAGTGAAAAATGGCTCCGAGTAGAATTGAGTAGAGCAGCGGAAGTTCAGAATGGATATGCCTTCTCTTCCAGCTATTTTAATCACAGTGAAGGCTTGCCTTTAATTAGAATTAGAGATATAAATCGTCCTGACACTGAAAACCTGTATTCTGGTGAGTATTCAGATGAGTTTATTGTGCTTAAAAACGATATTCTCATAGGTATGGACGGTGACTTCAACGTATCAAAATGGCCGGGTCAAAAAGGCTTACTAAACCAACGTGTTTGTCGGCTAATTTTTACGTCTGAGCATTATGATAAGAGATTTTTCTTCATTTGTCTACAGCCCTATTTAAACGCCATTAATGAAGAAACTTCGGCTGTTACAGTAAAGCATTTGTCTTCTAAAACTATCAAACAGATTCCATTACCCCTTCCCCCCTCCCCGAACAGCGCGCTATTGTAGCCAAGATAGAGCAGTTGTTTAGCGAGTTAGACAACGGCATTGCCAACCTGCAAGCGGCGAAGGACAAACTGGCCATCTACCGGCAGGCCGTGCTGAAAAAAGCCTTCGAGGGAGAACTCACTCAGGAATGGCGCTCCCGGCAAACCAATCTCCCCACCGCCGACCAACTGCTGGAGCAAATCAAAACCGAGCGTGAAGCCCACTACCAACAGCAACTCCGCACCTGGCAACAAAGCGTCATCGAGTGGGACGCCCAGGGTAGGAAGGGGAAGAAACCAACGAAGCCGAAGAAGTGGAAGGAACTTTCACTAATTTCAGAACTAGAACTAGTTAAACTATCGTCGCTACCGGAGAACTGGATTTATACTAAGCAGGGACAACTAATCGAAGAGCCAAAATATGGTACATCAAAGAAATGCTCATATGATATAAGAGACCGAGCAGTTTTAAGGATTCCAAACATAAGTAATGGAAGAATTGATTCATCGGATTTGAAATATGCAGAGTTTTCGGAAGATGAAATGTCAGCTTATAGACTTTTGGCTAACGATATATTAACTATACGTTCTAATGGCAGTGTTGACTTAGTTGGAAAGTGTGCCCAGGTAAGCCTACAAGACGTTAATTTTCTTTACGCGGGATATTTAATTAGAATTAGACCTTTCCAAAAATCTGTTAATTCTAAATATCTACTTCACTGTTTGTCATCAATTGATTTGAGAATTCAGATTGAATCTAAGGCTAAATCTACGAGTGGCGTCAATAATATTAATTCAGGTGAGTTATCAAGTTTAATTATTCCCATCTGCTCCCTTGCTGAGCAACAGCAAATCGTCCAGGAGATAGAATCCCGCCTGTCGGTCTGCGATAAGTTGGGCGAAAGCATTGACGAGAGTTTGCAAAAAGCCGAAGCCCTGCGGCAGAGCATCCTCAAACGCGCCTTCGCCGGTCGACTGCTCACCGAAGTCGAACTGGCCGCCTGCCGTCAGGAACCGGACTGGGAACCGGCCGAAAAGCTACTTCAGCGCATCAAAGGGGAGAAGGCGGCCCCCGTGGATACGGCCCCCGTGGATACGGCCCCCGTGGATACGGTACCAACTACCGGCAATTTGTTTGAGCAATAAGGATTCTCAATTCTCCCGCCGTGATTTGGTCGAAACTTAATCCAAAACCCCTTCGTTAGCTATCTCAACCGCGAACAAGTTACTTTTCAAGTGATATCAAACCAACCTATGAACAGCTCCGTCGAAATATATTATTCTGCCGACAACCAGGTAAAACTAAAAGTAAGCCTCGATCAGGAAACCGTCTGGCTCAATCGCAACCAATTAGCTGAGCTGTTTGATCGCGACGTTAAAACTATTGGTAAGCACGTCAACAACGTGTTTAAAGAAGGTGAACTGGATGGGCAGGGAACTGTCGCAAATTTTGCGACAGTTCAGAATGAAGGCGGCAGAGCAGTAGAAAGAAGTATTGAACACTACAACCTAGACGTTATCATCTCAGTGGGCTACCGCGTAAAATCGCAGCGAGGCACCCAATTTCGCATCTGGGCTACCCAGCGGCTGAAAGACTACCTGGTGCAGGGCTACGCCATTAACGAAAGTCGCCTGGCCCAAAAGCAGCAGGAAGTAGAGCACCTTCGAACCGGCATTCGCATCTTTGAGCGGGCGGTGGCTACCAAAGTAGACCAGAAAGAATGGGGTGCCTCCGACATGGACTGGCTGCGGCACTTTGCCAAAGGACTCCAACTGCTCAACGACTACGATCACGAGCAACTGGATAAGAAAGGCAACAGTACCCAACCGGCTAACTACCCTAGTCTGGACGATTATCAACAGCTCGTCGAGCGAATGAGTGCTAACTTCGACTCGGCGGTGTTCGGCAAGGAAAAAGACGATAGCTTTCCGGGTTCCGTGGCCCAGATCAGCAAAGGGTTCGGTGATACTGACTTCTACCCCTCACTCGAAGAAAAAGCCGCTACTCTGCTGTACCTTATCATCAAAAATCATTCGTTTGTCGACGGCAACAAACGCATTGCCGCGGCTTGCTTTCTGCTGTTTCTGGAAAGGAATAATTTGCTACTACGAGCCGACAGGGAACTGATCATCAGCAACGAAGCCTTGGCGAGCATTACCCTGCTGGTCGCGGCCAGCAACAGCGAAGAAATGGAAACCGTGAAACAACTTATCGTCAGTGTCCTGAATCGAAACCAAGAATAACATGAGCCAAGAGTCATCCCTCATCTCGAAAGTCTGGAACTTCGCCCACGTGCTACGCGACGATGGCGTGGGCTACGGCGACTACCTGGAGCAGATCACCTACCTGCTGTTCCTGAAAATGGCCGACGAACTCACCCGGCCGCCCTATTCCAAAGTAGTTGAGTTCCCCCGCGTCAAAGACACCACCGGTCAGGAAGAGCCGGACGGGGAGCGCTGCGACTGGGAAACGCTGAGCAAAAAGCGGGGGGCCGAACTGGAATCGTTCTATACGCAGATGCTGCGTTCGCTGGCCACCGAGCCGGGTACGCTCGGGCAGATATTCACCAAGTCGCAAAACAAAATCCAGGACCCAGCCAAGCTGCTCAAGGTCATCGACCTGATCGGCAAAGAGCAGTGGACGATGGTCGGCGCCGACGTGAAGGGCGATATTTACGAAGGACTGCTGGAGAAGAACGCCGCCGACACCAAGAGCGGTGCGGGGCAGTATTTTACGCCGCGCGCCCTGATCAAGGCGATGGTGGCCTGCGTGCATCCCGAACCGATGCGCACCATTCACGACCCGTCTTGCGGCACCGGAGGTTTCTTTCTGGCGGCCTACGACTACATCACTGAGCATCACGATCTGGACCGGGAGCAAAAAGCATTCTTGAAGAACGACACCTTTTCGGGCAACGAGATTGTGGCGGGCACCCGGCGGTTGTGCCTGATGAATATGTTCTTGCACAACATCGGCGAGATCGACGGCCGCAGCTTCATTTCGCCCAACGACGCGCTCATCGCCGACGAAGGCGTTCGGGTGGACTACGTGCTGGCCAACCCGCCCTTCGGCAAGAAAAGTAGCATGACCATCACCAACGAGGCGGGCGAGCAGGAAAAGCAGGACCTGAGCTACAACCGGCAGGACTTCTGGGCGACGACCTCGAACAAGCAGCTTAACTTTTTGCAGCACATCCGCAGTTTGCTTAAGGTAACCGGCGAGGCGGCCGTGGTGCTGCCCGACAACGTACTCTTTGAGGGCGGAGCCGGAGAAACCGTGCGGCAGGAACTGATGAAGACTACCGAACTGCACACCATCCTGCGCCTGCCCACCGGCATCTTCTACGCCCACGGCGTCAAGGCCAACGTGCTGTTCTTTGACAACAAGCCCGCTTCCCGCGACCCGTGGACGAAAGAGGTTTGGATTTATGACTACCGCACCAACGTGCAGCACACCCTGAAGAAAAAAACCATGCAATTTGAAGATTTGCAGGACTTCGTAGAGTGCTACCATCCGACCAACCGGGAAAACCGACAGGAAACCTGGTCGGAAGAAAACCCGGAGGGCCGTTGGCGCAAGTTCAGCTACGAAGAAATTGTTGCCCGCGACAAAACCAACCTGGACATCTTCTGGCTTAGAGACAAGAGCTTGGCGGACCTTGACAACCTACCCGACCCGGATATCCTTGCTAATGAGATCATTGAGAATATGGAAGCCGGGTTAGAAAGTTTCCGGGAGGTGGCCAATATTGTGGAGCAGTAAGCAATGGATGCACTGATGATACAAGTGGAACACCCCTTACAATTGCTCTTTCTTGACAGCTTCTCTGGCTTTTTGGATGGTTATCTCAACGTACTTCGGACGATCCATTCCCTTCTCTCTTTGACTGAGCACTAGACGAATGTCATCATCGGATTTACGTTGCCAAACCATTCGGCAAGCAAGTGCAAAATCTTCTCTGCTACGATCTGCTACACTCTGAGTATTTTTAATCATCCGTGAGGGCGTGCTCACACCCCCCCCGGCCTTAGGGCCGTGCGGGGAAAAGACGGTGAACTGATCCAGTGCGTGATGTGGCACTACGGTAGGATATGTGCCCTTTTCGCTTCGGTATTTCGGTTTGAGATTGAAAAAGCCCGGCAGACGGCCCAGGTGATCCGGTTCGGCGCTACCCAGATCACCGTTGAGCACGTGGCAAACTGTTTGGCAAACAGTGGTTGCTTGTTCCCGCGACCGTGGCACGTATGGCAAACGCAAAAACGCTTGAAAATTGCCAGGACTGGTTTCAGTGGCAAGCGCTGGTTTGAGTTCAAGTAATCGGCTGAGTTGGTTCCTTGGTATGTCATCAATGAGCACGTACTCGTAGCCCTCCGGGCGGCAGTAAACATGGTAGCCTTGGCTGTTCATGTGTCGCAGGTACTGGGCGCATCCCAAAAAGCTTTGGTAAGGGTAGCGCCGGGGCTGCGTTTTTCGGTTGGCAGTAGCATCTACCAACCGCACAATGTAGTAGTCTGCCGGAAGGCTTTGTTGGTAGGCATACAGCCAGTAGGTAAGTCGGTTCACAGTGCGTTGATTTTGAAGGTAAGTAAGCGCAAAGGGCGTATATAGGAATCTGACCTGACTGACCCGGCTACGGGCAAGCGGGTGGGGTAGGTCAACGGCCCCCTATATATATCTTCCCCTCCCCCCCCAAAGGGGGGGTGTGAGAAGCATATATCTATCTGTTTTTGACTTCCGCCGGTTCAGTATCGTCGTCCTGGGGTATTAGACGATAACGGTCGTCCGGCGTCTTCTCTACGATACCCAGTTCCATCATCTCCTTCAAGCGGCTCTTCGCCGTGGTGTCGCTAAAGGTTTTCCCCTCGATGATAGGGGCGTGGTTGAGAATGCGTCGGATAAACTCGTTATGCCGTATATTCTCGGAACCGCCTACCAAGCATTGATAAGCAAGCTTGCAGCGAAGCTCACGTTTGCGCTTTCCACCGGAGACATCCAGTCGGTAATCTTCACGCTCTTCACCGGTTAAACTAACCATCCGACGCTGATCCTCATCGTACTGAAATAGGATGTCGTCAAAGTCGCCACTATCGCGTAGATAGCGGGATTTGATGATATGTACTTTCTTCTCTCTGTTTTTCTCAATAGCAATCGCACCGTAACATTTTCTCTCGATTTCACTTCCCATGTGTCCTCGCATTTTAGTGCTTAAACCTGGGTTCTCGTGAAGGAATACAATGATACATATGTTAAGCCGTTCTGCTACCGCCATCAATTCGGAAACCAGCCTATTGCATTCTTTCGCTAGGTTAGTATCCGCAACGAAGTCTGCAATACCGTCGATAACAAAAAGGCGGGCGGTAGCGTGTATCTCAAACAGTTCAAAAAGCGCTTTATACTTTTCGTCAGTTTCGTAGAGTGACCGAAAATTATAAGCAAAAAAGTTTGATGGCATCTTGTCAAATCCGCACAACCTCATGACAGTCGTTACGAACTTTTTAGTTGATGATTTCGATTGCTCAGAGTCAATGAACACAACCGGAAAGCCTTCAGAGAAGGCACAACGAATTCCTAGCGTATCTAAACTGGGGGGTATTACTGCTAGTAGCGCAGTAACGAACAAGAAAATAGCCACCGAAGTTTTTCCTGCTTTCGCTTTCCCAGAGATGGCTGAGACATCGCCTCGGTTAGCAAATGGTGCTCTGCCAACCTCACAAACGATCTCCACATCGGGAATTGTAGATGAATCAGTTATTCTCAGTGAATTTATAATCTCCGAGATTTTGTTTAAATTTACTTTCATAGAAATCAATATTAAGAGTAGAATAAGAAGCCCCCTTCTGGCGGAGAGGGGCTTTTTTTTGAATAATTTGGGCACGACTATACCGAGCTGGAGGTGGTCTAATCCTTCGCATAGCAAAATTCTTTTGATAGGAAACTACTTGCTAAAATTCTCTTCGATGAGCTTTTCTATATCCTCTAACCGGTAGTAGTTAGTAGCTCCAACCTTTGATGAAGGCAGCTTTCCTTTAGTGCGCTGTTCCCAGAGCCATGTGGTACTCTTGCCCAGAAGCTTCTTAGCCTCGTGTTCAGAGACGTATTTGCCTAACGTTGCTCGTTGCTGGTCACGATTCTGAATAATGTCTAGTATCTGTGCTAGTTTCGCTTCTAGCCGATCAAGATGGTTCTGATTAACCAAAACCATCATCTGATTCGAATCTGTTGTGTTCCTTTCGTTAGCTTTCATGTCGGCAAGAATGCGAAAGCCAACTTTGCTAGGTAGCAAAAAAAAGAAATATTTTTTTTGCTACCACTTCAGACGACAGGAAGCCTATAACCTCTAAATCTTTTGACTGAACTTTGGACGTTTCCACGTAAATACTTTAGATATGAAGATTTTATGTGATCCCCATCCAGGTAATCGTCCTTACTTTTCAGTAGCCCTACTTCTGCGCCAATAATTCCTGTTAGGTTGGCCTTAGAGTGTTCTGTCAGATCGAAATGCTTTTCTGTTAGCGCATATACAATGAATACGAACAGGTCTTTACGATATTGACGACTCCTAATCGTCTTACTGATTAGCAACGGTTCTAGATGGTTGCAAACAGTGGCGTATAGCTCATCTTCATTAAATTCCTCTTGATTTTCAAAGCTACTTTCTGAAATTACTTCGCTACTTAAGTTTTGATGTGCACAATGAATTATTTCATGTGATTCGACACAGGCATGCATAGCAAGGGCAGCATCACTTGGCGTTTTTGCGGACGAAACAATTTCCTGAAAGTTTTTGCTCAATACCAGATTCTCAACTAGAAAAGGGGGGCTCTGTATTGTTTGATCTATCGAGCCTTTTACTTCTGTGTAGGTTTTTCTGGTGATTAAATTGCTTTCTATCAGAGCTTGTACAACACAATTATCTACTTTAAAATAAAGCTCTTTAATGTCTTCTATATCGTCATCTCTTAGGTGCGATAAAGGAATAATCTTTTCTCTGTGCCTTACGAAAACGTCACCAAAAACAACGGCCTCATCATTACGTAAAATAGTCATCTTGTCTCTTTCCTTTTTAAAGCGAAATTCTAGATATTCCTTATCTATGTCATTTGACATTGCGCTTGCTGCATAAGCTTGGTTTGCCATGCCACGCACTCCTTCATTGATACTGTTCCTAAGCCATGCCAAAAGTCCATAAACTTTCTCACTCGTGTAGTACGTTAGCGAATTATACATCTCTTTATCAATGGTTTTTCTTAGGTCCTTAATAGTGATAAAAGTGGCAAATACCCCCCCTAGGTCTTGGCCAAAATCAGATTTGCGAAAATCGCTAAATGATAGTTTTGGTATACTCTTATAGGCATTTTCCCTTTGCATTAGGTTGAAAAAACTCAGATAGGTAGTTTCCAATAAAGTATAGGTTTCCCTTTTAGTAGCGTAATTGGGTTCAAGAAAGCTAAAAAAGAGGTCATCGTCGACGCTAATAAGCTCTCCAAAAAGATCTCTAAGACTCTCGAGGCCACTACTTAAAATCAGCCGGTAAAGGGTGATCGGCTTGTCAGTTGGTACAAATGCCATGTTCAAAATGTTATTTCGTCAACATGGTCAATTATATCCTCAAACTCCTTCTCTAAAATATCATCGTATACTTCTGTACTTCGGATATCCTTCTGTCCTAACAATTCCTTCTTAATATATCTTGGAACACCAGCCAGCACTGTAGTGGCGTACGTGTGTCGGGACAGTTTGTGAGTCAAATGCTTGCTGATGTCAGCGATAACTGCTATTTCTTTTAGGTAGGCATTGAGCTTTTGATTAGTGATACGTGGCAAAGCTAGACCTAATACACTTCGTTCATTTGAGTTATCATATTTGTCTAAAATACGCTTCGCTTCTTTTGCTACTGGTACATAAAGGGGCTCACCTGTTTTCTTTTGTGCCTCCATTTGCAGACGCATTCTTCCTTTTGAATCCCTTTTGATTCTTTCCATTGTTAGGGAAGAAGCATCACTGAAGCGGAGTCCCGTGAAGCAGGAAAAGATAAAGATATCCCGCACGCGGTCTAAACGCTCTGGTAATTTCAAGTCACGGATAGTTTGCAGTTCTTCTTTTCTTAGTGCTACAACCTTCCTTTCTCGTACAGAAAGCTTGAAATCGCGATAGGGGTTGTAGCGTATATACTCCTCTTTGGCTGCCTTAATCATCAGTGTTCTAAGTTTGGTATGCTGCTTCACTACCGTATTGTTGTCTATCAGTTCAAGCCGACGGTTCCTAACCTGAGTACGCAAGTAGTGATCATATCCAGTAATAAATCGATAGTCCACATTTTTTAAGGTGGTCCCTTCCTGGCGGCTGTGCTTGAGGTAGTTGCTCAGATGTTTGATAGATGTCTTGTAGGTTTTCACTGTTCCCTCAGCGTAGTCATTTTTTTTCTGCTCGATCTCTTCAATATGTTGAGCAAAGTAATCTACAAGTAGTTTGTCAAATTCTACTTCGCCCTTCATCACCTGCTTTATGGCTGCCCCATTTACAGCTTTTCCTTCATGCTCGAGCTGACTTTTTGCTTGATACGCTTCTGCCTCCAGTGCTGCGAGTTCATTGTTGATCACTTCCATCAGGTGTCCTTTCACTACCCTTTGTCTTTCATCACTCCAGTTCTCTTTGCTGCATCCAAAGCTAGTATATAATTCGGCCTTTCTGCCCGGGCCCTTCTTCCCGCATCCAATTTGCATGATGATCTTGGCTCCAGCCTTGTGGCGCTTCTTCTCATTCAGGTAATGTTTGATTGTTAGCTTCTCTCTCTTCTGCATGGTGAAACTTTTTTCAGATTGGTGAAACTTTGGTGGAGCAAATTCAGAAAAAAATCGGAGAAATCTGAAGGAGATCGAAAGAAAAACCCCTTCTTGAATAAAACAGAAGGGGTTTAAAAGATTATGAAAGAAAAAAGTGGAGCCGCAGGGATTCGAACCCTGGTCCAGTGAAGGCCGCTATCGTGTCTTCTACATGCTTAGTCTACAATTGGTTGTCGGGCAACAAGTGGTCATAGACAACCGGTCGTTACCGTAGTTGCGATTGAGTTTCGCCAAGGCATCACAACCCTGCCTGAGCTAGTTCTAAAGTGTTGACACCCCAAACTCAGGTCCTAAAGAACGGAGGCCCTGTGAGATGTGGCCCGGGAGCGATTCGCTCTACCGAGAAGCCCTTATTTTAACCTATAAGGCTAAAATTAGGCGGCCATGGCGTAGTTAGACTCGCCAATTGCGTTTTGGGAGTAGTGATCAAGGCGCGCATCCCATGCGCCTGCATGCTTATACACGTAACCACACATCCTGTCAAAGCCGGTCGGCCCCAGAATATAATAATCAAGTGTACATTGTGTACGGATGAGAAGTGAAGAAGGTTTCAAGGTTGTGATAAATGTACCGCTTGCTTCGCAATTCAGCCCTTCTTGTTCTATATTCGGCACGAGGTAATTTCTATAAAAACCTACTTAATCATCATGCGCCCATCCCTTATTTTGATCTTTACGTTCAGCATCACCCTGCTACGCTGCACCTCCGCAGACAACCAGACCGCCGACCGATCTACCTGGGAACCACCAACGAAAGCCCCCTTCGAGGAGTTGGATAGCCTGGCCACCAACGACTGGTGGAACCGGAACCCAAACGAGATTGTGCCACTCGAGGTGCCCCGCGATCAGGTAGTCGCCTTCGGCATATACACGGTCGCCGACAATACCCTCAAGCTCTCGGCGCAACTGTTCCCCCTCTTCCCCCACGAAACCCGCGTGGTGCGCCTGGAAGTGAAAGAAGAAAATGATTGGAAAGAGATTCAGCAGCAAGAAGTGAATGACCTGGGCTGGTCGACGTTATTCCGAGTAGAAAATTGGGACGCCTCACAGGATACGCCCTACCGCTTACGCCACGGTGAACAAGCGGTGTTCGAAGGATTAATCCGAAAAGATCCGGTAAATAAGAACGAAATTTTGGTAGCGGCCCTGTCGTGCAACTCGAACAAAGACCGCGGCCTGCGCGCGAGCTACGTGCGTAATATCAACCACCAAGACCCCGATCTGGTCTTCTTTGCGGGCGACCAGTCCTACGATCACCTGCAGCACACCACTGCCTGGCTTAAGTTCGGCTTGCAGTTCCGCGAGGTGTTTCGTAACCGCCCCGCCGTGAGCATTCCCGACGACCACGATATCGGACAGGGCAATCTGTGGGGCGAGGGCGGCAAGCAAGCCGAAAACAGGTCCGGCGACGACGGTGGGTACTTCTACCATCCGGCGTACGTGAAGATGGTGGAACGCGCCCAAACCGCGCACCTGCCCGACCCCTACGACCCCACGCCCGTGGAGCAGGGCATCGGCGTGTATTACACTAATTTGCTGCTGGGAGGAGTGGACTTCGCCATTATTGAGGATCGTAAGTTTAAGTCCGGACCCGCCGGAAAGATTCCCCAGCAAGGCCCGCGTCCTGACCATATCAACGACCCTAACTACGATCCGGCCACCATCGACCTGCCCGGATTGGTGTTGCTCGGGGCGCGCCAACTGACGTTCCTGGACGATTGGGCCAGCCAGCAAGAGGGCGTAGCCATGAAAGCGGTGCTGTCGCAGACCGGCTTCTGCGGCGGGGCGCACCTGCACGGCTCGAAAGAAAATCGTTTGCACGCCGACTTAGATTCCAACGGCTGGCCCCAGCGGGGCCGAAACAAAGCCCTGGAGGCCATCAAGAAGGCAAACGCCGTGCACATTGCGGGTGATCAGCACCTGGCCACGGTGATTAAGCACGGTATCGATGCGTTCGACGACGGGCCCTGGGCCTTTGTGGTGCCCGCCAGCGTTAACGACTACTACAGCCGCTGGTGGTGGCCCGCCGACGAGCAGGCCGGGGTTAATCCACCGGCCGACAGTCCCCTTCCCTGGGTGGGCGGCTACCGCGATGGTTTCGACAACCTGATCACCGTGCACGCCTACGCTAACCCGGACAGTCCGGCCAACGGCGCGGGCTACGGCCTGATTCGGTTTAACAAGGCGAAGCAGGAAGTCACCTTCGAGTGCTGGCCCCGCGATGCGGACGTGACCCAGTCCAATGCCCAGCAGTTCGCGGGCTGGCCGATAACGGTAGCGGTGGGAGGTTGATCATCAGATTTATCCGGGAGTGCACACTATGGAAAGAGCCGTCAAAATTGGATTAGGATATTTATTGGGAATATTCGTATACTCACTTATCGATAAATACGCTAAGTACCGAGACATAGCTGTAGTCGCGCAGCACATCGAGTACGGACGAGTGATGTTGATAGCTGTTTTGTTCACGGTATTTTGGGCTCTTGTGGTAGAAAGGAGAAATAGCTTACCTGGAAGGGGCCGGAACTGAAAAGTAGCCTCCGCACATTATGGAAAAACGCTATCCCAAAACGCTATCGCAGGGCGCGAACAATACCGTGATTGCTTTATCGACGACCGAGGTGGCGAAGCTTTTCACGGAAGATACGCGCTCCGACATTGGCTCCGAAGCCGAAAAAATGCAGTACGCTAACCGGATTAATGACTTGGTTGTTGATTTTATTCGACTAGACCTTGACGAAGCCAAAGGATGGGAGATGTTGGTGATGGAACGTCTGTATCCGCTGGATTTTCGTACCTACGCGTACGAGGCCCGTACCTTGCAAATAGATGTTTTTGCGGAAGAACTTCAGCAGCTACATAACGCGGGCTTCGTGCACCGAGATTTGCGCCGCCCCTCAAGCGAAGCCGGAGAAATATTTGACAATATCTTCTTGACGGAACGAGGCTTTCGCCTCATCGACACCGGAATTTCTGCGCTGCGGACTTCAGTCGGGGAAAAATTGTTCGCTATGTACGTGGCGCAGGAACAAAAAGAGGTGAAAGCGTTTAGTCAGTACTACCTTTATCGGTAATTTTGCTTGAGGCAAAGTTCACAACAATCTTTAAAACTATGATAACGTATAAAATCTTTATCCTCTCCTTGGCTCTACTGGGCTTAGCCGCCTGTTCGGGCAACCCTGAGCAACAAGAAGCTACTGAGACCAACGAGGCCACCACCACTGCAACCAATCGTACCGAGAAGGCAGCGGTGGCTGAGCAAAAGACCACGGGCGACGTGGTGAGTGGCTATCTGGCACTGAAAGACGCACTAGTGGCTTCTAATGCCAAGAACGCTCAGGATGAGGCCATCGAGTTGCTACAGACGGTTGATGCCATAAAGATGCCCGACGTGCAGCAACGCGTGAAAGAAATGGCGGCCGCTACTGACCTGGTGGTTCAGCGCACCTACTTCGATTCCCTTTCGGTTGCGTTGTATGAGCATATAAAAGCCCAGTCCCCCACTAACCAAACGCTCTACAAACAGTACTGTCCGATGGCCTTTAACAACCGGGGAGCCTTTTGGCTGAGTGCTAACCGCGAAATTGAAAACCCCTACTTCGGCGACGAAATGCTGAAGTGCGGTCGGGTGGAAGAAGAAATTACTTTTTGAGAAAGTACGAATTATGAGGTATGAGATATGAAAGAAAAAAAATCGCTCCGGTAAAGACGCAATGCATCGCGTCTCCCCCCCTACCTCTCCCCCCCTTCATGCCTCTTACACCCCGCACCTGGTCGAAGCCGGTTGCGATGAGGTGGGACGCGGCTGTTTGGCCGGTCCGGTGGTGGCCGCGGCGGTGATCCTGCCCAAAAATTTCACCCACCCGCTGCTCAATGACTCTAAGCAGCTCACGCCAATCCTACGGACGCAACTTACCGAAGAAATCATTGCTACCGCCCTGTACTACGCCGTGGCCGAGGTAGACCACCACACGATCGATGAAATTAATATTCTGCAAGCTTCTTTTCTAGCCATGCATCGCGCGGTAGATCAGCTTCCTATCACGCCCGAACTGCTGCTGGTAGATGGCAATAGGTTTTTGCCGTACCCGTTTGTTCCGCACCAGTGCATCGTGAAGGGCGATAGTCAGTACTTTTCCATTGCCGCCGCTTCGGTACTCGCCAAAACGTACCGTGATGCGCTTATGCAGCGGTTGGCGAAAGACTTCCCGCGCTACGGCTGGGAAACTAACGTGGGCTACCCTACAAAAGCGCACCGACGGGCCATTCAGGAACACGGGTTAACCCCGTGGCACCGGCGGTCGTTTCGGTGCTGATACGAAGGCACCACTGAGTTAAACCGTAATCACTTGTTTCCAGAGAAAACTTGTACCTTTGTCACGTATGGAAGAGTTAAAAAAAGTAGCCCTGCACGACACCCACGTCGCCCTCGAAGCCAAAATGGTGCCCTTCGCCGGGTTTGAGATGCCGCTGCGCTATAGTTCCGACATTGAAGAGCACCGGGCGGTGCGCGAACGCGTAGGCGTGTTCGACGTGTCGCACATGGGCGAGTTCTTCGTGCGCGGGCCCCACGCCCTGGACCTGATACAGCGCGTGACCAGCAACGACGCCGCCCAGCTCTACGACGGCAAAGCCATGTACGCTTACCTGCCCAACGAACAGGGCGGCATCGTCGACGATCTGCTGGTGTATCGTCTGAGCGCCGAAGAATATATGCTGGTCGTCAATGCCTCTAACATTCAAAAAGACTGGGATTGGATTACCCACTACAACACCCAGGGCGCCGAACTTGAAAACGCTTCGGACCGCCTGTCGCTGCTGGCCGTGCAAGGGCCCCGAGCCACTGAGGTGCTGCAAAAACTCACCTCGGTTGATCTGAACGGGATGAAAAACTACACTTTTGTCACCGGAACGATGGCCGGTATTGATAACGTGATCATATCCGCTACCGGCTACACCGGAGCGGGCGGGTTTGAGCTCTACGTGGATAATGCGCAGGCAAAGCCGCTGTGGGATGCTATTTTTGCGGCCGGAGAGCCGTTCGGCATTCAACCCGTGGGACTGGGTGCGCGCGACACGCTTCGCCTGGAGATGGGCTACTGCCTGTATGGTAACGACATCGACGATACCACCAGTCCGTTCGAAGCGGGGCTCGGCTGGGTGACTAAATTTTCCAAAGCCTTTACCAACGATGCTTATTTGCAAGAACAAAAAGCCTCCGGTGGTAAGCAGAAGTTGGTCGGCTTGCTGATGATCGACCGGGGCATTCCCCGGGCGGGCTACGAGCTGTTCGACGCCAACGATACCCGCATCGGTCGCGTCACTTCGGGGTCGCAGTCGCCCACGCTCAACCGGGGCATTGGGTTGGGCTACGTGGATAAAGCGCTGGCCAAACCAGATACGGAGGTGTGGGTTGGAGTGCGCAACCGTCGGCTGCGCGCGCAAGTAATGAAGCCTCCGTTCGTCCAGCAATCCTAACGAGTGTGAAGACCATTGACGTTTGCCTTACCCCCGAACTGCTGTCCCAGCACGATCTATCCAACCAAACGGTGGTTGTCGTGGATATCCTGCGGGCCACCTCCAGCATGGTGACCGCCTTCGCCCACGGAGTGGAGCGGATCAGACCGGTGGCCCATCCCGAGGCGTGCCGAAGCTGGCGCACGCAGGGGTACCTGATCGCCGGTGAGCGAGACGGTGAGAAGATCGCCGACTTTGATTTAGGCAACTCGCCCCTTGAGTATCAACGGGATCGGGTGCGGAGCCAATCGCTGGCCATGACCACCACCAACGGAACGCTCGCTATCGCGAAGTCCAGGGAAGCCCGGCGGTTGATCATTGGGTCATTTCTGAACCTAAAAGCGGTCGCTGACTTTCTGACTGCTCAGGAGGCTTCGGTTGTGGTGGTGTGCGCCGGTTGGAAGGGCCACGTCAACTTGGAAGATACTCTGTTTGCCGGAGCGCTGGCGGACCAACTGCAAAGTCGCTTTCAAATGGGCAGCGATGCGGCTTTGATGGCTAGCGTGGCCTACCGAGCGGCGCAGCCAGACCTGCTGCACTTCCTGTCACAGTCGTCGCACGTGCGGCGGTTGCAACAGCTGGGGCGCCAGGAAGATATTAAGTTCTGTCTTCGTCAAAGCCTGTACGAAGTGATTCCGGTGCTGGAAGACGGTTGTCTGGTGGCCCTTGCGTGAAACCGCTCTCTTCACTTGTCCGGCTGAGTGGTTTCTAGCGTCTCTATCACCTTCCAAGCGAGATCAGCTTCGTAGCCCTTGCCCAGTACGTAACGCACTGTTTTGTGCTTTCGGGCGTACGCGTCTTCCTGCGCCAGGGAAGCCCACTTGTCGCTCATCAGTTTGAAAAGTGTCTCCTCGTACGCTTCCGGATCAATTTCCTGCATTCCTTTTCAATGCAATAGCGCGATAGTTGCTTCTGCTGCAACGCCCGCCTAATTTTGATCCGTCCCCACCGATTTTGCCGAAACTTGCCCCGGGCGAACGACTGGGCGTAGCGCTCCTCATTGACGAAGTCTTCGCTGATCAGATCGGTGAGTACTTCCTCCACCGCGTCGGGATACAAACCGTAGCTATACAGTTTGTCGCGCACTTCCTGCTGGGTTCGCTCTTGGTAGGCGCAATACTTCATGGCCTTGGCCCTGGACTGCTGCTTGAGGTTGGTGATACTCATAGGTTGGTAACAACTGAACGTCGGTTAGGGTTACTGGAAACTGGAAACTGGAAACTGGAATTTACGCAACCGAATATCCAGTATCCTTGCCAGCGGAGAAAGTCTTCCGCCTAAAACCTTCTTTCGGCCACGGCGTTCTGTCAACTGCATGAGCCGCCGACAATCCCTTGCCCTTCTGTTCACCGCCAATGGTATTTCCGGCTTCGCTCAGGGAATCACCATGCTGTCGGTGCCCTGGTACTTTGCGCGGCAGGGCATTTCTTCGGATTTCAACCTGATCTACGGCATTATCACCGGGGCCACCGTGCTTTGGGGACTCACCGCCGGAACCATCGTTGATCGCTTCAACCGCAAAAAGGTTTTTCTGATCAACAACGCGGTGGAAGGCGCGATTTTACTTAGCGCGGCGGCCTACGGATTGATAACGGGCGATATGCCCACCCTACTCATTATCCTGGTGTTCACCACCACGGTGTTCGGCTTCTATCTGCACTATCCCAACCTCTACGCCTTCGCGCACGAAATCACCAAGGAGGGAGAGTATACGAAAGTAACGTCGGCCATCGAGATTGTGGGACAGAGTACGAATGTGCTCGCCGGAGCGGGGGCTGCGTTACTGCTGGAGGGCATTGATATTGCCTACGCGTGGAACGTTGGCGGACGGTCTATTGCCATCAACTGGCAGGTGGACCCCTGGACCATTCAGGAAATATTTCTCATGGACGGCATCACCTACGGACTGTCTATCGGCCTAATCGCGCTGATCCGCTACGTCCCGGCGCATCTGGACACCATCGACCGGGGAGCGTTTGTTCAGCGACTACGCACGGGATTCTCTTACCTGCGTCGCAACCCCACCATCTTTCTGTTCGGGGTGTTTTCGCACAGCATTTTTGTGGTGATGCTGGTGAAGCTGAACGCCTTGATGCCGCTCTACATTACCAACCACTTGCGGGCGGGGGGAAACGTATTCGGAGCGATGGAAGTGCTCTACGGGTTGGGGGCACTAACCGCGGGGGCTTTGGTGGGAGCACTCTTTCGGAATTTCACCGCCGTGCGCGCCATCATCATCATGTTGCTGCTGGCTACGGCAGCGCTGACGCTCAGCACGCTTACCCGATCGGTGGGAGTGTTTCTGTGCGTGGGGCTGATGATTGGTTTTGCCAATGCCGGAGCCCGCGTGCTGCGCCTGTCTTTTTTGTTCCGGCACGTGCCCAACCAGGTGATTGGACGCGTGAATAGCATCTTCGGAATCATCAACGTGATGAACCGAACGGCATTTATCCTGATTTTATCGTTTCCTTTTTTCGGAGTGGGTTCCCACATCTTGTGGGGCTACGGGCTCATGGCGCTCTTCACGCTGATGTCGGCCGCCGTGCTCACCGTGCGCTACCGAAGTATCGTAACGGTGGGCTAAAGACCGCGTCGCGCTGGCTTTTTGGTTAGCTTGGCGATCATTGAAGTCAGTTTATAATCTAGCGACTGATTCAGCTTGAGGGTGATCAAGGGGTGCTGCGTTACTAACTCGGCCACCTGATCGATGGTCATCTTGAGCAGAACACCATTGGTCTCGGCGGTCACCTGGGTGTCATACGACTCAACCTTCGTTCCTTGCGTAGCTCCAAAGACGCTGCCTTCGGTGAGGAGTTGTTGAGAGCGTTTCGCTTCGGAAACCGCTACGCCACTGATCAGGATGTTTACCGAATCCACCGGGCTATCGGCCTGTTGCAGAACCTGCCCTTTGCTGAATAATGATATAGTGAAGTAACTCACCAAAATCCGCAACTCATCAAGTTCAAAGGAAGTGCCCAGCGCTTCGCTTTCGGCCAGGCGATTCATTTGGTTAGCCAGCCAGTGTTTGATAACTCCTAAGAACTCCAACAGATCAATTCCATCGGAGTGGTTCAAATCAAAGGCAGCGAAGTAGCTGTCTATCTCGGCTCCGTCCAGCGGTTGCTCAAACGAGCGCATGATTTTCTTTAGCTCTTCTTTGGTGATGCTTCCGTTGCCGTCAATGTCGTAATGGTTAAAGAGCGTTAGCGCCTCTTCGGTTTGCTGGCTACTGAGCGAAATGTGCTCGGGAAGAATGGCATTGGTGGCTTCTGCTGACTGTCTACCTGATTTCATAAGTGGTTTGTTTAAATGGCTTCTTCTATTTTATTCAAAAATATGTAATGCCACTAAACTAAAAAAGGCTAATTAGTGATATTGCTTATCAATAAAGTGTAATCTTCTTCTAAAACTTACATTGTGCGGGGTGAGCAAAAAAGAGTAGAGCTGCATAAAAAAAGCTCCCACTAACAAAATAGTGGAAGCTTCTCCTAATGATAATCGCGCTATAATAGCGCTTAGTGCGATTTATATTCGCTGAAGCATATCAATGATTCCAGCGTTTTTATGCTTAGAACGTACCACTAACAGCGGAATTTCGGAGTCTACGCTAATCAGCTTTTCGGTGTTCGTTCCGATGGGGAACAGGGCAGTAGAAGCAGTCTTCCCTTTTCCACCGATCACCACAAAATCTACCTCATGCTCAATCGCAGTTTCGTAGATGTTGGTCACCAAGTCATCGCCTTTCGCCAGGGCAAACGAGGGAGTCACTTTTACATCTTTGGTATCTATCTGGTGGATGAATCGCTTATAGCGTTTTCGAGCGTTTTCTTCCATCACGTGCGCCGATTGCTCAAACGATTTTCCGGTGTAGTGATAGCCTACCGGCACCTGATACGAGTGGTGACAAATCACCTCCACCTGGTTGCCCCGGATAGCTTCGCGCGTGGCCGTATCGATAGCGGCGTTCATTGCCCCAACCGAGTCTTTAGAGAAATCGGTGGCCACCATCAGCTTGCGAATAGAAGTGTACTCTTTTTCCGGAACAATCAGCAGCGAACAGCTAGCGCGGCGGGCCAAACGCTGAGTGACTACACTGTTGTTGCGCAAGTTCTTTTTCCGTCCGACCACAATCACGTCTATATTGTGTTTATCGGCTAAGTCTAGTATTTGCTTGGAAGGAATCGGCCCTTGCTCAACAGCGATCTTCACTTTAACATCGAGGGTAAGATCAAAGTGTTCAATAACCTTTTTCTCTAACTCACGTCGGCGATCTACCAACGCTTTTTCCATCAGATCAGGAAACTCCTTACGCAACCGGGAAGGCAGCTGAGTCTTCATGATCACGTTCACAAAGTGGATAGAGTCTACCGATTCGGCCTGCGCCACAAAAGCAGCGAACTGAATGAGCGTGGCGTCCATTTCGGTAGCATCCAAACACACTAAAATCTTTTTAAGTGGATTCATATAATTGTAAATTCTCTAGTTTCTCTTAAGTAATCGTAGACTTACTAACTAAACGAAGGCAAAGTAATTCATGTTCATCTAAAAGGAAAACATTCGTACCGTTCTCAGCTTACCGAGTACCTTCTACGAGACTTGTCCGTTTTTTAAGAACAAGCTTACCCATAATAGCGCAAATTTTAGACCGTTTTAGCTATTTTATTGCATTTAATTTATCCGCTAGCGCCTCTATCTGTTCTTTGGAGTGCGTAGGGAAATTGGCGATTCTGAGGTGTTTTTGCTTAAAACTTCCGTACCCACTTCCCACAATTGCGCGATCCTTTTTCAGCGCTGAAATTATGTCAGACGAGGGCTGACTGGTTTCTGCCACAATGACGGTCTTAGAGCGGTATTTTGCTTCCTTAACGAATGCCGAAAGCAGCGGATGTTCTTCCAGCGTCTGATACAGCAGGGCCGCTTTGTACTCGGTTTCTCGGCGAATTTGGGTGATGCCCTTCGTCAGCATATCAGCGGTTACCTTAGCCAATAGGTAAATGGCCAGCACGTTGGGCGTTTCGGGAGTCTGGTTTTTTTGAGCTTTTTCTACCAACGAAGGCAAAGAGTGATACGTGCCGATGCGGTGCCCCTGTTGCTCAAGTTGTTGCGCCTTTTCTACACATCGGTTGTTGGCCAGCCAGACGCCTAGCCCAGCGGGCAAGCCAAATCCCTTTTGCACCGAGAAGAACACACTGTCTACCTGCGCGTAATCTATGTCGGGGTAAGGCAAAGTAGAAACCGCGTCTACCGCGATAAGCGTATCAGGATGGGCCCGGCGCACGGCGTAGATGTCGGACAGCGGCTGGGCGGCTCCGGTGCTGGTTTCATTTTGGGTGAACGCCACTAGTTCTACGGAAGACGGTATGGCCTCGGGGCGCGGAGCCGCACAGGTGCCTTCGGGAGCTTCTTGTATTAGCGGCTTTTTGTGAAGCTCGCGCGCGGTTTCGTAGAAGCGCCGTGAAAAAGCGCCATTCACGTAGTGATAGCTCTGTTCAGCGACGCAGTTTTCGATCAGGCGCTCCCAGATTTCGGTGGCTGAGCCGGTGAACAGCACGTGGAACGAGTCGGGAACCGACAATAAAGTCCGCAGGTTGGTAGCCGCTTCGCGGTAGATTGCCTCAAATTGGGCACTACGGTGAGAAATAGAGGGAACTTGCTCGTTGAGAGCGCGCTTAATGTGATCTTCTACCGTGAAGTATAATTCAGAAGGGCCGGGAGTGAAAAAAGTACTTTTCATATGAATAGCGTAGGCTGGTTTGCGGGGCGCTTGCCACAAAGGTAGGCAAATCTACCCGAGGAAAACTAACGGATGCTGCCTGGTTCTTTCGCTCACCAGGGATAAAATTTGCTGATTATTCAATTCGGATTTTTTTAGCTATGATTATTATAAATGATGGTCTATCTTTGCCTATTGTATGATCACTCAATAGAACCGTGTTATCCATACCCAATCCTCTCGCCTCCTACCGGAAGCCCATTGAAGCTTCGGTGCAGCCCTTCATTCGCATTCGCACCGAGGCCGAAGTCGAAACCTCAATCATTGCCAGCAAGTTCGGAGGCAATCCGTACCTGCCCCTGGGCACCGAGTATCCCACCGACGTGGAAGGGCAACCGCTGTTTTTGTTGGCGCAAATCAACTGCCGCGACTTACCGCCGTTAGGTGACTTTCCCTCGGAAGGCATTTTACAGTTCTACATTGCCGACGACGAACTGTACGGCATGGACCCCGAGCAGCCCGATACTCCTGACTACTTTCGGGTGCTGTATCATCCGGATGTTGATCCAAAGAACTGCGTAAAGGATTTCAGCTTTCTGCCCTACTTCAACGATATGCCGCTCGATGATATTTACGCGCTTAGCTTTGAGTTAGCTGAGGCTCCGGTATCATTACAGGACGTGCGCTTTGACCGAACCTTTGAGGAGTCGCCCTACGTCTTTTTCGATCAGTTTGGATCGGATGCCGTAGAAGTAAAGGGTTCTTACGCCCGACTAGCGCAGGCGGTGGGGCACAAGATGGGAGGCTACGCCCACTTCACGCAGGAAGATCCGCGCTTTGAGCAGAAAGAATACGAAGAGGCGGTGCTGCTGTTACAGATTGATTCGGACGACGACCGGGTTAACTGGGGCGACCGGGGGGTAGCCAATTTCTTCATCCTGCCCGAAGATTTGCAAAACCGGGATTTCTCGCGGGTGCTATATAACTGGGATACGCCTTAAAATTTTATTGATTATCTTTTGCTAATTCGCGTAGCACTCGGATTGCTGCTTGGGCATCTTCTGTATTTACAAACAGGTGGTCGTGGTAGTATCCGGCGATCACATTGCAGCTAATGTTATGTTCTGCTAGTTTGGTGGAAAAGGCAGCTGTTAATCCTACTCCATCCAACGACGAGTGTACTTCCAAGGTAATCCAGGAAGACACGTACTTATACGGAAAGTCTAACTTATCTGCGATGGCTCGCTGCATCACCAAGGTTATTCCTTCGTTTTCTCTGAAGGCACTCAGCACGTCGGAGTAGTCAACCCTATTAACCATCTCCTCCGCTACGGTTACAAATACAAACTCACCGTCGTTTAACTGCGGATTAAGTTCTTTCAGTAGTTTTGATAGGTTTAGTTTACCAGACATGGTTTGATTGGAAACTGAAAGACAATGTATCTTCCTTAGAATATATTTATGGCTTCACGGCTAAATGTTCCGCTAAGAAACGTTCCATCGCTTCATAGAATTCAAAGCGGTTCTCCTCGTTGTGGAATCCGTGCCCTTCGTTTTCCTTTACCAGATACTCCACCTCCACCCCGCGTTGCCGCAGGGCCTCAACGATCTGGTCTGACTCGGCAATATTGACGCGGGGGTCTTTGGCTCCCTGGGCGATCAGTAACGGGGCCTTGATCTTGTCAGCTTGTAGGGCCGGGGAAGTTTGCTCGAACTGCTCTTTTAGGTCTTCCGGGTTACCCACCATTTCGTACATCATCTCCAGCATCGGCTTCCAGTAGGGCGGAATGGTCTGCAAGAACGTGAACAGGTTGGATACGCCCACGTAATCCACCCCGCAGGCGTACAAATCGGGAGTGAAGGCCAGCCCGGCCAGGGTAGCGTAACCGCCGTAGCTGCCGCCGTAGATCGCCACCCGCTTCGGATCAGCGATGCCTTGCTCAACCAAGTAATTCACTCCGTCGGTGATATCGTCCTGCATGCTGAGACCCCATTGCTTAAACGACGCTTCCCAGAAGGTCCGTCCGTAACCCGTCGAGCCTCGGAAGTTAGTTTGCAGCACGGCGTAGCCTCGGTTGGCCAGAAACTGCACCTCCGGATTAAACCCCCAGCGGTCGCGCGCCCAGGGTCCGCCGTGCGGATTCACCACCACCGGCAGGTTTTTTGCCTCGGTGCCCACCGGCAGGGTGAGGTAGCCGTGGATGGTGAGGCCATCGCGCGCCGTGTAGGTGATGGGTTTCATCTCGGCCATCTCCGCTTCCCGCAACCAAGGGCTTACCTCAATAATTTTTTCTACCGTGTCGGCCGAAGCATCGTAGAAATAGTAGGCGCCCAGCGAGCGGTCGCTGTAGGTGCGTACGATAAATTTGTCTTCGTCTTTGTTGGAGCTGGTGATAGCAATTTCGTAGTCGCCGAGTTCCTGCTTGAGCCAGTTGTAACGTTGCTCAGCCTGGCTGTCCAGAAACTTACGCTCGGTTTTCCAGGTGGTGTAGGCGATGCCGGTGAGCACCTTGCGCTTATGAGAATAACTCAGGTTTGATACGTCTACCTCCGGATGCTCAAACAGCGTCTCCAGCTCTTCGCCCGTGGTGCTATTGATCTTCACAATGGCGCTCTTATCCCGGCCCCGGTTAGAAGAAGCGTAGAAATTTTGGTTGTCGAAAGTAAAGAACAGCGGTGATACCGACTCTTTGAAGTTAGTGGTGATGAGGGGACGAAAATCTTCCTCCTCGCTGCCGCGATACAGTAATGTGGTGTTCACGCCGTCGGTGGTGGCGGCCATGCGCAGGGCCCCGGCGTGGTCGGTGATCCAACCCACAATGTTGCCCGGATTTTCGGCGATCAGGTCCAGCGATCCGGTGCGAATATTCAGGCGATAGGCATCAAATACTTCCGGATTGCGCTGGTTAAGGCCCACAATCGCCTGATCGGGAATGTCTTCCAGGTCGTCGATGAGCTGGGTTTTCACCCCGTTGAACTTGGTCAATGGACGGTCGTTCTGCCCGTCTCTATTCACCACCGTCAGGTAGAAATTCTCGTCGCCCCCGTTGTCTTGCAGATAGACCAGTTGCTCATCGTCGGCCCAGTAGTAACCGGCGATGTCGCGCTCGGTCACGTTCGTGATACGGTTGACTTCGTCGCTACCTATCTTCTGGATGTGCAGATTCATCCTGTCTTGGTGCGGAGCTAGAAAAGACAAATGTTTTCCGTCGGGTGATAGATCAAAGTTGGACTTTTCGGGATTTCTAAAGAATTCTCGAACGGGAACGGTGCGGATGTGAGACATGAAGTGAATGAGTTTACGGAGAATAAAAGGTGGGGTTCAGTAGTGAACGGAGAGGATACGCGACCTGGTTTTTACGGCTGGTGCTGCTAAGAATCTGCCTCGAGCAGTGGTTTTAGGGCGGTCCAGACGTTTTCGGTAACTATTTTTTGTCCGGGGGCGGTGGGATGAATGCCATCGGCTTGGTTGAGTTCAGGATCTCCGGCTACTCCTTCTAATAGAAAAGGAATAAGCGTTACGTCCTTGGCTTCGGCTACCGCCGGAAAAACTTGCTGAAAGCGCTCGGTGTAGGCGTTGCCCATATTTGGAGGCACCAGCATTCCGGCCAAGACGATAGCAACTTGTGGATTAGCCGCGCGTACTTGGTCGATAATGGCTGCTAGGTTGCGCTGCGTCTCGGTGGGTTCTATACCCCGCAGCCCATCGTTGGCTCCTAACTCGAGCACAAATATGTTGACGGGTTGGCGCTCAAGCACCCAGTCCAGGCGAGAAAGTCCGCTGGCGGTAGTTTCGCCGCTCAGTCCGGCGTTCACCGTGCGGTAATCGTAGCCCAACGAATCGAGCTTCTGCTGAATGAGAGCGGGAAAGGCTTCCGATGGCTCTAGTCCGTAGCCCGCGGTGAGGCTGTTGCCAAAGAAGAGAATAATCTTTTCGGATGACGCGGTATCGTCGGCCGCCACCGTAACAGTTTCAACCGGTTGGGCTTCCTCCGCAGGTTGATTGGGACTTTGGCAGGCGATTCCCAGCAAGCCGATGAGGAAGAACAGAAACATACTTTTGCGAGGAAGCATAAAAATTGATCTTTTGTAACGAGTTCGCGTAACTAAACTAAGAACGAGGTGGGATACGTTTCGTTCAGGAACTCAACAAAATGATGAAGCTAAAAAACCAAAAGCCCGCCCTGCTCTTAATTGACCTTCAAAAAGGATTCGACAACGAAGCGTACTACGGGGGAAATCGGAATAACCCAGACGCCGAAGCCAACGCCCAGCGTATTCTGGAACGGTGGCGGGCACTGGATTTACCAATATTCCACGTGCAGCACAGTTCGCAAAATCCGGCATCGCCGCTGCACGCCTCAAACCCCGGCTTTGCCATTAAAGACGAAGTGAAACCAGCCCCCGGAGAACCGGTTTTAGTAAAGAACGTAAACAGCGCCTTTATCGGTACCGACCTGAAGGAGCAGTTAGATGAAGCCCAAGTAAAGACGGTGGTTATTGTAGGCCTCACCACCAACCACTGCGTATCGACCACCGCCCGCATGGCCGGAAACTACGGCTACGAAACTATCTTGATCTCCGATGCCACCGCGACCTTCGACCGGGTGGGCATTAAGGGCGAAAAGTATGATGCCGAAACCATCCATCTGACCAGTCTGGCAAGTTTGAACGGAGAGTTTGCTGAAGTGGTTAATACGGAAGATTTACTAGACACCATTGCTTACGAAGCGCGTAAGCACGAGCCACCGTTTGATTTTGACGAGACAGTGGACAACATTTTGAAGGAGCGCAAAGGCAGTGAACCCCATGAATGATATTTTAATCGCAAAAAACTTATCCAAAACCTACCGGAGCAACCAGAAGATGCTTACGGTGCTTAGCGATATCAACCTCAGCATTCCCGCCGGGTCTACTTGTGCCATTGTGGGCCCTTCGGGTAGCGGAAAAACCACCCTGTTGGGCCTGTGTGCCGGACTCGACCGCGCTACTTCCGGTTCGGTAACGCTCAACGGCGTGCTGCTCAACAACCTGAGCGAAGACGAACGCGCTGCGGTGCGGGGAAAACACGTAGGCTTCGTGTTCCAAAACTTCAACCTGATGCCCACGCTCACCGCGCTGGAAAACGTGATGGTGCCCCTGGAATTGCAAGGAGTGAAAGGGGCCGGAAAGCGGGCCGTGGCCTTGTTGGATCAGGTGGGACTCGCCGACCGGCAGCACCACTATCCCAATCAGTTGTCGGGCGGAGAGCAGCAACGGGTTTCACTGGCCCGTGCCTTTTCTAATGAACCCAAAATTTTGTTCGCCGACGAGCCCACCGGCAACCTGGACGAAGAAACGGGGCGGCATGTGGAGAAATTACTCTTCGACCTGAACCGCGCCTCGGGTACCACCCTGGTGCTGGTGACGCACGATCTCACGCTGGCCGAAAAAACGCAGCGCGTGCTTCAGATGAAGGGCGGGCATTTGGTGGAAGACCGAACGGTGCAAAACTCGGTAGCCCAAGAATCAGCATGACTTACCAGTACATCAAGGCGCTTCACATCATCTTTATTGTTACCTGGTTCGCGGGCTTGTTCTATATCGTTCGCCTTTTCATTTATACCGTAGAAGCCCACCAGGAAGCCGAACCGGCGCGGGGGATCTTATTAACAAAACTAAAGGATTGGTCACTGCGACTGTGGTACGGAATCACCTGGCCCTCGGCGGTGCTTACCCTGGGATTAGGAAGCTATTTTCTGTACTTTTACCATCAAGCCGGAGGAATTCCCTCGTGGTTGTGGCTCAAGCTGGGATTTGTGGTAGGATTGTTCATTTACCACGGACTATGCCACGGGTTGTACCTTCAGTTGCAGCGCGACGAGGTGCGTTACAGTTCGCAGCAGTTGCGGGTCTGGAACGAGGTAGCTACATTATTTTTAGTGAGCATTGTGTTTATCGTTATCCTCAAAAACGCACTCAGTTTGCTGTGGGCCATGCTGGGGCTAGTGGCCTTTGCGGTCGTGCTCATGCTCGCCATTCGCCTCTACAAACGGGTGCGCGACCGAAATAAGCCCGCCAACAAAGGAATTTGACGCCCAGAGATGGTGTTGCTTACTTAGCAGTATACGCTTAACTCGCCAGGGTCTCCGCCCGGTTTGTCAGCCCATTGCCCTTCTTAAGTTATAAACCTATACAACCTTTTCTCATGAAACGTATTTTGTCTGGGGCGCTACTAGCCGCACTCGCGGCCTGTTCGCCCACTGCTGAAACCACTAACGAACTTCCGATTTTGGGACGCAAGTACTATGACGAAGCCACCCAAGACACCGTTTATCACACGGTGGGCAACTTTTCGTTCGTGAACCAGGATAGTGCATTAGTCACTCCGGCTACCCTGGATGGCAAAATCTACGTAGCCGATTTCTTCTTCACCAGTTGCCCCACCATCTGCCCGATCATGAAGAAAGAGATGCTGCGGGTGTACGACGAGTTCAAGGACAATCCGGAAGTGGCCATCGTGTCGCACACCATCGATCCGGAATACGATACCGTAGCCCTACTGCACGACTACGCCGAACGTTTGGGCGTGAAAAGCCCTTCGTGGCAGTTTGTGACCGGAGAGAAGGACAGCATCTTTAACATCGCCCTCAAGAGTTACATGGTGACGACGGCCGAAGAGGAGCAGGCCCCCGGCGGACGGGTTCACAGCGGAGCGTTTATTCTGGTAGACAAGCAGCGCCGCATCCGGGGCATGTACGACGGCACGGTGACCGAGAAAGTGGATGTGCTTATCAACGACATTCACCGGCTGCTCCGAGAAGGCGAGCAACCGGCAATTTCGCAAGCGCGCGCTACTTCTAGCGCTGGTTGATGGGCGAGCTTAGACGGAAACAATTTTATTTATCTTACGGGGCCGATGGCGGTCTTGGCGCTGGGTTTAGTTAACCAGTGGACACCGCTATGCCGTTCCGCTTTAACCCTTCATTATGCAAAGCCGTGGTTGCCTTTCTATTATTGCCCTTCTGTTCACCCTCACTGCCTGCGGGCAATCGGGTACCTCCGAGGAGCCAACCAACGCGCTGATCAACGAAACCAGCCCCTACCTGCTACAGCACGCCCACAATCCCGTGAACTGGCAACCCTGGGGCGAGACCGCACTGGAGCAAGCACAACGAGAGAACAAACTAATGATTGTGAGCATTGGCTACGCTGCCTGCCACTGGTGCCACGTGATGGAACACGAGAGCTTTGAAGATTCAGCGGTAGCCGCCCTGATGAACGAGCACTTCGTTACGATCAAGGTAGACCGCGAGGAGCGTCCCGATGTGGATCAAGTCTATATGGAAGCCGCGCAACTAATGACGGGGCGGGGCGGCTGGCCACTCAACGCGATCACGTTGCCCGACGGCCGCCCGGTGTTCGCGGGCACCTACTTCTCCAAAGACCAGTGGATGAGCGTGCTGCGGCAGGTGCAGCAATCGTACGAACGGACGCCCGAGCGCCTGGAAAAGATCGCCACGGAGGTGACCGAGGGCATCCGCAGCACCGAAGCCTTTGTGCCGCCCCCCGATGGGCCCGTCTACGAAGCGGCGCTGCTCGATGAACTGTACCGCACCTGGAAGCCCAAACTAGACCTAAAACGCGGCGGCAACCGCGGAGCGCCGAAGTTTCCGATGCCCGTCAATGGACAGTTTATGATGCAATACGCCTACTACACCGGCAATGCTGAAGCCTACGCCTGGGTAGAAACCACACTGGAGCAGATGGCCCGGGGCGGCATCTACGACCATTTGGGTGGCGGCTTTGCCCGTTATGCCACCGACGACGCCTGGCGCGTGCCTCACTTCGAGAAGATGCTCTACGACAACGCCCAACTGGTGAGCCTCTATAGCCAAGCCTATCGGGTTGATCAAAACCCACTCTACCGCCGGGTGGTATACGAAACCCTGGATTTTATCGCCCGCGAGATGACCTCTGACGAAGGGGCCTTCTACTCGTCACTAGATGCCGACAGCGAGGGCGAAGAGGGGAAGTTTTACGTGTGGACCGCCGACGAGGTGAACCGAATCCTGGGCGACGAAGCGGCGCTGTTCAGCGATTATTATCACATCACCCAGCAGGGCAACTGGGAAGGCGGAAAAAACATTTTGTACGTTGATGAATCTGATTCGGCCTTCGCCGCTCGGCAAGGATTGTCAGTAGTTGACCTACAGCGACGTTTACAGAACAATCGGAAGAACTTGCTCAAGGCCCGCCGCCAGCGCGTGCGGCCCGGACTGGACGACAAGTCGCTTACGGCTTGGAATGCCCTAATGCTAAATGGCTACGTGGACGCTTACCGAACGTTCGGTGAACCCCGGTTCTTGGAAGCGGCGCTGACGAACGCGCGTTTTCTGCGTGGAAAAGTAATCGGTGGGCAGGGAGCCATGACGCGCAACTACAAAGCCGGAACCGCAACTATCGACGCTTTTTTGGATGATTACGCCCAGACCATCGCGGCATTTATCAACCTGTATCAGGCCACCTTCGATGCTTCTTGGTTAGAAACGGCGCAGATGCTTCAGCAATACGCACTCAATCAATTCTATGACGAAGCCAGCGGCCTGTTTTTCTATACCAGCAACAATCACCCGGAGCTGATTGCCCGCAAGAAAGAAGTAAGCGACAACGTGATTCCGGCCTCCAACTCGGTGATGGCCAACAACCTCTACCAACTTGGCTTACTCCTCTACAAAGACGCTTACGTAGAAAAAGCCCAGACCATGCTGACCCAGGTAACGGAAAACCTGCGGGCGTACCCGGGATATTATGCCAACTGGGCCAGCTTATTGTCTCAGATGACCTACCCACGCTACGAAGTGGCCATTGTGGGAGATGCGTACGCCGAACAACGGACCGCGCTTGACCGGCACTATCTCCCTAACGCGCTTTTGTTAGGAGGAAGCAACGAGGATGATTTGGCCCTGTTAGAAGACAAACTCGTTCCGGGACAGACTACCATCTACGTGTGCGAACAAGGGTTATGCAAATTGCCCGTGACCGAAGCCGCTCGGGCGGTGCAGCAAATCGTACCCAACCGTTAGATAAATGAAAAGCGATTGCCAAAACCCCCTTGTTGAACCCCGTCATTTAATTCACCGAACAGCAATGGGATTGGTAGTTTAGCGATTACGTTTGAAACTTTGTCAGAATAAAAGCAGTTTTTAGCAAAAATTTTAACTATTTTGGCATCCCATCCACTGGCATTTCCGTTATATACCTACCACTGGGTGCTTTTTTAACTAACGACTGCTTTTCTTTATGTACCGAATTATTAACAGCTTAGCTACGGCGGAATTCAACAAGGCTACCGCTACGGTAGAGGTCAATTTTAACGGTCATGGCGACCCTGTTCTGTACCACGATACCATGGATATTGCCATGAGCATCGCCGTGATGTACAATACCAACCGGTGGCTGTTCACCAAAGACTTGTTTCACGATGTGGATGTGGATCATTTTCTGCTGTTCGTGCGGAAGTGGTCCAGCAAAAACCACGAGATCTTCGAAGCGTCGGCCGACCATCCGCCCTGCCGCGTGGCGTTGCTCACCACCGCCGACTCGTACGAGCATCTGGCCGAAAAACACCAGTGGCTCAACGCAACGCACAACAAGTTTAATCAGCTACTGCTTCGCGTGTTCTTCGATCGGACAGAAGCCGAAAACTACTTAACGAGTCCATCAAAACAAAAATCTGAACCAACGCGTAACCTTTACGCTTCAAATGCGCTATAACCAGTCAACTTGCTGTATTTTTTCACTACAGCACTTTTTAAACTTTATCGGCATGAACCACCGCGACCTATTAGAACTTAAGGCGAATATTTACTCGTTAGGAGAAACCATCAGTGAACAAGAGGGCTTCTACCGCGACGTGAACGGGTATTTACGTCAGGTGTATCCTACGCTGCCGAGCGCTCCTTCAAAGACGAGCGCGAAGTCACATTTCTCATCTCCCAATCTCAAGAAGAACTACTGGGCAACGCCTTCTGCTGGCGAACAAACGAACCATACCAGTGTCCTGAGTCTTTGATCGTACGTTGTTGCGTCTCAAAATCTACGTGCACCAGTCCAAACGGAGTACGGTAGCCCTCGGCCCACTCGAAATTGTCGGTGAGCGTCCAGACGAAGTACCCAGCCAGCGGAATCCCTTCCTGCTTGGCGCGCGCACACTGCGCAATATTTTCCCGAATGTAATCAGTCCGACGAGGATCGGCCACGCGTCCGCTCTGTAGCGTATCACCGAAAGCAGCCCCATTCTCGGTGATTATGATTTTCTTCAAGGAATAAGTTTCGTAAAACTGCTTCAGCACCCGGTAGATCGCTTCCGGATACACTTCCCAGCCCATGAGCGTGGTGGGCACTCCCCGCTTTTTCGCCTCCACCGGGCGGGCAAACACGTACGGCATCGTCCACGCGTGGCGAATCACCTCGCGGGTGTAATTCTGCAAGCCAATAAAGTCAAAATCAAACGACATAAGTTGCTCATCACCCGCTTGCATGTATTTCTCCAGACGGGCCAACGTAGAGAGTCGGTCAACGGGATAGCCCATCCCGAGCGAGGGTTCAATAAACAGGCGATTTAGCAGGGCATCGGCGCGGCGCGCGGCTTTTTGGTGCCGCGCTCCCGAACCCGCGGGTTCCACGTAGGCACACGAGAAGGTGGTGCCCACGTCGGCGGTAGGCTGCAAATCCTTGATCATCCGCCCGCCTTCGGCCTGGCAGAGCGTGGCGTGGTGCACCGCCGACAGAAATCCGCTGACACTGCGTTTGCCGGGAGCGTGAATGCCCAGAAAGTACCCGCCCCCCGTGAACATCATCGGTTCGTTAAGCACCATCCAGTGGCGCACCCGGTCGCCAAACGCCCGCACGGCCACCTCAACGTATTCTTTAAACCAGCCCACCACGTCGCGGTTGGTCCACCCCCCCCGCTCGTGCAGGGCCTGGGGAAGATCCCAGTGATAGAGCGTGACCCACGGTGTGATGCCCAGCGACAGGCACGTATCGATCACGCGGTTGTAGAAATCTATTCCAAGCTGGTTAACGCTTCCGGTGCCGTTCGGCAAAATTCGGGGCCAGGAGAGCGAAAAGCGAAAGTTATCGATGTGCAACGCGCGTAACAGTTGCAGGTCTTCGGAGTAGCGGTGGTAAAAATCGCAGGCTTCGCGGGCGTGTTGGTTTTGGTATATTTTGCCCGAGTCCTGGGTAAACATATCCCAAATAGATAGTCCCTTGCCGCCTTCTTGATAGGCTCCTTCGGTCTGGAAAGCAGAAGTGGCCACTCCCCAGTGGAAGGAATCACCAAAATCAGTATGAATCATAGAAACGACAGTGATACGCCGCAAAGTAAGCGGATAAATCTCCTCCCCCAAATATTCTCTTTCCGGTTCGGGAACGGGGGGCGGTTCGGACGGCACCGAAGCACTGCTCAGATCTTTAACGGACAAAGCGTGCTCAAAAGGTACTAGAGGAATCGGGTCGTTCGTTAAAGAGACATACCTAACTTTCGTCGCTTTGCTAATCACACGCTGCCGTGCCCGGGTTTATGCGTAACCTCGTCGTACTTCTGTTATTTTTCCTGATCGGTTGCACTTACCTGCAACAAACCGAGCAGTTTGCCACCGACCGCCTCATTCAGGGCGAACCGGGTAACTTTCATGGATACACCATGTACTCCTTTGCGTACAAAGATCGGCAGTGTCGCATTGTGACTCCTCGCCGGGCTGCCGAAGGGAACCCCTGGTTGTGGCGCGCCCGTTTTTTCGGTCACCGCCCCGAAGTTGATCTGGCGCTGCTCAACAAAGGGTTCTACGTGGCCTACATCGACGTAGCGGATTTGTACGGCAACGCCACCGCGGTGAACCTCTGGGACGAATTTTACGAATTGCTGACCGACCGCTATCGCTTTGCTCCGCGCGCGGCGCTGGAGGGCATGAGTCGGGGTGGACTGATGGTGTTCAACTGGGCGCTGGCCCATCCGGAGCGCGTCGCCTGTATCTACGCCGACGCGCCCGTCTGTGATATCAAAAGCTGGCCCGGCGGCCTTATGAAGGGCGTAGGCAGTCAGGAAGATTGGCAGAAAAGCCAACGGGTGTACGGGCTCACCGAGGCGGAAGCCGTACGGTTTCGGGGCAACCCGGTGGACCGCGCTGATGAACTTGCCAAGGAAAAAATTCCTCTGCTGGTGGTATCGGGCGATAGCGATGATGTGGTGCCCTACGCCGAGAACGCGGAGATACTGGTAACCGCCTATCGGGAGCAAGGAAGTCCGGTGAAGACGATCATAAAAAAAGGGGAAGGGCACGTGCACGGACTAAACAACGCCGCCCCGATTGTGCGATTTGTGCTGAAGCATACCAAACCGTAGCGCTCAACTTGCGTTGAAAAGAAAAACCCGAAGTTTTTATAAAACTCAAAAACAATTGTGATTGCATCTCATCTACGGTCCTGCCAAAGTTCCCGCTGGACCGCTCACTGGCTGGCTACCCTTTGCCTGCTCACGGGCTGCTTCAATCCCCAAGGAACCCCTTCGGATTCGGAATTCAACTACTGGCCCGCGTGGGGCGAAGCGCCAGTGGTGCACACCCATTTTGCCCTGGGGTATGCCGAAGCGCACGAGCAGGCCGCCTGGGTGGCCTACGAACTGACCCCAGAAGAAGTAGGCGTTAACCTGGCGCGGGAAGGTAACTTTCGAGAAGACCCCCTGGTGCTCACCGGCTCTGCCTCGCTTAACGACTACCGGAGGTCCGGATACGATCGGGGGCACCTGGCCCCGGTAGGCGACATGAACTTCGACTCGGTGGCGATGGAAGAAAGTTTTTATATGTTGAATATTAGCCCCCAGAAACGGGCGTTTAACGGCGGAATCTGGAGTCGTTTGGAGAATCAAGTGCGTAACTGGGCCAATGAAAAAGGAGGGCTATACGTGGTAACCGGCCCGCTGTTGGGTCAAGTCAAACGTTCTATCGGAGAAAACCAGGTGACAGTGCCCGAGTTTTTCTACAAAGTGCTGCTGGATGAGCGCGGTAGCGAGAGTCGGATGATTGCGTTGGTGGTGCCAACTACGGCCCGAGACGAAGATTTGCGCACGTTTATAGAGAAGGTAGACAACCTGGAAGCATATACGGGCATTGACTTTTTTCCTGCATTGCCCGATAATCTGGAAGAGCACTTGGAAGGCACCGTAGATACCGAAGGCTGGTTTGAGTAGCTGCTCAGCAGTGGCTCTCGACGTTGCTCAGCAATTAACCGCCCCTATTTTCTTTTAAGTTCTGGCGAAATCACAAAAAAAGCTTTCTTTGATTAGCAAATTGCTGGGTATCGGTCTACCTTTACCCCGATTTTTTCCGTTTTATAAATGCTACTATTACAATGGCCTACACGCATAAGCTAGACAAAATTGACCGCAATATCTTGGACATCCTCCAAAGAAATGCGAAGATTACGAATGCCCAACTCTCGAAAGAAGTAGGCCTATCCCCTGCCCCTACCTTAGAGCGGGTCAAGAAACTGGAGCAGTCAGGCGTGATCGACAGTTACCACGCCAAGCTTAATACCGCTAAGGTTGGCTTAGGCATCAGCACCTTTGTGCAGATCAAACTAACCGGGCACGATAAGGGCAGCATCCGAACTTTCATTGATGCCGTTAATAGCATCGACGAGGTCATCGAGTGCCACCACGTGACCGGGACGAGCGATTTTATTCTCCGGATGATCGCCAAAGACATTGCCTCCTACCAACAGCTGATGCTGGACAAGGTGAACGAAATAAAGGTGGTGGATAGCCTGCAATCATTAGTGATTCTTTCTACATTCAAGGATACCAAAGCGCTGCCCCTGCCCCTGCCCGATGAATCTGACGCCGTGAAAGTCTAACGAGGCAGCTGCGCTTCACGGTCTTTCTCGAGCTATCACCCCGACGAACTTCATGCTTCAAAACTCTCCTTCTGCCAAACTTATCCTGGATGCCGAGCAGATTCGGCGCAAAATTACCCGGATTGCTTACGAAATTTACGAACGCAATTTCGATGAAGAGCAACTGCTGGTGGCGGGCGTGGTAGCGCGGGGCTACCGATTGGCCGAGCGCATCTGCGCGGTGCTAGATCGGGACAGCACGTTCACGTTCGGCAGCCAGAAGTTACAACTCGTCCGGGTTCGCCCCCCCTCTTTTTCAGACCCCTCTTCTTCGGTATCCATCGACTGCGACCATGATACGTTGCGGGGCAAAAGTGTGGTTTTGATCGATGATGTAATGAATACCGGAAAAACCCTGGCGCACTGTGCGTGCCCGTTTCTGCAATATTCTATCAAAAAGTTAGAGGCAGCGGTACTGGTGAATCGCAGCCACGTACAATTTCCGGTATCGGTAAGCTACACCGGCTATGCCCTTGCCACCACCCTCCATGAGCATATAGAAGTCGTTTTAGACGATGAGGATCAAGCAGTGTACTTAAAGTAAACTGTCTCACTCGCTTCTAATCAAAGTATCGGCAACAAATTCTGTAATTTGTGCGTTTCTCTATTACATTAGTTGAATTTTATCTTATTTTTGTACATCACCATCGAAAACGTACAAGAAAACGCTTGTGCAATAGCTTTTAACCGCCTTATGTGTGCCTTCTAATAAAGTAGCCTCCGCTCTTTCTTCCGTTGCTCGTTCAACCAGCGAGCGCTCTGCTGAGATCGCCAACCTGGTTGCCTCTCCGAACGACCTACTCTACTTAGTAGAATGGGTCGTAGAAGGCGGTCAGGTTACCATCCATCAGTTCGGTGCGGCGTCGCAGCAAGAACGTATACACTACCAGGATGTGAGTGAGGCGCTTCAGCGCGTCGCTCCCGCCGACCGCCAGCACGTGGAGCAATTGGTTACTTTGCTCATCGACGGTAAACTAGCGCGGTGTGAGGTTGAGTTCCGAATCATTAACGCCTCCGGCGAAGAGCAGTGGGTTTACGGAAAAGGAATAATTCAGCAAGCCCCCCACGAAGTGGCTAAAGTGATTGGTCTCATCTCCGATATCAGCAGCAAAGACCGCATCTCTCACGTTCCCGATTTAGCGCACCCCTTCTCAGAAGCCAAAGCCCTACCGGTGGGCATCATCCAACTAGACTTATCCACGGGCAGTATCGAACTGGCTAATCAGGCGGCTTGTCAAATTCTAAATGTGCCTGCCTACGGAACTCATCACGAGTTTCCGGATATGGATACCGCCGACTGGGTATCAGTGTGGGAAGCCCTGCGAAAGCAAAAACCGGTGCTGAGTCAACCACTGCGTTTGCCGTCGCTCAACCGCTGGGTGCTGGTGTCGGGCAGCGGACAAGAGAACAACAAAGTGACCGTCGCCCTGCAGGACATCACCGCCCTCAAAGAAGAAAATGTTTCACTGCAAAAGGTGAACGCCGAGTTAGACAACTTTGTCTACCACGCTTCGCACGACTTACGGTCCCCGCTTCGAGCCATTCTGGGGTCGCTCAATTTGCTAAAGTCCGTCGAGAGACCCGGTGAGCGAGAGAAGTGCGTGGAACTGATCGAGGGAAGTATTAACCGACTGGATACTTTTATTACAGACCTGCTAAGTATTTCGCGGCAGCAACGGCGAGAGAACCTCCTGATGCCCATTAATTTGATGGTGGAAGTGGAGCACGCGGTGGCCGGGGCCTATCACGTGGGCGATACCCGCAATTTGGAGGTTGCCACCAAGATTAGCCAACCTCATCCTTTGGTTGCTGACCTAACCCGCGTTCGAGTGGTACTCAACAACCTGATCAGCAACGCCATCAAATACCGAAGGTATGATGTCGCGCCCTCGCATATCCGGGTAGAGGCGTGGGTAACGCCTAAGAAAGTCCATCTAAAGATTGCGGACAACGGTGAGGGCATCGCCGAGCACCATCAAGATCGTATCTTCGATATGTTCTACCGGGCGTCAGCCCGAAGCGAAGGCTCCGGCCTGGGACTGTATATCGTGAAAGATGTAATCCAAAAGCTGGGAGGAAGTATCTCAGTCCGTTCCAAACCGAACCGAGGAACCACTTTCTCAGCAAGCTTTCCCAATCGTTTTGGTCAGATCAATGATACGGCGTAACTTCGTGCTAAAAACCAGGGTTGAGTAAACGTATCGTTTTTCTGAGTGCGGCACTATTAGTCGTTGTGGTGGGTGGCTTATGGTATTATTTCGTCCGCCGTCCTGCCGTCGCCGCTGACGTTTGGACCTACGTGCCCAGCAACGCGCTGGCGGTTTACGAAACGTCCGATTTTTTAACCGACTGGACTACCCTGGCCCAGTCTCCCCTTGGAAACACCCTGCAAGCACTCCCCGAAGTTAAGCAGTTCAACCAACAAATCGCTTTCCTGGATAGCTTACCGCTGCTTCGTCCGCTACTGCAACAACCGTGGCTGGTTTCCCTGCAGGTGGTGGGCGACGATGCCCTGGATGCCACCTTCTACGCGCGCTTGTCGGGTTCGGTCTCGGAGGGTGCGGATGAGTCAAGTTCGCCTCGACCAAATAAAAGCAACCAATTGATCCGGGCGTTAGACGAAATCCAACAAGAAGCAGCGCTCCGCGCCGAGGAACGACAGTACCACGGGTTCACAATCTACGAGCTGAGCGACGCGAACGGAACAGCTTTTTCTTACGTGATCCATCGCGGCGTGTTCGTGGGCAGCTTCACCGCGTTCTTGGTAGAAGACGTGGTGCGCCTAATTGCCAGCGATTTCAGTATCAGCAGCTTCGCGACCGAAAACCCCTCATTGCTCCGCTTGCCCAAGCTGGCCGACGACGAAGGAAATCTTTATCTCAATGCCCGCCATTTGTCGAGCCTGATATCCGTGTTCGCCGAAGCCGATGCGTTTGATTCCGAGGTGCTGGATGCACTGGGACGCTCCATGCTGCTCAACGTGCGCGTGCAGGAGCAGCAACTATTGCTCAACGGATTTAGTGAGCCTACCTCCGCCCCGCTTCCCAACGGGGGAGACACCACTACGCTTTTGCAAACCTTCGTGGGGCAACAGGCCCGTTCCATCGGCATCGGCGACTACCTTCCCAACCGCACGGCCTGGTTCTACCACCTGTCGTTGAGCGATGCCCAACGCTGGGAGCAAGCGCTAAGAAACTACCAAGCCCAGTTGTCCGAACCGGCCGCTCAGCAATTAGCCGACCGGAGAAGCGCGCTGGAGGAAGAACACCGCGTGGAGCTATCCGACTGGTACGCTTGGTTCGGGCAAGAAGTGGGCGTGCTTACCCTGGAATCGGTGCAGGCCGATGAACCCGACCGGGCGCTGCTTATCGAGGTGGAAGACACTGCCGCCGCCGGTCGTGCCTTGCGGTCGCTGGCCGTTTCGCTCAACGGTTCGGCTGACGACTATCGAGAGCAATTTTCATCCTACACAATCGGAGAACTAGCGCAACCCGAGTTGCCAGCGCTGCTGCTGGGATCAATAGCCAGCGGCTACCCGCACTGCTTCTACCTGCTCACCGACCGCTACCTGGTGATGGCCAACGATGTGAGAACACTGAAGCGCTTGCTGCTGGACAAAGAAGCCGAAAACACCTGGAGCAAATCGCTGAAGCAAAGTCGTTTTCTGGAAAACACCCTCAACGATGCCAACCTGAGTCTGGTCGTAGATATTGGCCACAGTTGGGAGCTATTACTAACCCAATTATCGCCCAAGTGGCAAAAGCTAGCCGTAGACCATGCTGCGCAGCTAAAGCAACTAGAAAAGGTAGCGGTGCAGTTCGGAGAGAGCGAGGAGCTTTTCTATACCAACATCGCGCTAAGTTGCGCTCCGAAGCCGACCGAGCAATTGGCCCAAAGTTCGTTTGCTACGGCCGGGCAGGTGTTCACCGACCAGCCGATCCGCACGAAGCCCTACGTGGTGCGCAACCACGATACCCAGGCCCGGGAGGTGATCTTTCAGGATGAGGATAATGTGCTGCGGTTGATATCTTCCGACCAGCGGGTGCTGTGGCAGGATTCGCTGAGCGGGCCGATTGTGAGTGATATACAGCAGCTGGATTTTTACGATAACGGTAAGCTACAGTACCTATTCGCCACGGACAGTGCTATTCATCTGCTCGACCGCAACGGCAGTACGGTGGAGGGATACCCGCTGTATATGCCCGCCGGAGTGCGCATTCAGTACCTTTCGCTCATCGACTATGACAACAGCAAGGAGTATCGCTTTTTGGTGAGCGACGGGCAGGGGGGGCAGTGGATGTTTAACCCGGATCGTGAGAACCTGGAAGGATGGAACCCCCGGGGGTTAGGCAGCCCCCCCGCGAGCGCGCCGTTTCACGTGCGGGTGCGCGGCAAAGATTACCTGATTGCCATCGGGCAAGACGGCACCGTATACGCCATGAACCGCCGCGGCGAAGATTATCCCGGCTTCCCCCTCATCCTGGGCAAGCCCTGTCACAGCCCCACTTTCGTGCGCTTGGGCAGCACCCCGGACGAGACAATCCTCACCCTGGTCACCGACGGCGGAGAGCTGATTAGGTTCAACCTGCGGGGGGCGATCACCGAGCGAACACAGTTATACCGCCCGTCGGCCGACGCGCACTTCACGCTGTGCGAAGACGCCCTGGGCAAAACGTTCGTGCTGCTGCGGCAGGATGCCCGGTCGTTGGGAGTGCTCAACCAGCAGGGAGTGTTGCTGTTCGAGAAAGATTTCTTTAGTCCGTCGGCCCTGGCTTCGGGGCGCCTGGCAGCCCAGTACTATAACTTCGGGGCGGGCGAGGAGGTATACGCGATCACGGATCAGATTCAGGAGTTTACCTACTTATTTGACGAGCAGGGGCAGTTGATCAACGGCCGCCCGGTAGAGAGCGACTTCGCCATCGGGCTAATCCGCTCGGACGATACGCCCCCCTATCGCCTGTACCGCAACTTTGAGAATGAGTTTGCTATTCTGACTTTTTAGAATCAGTTTTTACCCTGCTCATAACTATCAATTAGCTCTTGAGCCCCTTGCTGGGCCGTAAGCTCTCCCGCCCTCACCCGCTGCTCTACCTCCGCACGAATTGAAGCCAGCGCAGGATGCTGCCAGAACCGATTCCGTAAATAATCCTGCAACAAGCGATGCATCCACCGCAGGTTTTGCTCCTCTCGCTTCTGCCGAAGGTACCCGCTGGCCTGCGTCTGCTGCTGGTACTGCTGCATCACTTCCCACACCGCTGCGATGCCCTCCTGCTGCTGGGCCGAGCAGGTGAGCACCCGAACGGGCACCTGGCTGTCGGGGGGGCGAAACAAATGCAACGCGTTTTGATACTCCCGCTGCGCCCGCTGGGCCGCGATCCGGTTGTCGCCGTCGGCCTTGTTGACCAATAGCGCATCGGCCAGCTCCATAACCCCTTTCTTGATGCCCTGTAGTTCGTCACCCGCCCCGGCGAGCATCAGCAGCAGAAAGAAATCGGTGATTTGATACACTTCGGTTTCCGACTGTCCCACTCCCACTGTTTCAACCACCACCACCTCGTAGCCCGCCGCCTCACAGAGCAGAATAATCTCCCGGGTTTTGTACGCCACCCCTCCCAGCGCTCCGCCCGCCGCCGAAGGACGCACGTAGGCCAGGGGCGATTGACTCAGGGTGGGCATCCGGGTTTTGTCGCCCAGAATGCTCCCGCCGCTCTTTTCGCTGCTGGGGTCTACGGTGAGCACCGCGAGCGAGCGACCCTGTTGGTTCAGAAAGGTGCCGAACGACTCAATGAAGGTGCTTTTGCCCACCCCGGGCACCCCGGTGATGCCAATGCGAAACGATGACTGTGCAGCAGGCAACAGGGCTTGCAAGAGTTCGTTCGCCAAAACCTGATCGTCGGGGTGGCGACTTTCTATGAGGGTAATGGCCTGGCTGAGTATGAAGCGGTCGCCCGAAGTGACGCCCTCAAGGTAGGCAGAAAGCGATAAGCGACGACGGGTCATAGTGACAGCAAAAGGAAATGAGGGTGTAATATTTTTAGCAAAACGACAGAAATTACGGAACAAACAACGGTATTGCTGCGAGTAGCAATTCAAGATATAAAAATTCTTGTAAGCCTACGAATCCTACATCTACTGACCAAAATAGCAAAATCACCAAAGTTGAAAGCTCAACAATCGGGATTACTCGATTTTGTGTATCAATTCGTGATAAAAACTTTGTACAAATCTAATATTTCGGAATAAATAATTAAACTTTTCTAATAAAATACGGTAAATACCTGATTTGTTTCGTTAACTATTTCATAAAACGTAACCAAATCATTACTTTTAGGTAAATGTAACTATTTTCTCCTAAGCGTATGTTACCATGTTGAGTATGATAATTTGTAGCTAAAGTAAGTTTTATCAAATGTTGGCTAGGTGCAGTTCTGCCGAAATAATATCTTGCAAACATCAATAACGATCACCGTCTTCTACCCGAATTGTCCATTTCGTCCATTATGCAAATCTACAAATTATCCGTTTTCTGTTTTTTTCTGCTCTTTGCTACCCTAGCTTCCGCCGCGGGCAACCTTCACTATTCGTTCAAAGTGCTCACCTTCGACGGATCGGTGATGTACAAGAATGACACGACCAACCAGTGGGTCCCCGTGCACGTAGGTACTTGCTTGCCCGCTCATTCTATGGTCAGGGTCAACGCACGCGGTTACCTGGGGTTGGTGCACAGCAGCGGTAAAACCTATACCCTACAAAAAGGCACCTATGAGGTGGACGAACTGGCTAGCAAATTCCGCAGTCAGCACCGGGAAAGCGCAGCGAAGTACGCCGACCTTCTGATCGAGCGCTCCAAAGCCAACGTGACCGCCAAACCACAGGAGCGGCAGCGAAGCACCGAAGAACGAGAACTCAAGATGCTGCTTCCCAGTTCGGTAGACGTGTTCAGCTCCGAAGTGATCCTTCGCTGGAAAGACAAAGAACCCATCGACCAGAACTATGAGGTGGTTTTTAAGAACATGTTTGACGAAGTGATCATGATCCGCGAAGCGGAAGGCACCCGGCTGAAGCTCAACTTCGAGGATAGTCAGGTAGCCCGCGAACGTCTTCTTATCGTTAGTGTGCAGAAGAAAAACCAGAAAAGCCTACAGTCCAGCGAATACGGAATTAAGCAGATGACCGACGAAGAAGCCGCCCTGATCGAAGAAGAACTGGAAGAACTTAAACTAGAGTTCAACGGGCAGGAAGCTATTCTGGATATGCTGATTTTAGCCTCGTTCTACGAGCAGAACAACCTGCTGGCCGACGCGCTCACCACCTACGAACGCGTAATCGAGCTAGCTCCCGAAGTGACAGCCTTCAAAACTGCTTACGACCAGTTTGTGTTTAGAAACGGGTTGGGCTTGTAACCCCCGCCGGTGTTTAGCGGTTACCGATAGCGTCCCACCGTTTGGGTCTTCCCAATCCACCCTGTTTTGCTACAAACCCTAAGCGAACTTGATGAGCAACTGTTCCTCTTTCTGAACGGGTTCCACACCCCGTGGCTAGACGAACTCATGTTCTGGATCACCAACAAATACACCTGGTTTCCCCTTTATTTCCTCTTGATAGTCGTCGTCGTTGCCAAGTACCGTACGCGGGGCCTACTGATGTGCCTGGGTATGGTGTTGGCCGTAGGCTTAAGCGATCACATCACATCTGGACTAATGAAGCCCTTCTTTGCCCGATTGCGCCCCTGCCAGGTGCCCGAGTGGCAAACGGTGGTGCACTTGGTGACCGGATGCGGAGGACGGTACGGTTTCGCCTCATCTCACGCCTCCACCACTTTTGCGCTGGCGACCACGGTATGGCTGATGCTTCGCGCGTGGAGCCCCTGGTTTGGAGCAGCCTTCGGCTGGTCGGCGCTGGTAGCCTACAGTCGGGTGTACGGGGGGGTGCACTATCCGTTTGACATTTTAGTCGGAGCAATAGTGGGCGTGCTGGTAGGATGGTTGGTCTACCAACTGTACCGCTGGGGCACGCCCCATATCTTTCGCGCCAACCGCGACATTCCCCTTCCTGAAAACACCTAGCGGGTTCGTCCCAGAATGCGCTGCACGTACTTTCCTAAGATATCAAACTCCAAATTGACGGTATCGCCGGGATGAAGCTGTCCAAAAGTAGTGTGCGCGTAGGTGTAGGGAATGATGGCTACCGTGAAGCCCCGCTCGTGCGCCTCGAAGCAGGTTAAGCTCACTCCGTTAATCGTGATTGATCCTTTCTCCACCACCAGGTAGGCATCGTCGGTAGGCTCGAAGGTGAACACAAACCGCCAACTGCCGTCTTGCTCGGTCACTTGCTGGCAGGTTCCGGTCTGGTCCACGTGCCCCTGCACGATGTGCCCATCAAAGCGGCCGTGGGCGGGCATACAGCGCTCCAGATTCACGGCATCGCCCGGCTGCAGTTGCCCCAAATTGCTCTTGCGGAGCGTCTCGTCGATGGCGGTCACGCGATAGGTGTCGTCGCTAACGTCGGTAACCGTTAGGCACACTCCGTTGTGGGCCACGCTCTGATCAACTCGCAGTTCGGGAGCCAGCGAAGTGCGAATATCCAGGTGGCGGTTGCTCCCTTCGGGGGTGATGGCGACCACTTCGCCTAGTGATTCAATAATGCCAGTAAACATGAGTAAATGATAGTTGAAGTAGCCTAACGAAGATTGAGCGAGCGAAGTTCTTAGCCCGCGGATAGTCGTTGCTGATGGGCTTGCTTCAGCTGCTGATAGGTTTCATTTTGTTTGGCCTCCTCCCACTTGTCTTTGAAGATGCGCGCTGCTTCGGCCTTTTGGGGGTCTTCGGGTTGTCGGGGCAGCACCTGCTTCCGAGCGGCTTGTTCGGCTTCGGCAGTGGCCTCCTTTTGCGGATTGCGGCGATACTTTTTGCCGCCCCGGTAGTTGGCGTAGCGACGGGCCCGGGTGTAGCCCATCTGCAAGAACTTCCGCGCCATGTCGGCCCCCACAAAGTCTTGCTGACGTAGGTATTCCAAAAACATGGCGTAGATCTTTTCCGACGATGCCCGCGCGGCTTCCGGATCTTTGAACCGCCAGTGCGGAAGAATCTCCGACTTATAAGGCTCCACGGTGAGCACTCCCTGCTCGCCCCGCCCGATAAGGTATCGCTCGGGGTGCTTGCGAAAATTGATCGACTGGTATTCGTCAGAGTAGTCGTAGGACATGCAAAGCGGCTTGGTGCCTCGGGAGTCGGTGGGTCAGATCGGATTTAGCGCGCTATTGATAAGCGGTTTATCCGATCTCATTGAAGATAAAGCCGAACAAAAAGCTGAGCATGACACCGAACGTGCCAATACTTAAGGTAAGATAGCCTCGCTCGTCGGCCGCCGCCGAAGCAAGAAATACGAACGCAATCAGAAAAGAGATCATCAGGGTCAGTAATATTGTAGAACTGGTCTTGAGTTTCATAAAAAAATCGAGTAATAGTAAGACTATACCCTAAACCTAAAAACCCATTGGTTGGTTCGAATTCGCCTGACGGTCAGAAATCCTAGAAGGCAAACCCAATTGATATATTACCTCCCAAGCCGATGTAGGTAAACTCTTGACGCGACCAGTAGGAGCCCCCCAGATTAAAGTCTACGTACCCGTGCCTTCCCAACCGCCGCTGTATGCCATAAACTAACAACGCCTGACTACTGTACTGTGCCTGCCCGTCGGCGTACTTCAGCCCTCCCGGACCCGTAAGCGTATTTCCACTTCCCTCCCAGGTGTTATCAAGCTGTACCGAAAAGTAGTTGGCCGACAAGTTGTTAGCGCTCTTGCCCTGTCGGATGCGACGCGGAAGCGAGTAATAGTAGCGCACCGCAACGTCTAGCCCCAGGTGATTGTGCCGCCATCCGTCCATGCCGATTCGGTACTGCGCCAGCACCGAGAAGGGCACGTTAAGCTTCTTCTCAACGGCAAACGCATGTTCCAGGAACAACCCGGCGAAACCACCGTAACCAATGCCCGACAGCCCGGCCTTGATCATAAATGTCTCCTCAACGTTAGCGCGGGTAAAATACTTATACTTTTCCTTAAGCGAAAAGTTAGACGATTCGGCGGGTTCTTCGGCGTAGGTCACCGAAACGCTGTCTTGCTGGGCGGCAGCCGTTAAGCAGGTAAACAAGCCAAAGCTACTGACTGCTAGTGCGCGGAATAAAGGGTTCATTCGATAAGGATTAACGGTGATTGAACTAAAACTGGTATGAATCATAACTTGGGCGACGCGGTGTCGGTTGACGTGAAGGTTTCGCTCCTGGCCCAGTAGTCCTCCGCTTTGCCGAGTGCCGGGTAGGGTGGTTTTTATCTCGGTCGTAAGAGGTAGACAACTCATAGTAGTAGTGCATCGGATCAGTGGTCGCAAACAGCCACCGCGGTGCGAGAGGCTTCGATGAACAAACTCTCTACGGGTTCAGGGTGGTCACGGTAATTTCTCCGTAGCTGCTTTCCAGCGAGACGGTACCGCCCATCTCCTCAAAGTTCAGATTCAGACTTCTTGGCAACCCCCGTTACGGTAGCGTTTACCCGCTGGGCCACCACGTCGCCGTAGGCCACATCCAGGGCAATGGTTCCCATCACCTCGTTCAGTCGGATTTCCCCGAGCTCCACCGTTAGGTGCAGGTTGGTATTAAGTTCCTCTATCCGCACATTGCCGTAGCGATTCTGAAGCTGCAACCGGCACCGCTGGGGTACCCAAAGCTCGTACTGCGCCAGCAGGTTGCTGTTTATTTCCCCAAAACCATCGTTGATACGAAAAAAGTTACGGATAGTCTTTTGCTTCCCCTCGGTGTCGATCTCGTACCGAAGCGCGGGTAAGTCTTTTTCGGCCACCGCTCGTTCCGGATGCTTAGCCACCAGGCGTAGCGTCAGCTTCACTTCTTCTCGATCCCACCCGCGCACCCGCACGTCGGCCTTTTCGGCCTCCACCACCAGCGATTCACCTGGTTTCAGCGCAAACGAGCGGTTGATCGTTTTGGTCACCACCTGGATTTTCTCCTGCGCAGCCAGCGTACCAACGCTCAAAAGCAATACGATAAGTCCAACGGCTGCTTTCATGACATGACCATTTGAATGAGTTCGCGGGTCGCTTCGGCCTTCATGTTCTCGATGCGTATCTGGTATTTCACCAGCTGCGGATCGTAGCCCAGCTCCTGCATGGTCTTTTGCAACGCCCGTTCTTCTTCGGTCAGCTCCTGCAGATGCGCGCGCAACGCCACAAACTCCGGTTGCTGACAGGTGGTTGCCGGGGCCTGCTGACACAATTGTTGCACATAGTTCCAGGCTTCTTGTTCTAGCGAATCAGGGGGAGCGAAGCTTTCCGGCGAAGGGGTCACCTCTTCGCTATACGTGATCGTTGTGCTGCCGGAAGTAGCTTGATTGTCCGTAAGGAAAAAGATCGCTACCGATAACAAAACAATGGTTCCTACGGCGGCGGCGTAGCGAAGCCAGGGACGCTTAGTAGGGCGTTCGCGGGCGGCAAGCATCCGTGCAATGGGTGCCCAGCGGGCCGCTTTTGGTTCGTGCTCCGGCAGTTGGGCCAGTGCCCGGCGCAAGGGAGTTTCTTCTTCCAGCGATCGCTCAAGCGCCTCCCAGGCGTCGGGGTGGGGTTGGTGCGTCGGCAGTTGCCGCAGCGCCCGCCGTAGGTGGTCTTGATTATCATTCATCGGTACAGAGCAGCTAGTTTGGATCGCAATATCTTTTTAGCGTGGTGCAATTGTGACTTGGAAGTACCTTCCGAAATGTCTAGCATAGCGGCGGTTTCCCGGTGCGAGTATCCCTCCACTTCAACGAGAGTGAACACGGCCCGGTAGCCCGGGGAAAGCGAACGGATCGCCTCATCCAACGCCTCGCCGGTAAGGTCACGGGGCCAGGCGACCAGACCCGCATCGTCGGGTAGTGTATCCAGCGGAGCGTAGCGCCGTTCTAACTTCAACTTCTTGAGCGCTTTGCGGACCATGATCACCTTGATCCAGCTTCGCAGCGTACTTTCTCCCCGGAAGCGGTTCAGATCACGAAACACGTCGATAAAGCCTTCCTGCAGCGCGTCGTGGGCGTGGTCTTCGTGATTAAGAATTCGGTACACTACGCTATACATTGGGTTCTTGTATAATTCAAACAGCCGCCGCTGGCAACCCCGGTCGTGGGCCAGGCACCCTTCAAGTAGCTGTTCGTCGGTGATGGTCAATTTAAGTAGCGGTGTTTTGTGATGGGGTTCACTAAGATAGGGGCCGCAAAGCGAAGAAAGGTTGCATGCGGATGAAAAAAAACCACCGATAATCTTCAGCCGCTTATCCTCAGCAAACGATGGGCGAAAAACTGAGTTTTGAAGGTATCGTTCGGAAACGATGGGCTGCTGACTGAGTTTTCGGGATGCGTTTGAGAACGACGGACTGCTGACTGAGTTTTAGGGTGTCGTTTGGGAACAGGAGGCTGCTGACGGCGTCAAGAACCCCCCGTTCCCAAACAATAGATCGCTGAAGACGTCAGGGGGCAGTTTCAGAGAAACAATACGCTGATAATCCCAGCGGCGGTGCGTCGTTTGGCATAGATTTGGTCGCCAACTGCGGAGCCGCTGTGGAGCAGTCTATTCCGCTTCTTCCATCGGATATTCAATCGGTTTGCGTAAACTTGCAGCGCAACAACCTACTACCGGCTTGTCTCGCCTTTTGTCTATCCTATTATTTCCACTATCCTTGATCTACCGGGCGGCCACCACCTTCCGCAATCACCTTTACGACATTCAGTCTAAGAAAACCATTGCGTTCACTCCCTTTATTATCAGTGTGGGCAATCTGAGTGTGGGCGGCACCGGAAAAACGCCGATGGTGGTCTACCTGGCGCAGTGGCTGGCCGCTGATTATCCGCTGGCGATCCTGAGCCGGGGCTACGGACGACAGACCCGGGGCGTGCGCATCGCCAACGCGCAAGACACCGCCCGTACCCTGGGCGACGAACCCTACTTATTCTACCGGAAATTTGGTAAGCAGATAATCGTTGCCGTGGGCGAAGAGCGGGTAGCCGCGGTGCCCGAGATCCTCTTTCACACTCCCGATACGCAACTCATTCTGCTCAACGATGCCTACCAGCACCGGGCCATCGGCCGCAATTTCAACATCTTGCTCACCAACCACGCGCGTCCCTTCTACACCGACCGGGTGCTGCCCGCGGGGCGGCTGCGCGAATCGCGGCGGGGTGCCCAGCGCGCCGATGCGGTGGTGGTGACCAAGTGTCCCGACCACCTGCCGGAAGAAACAAGGAACCAGATAATGAATCGTATCCGCCGATACGCGCGGCCGACCGTGCCGGTATTCTTCACGGGCATCCGCTACGAAGCACCGCGGGCGGTGTCTCCGAAAAAAGACGCTCCGGCCACCCTAGCGCCCGGCCAAACCGTGGTGCTCTTTTCGGGATTGGCCGATGCCGCACCCTTCGAGGCTTATGCCCGCCAACATTTTAAGGTGACCGACCATATTACTTTTGGCGATCACCACCGTTATAGGGATGACGACCGGCAACACCTGACGGCAGCCCTCAACAAAGCGGGTCCGTCGGCCTGCCTGCTAACCACCGAAAAAGACATGGTAAAACTTGACGATGCCCCCTGGCACCCGCTACCCATCTACTACCTCCCCATCCAACCCTGGTTCTTGGCGCAAGAAGATCAGTTTCAAGATTTGCTTCAGCAGCGAATCCAAGCCTACTACGGAGCCTGATCTGTTCATGAAGCTATTCCTCCGCTTATTGTTTATTGCGACCCTGACGCTGGGCAGCTCCTTCCTGGCGCAGGCCCAGGTGCGCATCCCCACTATGGGAGACACCACCAGCCGCAGCAAGGAGGACACCGTGCGCTACGGTCCCGAGACCACCTTCTACTTTCAGGAGCGTGACCTGCGCTATAACCGGATGCGGCAGCAAACGGTGGATACCACCCTGACGGGGGCTTACAACTTTAACCCGGTGGAGGCGGCGGGCAACAACATTCAGTACCTCGGTATCCTGGGCATGGCCGCGCGTCCGCTCTTCCCCGAACCGGCCACCGTGCCGGGCGTGCTGTCGGGCCAGAATGCCTTTGACCTGTACGTGACCGACCCCCGGGACGTGAAGTACTACAACAGTCGTTCGCCCTACATCCTGATGCACCCCACCTTCGGTGGAAACGGGCGCAGCGCGGGCGACGTGATTTTTACGCAGAACGTGCGACCCAACTGGAACGTGGGGGCGGAGTATAAGTGGCTGAGCATTGAAACCCAGATCGACCCAACCTCGAGCAATGATCGGGTGGTGGAGTCGTCGCACCTGAGTGCGTTTACTTACTACCAAACCAAGAACAAGCGCTACGACCTGCTGGCCAACTTCACCCGCTTCGGCCACAACGTGGAAGAATACGGGGGAGTGAACGAAGTGATAAACGATCGGGGAACCTACCGCAATTTCTTTCGCTACCGCAACTCTAACGTTTGGCTTGACGCGTTCACGGGCCGGGAATTTCGGTTTAACTACCACCTGTATCATCAGTACAAACTTAGTGACCTGCTGCAAGTGTATCACGAGTTTGACCGACGCATCCAGCACGACCACTTCCACAACCAGCTGGACGCGCCGGAGGTAACGGTGGATTCGCTGTATTTCCGGCGCATCCTGATTGATACCACCGAAACCGCCGATGCGGTGCGCTTCCGGGAGTGGAACAACGAGTTGGGGATCAAGGGCAACCTTTCGCGGCTGTTCTACAGTGTGCACTACCGCATCCGGCAAGCGCGCGTGAGTTACAACCGCGATACGGTGGCGACCCTGCCGACCTTCGGCCTCAACCAGGTGAGTAACCGGCGGCGCACCGAGCTATACGCGGGCTTCGACCTGCGTCTGGACCTCGGGGAGAACACCTTCCTGCGCGGTGGGGCCGATTATCTGTCGGCCGAGAGCTACCGGCTGGAAGCCGAGTTTAGTAACCCCATCCTGAAGGGAAAGTTGGTGCGGGCGCGCACGCTGCCCAGCTTTGTGGAGTCGCAGTTTGTGGGCAACCACAACTACTGGGTAAACGACTTCGACCCGGTGGGCACCGACCAACTCACGGGTTCGGTTGAGTATCAGTTTCCGAACCTGTACCTGCGTCCGTTTGCTACCATCACCAACGTGAACCGACCCATCTACTACGTGCGCGACACCGTGCCGCCCATCGCTGATCCCACTCCCGATCAGGACCGACTGCTGGTGAGTCGGCAGGCCTACCCGGTGCAGGCCAGCGGCGGGGTGCGCATCCTGTCGCCCGGCGTGCAGTTCAATGCGGACTTCCTGAAGCGCATGCACGTGCAGAACCGTCTGACGTATACCCTGGTGACCGGTCCGGCCGATGAGGCGTTTCCTTTGCCTACGTGGCTGGCGCACACCCGTTTGTACTACGAAAACACCTTTCGGGAGGGGAAGATTACGTTACAGTTGGGCGTTGACGCGCAGTTCACTTCCTCGTATCTGGCCCCGGACTACGACGTGGCCACCCGGCAGTTCTTCCTGCAGCCCGACGGCGTGCCGGAGAACGATCCGATCGGTAACTTGCAAACTCCGTTGCCGCGGCAATCGGGCTATGTGGTGATCGATGCTTTCTTTGTGATGAAAGTGCGCACCGCCATTCTCTACGTGAAGGTGCCCTACGTGAACCAGGACTTTCCCGAGGACGGTTACTTTGCGACGCCCTTCTATCCCGGTCAGCAACGGGTGTTGGCCGACGTGGGCATCCGCTGGATGTTTTTTGACTAATGGCAATCACCGCGTTACCGGCTACCGAATGTCTTTCAATCGCTTGGTAAGCTTCTTTTCATCTTGACGACCATCCCAGAAGGTGATCAGCCGAATATACTCGGAGGTTACTTGATAGTAGAGCACCGTATATTTATTGACAATAAACTTATGAATCTGACGTGAAGCATCCACTTGGTAATACGTGGTGGGATCGCTCATAACAGCGGCCAACCCTTCGTCTATTCGTTCTAGCAGATCGATGCCCACTTGCATCCCCCACTCACGGGTTAGATAATCGAGCTGCTGCTCAACATCCTGCCGGGCCAGCGGTGACCAGATAATCTCCAGGCTCATTAGCTATACTTCTTTCTGAAGGTACTCATCACCTCATCGTGTGGTATACCTTGCCCTTGCTCAAGTTGTAACAAGCCTTTTTCTATCGCGGTGCGCTCACCTTCCGACAAACGGTCCCAGGGGGGTGTTCCTAAAGAGGTATTATCGTCACTGACCAAGTCGCTGACCATGCTGTACAACTTTTGTAGTTCGCTCTCTGAGAGTTGGTCTACGATTCTGAAAATGTCTAGTTTTAGTTCTGCGTTCCTCATAGTGGTATGCTTTTAACAAAGATAACAATTTAGTGCGTCATGTGCGTTGGCCTTACTGCCTATTCGTAAACAGGAATTAATAGCGCAATTACCGCTTGCTAACCGGCACGTTCAGGTTCACCTCAAAGTCATCGCCCACCGTAAAGGCAAAGAACGGTCCTTCAATGCCAAATTCTTCGCGGTCTACTGTGAAGGTGCCGTTGAACGTGCCCGAATCGCCCTGCTGCGTGAAGGTGAAGGGAAAGGTAATCTCTTTTTCTACCCCGTGCAGGGTCAGGACGCCGGTCATTTGGTACTGATCACCCGATGGCTCGATCTTTGATGAGCGAAAGCGGATCTCGGGATACTGTTCCACGTCGAACCAGCTATCGCCGCGGGCGTGCTTGTCCTTGGTCTTGTTGCCGGTGTCGATCGTACGCGCATCCAGCACCACCTCGAACCGACCCTGCTCCGGCGCAGTAGGATCAAAAACAATGGTGCCCGTTAGGCCCTGAAAGGTGCCATCGGCCCCCGAACCGGAAAACCGCACTTCATAGTCTTCAGAAATATTCCAGGCAGCATCCGGGGCGAAGCCGAAAGAAAGCAGCAACACCAGAAACCACCCGCCGAAACGCATTGTAGTAAGCATAATATCGTTCTGTTTGGTGAGAACCTACGTTAAAACGCAAGACATCGTACCATGTTTTCGTTAAGAACTTTACCTTCGCTGCTATGATCGCTGAAAAACCGACAATTCTTAAGCTCAAGCTGCCCACCGACCCCCGCTGGGTGCGCTGGGTAGACGATAACCTGGAAGAAATCCTGACCGACCACGCCTACTGCGAACAGAAGGCGGCCTCTTCTTGCATCTCTTTGATTGTGCAGTTCTCTGACCGGCCGAAGCTGGTGGATATGCTCACGCCGGTGGTGGCCGAGGAGTGGGAGCACTTTCAGCGGGTGCTGGAGCAGATTCGGCAGCGCGGGTTCACGCTGGGCAAGAAGCGCACCGATGCGTACGTAGTGCAACTGGCGCAGCACGAGCGCAAAGGTGGAGCCATCGAGCGGCAACTGATGGACAAGCTGCTGATCAACGCCATGATCGAGGCCCGCAGCTGCGAACGCTTCAAGATGCTGTGGAAAAACCTAACCGACGAAACCCTGAAAGCGTTCTACTACGACCTGATGGCCTCTGAAGCCGGACACTACGTGAATTTCATTAAACTGGCCAAAGAATACATGCCTGACGACGTGGTGAAGGCCCGCTGGGAGGAACTACTGCGGATAGAAGCGGAGATCGTCAGTAGTCTGGAGGTGCGCCCGGATCGGATGCACTGAAACAACATTACTTGCCGGAAGAACTGGTAAACCGAACAGTCAAATAGCTTAGACTCCGAATACTGAACATCGAACAAGGAATGATGAACGTTGAAGGGCGAGATACGCTGCTGGGGTTTCTATTGCTCTTGACCGTTGGACTTGGAGCGGGGCTGGCGGCCTTTGCCCAGCCATTCGTCACCCACTACCACGATAGCGAGCAGCAGGTTCCCAAAGAAACATTTGAGGTGTCGGCCACGGACCCTAGCGTGCTGGACGGCTCCTATACCGCTTACTTCACCAATGGGTCGGTGAAGGCGAAGGGACAGTACGCCTCCAACCAAGCCACCGGCCGCTGGGAGTACTTCTACGAAAACGGCCAGCCTAAAATGCGCGGACCGCTTGAGAACAACCGGAACGCCGGTCGCTGGGAGTATTTCTTTGAAAACGGACAGTTGCAAATGGTTGGGGCGGTTTACGACAGCACCCGGCAGGGCCCGTGGCGGTTCTACTATGAAAGCGGCCAATTGAAGCAGGAAGGCCCCTTCGAGGCGGGCCAGCGAACGGGTACCTGGCGTGAATACTACGAGGGCGGCGCCCTGAAATCGCAGTCGGCGCATCAGCAGGACACCATTTACTACCAAGGTTTCTACACCAGCGGTGCGCGGCAGCTGGAGGGCATCAAGGTGAAGGGCCGCAACCAGGGCCGGTGGAAGAGCTACTACGACACCGGCGAACTACAGGCCGAAGGAGCGTACCGCGACGGCACGCGGCAGGGGCTCTGGAAGTTTTACTACCAAAACGGTAAACTCTCGTCGGTAGGTGACTTCCTGGACGGCTCGTCGGTGGGCAAGTGGACCTACTACTACGAAAACGGGACGGTGAGCGCCGAAGGAGCCGAACGCGAGGGCGTGAAGGAGGGCTACTGGAAGCTGTACCACAGCGACGGCGACTTTAAGGGCGAAACGATCTTCAACCAGGGCGACGGCACCTACCGCGAGTACTACGACGACCGGGCGATCAAGGTGCGGGGCCGCATTGTGGACGGAGTGAACCAGGGGAAGTGGCAGTACTTCTATCCCGATGGCACGCTGGAGGGCGAGTGCGTCTTTACCAACGGGGAGGGAACCTACCTGGGTTATTACGCCGACGGGGCGCTAAAGATGAAAGGCACCGTGGCCCAGAGCGAACGCACCGGGGTGTGGGAGCTCTACGAACCCGACGGCACCCTGGCGGGCTACTACAAGAGCGTGTACGAGAACAATGAACCGCAGTTTGAGGCGCTGGAGGCGTACCTGAGCGAGGAAGAAGCGAAGGAAGATAGTGTGGGAGCGCAAAACCCGAACTACTTGTTCCGAAAGAAAAAAAGCTTGCGTTACTTTGAGTCCAAGATCAACGAACGGCAGCGATTTATCCTGGGAGTCAACCCGATGGCGCTGCTGGCGAACCGCCTGCCCTTGAGTGTTGAATACTACCTGCAAGAGCGCCTTGGCTACGAGGTGGAGGGCGGTCTGTTCCGCAATCCGTTTTGGGGGCAGGGAGAAAGCGTTGTGAAAAACACGGCGTACCAGCGCGGTTTCTTTGTGCATCTGAAGCAGAAGTTCTACCACTCCGATTCGCGGGCGGGCATGTTCTACTTCGGACACCAACTGGGCTTCGATTATCTGTATCACTACGCGAATGTGGCGGCGGTTACTCCGCCGGGCGGCCCGCCCCACGATCCGCAAACCCGTTTGCTGGCCAAAGAACAGCGGCTGTCGTACGCGCTGCTGCTGGGCACCCGCCTGATCAAAGACGGTGACCTGGTGAACACCCGCATTGTGCGCGACCGTCACGCCCGGGGGCTCACCTTTGATCTGTTCGGAGGCATTGGGGTGGGTTACCGCCTGCTACACGCGCGCTACGTAGCAGGAAGCGAGGAAGCCAGTATTGTTGACAAAGAACTGAACCGCCCCTTCGTACCGTTCTACTTTGGTGCCACCGTTGGCTACGCGTTCTAAAATTTTCAGATAATATTCTGATCTGTTTTCTTATTTCATATCTCTCATTTCACATTTTCATTTCATGTCTAAAAAAACCGTTATTATCGGAGCCACTCCCAACCCGGCGCGCTACGCCTTCACCGCCGCGGGGATGCTCACGGAGTATCAACACCCCGTTGTACCCATCGGTATTAAGAAAGGCACCGTAGCTGAGCAAGAGATTCTTGATCTTCACGAAAAGCCAGCAATTGCTGATGTTGATACGGTCACTTTATACATCGGCCCCCGCCATCAGCCCGAGTGGTACGATTATATTTTAAGCCTTAAACCCCGGCGCATCATCTTTAATCCCGGCACCGAAAACCGTGCCCTGTCTCAACGCGCCACCGAGCAGGGAATTGAGGCTGTAGAAGCCTGCACCCTGGTGATGCTACGCGCCGGAACGTACTAGCGAAAGCCGTTTAATTGTCGTATTTTTGGGCGTTAAGCACTAGAACAAATATGGAAGAATCAAACATTGAAACGGACTCATTAGCCGCCATCAGCGCGGGCGATTATTCAGCCAACAACATTCAGGTACTCGAGGGGCTGGAGGCGGTGCGGAAACGCCCCGCCATGTACATCGGCGACGTGAACAACAAGGGCCTGCACCATATGGTGTACGAGGTGGTCGACAACTCTATCGACGAAGCCCTGGCCGGGCACTGCAGTCGCATCGATGTAAGCATCGAAGAAGACAACTCTATTATCGTGCAAGACGATGGCCGGGGTATCCCGGTAGACCTACACCAGAAAGAGAACCGCTCGGCCCTGGAAGTGGTGATGACGGTGCTGCACGCCGGGGGGAAATTCAACAAGAATACCTACAAAGTGTCGGGCGGACTGCACGGCGTGGGCGTATCCTGCGTAAATGCCCTGTCCGAGAGCTTGCACGCCACCGTGTACCGCAAGGGCAAGGTGTATGAACAAAAGTACGTACGCGGTGTGCCGCTGTTCGAAGTGCGGGAAATCGGCACCACCGACCGAACCGGCACCACAGTGCACTTCCGGCCCGACTCCGAGATCTTCACCGTGAAGGAGTACAAGTACGAAACCATCGCCACCCGCCTGCGCGAGTTGGCTTTTCTGAATGCGGGTATTTACGTCACGCTAACCGACCGGCGCGATAAAGACGGCGACGGCGAGCCCGAGACCGAAGAATTTCACTTCGAGGGTGGTTTGATAGAGTTCGTAGATTACCTGGACAACAACCGCGAAAAACTCATTCCCGAGCCCATCTATGTCGACACCGAAAAGGGCGACGTGCCGGTGCAGGTGGCTCTGTCGTACAACACTTCTTATACCGAGAACGTGGTGTCGTACGTCAACAACATCAACACCATTGAGGGGGGCACCCACGTGTCGGGTTTCCGCAGCGCGCTCACCCGCACGCTAAAATCGTACGCTGACAAATCGGGATTGCTAGAAAGAGCCAAGGTAGAAATTACCGGCGATGACTTTCGGGAAGGGCTCACTGCCGTGATTTCGGTGAAGGTAGCCGAACCCCAGTTCGAGGGGCAAACCAAAACCAAGCTGGGCAACTCCGACGTGATGGGGGCGGTCAACTCGGCCCTGGGCGACGCATTGTCGACCTACCTGGAAGAACACCCTAAGGAGGCCAAGCAGATTGTTTCAAAAGTAATTCTGGCCGCGCAGGCCCGGCAGGCGGCCCGCAAGGCCCGCGAGATGGTGCAGCGCAAAAACGTGCTCACCGGCACCGGCCTGCCCGGCAAACTCGCCGACTGCTCCGACAGCGATCCCGGTAATTGTGAGTTATACCTTGTGGAAGGCGATAGTGCTGGTGGAAGTGCCAAGCAAGGCCGTGACCGTTACTTTCAGGCAATTTTGCCGTTACGCGGTAAAATCCTGAACGTAGAGAAGGCGCAGGAGCATAAAATCTACGACAACGAGGAAATCAAGAACATGATCACCGCCCTGGGCGTGTCTTTCGGTACCGAAGATGATGAGAAGGGACTCAACATGGAAAAACTGCGCTACCACAAGGTGATCATCATGACCGATGCCGACGTGGACGGAAGCCACATCCGTACGTTGATTCTGACGTTTTTCTTCCGCTACATGCGGCCGCTGATCGAGAGCGGCTACTTGTACATTGCCCTGCCGCCCCTCTACCTGGTGAAGAAGGGCAAAGAGGAACGCTACATCTGGACCGAAGAAGAGCGGGAGGCCGCCGTGCAGGAACTGGCCGGAGGAGGTAAACCCGAATCGGTGGGCGTGCAGCGCTACAAGGGACTCGGCGAGATGAACCCCGATCAGTTGTGGGACACCACCATGAATCCCGACACGCGTAGTCTGAAACTGGTGACCATCGACTCAGCCGCCGAAGCGGACCACCTATTTTCCATGCTGATGGGCGACGACGTGGCCCCTCGCCGGGCGTTTATTGAGAAGAACGCGAAGTATGCAAATTTGGATATTTAATGATGGAAGCAGTATAATTCACTCAAGCTATTGGACATAGACAACTCCGGTAGGTTTACATAAGCCCCTAGCGGCAGAGCGTGCTAAGGATCGTCTGATTAGTGTTTATAAACGCATATACACGTAAACAATAAAGAAATTGTACTTTAGCTAGATAAAAAAGCTTATTCTAGAAATGTCTGGCCAGGAAGGCATCCTATCACTATATGTAAATCATGCACCAGGTGCATGTACAGATGTTGTGTGCAATGACAAAATAGATTAATTTAGAAGAAAAAACATAGACATGATAGGCGAAGCAGAATTGAAAGTAAAAATCTTTAGACTCATTGATACCCAACAGGGCGAGTCACTGCAAGAGGTTTACGATTGGCTATCTGCTAAATTGCATGAAAGAGCAGCCGTACCCTCCATAGAACAAGGATACAAAGACATGGCAGCAGACGAAGTACGAGAACAGGAAGCTTTTGAATGGGCAGAAGGAACGCTCAACACCGGTGAACTGTGAAGCAGCGAGGGGATGTTTGGTGGATCAACTTTGATCCGTCAGTAGGACAAGAAGTCAAGAAGAAGCGACCAGCTATCGTTATCAGTAACAACACGTCTAACAAACACTTGAAAAGATACCAAGTTGTACCTCTGAGCACTCAAACTGGAAAGTTTTATCCAAGCGAAACGCCGGTGAAATTAGCGGGGAAAGAAAGCAAGGCAATGGCTGATCAACTAACTACCGTCAGCGAACTACGATTTATTAACCGAGCGGGAAGTATTACTCAGGACGAACTAACGGAGGTAGAACGAATCGTCAAATTACAATTGGGCTTAAAATGAAGACACAGCACACAACACCATGCAGCCGCCAGCCGGGAACAGTAAGCATGAGCGCTTGTTACCCTAAGTTCGCATATGAATACCCGGAAGATCAAAGCAAACAAACCCAGCCAGACAGCTGCATAGAATGTTGGTGAGCATTCAAGTAAGCAGTGGGGGACCAATCCCCCGCCGCGGGCATTTATTGGGAAAAATGCGAAGTATTCTAACCTAGACCTATGAGGTCTTATCGTAGCAAATAGTCCCTACTCCACCTGCAAACTTTCCACCGGATTCACCACCGCTGCCCGCACCGCTTGAAAGCCCACCGCGATGGCGGCTACAGTGATCGCGGCCAACCCCACTCCCAAAAGTAACCATCCCGACACGCTCACCCGGTAGGCAAACGTCTGCAACCACCTCTCTACTAGCCACCAGGCGACCGGTATACCAATCGCAATTGCCACCAAAACTAATCTCAAGAAGTCTTGCGTGAGCAGACGTACCACGCTGGGCACCGAAGCTCCCAGCACCTTGCGGATGCCCACTTCCTTGGTGCGGCGCACTGCGCTCAGCGCCGATAGGGCCACCAAGCCCAGGCACGCCAGGAGAATGGCAATCGTTGCTAAGCCGAGAAAAAGCTGGCCGAACCGCGCTTCATTGGCGTACTGCTGGTTATAGTTTTCGTCTAAGAAGAAGTACGCAAACGGTTTGCCCGGCACCAACTCCTTCCAGCGGCTTTTCAGAAGATCAACCGTAGCGGAAACATCCTGCGGAGAGAGGGTCAGGGTAACAAAGGTATATAAGTTGAAACCGGGCGTGACGCGCAGCGCCAGCGGAGCGATGGCCTCCCGAAACGAGTGCACGTGAAAATCCTGAACCACCCCCACGATGGTGCCCTTCCGCCCCTTCTGCTCGAACCGCTTTCCCAGAGCGGCCTCAGGATCACTAAAACCCAGCTGTCGAACCGCCGCTTCGTTGATTAGCATCGCTTCGGTAGAGTCAGAAGCCCGGTCGACAGAAAACCCTCGGCCCGCGATCACGTTGAGGTCGTACTGCTCCAGAAAATCGTAGTCGACAAAGTACGCGTCTATCATCAGCTCCTGAAACTCGTGGTTGTTGTCTTCTAACTGCGTCACGTACTTACGGTTAGCGCGGCCAGGAACGCTCGATGACAGACCAGCCGCAGACACGCCCGGCACGTCGGTTAATTGCTGTTTGATCAGGGACTTCGGTCCCATACTTCTTCGATCAAAGTGAAAGTCCACCACCAGCTTATATTCTTTGGCAAAACCGGGGTCGGAAGTTTGCATATGTTGTAGCTGGCGATACACCACGGCGGTGGAGACCATCAGAATAATCAACACCGAGAATTGCGCTACCACGAGTGTGCATTGCAGTAGATGGCCAATCGGCTTCGAACCGATGGGTCGCCTAAAACTACCCGCAACTCCAAATCCCGAAAGCAACCAGGCGGGATACAGACCAGATAACGCTCCGGCCAGCAGGGTAACCAGTAGCAACCATCCTACGTCTGGCAGGTGACTGAGCAGACTAGTTCGAACTACGCTTCCGGCAAGCTGGCTGAACCACGGCAGCAACACCGCGCTTAGGAGGATCGCCAGCCCCGACGCCAGCAGGCTGAGCAACACCGCATCCAGCAAAAACTGTAACAACAACTGCCACCGCGAAGCGCCCAGCACCTTACGTACGCTCACTTCCTTGGTGCGCTGCAACGACAAGGCCGTGGTAAGATTCACAAAGTTGAAGCAGGCGATGAAGAGCACCAACAGTGCGACAACAGAAAAGACGTAAACATTTCGGAGGTTGCCGTGTACCGAACTGCCGGTTCGACTTCCCCTGGCTTGGCCAGTCAGATATACCTCGGTGAGCGGCTCCAAAGCCAGCGAATACTGTTTGCCGGAGGCAAAGTGCGGGCGGACGTGCTGGGAGAACTTAGCGCTGAGCTGGGTAGCCTCTGCATTCTCAGACAAAAGTAAATAAGTGTAAAAACCAAAGCGAGACCAATTCTGGTTCATCCCAGGGTTCCAGGCTTTCAGCAAGGTGGCCATCGACACCAGTATATCCACTCGAAAGTGCGAGTTGTGCGGCATATCGCGCATCACCCCGGTGACGGTGGCCGGGGAGTCAGCGAGCAAAAGAGTTTCGCCCAGGCAGCCCGTGGTGCCGAAGAAGCGCTGCGCGGCCGATTCGGAAAGCACCACGGTGAGGGGAGCTTCCAGGGCGGTAGCCGCGTCACCACTGAGCAGGGGAAAGGTGAACACCGAAAACAACGAAGGATCAGCGTAGGCAACGGTTTCTTCGCCGAAGAAGCTACGGTCCTCCGGTTGTACAATCAGGTAGTCAAGCAGCACGCGCGTGGCGTTCTCCACCTCGGCAAAGGCCGACTGTAGGGCCGGAGCCATCGGGGCCGAGGTGCTTTCGTGGCTGATTCCGGTGGCGGTTTCTACGTCGGTCACCAGCCGATAGATGCGGTCGGCGTTTTCGTGGTAGGCGTCGTAGCTGAGCTCAAACTGCACGTACAGCCCCGCCAGAAAGCAAACGCATAGTCCTATGGCCAGCCCTAACAGGTTGATGCCGGAGAAGAACTTACGCGACCACAGGTAGCGCCGGGTGGTGCGGAAGTAGTTGGGGAGCATCAGTACTTTTCCAGCGTATACTCTGTCTCCGACTGCGGGGGGAAGCGCTTTTTGAGCAATAATATTTGCCCCAAATGACTCGATTGATGCTCCATCACGTGAAACCAACGAAAATGGTTGTTCACACCAGAGCCCGGTTGGGCTTTAGCAAGCCAAGCATCATCCCGCTTGCGCAGTTCATCAATGGTTTTTTGCCGTACTTCTTGGTAGATAGCCAAATAATGCTCAATGGGTTTACCTTTAAACTGCTTGCGAGCCTCATCACCCAGGTTCAGGGCTACTTGCCACTTTTCCTTTTCTTCATCGTTGAATCCTCGTTCTTCAAAGGTATACACCTGATAGTAAGCTTCGGCGGCAGCTAAATGCATCACCAACGCCCCAATAGCATTGGCCTTCTCGTCCAGCAAGAAGTCAGTTTGCTGCTGGTCCAACGTGTGAACGGTGTACGCTACCCGATGGCTAAGATTGTTAAGCATTGTGACTAGGGTCCCAATCTGAGGACTGAATCCGTTCACCGGTCCAATCAAGTTAATAGTATCTTCTTTGATGCCCTCCCCGGTAATCAACAGCGATTGGACCCCTTCCGCACGATCATCGCTGGCAGTTATTGAATACTCTTTGACTCTCAACGGTTGATTCGCTTGAACCCCTTCTTGCCACTTAGGTGCCTCGTTGTTGCTTATTGTTTGCTCGAAGCCAGCATTTTCTGGCACAGCCAATTCGAACTCTCCCTGCTCATTTTGTACTGAGAACTTAAAATCATCAAAGTAGAACTTGCCGTTACTGATCACTAAGCCCCCAAAAAAGATCTTATCTGAGTTCTCATCAATCTCGCCTTCCACGGTGTAGGTTTGCCATTCGGCAGATCGTATCTTACGATCATTCATATTGTCAAAAAAACCTGTTTCTTCGTTTTTGTTTTCCACCCGAGCCCAGACTCCTGCCCAAGCGGTGGTATCGTCGGACACCATTTTGACATAAGCACTTACTCTGAATTTCATCTTCTTATTGACAAACGATGCGTCAGCCGATTGAAAAAAGGCGGTCCAATCTTGGGATATTCCATCGGATTGGGCATTAATAGTTCCGACGTTTAGGAATAGAAAAGCGATTAGGTAGGTTAGTTTTTGCATGATTAGGTTGGAACAGCATTATCAATACCTCCAAGATAAAGCAGAATATGGATCTTTGGAAGCAAAAAAGCAACTCCTTGAGAGAGTTGCTTCCTTGACAGTGCTGATGAATCATTACATTTACCAAATCATCACCCGCTGGCTACTACCATTGTCTAGTTTCAATAGATAGCTACCCGGCTTCAGGGTTTGAACATCTAACCGGTTTTTCCCTTCTACCAAATTTACTTCGATCACTTTTTTGCCCAGTGGATCGTAAAACGTTCCCCCTTTTATTTTGCTCCCGAAGGGTACATCAATACCCATCACATTATGAACAGGGTTGGGGTAAACATCGACCTTCACCCTGGCTTGTTCTTCTACCGAAGTCACTCCTTCCACCGTGAAACTACGGGTAACGGTGCAACCCTGGGCATCGGTCACCGTGACGCTGTAATCGCCCATCACCAAATTGCTGACGGTAGACGTGATGGTCGCGTTGCTCCAGGCGTAGCGATAGGGGGCGGTTCCGCCGCTGGTATTCAATACGATCCGGCCGTTTCCAGATGACTCGGTAGAAGCCTCCGCTAGTCCATCGACCGACAAAGCATCCGGAGCGGTAATCGTTGCCTCTACGGTCACCTGGCACTCGTTGGCGTCCTGCACGGTCACTTGATAGGTTCCGGTATCCAGGTCAGCAAAACTAGTCGTCTCCTGAAAGGTAACATTGTCCAGGCTGTAAAGATACGGGGCTTGTCCGTCGGTGGCTGATGCGGTCAGGCTTCCGTTCGCGGCTCCGTGGCACGTCACATGTACTGTTTCAATTATGGTGACCGCAACATTGCCACAATCAACCGCGGTAGGTGCCCGAGGATCCGTTACGGTCAGCGCTTGGGTGGCCGAGGCCGCCCGGTAGGTTTCGTTGCCCGCCTGGGAAGCCGTGATGGTGGCACTACCCGCTCCGATAATAGTTACTTTGTCGGCTGACACCACCGCCACAGTTTCATCTGAGCTGCGATAAGTAATCGGAAGATCAACGCTGCTGGTAGCGTTAAGCGTAAATTCATCATCGTCTACCGTTTTAGGAGCGATCTCCTCGAAGGTAATCACCTGATCCTGCAAGTTGGGGTCGGTGACGATGAAGGATTCGCTAGCGCTAGCCGCTCGGTAGTAGTCATCGCCCGATTGACGCACGGTCACCCGAACGGTACCTTCCGTGCCGTTGAGCGTGATGGTGTTGCCATTGAGCGTAGCCGGTCCACTCACCGCGTACTGTAATGCGAGTCCGCTGGTGGTAGAAGCAACAACCGTAATGGGCGAAGCATCAACTTGCTGGTCAGCGATGGCATCAATCGTAATGGTTTGATTAACCTTGTTAATTGTTAGTGGGCGAGCTACGGGTTCGGCAGCCGCGTAGGTTTCGTCTCCCAGTTGAGAAGCAGTGATGGTGGTGGTACCCGTCCCCACTATTGTAACTTCGGTACCGGACACCGTGGCTACGGTTTCATCGGAGCTGGTGTAGCTCACCGGCAAGCCGGAGCTGGCGGTTGCGGTGAGATTAAAGGGAGCGCTTTCTAGCGTTTTATCAGTCAAATTACCAAAGGAAATAGCTTGCGTCGCCTTAGCCGGAGCATCACTTGATAGTGTCCAGTCAAAGGCAGCGCTTGAATAGTTATTATTCCAAAGAATGTAGATTGTTTCACCGGCGGCTAGATCAAGGACTACTTTTGACTGTAACGTATTACTATCCGAATCATCATCGTCTTCGTCCAGAAGACTAAGGTTACAATCTGAAAACACGTACAGATAAGTATCTTTATTGGTGCTTCCTACCGAGGATAGTGTGTATGATCCAGAGGAAGGAGCGGTGAAATTAAACCAATAAGGAGCCGCTGGGGTGGTATTGCTGCCTATTGTGGCTGTCACCGGTAAGGAACAGTTGTCGCCGGGTCCGAAAGGGACTACCGACAGATTCCAGTCAAAATCTTCTGTTCGGTAAAACTCCCACTTGATAAATACCTGATCGCCACTTTGCAGTGAGGTAAAAGTAAGATTCTCGTATTCTTCTTCTTCGTAGGTTAAGTCATCACAAGTGTTACTGTACAGGCTCACGTAAGCTGAAGAAGATGATGTGATTTGAAGTTTTCCGTCGCTAGGCATGGTGTAGGTATACCAATAAGCGCCACTTAGGGTGGCGGGCAGCGTATTCGTACCATCAGCGGTTGCTGCCAAAGAGCAATTGTCGCCGGTTTCTAAAGGCAAAACCGCTAAATTCCAATTGAAATCGTTGCTATTCTTGGTGTACCATCGGATGTATACCTCATCGCCGCTATTCAACGTAGTTACTTCAACATTTCCTTGTCCAGCCCCTCGATTTTCCAATCTATCACACGAATTGCCGTATACCTGAATTGAGTTACTGACGGAAGAAGTGAGCTGTAGCTTTCCGTCGCTGGGCATGGTGTAGGTATACCAGTAATAATCGCTGGTGGTGGCAGAAAACGCATTAGTCCCAGCGGTTGCGGTGACGGCCAACGAACAATTATCACCGGGCTCCAACGGGCTAGTGGACAGGTTCCAATCAAAATCACCTCCGTTGTATGTCTCCCATTCTATGAAAATCTGGTCGCCACTGTTGAGGGTTGTTATAGTAGCTCCGTAACCCCCACCCTCGTAGTTCAAAGAACCGCAGGTGTTGCTGTAGACGCTCACGTAATTAGAATTGGTAGGGGTAACGTGCAGTTTGCCGTTGTTGGGCATGGTGAAGGTGTACCAATATTTGCTAATGCTGGTGGTTGGAACTGTATTTGACCCTAGCGTAGCGCTAGCGGGCAGTTCGCAATCATCGCCCACCTCAGAGGCTTCTACCGCCAAACTCCAATCGAAGTCGCCGCCGCTATTGTATAAATCCCATCTGATGAGTATTTCGTCACCACTATTCAATAAGGCAAGCATAGTTCTGTTGTACCCGTCGGCTCGATAGTTACGCGCCGTGCAGGGGCCGGTGTATAAAGTTACGTAAGTACCGGAAGAAGACGTGATCAGCAGTTTCCCGTCGCTAGGCATGGTGTATTTATACCAATACGTGCTTTCGGAAGTGGCCGGAACCGCGTTGGTTCCAAGAGTTGCAGTGACTGCCTCGGAGCAAATAGACTGCCCTGACAAAATTTTTGAAAGAGATAATAGAACAAGGAGCAGCAAACAGTTTTTCATCGGACCTACCTTTAGTTTAGTTGAACAATACTTTACTAAGGTCAGGTGTGAAGACGACGCGCAGCTGGCAAGCGCTGGCCCAACTTCATGCGTATGAAGCCGGTGTCAATAGCTAAACGAAGCTATAAACTAAAAATGTAGAATGAAAGGGGATGTAATTTATACTCTATTATTCTTCGTAGCTGATCACTTGTTTTCACGAAAGAACGCACTACCCCACCCGCGCCACGTTCAAAAATGAATCGTCCTTGGTTTCTAGCTCCGAGTAGCCCATCAAGTAGGTATCCACCGCGCGGGCGGCTTCGCGGCCTTCCGAGATGGCCCACACCACCAGCGATTGCCCCCGGCGGGCATCTCCGGCCGCGAACACATTGGACACGTTGGTTTGGTAAGCTCCTTCGGTAGCGTCTACGTTGCCCCGTCCGTCTAAGGCCACGCCCAGGTCTTTTACTAGCCCCTTCGGTTCGGTGTGCATAAAGCCAATGGCCAGCAGCGCCAGATCGCAGGGAAGCTCCTGCTCGGTGCCCGGAACTTCCTCAAAGTAGGTTTTGCCACTGTCGTTCACCTTCCACTCGATACGCACTGTTTTCAGGAACTTTACCTTACCGTGCTCATCACCCACAAACTCTTTGGTGAGCAAAGCGAAGTCGCGGTTGGCTCCTTCTTCGTGCGAGGAAGAGGTGCGCAGGATCATGGGCCACTCGGGCCAGGGGTTATTCTCGTGCCGCTCGTTGGGAGGTTGAGCCATCAGTTCGATCTGGGTCACCGAGGCAGCGCGGTGGCGGTTCGAGGTGCCCACGCAGTCGGAGCCGGTGTCGCCGCCGCCGATCACGATCACGTGCTTGTCGGTGGCGTAGATTTCGTTGTTCTGTCCGTAGGCATCGCCGGATACGCGCGCGTTCTGCTGGGTGAGAAACTCCATCGCAAAGTGAATGCCCGACAGCTCACGGCCCGGAATGGGCAGGTCGCGCGGCACGCCCGCCCCGGTGGTCAGCAAAACCGCATCAAACTCATCCTGCAACTGCTCGGCCGTGACGTCTACTCCCACGTTAACGCCGGTTTTAAACGTAACTCCTTCTTCTTCCATGATCGCTGTTCGGCGATCGATTACCCACTTTTCCATCTTGAAGTCCGGAATGCCGTAGCGCAGCAGTCCGCCTACGCGATTATCTTTTTCAAACAACGTGACCGTGTGACCCGCTTTGTTGAGTTGGGCGGCGGCGGCCAGTCCGGCCGGACCGGAACCCACCACGGCCACCTTCTTTCCGGTGCGTTGGGTGGGCGGATTGGCGGTGACGTAGCCCAGCTCGAACGCCTTCTCGGCAATGGTTTTCTCGATGTGCTCGATGGCCACCGGGGGTTTGTTGATGCCCAGCACGCAGGAAGCCTCGCAGGGGGCCGGACAGATGCGCCCGGTGAACTCCGGAAAGTTATTGGTCGACTGCAAAATCCGGATAGCCAACTCCCAGTTGCCCTCGTAGGCCGCGTCGTTGAACTCCGGGATGTTGTTGCCCAGCGGACAGCCGTTGTGACAAAATGGAATCCCGCAGTCCATGCAACGTGCCGCCTGCTGCTGGCTTTTCTCATCGTCGAAGTCTCAGGTATAGTTCGTTATAATCGTTAATCCGCTCTTTGGGGTCGCGGGTTTTCGGTAGTTCGCGGGGGTATTCTTTAAATCCGGTAGGTTTTCCCATGATATGATTAGGGTTTGGATTTTGGGGATTAGGGATTGGGGCTATTCTAATCCCCAATCCCCAACCCCCTTCATCATTTTCACAAATCAATTATATATGCGCTCGGTGGGTTGCTGGGCCGCTCGTTTTTTTAGAATTTCCCGGTATTCGCGGGGCATCACCTTCACGAAGTGCGGGTGCGTTTGCTCCCAGTCGCGTAGCAAGTTCTTGGCCACGTTGCTGTCGGTGCGGTGGTAGTGCTTGCTGATCATTTGGAACAACAGCGCTACGTCTTCTTCTGACGGCGTTTCCAGATCAACCAGCTCCTGGTTACAATGCTGCGCGAAGGTTTGATCAGGGTCATAGATAAACGCCATGCCGCCGCTCATGCCCGCCGCGAAGTTGCGCCCGGTCTTGCCCAGCACCACCACCGTGCCGCCGGTCATGTACTCGCAGCCGTGGTCACCGATGCCCTCTACCACGGCCTGCACGCCGGAGTTGCGCACCGCAAACCGCTCACCGGCCAAGCCGCGGATAAATGCTTCGCCGCCGGTGGCTCCGTAGAAGGCCACGTTGCCGATGATCATATTGTCTTCGGCCACGAAGGTGGCCGTACGGTGCGGATACACGATCAACTCACTGCCCGACAGTCCTTTGCCAAAGTAATCGTTGGCTTCGCCTTCCAACTCCAGACGCAGTCCGCGCGCCCCGAAGGCGGCAAAACTCTGCCCGGCCGATCCTTTAAACTTGAAGTGGATGGTTCCGGCGGGCAGACCCGGACCACCGAATTTCTTGGATATTTCGTTCGACAGCAACGTGCCCACCGAGCGGTTGGTATTGATCAGCGGAAACTCGCCCAGTACGGGCTGCATCTCTTCCAGCGCCGGTTGGGCTGCTTCCAGCAGTTGCCAGTCAAGCACCTCATCGATGCCGTGATCCTGCTCCTGTTGCTTGTAGATGCCTACGTGGGGCAGCGTTTCTGCTTTGTACAAAATACGACTCAGATCTAACTTCTTGGCCTTCCAGTGGTCCACATTGTCGGCGGGTTCCAGCACGTCTACCTGCCCCACCATCTCGTTGATGGTGCGGAAGCCCAGTTCGGCCATGATCTCGCGCAGGTCTTGGGCCAAGAAGGTAAACAGGTTGATGACGTGCTCAGGCTCGCCGGTGAACAACGCCCGCAGTTCGGGGTCTTGGGTGGCCACGCCCACCGGACAAGTGTTGAGGTGGCACTTGCGCATCATGATGCAGCCCTCGGTGATCAGCGCGGCAGTAGATACGCCGAATTCTTCGGCTCCCAGCAGAATAGCAATAGCAATGTCGCGGCCGGTCTTGATCTGCCCGTCGGTTTGCACGGTGATGCGGCTGCGCAGGTTGTTTTTCACCAGCGTCTGGTGGGTTTCGGACAAGCCTAACTCCCACGGCACCCCGGCGTGGCGCACCGAACTGAGGGGCGAGGCCCCGGTGCCCCCGTCGTGCCCGGCGATGAGCACCACGTCGGCGTGGGCCTTGGCCACTCCGGCGGCGATGGTGCCCACTCCGGCCGAGGCCACCAACTTCACGTTGATCCGCGCTGCGCGGTTGGCGTTCTTGAGGTCGTAGATCAGTTGCGCCAGATCCTCGATCGAGTAAATGTCGTGGTGGGGTGGCGGCGAGATGAGCCCTACGCCCGGAGTGGCGTTGCGTACGCGTCCGATCCAGTCGTCCACCTTGTGGCCGGGCAGTTGTCCACCCTCGCCGGGCTTGGCGCCCTGCGCCATCTTGATCTGCAACTCACGGGCGTTGGCCAGGTAGTGGCTGGTGACGCCAAAGCGGCCCGAGGCCACCTGCTTGATGGCCGAGCACTCCCAGTCGCCGTTGGACTTGCGCTCGAAGCGGATCTCGTCTTCGCCGCCCTCTCCGCTGTTGCTCTTGCCGCCGATGCGGTTCATGGCGATGGCCAGCGTGGAGTGGGCTTCGTGCGAGATGGAGCCGAACGACATGGCCCCGGTAGCGAAGCGCTTGAAGATTTCTTCGATGGGTTCCACTTCTTCTATCGGAACGGGAGTACGTTTTTTGAACTGCAACAGGCTACGCAGGGTGCACTGCTGCCGCGAGCGATCGTTGATAATCTGTGCGTACTTTTGGTACTGCGCGTAGTTGTTGCGGCGCGTGGATTGCTGGAGCAGATGAATGGTTTCGGGATTGTACATGTGCTGCTCCCCGCGGCGCTTCCACTGGTACACTCCGCCCACTTCCAACTGTTGCACCCTCGCTTTGGCAGGAAACGCCAGTTGGTGACGAACCAACACTTCCTTGGCAATGTCGTCGAAATCTACTCCCTCGATGCGGGTCACCGTGCCGGCGAAGCACTTGTCTACCACGTGCTTACTGACGCCCAGCGCCTCGAAAATTTGCGCACCGTGGTACGACTGAAGGGTGGAGATGCCCATCTTCGAGAAGATCTTGAGCAGTCCGGAGGTGATTCCCTTCACGTAGCGTTTGAACAGTTTATTTTCCTCGGCGTCGTGGTGCAGTAGCCCGCGTTGACGGATATCAGCGATACACGCCAGGGCCAGGTATGGGTTCACCGCGTGGGCCCCGTAGCCGATGAGGGTCGCTACGTGGTGAGTTTCCCGCACGTCGCCCGCTTCTACCACCAGACTGGTTTGGGTGCGCAGCCCGTGGCGAATCAGGTGGTGATGCACCGCCCCGGTGGCTAGCAACGAAGGCATGGGAGCGTGTTGCTGATCGAAGGCCCGGTCAGATAAAATAAGAATGTTAGTCCCGTCGCGTACGGCTTGCTCCGCCTGGTCGCACAGGGCGTCCAGTGCTTGTTCCAGCGCTCCGGCTTCGCCCGTTGCCAGGAAAACGCAATCTAGCGTGCGCGACCGGAAGCCCGGTAGGTTCAGGTACTTGAGCTTCTTGAGTTGCTCGTTGCGCAGCACCGGTTGCTTCAGGGCAATCTGATGGCAGTGTTCCGGCGTAGCGGCCAGAATGTTCTTGGTGCCGCCCACGCTGGTGAACAGCGACATCACCAGTTCTTCGCGGATGGGGTCGATGGGCGGGTTGCTCACCTGGGCAAACAACTGCTTGAAGTAGTTCGACAGATGCTGACTATGGTCGGAGAGCACGGCCAGGGGAATATCTACTCCCATTGAGCCCAGCGGCTCCTTGGCTTTGTCGACCATCGGGCCCAGCACCACCTTCAGGTCTTCGGTGGTGTAGCCCATCGCCAGTTGGCGGGTGAGCAGGGGCAGGGCATCCGACGCTCTCTGGTCTTGTCCGTTGATGTGCAACGGAACCGGAATTTCGGAAAGGCGGTAGCGGTGCTCCTTGAGCCACTCCGCGTAGGGTTGCTGTGAACAGATGTCTTGCTTGAGCTCTTCGTCGCTGATGATGCGCCCCTGCTCCAGGTCGGCCACGAACATTTTGCCCGGCTGCAAACGCCCCTTTAGCACCACCTTTGATTCGTCTACCGGCAAGGCCCCTGCCTCCGATGACATCACCAGTTTGTCGTCTTCGGTAAGCAGGTAGCGCGAGGGACGCAGTCCGTTGCGGTTGAGCGTGGCCCCTACCAGGTGACCGTCGGTGAAGCAGATGGAGGCCGGGCCGTCCCAGGGCTCCATCATAGAGGCGTGGTATTGATAGAATGCCTTCTTTTCGGCGCTCATCAGGTCGTTGCCCTGCCAGGCCTCGGGGATGAGCATCATCATCACGTGGGGCAGCGAGCGTCCGCCCAGGTAGAGCAGCTCGACGATGTTATCCAAGTTGGCCGAGTCGGAGCGGGAAGCGTCGCAGATCGGCAAGATCATCTCCAACTCCTGTTCGGTGAAAAGGGTAGACTCCAGCAGCACTTCCTTGGAGCGCATCCAGTTCACGTTGCCGCGGATGGTATTGATCTCGCCGTTGTGGGCAATGTAGCGGAAGGGTTGCGCTAGCTTCCACTTGGGGAAGGTATTGGTAGAGAAGCGCGAGTGCACCAGGGCCAGCGCCGTCTCCAGGTGCGGTTGCTGTAGGTCCAGATAGTAGGGACGCAACTGAAAGGTGGTGAGTTGCCCCTTATATACGATGGTGTTGTAGGAGCACGAGGCCACGTAGAAACGATCCACCGTGTCGGGTATTTGGTGATGGATGGTGTGCGAGGCGTAGCTTTTGAGCACGAACAGACGACGCTCCAGCGCCATCGGGTCATCGGTAACCGGTTCCTTAAACTTGATAAAAGCTTGTTCTACGCTGTGTTCCAGCGAAAGCGATGCCCGTCCCAGACTCTGGTTGTTGGTAGGCACCTCACGGTAGCAAAGCAACTCCAGTCCCAGTTCGTCCATCACCTTATTAAAGATAGCGCGACAAGCTTCTTTGCGGTCGGCGTGGTGGGGAAAGAAGAGCATGGCCACTCCGTATTCATCAAAGTCGGGCAAATCAACGGTGGCGGCCAGTTCTTCCTTAAAGAAATCATGCGGCTTCTGTATCATGATGCCCGCCCCGTCGCCCGAGTCAGGATCACAGCCACAGCCGCCGCGGTGCTCCATGTTCTGAAGCATGATGATGGCGTCTTCTACGATACTGTGCGACTTTTTGCCGCGCAGGTGTGCCACGAAGCCGATGCCGCAAGCGTCGTGCTCAAAAGTAGGATCGTATAAAGAAGGAAGCTCAGATTTCTTCATTCAGAAGGTTTTAGTACGTGGGAATAAAGAATATTGACAAAACCGTTGCTTGTCAAAATAAAATTTTGCTATTTTGCTGTTGAGCAGTAAGTTTATGCCAGTCGTTGAGTACTTATCTGCTACTTTAAGCTGTATTAGTAGGCGCTTACAGAATATCGTAGGCTTTCAAAATATTATTCTGCGAATTAGCAATATACCTAAAAAACAATAAATATCGAAGCGCTGTGCACCCTGATATCTCTATAATATTCTGCGGCGCGTAATGATTATCGGATTTTGCTTACTCTAAAGAGGCGATTACAAACCTATTTCTATCAAAATTGTAAGAAAAACTTACCCGTGTCAGAGCGGTTTATCAAATTGTTAAAATTTAAAAAATCTATTTTTCAGAAAAAATTTTATTTTGCGCCCCTTTCTGCTGCCAATTTAGCTGATTCTGCTCCAGTTAATTGCGCCAGTTCGTAGTCGCGCCACCTGCTGACGAATAGGCTTGGTGCTCAGGCAGCAATAGTTCCGGATCACTTTCCAGCACCTGACCCGCCGTCGCTCGGGCTTCCTGCATCAATTTGCCATCTTTGGCGATGTCGGCCACCAACAGATCCAGCACCCCGCTCTGCTGGGTGCCCTCGATGTTGCCCGGTCCTCGTAGTTTCAGGTCGGTTTCGGCAATCACAAAACCATCGGTGGTGCGCTCCATGGTGCTTAGGCGCACCTTGCTTTCCTGACTTAGTTTATACTCGGTCATCAGGATGCAGTACGACTGGTCGGCCCCGCGCCCCACCCGGCCGCGCAGCTGGTGCAACTGGGCCAGTCCGAAGCGGTTCGCGTTCTCAATCACCATCACCGACGCGTTGGGCACGTTCACTCCCACTTCAATCACGGTGGTGGCTACCATGATTTTGGTTTCGCCCCGCACAAAGCGCTTCATCTCGTAGTCTTTGTCCTCGGCCCGCATGCGTCCGTGCACCGCACTGAGTGGCACCTCGGGGAAGGCCCGACGAATGGCTTCGTAACCGTCTTCCAGGTGCTTCAGGTCCAGCTTTTCCGATTCTTCAATCAGCGGATACACGATGTATACCTGCCGCCCTAATGCAATCTGTTCCTTCAAGAAGCCAAACACCCGCAGGCGGTGCTTCTCGAAGCGGTGCACGGTTTTCACGGGTTTACGCCCGGCGGGAAGCTCATCAATCACCGACACGTCTAGGTCGCCGTAAACCGTCATGGCCAACGTGCGCGGAATCGGGGTGGCCGTCATCACCAGCACGTGCGGTGGAAATTGTTTATTCTTCTCCCACAGTTTGGCCCGCTGCGCCACTCCGAAGCGGTGCTGCTCGTCGATCACGGCCAGCCCCAGGTTCTTGAATTGGACGTGCTCCTCGATCAGGGCGTGGGTGCCCACCAGAATGTGCAGGGTGCCTGCGGTGAGCATTTCGTCGATGGTGCGGCGGGCACGCTTCTTCACCGAACCGGTCAGCAGCGCAATGTGCAGGCCCAGTTTCTGGACAAAATCTTTGAGTCCGCGGTAGTGCTGCTCGGCCAGAATTTCGGTGGGAGCCATCAGGGCCACCTGCGCCCCGCTGCCGATGGCGATGAGCATGCAGATGAAGGCCACGATGGTTTTGCCGCTGCCCACGTCGCCCTGTAGCAAACGGTTCATTTGCTTGCCCGCGTGCAGGTCGCCGTAGATTTCTTTGATCACCCGCTTCTGCGCTCCCGTGAGTTCAAAGGGCAGGTGGTGCTCGTAGAACTGGTGCACCAGTTGCGTATTATTCATCACCTGTCCGACCGACTTTTCGGTTTTGGTGAGTTTAAGCTTGAGTAGCCGCAGTTGCAGGTAGAACAGTTCTTCGTACTTGAGTCGGAAGCGGACTTTCTCCAGATGGTCCACGTCGCTGGGGAAGTGAATGCCCTGCATGGCTTCTTGCTTAGGCACGAAGCGATACTGATCGATCAGATAGTCGGGCAGGGTTTCCTGAAAGTGTGAACGCGCTTTTTCCAGCAGATTTTTTTGCAGGCGGCTAATGGCTTTGCTGTTGATGCGGCTGCGCTTAAGCTTTTCGGTGGTGGTGTAAACGGGTTGCAGAAAACCACTGTCGTTGGTTCGCGTAGCTAGGATTTCCATCTCCGGGTGGGCGATGCTGTACTTCTGTCCGAAGCGGTTGGGTTTGCCAAAGGCCACGTAGTCGATATTAGCCTTCAGTTTGCCGAGCATCCACTGCGCCCCCTGAAACCAGACCAGCTCGATGGTACCGGTATCGTCGGCAAACTCAGCCACCAGGCGTTTCTTGTGCTTTTCGCCCAGCATTTCAGCCCGACGCAGTTGCCCGGTCAGCTGGATGTAGGGCATCTCGTCGGTCACGTCGGCGATTTTGTGGAACTGCGAACGGTCTTCGTGTCGGAAGGGATAGTGCTGTAGCAAATCGCCGAAGGTAGAAATGCTCAGCTCTTCGCGCAGCAGCCGACCGCTGCGCTCGCCCACGCCCTTGAGAAATTCTACTTTGGTTTGGAAAAAGTTAGACATTTACTACGTCAAGTGCTCCACAGGAAAGCTCAAGATAAATCAAGCTTCTGTATAAACCTATCTGCGTCTAACAGCGGAATATTAGGAAATTCTCTTGTCACTAACGACTTAAAGTGCTTATCATCACTCACTATAAAATCAGCGTTACCAGCTACTGCACAGTCGGCAAATTTATTGTCATCCTTGTCAACATCTATCAAATTCCACCGGTAATATACTTCAGTCTTTTTCACATTGGATCTGGTTACAAGCATCTCTAAAACGTTGTGTGCTACAAGGGGACTTGCCCTATTAGTTATCACCTCTTCGTACTCGGTCAATATTTCATTACTTATCAACAAACTGTATTTTTTGTTCAGTATACCATCAAAGATAGGTCTGTACTTAGATTTCTTAGATATTGAGACCAGAAACACATTGGTATCTAATACTATTATCATCACTTGTAAGGAGTGCGCTTGTGTTCTTTCAGCCACTCATCCATTGTCTCGTTGGTCCACCCTTGTTCATCCCAAAGTCTATCCATTTCACGAGTCGCTTTTTCCGCGAAGTAATTGGAGAGTAGATCACGAATGTCTTCTAATTCTTCCTCGCTCACGTTGTAGCTAAACACTTTTATGAGTTCCTGCTGCAGGTTAGTGATTTGATTTTTTTTTGGATCCATAATCAAAGATAATCATTTTCGCGTTCCCCCCGCCACTCCAGCGTGTTGAGCAAATGAATCATATCGGCTTTAATATACTCGATCACGGGGGCTAGCGAATCGTTGGCGGTGGCGGTGCGAAAGTAGAGCGCGCCGCGCAGAAAGTGCTGCGTAGAATCAGTGATGTAGAACTGAAACTGGCTAGGAACCTCGCCCGTCAGTTCGGCCACCAGCGCCTTTTTGCCGCTCGGCGTGCCCACCACCGCCTCGTCGATCGACGAAGCCTTGATCTGGTGGTTGGCGGTCAGTTGGTAGGCATCCTCCAGCAAACTCTCCAGGCGCTGGCGGTCGTTGTTCACCGCTTTGTAGGTGAGTTGGATGTTGGCGGCATAGTCAGGATAATAAATGTTGAGCCAGTAGGGTTCGGCGCGGTACGAGGTATCAGGATACAGTTTAGCCTGCTGAGAGTACTCAAAATCGTAGGGAAAGGTGTCGGGCAGACTTACGTAGGCATGCGCGGGCAAATCGATGCGGTTGAACCCGTTGGGTTTGGGCACGTAATCAGGAGTGCAGGCGGCCAACCCCAGCAGGGCGATGACCGTAACCAAAAAGATTGAAGAACGCGTATGCATGCGACCAGTGAAAATTAGTAGGTTTAGACGCACTAAGTGTACTAAGATTATCTAATAAACGCGCGCTGATGTAGGGTATTCGGTGACAAACCGCAAAAATGAGCAGTGGAAAACCGTAAGTTATGAACTAACAATAAAAAAATATAACTTTGCTAATATAATAAAGACTTATCGTAATCTTTTATGAAGAAATTACTAATCACCGGCGGGGCCGGATTCATTGGCTCGCACGTAGTTCGCCTGTTCGTTAACAAGTATCCGGACTACCAAATCTACAACGTAGACTTGCTCACTTACGCCGGCAACTTAGAAAACTTGGCTGACATTAAGGATCAGCCCAACTATCAATTTGTCCGGGCCGACATCACTGATCCGCAGGCGATGCAGCAGATTTTTCAGGAAGTGCGTCCCGACGCGGTGATCCACCTGGCGGCCGAGTCGCACGTGGATCGGTCGATCAAAGACCCAATGGCTTTCATCTATACCAATGTGGTGGGCACCGTAAACCTGCTCAACGCCGCCCGGGAGCTGTGGCACGGCAGCACCGATCACCATCTGTTTTACCACGTCTCCACTGACGAAGTCTACGGCTCGCTCGACCACGGAGGATTCTTCGTAGAAGACACTTCTTACGACCCTAAGTCGCCCTACTCGGCCTCGAAGGCCAGCTCCGACCACTTTGTGCGGGCCTACCACAACACCTACGGACTGCCGGTGGTAGTGAGCAACTGCTCGAACAACTATGGGCCCAACCACTTTCCCGAAAAGCTCATTCCGCTCTGCATTCACAATATCAAGAACAACCAGCCGCTGCCCGTGTACGGCAAGGGTGAAAATGTGCGCGACTGGCTCTACGTGGAAGACCACGCCCGCGCCATCGACGTTATTTTTCATCAGGGAAAGGTGGGCGACACCTACAATATCGGCGGATTCAATGAGTGGAAAAACATCGACATCGTTCGTCTGCTGTGCCAGGTGATGGACCGCAAACTGGGGCGCGACCCCGGCACCTCCGAGCAGCTCATTACCTTCGTGAAGGACCGAGCGGGCCACGACCTGCGCTACGCCATCGACGCCACCAAGCTGACCGACGAGTTAGGCTGGAAACCTTCGTTACAGTTTGAAGAGGGCATTGAGAAAACCATCGACTGGTACTTGGCCAATGAAGACTGGCTCAATAACGTGACCTCCGGAAACTACCAAAAGTACTACGACGAGCAGTATGGCTAAGTTTTTTTGGTGGTCGAGAAGCTAAGCGTACCAATTCGGGGAGTTAAAGCGTAAGCGGGTTACATTGAGTTTGTGGGTGGTGACTAAGCACTCAAGAACGCACAGTCGTTTGACCGTGCTAATCCACCAAACCACAACTTCATGACAAGCTTAGCCCAACGCCAACAGGCAGCCCTGGACATTCGCGTCCAGGCCGCTCAAATCGCTCACGACCGGGTGCACCCCGACGAGCACGTTGCCAACGACGACGAACGTCGCTACGTGAACACCGAAGGCGAAAAAACCTACCTGATGAATTTCACTAAGGGTCTTCGGCACGATGCTCAGACGGGCCTGGTGGCTGACCCTACCCACTACCAGCTGTTCGTAAAGGGCATCGATAGTGGCGACCCCAAGGAGTTCGAAGACACTCCGCTCGGTCCGGGTTTTGTGGTGAACGATGGCGACGTGCCACCGCACTGCAAGGTGCAACCGGACTGGAAGTCAGAAAAAGGACAAACTGGCAATAACGGCAACGCCGTAAGCATTCGCGCCTGGGAAAGTGCCGGAGCCGGGCTCACTTTCGACACCCAAGGGCCTGATTCCCACGCCGTCACCATGAAGCCGGTGCCCAAACTCGGGAGCGCTGAACTCACCGCCGAGATGGGCGAAGTGTACGTGCAAGCGTTGCTGCGCGATGTGCCACTGGCCACGCTGTACGCCCAGTCCGCTGATTCGCAAACCGACGATGGTTTCCGCGCCCGGGCCGAACAGCTTATCCACCACCTCAATGGTCTGCCGTATTTCCAGCCCACGGTTGCCGACGGTTACGCCAACCCGATGCCTTCCCCCGGCCCACTGTCTCGGGAGACGGCCTTTCGCGGTATCACTCCCGGCGATCGGGTCGGCCCCTATCTGTCGCAGTTTATGCTGATGGGCAATACCGGCATCAATTCCAAAGATCCGGAACATACGCCCGCCGACGGCTACATCAGCTACGGAGCCCTGCGCGTTGACCAGCGGGTGCGCACGGCGGTTCCCGAGCACGATTATATGCAACGCTGGGATGAGTGGCTCGACGTGCAAAATGGCGCCGATTTCCGAGGAATGGAGAAGTACGTGCAAAAAAACAAAAAGGGAGGAACCAAAAAGCGGCGCTTTATCACCACGGGACGCGACCTGGCCACCTACGTGCACTACGATGCGCTCTACGAAGCCTACCTGAACGCCTGTCTGATTTTGCTAGCCAACGGCGCGCCCTTCGACGCGGGCATTCCCTTTCAGGCGGCCGATTTGTTTGATCGGCAACAGGGCTTTGCGCAGTTCGGTGGTCCGCACATTCTCACGCTGGTGCCGGAAGTGGCCACCCGCGCCCTGAAAGCCGTTCGCTTTCAGAAATTTAATATCCACCGTCGCTTGCGACCCGAAGCGTTGGCGGCGCGCCTGCAGATGCACGAGGCCATCACCGGACACTGCATCACGTCGCGCTACAATCCGGCTTCTCACGCTTCTTTGTTCAGCGATATAATGGGCAATCTGGAGCCTATCCTGGGCGAAGTGGATCACTATAATCCGAGTTTTGCCGAGGGCTACGCGCCAGCCAATGCGGAGGCGGGAAGTGTCATCGGCCACAATTACCTGCTGCCGATGGCTTTCTGCGAAGGATCGCCCATGCACCCCTCCTACGGGGCGGGGCACGCCACCGTGGCCGGAGCCTGCGTCACGATCATGAAGGCCTTCTTCGACACCAATCAGTATTTAAATTTGTCTGAAGACGGGCAGGCGTTTGGTATCACGTCCAACCAGGCCGACAGTCAGTTCGCCTTTGTGCCCCGGGCTGATGGTGAAGTGCTGGAGACCGTGGCCACCGAGCCTTTGTCGGTGGGCGGAGAGTTGAACAAACTGGCCGCCAACATTTCTATCGGACGCAACTGGGCGGGGGTGCATTACTACTCGGACTACGTGGAGTCGCTGCGGATGGGCGAAGAGATCGCCATTGGCATCTTGCAAGAGCAGAGCGTTATGTATAATCCGCTGGAAAACGTGTCGATGATGCTGGACAAGTTCGACGGTAGCCAGGTGGTGATCAAATACGGTAAGGTGAAGACCACCCGCGAAGCGGATCACCACCACCCGTACGCTTCGACGAACGGCTCGCTTGCTGCCGCCGTAGTTGATCTGGAGACTGCGTAGCGCTTCAGTAGCAGGACCAACTAATACTCCCACTGCTTGGGCAAGCCGTGGTCGGCGGCAAGCGGGGCGGTGGGAGAATAGTTGTGCAGGTAGCCCAGCATCTCGTTCACATCTTTTTCGAATTCTATGTAGTAATCCTGATCGAGCTTCTCGAGCTTATTCAGGGCAGTTTGGGCTTTTTTGACCACGTACACCGCGAACTTATCGGCCCGCTTCGCCTTACGGTCCAATAAAGCGCGTTGGTGCCGAAACGGCAGGTTGACCAGCAGGAGCAGCAGACGTACTTCGCCGTACTTATCTCTGGTGACCTTCACGTGGCGGGTGATAGCTCCGCTAAAGTTGCGCAACTCCATCATCACCAAACCCGGCGTGTAGTTCCACCCGCTGAAGCCTTCGCTGGTGAAGTAGGTCGTTACCTGCTCGGCCAGGGCGTCGCGTTGTTGTTCAGCGTCTACCTCGTCTTCGAGCAACTGGTGCTGTAGTTTGCGCACCAGCATACCATCTTTGGCCACCAGCCGCAGCAGCAGTTTATCCTTTTCGGGTTCGGGCATGGCCCGGATGGCCTTTTTGAGTTCGTCAGGGATTTTGGTTGCCATAGTTTTTCGTTTGTCACCGCAACAAAGGTAGCTTAAGCTGGGTTTGGTACCAAAAGTAAGTATCTGATAAATAAGCCCCGCAAACCATGTCCACCGACCAAGACATCACCGCCGAAGCCTCCGGCACCTACACCCTGGGCAGCGACCTGACCATCAACCGACTGGGCTACGGAGCCATGCGCCTCACCGGCCAGGGCATCTGGGGTCCGCCGAAAGATCGGGCCGAAGCCCTTCGCGTGCTAAAGGCCACCCAAGACGTAGGCATCAACTTTATCGATACGGCCGATAGCTACGGTCCCAACGTATCGGAAGAGCTGATCGCCGAGGCGCTGCACCCCTACCCCGACGGACTACTGATCGCCACCAAGGGCGGTCTGGAACGCACCGGACCCAACGAGTGGCCCGTGAACGGCCGCCCCAGCCACCTGGAAGAAGCCCTGAAAGGCAGTCTGAAACGGCTCAAACTGGAGCGCATCGATCTGTACCAACTGCACCGCTTCGACGACAAGGTGCCCGCCGATGAATTTTTAGGTAAGCTACAGGAATTGCAGCAGCAGGGCCTGATTCGTCACCTGGGACTGTCGGAGGTGAGCGTGGAGCAGATCAAGCAGGCGCAGCAGTACTTCGAGGTGGTGAGTGTGCAGAACAAGTTTAGCCTCACCGACCGACAGTGGCAAGCCGAGGTAGAGTGGACGCGTGCGCAGGGCATCGCCTTTATTCCGTGGTACCCGCTGGATGCCGGGGCGGTGGACGAGTCTGCGCTGCAAAAAATAGCGGACAAGTACAAAGCGACGGTGTATCAGATCGCGCTGGCGTGGTTGCTGGCCCACAGCGACAACATCCTGCCCATCCCCGGCACCAGTTCGGTAGAGCACCTCCGGCAAAACACCGCCGCGGCGCACATCACGCTAGACGAAGCGGATCAAAAACAGTTGGCGGAATTGGGGCAATAAGCGGCTTTATGCTTATCTTCGGGAATGCAAGACGCTATTCTACAGCAAGTGAAAGCCACCATACGGCAGATTGACCCGCAGGCCGAGGTGATTCTATTCGGCTCCCGCGCCCGCGGCGACGCGCGAGAAGACTCGGACTGGGACTTTCTGGTGCTGACCAGTCTGGAAGAAAGCACAGAAACTGAGCGGCTGTTTTGGAATGCACTGCTGGAAATTGAACTTAGCTCCTGCACCGTCATCACCGCGCTGATACACGCGCAGCATAAGGAACCCGACCGCCGTACCTCTCCGCTGTACCAAAACATTAAGCAAGAAGGGGTAACGGTATGAGCGAACTTCCTATTGATGATTGTATACAGATATCGTAAAGATTCGTCTCCGAGATAGAGAAGCTCGTTCGCTAACGCAAAAACAGTTCGCCTACTTTGTAAGAGCTATCATAAGGCGGGGTTCTTGTCCATATTTCGCATACACATGTATCCGGTGGGAAGGTCTTATAGGTCGCACAATATAGTAGATACGGCTCTTTCACATTTTCTCCTTGAGCAGGCGACATGTTAACTGTATACCTGTACTTATCGAAATTCGTCAAAGGCTGTGTTTTCTTAGCATTGTATTCACCGTACCGAAATCCTTCTTCTAAGAACAATTTCTTAATGAGATTTAGCTTCAGTGTATCAGGTATTGTTCTGTACACACTTAGCTCTCGGATAAACACCCCTCTTTCTTTAGACTCCTCTATCGTGCGTGAGTATCCCACACCGCCACAAAGTTTACAGCTTCCCTTTCCATTAGTAATCCAGTAAAACAGAATAGTAAAGAGTACTGCTGTTATGGATAAAGCTATTAGAAGCTTTGTGATTACCCTTCCTGCTTTCATATAGCTCACTTGATATTCTGTCAGCGTTCCTGTGTGAGCAGCGACCCACCACTACAAATCAACGACGGCGCTTTTCGTCTACCATTGCCAGGTCAATCGTGCGGCGGTCGATGTCGGTGTTCAGCACCCGCACTTGCATTTTGTCGCCCAGCGAGATGATGCGGCCCCGGCGGCGGCCCATCACCCGGTAGTTTTTCGCGTCGTACTCGTAGTAGTCGTCGTTCATGTCGCTCATGCGGATCATGCCCTCGCACTTGTTGTCCACCATTTCCACGTAAATCCCCCACTCGGTCACGCCCGACACGATGCCGTCGAACACGTCTTCTTTGTGTCGGGAGATGTACTGCACCTGCTTGTACTTGATGGAGGCGCGTTCGGCGTCGGCGGCGCGCTTTTCCTGGGTCGACGAGTGCTCGCACTGCTGCTCGTAGGGTTCGCGCTCGGGCGGCTTGCCCCCGTCAAGATAATGTTGCAGCAGGCGGTGCGTCATCACGTCGGGGTAGCGGCGGATGGGCGAGGTGAAGTGCGAATAGTGGTCGAAGGCCAGCCCGAAGTGCCCGGTGGCCTCAGTGGTATACTTGGCCTTAGCCATCGAGCGAATGGCGATCGACTGCAAAATATCCTGCTCGGGTTTGCCCTCCACGGCCGTCATGAGCTTGTTGAGCGAGCGCGACACGGCGTCCTCGCTGACTTGCAATTTGTAGCCGAAGCGCTGGGCAAATTGGGCAAACTCGCTGATCTTTTCCAGGTTGGGATAGTCGTGGGTGCGATAGATGAAGGTATTTTTCTCGCCCCGGTCTTTGATGCCGAAGGCGAAGCGCGCCACCTGCCGGTTGGCCAGCAGCATAAACTCTTCTACCAGCTTGTGAGCATCCTTACGCACCTTCGGAATCACCTCCAGCGGGTTGCCCTCCTCATCGAGCCGAAATTTCACCTCGGTGGTCTCGAAGTTCACCGCCCCTTCCGCAAAGCGCTGCTTCCGGAGTTGCTTGGCCAGTTGATTGAGTTTGGTCAGTTCCGACACGTAGTCGCCCTGCTGATTGTCCATCACCTCCTGGGCTTCTTCGTAGGCAAACCGACGGTCCGAGTAGATCACCGTGCGCCCGAACCACTCGTTCTGGATGTGCGCCTGCTCGTTAAGCTCAAACACGGCCGAGAAGGTAAGTTTCTCCTCCTTGGGGCGCAGCGAACACAGTTCATTGGATAGCTTCTCGGGCAGCATCGGAATCACCCGATCCACCAGGTAAACCGAGGTGGCCCGGTCGGTAGCCTCATCGTCCAGGGCGGTGCCGGTCTGCAAATAGTGCGTCACGTCGGCGATGTGGACGCCCACCTCCCAGTGGCCATTCTTCAGCTTTTGGATCGATAAGGCATCGTCGAAGTCTTTGGCGTCGAAGGGGTCGATAGTGAAGGTAGTCACCGGGCGGAAGTCGCGCCGCCGGGCGGTTTCTTTCTTGGTGATGCCCGCCCCCATCTGCCGGGTTTCTTCCAGCACCGCCTGCGGAAACTCGAACGGCAGGTCGAACTCGGCCATAATGGAGTGAATCTCAGCGTTGTTCTCTCCGGCCGGGCCCAGCACGCGGGTCACCTTGCCCACCGGGTTGCGGTCGCCCTCGGGCCACTCGGTGATGTCGACAATCACCTTGTCGCCGTTGGTGGCGCCGTTCAGGTCGTCCAAACGCACGTAAATATCGTCGTACATCTTACGGTAGTCGGCAATGACAAAGGCGTAGCGGGCCGACATCTCGAGCCGTCCGACGTACTGGGTGCGGCCGCGCTCCACCACCTCTACCACTTCGCCCTCGGGACGACGGTCGGCGGTGCCCGAGCCGTAGGAGATCACCTTCACGGTGTCGCCGTCTACGGCTCCTTGTAGTTCATAAGCCTCCACCCGCATGTCTTGCTCCAGTTCGTCGCTCACAATAAAGGCGAAGCGGGGATTCACAAAGTCGACTTTTCCCAGAATAAACGAGGGTTCGCTGGTGCTTTGGTATTTGCCGCGGGGCAACGAACGCGCTTTGCCCTGTTTCTCAAGCCGCTCGAGCAGCGGGATCACTTCCGACTTATCGGCCTTGGTGGTAAGGTTCAACTGCGTGATGAGTTGCTTGGAGGTGTAGGCCTTGGTGAAGTTGGCGTTCAGGATTTCGGTGATGCGTTGTTCCAGACTGCCTTGTTCGGTAGTTTTCTTTCCACGCCCTCCCGACCGCTTGGCTGGGGAAGCGGAAGTCGACCTGCGGTTGTCCGCACTACTCTTTGACTTACTGCGGCCACTTGGCGAGGCGGAGGACTTAGATGAGCGGGATTTAGTAGTTTTGGAGGAGTTGTCCGACGACGGACGGTCCTTCTTGGTGGAAGAAGGCTTGGGTTTTTTGCTACGGGGCATAAAGATAAAAGATGATGTGGTTGTTGATTAAATCAAGCATTCGGACGAATGCGTTGGGGGGTGATGAAACGTATACTTGCTACTTACTTAATATCAACTCTAATTGACCGGAAAAGTTCAACGTTTGTTGAGCGAGTCCGCCCGTTTGCCGGAGGTTTTGCTGCGCAAAGCAACCCTGGTAGATTAGCGAATGAGGTAACGCAGAGACGAAACCAGTCTCACTTTTTTGAACTCGGGCGAGGCGGGGTCTTTGTCCGTAATGTCAAACACACCCTGGTTAGCGCGGGCGATGTCGCCAATTTGCGCCCCTGAGTTGTCGGCAAACTGCTCGGCCGACACCCGGGCGTTGGCAATGGCTTCGGCCAGCATTTCCGATTTGTAGTCGTTGATGTTCGATATCTCGTAGGTGATCAGGTTGTTGCTCATCACAATGCCTTGCTCAATGAGCTCGAGGGTATTTTGAGAACTTTGATTAAAGAGATCGTCGATGCTATTAGATTTCACCTCGAAGGTAAGCGACCAAATGGCCCGGTCGGCTTTGACGATCCGTTCCGATAGGCCTTTTACTTCCACAAATTTACCCTGATCGGAGAACTTCCGGGCGGTCATAAAAACGGCCACCGCTCCAATCAGTAAGGCCACCACCAGCGCGATGGCGACGATAATTTCTTTCTTCATGCGAGATTAACGGCTGAACCGGTGCGTTAATTGCGCTGGCTTGTTCAACCTTTGATGAGTGAAGGCGGTGGCCGGTTGTCTGGCGGACTACACCACTGTAATGCGTTCGGGATCAATGGTGGGCAGGGATTTCAGGCGTAGATACACCTGGGCGAGCAGACTGATGTTGCGCTGGCAGAAGCGGGTAATCTTTTCCAGATCGTTCTCCCGGTGATACACCCGGTTAATATCGCTTCCCTGGATCGCATCGCTATCGTCCACCTCCAGGTCAAACACCGCCGCCAGCAGTTCTAGCGGAGTGAAACTTTTATAATCGCCAAACTTCCATAATTGCATCGTATCGACATGGGGCACCTGCCAGGAGCGCAGTCCGCCCAGATCAAGGCTGTCGGGCAGGGCGATCCCGTTGGCCAGCATGCGTCGGCAGAGATAAGGAAAATCAAACTCTTTCCCGTTGTGGGCGCACAGTTGTAGCTTCTTCTGGTCGAACTTTAGCAGAGTTTCTTTGAAGTTGGTCAGCAAGGCTTGTTCGTTGTCGCCCGAGATGCATTTGACGCGCAACTCCGTTTCTCCGTCTTCCAGGGCGTGAAAAAAACCTACCGAGATCACGATGATCTTGCCAAACTCAGCGTAGATGCCTCCGCGGTCGAAGTACAGATCGTCGGCCGACAGGTTGTCGGGATTAGACAGGGTAGCTGCTTTACGCTGCCAGGCGCGCTGCATCACCGCACTCAGTTGATCGTAGCCGGATTGAGCGGTAACGGTTTCAATGTCGACAAATAGTAGGTGAGCAGGTAGTGAATCGTGGGCCATAAGAGATAAAAGTGGTTTGAGGAAGTATACGAAATGAGAACAAAGCGGTTCGCCCGTCAATTCTTAACACAAAGTTAACACGCATTGGTAGCATGGTTTGCTAAACTTCTGTATATCGCGGCCCATGCCTATCACTCCCCCTTCGCAAAATGGTTCCGCACTTCGCCCGCTGTACGTTGGTGAACGACACGTGCTGGAGCGCGGCCAGTATCTTTATCAGCCCACCGATCGTCAAGACACGCTGTACGTGGTGGAGCGGGGGGTGCTGAAAGTGGGCAGTTATTCACCGCGGGGCAAGGAGGTTACCTACGATGTGCTCACTCGGGGAGAGTTGGTCGGCAACTTACAATATCTGCCCGACAATACTTTCAGCGAATTTGCCCGGGCGCTCACTAGTGTACTGGTGGTGCTGCATCCGGTGCGGACTTTTAAAAAGTTAGTGCAGCAAGACGTGCATCTGGCCCATGAATTTCACCAGATGATCATCCGACGCTGGTGTCGCGCCGAAACTCGTTTGTTTCACATTGCCTCGCTGACGCCCACGCAGCGGGTAACAAAATTACTCAAGCAATACCCCTCACCGATCACGGATGCCGAGGGGCGCACCCATTCGGTGCGGAATTTACTGACGCAGCAGGACATTGCCAACCTCTGTGGGCTCACCCGCCAGACGACCGCGCGAATTCTGAAAGGGACACTTATCTAAAGCGTCTGCTTCCTAACAAGGAAGGACAGCAGCACTCCGCAACCTGGGTGATTGAGCATCGGCTGCGGGGCATTGGGAATTAACCGCAAAACCGCTAAATTTGCCTGCTAACAACAACCGGTCCGCTAGCTCAACCGGATAGAGCAACTGCCTTCTAAGCAGTAGGTTTCAGGTTCGAAGTCCTGAGCGGATCACTTTGACAATTAGATAGTTGTAGATTAGTTGTTGCGACTATATTTTTCCATTTGCACACAACTTATGCGTCGCTTTCTCCTTACGCTTGCCCTGGGACTCTTGTTTAACGCGGCGCTGCTGGCGCAATCAGCGCTGCCCCGCATTCTTCCTCTCCAGGAGCGCGCCCAGGTGCAGGAAGAACTGCTCCAAGACCGTGTGCGCACCCTGTTGCCGGAGCTGATGGAGCGCAGCGGTATTGACCTGTGGCTGGTGATTGCCCGCGAGTATAATGAGGACCCGGTGCTGCGCACCCTGCTGCCGCCCACCTGGCTATCGGCCCGCCGCACCACCATGCTGCTGATGCACCACCCGGCCGGCAGCCGATACCACCGAGTGCCTGGCCGTGGCCCGCTACGACGTGGGCGAAACGTTTAAAAAAGCCTGGGACCCCGAAGCGCAGCCCGACCAGTGGCAGCGTCTGGCCGACCTGATCGCCGAACGCGACCCGCAGCGCATCGGCATCAACACCTCGGAGTATTTTGCGCAGGCCGACGGACTGTCGCACACCCACTACGCGCAACTGATGGAGGCCCTGCCGCCGGAGCTTTCGCAACGGGTGGTGTCGGCCGAGCCGTTGGCCATTGGTTGGCTCGAAACCCGCACCTCCGGCGAAATAGTACTTTACGAAAATATCGTCCGCCTGGCCCACCACATCATCGCCGAAGGCTTTTCCGAAGCGGTGATTCAGCCCGGCGTCACCACCACCGAGGAGGTGGTGTGGTGGTACCGCGACCGCATCAACCAACTGGGCCTCAACACCTGGTTTCACCCCACCGTGGACGTGCAGCGGGCCGACCCGGAAACCTTCGACCAGCAGCGCACCTTCTCGAAGCGACCCGAGCGACAAGTAATTCAGCCCGGCGACCTGCTGCACTGTGACTTCGGCATCACTTACCTGGGTCTGAACACCGACACCCAGGAAAATGCCTACGTGCTGCGCCCCGGCGAAACCGAAGCCCCGGCCTACCTACAGCAAGCGCACCGAACCGGCTTGCGCCTGATGGACATCCTGACCGAGCAGTTTCAGGTGGGCCGGAGTGGCAATGACATCCTGCGGGCCGCCCGCCAGCAAGCGCAGGCCGAGGGCATCGAGCCGACGATCTATACCCACCCCATCGGCTACTACGGCCACGGCTCGGGCCCCACTATCGGCATGTGGGACCAGCAAGGGGGCGTGCCGGTGAACGGCGATTACCCGATGTACGCCAACACGGCCTACTCGATAGAGCTAAACGCCGCCGTGAAGTTGCCGGAGTGGAACAAGAAAATCAGGATGATGATGGAAGAGGACGCCTTCTTCAACGGAAAAACCGTGCGCTACCTGGACGGGCGGCAGCAGGAGCTGTTCTTGATCCCGCGGCAGCGGGTCAACGAGCGGGTGGGGTACTGAGGGCGGTCTGGCGCTAGGTTCTTATATCCCATACTATTGTGAAAGACCGGATCCGGGAGTTCTTTTGCCCGTAGCACCAACTTTGAATTTACGAAAAACGTAGAAGTACCCATGAAACCCGCCTACCTCACCGAAGAAAACATCAACGCCTTCATTGCCGCGGCCCTGGCCGAAGACATTGGGGAGGGCGACCATTCGTCGCTGGCCGCGGTGCCTGCCGAGGCGCAGAGCCGGGCGCGGCTGCTCATCAAAGCCGAGGGGATGCTGGCCGGAGTGGAGCTGGCCGCCCGCATCTTCCGCACGGTGGATGCCTCGCTGCGGGTCGACGTGCACCTGCCCGACGCTTCGCCCATTCAGCCGGGCGACATTGCCCTGGTGGTAGAAGGCCACGCGCAGTCGATCCTGTCAGCCGAACGGCTGGCGCTGAACTGCCTGCAACGGATGAGCGGCATCGCCACCTACACCCATCGGCTGCAAAGCCTCATCCAGCACACCAAGGCTAAACTGCTCGACACCCGCAAGACCACCCCCAACTTCCGTTTGCCCGAAAAGTGGGCGGTGGCCATCGGAGGGGGCACCAACCACCGCTACGCCCTGTACGATATGGTGATGCTCAAGGATAACCACATCGACTTCGGCGGAGGTATCCGGGCCACCGTCGAGAAAACCCGGCAGTATTTGCGCGATAACCAGAAAGACCTCAAGATCGAAGTGGAAACCCGCAACCTGGACGAGGTGCAGCAGGTGCTGGACGTGGGGGGCGTTAACGTGATTATGCTCGACAATATGTCGCCCGACGAGATGAAGCAGGCCGTGGCCCTGGTGGGCGCCGCGTCCACGGTGGAACGGTACGAAACCGAAGCCTCAGGCAACATCAACGAGCGCACCATCGTGGCCGCGGCCGAATCGGGGGTGGATTTCGTATCGGTGGGAGCGCTTACCCACTCGGTGCGGAGCCTGGACATGAGTCTGAAAGCGTTTTAGTTAGGGATGCGCGGCAACCCATACGGCGCCGTCCTCAAACACTTCTCGTTTCCAGATGGGCACGGTTTGCTTGAGGGTGTCGATGGCGTACTGACAAGCCTCGAACGCCGCTTGCCGGTGGGTAGTGGCCACGGCGATCACCACCGCCACCTCGCCGACGGTCAGCGTTCCCACCCGGTGATGAATGGCAATTTGTTGCGCCGCCCACCGCTGCCTGATGGTCGCCGCTATTTTTTCCATCTCCCGCAGGGCCATCGGCGCGTAAGCTTCGAACTCCAGGCGCACCACGCGCCGCTCTGCCGTGTGCTGGCGCACGGTGCCCACGAAAGCATTCACCGCTCCGGCTTCGTCCGCCTGAACCGATTGGATGACCGCGGCTACGTTGATGGGATGGGGCGTGAGTTGAATCAAGGAGAGCACGACGGCTAGTCTTGGTCCGCCAGGGAGGGCAGCCGCACGGTGAACGCTGAACCTTTACCCACCTGAGAGGTCACGGAAATGGTTCCGCCCATTTTTTCTACGGTTTCCTTCACAATGTATAATCCTAAGCCTGAGCCCGACGACTGTTCGCTAGCCCGGATAAAACATATCGAATATTCTATCTTGCATTGCTCCCGGTATGCCAATACCGTTGTCTTCTACCAGGATTAACACTCCTTCTTCGGTGGCATTAACGATAATATCTACCCACGGCTGCACGGCCTGGGGATTGAAGTATTTAATAGAATTGGACAGCAAGTTGCTGATAATCACTTTGAGTCGGTGGGCATCGGTGGCAAAGGAGATCGTATCGGGAAGGCGCTTTGTCACCCGAACGTTAACCGCATGGAGCAGAAAGTGAAGACTGTCGATGATTTCGGCAATCATCTCATGAAAGTTGATCGGCTCAGCCGCAACCTCCACGCGGGTGTTGCGCGAATAATCGATGATGCTACTGATGGTGGAATCCAGCCGGTGAATGCTGGTATCGATAAGCTGTAAATAATGCGCCCGTTCAGCGTGATCAGTTTCTCCCTGCAAGATGGACACCAGACCCAGGATGGAGGCCAGGGGAGAACGCAGATTGTGCGAAGTACTGTACACGAACTGATCCAGTTCGGCATTCGTTTTTTGCAGGGCCTCGATGTTATGCCGCAGTTGCTGTTCGGTGGTATTAATCCCGGTGGTATCCCGTATGGCCCCTGTCATTCGCACCGGTTTATCTTCACGGAGAATTTTCGCGTATATTTTCACGTATCGCTCTTCTTGGTTGTCGGGACGAATAACCCGGTACTCAACCGTGAAGCTTTCGGCACTTTGCAGCGCCTCTTCCATCTTGCTGCGCACGCGATCCTGGTCGTCGGGATGAATAATCTCGAGCCAGGTATCGATCACTTCGGGAATCGACTCTTTGTAAAACGCCGAATACGCTGAATTAAGGCCCAGAATGTTAGAGGCACGCGTGTCCCACATGAGGCGGTTTTCGGGAATGTGCCAGTCCCAGATGCCAATGTTGGCCGACTGGGTGGCAAGTTCTAACCGCTTAGAGTACTCGGCTACCGCCTGCTTTCCCTGCCGTTGCCCGGTTACGTCCCGAAAATTAGACACCACTCCCCTGACGTCTTCGTCGTGCAGCAGGTTGGTGAGCGCGGTTTCAACCCAGATGATGCGCCCATCTTTGCGGGCCAGGCGCATCTCGCCCGTGATCCGCACCTCGGGGTGCGCCAGCGCGTCGTCGAGCAGTTTCATGGCAATGGGTTCGTCTTCTGAAAAAGTATACGAGCATCCTGAAGTGCCCATCAACTCATCGGGGAAGTACCCAATTACGGTTTCTACCGAAGGAGCGGCGTAGGTAATGAATCCATTTTGGTCGTAGACAATAATGGCGTCGAAACTGTGCTCAATGAGGCTGCGAAACTTCTTTTCGCTCTTGAGCAGGTTTTCCTGACTGGTTTGCAACTCCTGGTTTAGCCGCTGGGCCTCCTGAAGCAACGCTGTTTTAGCCTCTTCGGCCGTGCGCTTTTGAAAGATATCGTAGCCTATTGCCTGACTCTCTACCACTGTTCCCTGCGTATCAACTACCGCGGAGATTTCCCAGCGCGTAAGGTGATAGTTGCCGTCGCGTTTTGGTTTGCGAATGTCAAAAACCACCAGCTTTTCGGGATTCTCCATCATATCGTAGCCCGCTTGCTCGCAGATCCCAACATCCTCCGGATGCACCGTGGGGGCGTAGGGTTTGCCGACGAAATGCTCTTTGGGACCAAAGGCGTCTTCAAAGGCTTGGTTCACGTAGGTGTAGTTTCCCGATAAATCTAACCGCATCAAGTAGCTGATCTGAGAGGTGGTCAGTGCGCGGGATAGACTACGCTGATGCCGTTTGGTGGCGACCGGGCCAGATAATGGGGAGCGTGGTTCTTTCATAGATCATCACTAAAACGCGTGCGTTGATCCCGGATGCTCTGCTACTAAAGCATCGGGGCAGAAAAGGCGGAACACGGCCCAAATCGGGGCCGTGATGCGTTTAGGATGTTGTATAAAAAGGGTGAAGCATCCGTAGAATAATTCTGCCTTGCGGCAGTTGCCCTTTTGGATGGTAACTCGAAACCGATTTGTTAACAAAAAAGTTCACTTTTAAAATAAATAATTTATGACTTGCCTCAGCCTCCGCTCACGGGAGGAATGAGGGCTATTTCGTCGTTCTCATCAAGAACTTGCTCCGGCTGGCCGTAGGCACTATTCACCGCCAGCAGCAGGGATCGTAAATCCTTCAGGGCCGGATAGCGCTGATGCAGCTGGTCCAGCAGCTGAGAAACCGTAGTGTCGGCGGGCACCTCGAAGGCAAGGCTTGCTTCTCCCATAATATCGCGGGTGACTCCGAACAGCAGCAGGTTGAGTTTCATCGCGGGCAAAGGTACAACAATAGGGAAAATACGAAAACATCCGTAGTTTTGATTTCTGTTCGCTAGCTTAATCCCCGTATGCCCTTGTACGATAACCACGGTCGGCCGATTAATTACCTGCGGTTGGCCGTGACCGATCGCTGTAATCTGCGCTGCTTTTACTGCATGCCTGCCGAAGGGGTAACCTACGCGCCCAAGCAGGAGCTACTCACTTATGAGGAAATGGAGCGGCTGGTACGGCTGCTGGCCAACCTGGGCATCACCAAGGTACGCATCACGGGGGGCGAACCCTTCGTACGCCGCGGCCTGCTGTCGTTTCTACAGCGTATCAAAGCAATACCCGGCATCCAAGAACTGCACCTAACCACCAACGGCGTGCTCACCACGCCCCTCATCGCCGAGTTGAAGGTACTCGGCCTCTCTTCGGTGAACCTGAGTCTGGACACCCTGAGACGCGAACGATTTTTGACGATTACGCGCCGCGACGATCACGAGCGGGTGATGCGCTGCTTCCACGGCCTGCTGGAAGCGGAAATCCCGACCAAGATCAACGCCGTGGTGATGGAAGGGCAAAACACCGAAGACATCATTCCCCTGGCGGAGTTCACGCGCCAGTATCCGGTGTCGGTGCGCTTCATTGAGGAGATGCCCTTTAACGGCACGGACCGCGAAGCACCCTTGCGCTGGACGCACCGAAAGATCACCGCAACGCTGCAAGCGCAGTATCCCGATCTGGAGCGGGTGCCCGACGCGCCGCACAGCACCGCCTACCACTTTCGCCTGCCCGGCGGGCGGGGCACGGTGGGAGTGATCGCCGCCTATAGCCGCACCTTCTGCGGCACCTGCAACCGCATTCGTCTCACCGCCCTGGGTGCGCTCAAAACCTGCCTCTACGATCAGGGCGTGCTCGACGTGAAGCGGCTGATGCGCCACGGAGCTTCGGACGAACAGTTGACGCAGGCTTTCGTTCGGGCTTTCGCGCAGCGGGCCAAAGACGGACACGCGGCAGAGCAACAACGCGGCCCCGCGGCTTTCGTCACCGAATCCATGTCCACCATTGGCGGCTAAATCCGACAAACGAAAAACAGACCTATACCTCTAAAAAAATCTATCATGTTTGACACGATCAAGAATAAGGCGGTCACCACCGAGCAGTTGGCCAACCTGCGAAAGCAACACGCTGACCAGACCATCGTCTTCTGCTCGGGCTGCTACGACATTTTGCAATCGGGGCACGCGGTGTTTTTTAACCAATGCCGACAGTTCGGCGACCTGCTGGTGGTGGGCGTGGGGCGCGACAAAACGCTGGAAACACTCAAGGGTCCGGGCCGCCCGGTGAACCCCGAGAACAACCGTTTGTACCTGGTGGCAGCCCTGCAGGACGTGGACTACGCCGTGCTGAACGATCATGAGATTGGGGCGGGTAAGATTGATTTTCGGGAGGTGGTTACCCAATTGCAACCCGACATTTTTGTGCTGAACCGCGACGATTCGGCCATCGCCGAGAAGCAAAGCCTGTGCGACACCACCGGCACCCGCATCGAGTTTGTAGACCGCGAAGTGCCCGAAGAACTGTCGCCCACGTCCACCACCAAGATCATCAACAAGATCAACTACGCCTACCGGGCGCCCCTGCGCATCGACTTTGCGGGCGGGTGGACCGACGTGCCCTACATTATGGACGGCCAAACCGGTTACGTGTTGAACGTGGCCATCAAGCCGCTCGTCGAGATGAAGGGCAACACCCTCAACTTTTCGGGCTACCCGCGCGGCAGCGGCCTGAGCACCTCCACCGCCGTGAAGTTGCTCGAGCTCATTAGTGCCAAAAACTACAATGCCGAACCCAAGTCGCTGACGATGATCGGCGAAGACCTATTCAATCTGGAAAACAAAGAACTCAACTGGGCCATCGGACGACAGGATCAGTACGCCATTGTGTTCGGAGGCTTCCACTGCTTTGCCTGCACCGATGAGGGGGCCGAACCGCTGGACATTGCCGTTCCGCAAGAAACGCTGGAGGATTTCCGGAAACACCTGCTGTTGTTGCACACCGGGGTGTCGCGCAACGCGCAGTCGGCCGTGGAGCAGGTGTACGAAAACTACCAGACCACCCAGGGACAGGCCGCTTTGCGCACGATCGGCGACTGCGGCCGAAGGTTCATCGATGCGCTGGCTGCCCGCGACTTTCGGGAGTGCGCCCGCCTCATGGAACGCAACTGGGAGGCGCAGAAGCAATTGGCCCGGGCCAGCACCAACGACAATCTGGATGCCATGTACGCCTTTGCCAAAGAACACGGCGCCTACGGCGGCAAAATCTGCGGAGCGGGCGGGGGCGGCGCCTTCATCTTCTGCTGTGAAGATCCGCTGGCGCTAAAGCAAGCCATGAAGAAGCAGTTTGTAGACTGTTTCGAGATCGACTTTGCCTTTGAGTATCAGACCGTCAAGGAGCTAAATGCGCTCTAGCGACTCCGGCAGACGAAAAAAAGAGCCTCCTTTGTACTATTTCGCAGCAAAATCCAAAAATTAAATTTTATTTATCGTTTTATTTTTTCCAATTTTGACCAATAAACCACTAAATCACTATGTCAACATCTCAGGTTGCCGGTCAGGAAAACCCCGGCGCGAATAAACAAAAAGTTCTGCTAATCATCATTGGCTTGCTGGCGCTCACCCTTCTGGTGGTTCTTTTCTTGTTCTATCAAAACTATCAGGTCAAAAACAAGGAGTTGCAAAGCAACCAACAGGAGCTCAAAGAAACCTATAATAAACTAGAGTCCATTAGCAACGAACTAGACCTTAAGATCGAAGAGATTCAAAAGCTGGGCGGCGACGTTGAGGAGTTGCGCCTGATCCGTGAAACGCTGGAGATGGAAAAGGAGCAACTGCAGGACCAGGGCAACCTGGCCAAGAAACAGTACGCCCAGATTCGCAACCGGGTGGAGGGCTACCGCGAGTTGCTGGTGAAGAAAGACCAGGAGATCGCCGCCCTGCAGCGTCAGAACGAAGTGCTCTACTCAGAGAATACCGAGCTCAAGGAAGAGCAGCGGGTGCTTAGCAAAACACTGCTGGCAGTGGAAACGGACAAGAAAACCCTCACTGAAAAAGTGAAACAAGCCTCGCAGCTCGAAGCGGAAAACATTCAGGTGGTGGGCCTCAACAGCAAGGGCAAGGGCAAAGAACGCGATCGCTACCGCAACAGCCAGTTGGCCCAGCTGCAGGTAAAGTTCAACATCGCTAAAAATGAAGTGGCTCCCATTGAGGGCAAAGACATTATCATCCGGGTGCTGGAACCCGACGGCAGTGTGGTGTTCGACGTGGCCCGCGGATCGGGCACCTTCATGCACGACGGCAAGGAGCTGTACTATACCTCCAAGCAAAACATCCTGTTCGATAACACCGGGCAGCAACTATCTTTCCTTTACGAAAAAGGGTCGGATTATACCGAAGGACGACACACCGTTGAGATTTACGCCGATGACTACCAGATTGGCAAAGCCAATTTTGAAGTACGATAACCCTACCCCATGCCGGTTCGCTTGCTGCTCGGAAGTGTACTCAGTCTGTTTTCGCTCGTGACCTACGCCCAACAAACCATTGATGTGCAGGGCCACCGGGGCTGCCGGGGACTGCGGCCCGAGAATACCATTCCCGCCTTCATCCACGCCCTGGAAGTAGGGGTCACTACGCTGGAGCTCGACGTAGTGGTGAGCCAGGATCAGCAGTTGGTGGTATCGCACGAACCCTTTTTGTCGTCTACCATTTGCACCGGACCCGACGGGGAAGCGATCACCGCCGCGCAAGAAGAGCGGTACAATCTGTACCAAATGCCCTACGCGCAGATTCGCCGCTGCGACTGTGGCAGTCAGGGGAACCCGCGCTTTCCCGAGCAGCAGGCAATGGTAGCCTCCAAACCCCGGTTGGTGGACGTGATCGATGCGGTGGAACAGTACCTCCGCAGTCACAACCGGCCGCCGGTGCAGTATAACATTGAAACCAAATCGACTCCCGCGGGTGACGGGGTATTTCATCCGGCTCCGAAAGAGTTTGTTGAACTATTGTTAGCGGTGCTTAAAGAAAAAGATATCGAAGCCCGCACCATTGTGCAGTCGTTTGACGTGCGCACGTTGCAGGAAGCCCGGCGGATGGCCCCGGAGCTGCGGCAGGCCCTGCTGGTAGAAAACCGTCGGGGGGCACAGGAGAACATCGATGCCCTAGGCTACGTGCCGGAGATTTACAGCCCCAACTTCCGGCTAGTGAACAAAAAACTGCGCGGTTACACCCGACAGCAGGGTATGCAGCTAATTCCCTGGACGGTGAACGACCGAAGTGATATCCGGAAGATGCTTGATCTGGGAGTAGACGGGATCATTTCTGACTATCCCGACCGGGTGCTGCCGCTGATAAACGACTAGCCGCGGTCAGCGCTTGCGGTCTACGGCAAACCCTTCGGCAAACACCTTGTACTGATCAAAGATTGAACGCACGGCTCCTTGCAGGTAGCGCTTGTCGCTGAAGTACTGGTTGCCGAACACCCCGGACGCGTAGCCCTGCCAAATTGACTTTTTGCGCTCTCGATCGTACATCAGCACCAGCAGGGTTCCCTGCCGCAGGTTGTACTTCACCGGGTCCATCTCCTGGTCAATGTTGTCTTCATACTCTACAAACAGTTCAATATCGGGTTGCTCGTAGCCGGTGAAGTACAGGCTATCGTAAAATATTTTGTAGGACACCAGCAGACGGGGATCACGCGAGGAGTATTCGTACCCCTGCAGCTCCATGCGGGCCCGGATGGCACTTTCAATAATGTCGTTCTGAAGGCTTGAATCGGGGCCGGAGCTGCGGGTATCCAAAAAGTTGAAGGTTTTATACCGGCGAAACTCGCCTTCGAAACTATAGTCCGACTCAACCGGATATTCTTTGTAGCCCATGCAACTGGCCAGCAGTAGCAGAGCAAGCGTAGCCATCGTACCTAGTGTTTTCATAATCAGAAGGGGTGTAGTATAGTTTTTTTGACCAATAAATATACTAATAAAATGGACTGAATGGTTCTTAAAAGAAGTTAAATTTTCAGCAACCGGTCCAGCGGTGTCGGCGAACGGACAAAACCGCGGGTCGTTGCCATAAACTTTGTTCAGGACGTTTTGTTGGAGATTCCTATGGCGGGCCGCCCCAAAAGCCCGATCACCTCCTGCTCAATCAGCCTAGTGAGCGCATGAATCATCCTCCCGTGGTGCTTGCTCGACGCGCTGCCTCACGGGCGGAAGGGATTGGGGTCCGGGTCAGCATCGTCGGCCGAAGGGGAATCTGAAGAAGCATCGGGCGATTTAGGTACTAGCGGAGCGTACTCCACCTGGTCGGTTTCGTGAGACTCGGTCGGCGCGGCCGAAGACAGATCAGCAGGCGACGGTTCGGGGTCGGGGGTCGTTGCGTAAGCAGCCGTCTCTCTCGGTGCCGAAGGCTCAGCTCCGGGAAGCGACTGCTGAAATGACTTGATTTCCTGATCAATTTCCAACTCCCGCTCCCGGGCCCGCTGCTCGCGGTCGAACACCTCGGCCTTAATTCGATCCTTTTCCGCCTCCAGCCGCTCGATCTTCTTGCGGGCAGTCCACCGGTCGAACCAGGCGAAGGCGAAAGTGATCAAAAAGATGCCCAGGCCGAAGAGGGCCAAAAAGCGGAAGGCGGACGGATCACGCACAATGCCGTCGGCCAGCGACGGGGTGAACCGCAGGGACAGCACCACTATGATGACGTGAAAGACGAGCAAAACTGCGAACAGGGCAAGGCGAACGGGTTTCATGGGGGTGTAGTTAGTTTTAAATGATCAACGAAGATACCGGCGCGTTAGTTTTTCAACCACGCTGGGTGGGCCGTTGGCGTAGCGGGTTCGGAAGGCGCTTATGCGATTATCGTACAAGGGGTTGCCAGTGCGCCGGCCGGGAACGCAATGGGCTCAGTATCCGGATCGTGAGCGACAGCTCATCGAGATTAAAAGTCCTTGGTGTTGCTCGGCACAACCGTCCGCGCGGGCTTTCTTCTCACCGCCCCGCCACAATCCCCAGCACGTCCAGCCCCTGCTCAAACACCACGTCCACCGGAATATTTTGCTCGTCTAGTCGATCCAGGTCCTGCTGTAGTTGGCCGTTGATCACACCGCGGGTACTTACCAGTTGCGCCACGCCCGCGTAGTCGCCGTCGCCCTGCAGGGTTAGGATGTCGCGCGACAGGTCGTTCATGGCCTGCCGCATGCGGTCGTAGTTGACGCGGTAGGTGCCGTCGGCGGTGCGCTCGAACGCGCCCTGCTCCTGAAAGTAGCTAAAGCGAATCATGTTGGCCTTGCCGTGGGCACTGGACGCCCCGAAGCGCACACTGCGGAAGATGCTGGCCAGGAAGGTAGTGTAGTATTCCTCCAGAGCGCCTTCCAGTTCGCCCTGCTCGTGCAGTTGAGTTACCATGTACAATCCGAGCACATCGGCCTTGCCTTCTTCCAGGGCCGAGGCGTTGTCCTTCAGCGCTTCGCGCACCGTGCCTCGCTCATTAATGGTATTCTTGATGCCCAGGCCGTGCGCCACCTCGTGAAACATGGTGTTGGCAAAAAACGCATCGAAGGTGATGTGCTGCTGCTGTTCCGGATCGATCAGCACCTCGGCCAGGGGTACCAGGATTTTGTCGTACTTGGCCCGCATGGCGTTCTTAAGTTGCAGGCGGCGGGTGCCCTTTTGCAACTGCACTTCCTCGTCGTTGGGCAGGTTGATGGCGATGGTCTTGCTGCCCGCGTTGCAGTCGCCCGCGTAATAGACCACGTCGTAGGCATTGAGGTCGGCATCGCTACCGGGAGTCTCCTGCTTGTAGGCGGCGGGCACGGGCAGGTTGCGCTGCAGCTCGGGCAAGAAGGCGGCGTACTTGGCCAGCCGGTCGCTCCACTCCTGGTCTTTGATCAGCACGTAGGCTTCGTGGGCGGCCTTGTAGCCAAACAGTTGGTCTTCGTAGGTCTCAATCGGGCCGATCACCACGTCGACGGCGTTGTCTTTGGTGTCCATCCAGGCCAGATCGCTGGCCTGGTAGTCGTCGGTGAGCAAGGCTTCGGCGCGCAATTTCAGGTAGTGCGCAAAGTTGGGGTCTTCGGCCAGGTTGGCGGCCTCCTTCAGCAGATCGGAAACCTCCTGCACTTGTTGCTCGAACATGGTGTGATAAGGTACACTGATCAGCGCTCCGTCCGCATTGCGTTGAATAAAGGTGTACTGACTGGCCTTGTCGGGCAGGTTGGCCTGGGCAAACTCCTCTTTCGTCATATCGGTCGGGTAGAAGTTCGCTCCGGCGGGTTTGGGTCCTACTCCTTCAACGAAGGGCGCATTGCCATCGAGACGGTCCCAGGGACCGTAGTTGATATTGATGAACTCCCGGGTGGGCGGGTTGATCTTAGTATTCAGCAGACTGTCGTCCTGCCCGTAGGCTTCGTACCAGAACAGTTTGTTCATGCGATTGGCCGCTTCAATGAGTTTAGCCACCATCTGCTGTTGCTGATCACTCAGGTGGTCGAGCGATGCATCAAGGCGGACGGCGGTATACTTGTCAAGCAGTAACGAAGACGAGATGGTGTCTTCACCGCTGGTTTGCTCGGCAATTTCGGTGGCTAAGTCCGCAACCCGAAAGGGTGATGATTGCGGTGAGGATAATAAGTGATAGGATGCGTATCATGTAGTTTATCAAAAGAGTACTTGCGTTGATTTCGTATCCGCCGCGCAACGATGCGAAGTTAAAGTCGGTGACAGTACCAGAGGTCCCGCGCCAGTTTAATAGCTGCGGGAGTCAGTAGCCCAAGGTAATGATTAATCCCGCTAATTACGCAAAATAGTTTCGTATACCCGCTCGTAGCCGTCTACCATTCGCTGGGTGTCGAACCGCTGCTGCGTTGTGGCCCGGACCTGGGCACGATCAAGCGCGCCAACCTTGCCCAGGGCCTGAACGGCGGCATCCACCACCGCATCGTCGTCGCCCGGCGGAATCACGAAGCCGGTTTGTCCGTCATCCACCACCTCGGGCACGCTGCCGCGGTTTACGGCCACCACCGGGGTGCCGCAGGCCATCGACTCGGCCATCGTTAGTCCGAAGGCTTCCTCGTAAGTCACCAGGTGCAGGCTGGCGTAGGCCCGCGACAGCCAGTGGTTCTTCTGCGCGTGATCCACCGGCCCCACAAATTCCACGCTTCCTTCTTTTAGGTGCGGTTGCACCTGCTGCTCGAAGTACGCCTGATTTTCGGGAGGCACAATGCCGGCCAGCACCAGCCGCTGTCCGCCCTGCTGCGCCACCCGGATGGCCAGGTGGATGCCCTTGTCGGGCGACATCCGGCCCAGCACGATCAGGTAGTCTTCTGGTTGGGGTTGCCCAGTGAACGCGGCAACGTCGATGCCATTATGCACCGTGGCCACGTAGTTCAGGTCGGGAGCCAGCCGCCGTTCGGCATCGCTAATCGACACGTAAAACTGTTCGGCGTAGTGTTCGTAGAGCGTGCGGCTGCCCGTTTCGGCGGCGGAGCCGTGCAGGGTAGTCACCACCGGGAAGGGCGCGGTGCGGGCGGGCGGCACACCGAAGCAGCCCGCGTGGTTGTGCAGCACGTCAACTTCCAGGGCGGCGGCCCGCTCGTAGGCGTGGGCGATATGCAGAGTTTCGTACACCCGGCTGTCTAGCTGGCTGCCGGGGTGGTTGAGCGGATGCGGACACACGCTCTCCAGTTGGGCATTTGTTAGGCTGTCGGCGGTAGCGAACAAGGTGACGGAGTGGCCACGGCGCACCAGTCCTTCGGCCAGCTGAGAAGCTACCAGCTCCCAGCCCCCGTAGTGCTGCGGCGGCGTGCGCCAGGCAATAGGAGCCAGCAGGGCGATGTTCATTCCGTAGTTTTTAGGTTGCTGCTTAAACCATTACCGGAGCGATTGGTTTATTGCCTACTAATTACGTAACCTAAATTTACTTTTTCATGGCCGAAGCTGCTACCCAAACCGTTGAAGTGACCCGCTTGGGGGTTATTCTGGACGAAACCGATCTGTACTTTGAAAACGAGGGCGTGTTTAATCCCGCCAGCGTGCAGAACGAAGACGGCATTCATCTCTACTACCGAGCGGTGAGCGACGGTAACTATTCTACCGTAGGCTACGCCCGCCTGAGCGACCCCACCACCGTGGCCGAGCGCTGGGATCATCCCATCTACACTCCGCGGCACCTCACCGAAAAGCACGGCGTGGAAGACCCCCGCGTGGCGGTGATCGACGGCACCTACTACATGACCTACACCGCCTTCGACGGATTCAACGCGCTGGGTGCGCTGGCTACTTCCACCGATGGTTTCAAGTTTCAGCGGCAGGGAATCATCACGCCCGATATCAGCCTACTGGATATGGAAAAACACCTGCAGGACGCTGGAAATGAGATCAACAAAAAATATTTCACCCACATTGAGATGCTCCACAAACGAGAGCCTATTCCTGACCAGGTGCTGGTGTGGGACAAAGACGTGGTCTATTTCCCCCGGAAGATCAACGGCAAGTTTGTGTATATGCACCGCATCTGGCCGGGCATTCAGGTGGTGCATTACGAGCAACTGGAAGACCTGACTCCTGCCTTTTGGGAAGACTACTTCCATACTTTTCCCGACCACATCATGATGGACCCCACGTTTCCGTTCGAGAGTTCGCACATCGGCGGGGGCTGCGTGCCCATCGAGACGCCCGAGGGGTGGCTCATCATCTACCACGGCGTAGAAAAAAAGAAGTACGGCAACATCTACCACGCCGCCGCCGCCCTGGTTGACCTGGAAAACCCCGCCCGCGTTATCGGACGGCTTTCTGAACCCTTCTTTTCGCCCGACCATGAGTATGAGCAGGTGGGCTACGTAAACAATGTGGTGTTTCCCACGGGAACGGCCCAGGAAGGTGACACGTTATACATGTACTACGGAGCGAGCGACAGTCAGATTGCCGTAGCCTCCTGTAGCATGGAGGCGCTGGTTAAGGCGCTGAAAGCCTCCTGAGTTGCCTTATTTTTTCGCACCATTCACTTTTTAACGTCACTAGTATGCCCTATCAAGTCAAACCTACGGTTTTATTTTTGACCACTTACCCGCCCCGCGAGTGCGGCATTGCCACCTTCACCCAGGATATGGTGCAGGCGCTGACGCATCAGTTCGGCACTTCGTACAACTTTAAGATATGCGCACTGGAAGAAGGCTTCGGCCACCAGCGCTCCTATCCCGACGAAGTGGTTGCCACCCTCAACACGCATGAAATTAAAGATTGCGCCGATCTGGCCGAACAGGTGAACAACGACCCTAGTGTACGCGTGGTGTGTGTGCAGCACGAGTTTGGTCTGTTCGGGGGCGAGTGGGGCGATCACGTGCTGGCCTTCCTGTACTCGCTCACCAAACCGGTGGTCATCAACCTGCATACCGTACTGCCCGAGCCAAGTCCCGAACTTCGCCGCCTGATGCGCAACATAGCCCGCTCAGTCCAGCAGTTGGTGGTGATGACCCACCGTTCGTCGGATATACTGCAGCAGGAATACGGCATTGCCGACGAACAGATCACGGTGATCCCGCACGGCACCCACCTCACCCCCTGGCAAGACCCAGTGCTTCTGAAGGAAAAGTACGGACTGGCGGACAAAAAAGTGCTGGCCACCTTTGGACTGCTCAGCGAGAACAAAGGCATCGAGAATGCGCTCACTGCACTTCATGCCATCAAAAAGGCCATTCCGGAGGTGGTTTATTTGATACTGGGCAAAACGCATCCGGTGGTGGTGCAACACGAGGGCGAAAAGTACCGCCAGAAACTGCACGCGCTGGTGAAGCAGTTCGGCCTGGAGGATAACGTTCGCTTTGTGAACAAGTACTTAGATTTGGACGAATTGCTGGAGTACTTAAGCCTAACGGATACCTACCTATTTGTCTCGAAAGACCCAAACCAGGCAGTGAGCGGCACGTTCACCTACGCCATGAGTTGCGGCTGCCCCATCATCTCTACTCCTATGCCGCACGCCCAGGAAACGTTGCGAACCGATACGGGCATTCTACTAGAAGATTTTAACCAGCCCGACCAGATTGCCGAAGCGGCGATCAAAATATTATCCGACGGCCCCCTGCGACAGCACATGAGCAACAACGCCTACTACCATACGCGCAGCGCCATCTGGCAAAACGTGGCCGTGCAGTACGCGCAGTTGTTCCAGCAGGTGGATGATCCCGCCGGAGTGCTGCGCTACGACCTGCCCGAAGTGAATCTGAATCACGTGCGCACCCTAACCACCCCGGTGGGTATGATTCAGTTCGCTGACTTCGGAATTCCGGATTTGGGTTCGGGCTACACCCTGGACGATAATGCCCGAGCGCTGATTGCCCTGGGCATGTACTACCACCACCGACGCGAACCATCGGCGCTGATACTGTTAGAAACTTACCTGGATTTTGTGATTGGCTGTCAGCAGGAAGACGGCAGCTTTCTCAACTACGTGGATGATCTTCAGCAATTCACACCGCAAAACGCCGAAGTGAACCTCAACGACGCGGCCATGCGGGCCGTATGGAGCCTGGGCACGGTGGTGCGTTATCACAAGATTCTTCCGTCTGATCTGGTCACCAAGGCGAAAGATGCCTTGCTTCGGGCGTTGCCCATTATTCGCCAGGTGGATTCGCCCCGGGCGCGGGCCTTTGCCATCAAAGGACTATACGCCTGCCACCGGGTGGAACCCAGTGATGAACTACTGGCGGTTATTGACCAACTCGCCCTTGGGTTGCTCGACAAATTTAACGGCGTGGCCACTCCCGCGTGGAACTGGTTTGAAGACTACCTCACCTACGCCAACAGCGTGCTTTCCGAGGGAATGATGTACGCTCACCTGGCCACCGGTCGTGAAGACTACCAGCACGTGGCGTACCAGTCGTTTGACTTCTTGCTCGAGTGCCTGTTTATCAAAGACGGTCAGATCAAGGTAGTTTCTAACGACGGGTGGTGGATGAAGGGCGATATCTGTAAGCCCGGCGGCGAGCAGCCCATCAACGTGTGCTACACCATCACGGCGCTGTCGCTGTTTCACCAGGTGTCGCAGCGCCCGGTGTATCAGGAAAAGCTCCACGCTGCCTTCAGCTGGTATCTGGGCAACAACCATCTCGGGCAAATTATTTATAACCCCGTGACGGGTGGATGCTTCGATGGACTGGAGACCAAGCACGTGAATCAGAACCAGGGAGCTGAGTCCACGGTGTGTTACCTAATCGCCCGATTGCAAATGGAGTTAGCGTACAGGGCTGCCCAGCAACCACGCCATACGTACAAGATTATGGTCGGACAAAACTATTCGGTTACGCGTGACAACGCTCTGGGCCGTTCGGTTGCGTAGTAAATGCCTTTTGGGCTGCTCTCGAGGGCTACTTTTTTAACTTCTATCATTTTGGAACCACATCTTGTTGATTTCCAGTTGCCGCCCCCCGACCCTGCGTTGAGGTTGGTGACCATTGTACCTGCCAAGAACGAGGAGCGTACGCTTCCGGCCACGTTAGCAGCCCTTTATCAACAAACCGATCCCGAAGGACGAGCTGTTGACAAACGGTGGTACGAAGTGATCGTGCTGGCCAACAACTGCAGTGACGCTACGGCCGAGGTGGCCGAAGCTTTTGCCAGGGCGCATCCCGACGGTCAGTTTCACGTGGTTACGTGTCAGTTGCCGCCTCCCTACGCGCACATCGGTTACGTACGCCGTATCCTCATGGACGAAGCCTACCGACGGCTAATGTCGCCCGGCTACCCTCAAGATGGACGCTCCCCGAATGGATATTCCCCGAATGGACATTTCCGAAGGTATCCTCTTCAGGGAGTTATCGCCTCTACCGACGGCGACAGCACGGTGAACGCCACCTGGGTGTATCATACGCTGAAAGCGGTGCAAAGGGGAGCCGATGTGGTGGGTGGACGAATTCGCACCAATCCCCAGGCGATTGGACGACGCTACTACTTGCAGGATGTGATGTACCGTTACCTACAAGCGCAGTTAGAGTCGATTATTGACCCGCAGTCGGCCGACCCCTGGCCCCGGCACTTCCAGAATTTCGGGCCCAGCCTGGCCGTCACCTGCGAACTGTACGAACGCGCCGGACGGCTACCGGTGCTTCGCTCCATGGAAGACGTGCGCTTCTACGAGGCGCTGCAACGCTGCGACGCCCGCATCCGGCACTGCCCCAACGTGCAGGTGCTCACCTCGGCCCGTACCCAGGGGCGCGTAGATTTTGGCTTCTCGGTGCAGTTGCAGCAGTGGGAGCAGATGTTGCAGCAGGGCGAGCCCTTTGTGGTACCTCCCGCTGACTATTGGGCGTTTCGCTTCACGCTTCAGCAGCACCTTCGGCAGGCCTGGCAACGTCGCTCGTTACTGGCCCTGCAACCGGTAGCGCAGTGGTTCTGTATTTCACCGTACTTTCTGTTCAACCGCATGGAGAGTAGCCGCTATTTCGGAGCGTTCTGGCAATGGTTCGCGCAGCTACCGGAGTTTGATCAGTTAGTTGCCCAGCGGTTTGCGCCGGTTGCCATCACCGGCGCTATTGCTGGTTTGCGACATTTGGTGGGACAAGTCACCCCCTTCGTTCCCATCGGTCTAGGCGATAGCGGTCCGTTCGTTGGTGCTGCTGATGCGCCAGAGAAGGTTCTAGCGTACTAAAGGCATCGTGCACCTCATCACCGGTCAACGGGTAGTTAGTGGGCTGCACCCAGTGCACCAGTAGCAGATGGCCGCCGGGTTGCAGTGTCCGTAGATATTTGCTGTTGCGCCTTCTCTAAATCGCTCCACGACCAGTAATAACCTACCTCCGACACCAAAATCAAGTCAAAGGTATCGTCAGGAAAAGTGTCGGGCACCCGCATTTGCTCTAACTGTACGTGTGACTGTCTGCTGCAATCGCTGCCGCGCCTGTTCTAGTGGAATTCTCGCTACCATCTACGGCCAACAAATGGTCGCAGCGACGGCCAACTGCTGCGTAAGCACGCCGATAGAACACCCGATTTCAAACGCATTTTGGTAATGAGCGTTGGGTAAGGCCGCCAGGGTAGCGGCATATTTGTCGCGCTCGTACGCGCTCGTTTCAAAGTCCCAGGGGTCTTCGTTTTTCTGGTACAGATCGTCAAAATATTCGGTGGAAAGCGATTCACTCATGGTGCTAGAAAGTATTCGTAAGGTTGGGTAAAATGACGGATCATCTTCCGGGCTCAGTGTGAACCCCTCCGGATCATCGTCGATCAGTGGGGTGGTCTGCGACACGTGGGCGGCGATGGCCCGGCGTTTTTGAGACAAAAACTCGGAAACATCCACGCGGAACCAGCTTCCGTCAGCGGCGGTGGGCAGATCGTCGGACTGGGTCGATTCCCACACCCAGATGGGGTATTCCAGCCAGCGAAGGGGTGCATCAAACCGGGCGACTGCCGCTTGCAGCAGGTGCCAGGTGGCGCGGTGGTCGCCGTGCGGATCTCGCCGCCAGGGCACCAGCACGGTCTCGGGCCGAAGCTGCGCTAGCTGCTCGTGAACCAGGGCTACTGCCTCATTGAAATTCTCTGACGAGGGCACCGGCACCCGGGTATCAGGAAGGCGCAGAAAGTGGATGTCGCCTGGGACTACACCCAAAATTTCCAGGGCTTCCGTTGCTTCTCGCTCGCGCAGAGTGCGGCGGGCTTCCGGCGGGTAGCGCTTGGAGTTGGGGTGCGACATGCTGCCGTCGCTCACGAACAGTGCCGACACCGCGTGTCTCCGCTGTCGCAACAAGGCGATTACCCCACCGCACCCCAGCGATTCGTCGTCGGGGTGCGGAGCCACCACCAGGGTGGTGCCCCAAGCGCTGAGCGTTTCTTCTGGGTAAGGACTCGGGTCCGATTGGCTACTTCCTCAAAAGTCATTAGACCAGAGAGAATGAGCGGGAGTGGTTTGTTCGCCCACGTACTGTCCCACCTGGGCCAGGGCAATGTCGGGGGCGGGCTGACGAAGATAGGTGGTGAGGTCGGCGTGCAAGCGCGCGAACGGTTGCGGGTGCAGCAACCCCCGAGCGCCCACGCAGCGTTCGGCCAGTTGCATCACCTCCAGCCCGATGCGCTCGATCACCGAGCGGGTCATGTTGGCGTAGTTGATGATCTGCTCCGGCGCCGCTGCGCTATCTGCTAAGTGGCCCGCCTGCTCGATCCAACGGTTGCCAGTTTCAATCAAGATAGCCATCTCTCCCAAGCGCATCCGCTGGTACGGGTCGTCGGTGCGGTGCAGTTGCTGCAGATAAGTGCGGGTAGCGTCGAAAATAGCCTCGGCTCCGCCCAAGTGAACCGCCGCGAAGCGAATAGCACCACCACTGAAGTAGGGCTGCGTATGATAATCATTGGGCTGACCCAGCAGGTCGTCTACGGTAAGAACAATGCCGCTAAAGTCAATTTTATGGCTCACGCTGGCGTGCATGCCCAGCGGCTTCCAGAACGACGGATCAACCGGAGCTTCCGGGTGCGCGTCGAGCGGCACAATAACCATCTGCCAACCGCGTTCCTGACCTTCCTCGTCAATAAGTTTTCCGGGCACAATGGGGCGGGTCACTTGTCGCGCTCCTGAGCAAAAGGTTTTGGCTCCCTGCAGTACGTAACGTCCGTCGCCCTGCGCCACGATTGATACGCCATCGTGGGCCTGGGTGTTCCAAACACCAAAAAGATGCTGCCCGTGCTGTGCGTCGGCGTACCAGCGTTCCCGTTGCGCGGCTGTGCCGAATAAGTGAATAAGAAACAAAGCGTTGAGGTGACCTTCGTAGATGCGGCCTACCGACAGGTTTCCTTTGCCAATCAGCTTGAGCAATTGCAGCTGCTGCGCGGTTACCGCCCGTTCAAACGACAACGGTTGTCTGGGCAGCGTGATACCGACCAGATCAGCTTCTCGGAGCCAAGCGAATTCCTGCTCGGGAAACCGCCGGGCGTCTTCTTCCGATTGTTGCTCGCGGTATTGGGCAATTTTTTCTGACAGCTGAGCAACGCTCGCTAATGTCGCTACGGGCGATGGCGTTGTCAGAGAGGCGTACGGTGAGATCATAATACGTTAGCTAAAAAAGTGGGGTGATGCATTGCGCACCTCAGTTTAGGAGACGTATTCTCTGCCTTTCTGATCTTCCAGTTGCTTAAGGCGGTACTCGGCATTGCGGCGGGCGTGCTCCGAGGGCTCCAGGCGGTGCCCATTGTGGCGGGCGTATACCTGGGTAAATTCGGCTCCGAACAACAAAATCAGGCTGGAGTAGTAGACCCACAGCATGATCAGAATAATGGACCCCGCCGCTCCGAAGGTGGCCCCCGGATCAGACTGCCCAAAATAAATCCCCAGCAAAAACTTGCCGATGGTGAACAGAACGGCTGTCAGAAAAGCTCCGTACCATACCGATTTCCACTCTACGTCGGCATCGGGCAGCACCTTGAACATGAGCGCAAACAGGGTGGTGAGCACTCCAACGGACAGCAGTATGTTGATAATGAAAAAGACAAAAGGGGGAAAGCCCGGCAACTGCTGCTGAATCCAGCCATCGAGCGCCGCCAGGGCCGCCGAAAGTAGCAAGGACACGATCAGCAAAAACGCCAGGGCCAGCACGATACCTAGGGCCGTGACCCGGCTAATCACCGTTTGCTTGATGCCCGCGTTGGGGTCTAGTTCCACCTCCCAGGCGTCGTTGAGTGACTTTTGCAATTGGCTGAACACCCCGGTAGCCCCAAACACCAACGTGGCGAAGCCCACAATCAGGGCCATGGTGGAATTGGAATTCTGCCGTGAGTTCTGTAGCATAGTTTTTACCTGCTCACCCGCGTCGCCGCCCATTGCCCCGCCCACCTGGTCGGTGATAACCTGCTCCACATAATCGGGACTCCAGATCAGGCTGGCCGCGGTGACAACGATGATCAACAGACCGGGCAGGGAAAAAACGGAATAGTAAGCGATGGACGCGCTCTTCTGAAAAGCATCGTCGCTTTGCCATTCTTGGTAAGTTTCTTTGAAATAACTAAAAATCTGACGAGCGTTCATAGGACAAAAAATAGGTTTTGCGCTAATAACTCGCCAGAAGGACGAATGGTTATTCGCTGCGCAGCGCATCCACCGGGTTGGCAGTGGCCGCGCGCGTGGCTTGGTAGCCAACCGTGAGCCAGGCGATTGAAAGAGCTACCAGCCCGGCGACAACCAAACCGGCCGTCGAAATGCCGATGTGGTAGGCGAAGCCCTCCAGCCAGCGGTCCATTAGGAAGTACGTGAGGGGTACGGCAATGAGCAGGGCGATCAGCACCAGTTTGGTAATGTCGCGAGACAGTAGCACCACGATGCTGAGCACCGAGGCGCCTAGCACCTTCCGAATGCCAATCTCCTTGGCCCGTTGCACGGTGGTAAACGCCGTGAGACCGAACAAACCCAGGCACGCAATGAAGACGGCCACGAGCGCAAACGCATTAAACAACTGACCGGCCTGCTGTTCAGCAGTATACAGCGCATTAAATTCATCGTCTATAAAAGTGAAATCGAACGGCCGGTGCTGAACAACGCCTTCCCACGCCTCTTTCAAGGCGGCCAGGGTAGCCGAAGGGTTGCTGTGAGCAGCGGTGCGCACTAGTATCGTTCTCGACTGCCAAGGTTCAAAAAAGATGATCAGCGGCTCAATCTTCTTGTGCAACGAGCCAAAGTGAAAATCTTTCACCACCCCCCGAAGCACGCTGCCCCGCCCCGTCATGGTGATGTCTTGCTGCATGGCTTCTTCGGGACTAAAGCCCAGTGCGCGGGCGGCGGTTTCATTGATTATAAAACCAAAGGTGCGCAGATCAAAGCTATTGGCTTGGATTGCCGCCAAGTCGGCGGTAGTGAAGTCGTGACCGGCTACCAGCTCCAGGCCCGCCGTAGCCAGAAAATCCTCATGAACGGGCAGGCCGGTGGCCGCCATCGTGAATTCATCGGAAGTACCCGCGAGCGAAAGCCCGTAGCCCCCCTGGATGTTAGTAGGGGTTTCGTAGGCCGCGCTCACCTCTTCCACCTGATTCTGTTTTTTAAGTTCTGACTTTAGCGCTTCGTACTGCTCGTACACAATGTCATCCAGTGGCAGGGCCACCAACTGATCCTTGTCGTAGCCCAGTTTCTGCTCTTGGATAAATCCAAGCTGTCGGTAAATAATAAGCGTGCTGATGATCAGGAAGGTGGAGATCACGAACTGAAAGACCACCAAGCCTTGCCGTAGGCTTCCCCCGGCATCAGTGGTGCGCAACTTGCCCTTAAGCACCTGCACCGGACGAAACGACGACAGCACCAGGGCCGGATACGCCCCAGCCAACAGACTCACCAATATACCAATTCCTACCAGGCAGGCAATGGCAGTCGGCTCGCCCAGGTAGTCCAGCGTAAAGCTGCGCTGGGCGAGTTGCTGAAAGTAGGGCAGTAGCAGGTGCGCCAACACCAAGCTTGCCAGCATCGACAGGGTGGTGATCAGGGCGGCCTCGCCCATGAACTGTCCCAACAACTGGCTACGGTAGGCCCCCAGTACCTTGCGCATGCCCACCTCGCGGGCGCGATGGGTGGCGCGGGCGGTGGTCAGGTTGACGTAGTTGATGCAGGCCACTAGCAAAATGAGCAGGGCAACGGCCGAAAAGATGTACACGTAGCGGTAGTCGCCTCCCGGTTCCAGTTCGCTGTCCATGTCTGAGCGCAGGTGAATGTCGGTGAGGGGCAATAAATTGTACGCTACGTAGCCATCGGCGACGAAGGCGTCGGGCACCTCACGCCGGAGTAGCGCCGGAATCTTCTCTCGTAGCGAATGAATCGCTTCCGGTTCGCTCAGCAGTAAGTAGGTGAAGTAATTGGCCGACCACCACATTTCTTCCTGGAAAAATTTCAGGGAGGTAGTAGAAGCAACCAGGTGCGGGTGAATGTGAGAGTACACCGGTGGGTCGGCCATCACACCGGTTACCTTAAACGGAGTGCGGTCGGTGCCCACCAGCAGGGTTTTTCCAATGACCTCCTGGTTTGTCCATTGCGGGCCGTAGTACTTCGCCGCCACCGAGGCTGTCAGCACGATAGATTGGGGGGCCGTTAGTGCGGTGGCCGGATCTCCCCGTAACAGCGGAAAACTAAACACCGAAAAGAAGGTGCTATCGGCATAGAACAACCCTTCTTCCTGAAACGATTGATCGCCTGACTGTACCATTCGGGGACGAATGTCGGAGGCATTGATAAGCCGGACGCCTCCTACCACTTCCGGAAATTCTCGCTGGAAGGCGGGCAGCACGGCGGTGGGTGATACGGCGGTCTTGGCCACCACGCCGCCTTCGCCATACTCCAGACTAGCTCGCACGATGCGGTCTTTCTGCTCGTGAAATTGGTCGTATTGCAACTCATGGTATACATAGGTGGCAATGAGCAGGACGCAGCTTAAGCCCACCGTGAGGCCCAGCACGTTGATGATGGAATAGAGCCGATGGCGACTCAAACTACGCAGGGCGGTGAGGAGATAGTTCTTGATCATAAATTCGGTGGCGTTTATGAAGTTGCGGTAAGATTATTCACTGCGCAGCGCGTCCACCGGGTTGCTCAGGGCGGCGCGCACGGACTTGTAGCCCACCGTGACCCAGGCGATGCCGACGGAAGTCAGCAGGGCCAGGGCGAAGTAGGTGATGCTCAGGGGGATGCGGTAGACGAACGTCTCTAGCCAGGCTTGCATGGCGAAGTAGCCCAGCGGAGCGGCAATCACGAAGGCCAGCAGTACCAGCCCGGTGAATTCTCTGGAAAATAGGTAGACGATCTGCGGGGCAGAAGCGCCGAGCACCTTGCGGACGCCGATCTCCTTCTGTCGTTGCAGGGCCAGGTAAGACACCAAACCGTAGAGTCCCAAACAGCCGATCATAATCGCTAGGAAGCCAAAGATTCGGAACGCCTGGAACATAATATCTTCCAATATGTACATCGCTCCGCTCTCGAAGTATTCTTCCATCGTTAGGGCTTGGTAGAAGTAGTCGGGATAGGTGTCTTCCCACGCACTTTGCACGAACGATAGCTGATGAATAGATTGCCGTTCGGTGAGTTGGATAGCCGCGATGTTGACCCAGTCGCCGTAGTACAACAGGTTGGGATGAAGCTCTTCTTGTAACGACGTGTTGTTGAAGTCCTGCACCACTCCCACAATATTGGCGCGTCGGTCGCCGTCCATCAGCACCTGTCCCACCGCTTCTTCGGGAGTGCCATAGCCAAAAATTTTCACCGCCCGCTCGTTGATCAATACGTTATAATCCGGTAGCGAATCCTCCGGCACCAGTTTGTCTTCCTCGCGCAGGTTTCTTCCGTTTATCAAGGTGATCTCGAAAGTCTCCAAATACTGAGGATCGATACTCTTTCGTTCAATACCGTATTTCTCATCTTCGCCCCGCAGCGGATTATACGCTCCCGTCCAACTCTGGCTGGTCGACATCGGTGGACCCGAACTAAAGCTCACCCGCGCCACCGCCGCCTGACTGGTGATCTGGTTGCGGAAGGCTTCTAGCTTCTGCCGATCGTTTTCCGGCATATACACCACCGCCATATCATCCTGTCGAAACCCCAGATCCTGCTCACGCAGGTAGCGCATCTGCATCGAGACCACGATGGTGCCGATGATGAGCAGTTGCGAGATCACAAATTGGGTCACCACCAGCGTCTTGCGCAGCGAGAACTTCCCGGCGAAGCCGCTCTTCTGCTGACTCATGGACTGCTTCAGCGCGTCTACCGGACGAAAGCCCGATAACACTCGCGCCGGATAATAACCCGCCAGCAAGGTAATGACCAGACATAGCACGAGTAGAAAATAGACGATCGTGATATCTACGGTGTAGGTTGTGTGAATCACCACCGACAAGTACTGGCTAAAAGCCGCCAGAAACCAATCGGCCAGCAACACGGCGGCCCCGGCGGCCAGTAGCGTAATTAGGAAGGTTTCGCTCAGAAACTGCACCATCAGTTGCGAGCGCACCCCGCCCAGCGTTTTACGGATGCCGATTTCTTTGGCCCGCCGTACCGATTGGGCGGTGGCCAGGTTGATGAAATTGATGCACGCGGTGAGCAGCACAATCATACCCATCACCAAAAAGGCCCCGATCAGGATCGTCGGCGTAGCGTATATGGTGCCCCCGTAGTCTTCGTTGGTGTGCACGTCGGCCAGAGCCTGGAGAGAATAGCTCTGCTTGGCTGCTTCCTCTTCATCGTGGTACTTATCCGTGAAGTCGACCAGTTGTGATTCTATCCGCGCGGGGCTTTCCGACTCAGGCAGCAGCACGAACGTAAACCAGTCAGAATTGAAGTTTCCCCACGCGTCTTCGAGCCAATCTCGATCTCGCTCGTACGCCTGGATGGGCAACAGCAAATCAAACACAATATTGGAATTCTGTGGAACGTTACGGGCTACGCCGCTGATCTGATACGACTCTTGATTGACGATCAGGGTTTTTCCCAGCAACTCGTCGTAGCGGTTTCGATAGTCTCGGCCGTAGAGTTGGTCAGCCATTTTTTCGGTAAGCACCACTTCGCTAGGAGTGGTGAGGATTGTTTTTGCGTCTCCAGCCAGCAGGGGATGATCAAACATCCGCAGAAAATACGCGTCGGCGTAGGTTAGCCCGTTTCCCCGCTGCGCATCGGTCAAGATGGGCGAGGTCTCGTCGGAGGTTTTCAAAATGGCTTCGTGAAAAGCCACTACCTGCGTCACCAGCGGTAGGTCAGGAAAGTCATTGCGCATCGCCTTCGCCAGTGGGTAGGTGACGCTTCCTTGGTAGTTGACACCTTCGTTGCCCTCAAACTGCCCCACAACCCGGTAGATCTGGTCGGCCTGACTATGGTAGCTGTCGAAGGTATACTCGTCTTCTACGAAAACGTAGATGGCAATGCAGCAGGCCATGCTGAGGGCGAGTCCGGCTCCGTTGATGAGGGTGTTCATCTTGTTGCGGCGGAAGTTGCGCAGGGTAGTGAGCAGATAGTTCTTGAACATAGTGTAGGAAGGTTAGAAGCTTAAAGGGCAGTTGTCAAACGGTGTGCCTCGTTAATAACGTACTGACTATCAGTATTATATCTGATTCCGCGTTTTTACAAACTGTCCGCAATCGGTCAATCGCTGTTCGGTTCCGTACACTTTGTCTAGCAACGCAACTGCGAGGCGAGCCGCTGGCTCGCTAAAAAAGTCAGTAGTGAGCAAGCGCATTGAAACTTCCTTAGGATGACAAAACTACCTTCGCCGACGCAGTCTCAGACACGTTGAACGTGTTCGAGATTGCGTCGGCCCGGTCTTTGCCGTAGTGTCCACAACCAATCCGGTGCATATGCCCATGCAGTCTTCTTTTTCACTGAGGCGTCAGCCTCGCAGTGACGTCTTCGTATGAAAAGAGACGGAAGTGTGTATATCGTGGCCAACCAGCGGCGCACCACGCTGTACGTGGGCGTAACGTCTAACCTGCCCCGGCGCATCTGGCAGCACAAGACCAAGTTTTATCCCCGCAGCTTCACTGCCCGCTACAACTGCGACCAACTCGTTTATCACGAAGCCTTGCCAACCATTGTGGAAGCCATCGCCCGCGAGAAGCAATTGAAGGCTGGTTCGCGCAAGAAAAAACTCGCTCTCATCCGCCGCCTCAACCCCGACTGGCGCGATCTGTACGAGGACATTGCCAATGAGTAAACCGCACTTCCCCCCAAACCGTCACTGCGAGGCGGCGTGAACGTTTGGTAGAAAAATCGTAGCGAAAAGACAACGAGACCACAAAAAACGAGACGGAAACTAACCCCGCCGACGCAGTCACGAACACCGGCTACGGATGCCCGAGACTGCGTCGGCGGGGACAGCTAGTGCTTCCTTTTTGCATTTCTGCTGCCTTTGTGACTTACGTTTTCCTCACTACGAAGACGGGTCGCCTCGCAGTGACGTTTCCAGAGGTACTACTCGTCCCGCAGCGAATCTACCGGATTGGCCCCGGCAGCCAGCAGCGAGCGGTAGCCGACCGTAAGGGCGGCGATGGTAAGAGCGATCAGCAGCGTCGCTCCGAAGAACCCAGCGTGTAGCTCGATACGGTGGGCAAAGGTGCCCAACCAGGCCCGCATGGCCAGGTACCCCAGTGGGGCGGCCATCCCGAAGGCGAGCAGCACCAGCCCGGCAAACTCCCGGGTGAAGCGAAGCAGTATGCTCCGACACGGTGGCCCCCAGCGTCTTACGAATGCCGATCTCCTTGCGGCGGTGCAGCGTGAGGTACGATGCCAAACCGTACAGGCCCAGTCCGCCGACTAGCAGGGCTAGCCCCGCCATCAGGCGGAACAGCCGGTAGAGCATATCCTCCAGGGTATACAGCATCGCCATGTGCTCATCGACCCATTCGTACTGGAAAAAGTCATCGGGGTACAGCGCCTCCCACTGCCCCTGGAGCGTCGCCACCACCTCAGCTGGGTTGCCGCTGATGCGAACGTGGGCCACCCGTAGGGCGTCGCCGTAGAAGAAGTAACCCGGTTGCACCGCTTCCTTGAGCGAGTTGTTGACGAAGTCAGCCAGCACCCCGACCACCTCCATGCGGATTCCCGCCCCCCGGTCGAGGGTGAAGGTCTGTCCGAGCGCGGCTTCCGGATTTTCGAAGCCGAGGGTGTGCACCGCCCGCTCGTTGAGCAGCACCGCTCGGGTGGTCGCGCTATCGGGGGCGTAGTCTGCCTCGCGCAGGTTGCGTCCGGCCACCAGCGACAACCCGAAGGTTTCCACGTAGTGCGGGTCGATCACTTTTTCTTCCAGATTTATCTTGTCTCCTCCGGCGGCGTATGCTTCGTTCCAACTGCGGTTGCGCGAGGTGGGCGGGGCCGACCCCAGCGCCACCTGCTCCACCGCCGCGTGAGTAAGGGCCTGCTGGCGAAACAGCTCCCCGGCCGTCGCGTTGCGCTCCGAGACGGGCAAATCCACCATCAGCACGTTATCCTGCACAAACCCCTGGTCCTGCTCCTTGAAGTAGCGCATCTGCGTGGCCGTCACCAGCGTGCCGATTAGCAGCATCTGGGCAATGGCAAACTGGGTAACCGTGAGCACCTTGCGCAACGAAAAGCGCGCGCCAAACCCGGTACGGGTGGTAGTCGCCACCGACTGCTTAAGCACGGCCGTCGGACGAAACCGCGTAAGCACCAGGGCGGGATAGATGCCCGCCAGCAGCGTGACCAACAGGGCCAGCGGCATCATGAACAGCCCCACGCTGAGGTCTAATTCAAACCGCATCACCACCCACTGGGCGAAGGGAGCCATGTAATCGTTGATGCCGTCCAGCATAAATTCCGCCAGTCCCACGGCCAGCAGCGAGGCGACCAGCACCTGCAAGCCCGCCTCACCCAGAAACTGCCCCAGCAGTTGCCGCTTCTGTCCGCCGAGCACCTTGCGAATGCCAATTTCCTTGGAGCGCTGGATGGCCTGGGCGGTAGACAGGTTCACAAAGTTGATGCTGCCCGTGAGCAGCACCACCAGTCCCAGGCCAATCAGGGTGCCCATCAGGAGCAGGGGAACCGTAAAGGAGGTGCCGCCGTAGCGCGCCTCGGTGTGCACATCGCTCATGGCTTGTACGTGGTAGGTACACCGTTTCGCCAATTCTTCGTCCAGGTGGCGCTGCATGAGTTGGTTGATTGCCCCGGCTACCTGCTCGGGAGAGGCCCCTACGGCCAGCGTGAAAAAGGCGTCACTGGCTCCCGGAGTGCTTTCCCAGTTGGCCGTCCAGCCGGGGTTGTCCTGTTTGAACACTTCCATCGGCAACAGCAGTTGAAAGTAAATGTTAGTGCGGTCGGGTACGTCTTCCAGCACCCCGCCAATGCGAAAATCGCGCTGATTGATGGTGAGGGTTTTCCCGATGAGTTCATCGTAGCGACTGCGATAGTCGGCACCGAACAGGCGGTCGGCCAGCGAGCGGGTGAGCACCACCTCATCGGGACGCTGAAACATGGTAGCGTGGTCGCCCGCTAGGGCCGGATAGGAAAAGGTGCGCAGAAAGTGCGCATCAGCGTACACGGTGTGGTAGGCCTGAAACCGCTGCTCGTCTCCGGCGGCGCTGAGGCGTTTAATCACCGCGTAGTTACGGGCGTATATCTGGGTGGCATTGGCTACGGCGGGTACCTCGTCGCGCAGGGCTTCGGCCATGGGGAAGGCGATGGCGCCGTGGTACTCGGTGCCGTCGGCGCGCTGCGTCTGGCTCACCACCCGGTACAGACGGTCGGCCTGCGGCTGGAAGTTGTCGTAGGTGTACTCGTGCTTCACGATCACGTAGACCACCAGGCAGCAGGCAATGCCCACCGACAGGCTGATCACGTTCATCCCCGTGGTGGTGCGGTGGCGCAGCAGGTGGCGGTAGGCAGTGGTGAGGTAGTTGCGGAGCATAAGGTTTTGGCGTTAGTTTCTTATCTTTAGGAGTACGGAAGAACAAGAACGAATCGTCTTACTCCTAAAGATTATGAAAAGCTATCTAGTTATATTTGAGAAGTCTAGTACCGGCTATAGTGCTTACGTACCAGACTTACCCGGATGTGTTTCTACCGGAGCTACCCGGGAAGAAACCAAAGAAAATATTCAGGAAGCTATCAGCCTTCACCTAGAGGTTATGGGGGAAGATGGGCTCAGTATTCCTGAGGGGAGCAGCGAGGCCGAAACGCTAGTGGTTAAATGAAAACCCGCAATTTAATCAAGCTCATAGAACAAGACGGATGGTTTCAGGTCAGACAGTGAGGTAGCCACTGTGTCTATAAGCATGCTACCAAGCCCGGTCACGTTACCGTACCGGTTCACCGCTTGTCCGATGAGATACGTCCAGGCACGCTCAACAACATTCTTAAGCAGGCGGGCTTGAAGTAAGTCGCTTCGTTCCAATTCTACACGTGAAATTTCTCCTTGATATTCTCGGTCACAATCATGCCGTCGAACAGGTTGATGGTGCGGTTGGCGTAGGTGGCGTCGTGGGGCGAGTGCGTTACCATCGCAATGGTGGTGCCCGCCTTGTTGAGCTCCGACAGCAGGTTCATCACCTCTTCGCCGTTGGTAGAGTCCAGGTTACCGGTCGGCTCATCCGCCAGGATAAACTTGGGGTTCGCCACCACGGCCCGGGCAATGGCCACGCGCTGCTGCTGTCCGCCCGATAACTGCTGCGGAAAGTGACTACGGCGGTGCATGATGTTCATGTGCTCCAGGGCGGCGCTCACCTTTTTCTCCCGCTCGGCCGAGGGTACTTTCAGGTACAGCAGCGGAAGCTCCACGTTTTCAAACACGGTGAGTTCGTCGATCAGGTTGAAGCTCTGAAATACGAAGCCGATGTTGCCCTTGCGCAACTGGGCGCGCTGCCGCTCGGAGTAGCTGCCCACCTCGTGGTCCATAAAGTGATACTCACCCGAACTCGGATTATCGAGCAGCCCCAGGATGTTGAGCAACGTTGATTTGCCGCAGCCCGAGGGCCCCATAATGGCCACAAATTCGCCAGACTTGATCTCCATGTTAATGTCGTTCAGGGCGGTGGTCTCGACCTCGTCGGAAATGAAGAGTTTTTTAAGGTTTTGTGTCTTGATCATAATTGTTCGTTGGTTTTTGGTTACAGAGTAAATTTTATAGTTCAGTTAGATGCTGGCTTCTGATCACTGGATGATTTTCTCTATGGCTAATAGCAAGTATCTAGTCTCTAGAATACAAGTACCTCATTATCTCCGAAATTTTCGTACGAAGAAGTAATCACCTGCTCGTTCGGCTCCAATCCTTCCACCACTTCGTAGTATTCAGTATTCTTGCGGCCCAGCTTGATGTCACGCTTCAGGGCTTTGCTGCCGTCGTTGTTCATCACGAACACCCAGTTGCCGCCCGTGTCGCGGAAGAAGCCACCGGTAGCCAGCAAAGTGGCCTCTTCGGGACTGCTCAGTTCCAGCTTGATGCGCAGCGACTGTCCGCGCCGGATGCCGTCGGGCACTTCGCCCACAAATTTCATGTCCACTTCGAAATTGCCTTCCGACACGGTGGGGTACTTTTTGTAAATCTCCAGACGATACGTGTTTGCCGGCGAAGCTAAAGGTGCCCTGCTGGCCCACGTCTACGCGCGGCAGGTAAAGTTCATCAATCGCTACACGCACTTTGAAGGCATCCAGCAGCGCCACTTGTCCCAGGCGCTCGCCCGGATTGATGGATTGCCCGGGTTCCCAATCAGAAGTGGTGAGCAAGCCTTCGGTGGGGGCGGTGATGACCAGGTTGCCCAGGATTTCGCCCACGCCCTCCATGCTACGCAGCATGCGGTCTTCGGACGAACGGATCTGATTCAGCTGCATAGATCGGGCGATAGAATCCGATTGATAAGCTTTGTAGGTAAGCTCCTGGCGGCGCACGTTGTACTTGTACTGCTCCTCCACTTCTTCGAGCTCGCGCTGCGAGATCAGCTTTTTTCCGGCCAGCTCCTTGAAGCGGGCGTACTGCGGTTTGAGCAACTGAATCTGATAATCAATTTCGGCCAATTGCGCTTTCTGGTTGAGGTCGTTCTGATCTAACTGGAGGCGGGTGGTGCGCAGAATATTGAGTTGTTCGTACAGTTGCGCCTCGCGCTGCAGCACGTCCAGTTGCAGATTAGAATTAGCCAGCGTCATAATGGTGTCGCCCTTCTCCACCAGCGCTCCTGATTCCAGCGTGATGTCTTTCACCACTCCGCCTTCCACCGCGTCGAGGTAGATTGTCTGACTCGGCATCACAATCCCGGTTTCCGGAATGTTCTCCTGGAACACGTCACGCTTCACCTCGGAAACGGTGATCTTCTCGGCGTCTACGTTCAGCTTGGAGCGATTGTCGGCGAACAAAAAACTATAGAGGACAAGCGATAGAACAGCGAGTCCGCCCCCGATCGCCAAAATGCGTCCGGTCGTCCACGTTTTCTTCTTTATTTTTCGGTCCATTCCCATGGTAATAGAAGGATTGAATTGTTGAATGATTGATTAGGTTGATGCTGAATACTTGTTATTAGCTACTAGCATCTAGTGTCCAGCATCCAGTAAAGTGCTAACGCTGTGCCAAACCCCGGAAACTTGGTTGAGGGCCAAATTTGGCCGATCCGATGCGCGGCAGGTGTACGGAAACGGACACCAAGTGTGCGGTACCGTACGGTTTTGCTCCGAAAGCGGCTTGTTCATCAAACAGCTTCCGGGGGGGGTGAATATAGCAAAATCCGGCTTACCTTGGCAGAAAGGCTAGTTTCCGGGAGTCAAAGCCAAGCGAACTAGATTCTTCCGGCGCAACGGTACAATCTTTGACCACCCCTTACTAAACAACCTACTTAATCAGTCCTTCATTCCTTCCTTCAATCATCAACCTCCCCATGAGCCGAACTGCTAATAAAATCGGAAAGCTACTCATCGTCGACGATAACGAAGACGTGCTCCAAGCCGCTAAGATATTTCTGAAACGCCACTTCTTGCAAGTCGACACCGAAATGAACCCCGGAGCCATTCCGGCCACCATCAGCAACGAGCAGTACGACGTTATCTTGCTCGACATGAACTTCACCAAGGACGTGAGCAGCGGCAAGGAAGGCTTCTTCTGGCTGGATCAGATTCTGGAAAAAGACCCTTCGGCCGTCGTGATCCTGATCACGGCCTACGGCGACGTGGACCTGGCCGTACGCGCCATTAAAGAAGGGGCCACCGACTTCGTGCTCAAACCCTGGAACAACGATAAACTGCTGGCCACCGTGCTGGCCGCCCTGCGCCTGCGCGCCTCTCGCAGCGAGGTGAACCAACTGCGCTCGCAGCAAGAGATCTTCAACGCCGACCTCAACACCAAATTTCAGGACATCATCGGCAGCAGCCCCGCCATGATGCGGGTGTTTGAAACCATCGAGCAGGTGGCCGCCACCGACGCCAATGTGCTCATCTTGGGCGAGAACGGCACCGGCAAGGAGGTGATCGCCCGCGCTATCCACCGCCACTCAGCCCGCGCCGATAAGGTGTTCATCAACGTGGACCTGGGCGCGGTGACCGAATCGCTGTTCGAGAGCGAACTGTTCGGACACACCAAGGGCTCGTTCACCGACGCCAAGCAGGATCGGGTGGGGCGCTTCGAGGCCGCGTCCGAAGGGACGCTCTTTCTGGACGAAATTGGCAACCTCACGCTGCCGTTGCAGGCCAAACTGCTCACGGCGCTGCAAAACAAGCGCATCACGCCGGTGGGTTCTAACAAAGCAGTCGACGTGGACGTGCGCTTCGTGTGCGCCACCAACATGCCGTTGTACGAAATGGTGCAGAACAGTGAATTTCGGCAGGACCTGCTCTATCGTATCAATACCATCGAGATTCGCCTGCCCGCCCTGCGCGAGCGTCCCGAGGACATGGAGCCGCTCTCCACCCACTTTTTGAATCTGTACACCAAGAAATACGGCAAGCAGGTGCACTCCATAAGTCCCAGCGCTATTGCGCGCATGCAGAAGTACCACTGGCCCGGTAACGTGCGCGAACTACAGCACGCCGTGGAGCGGGCCGTGATTCTGAGCAACAAGCCTACCCTGCAGCCCGAAGATTTCTTCTTCAACGCCGAAGGACCCCGGAGCGCACAGGATCAGCAGGATATGCAACTAGAGAAATTTGATCTGGAAGAAGTAGAAAAGCTGTTAATTCGCAAGGTGCTCAAGAAGCACGGTGGCAACATCTCCAAAGCGGCGGGCGATTTGGGCCTTACCCGCGCTTCGCTGTATCGCAGACTGGAAAAGTATGATATTTAACCGATTTGAGTGGACGCTGCTGATGCGTATTGTGCTACTGGCCGGTAGCATGCTGCTGTGCCTGTACTTTATGGTGTATACCGAAAAGTACGTGAGCGGCGTGATCGTGTCGCTGCTGGTGGTCTACCAAATCTATGAGCTGTACCAGTACGTGCTGGAAACCAACCGCAAGCTTACGCGCTTTCTGGAGGCGGTGCGCTACTCTGATTTCACGGCGGGTTTTAGCAAGGACAGCAAACTGGGCGAAAGCTTCCGCAACCTGAACCGTATGTTCAATGAGGTTTTCGACGCCTTCCGCCGGGCGCGGGCCGAGAAAGAAGAGAACTGGCAGTACCTGAAAACCGTGGTGCAGCACGTGAACGTGGGGTTGCTGTCGTACGACGAGTCGGGCAACGTGGAGCTGATCAACAACACGGCCAAGCGCTACCTGCGCACTCCCCACCTCACCAACATTCAGGAACTGGCCAAGGTAAATCCCGAGGTGTACCAAACTATCCTGCACCTGGCGCCCGGCACCAAAACGCTGGTGAAGCCCAGCAGCGATCTGCACCTGTCGATCAACGCTACCGAACTGCGCCTGCGCGGCAGCCAGTACAAACTGATATCGATGCAGAATATCCTGTCAGAACTACAGCAGCAGGAAATCGAGTCGTGGCAAAACCTGACCAAGGTGCTACGCCACGAAATCATGAACTCTATCACGCCGATCGCTTCGCTGGCGGGCACGGCCATCGACATCATTCAGGAAGACGTGGTGCGGCAGAACGGTAGCATGTCGTTCGATCTGGAAGCCTACGACGACATCAGCATGAGTTTGCGCACCATCGAGAACCGCAGCCGAGGGCTGGTGACCTTCGTGGATGCCTACCGCAACTTTACCAACATTCCCCGGCCGGAGTTTCAGCGGGTGCTGGTGAAAGACGTGGTGGAAGAGGTGGTGAAGTTGATCCGGGCGGGAGTGGCTGACCACCGGATTGCGCTTGGAAGTGAGCCTGGAGCCGCCCAACCTAATTGCCCGCATGGATGCAAAGTTGATCGAGATGGTGCTCATCAACGTGCTGAAAAATGCGGCCGAAGTGCTGGGCGAAACCGAGAACCCAACCATCACTATCGACGTGCACGCGGATATGGAACAGCGGGTGTTTATTGATATTACCGACAACGGCCCGGGCATCGAACCCGAAGCGCTGGAAAGAATATTTATTCCTTTCTATACCACCAAGAGCAGCGGTTCGGGGATTGGCCTGAGTCTGTCGCAGCGCATCATGCAGATGCACCAGGGCAACCTGACGGTTCGCTCAAAAGTAGGAGAAGGGACGACCTTTACGCTTCAGTTATGAGGTGGACAACGGTTGCTTATCGACGGGAAAAATCGCTATCTTTAGAAAAAAACATGGAACAGATTACTCTAACTATCAAGGACGATAAAAAGCGAGACTTGCTGCTTTCTCTACTAAAAGAGTTGAGTTTTGTGGAAGTTACTGAGCAATCGACTAATAAATCAAAAGAGCAAAAGACGTATGATTTTTTCGCTTCGGCTGGCTTGTGGAAAGATAGGGAAATTAACGGCAAGGAACTTCGCACTCGCGCATGGAAACAAAGTCAATAGTACTATGTGATACCGATGTTCTTATTAAGTTTTATAAGGAAAACAATGAGGTTGTCAGTGAACTACAAGCTATCGGACAGACCAACATTGCGTTAAGCATCATAATCGCAGGCGAACTAATGTATGGCGCTCTGGACAAGGCAGATCTGAAGAAAATCCGAGAGGACTTGCTGCACCTCTCTATTTTGGATACGAATTCTGTTATCTGCAAAATCTTCTTCGATTTGATGAACCGATATACACTAAGCCACGGCTTAGCAGTACCCGATGCGATGATTGCCGCCACGGCCAAAAAGCATCAAATTCCTCTCTATACACTTAATAGAAAAGACTTCCGCTACATCGAGGGGATTTCTTTGTATGAATTGAATAAAAAAAGCCAGAACTAATTATCCTGGCAATCTTTTTCTATCCTGTAAATCCTGATCTTGATCAAGAGGGGCGTTCCGTTTCGGTTGCTACCTTATCGGTTTGTTCAACCTTCACGTCTTTTTCCTTAGCGGGCTTCACCGCGTAGGTGGGGCAAATGGTGGTGTAACAACCCGACAGTGAAAACATAGTTCCTACCAGAGCGATCGTAAATAATTTCTTTTTCATAACACGTACACGTTTGATGCGACAATTCTTTTCATCAAAAGTACCGGTCAACGCAGAATAGTCCAATTACAATCCGAGCTGAATAGTACATCGTAGGAAATAAATGATTTGAAAGGACGAGAAGCGGAGGAATGTTTTGAAAGATAAGTGTCCGATTTCGTACACTAGGTATCCGTAATCGGACGGTTGCAAAACGGGTCATCCCCTCAAACAGCCTAAAAACAGCGATTTTGGCCCTGGCATACTTGTTGGCAAAAGAATAGCAATTAGATGCCGCTAGAAATTAGGATGTTCTTAGTGCTACGATTTCCTAATTTCTACGCAGTAATTTCTTAATATCTAACCTTCATAACCTCACCTACTATGCTGAAGCTTATCGACATCGACAAATTTGTACAATCTCGCTTCAAGAAGACCTTTATTCTGAAGGGCATCGATCTGGAAATTGAAGAGAACGAGTTTGTCACCATCATGGGACCCAGCGGGGCGGGCAAGTCTACCTTGCTCAACATCATCGGCCTGCTTGATCCGCCCTCGGCCGGAGAATACTACCTGCGCGACCAGCCGGTGCACAAGCTCAAGGAGCGGCAACGCAGCGAGTTGCAGAAGCACACCATCGGCTACGTGTTTCAGGCCTATCACCTGATCGACGAACTCACGGTATACGAAAACATCGAGACTCCTTTATTATATCAAAATATGCCCGGCAAGCAGCGCAAGGCGCGGGTGGCCGACCTGCTCGACCGCTTCCAAATGGTGGCTAAGAAGGATCTGTTTCCCGAGCAACTGTCGGGCGGACAACAACAACTGGTGGGCGTAGCGCGCGCTATTGCGGGTAAACCTAAGTTATTACTGGCCGACGAACCCACCGGCAACCTGCACTCCGAACAGGGCAAGCAGGTGATGGAGCTCTTCAAAGAACTAAACGACGACGGCATGACGGTGATCCAGGTGACCCACTCCGAAGAGCTGGCCCACTACGGCAGCCGCATCATCAACCTGGTGGACGGCGCCATCGAGAGCGACGAACGACTCACCACCAACCAAACGCACGCCTGATATGAAGACGAACGTATTAAAAGAGTCGATAGTCGACAGTCGACAGTCGACAGTAGACCGTGGACTATCGACTATGGACTATCGACCGTGGACTATTGGCTATCGACGATGGACGCTTTCACTTTTAGTTGTGTGTGGTCTGTTGCCGACCGCGCTACGCGCCCAGACCGACAGCACGCTCACTTACGAGCAAGCAGTGAACATTGCGTTGCGAGAGAACCTGCAGATTCAGCAGCAGCGGAACGTATTGAATACGGCGGAGGCGGTACGTAACCAGGGTTACGCTCGCCTACTGCCTAATGTTGGAGCGTTTGCCAACGGGCAACAGCAGACAGGACGAGTGCTGGACGGCAATACATTTCAAATAATAGATGCTACCAGTAATTTCTTATCAGTAGGTTTCAGGCTTCACTAACGGTGTTCAACGGATTAAGTAACGTTAATCAGCTACGACAATCAAGATCACTGGCCGAGGCTCAGTTTTATCAGATTAATGCGACCAAGCAGCAAGTGGTGTTCAACGTATCACAGCAGTACTTACAGGTTTTGTTGAATCAGGAATTGCTAAGAATTGCGCAGGCCAACCTGGAGCAGCAGGAAGAATTACTAGAAAGTGTAACGACTTTTGTAGAAGTAGGCACCCAAAACATCGCCGATCAGTACAACCAAGAAGCGGAAACCAAGCGGGTGGCGCTTACCGTGGTGGAGGCTGAGAACCAATTGGCCATCAGTAAGGCGCAACTCACCCGCACGCTTCAGATAAATCCTTTTCAGGAGTGGACGTTTGCCGAGCCTGACGTGGAAAAGTCAGACGTTACTCATTGAGAACGTTGATTTGGAAAAGGTGTACAACGAGGCGGTGCGTTATCGTCCCGATTTGCAACAACAGCAGAAACTGATTGATGCAAACCGATTTGGAGTGCGGGTAGCGCAAGCAGACTATCTACCCTTCGCTAGACCTAGGATATTTTTATGGATCGCGATTTTCGTCTAACGATACCTTTGACCCTTGAGCAACAAATTACCGAGACCAATATAACCTATGGTCCTTCTGTTTCGCTCATTTATTCCTATCTTTCAGAACCTACGAACCCGCACGCAGGTGCAGCGCCAAAGGCAATTGCTCAACAATGCGCAACTTAGACTTGGAAGATTTAGAGCGAAGCATTCTGGAACAACTACAAACCGCTGCCGCTGACTACCGAGCGGCTCAGGAGCGTATTGTGGCCGCAACTGCACAAGTGAAGGCGGCTGAGAAGGCACTGGAAGCTCGAAAAAGAACGGTTTCGCTTGGGAGTGGGCAACATCCTAGACCTGAATTTGAGTGAACGCGGCTTTGTAGAAGCCCAAGCCAACCAAGTGCAGGCCAATTACACCCTTATCTTCCAGAAAACCGCCCTGGACTACTTTACCGGGAAACTGACGCCGGAGCAGTTTTGAGTTGCTCTTGACTGCTACGCAGAATATTCGTATTCTTTCCTCACACCGGCGGTTTCTGCTTTGGATACCGTTAGCACGATCCTTGATCGATATAGGCTATGGAAAGAACCTGTTTAGAGTGCCAAACTCCCCTGCGCGGTCGCGCCGACCAGAAATTTTGTTCGGACGCCTGTCGCAACAGCTACCACAACCAGCTCAACAGCGACGCTTCGGCCCTGATGCGCAGCGTGAACAACACCCTGCGCAAAAACCGCCGGGTGCTGGCCGCCCTCAATCCCGAGGGCAAGGCGCGGGTCACGCGTGAGGCATTGGCCCGCAAAGGCTTCAATTTCAGCTACTTCACCAACGTGTACCGCACCAAAAGCGGTAAAACCTACTACTTCTGCTACGATCAGGGCTACGTGGATACCGAGGATAATTACTTCACCCTGGTGATCAAAAAAGAATATATTGACTAACTGCCCAAACTATTTTATCGCGGGGGGCGTTTTCGACCGACAGCCAGCACAATCAAGACAATCAGTACTTGCTAGATTCTGGCTTAACCTAACCGCCTTTTATGAGACCTATTGTCCGTTTTTCCCCTTCCAACCGCTCCGCCTTTTCCACGACGCTCCGCCAGCGGGTGAACCAATACTTTAAGGACAACAACATTTCACGTTACGGTAACCGAGAAATGGTGGTGAAAACCGTGGTGCTGTTGGGAGTCTATCTAGCCTGTTATGTACTTATTCTTACCCTGCCGATCAACCCCTGGTGGCTATTGCTGCTGGTGTTGCCGATGGGAATCAGCAAAGCGGGCATAGGCATGAGTGTGATGCACGATGCCCTGCACGGCTCCTACGCCAAGAAGCAATGGATAAACCAGTGGGTGGGCCGCAGCATCTATCTGGTAGGCGCTAACCCCTCGGTATGGAAAATCCAGCATAACGTGCTGCACCATACCTTTACGAACATTCACGGACTGGACGAAGACATTAACTCGAAGGCAATTATCCGGCTATCGGAGCATGCTCCCCAGAGTTGGTTTCACCGCTACCAGCACATTTACGCGCTCTTTCTGTACGGGGGCATGACCCTGCTGATGACAATAAACGATTTCTTTAAGCTGCTGCGTTACCGCCGTTTGGGCATGGTAGAAAAGCAGTCTATGCGTTTCAATCAAGAGTGCACCAAACTGGTGATCACCAAGGTTGCCTACCTGTTTTTTATGTTGGTGCTTCCGGTGCTGGTGACGGCCCTCACCTGGTGGCAGGTGCTTATTGGGTTCATGCTAATGCATCTGATTGCTGGTTATATTTTGAGTATTATCTTCCAGATGGCCCACGTGGTAGAGGGTGCCCACCAGCCCCTGCCCGCTACCGACGACAGCATGGAAAATGCCTGGGCTATCCATCAGCTAGAAACTACGGCTAACTTTGCGCGCAACAGCCGCATTCTCAACTGGTTTGTGGGAGGGCTCAACTTCCAGATTGAGCATCACTTATTCCCGAATATCTGCCACGTGCACTACCGAAAAATTTCGGATATTGTGAAGACGACCGCCGAAGACTTTCAGCTTCCCTACAACATGAAGCCCACTTTTTGGGATGCATTGCGTTCGCACTTGCGCATGCTCAAGTCACTGGGCCGTACCCGAGTTTCGGCTTAGCGACCAAGCAAGGTGCCGGGGAAAGTAAAGGAATTCTAATTTTTCTGTTGTCCCTTTACTTAATGTTAAGAAATACGTACCTTTTGAGGTAAAATTGGGATTGACTTTAATTCGTCTTTAAAAGGCTAAATCTTTATTTTGCCAAACTAATGCGAATTTTAGTCGTTTTATTTTTACCTTAGAACGATAGCCACTAAGTCGGAGGAGAAATCTATGTTGGATATGATACTCATGGGAGTTGCTTACGTCATTATGGTGTACTTTATGGTCATCCTGATGAAGAAGCGCAATTTTCGTTTCCGTGACGATGATGACGACGATGACGATGGAGGTATTTCAATCCACCCTACCCCGGACCTTGATTTGCCGCCCGGTATCTCATTGCCCGGTGATGGTCCTACCTACCGTCGGCGCATTGAAGAGCCGGAAGAGATGCTAGTCTGAGCTTTCTCATCCGCCCCTTATTCCCTCCCCTACGCCTCAACAACTTTCTGCCTTTTCCTGACGTTCTAGCCGTAGGTCGCTTTGCGGCCCACCAACCATCGCGTTGGTACCGCCTGACCGTTGCCATTGTGATGCGCTATTTTTACTCACTGTTTTCATACGCTGTCTTTTTTTTAGTATCCACCCCTTCGGTGGCTCAGATTCTACAGCCCGCCACTTGGACCTATCAGGCTACCCAAACCGCGGTAGAGTCAGGCGATACGATAGACCTGGTTTTCAACGTTGCCATTGACTCGGATTGGTACCTCTATTCGTCCGACTTTGATCCGGAACTGGGACCGATGGTAACTGAGTTTACTTTCGTGCCCGACGACAGTTACGCGTTGGTAGACAGCATTCAGCCAGTCGGAGCCAAGCGCAAGTACGACGAAATTTGGGAGGGCGAGTATACGTACTTCACGAAAAAAGCTGAATTTAGACAGACAATTCGGATAAAAAGTACGCCGGTAGTCGTCCGGGGTAGCTACGCCTATCAGGTGTGTAGCGATGTGGACGGGCAGTGCATTCCCGGTGAGGGTGAGTTTGCGTTTACCTTGGCGAGCAATAATCTGGTAGACGAGGCAGCGACTACTACACCAGAATCCGACGCTAGCGAGATCATCCCCCCGGCCATCAGCAGCGATTTTAACCAAAGAGATTCTACCACGCCCTACGCGCTACCGACTTTCTTTCTGATTGCCTTTGTGGCCGGATTAGCGGCGCTGGCTACCCCCTGCGTGTTTCCGATGATTCCGATGACGGTCACCTTTTTCTCCAGCAGCAGCGCGGGGCGGGGCGAAGCGGTGCGCAAAGCGGTGGTGTACGGTGTATCCATCGTGGTGCTCTACGTGGTGCTGGGAGTGCTGGTTTCGGTGTTGTTCGGTCCGGCGTTCGCCAATTGGCTGAGCACCCACTGGTTGCCTAATCTGTTCTTCTTTGCCGTCTTCGTGCTGTTCGGACTTTCTTTCCTGGGTTTGTTCGAAATCACCCTGCCCAGTTCGCTAGTCAATTCCGTTGACCAGCAGTCAGACCGAGGAGGCTACTCCGGGGTGTTCTTTATGGCTTTCACCTTGGTGTTGGTGTCGTTTTCGTGCACCGGCCCCATCGTGGGCAGCGTGCTGGTAGAGTCGGCCGGGGGGCAGTTCACCAAGCCGATTGTTGGTATGCTGGGCTTTTCGCTGGCCTTTGCCATTCCCTTTGCGCTGTTCGCCGCCTTTCCGCAGTGGCTGAGCAGTCTGCCAAAGTCGGGAGGATGGCTCAACGCGGTGAAAGTGGTACTAGGCTTTTTGGAGCTGGCGCTGGCCCTGAAATTCCTGAGTGTGGCCGACCAGGTGTACCACTGGGGCCTGCTCGACCGCGAGGTATACTTGGCGCTGTGGGTGGTGATCTTTGCGATGCTGGGCTTCTATTTGCTGGGCAAAATTCGTCTGCCCCACGACAGTCCGACAGAATCAGTGAGCGTGCCACGTTTGTTGTTGGCCCTGGTGACCTTCGCTTTTGTGGTGTACCTGATTCCGGGCCTGTTTGGCGCTCCGCTGAAGGCACTGGCCGGCTACTTGCCGCCGATGCACACCCACGACTTCAACGTGCCTCGTTTGCTGGCCGAGCAGGTGGGCAGTCAGTCGGGAACGGTTGCCCTAAGCGCCGAGCAAGATACGCTGTGCGAACCGCCCAAGTACGCTGATCGTTTGCACCTGCCGCACGGTCTGGCAGGTTATTTTGACTACGAGCAGGCGCTGGCTTGTGCTCGGGCGCAAAACAAACCCCTATTCATCGACTTCACGGGACACGGCTGCGTGAACTGCCGCGAGATGGAGGCCAACGTGTGGTCAGCCCCCGAAGTGCTGCGCCGCCTGCGGAATGATTACGTGGTGGTGGCCCTGTATGTGGATGAGAAGGAAACCTTGCCCGAAGCCGATTGGTACACCTCAGCCTACGATGACAGGGTGAAAAAAAGTATCGGTCAGCAGAACGCCGACTTTCAGATCACCCGCTTTCGCAACAATGCGCAACCCTACTACGTGCTGCTGAACCACGACGGGGAATTGCTACGGCAGCCCCAGGCCTATGACCTAAGCGTGCCGCGCTTCGTTGACTTTCTGGACGCGGGCGAAGAGAACTTTCGAGCGGGAAAAACAGTAGAAGACCCAGTAATGGCGAGAAGGAAGTGACTTCGCTGGCGTAACCAGAAGATTTCTTGTATGTACAACAGTACATCAGTGTGTACAAAAACCTTAAAAGATGCTCACTACAACTATCTCTCGCTTTCGTAAAGAGATGAAGCAGTACTTAGATAACGTGACCCAAAACTTTGAAACCCTAATCATAAATCGTGGTAGAAATGAGGGTGTGGCTATTATGTCGCTAGCTGAGTATAATTCCTTACAGGCTACTCAGCACGAGCTCTCTTCCGTGAAGAACGAACAAAGGTTAGATTCAGCTATCTCTAAGCTGAAGAGCGGTTCCTCCTTCACTAGAAAGCTACTGGAGGAATGAAGTATGTTTTTGTTGATGAATCGTGGGAGGATTGTTTGTACTGGCAAAGCTTTTTGGTCGCGTAGAATCAGCTTGGAGCACCGCTTAATCTATCGAGTGCACGAAAATGAGATCTTGATTGCCAAGTGCCGATATCACTACGAATGAGAGTTTTGCAAACGCTCCATCACGGCATTCACCATGTCGGGCGAACCGATGTAGAGTGGGGCCCGCTGGTGAAAATCGGTCGGACAGATGTCCAGAATGTCCTGGGTGCCGTCGGTAGCCTTGCCTCCGGCTTGCTCCACCACCAGTGCCAGGGCGTGGCACTCGTAGAGCAATCGCAGTTTGCCCTGGGGTTGTTTGGCCGTGGGCGGATACATATATATGCCTCCCTTCAGCAAATTGCGGTGAAAATCGGCGATCAGCGAGCCGATGTAACGAGCCGCATACCGTTTTTCTTTGCACGATTCAATATACTCCTGCACTCCCGCCGGAAAATCCCGGTAGTAACCTTCGTTCACTGAGTATACCGAACCGGTATTTGGAATCGTCATGTTCTGATGCGACAAAAAGAAATCACCCAGCGAAGGTTCGTAGGTGAAGCCGTAGACGCCGTGGCCGGTGGTATACACCAGCATGGTGGATGAGCCGTAGAGCAGATACCCGGCCGCCACCTGATCGCGCCCCGGTTGCAGCAGGTCCTCGCGCGTGACGGAGGTGCCCACCGCCGACTTGCGGCGGTACACCGAAAAGATGGTGCCGATAGACACGTTGACATCGATGTTGGAAGAACCATCGAGGGGGTCGATCGCGATGATGTACTTCGATTGATTATTAAGCTCGATCACGTCGCTTTTCTCTTCCGAGATGATCGCGCACACCTCGCCGCCGTTGCGAAACGCCCGAATAAAGCGCACGTTGGCGATCACGTCGAGTTTCTGCTGGTCTTCGCCCTGCACGTTCTGCTCACCGAAAGCGCCCGACAGGTTACTAAGTCCCGCCCGGTTAATTTCCCGGTTCAAAATTTTAGCGACCAGCCCAATGTCGCGCAGCAGCTGCGACAACTCGCCGGTGGCGTACTCGAAGTCTTTTTCGTTGCGCTTAATAAAGCGGTCAAGCGTGGTTCCCACTGGCAAGGCCAGTTTTTCTTCTTGTCCCATAAGTTTGGTTTGTTACAGTTTTGAAAAGCCAGTTCAGTGAGTTAGTCGCTCCTCAATATACGCCAATAGATTTATACAACAGCGGTGCAGCAGATGATACATATCGTCGAAGCCCCGCTCCCCACCCCAATAAGGATCGGGTACGTCTTGCTGGCTGGGTTTATCATCGAACTGCCGCATCAGAAAAACGTGCTCTGCCGTGGTGTTGGGCGGAAGCTGGGCGAGCACGTTGCTGCGGTTGCTGGCGTCCATCACGACGATGTAGTCGTAGGCCGTAAAATTTGCCGGAACAAACTGTCGGCCGCGGTGCTCGATGGGGACTCGATACTGCCGGGCCACGGCCAGCGTGCGGGGATCGGGCGGTTCGCCCACGTGCCAGTCGCCGGTTCCGGCCGAGTCGCACTGAATTTGGTCCGCCAAACCGCGTTCCGTCAGCAGTTGGTTAAACAGGGCTTCGGCCAGCGGGGAGCGGCAGATATTGCCCAGGCAAACAAAGAGGACGCGGGTCATCGGGGGATGAGTTTAATGGGCTAACCAAAAATTTTGGCTATAAAAACAGCTATTCCAGCGCAAAATAGGCTTTTTTGAGCGCAACGAAATTTTTTTTGCGCCGGGGGGTCACCTTTTGCCGCGTTGCGGTATACATAGGTACATAACACAAAATTCATACACCTGTTTTATAAGAAAACCCGCTTCCTTGAGCGGGTTTTTCTTTTTGAATGTAAGTGTAAAACCGATTAACTCTACTAAGATCCTAGCTCAAGCAAACGAGAAGTAAGCACCATACGTAGCGGCCAGCGGAAGGTTGCGGTAGCTATCTTAACAACTCTTAGTGCATAACCTTCGCCGAAAAATGAGGTTATAGGGGGCAACGTACTTTTTATCCGAGGCAACCTCATTTTTTCGTCACCCCTTATCTATGGACCCTTACTTTATTAGTATCACCGTGATCGGGATAGCCGCGCTGGGCATGACCTGGATTCCCACCTTGGTGAAGAAAATTAAAATATCCTACTCCATTATTTTTTTGGGGTTCGGCATGCTCGCTTACGTGCTCTTTGATGAGTTGCCGTGGCCCAACCCCTTTCAGAAGCAATCCGAAACGGTGCACCTTACCGAACTGGTAGTGATCGTGGCGCTGATGGGCACCGGTCTGAAGATTGATCACCCCTTTTCGTTTAAGAAGTGGCGAGCGCCCTTTCGGCTGGTGACCATCACCATGCTGCTGTGCATCGCGAGCCTGATTGGGCTAAGCGCCTGGCTGCTGGGCTTCGACTGGGCTTCGGCCGTGCTGCTGGGTGCCGTGCTGGCCCCCACCGATCCGGTGCTGGCGGCCGACGTGCAGGTGGGCGGACCCAACGAGGGCAAGAACGACGATATCCGCTTTTCGCTCACCGCCGAGGCGGGCCTTAACGACGGCATGGCGTTCCCCTTCACCTGGATGGCGGTGGTGATCGCCTTGAGTGCTTCGAGCGGCGAGCCGTGGGTAGCCGAGTGGTTTGGCAAGTACCTGTTCTATAAAATTGTAGCGGGCGTAGCCCTCGGTTGGCTGGCGGGGCGGGGCATCACCTACCTGTTCTTCCACCTGCCCGAAAAGTACAAGATGCTGCACGTGCGCGACGGGCTGGTTGCCTTTGCTTCTACTTTGTTTATCTACGGCGTTACCGAGATCGCCCAGGGGTATGGCTTCATTGCGGTGTTCGTGGCGGCCGTTACCGTGCGCAACTACGAGATGGACCATGAGTACCATCAGAAGTTGCACGCTTTCACCGACCAGATTGAGCGGGTGCTGCTGGCCATTTTGCTGGTGCTGTTTGGAGGTAGCTTGGTAGAAGGTATCTTGAGCGCCCTTACCTGGCCGATGGCCCTGCTGGGGCTGGGTTTTGTGTTCTTGATTCGGCCGCTGAGCGGTTACCTGGGACTGTTAGGAGTGGATATGCGAACGAAGGACAAGTGGGCGATAAGCTTCTTCGGAATCAAGGGCATTGGCTCGTTCTTTTACCTGTCGTTTGCCCTGAGCAAAGCCGACTTTGCGCATCAGGGCGAGGTGTGGTCGCTTACTGCCTTTGTGGTACTGGTGTCCGTTCTGGTGCACGGGCTCACCGCTTCGCTGGTGGTGGGAAGCCTGGCTCCCAGTGAGTCGTCGCCCGAAGAAGAGGTCCGTCGTCAGTTTCTCTCCATCAGCGCTTTCAACTATAAAGTGATAGGACTGCCCGACCTGCGGCGTGAACTCCAAAGGTGATGCGTACACCCCACTGCCAGTGTGTTGAAGTACTTCTACAAACTGGCTTTCCCGGAAGAGCGATACCGTAACGTCTTCTACTGCTAAATTGTCTTGGATGGGACCAATGACGGGGGCGGTTCGGCTCACGGAGACGGTTACCACCTGCTGGGGGGCAAGCACGCCATTCACAACCAGTTGATCTCCTGCGTAAGGTATGATCATATCCACCTCTTTGGAGCAGGCCATCATCAGTATAGCAATCGACAAACAGAGGGGGATTCGCATCGCTCAGAACTTTAGAGAGTAGCTGACAGAAGGAAGAAAAGGAAGGAGCGACTGCTGTTGCAGGCTACGACTGGTCGGCACAAAGTTGCTATCTAAATTGTTTGGATCAACAAGTTCGTAGTCGGTATCCAATTGCAAGTAAAAAGGGTTTCGGCGGTTGTAGAAATTATACACTCCGAAGCTCCAGGTGGACTGACGACCCCGCCGAGTGGTTACGGTTCGGCTCAGACCTACATCCAAGCGGTGGTAAGCCAGCATTCGGGCGTTGTTTCGTCCTGCGTACACCGGGACTTGCTCTCCCGCTAGGTTCTCTTGCATTGCCACCGGTAGCGTGACGGGCTGCCCGGAACTAAACACCCACGACGACGAAAGCTTCCATCGTTCCGACAGTTGGTAGCTGCCGGTCAGCGCGATGTCGTGCCGACGGTCGTAGTTGGCCGGGTACCAGCGGCCCTGGTTGAGACTGCTGAAGCGGCGCTCGTTCTTAGACAGGGTGTAGCCCAGCCACCCGTTCCACTTCCCCTGTTGTTTGTGCAGAAATAATTCCAGGCCCCGCGCCACTCCGGTTCCGTCCGTCGTCACAGTCTCTTCCCAAGTTTGGTCGTAGTTGTAGACGATGTTCGCGCCCGCCCGGTAGTCGATCAGTTGATTCATGTTTTTCAAATACACTTCCAGCGAAAAATCAACGCCTAGGTTTGGAAATAGCTTATTGATTCCCAAGGCCCACTGCGTGGCTAATTGCGGGGGCACTGCGGCGGTAGCGGGCACCCAGATATCATTGGGTAAACCGGCTCCGTTGTTGGTAAGCAGGTGAATGTACTGCTGCATATAGCTGTACGACCCTTTGACAAACCAATCTTTGTACACACGGTACTGCAACGAAAGGCGGGGTTCTACTGCCTGATACATTTCGTTCTCCACCTGGAACAGAGAAAAACGCACTCCTACGTTAGTTTTGAGTCGGCTGGTTACTTCCCATTCGTCTTCTACAAAGAAAGCAGCTTCCTGGGCTGATATGCTCTCAGCGCCCTGGTTGGCAATTGCAACGGATTCGCTGGTCTCTAATTGGTTAGGAGTGTAGTGGTGCGCAATCAACTCTGCTCCGAACTTGATAGTATGGGTCGGCGTAGGAAAGAAATCGAAGGATAGTTTAGTCCCCAGGTCACGAATGCCAGACTGAGTATCAAAGTAGCTACGCATCGCTTCTGACGGATTATTCGGGTTGTATGATTCCATTGCAGTATTGACGCCGTAGCGGTACTGGGTATAATTGACGATCGCTTTGCCGAATAGTTTGGGGGACAAGGTTTTGCCGTACCGCAGGGTCGCGGTGGTGTTGCCCCATTGCAATTTCAATCGGGAAGTTTCAACCGCCGGGGTTCCTTCTTCCACCTGCCAGGTGTCCTGACCGGAATAGAAGCTTAAAAAAAGCTGACTGTTGTCTCTAAACCGATGGTTTACCTTTGCGTTCAGATCATAGAGATGGTACGTGAAGTATGAATCGGCATTTCCCTGCAAATAACTACGCCGCGCCGGGAGCAGCAACAGATTGAGATACGAAGAACGAGCTGATACGATAAACGAAGTGCTGCCCTTCGCGATAGGGCCTTCTACTGTGGCGTGAGAACTGATTAGCCCTAAACTTGCTTCACCGGCAAACTTTTGATTGTTTCCCTCCTTCATGCTGATGTCCACCACCGAAGACAAACGACCTCCGTAACGCGCCGGGAAACCGCCCTTGATCAGCGTTACGTCACTGATGGCATCGGTATTGAAGATTGATACCAATCCGAACAAGTGCGAAGCGTTATACACGGTAGCCTCGTCGAGCAAGATAAGGTTCTGGTCGGGGCTTCCGCCGCGCACCAGTAACCCGGTGGTACCCTCCACGCCATTGCTCACACCAGGAGTCAGGGCCAGGGCCCGCATGATATCGGGTTCGCCTGCCAAAGCGGGAACCGCTTTAAGCTGCTGAATGGGTATTTTAACAACGCTACTGCCCGCCGCGCCCCGGTCTGCGGCGCTTGCTTCTTCGCGAACAACCACCTCTGAGAGTTCTGTAGTTACCGGAAGCAGATAAAAATTAATTATGGTGTCTTGCGCATGCCGGAAGCGATGGCTTTTGGTGGCAAATCCTAAAAAAGATGATTGCAAATAGGAGCTATCTGCTTCGGACGTTAGACTATAAAATCCGTAGCGATTAGTCGCTGTGCCGTGTTCCGCAACCCGATCGTACACCGCAGACCCTATCAGCGCCTCACCGGTAGATGCATCGTAGACGTAGCCACTTACTGTGTGGGACTGGGCATAGAGTGTATGGCAGGATAGCATTGCCGCTACTGCTGATATTGCATTTACCAAAGTCAGCTGTAGCATAACTCGTAGGAGTAGCGGGGTAACGTTTTAAAAGGGGCTTGCTGTACTAAAAGTAGAAGATGCTTTGACAATTTGCAAGCAATAAAAAGCCGAACTGCAAAAGACAGTTCGGCCAAAGAGCATTTCATCAGACCATCTTTAATGATGGCGTACACTGATGCGCTTAAAAGCGTACGCGTACTTTTCAATCAGCACCTGGGCCACCGCCCGGCGCAGTTCCTTGGTGTTGTAAGGGTCTAGCTTGGTGAAGCGTTTCAGGCCCGTCAGCATTACCTTTTGCTAATTAATACCTTCTCGTTTCAGGCATTCTTCAAGTTTCTCATCAGCCGTCTTTGCTATCAATATTTGGTCTTTCTCTTCTATAGCGCAGCTTAGCTGAACCGCATCCAATGTTCTTAGCCCTAGTGATCCATACTTTACAATTAGATCACTGGCTCTATCGATTATCGTTTTATCGATTATTATGAACGTATACTTATCGTACAAAGACGTATCCAGAAACAGCTTCATACTGCCTCTCGCCTTTCTGCAACAACCGCTTCAGATAACGAGAAATTGTATTTGTTTGTGATTCTACGCGTTTTTGCAAACGAAAAATCTTCGGGGGAAAGAGATTTTGGCTTACTCTCTTCTTCCTCAAGGAAAGTGACAATAACCCTTACTCGTTTGTCAGAATTCAGCGACTCTTCTAGCTTTACCACTCCGTTTTCGTATACTCCTTTTAGCGTTAACATAATATCTTATTATTGATGATCAACTGAGTTGTTCAATTGCCGTTTTGCACCAAAGTAGCGAATTGTTACTGTAACACAAAAGCCAATCCGCGTGGGCGAATTGGCTTCTGTTTTAGTTGGTGCCTAACGCTGCTAAAAAGCGTACTCGTTCTTTTCAATCAACACCTGGGCCACGGCGCGGCGCAGTTCTTTGGTGTTGTAGGGATCCAGCTTGGTGAAGCGCTTCAATCCCATCAGCATCACCTTCTGCTCGTCGCCCTTGGCAAACGAAGCGATGGCCTCTTTGCCGTGCGCGTTAATTTTCTCCACCGCTTCGTACAAGTACAGCTGGGCCATCGCGATCTGCGAGGCACAGGCTTCTTCGCCCCGGATACCCACCAGCTTCTCGGTGCGCAGCAGGGTAGACTCGGCCACGTAGGTCTCGATCATCATGTCGGCAATATGCATCAGGATTTCCTGCTCCTGGTCGAGCTTCGCTCCGAAATCTTGCGCGGCTTTGCCCGCCACCATCAGCACCGACTTTTTCAGGCTGGCCAGCACCTGCTTTTCTTTGTGCATGAAGCCGCTGCTGCCGTTGGACCCGAAGTCCGGCACTGAGGTAAGCTCTTTAGCAACCTTCATGGCCGGACCCATCAGGTCAATTTCGCCCTTCATGGCGCGCTTGATCGTCATGCCGACCAGCAGCATGCGGTTGATTTCGTTGGTGCCCTCGTAGATGCGAGAGATACGAGCGTCGCGGTAGGCGCGTTCCATCGGCGCTTCGGCCGAAAAGCCCATGCCGCCGTAGATTTGCACTCCTTCGTCTACGCAGTAGTCGAGCACTTCGGAGCCGTGCACCTTCATCATGGCGCACTCGATGGCGAACTGCTCCACGCCCTTTAGTTTGGCGTCGGCTTCGGACATTCCGTCTTCCATCAGCCCGTCGATGCGGTCTTCAATGTCTTGTCCGGCGCGGTAGCAGGCTGATTCGGTGGCGTAGATGCGGGTCGCCATCGTGGCTAATTTCTGCTGAATGGCCCCGAAACTGCTGATAGATACTCCGAACTGCTTACGCTCGTTGGCGTAGTTCACCGAGTAGCTCACCGTCTGCTTGCAACCGCCGATCACTCCGGCACCCAGTTTGATGCGGCCAATGTTAAGAATATTCACGGCAATTTTGAAACCGTTGCCGCGCTCGGAGAGCATATTCTCTACCGGCACTTCGCAGTCGTTGAAGAACACTTGTCGGGTAGATGAACCTTTGATCCCCAGCTTTTTCTCCTCATCGTTCATGGTGATACCGCCGAACGACTTCTCCACGATGAAGGCGCTTAGATACTTATCGTCCTCAATGCGGGCAAACACCAGGAAAATATCGGCGAAGCCGGCGTTTGAGATCCACATTTTCTGCCCGGTAATCTTGTAGTGCGCGCCGTCGTCGGACAGCACCGCTTTGGTTTTGCCCGAGTTGGCGTCGGAACCCGCGTCGGGTTCGGTGAGGCAGTAGCAGGCCTTCCACTCGCCGGAGGCTAGTTTAGGCAGGTACTTTTGCTTTTGCTCCTCGGTGCCGTAGTAGAGAATCGGCAGGGTGCCGATGCCGGTGTGGGCACCGTAGGCGGTGGAGAACGATCCGGCCGAACCCAGTACGTCGGCGATTAGCATTGAGGTATTAAAGCTCATACCCAGTCCGCCATACGCTTCGGGAATCGCTACGCCCAGCAGGCCTAGTTCGCCGGCTTTGTCGAGTAGGCCAGGCATAAAGCCCTCTTCCATACTGTCCATGCGTTCAATATTGGGATCGATTTCTTTTTTGATAAAATCTTGGGTGGCTTCCGCCATCATGCGCTGTTCTTCGCTAAACTCTTCGGGAATAAACACATCGGCGGCGGCGGTTTCTTTTATTAAGAATTCGCCACCGTTGATGGCTTCTGTTTTTACTGCTGTTTCCATCGATCAATTGGGTTTTGTGGGTATACTATATTTAGTATGCATGCATACTATCTCTAACAAAGATAAGCAAAAAGTAGTATGCATGCCTACTACTTTGAACAAAAACTTTTGGGGAAGATTACTACAACGTACCCCTCTGTTTAACGAAATGGCCAAGACCGACGCCCTTACCCCCGAAGAAAAGCAGCACCTCAAAGAACTAGAACAGCGCGAGGAAGCGCAAAAGATTGATCGGGAGTTAGATAAGATAGACGGCGAAGAGAAGCAAGAAGAAGGAAGCGACCCGGATTCAATGAAGGAAGGGGAGCAAATCCTGAAGGAACAAATGCGCACTTCGCTGCTGGAGTACCGACGAGACACCCCCGCGCTGTTCGTTTCGGCTTTCTCGGCCGGACTGGAGGTGGGTTTTAGTTTGCTGCTGATGGGGTTGCTATACACCATGTTTAGCGATCAGCTTAGCGAATCGGCAATGCACATGGCGCTGGCCGCGGCTTATCCCATTGGGTTTATCTTCGTGATTATCGGCCGGTCGGAGTTGTTTACCGAGCATACCACGCTGGCGGTACTGCCGGTGCTCAACGGTACGGTAAGCGTACGGGCACTGGCCAAATTATGGGGCATCGTGTACGCCGGTAACTTGGTGGGAGGCTACCTGTTCAGTTTTATCCTGGTGCAAATTGGGCCAAGGATGGGCACCGTTAGTCTGGAGGCTTTTCACCACATTGCCGAAAAGCTGATCCAGTATAACTGGTGGCTCACGCTGAGCAGTGGCATGTTTGCCGGGTGGCTCATGGGCCTGCTATCGTGGCTAGTTACCTCGTCGCGCGATACCATTACCCGGGTGGTGATGATCATCCTGGTTACTACCGTAATCGGGCTGGGCGAACTGCACCACTCCATTGTGGGCTCCATCGAGATGTTTGCCGGACTGATCTCATCACCCGATATCAGCCTGAATGATTACGCGCACTTTCAGGTATTTGCTACGTTGGGTAACATCATTGGGGGTACGGTATTCGTAGCGGTCGTGAAATACGGACAACTGGGCGACCGAACCTTTATCTCGCGCGATCATCAGTAACCATATTCTATGCTTTATTCTGTAAAAAAATTACTAACCAGTTTAGGAGTGGCGTTAAGCGCTGCCACATTAGGATTTGCCCAGTCGGGACCCGAACGCTGGGAGCCCGCCATTCGGCAGTTTGAGCGGCAGGACTCCCTGAATCCGGTGGTGCCAGGGGCGGTGCTGTTTGTGGGTAGTTCGTCGATTGCTAAGTGGCAGGACGTGGCCGACTACTTTCCGGATCAGCGCGTGCTCAACCGGGGTTTCGGCGGCTCAGAGTTTTCGGATTTGCTGCATTATGCCGACCGGGTCATTTATCCGTATAAACCGGCTAAGATTTTCATTTACGAAGGAGACAACGATTTGGCGAATGGTGAGTCGCCCGGGCAAATTTTGAATGAGGCCAAGCAGCTTCGCTCAAAGATTCGGAAGGCACTAGGCGACACTCCCGTGGTGTTTATCTCGCCCAAGCCCAGCGTGGCCCGCTGGGAGCTGAAAGATCAGTACGAAGCGTTAAATGCATCGTTGGCAAAGTACGCTGCTCAGGAAAAAAACACGGAATTCGCTGACGTCTGGACACCCGCGCTAGACGAAAACGGGCGGGTGCTTGCGGATATCTTCGTGGCCGACAGTCTGCACCTGAATGCGGCGGGCTACCGTATCTGGCAAAAAGCCCTGGCTCCTTATCTGGAGTAAGTACCAACCGTGTCGATTTTGTTGCTCGTGCTATCCGTCTCCTCCCGAAACTCCTCGTCGAGGTTCTCTACCTCATTACAGCTTACGCACTCCAACCCCTGCCGGGTGAATCGAAAGGTATTGTCCTGAAGGTCGCTCGTTGACAGGCCGGAGCGGTACAAAATGCTTTTGCGCAGGATGTACGACAAATCACGATCCATCAAGAAAGGCTGTCCGTAGGGTACGTACAGACTTAGTTCCACCTCCTGGTCCCGAAATGGGCTCCCTTCGGCAAAAGTGTAGGTAGGTGGGAACGTCAGCGTAGAATCCCGTTGCCGCATTTGGTAGCTAACCAGTTTGGCATTATCAAGCGCGCGTTCGCGGTTGCGTCCCCGAGACTCAAACGTTTTCTTCAGTTGAAAAGTACTGTCCTCGTGTCCTAGCAGCGTGAGCCGTACCCGCACGTCGTCGTAGTCATATTCAGGTCGTTCGGACAGGGTGAGAATCGGTGTGCCAGGGATTGCTAGCGTTTCGGTGGTAGAGTAGCGCGCGTCTTCCCGGAAGTCGGTGACAACGGGTACCAGCGTAACGCTTAAACCGACCAGGGCGATGATCCAAACTCCCAGCGCCGACCAGCCCACCGCCGGACCCAGCACCCGCCGCCGGGCAATGATGGCAATGCCCCCGAGCACCAACCCCAGGGCCGGAATGAACAAAGCCACCCAGCCGAAAATCAGGGCGGGCACGGGCACGGTGGCCTGTAGCACCTCCCAGGGCAAGCTAATTTCGTTGAGTGCGAAGCGGTACGTATCTAACTGGTAAGGATCCAGGGTGGCAAAGCCAAGCACCGCACCGATCAGCCCCAGGGTGGTGGCCAACAGTACTCCACCTACGGCAATCAGAAACACACCGACCAGCACCCGGGCGGCATCGCCCAGAAAGGCCACAAAAGGACCCACCGCCCGGCCCAGGTTGGCCACCAGCGTAGACACCAGCCGGAAAGGGAAGAGCACCGCCCGCAGTATGGTGCTCTCCTCGCCGCTGTCGTTTACCCTAAAGTTTTTTTTTATACTGGACTCGATATTAGACAAGGTGACGGGTTCGCCCTTCATCTGCATCTTGTCGGTGAGCGTGAGGGCGGGGGGAGTGATAATCCACAGCACAATGTAGGCGATAAGTCCGGCCCCGCCGAAGAAGATCGAGGCAACGAATAGGATACGAATCAGGGTGGCATCCAGGCCAAAGTAGGCCGCGATGCCACTGCTCACTCCGCCCAGCACCTGGTCGTCGGGGTTGCGAAAAAGCTTTTTCACCTTGGCATCCACCGTCATATCGTCCCGGCTGGGCAGCACAATCCACAGCACGATGTACGAGATCAGGGTGATGCTGCTCAGGGCACCAAAGGTGATAAAGGCATCGGCGAACAGAAATAGCAACAGCAGGACGCGTACCCACAGCGGATCGGTTTTGAAGTAGTGCGCCACCCCGGCGGCCACTCCTCCCAAGATCTTGCGCTGGGTGTCGCGGTAGAGCTTTTTCGGCTCAGTGGTGGAGTAGGTAGCCGATTCTTCGTAGGTGCTACGGCGCTGAAACTCCGGTTCTTCAAGCACCTCTTCGGCCGCAAAGTCTTCCACACTGCCCATGGCCGCAATCACGGCTTCCACGTTGGCCAGCGTGATCACTTGCTGCGAGGGGGTGAGCTTGGATAAAAATACTTCGGCAATTCGGCTCTCAATGTCATTGGTGATCTCCTGGCTGTCTTCGTAGGAAGCGAAGTACCGGTTGATGGTCGCCAGATAGTTTTTGAGCAGTTCATAGCCGTCTTCTTCAACGTGGAAGAGGATGCCGCTTATGTTAATACTGATGGTTCGTTTCATGGCCGCGTTATTTTTGCACGATGATTACTTTCTGTTGGTGGTTGGTGGTGATTTGGTCCGCTGAGGCCACCAGGTTTTGCCAGGTAGCCTTTAGCTGAAGCAAAAACTCCCCTCCCTTGTCGGTGAGTTGGTAGTACTTGCGGGGTGGTCCGGAAGCAGATTCTATCCAGCGATAGTCCACCAAACCGGCCTTGCGCAGACGGGTGAGGAGCGGATAAAGGGTGCCTTCCACCACCATAATCTTGGCCGAAGTGAGCTCCTCCAGCATGTCGGAGGCGTATACTTCGCCGCGGGATATGATGTGCAGGATGCAGTACTCCAGAATTCCCTTGCGCATCTGCACCTGCGTGTTTTCAATTTTCATAATTCTTTGGTTAAGTGCTGAAGAAACCGGCGTGGTGATCAGTGACCTCTTCTTCGGACTTCGTTTCTTCTACTCGATACAAAGGTATAAGCTAGTACTATGTTATACAAGGTAATAGGTAGCAAGGTTTCACTTTTTGCAAATATTTTTAGTCACTGGCTACATCAGTCCGGAAAACTTATCTTCTTCCCAGTTGATGGGATTGGCCTGAATGTAGTGACGAATGGCTTCCAGGGCGGTTTCGTTTCTTATAATGTGGTTGTGAAACCGAGATTGCCGTTGAGAAGTGCCCAGACCCATTTTTGTTGCACCACCGCTTCACGTTACCTTTGAAATGGTTAATGATAGAAGAGACTGAGCCTTTGGCCAGCGGCCGGAGACCCTCCTTATGAGGGAGGCTCTCCTTGGAGAGACCAGTGGGTGCAGATGGTGATAGAGTAAGAACCCGCTTGGGTATAATCGTAGCCCGGGAGCCGGTGCTGTTTGTGCCGTTGATAAACCATTCTTTCGCTATTTGATCCTCAAAATGGTTAGAAAGAAAAAAATGCCCCAACAAAATTGCTATTTTCGTCACCTGCTAGGCAAAATTCGTACTTTGAAGTGAAGCAACAACCAACCCTTATGCCGAAGGCGCTATACAGTTTATTACTGGGAATCACTTTTTTGATCGTCCACCCCCTCTCTGCCCAGCCCGACACGCTCACCTATTTTCCCAGCGATCGAATACAGAACGGAGCACCGACTTTCTACGATACCATTAAGCAATTAGTAAGATACCCCTTCAAGTCTCAGTACAAGCACCGCGTGGGCACCAGTATCGCTGCGATCACCATTACCCCGGCGGGTGTTTTGAAATCGGTTGAAATGATCACTTCGCTAGGCTACAGTTTTGACAAAGTTATTCAGGAAGCTATCAGCGTCACAAGCGATCTGTGGTTAGCCGATTCCTACTTAAAAAATGACATTATTTTTTTTATCCCCTTCACGTTTTTGTTTGAAAACACTGTCTACAATCGGGCAAATGAGCCCCCTCCCTTTATGCTGCCCGAGGTGATGATCGTGAGCGGCGCTAGCAAGATCCGCGAAGATGTAATTATTGTCACACAGGCCAACCACCACTACGTAGAAAAGCGGTTTAAGAAGGCAAAGCGCTACCTAGATGAACTCATTCGGCGTAATCCGTACAGCAGTAACCTGTACCGAATGCGCGCCACCGCCCGCTATCACACCGGCGACCGGGAAGCGGCGTGCGCTGACCTTGAACGAATCATCACACTTCTTCATAAGCCAGCATCCGATGAAGCAGCAGCTTGGTGTCGGTAATGCCAAAGTATTTAAAGTATGAATTATCATAACAAACGGTTCAGGGTGGTCAGTAGTAGCCCGAACGGCGAAACCTCCGGAGAAACTGTCTTTGCCTATCAGCAACGGGGAAACATTTTGACCGCCGAATATGCCGGAGGTTCAGTTGTAAGCGGACACCTGATCGGTTTGGTAGGTAAACAAGGCAACATTGATATGCGCTACCACCAGGTGAACCAACAGGGAGAACTCATGACCGGCATTTGTCATTCCCGCCCCGAAATACTAGAAACCGGAAAGATAAGACTGTACGAAACCTGGCAATGGACCTCCGGTGATCGATCAAAAGGAACCTCTGTTGTCGAAGAAGTGTAAAGCAAGAGCGACAAACAAAAACGGGAGACATACTTCGCTCTACCCTCTTTACCTAGGCATTATGATCCAACCAACTTCTTCTTTACCCGACATCCTCGATCACGTATGGGGTTTGCTCGTTCGGGGCGGTGCCGATAAAAAGCACGCATTTCACTACCCAAGTTTGGCTACCTTTGGCGAACAGGGAATTCAACAGCGCACGGTGGTGCTGCGAAAAGCCCTGAAACCGGAGCGACAACTTATCAGCTATTCTGACCAACGTACGCAAAAAATTGCGGACCTGCAGCAACTGCTTGAGGGCGGTTGGTTGTTCTACGACCACGGCAGCAAGGAGCAAATCCGCGCGCGGAGTATAATCACGCTGCACCATCAGGACCAATTGGCCCAGAAACACTTCGACGCTATTCCGCCCGCGGCCCGGGGCGATTATCTGGGCCCAGTGGCGCCGGGCACTCCTTCCGAAGCGTATACCGACAACCTTCCGCCCCATTTCAAGGAAACCGCGAACGAAGAAAACACTCAAAAAGGGTTTGGTAATTTTATGGTGCTCATAGCTCAGGTGATCGAGCTAGACTACCTGAAACTCCGTCGCGAAGGGCACCTGCGCACGCAGTTTCACTGGCAAGAAGATGCGTGGCAAGGCAGTTGGGTAGCTCCCTAGACGAAATCGAATACGCTGGTAAATATCAGCACCAACGCGGCCAACAGTAACAGCGTCAACAAAATGGTGGTGGGACCACTAAAAATCACTCGAAATAAGGCTTTCATCGGCTACTTGGTGGTTTCGTCGTCATCTAAGGGCATCACATCTTCTCGATCTTCTTCGTTCACCAGCAAAAAGTGACCAAAACCGACTGCGGCAACCATCCCGATTAATCCGGCCACAATCCAGGTAAACAACTCTAAGCCTTCTGTTCCGTTGGCATCAAACATAAGTAATGTGTGTTTAGTAATGTAGCGTGGTAACCCGCCGTAGCTCAATTGGTTTAACCGGGGGCAATCTTAGGGATTTTCTTTGATTTTCTCAATAAAACGTAGGGATTTCACCGTCGGTCTGATTTCTTTGGCGCGCACCAGCTCGTTATCTTCCTCTCATCTTCTTCAATGAATACCTACCTGCGCATCCTGTCGTTTGCTCGTCCCTACCGACGCTACCTACCTCAGTATCTGATCTTTGCCGTTCTGTCGATTGTATTCGGGCTGATTAACTTCACAATGCTGATTCCGCTGTTCAAAGTGCTGTTCGATCAGGTGGGTGCCGAAGGAAGCAATCAGTTGCGCGCGTTGCCGGAATTCAGCCTGTCGATAAACTACCTCATCGAGCTATTTAACTACTACTTTCTGGAGATTATCGCGCAGTACGGTGAAGTGGGAGCTTTGATCTTCGTCTGCGTGATCATTGTGGTGTCGGTGTTTCTGGCCAACCTGTTTCGCTACGCGTCGGCGCTCACGCTGGCTAAAATTCGGGCGCAGGTTATCTTCAGAATGCGGATGCGCATCTTCGATCAGGTGACCCAGCTGCATCTGGGCTACTTTTCTACCGAGCGCAAGGGCGATATCCTGTCGCGCATTACCAACGACGTGCAAGAAGTGGAGTATTCGGTGGTGAACACCCTGCGGGTAGCCTTCAAAGAACCGGCCACCATCATCGGCTATTTTCTGGTGCTGCTGTTCATGTCGGCCAAGCTAACGCTGTTCACCATGCTGGTGATGCCCATCTCGGGCTTTCTGATTGCCGAAATTGCCAAGCGACTGAAGCAAAAGGCCACCCAGAGTCAGGAGTCGCTGGGTCGCCTGCTGAGTATGCTCGAACGAAACATTGTCGGGCATGCGCATCGTGAAGGCCTTCAATGCCCGCCCCCTGATTCGGCGGCGGTTCAAGGAAGAAGTGGGGGCCTACGCCCAACTCACCGTATCGATGGCCCGCAAGCAAGAGGCGGCTTCGCCCATGTCGGAGTTCATGGGGGTAACGGTGGTGGCGGGCATCTTGCTCTACGGGGGCGTGCTGGTGCTCAACAACACCTCCGCCCTCAGTGCCAGCGAGTTCATTACCTACATCATTCTCTTTTCGCAGATTCTGTCGCCCGCCAAGGCCATCAGCAATGCCCTGAGCAGCATCCAGCGCGGACTGGCCTCGGGCGAGCGAATCTTCAGCATCATCGACACCGTCCCGCTGATCCAAGACCGTCCCGATGCCCAGGAGCTGGCGCGGTTTGAGCACCACATTCGCTTCGAGAATGTGTGGTTTGCCTACGAGCAGGATGCGGTGCTGAAGGATATTAACCTGACGGTAGAAAAGGGCACCACGGTGGCGTTGGTGGGTCCGTCGGGCGGAGGAAAGTCAACACTGGCCGACCTGATCCCCCGCTTCTACGACCCTACCGAGGGCGCAATCTACTTAGATGACCAACCGCTCACCGCCTACACCATGGCTTCGGTGCGGCGGCAGATGGGCATTGTGACCCAAGAATCGATTTTGTTTAACGACACCATCTTCAATAACATCGCCTTCGGCAAGCCCGACGCCAGCGCGGAGGAAGTGATGCAGGCCGCCCGCATCGCCAACGCCCACGACTTCATTCTGGAAACTCCCGAGCAGTACCAAACGCTGGTCGGTGAGCGGGGCACCAAGCTGTCGGGCGGACAGCGGCAGCGCATCAGCATTGCCCGGGCGGTGCTCAAAAATCCGCCCATTCTTATTCTGGACGAAGCCACCTCGGCGCTGGATTCGGAATCGGAGCGGCTGGTGCAGGAGGCGCTCACCAACCTGATGCGCAACCGCACCTCGGTGGTGATTGCCCACCGCCTGAGCACCATTCAGCACGCCGATGAGATTGTGGTGGTGCAGCAGGGCAAAATCACCGAGCGCGGTCGCCACGAAGATTTGGTAGAGCAGGGCGGACTGTACAGCAAACTGACGGCCATGCAGACGGTGTCCTGACCTCCTTACTGCAAAGCATCCTTTGATAAACGCCTTTAGCTAATCCCCCAGCGGCTTCACCATAATATCTTTGTAATACACCTTGCTGTCGGGATCGTGCCCCTGCAGGGCCACGGTGCCGCTCGATAGCCGACGGGCTTCGTCCCCTTCCTTGCGCTCCAGGTTGTCGGGCTCGGTGTAATCCACCACGGTTTTGCCGTTAATCTTCACGGTGACGCTCTTCCCACGCACGATGATGTGTTCGGTGTACCATTCATTATCCGGCACCACCTGCTCTTTCACGTCGTCGATGCCGTACAGGCTGCCCGTGCGGCGCCAGTCGGTGTGCGAGTTGTTCACCTGCACCTCGTAGCCCTGGCCGGGCCAGCCTTCCTCCTGATAACGGGTGTGCACGTACATCCCGGAGTTGGAGCCGGGCGTGGTCATCACCTGGGCCTTAAACTCGAAGTTCTTAAAGTCATGGTTTTCTACCGGTCCTTCGTAGAACAGATGGGCGCGGGGGCCGTGCACCACGATCTTGCCGTCTTCCACCGAGAAGGTACCCGGATGCTCACTGGCCCGCCAGCCGTCCAGCGTTTTACCATCGAACAGGCTGACCCATTCGTTGTCTTGGGGGGTCGAAAAACCGACGGTCAGCAGGACGGCGCAGGCACTAATAAGGTAAAGAAACGGCTTTTTCACGTTGGTTCAGGGTTAGAAGTAAAATAACAACACCGCTAAGCTACTGAAAATCCCGGAATAACCGTTCCCCCATCGCTCATTGAGTTCAACCGTAAATTTTTAAAAACCACGGCCCGATTGCAAATCACCGGTCGGTAAGTCACTTAGCCATTGCAGACCATTGAGAGCACTAGTTGGCCCGGATTACCAAAACGGGTGCCCGCAGGGCTGGTATAAGTTCTCCGGAAATCGTACATTGTTCGTTTAGGTATAAAGACACGCAACCTTATGTCACGCTTCTTGCCGCCGCCCCAAGCGTATTGGTACTTTTTAGGAGTGATGCTGCTGCTTGCCTGCCAGCCCGAGAAGCCCGCCGCGGTGGTGGAAGCTGGAAAGTCAATCCCCAGGATTATCGACTTCAACCGGCACGTGAAGCCAATTCTATCCGACCGCTGCTTCGCCTGCCACGGGCCGGACAAAAACAACCAGGAAGCCGACCTGCGGCTGGATACCGAAGCGGGACTGTTCGCCGCGCTCACCGAAGGCAACGGACACGTGATCGTGCCGGGCAACCTACGCCAGAGTGCCGTGTATCAGCGCATCGTAGCCTCCGACCCGGAAGTGCAGATGCCGCCACCGGAGTCGAATCTTTCGCTTTCGCCCCGAGAAATTGCTATTCTCAGCCGCTGGATTGAGCAAGGCGCGGTGTGGAAACCGCACTGGGCCTTCATCACGCCGGAGTTGCCCGAACTGCCGAACGTTACACAAGCCGATTGGGCACGCAATCCGATTGACCACTTTGTGCTGGCTAAACTGGAAGGCGCTTCACTATCCCCCTCGCCCGAGGCAGACCGGGAAACGCTGATTCGCCGGGTGAGCTTCGACCTCACCGGACTGCCGCCGACCCTGGAAGAAATAGACGCTTTTCTGGCCGACGAATCGCCCGACGCCTACGAGCGCGTGGTGGATCGGCTGCTGGCTTCCCCGGCCTACGGGGAACGCATGGCCACCCACTGGATGGACGTGGCCCGCTTCGCCGACAGTTACGGCTACCTCGACGACAAGCACCGCCCCATGTGGCCCTGGCGCGACTGGGTGATTAAATCCTACAACGAAAACCTGCCCTACGACGACTTTATCACCTGGCAACTGGCGGGCGATCTGCTGCCCAATCCTACCAAGGAGCAGGTGCTGGCCACCGCCTTCAACCGCAACCACAAGCAGAACTCTGAAGCGGGCATCATCTACGAAGAATACCGCGTGGAGTACGTGGCTGATCGAAACCAACACGCTGGGCAAAGCCTTTCTGGGACTCTCCGTCGAGTGCGCCCGTTGCCACGACCACAAGTACGATCCGATTTCTCAGAAGGAATACTTCCAGCTGTTTGCCTTCTTCAACAGCACCTTCGAGATTGGCAGCCCGTCCTACGGCATCGACCAAACCCCCGGCCCGGCCCTGCTGCTCACCGATTCGGCCACCGACACGCAGATTGCCGCGCTGAAGCGGGCCATCGCCCGGCACGAGCAGCAGGTGGCAACGCACCACCAAAAGGCCACTCCCGCCATCACCGAAGTCCGGGTGCAGGCCGACATCGCGCAGCACCTGCGTCGGAGCCTGGTGGCGCACTACCCTTTTGATAAGGTCACCGGCAACCGTTCGGTCAACAAGCTAGACGCCACCAAACCCGCCACGCTCAACGACCCGCTGCCCGTTGATGGGGTGCAGGGCGGCGCCATTGGCATCGATGCCAACAACAGCGTGACCCTTGGCAAAGACGTAGGACTGTTCAATCGCAGCGATCCGTTCACGGTGAGCCTGTGGATCAAACCGGCCAAAACCTACGAGGAAGCCACGGTGTTTCAGCACAGCTACCACAAGCGCTACGGCTTCACGGGCTACACCCTGCTGCTGCTGGACAACAAACCGTCGTTTCAGCTGGCCCACTCGTATCCGCACAATGCCATTCAGGTCACCGCCACGGAGGCACTGCCCGTGGGCGAATGGGCGCAAGTGACGCTGACCTACGACGGCTCGAGCCGGGCGGCGGGTACGCAGATTTTCATCAACGGCGAACGCGCACCCACGGCGGTGGTGTACGACAACCTTTACAAGAGTATCATTCCGCAGGAAGAACGAGCACACCTACGAGTTTGAGGGCTTTTTTATGGGCATGCGCGCCAACCACACCACGTTTCCGGGAGGAGCCATTGACGAACTCAGAATCTTCGACCGCAACCTGACCGCCCTGGAGGTGAAGCAGGGATACGGCCCCGACGCAACGCAGCCCGCTACGGCCGAACAGTTGCAAGAATACTACCGAGCGCACTACGATCCGCAGCAGCAAGCGCAGCAGCAAAAACTACGACAACTGCGCGCCCGGGAGAACGAACTGCTGAGCGCCGCACCGGAGATCATGGTGATGGGCGACCAACCCGAACCCCGCCCGACGTTTGTGCTGGAGCGGGGGGTGTACGATGCCCACGGAGAGTCCGTTACTCCCGGCACGCCCGAGCAGGTGCTGCCCTTCCCCGATACGCTGCCCCAAAATCGGCTGGGACTGGCCCGCTGGCTCACCCACCCGCAGAACCCGCTGACGGCGCGCGTGGCGGTGAACCGCTTTTGGCAGATGCACTTCGGACAGGGCCTGGTGCCCACCACCGACGACTTTGGCAACCAGGGTGACCTGCCCACCCACCCCGAATTGTTGGACTGGCTGGCCCGGCAGTTCATCGCTTCGGGCTGGGACAAGAAAGCGATGCACCAACTGATTGTTACGTCGGCCACCTACCGGCAGTCGTCGGTGATTGAACCGGCAATGCTGGAGAAAGACCCGGACAATCTGCTGCTGGCCCGCGGCCCGCGGCACCGGTTGCCCGCCGAGATGATCCGCGACAACGCGCTGGCAATCAGTGGTTTGCTGGCCCAGAAAGTGGGCGGCGAAAGCGTGTATCCCTACCAACCGGAAGGGCTGTGGGATGAGCTGAGCAACAAGCCTTGGCGCTACCAGTATCGGCAGTCCGAAGGCGATGACCTCTACCGGCGCAGCCTCTACACCATCTGGAAGCGCACCGCACCGCCCCCCTCGATGCTTATCTTCGACGCGGCCGACCGCGACGGGTGCACCGTGCGGCGTCGCACCACCAGCACGCCGCTGCAAGCGTTGGTGCTGCTCAACGATCCGCAGTACCTGGAAGCCTGCCGGGCGCTGGCCGAGCGCATGCTGCAAGAAGGCGGCAACGGGCTAAAAGAGCAACTTACCTTCGGGTTTCGGGCGCTTACGGGGCGGCATCCCGATTCGGAAGAAGTGCGAATTATCACGCAAATGTATCAGGAAGAAGTTGCTCGTTTTGCCGAAGCACCGGAAAGTGCCGTGGCTTACCTATCTACGGGCGAATACCAGCCAAACCAGGAGCTGGACGTGGTACAACTAGCCTCGTTGGCGAGCGTGGCCAACGCGATTATGAATACGGACGAGGCGTATACCAAAAGGTGATCAGGATGAGCGGGATTGTCACAGGATAGCCAGGATGAACAGCCTTAATCGGGCGCGTTTGTAACGCGTTCGCCTTACTCTTCTGCAAATAACAACAATATGAACAACCCTTTGCACGAAATGAACCGCCGCCGCTTTCTGACGCAGTCTACGCTGGGTTTGGGCGGTGCCGCCATCGCCTCGCTGCTTGATCCGCTGAAATCGTTCGGTCAGCTTGCGGTCGGAGGCGAGCCCGCGGCCGGAGTGTTGCCTACGCGCCATTTTGCTCCCAAAGCCAAGCGGGTGATCTACCTGTTCCAGAGTGGCGGCCCCTCGCAGATTGAACTGTTCGACTACAAACCTAGACTATCCGAAATGGTGGGGCAGGACATTCCGGCGTCGGTGCGGGGCAATCAGCGGCTGTCGGGCATGGTGTCGAACCAGGCCGAGTTTCCGCTGGTGGGATCGATCTTTGACTTTGCGCAGTACGGACAGAGCGGGGCCTGGGTGAGCGAACTAATGCCCCACACAGCTCGGGTGGTCGACGACCTGTGCATCGTGAAGTCGATGCATACCGACGCCATCAACCACGAGCCCGCCGTGATCTTCTTCCAGACCGGCTCGCAGCAGTCGGGACGGCCCAGCATTGGCTCGTGGCTGAGCTACGGTCTGGGCAGCGAGAACGAGAATCTGCCTGCCTTTGTGGTGCTGGTGTCGAAGGGCGGAGGCGCCCAGCCGCTCAACTCCAGCGCCTGGGGCAACGGCTTCTTACCCTCGTACCACCAGGGGGTGCAGTTTCGGTCTAGTCAAGACCCGGTATTGTACCTCAACAACCCGGCGGGCGTGTCGCGCACCGACCGCCGCCGCGCGCTGGACTACATCGCCCAACTCAACCAGAAGCAGATGGATACCTGGGGCGACCCGGAAATTGAGTCAAAGATCAGTCAGTACGAAATGGCCTACCGCATGCAAAGCTCGGTGCCCGAGGTGGTAGACCTGTCGAATGAACCGGACCACGTATTTGACCTGTACGGAGAGGACGCCCGCACGCCCGGCACCTTCGCGGCCAACTGCCTGATGGCCCGGCGGCTGGCCGAGCAAGACGTGCGCTTTATTCAGCTGTATCACATGGGTTGGGACCAGCACGGCAACCTGCCCAGCGGCATCCGGCAGATGGCCAAAACCTCCGATCAGGCTTCGGCCGCGCTGGTGACCGACCTCAAGCAGCGGGGTTTGCTAGACGACACCCTGGTGGTGTGGGGCGGCGAGTTTGGGCGAACCAGTTTCTCGCAGGGCAAACTGACCAAAGACAACTACGGCCGTGATCACCATCCGCGCTGCTTCACCATGTGGATGGCCGGGGGCGGGGTGAAGCCGGGGATCACCTACGGCGAAACCGACGAGTTTAGCTATAACGTGACGCAGAAGCCGGTGCACGTGCACGATTTTCAGGCCACCCTACTGCACCTGATGGGCATCGACCACGAGCGCCTGATCTTCAAGCACCAGGGCCGTCGCTACCGCCTCACCGACGTGCACGGCGAGGTGGTGCGGGATATTTTGGCGTAGCTTTAAAAATAGCAATCTCTTATTTTGTGCTACTTTTGCTGGCGCTATGTACTTACAAAAAATTCATCTCCAAAACTTTAAGCGGTTTAACGACCTCACCATTGATCTGGGACAACCGTCCGAGCCCTACCGATCGGTACTCCTTATTGGAGCGAACGGCAGTGGTAAATCGTCGGTCTTTGATGCGTTCGAGCTATTAACAATTATGCGGCGGGGGGGTGGCCCGGACAGTGCTCCTCAATCCTACTACGCAAAAATCTCTAATACAAGTTACTCAGTGAGCGCAGAGACGGTAGATGGAAAGAATTTAAACTTCGCAATAGATGATAATCGTAACGTTCTTTACTCTGAAGACGTTAACCCCCTGTCTTTTTATGGCCGTAGCAGTCTTCGGCAAGTGCCACGACTAACCCGAACTACACTCGGCGCAAACCGAGAGCTAAACATTCAGGCGGATGCGGATCGCCCTCGCATTTACATTGAACGAGACGAACGTTTTGAAAATGATTTAGAGAATATTACTCGGGATATTCTGCGCTACATCTATAAGTCGGATCAGGAAAAGCAGGTTATTTTTGACAGTTACGTTCAACCGATTAATGAGGCGTTTGAACGGATTTTCGAAGGGCAAGAAAATATTGTCCCCAAGTTGTTATCCATTATTCCCCCACTAGATGGCAAAGTAGCTGAAGTACAGTTTCGGAAGGGCGAAGCCGAGTTTCATTACGACTTGCTGAGCAGCGGTGAAAAAGAGATTTTCAACATCCTTATCAATCTACTAAGCCGCCGCTCGTACTACCAGGATACGATTTATTTTCTGGATGAGATAGATCTGCACCTCAACACCCGTCTTCAGTATAAACTGCTACAGGAAATTACCGAACACTGGCTCCCCGACAACTGTCAACTGTGGACGGCCAGTCACGCCCTGGGCTTTATCGACTACGCCAACGACTACGAACGCGCCGCTATCATCGATTTTGATGCCCTGGACTTTGACAAACCTCAGGTAATTCATCCTTCGCCGAAGAATAGCTTCGACGTATTTGAAGTAGCGGTTGATCAGGAATTTCTGGCGAAAGTATTCGATGGAAAAGATATCTTCTTTGCTGAGAATACTGATACTTTTTATTACAACAATATTCACCTGGAAAATACGATATTCTTCACCGCCCGAGACAAGAACGATGTCTTTCACAAATCCAAAAACACTAACTACCGAGGACTCATTGATCGTGATTTCCTGACTGACGAGGAAATACAACTTATTCGGCAAACGTACCCTGACTTGTTCGTGCTGGACTACTATAGCATAGAGAACTATTTCTACCACCCCGATAACTTGGAGGAATATTATCGGGAACGAGGAAAAGCATTTGACAAGGAAAAATACATCAGTAGCTGGGTAGAAGTCAAAGAAGAACAGTACGAAAAGTTGCTGGTAAAAATCCAAGATGCCCGGCAAAGTTACCCGTTTTTCCGGGAGAACGAACACGCCAAAAAGCTGAAAGATTTCCGAGGAAATGCGTCGGCATTCATTCCTCTGCTTAAGCATTCGGATTTTGATACTTTCTACCGGGTGTTGCCCGCTAAAGACATCGGCAAAAACATTCCTCAACGAGTTGGTCTGAATAAGCAAGCGTTGGGCCAGACCCGCTGGTTTGAAGAACAAGTACGAAACATCATTACCGATGCTACTACCGCACTGGAGTAGCCCCGCGTACCTGAAAAACATAACTGCTTCTCACAAGCTATCTACAATTCATCGTAAGGCGGCAATGTCGCGACGAAGAGCCACTACAATTTGTCGCAAGCACGAACAGCAGCAACCAAAGTGGTTTACAAAACGTCGTAACGGGAATTGCTGAAATAAAAGCACGCTACAAAACAATGTAGCGTGCTTTGGCGCGACAAAAGTGCTTTACGAAACTTCGAAGTGTCGATTCGGAAGATAATTCTGCTGGCTTCCGGACTGGTGAATGGAAAATCAGCCGATAGTGTGCTTTACGGCACCGATCGAGCAACTAATTCAGCGTCGGTATCCCGCTGCGCCGTCTCCTGCTCCTTTTCTGCGCCGTCGGCGGTCTTCACCGAGTCAGTGGCCGGAGCGTCCAGGCCCAGATTCACCTCCAGACCGGGCACGGCTTCCCGCAAACGGGTGGCGGCTTGGGGAGTTACTGCCGTTTGCCAAAGATAGAGCTTGCGCAAGTTCTTCAGTTCGCTAAGCTGCGCGATGCCTTCGTCGCTCACCTGGGTGCCGTACAGGTTTAGATACTCCAGGTAAGGTAGGTCTTTCAAGTGCGCCAGTCCCGCGTTACTCACCTCCGTGTTTTCCAGGTGCAAGCGCGTTAGGTTTTTAAACTGGGGCAGGGCGGCCAACGCTTCATCGCTGGTGGGTCGGTTGCCCAGGTCGAGCCAGGTGACTTGCTCGGCCACCGGACGCAACTGCTGCAGCACCGAGTCGCCCGTGAAGTTGGAAGGGATGGTTACCTGCAACCAAGCTACGTTGGCCGCCAGGGGCATCACTGACAGTCCGACCCGTTGCAGTTGCGCGACGGCTTGGCTATCGGCGGGCGTCACCTTGGAAGCGAGCAGTTTTTCCACCGCAGTTTTGTTGGCGTCGGGGTCGGCCAGGGTATTGAGCACCAGCTGCACCTCGTCGACCACGGTGAGTTCGGCCACCGTCTTGTCGAAGGGCGCACCTTCGTTGATCCACCAGGTGAGCAGCGTGATCTGCTCGTCGGTAAGCTGACTTTTGCCATCGGGAGGCATGTGTTCTTCGTCTTCTTTGGGCAGGAGAATCCGCTGGATCATGTGACTCTCAGCCGCGCTGCCCGCCACGAAGATGGGTCCGTTCTCACCTCCGGCTTCCAGGGCCTGCAAGGTGTGCATCATCAGTTCGCCCTTCATCTTATCGTCGTTGTGGCACGACACGCAGCGCGCTTCCAGAATAGGATGCACGATGTCGGTATACACCACCGCCGACGGCAGGTCGGTGATCATTTTCACTTCTTTGTCTTCCTTCGGCGGCAGTCCGGCTACTTTTCGCAGGGGGTTGGGCATGTACTTGGTGAGGTAGTCGGAGCCGTGGGTGAGCGAGCCGCCAAAGTGCCCCGCCCCCATCAGCATCAGCACGGTTACGGAGAACACGCTAACGTAGGCTTTGTCCAGCGCCGGACGTTGCCGCGCTTGCAGCAAAAGAACAAATGAAAGGATGGAAGCCACCGCCACCCCAATGCCGAGCCACTGGTGCAGCGTGAGCAGGTCTTCGTTATAGCCCCCGCCCTGGGCCAGCATGTAGCCCAGGCCCGCGGCGATTACCGCCGTAGCGGCTCCCAGTAGCAGCACCGGAGCCACCGCGGGTTGGTAGTTGCGAAATCGCTCAAAACGCGACAGGACCTCCAGCAAGAAGGCAATGGCCAGAAAGCCAATGGGCAGGTGCAGAATAAGCGGATGAAACCGCCCGAAAAACAAAACGATATCCGAAACTTCTTGATCCATAGGTTGTCTAGTGCTGGCGTGATGTTAACGTTGCGATTTCTAAATTACTGTTTCTTGCCGAATAACTCTAGTAAATAGTCCACAGTCGATGGGCGACAGACCACAGCTTGATAGTCGATAGACAATAATTGCTGTGGACTGTCGACTGATAAACTATGGACTATTTTCAAGCCAACACTCCCTTCACAATTTTACCGTGCACGTCGGTGAGGCGGAAGTCGCGGCCCTGAAAGTGGTAAGTTAGTTTTTCGTGGTTCATGCCTAAGAGATGCAGCGCGGTGGCCTGCAAGTCGTGGATGTGCACGCGATCTTTGGTGGCGTAGTAGCCAATTTCGTCGGTTTCGCCGTAGGTTACGCCGCCCTTAATGCCACCCCCAGCCATCCACATGGTGAAGGCCTCAGTGTGGTGATCGCGGCCCATGAAGGGCATCTCTTTGCCGTTGCGGTTCTCCTGCATGGGCGTGCGCCCGAACTCCCCGCCCCAGATCACCAGCGTCTCGTCCAGCAAGCCGCGTTGCTTCAGGTCTTTGATCAGCGCTGTCATCGGTTGGTCCACTTCTCGGCACTTGTCTTGGAAGCCAGCGTTCAGGCCATTGGCCCGGTCCGAGCCGTGCGAGTCCCAACCCCAGTCGAACAACTGCACAAAGCGAACGCCTTTTTCTACCAAGCGGCGCGCCAGCAAGCAGTTGTTCGCGAAAGAGGCTTTGCCTGGTTCGGTGCCGTACATTTCGTGAATGTACGGCGGCTCGTCGGCAATATCCATCACCTCGGGTACCGACATCTGCATGCGGAAGGCCATCTCGTACTGCGAAATGCGGGTCATGATCTCCGGGTCGCCCACTTCTTGGTATTCCTGCTGGTTGATCTGGTTGATAGCGTCCAGTGTCTTGCGGCGCAGGTTGCGGTTCATCCCGGCGGGGTCCGACACGTAGAGCACCGGGTCGCCCTCCGAGCGGCACTGCACGCCCTGGTACACCGACGGCAGAAAGCCACTGCCCCATACGCTCTTGCCCGCGCTGGGCGTTTTGCCGCCCGACACCAGCACCAGGAAGCCCGGCAGGTTTTCGTTCTCCGATCCCAGTCCGTAGGTCACCCAAGAGCCCATGCTGGGCCGACCCAGGCGCGGGCTGCCGGTTTGCATCAGCAGTTGCGCGGGGGCGTGGTTGAACTCGTCGGTGTGCATCGATTTGATCAGGGCTACCTCATCGACAATGGTGGAGAAGTGCGGCAGCCGGTCCGACACCATCGTGTCCGATTCGCCGTACCGGGCGAAGGTGGCCTGCGGACCCAGCATTTTGGGCACGCCCTGGATAAAAGCGAAGCGCTTTCCCTCCAGTAGCGAGGGCGGACAGTCCTTGTTATGCAGTTTAGCCAGTTCGGGCTTATAGTCGAAGAGCTCAAGTTGGGAGGGCGAACCGGCCATGTGCAGGTAGATCACCCGCTTGGCCCGGGCGGCGTAGTGCGCGAACTTGGCGGCCATTGGGTTGACATCGGTTAGTGCGGCCTGGATGGTTGCCGGGCCAGTTTGGGCAGCCGAAGAACCGAGCTCGCAGCCCATCAGCGAGCCGAGCGCCACCGCGCCGAGTCCGGAGGTGCACTTCTTGAGAAAGTGCCGCCGGGTTTCCAGTTGCAGTTGCCGGTGCTGAGCTTCTTGATAAATGTTCATGGTGAGGAATTTTCTAAGGGGCCAAATGCTGGATCATCGAAGACGCGACTGCGAGGCTAATGTTGGTTTTATAGACAGAACGCTAGGCAGCGGCTTATCGTTTGAATTGTTAAACTAATGAAACCGCACGCTGCCGAAGCAGTCTCAGACACCATAGCAACATGAAGTAAACAAAGATTAATCATCCCCTACCCCTGTTTCGCCTTTTCCAAATCTTCTACCGTCAGGTGCGCTAGAATCACGTCAATCACGCTCGTTGGGGCAATGGCGGTGTCCGGTAGCAGGTCAGCGTGCTGACTCACCAGCAGCGGACGGTCTTCCGGCATGGTATCAATGCCGCCGTGCGAACCTTTCACCAGGGTGGCATCCAACGGAATAACGTCCATAAGGTAGCGAAATCCGAGCTTTTTCTTTAGCAAGGTGGTGCCGATTTTTGCTTTCAGAAAGCGAATGTCGGGATCGGCAAACACTTCTACCGGGTCGTAGCCGGGCTTACGGTGGATGTTGACCGTGCGGGCAAAGTCGGGCGCCTTGGCATCGTCCAGCCAGTAGTAATACGTGAACCAAGCATCCGGCTCGGCCACCGCCATCAGCTCTCCGGCCCGCTCGTGATTTAAGTGGTGCTTTTCCTTTCCAGCTTCGTCTAGTACGTAGGCAATGCCGGGCGTTCCTTCCAGCAATGCTTTCACCTGTGGAATCGCTTCGGGTTCGTTCACGTAGACGTGCGCCAGCTGGTGGTCGGCCACCGCGAAGGCCCGGCTCACCCCCGCATCCAGCAGTTCGTGACCCAGTTCGTTTTTCACCGTGATGTACCCCTGCTCGCGCAGCACCCGGTTGATGTGCACCGGCTGACTTACGCTGGTAATGCCGTACTCCGACAGTAACACGACCTGCGCTCCCTGGTCCTCGTAGTAAGTAATTAAATCACGGCACACCGCATCAATATCCCGCAGGTCGGCAGCGATCTTATTGAAATCGATGCCGCAGCGCTGTAGGTTGTAATCTAGATGGGGCAGGTAGACGAGCGTCAGCGTGGGGTCGTGCCACTGGTCTACCTTTTTGGTGGCTTCAGCAATCCAGCGGGTGGAGTTGATGTTAGCGTTCATTTTTTTATTTTTTCTGTGGACTGTCGACTGATAAACTATGGACTATTTTCAAGCCAACACTCCCTTCACAATTTTGCCGTGCACGTCGGTGAGTCGAAAATCGCGGCCCTGAAAGTGGTAAGTTAGTTTTTCGTGGTTCATGCCTAAGAGATGCAGCGCGGTGGCCTGCAAGTCGTGGATGTGCACGCGATCTTTGGTGGCGTAGTAGCCGATTTCGTCGGTTTCGCCGTAGGTCACGCCGCCCTTAATGCCGCCCCCAGCCATCCACATGGTGAAGGCCTCAGTGTGATGATCGCGGCCCATAAAGGGCATCTCTTTGCCGTTGCGGTTCTCCTGCATGGGCGTGCGCCCGAACTCCCCGCCCCAGATCACCAGCGTCTCGTCCAGCAAGCCGCGTTGCTTCAGGTCTTTGATCAGCGCTGTCATCGGTTGGTCCACTTCTCGGCACTTGTCTTGGAAGCCAGCGTTCAGGCCATTGGCCCGGTCCGAGCCGTGCGAGTCCCAACCCCAGTCGAACAACTGCACAAAGCGAACGCCTTTTTCTACCAAGCGGCGCGCCAGCAAGCAGTTGTTCGCGAATGAGGCTTTGCCCGGTTCGGTGCCGTACAGTTCGTGAATGTACGCTGGCTCGTCGGCGATGTCCATCACCTCGGGCACCGACATTTGCATGCGGAAGGCCATCTCGTACTGCGAGATGCGGGTCATGATCTCCGGGTCGCCCACTTCTTGGTATTCCTGCTGGTTGATCTGGTTGATAGCGTCCAGTGTCTTGCGGCGCAGGTTGCGGTTCATCCCGGCGGGGTCCGACACGTAGAGCACCGGGTCGCCCTCCGAGCGGCACTGCACGCCCTGGTACACCGACGGCAGAAAGCCGCTGCCCCACACGCTCTTGCCCGCGCTGGGCGTTTTGCCGCCCGACACCAGCACCAGGAAGCCCGGCAGGTTCTCGTTTTCCGATCCTAGTCCGTAGGTCACCCAAGCGCCCATGCTGGGCCGACCCAGGCGCGGGCTGCCGGTTTGCATCAGCAGTTGGGCCGGGGCGTGGTTAAACTCGTCGGTGTGCATCGATTTGATCAGGGCTACCTCATCGACGATGGTGGAGAAGTGCGGCAGCCGGTCCGACACCATCGTGTCCGATTCGCCGTACCGGGCGAAGGTGGCCTGCGGACCCAGCATTTTGGGCACGCCCTGGATAAAAGCGAAGCGCTTTCCCTCCAGTAGCGAGGGCGGACAGTCCTTGTTATGCAGTTTAGCCAGTTCGGGCTTATAGTCGAAGAGCTCAAGTTGGGAGGGCGAACCGGCCATGTGCAGGTAGATCACCCGCTTGGCCCGGGCGGCGTAGTGCGCGAACTTGGCGGCCATTGGGTTGGCATCGGTTAGTGCGGCCTGGATGGTTGCCGGGCCAGTTTGGGCAGCCGAAGAACCGAGCTCGCAGCCCATCAGCGAGCCGAGCGCCACCGCGCCGAGTCCGGAGGTGCACTTCTTGAGAAAGTGCCGCCGGGTTTCCAGTTGCAGTTGCCGGTGCTGAGCTTCTTGATAAATGTTCATGGTGAGGAATTTTCTAAGGGGCCAAATGCTGGATCATTGAAGACGCGACTGCGAGGCTAATGTTGGTTTTATAGACAGAACGCTAGGCAGCGGCTTATCGTTTGAATTGTTAAACTAATGAAACCGCACGCTGCCGAAGCAGTCTCAGACACCATAGCAACATGAAGTAAACAAAGATTAATCATCCCCTACCCCTGTTTCGCCTTTTCCAAATCTTCTACCGTCAGGTGCGCCAGGATCACGTCGATCACGCTCGTTGGGGCAATGGCGGTGTCCGGTAGCAGGTCAGCGTGCTGGCTCACCAGCAGCGGACGGTCTTCCGGCATGGTATCAATGCCGCCGTGCGAACCTTTCACCAGGGTGGCATCCAACGGAATAACGTCCATAAGGTAGCGAAATCCGAGCTTTTTCTTTAGCAAGGTGGTGCCGATTTTTGCTTTCAGAAAGCGAATGTCGGGATCGGCGAACACTTCTACCGGGTCGTAGCCGGGCTTGCGGTGGATGTTGACCGTGCGGGCAAAGTCGGGCGCCTTGGCATCGTCCAGCCAGTAGTAATACGTGAACCAAGCATCCGGCTCAGCCACCGCCACCAGCTCTCCGGCCCGCTCGTGATTTAGGTGGTGCTGCTTCTTTCCAGCTTCGTCTAGTACGTAGGCAATGCCGGGCGTTCCTTCCAGCAATGCTTTCACCTTCGGAATCGCTTCTGCTTCGTTCACGTAGACGTGCGCCAGCTGGTGGTCGGCCACCGCGAAGGCCCGGCTCACCCCCGCATCCAGCAGTTCGTGACCCAGTTCGTTTTTCACCGTGATGTACCCCTGCTCGCGCAGCACCCGGTTGATGTGCACCGGCTGACTTACGCTGGTAATGCCGTACTCCGACAGTAACACGACCTGCGCTCCCTGGTCCTCGTAGTAGGTAATCAGGTCGCGGCACACCGCGTCAATCTCCCGCAGGTCGCCACCGATCTTATCGAAGTCGATCCCGCAGCGCTGTAGGTTGTAATCGAGGTGCGGCAGGTAGACGAGCGTCAACGTGGGATCGTGCCACTGGTCTACCTTTTTGGTGGCTTCAGCGATCCAGCGGGTGGAGTTGATGTTGGCGTTCGGGCCCCAGAACTCAAACAGCGGAAATTGCCCAAGTTCCTGCTGCAAGCGGTCGCGCAGGTCCATGGGCTGGGTGTAGATATCGGGCAGTTTGCGCCCGTCGGCGGGGTACAACGGACGCGGAGTCACGGTGTAGTCGGCCGAAGAGTACATATTGTACCACCAGAACAGGTTGGCGCAGGTGAAGTTGGGGTCGATGCGCTTGGCCACGTCCCACACCTTGGGCGCTTGCACCAGTTGGTTCGACTGTCGCCAGAACTTGATCTCGCACTCGTCGCGAAAGTACCAGCCGTTGCCTACGATTCCGTGCTGGCTGGGCCACTCGCCGGTGAGATAGGTTGACTGGGCCGAGCAGGTGACCGCGGGCAGCACCGGATCAATCGACAGTTGCTTGCCCCGACCGATCCATTCGGAAAGGAAGGGCGTGTGCTCGCCCACCACGCGGGGCGATAAGGCGACGACGTCCAGGACTACGGTCTTTTTCATGCGCTATAATGATCTTGTACCCACTGCAACTCCCGCGTGATCGACTCGGCCAGTCCGAGCCGAATCTCCGGGGGCAGCACTTCCCAGGTATAGGTTTCTACTTCCAGATGCTGCGTGAGTGGCTCGTCCCGCAGGATATCCAGCACTTCCCGAATATCCGACTGCGTGGCGGTCAGCGCACCGTACTCCGCAACAAAGATGGGCACGTGAAAGTGCGTACGCCACTCGCGCACGTGGGGTTCGGAGATGTGCTCCAGCGCATCCGGTAGGTCGTTGTAACGAATGAGTTGCTCGTCGGCGGTGCGGGCGATTACCTGGTGCAGGTAGGTAGATTCTACCAGCGAGGCGAAGGCCTGCGTTACGGCGGTTCGTTCGGCTACCGCTGCCGGAAGCTGGGCGCGCAGGGCGGCGCTGATCTGAATCTTGCCGATCCGGATACCCGCCTGCCGCCAGCGGTCAAACACCTCGCGCGGGCGTTCGTAACCGACCGCAAAGTGACACACGTCGTAGCAAATCTGAATATGGGTGCGCAAACAATGCTCCGCTTCATCCGGGCGGATGCCTAGCTGCCGTTTCAGGTACGGAATGCCCTGGGGAAGGAGCCAGTTGTTGAAGTAGTCGATCACCTCCTGGGTGTTTTCCAGCAGTCCGTCGGGTTCGGGTTCCAGATCGAGGTGCAGCAGTTTTCCGGTGGATTGGCGCAAGCGGTACAAGTATTCAGCAACCTGGGTGAGGTGGTGGGTTGCCTGGTCGCGGACCGAATTTAACGCAGCCGCGTCCGTATACCACAGCTTGTACGAAAGGGGCGAGGTAGAAATTCCGCCTTCCGTATCGGCGGGTAGCAGTTGGGCCAGCACGTCGAACGAGCGGAGGGTGTAGTGCAGTCGCTCCGGCGTGGTCCAGTCGGGTTGGTGCACTGCATCTTTGACCCGCTGACGATGGAAGCCCCCGTAGGGAAAGGCGTTCATGGTGAATACGTAGTAGTTATTTTCGGCCAGCCACGTCCGAAATTCTTCTAGCTTATTTCCGCCCAGAATGTCTTCGGTGGCCTGGTGCGACAGCCGCAGTCCGATGCCGAAGGGCTGTTCGGGAGCCAGGGCTTCGCGGATGGGCGGCAGGTAGGTTTGCAGCGATTGCTGCACTTCCTCCCACCGCTCGCCGGGATGGATGTTGGTGCAGTAGGTAAGGTGGTAACGGTCTAGTTTCATCAGACGTATCGGGAGGCGGTGGCCGCACGGTTCATAGTGTCCCAAAATTACGCAATTCCCGGTGGGTGCGTTCGGGTTTATTAAGAAATGGCGTCAGGTAACCGCAAAACGCGTAGCCAGCCACCGCGACAGCGGCAGTAGCAGCAGCACGAGCAATCCGAAGACCCATCCGCCAAAGGTAGCAGCGATAGCGGCATCCAGCACAATGAGCGACAGCACCCCGGCCTTCACCGCCAAACCAATCAAGCGCGGTTCGTTGCTGCGTAGTGCTCGAAGCAGCGGCGGATAAATCAGAAAGCCCAACAATAGCAAAAAGGGAATAACCAGTTCTACGGATACCGACAACGCTACCGCCAGGGCCAACAGCCCGCTAATTACGAGGGAATACATGCTCACTCCGCCCCACAGGGCCGCGCGGTTACTACCGTGCACCTCGCCCCGACTGATCATGGTGATGGCGGCAATATAAACGATTGGAATCAAGCTCAGAAACCATACGGAAGTTACCGCCGCCGGCACGGCACTCACGCCCAGCAGCAGGTTGCCCCCCCGGCACAGTCCCATGTTGACGGGTCCGAATAGTCGCTGGTGCTTTCCCCAGGCGTTGTAGAGCACGGCTAGTCCGGCCACGATTAGGGCAATGAGCGCACTAAGCAACGATACTTGGGCGGCGGCGAGCACTCCCACCGTCAGCAAAAGAGTCGCTAAAATACTTGCCCCCCGCCCGGAGGCATCGCCCCGGGGAATGGGCCGCTCGGGCCGCTCGGTTCGGTCAAGTTCTGCGTCAAACACGTCGTTGAAAACGATACCGCCACCGTAGAGTCCGACGGTGGATAAAACCAGCCAGCCCAAGGATGCGGTTAGCGGATGCGTCCACCATTGGGCAGTGGGTAGCGCATAAAGCATAACCAGCGCCCCCGAAGCGGCGAAGCCCGCCAGGATATCGGCCACGGCGGTGACGATATTGGCCGGACGGGTAATTTGGAGGTAGGCGAGCAGACGTTGGTTCACAGTGGCCGCAATATGGACAGAAACGAGAGTAAAAGCTAGATTGGGTTGGCAGAGAGCAACATACGGTCGGCGCAATGCGGACGGGTAGCGTCGTAGCGATTGCGTTCTGTATGTTTTCCGCGTACATTTCGGCTCAATCAAGTAGTTCTACTCCGTTCCTTAATAACTTCCTACAACATGGCAATCCAGGAAAATCGGCCGCTTAACGGACGTCTCGCCCTTGTAACTGGGTGCAGCCGCCGCATCGGCATCGGGTTCGCCATTGCCGACCGGCTCGCATCGCTCGGGGCCAACCTACTCGTTCACGCATTCCGGCCGTACGACGATGAGATGGCGTGGGGTGCAGATCCCGGTGGGCTCGGTCCACTGGTCGTAGAACTTCGCCGCCACGGCACCCGCGTTGAGTCCGTTGAGGCCGACCTATCCGATCCTGACGCTCCGAACCGAGTCATCAGCGCAGCGTACGCACTTGGCCACCTTGACATTCTCGTAGCCAACCACACCTACAGCACCATGGGCGCGCTCGGCACACTCACCGCTGAGGAGATCGACCGTCATCTCATTATCAACGTCCGAGCGACCATGCTACTGGCACAGGCATTCGCGGCGCAGCATGACGGCCGCGACGGTGGTCGCATCGTTCTGATGATCTCAGGACAGCAGTTGACCCCGATGCCCGCCGAGCTAGCGTACGCCGCTTCTAAAGGCGCACTTATCCCGCTCACAGCGAGCTTGTCGGCGCACTTAGCCCCGACCGGCGTGACCGTGAATGCCGTCAACCCCGGTGCGACGGACACAGGCTACGCGACCGAGGAGCTGCACGCTACCGTCGTAGCGATGGAACCCCAAGGCCGGTGGGGGCAACCTGACGACGCGGCACGTCTGGTGGGTTGGCTCTGCACTGATGATGCGGGGTGGGTGACGGGACAGGTGATCAACTCAACGGGCGGCGGTCCGTAACGCCTCGTGGTCTGCGCGATAGAACCTTTAGTTAGGGGCCGACCAAGGCCGTCAGGCTATTTGCTGTATTTGAAGCGATCGTACACCGCAAGATCAAACAAGCTGGCGCTTACTATTTCTTCGGTAGACAGCACGAGCAAAAAACCCCGGTACATATCCTCCTCTCCCTCATCCTGCCGCTGCTGGTAGATATCCCAGTATTCGGTGGTGAAGGTAATGTCCTGCTCATCATTCCGATAGCCACTGAACAGCGGTAGCACCGACAGGTAGGAATCCCGCGAGGGGCGCGGCAGCGATACCGGCCAACCAACGTATACCTTGCCGTTCTTCATCGTGAACGACACCAGAGACGCATCCAGAAACGCGCCGTTGATGAGTTGCTCCAGTTCATTACCCGTTAGCTTGATCGAGCGACTTAGGGCGCGGGTTTTACTGATAAACAGATTGAAAAGATGCGGGAGAACGATGCCGAACAGCAGCGAGAGCACAGCGGTACCGGTGTAGGGAAGTTGCAGCGGAACGGCTTGTTTGATGCCTTCGGTCCAGGCGGGCAGCAGGTAGCCAGAAGGTTTGGGTGATAACAACGGACAGAAAGATCAGGGCGATGCCCACCAGCACGGAATTAAAGATCAGCCACTGACGGTCAATGCGTTGGTGAATATACTTGGTGAAGCGGGAAGTGACGAGCAGGTAGTAGCCACCAACCAGGGGAAGCAAAAGGAGGTTAAAGGGCATAGGCGACTAAGCCGCACTGGAAGGCTTCCCTTCCCTCTGCTTAATAGATTGGTAGATCGAGGAGTTTTTGAAATGGGCTAACACCTGCCGACCCTGCTTACTGGAGATAACATCCGCTGGGTTGACGTACAGGCGGCCGCCCTTGCTGTGAAGTTCTATCGTGTCTTGGTCTTTGTTCATCTTGCCCAAGTATACGAAATTTGCGGAGGAAATGTTAGTGAAGTATCAACCTGAAGTGTTCTTCTCCACCCGCGGCTCCTGCCCGCCGCGCAGCACCGAATTGCCGAAGAACAACTGCCGCTGGTACGCTCACTTGGTTCTGCCAATCACTTTTTTCTATCTGGTTGCATGAACTACTTCTGATTTAACTTCCGGTGGTGATACTCGTATACTTCTGTATCTGTAAGAATAAGATACGTGAAACCCAAAGTATACATTGAGACGACTGTCATCAGTTATTTGACTTCTCGCCCGAGTTGAGACTTGCGCGTAGCTGCTTACCAATAAGCAACTCAGGAGTGGTGGAAAGATCGTAAGAACACCTTTGATTTGTATGCTTCACAGTTAGTTGTGCAGGAAGCAAGTCGAGGCGATGATGAAGCAGCGAAATTGCGTTTGAAGAAGCTTGATGAAGTTAAATTGCTTGATGCTACGGATGAAGCGTTACAACTAGCCAAATTGATGATCGAGCGAAACTTAATTCCTGAAACTGTGGCTGAGGACGCAGCCCACATTGCTATTGCTACGGTTAACGCGATGGACTACTTACTCACCTGGAACTTCAAACACATTGCCAATGCTGTTATCCGTGGCAAAGTGGAAGCGCTGTGTCGCTCGGAAGGCTACGTTCCCCCCATCATTTGCACCCCCGAAGAACTTATTTAAGAACGATGAAAGATCCTATTGTTGAAGAAGTCCGGCAGGCACGCGAAGAACACGCTAAAAAGTTTGGCTACAACCTCCCGGCTATCTTTGCTGATATTCGTCAGCAGCAGAAAGAAAGTGGCTACGAATATGTCTCTTTCCCGGCTAAACGCATTGCTGCTTCTTCTGAAGAACAATAAACCCGGTTATTATAAACCTTCCTTTTCCACCCGCGGCTCCTGACCGCCCCGCAGCACCGAGTTGCCGGAAAACAACTGCCGCTGATCAACCGCTACTCCCGACTGCCAGTCGCTCTCGTGCATCTGCCCGCTCTGGCCGTAGGCATCCAGCGCGTTTTGGTAGCAGGTGAGGCGGGCGTATTCTTCCGGTAGGCCCCTGTCGATGATTAGCTTCGCGGTTTTGGGTACGGCCAGCGGATCGCTCACCCCCCAGTCGGCCGCGCTGTCGACGATCAGCCGCTCGGGACCGTACTTCTCGATGATGGCCACCATCCGCTCGCGGCTCATCTTGGTGTGGGGATAGATGGAGAACGCTGCCCAGTAGCCCCGATCCAGCACCTCTTTGATCGTCTCCTCGTTGTTGTGATCGACCACCACCCGGGTAGGGTCCAGGCCGTGCTCCTCGCACACGTCCATGCTGCGGGTGGTGCCCGCCTTTTTGTCGCGGTGCGGCGTGTGGATCATCACCGGTAGGTCCACCTCCTTGGCCAGTTCCAGTTGCTGCCGGAAGTACTTGTCCTCAGCGGCCGTTTGGTCGTCGTAGCCAATCTCCCCAATCGCTACCACTCCTTCTTTGCCCACGAACAAGGGTAGCAGCTCCATCACCTCTTCGGCCAGCGGCTCGTTGTTGGCTTCTTTAGAGTTGAGCCCGATGGTGCAGTAGTGTTTGATGCCGAACTGACTAGCCCGAAAGCGCTCCCAGCCCACCAGGGTGCTGAAGTAATCCTGGAAACTACCCACCTGCGTACGGGGCTGCCCCAGCCAGAAAGCCGGTTCAATGATAGCGACCACCCCGGCGGCCTGCAGGGCTTCGTAGTCGTCGGTAGTGCGCGATACAGTGTGAATATGGGGATCGATGTAGTGCATAGATAGGTAAGTAAGTTGTTCGATTGCTCAATTGTTCGATTGTTATCTTTTAACCGTAATCGAACCATTCTTTTCCAATTTGTTCCCAGGTAGGGATTTGGTCAGTGGTTGCCAGCGCTTGTAATTCTGGTGTGTCGCTCTGAGCACAAGCACGTTTTCCCGCCGCACTCTCCAGTGGATTTTCGGAAGCGATCACCCGTTGCAGGTCGGTTTGGTGCGACGCGTCGGTATAGGGGGCCACGAAGCGCCATAGTTCGGGAGTCACTGTACGGTCGGCGGCCCAGCGCTCATGCGCAAAGTCGACCAGCATCCGGGCCAGCGCCGGGTTGGCCCGCGCATCCGATCCGTAGACGCGGTACAACGGACGGCTCATAAACACCGCTTTCAGGATCATCTGGTTCCAGGCGGCTTCGTCCAGATAGTCAGCCGGATACGGATTGTCTAGCGCGATGGCGTCGAATACCCGGGTGATGTTGGTGCGCAGTCCGTTTACCGCTAGTGGAATGAGCGACTGCGGATAAGCGATCACCGGCAGGGCAGAATAAATAGCGACCTGTTCGTCTACCTCAGCAGTTTCCAGCAGTTTAGTAAGTGTAGCAGCATAGGTTGTCGCATCAGCGGCGGGCAGCAACAGCAGTAGGTAGGTGCGAATTAGTTGACTCTGCGGCCAGCCATCGGGCTCAAAGCCGGTTTTCAACTGGCTTGCGGCCTCTCGCTGCGCTTCGGATAGCGTTAGTTCACGCTTCTCGGCAAAACGAGGGGCCATGCTAAAGGCTAAGTAGAACGCTCGATCAGTGTAGTTGGTCTCGAGCTTTCCTTGCTGCTTGTCCAGCCATGACATCGTTCGCTCGTCGGTGTGCGCCTTAATAAGTTGATACAGAAATTTCTGAAAGGATTGGTTGGTTACTTCTGCCATAGTTAAAGTTGAATAATCATCTTGTCAAACAGAAAGCCATCCATGATCCAACTCACCCCTTGGTTACAAACTCATCCAGGTTCATAATGGCACTCGCCACCACCGTCAGCGCCGCCAGTTCGGGGTTTTCTTCACCCACCAGCTTGGGCACTTCCTCCGGGTTCTCCGCGTAGTAGCGTCGGGCTTCCTCGTGCAGCGCCAGCAGGGCATCCAGCTTTTCCAGACTGATATCCTGTAGTAGAGCAAGCGCGTAGGTGGTTTTGATTTGCGCCGAGGGAGCCACATCTCCGACAAGCGAGTCTTCGCTGGATAAAACCCGTTGGGCCAGGCCGCGGGCGGCTTCTATGTACACCGTGTCGTTTAACATCACCAGCGCCTGCAGCGGGGTGTTGGTATCGATGCGGCGGGTCACGCAGAACTCCCGGCTAGGCGTGTCGAACGACATCATCGAGGGGTACGGACTGGTGCGGCGCCAGTAGGTGTACAACGCCCGGCGGTGACTGTCTTCGCCCTCGCTGGTTTTCCACTCCATCCCGCTGTACACCACCTGCCAGAGTCCGGCGGGCTGGGGCGGCATCACGCTCGGACCGTACATCTTGTCGCTAAGCAGTCCACCCACGGCCAGGGCCTGATCACGCACCTGCTCGGCCGGAAGCCGCACCCGCGGGCCCCGCGCCAGCAGGCGGTTGTGGGGGTCTTTCTCCAGCAGCTCCGGCGACACCTGCGATCTTTGCTGATAGGTGTTGGCCATCACCAGTTGCTTGAGCAGTTGCTTGATACTCCAGTTATGCTCGTACATAAATTCCTGCGCCAGCCAGTTGAGCAACTCGGGATGCGAGGGCCGGAAGCCCTGCGTACCGAAGTCCTCCACGGTTTCCACAATGCCCGTACCGTACAGCTTGGCCCAAAAGCGGTTCACCGCCACCCGGGCCGTGAGCGGATTGTCTTTGCTCACCAGCCACTGCGCCATGCCCAGCCGGTCGGCGCTGGCACCGGGAGCCATCGCGTTCCAGGCGTGGGGCACTCCGGGTTCAACTTCCTCACCGTGCACCAGCCAGTTGCCCCGCTCAAACACGTGGGTGGCACGGCGATACTCGGCGGGCCGGTCGCTCATCACGGGGGTTTCGATGGTGCCTTCCGGAGCGTTGATCAGGTGAAACAACTGCTTGTTCGCACGGGCGTAGGCTGGTTGATCCGCGCCGGGCAGCGGGGCGTGGAACAGCACCCACTCAATCAGGCACACCGCTTTTTCGGGAGTTTCATCTCGAAAAACCAGGAAGATATCGTACGTGCCTTCGACCGGAGTGATCGGCACCGAAATGGTTTCGAAAATTCCACCCTCCGCCATTCTCTTGCACCGCCCAGGTGCCCAGCAGTTCACCGTCTACGCCGTCCCGGCGGATCTCTACCGAGCCCCCGCTTCGGTCGGCAGCGTAGCGCACAAACATATGGTTCCGGCCGCGCAGCGTCACGTCAGGAATCCGGGCGAAGCCGCCGTTGGCTACGCCCAGGAACTTGCCGTCCTGCAACGAGCCGTTGGTGATCGAGTCGTAGGAAGCCGGATGCCGCTTAGGCTCGGTGATTTTGACCAACTGCACAAACTCATCGGCCTGGGTCAGCTTATCATCGTTGGAGGCCGTGTGCTTGATCACCCAGTTCTTCACTTCTTCCAGGGCGGTTTGGTCTTCTTCCGTAAAGGTTTTCAGGGTAGGCGACTCGCTGGGCACATCGGCATCGGCGGCATTATTGAAGAAGGCCATAAACTGGTAGTATTCTTCGTGCCGGATGGGATCGTAGGGGTGGCTGTGGCACTGCACGCACGCCATGGTGGTGGCCTGCCACACGTTGAAGGTGGTGTTCACCCGATCAATGACCGAGACCACCCGAAACTCCTCGTCGTCGGTGCCGCCCTCGTCGTTGTTCATGGTGTTGCGGTGGAAAGCCGTGGCAATGCGCTGCTGGTCGGTGGGGTTGGGCAACAGGTCACCGGCCAGTTGCTCCACGGTAAACTGATCAAAGGGCTTATCGTTGTTAAAGGCCCGGATGAGCCAGTCGCGGTACTGCCAGATGGAGCGGTGACTATCTTTCTCGTAGCCCTTGGAGTCGGCGTAGCGGGCCAGGTCCATCCACATGGCGGCCCAGCGTTCCCCGTAGCGCGGCGAGGCCAGCAGCCGGTCCACCTGTTTTTCGTATGCTTCCGGGCGGTCGTCTTGCAAAAACGCTTGGGTTTCTTCCCAGGTGGGCGGCAAGCCGGTGAGGTCGAGCGACACCCGGCGCAGCAGCGTGGCCCGGTCGGCGGCGGGCGATGGCGGCAAGCCGTTTTCTTGCAGCGTGCGCAGCACGAAACGGTCGATGCCCGTCGGATCACTCCAAACCGAGTCACTAACCTCGGGCAACGTAATCGGTTCGGGCTTCACGTAGGCCCAGTGGTCCTCCCACTTCGCGCCCTGTTTGATCCATTCGGTAAGCAGTGCCACTTCCTCCGGCGGCAGAGGCTCGGTTTCGGGGGGCATGCGCTCCTCAGGATCGGGGTGGTTGATGCGGCGCAGCATCTCGCTGGCGGACACGTCGCCCGGCACAATGGCGGGGTGGCCCGACTCGTTGGGACTCAGCGCCTCGGTGCGAAAAAGCAGGCTGAAACCTCCCGAGCGCTTCACGCCCCCGTGGCAGGTGATGCATTTCTTATTGAGGATCGGGCGGATGTCGGCGTTGAAGTCGATCTTTTGTTCGTCCTGCTCGGCCAGCACGAAGTAAATTGCCCCGGCCAGCAAAAGTAGCAAAAAAACAACTCCGTAGGGAGCGAAGCGGCGGATAGGAAAGGCCATAGGTGCAGGTTAATCGTGCAAACGAGGCCAGATAGATTCTCAAAAGTAGCCTGGCTTCTTGAAGCCGCTTAAAATACGAAATTTATGCGTAACGGAGCAACGTAGCTCCTTCGAATTCAGCGCTTTTTGCAGAATATTTCTCTACGCTGCTGTCCTTCAGCAGGAATCCGCGTGGCGCCCGCTTACCACTTCAGCGAGGAAGCAATACGGGCTGAGACAGTGGATTTGGGAGGAGACACTATGAACTTTAAAACCTAAAGGGGGGAGCTTAGCGCTCCCCACTCTACCCTATTTCGCTAATTTGATGGATTTACGTAGCCGGGGTTTTGGACTTTCAGCTCGGGGTTGTTGAGCATCTCTTGTATCGGAATAGGAAACAATAGATGCCGCTCCTCCAGCGCCTGATTAGAATTTAGGTTCACGTGGCCGACGAAGTCATCAAAGCCATTGGTCTGCGAATTGTATACTTTTCGCAGACGCACCATGTCGAACCAGGTGATGCCTTCGTAAGCCAGTTCGTGCCAGCGTTCTCTCCACACCGCCTCGCGGAAGCTTTCCGAAGTAAATTCTCCTGCCGCCGGTGTGGTCAGTCCGGCGCGGTCGCGAATGCGACGCAGTGCGTCCACGGTCGCTTCCGTGGGGCCGGTCAGCTCATTCTGCGCTTCGGCGTACACCAGCAGCACCTCAGCAAAACGGATTATAGGCACGTTGAGGTTGTCCTGCGCGGTGCCCTCCACCCCGGCCGTGCCGTTGGCGATCACGTTAAAGTGCTTGAATATGTAAGGCGCACCCAGGTCAAAGGGTTCGCCGCTGCCGTTGGTATAATAAGAGGTATAAAAGTATCCCTCCTGATCCACTGCTCGAATGTCACCCGCTTCGTAAGAATCGTAGAAGGAGAGGGTAGGCACCGTGCTGCCGGTTCCTGAAGGCCCCCGGTAGGTAACCGGCTGGAAATTCGGAAAAGTATTGCCCATTGGGTTGCCGGCCACCAGGTTGTTGTACTGAATGCTAAAGATGTGCTCCACCGTGTTGCCCAACCGCTCGTCGTGAACCTGAGCGTAGGTGTCAAAGAGACCGACGCTCTGGGGGTTATCGATGATCTCTTTGGCTTTGTCGGCGGCCAGTTGGTAATACTGCTGGCCCCCGTTCAGCGGTTGCCCCGCCATCGTCAGATACACAATCGCGAGCTCCGCTTTGGCCGCCGCAGTCGACACCCGGCCGCTCTCATCCATCCAGGGCAATCCGGCCGCTTCGGCATCTTGCAGGTCGGACACTATCTGGTCGTAGATCTGGGCTACGGGAGTTCTGGACGGGAAGAAATTCTCGGAGGTGGCCGTCTGGGGCGTCAGCACCAGGGGCACGTCGCCCCACAAGCGCACGGCGTAGAAGTAGGCCCAGGCCCGCAGGAAACTGGCTTCGCCAAGTATCCTGGTTTTTTGCGCTTCATCCATGGGCGTGATGCCCGGCACCTTGTCCAGCACCAGGTTGGCCTGGGCGATCACCCGGTACACGCCGCGCCACCAGTTTCTGACATGCCCGGTGTTGCCGTCCCAGGTGAGCGAATAGAGATTGTTTAGATCCGAGTTCTGGGCGGTTTCGGTCGTGGACGTTCCGGTGGGCGCTTCCAGCAACTGCCAGTTGGACGAGAAGATTCCGGCACCGTCGCCATAAAAACGGGTGTCGGCATACACCGCCGCAATGGCCGCTTCGGCGTGGTCGGGGATGGTATAAAAGTTCTCCGGGGTGAGGTTAGACGGGTCATCCTCGTCCAGAAAATCGCTACAGGCGGAGGCCGTCAGTAGAAAGCCTCCCAACAGAACCTTTCCGATATTTTTAATGATATAAGCGTTCATAACAATGGATTTTAGAAGTTACAATGGGTTTTATAAGTCAACCTTGAGACCCAGGGTGAAGGTGGTAGGCTTGGGATACTCGTGCCACTTCATGCCCTGCGAGAACACGTTGTTGCCGTCGTTACCGCGGATGGGCGTGATTTCCGGGTCGCCGATCACTTCATCCGACACGATCAAGAAGAAGTTTTGCACTGAAGCGTACATCCTCAGGTTGTCCAGGAAGATCTTTTCGGTGAGCCCGCGGGGGAAGGTATAGCCCACAATGGCGTTTCGGCCGCGAATAAAGGAGCCATCCTGCACCCAGTGCGAGTCCACGTTGGTCACGTATCCGGCCCGGGTGTCGCGCACCTGGGCAATGGGCGTGTTCTGGTTTTCGGGCGTCCAGGCGTTGAGCACCGTGGCGTAGCTGTTGGCTAGCGCCTGCCGGTCTTCACTGGAGTGCAGGTTCATGTCCATGATGTCGTTGCCGTACATAAATTGCAAGTCCAGCATGAAATCGAAGTTGCCAATGCGCACGTTGTTGATGAAGGAACCCCAGCCGTCGGGACTGCCGTCGCCAATGATCATGCGGTCGGCATCGGTGATGGCCTTATCGTTGTTCACATCCAGGTACTTGATGTCACCGGGGAGAATAGTTAGGCCGTTGCGGTAGCTGGTGAACTCAGCGGCCTCGGCGGCTTCATCGGTGCCCCACACGCCCAGTCGGACCAGTCCCCAGAACGAGCTGGCCGATTCGCCTTCGGTGATAATGCTGGTTTCGTTGGTGATGCCCGGGCCGCCCACGCCAAAGATGGGAGCGCGGGTAGCCAGTTCGAGCACCTTGTTCCGGTTGAAGGAAATGTTGAAGTTGGTGCGCCACTCCACCTTGCCGTTGTCGACGTTTACGGTGTTGAGCGCAAACTCAAAGCCGGTGTTTTCCATCGAGCCTACGTTGCGGCGGATGGTCGCGTAGCCGCTGGTTTGAGGCACCGGAGCATCCAGCAGCATGTCGGTGGTCAGGCGGTAGTAGTAATCAGCTTCCAGTGAAATTCTGCCCTCCAGCAAACCCACTTCCAGGCCTACATCCGTTTGGGCCGTCTTTTCCCACTGCAGGTCAGGGTTGGCCAGGCGGTTTAGCCCGGTGCCCCCGACTCGGCTTTCATTGAGCACTGCGGCGTAGCCGGAACCCAGTAGGGACAATGAGGAATAGGGAGGAATTTCAGAGTTGCCGGTTACGCCGTAGCTGCTACGCAGTTTCAGGTTAGAAAACAACGAACTGTTTTGCATAAACCCTTCTTCCGAGATTCGCCAGGCCACCGCCGCCGAGGGGAAGAACGCGTATTTGTTGTTGTCGCCAAACTTAGAAGAGCCATCCACCCGGCCGGTGACGGTGAACAGGTACCGGTTCATCAGGTCGTAGTTGAAGCGACCGAAGTAGGAGTTCAGCGCCTCTCTTCTGGCCCCGGAGCTAACGCCCAGGTTGTTGCTACCCGCCCCGATGTTGTTGTACAGAAAGTTATCGGTAGCAAAGGTTCGGGCCTCGTTGCCGATCCCAAATTCGTCGGTTTCCTGCCAGGAAATACCCACCATCCCCTTGAAAGAATGAATTTCGGCGAAGGTGGTACTGTAGGTCAGATAGTTTTCAAAGGACCAGAAGATATCCTTATTGTTATCGAGCCAGGCCCGGCCCTGGTCCCCTTCCCGGATGGTACGGCCCTCGTAGCGGTTGATCTCGCGGGTAACCACGTTACTTCCCAGCACCGTCCTGAACTCCAGATTCTCGGCCAACTTGATGTTGGCAAAAGCCGAACCGAGCATCGTCTGGGTGTTAATGATAAAGGTGCGCTCCAGTAGGTTGTGCACCGAGCTGCGGGTGCCCTCGGCAAAGGGATAGTCCCGGTTGTCGGCGTAGGTGCCGTCTTCGTAGTACACCGGCAAAAAGGGAAAGTCCTCCACCATGCGCCGGGGCACCTGGTCGCTGTAGTCTACGTTGTTTTCGGTCTGGTAATTATAGCTCAACGAGGTACCGATGGTCAGCCAGTCTTTCACCTGGCTGTCTACCGTTAACCGGCCCGAGTAACGCGTCAGATAAGAAGTCTTGTAGAGTCCGTTCAGGTCCAGATACCCCAGCGACAGCGAGTAGGTACTCTTGTCGCTGCCCCCACTGAAGCCCAGCTGGTGGTTCTGCGACAGGATGCTCTGGGTGGTTTCTTCTATCCAGTTGGTATCGAAGTAGGGATTGCCGTCCGCGTCAAAAATCCGGGGATCGGTTCTTTTCAGGGCGGGGTTTAGCTGCTCGTACTTGCCCTCGGCCCAGCCGACCGGATCAAACTTTTCGGTGTTCCGCCAACTTAGTTCTTCCACCTCGAGGTACTGCGCGGTGTTGAGTACTTCCGGCTTGTTAGGTCCGTAGGTCACCGTGCTCAGGTCCACCCCGTAGGAGATTCGGCCCTCTCCGGCCTTGCCCTTCCGGGTGGTGATCAGGATCACGCCGTTGGCGCCCCGGGCCCCGTAAATGGCCGTAGAAGAAGCATCTTTGAGCACTTCTACCGATACAATATCGTTGGGGTTGATGTAGTCGATGGCGTTGCTGCGCTGGGTTTGGTTGGTCACCGGCAACTGCACTCCGTCCACCACGTAGAGGGGGTTGTTAGAGGAGTTGATCGAGCTGAACCCGCGCACCCGCACGTTGGACTTTCCGCCCGGACGGCCCGAATTGATGTTAACCTGTACCCCAGGAATCCGGCCCTGGATGGCCTGGTTGAGGGAGGCCACCGGGCGCTCTTGAAGCTCTTCCACGTTGATCGAACCTACCGCACCGGTCAGGTCCGATCGTTTCTGGGTGCCGTAGCCGATCACTACGATCTCTTCTAGCGACTGCACGTCTTCGGCCAGCGTCAGGTTGATGGTGCTTCGGCCGTTGACCGGCACTTCCTGGGTGAGGAACCCGATGGAAGAGAACACCAGGATATCGTCGTCGTTGGGCACGTTGATGCTGTAGTTTCCGTCCACGTCGGTAACCGTGCCGGTTACGGTGCCTTTCACCAGCACGTTGACGCCGGGCAAGCCTTCGTTGTCCGTACCGGTGGTTACGTTGCCCGACACCACGATCGACGGCACCGCGTCGATCACTTCCTCTACCAATTTTTCTTTGCTGAACTGATCGCTGATGTGGATATTATCGTCCAGCCGCTTGAAGGCCAGGCGCGTCTGCACCGAAATGCTTCGGAGCACGTCGCCCAAAGATTGCGATTTGCCTTCCAGGCTGATGCGGTGCTTTTCTTTCAGCACCTTTTCGGTGTAGACGAAGTGAAAATCAGACTTTTGTTCTATTAGGTTGAGGGCTTCCCGGAGGTGGGCATTATCTAGTTCGATGGTAACAAATATTTCGTCCAGACTTTTGTTGGGTGCCCCGCCATTTTCCGCCAACAGGGGAGAGAAGAAACAAAACTGAATGAGCAGAAAGCAGCCTGAGAACCAGCTGAATTTGGTGGGTGGTAAGCGTTTAGGTTTCATAGATAGAAGGGTTGAGATTGTGGTTTGAGACGGATGCATTATTGGTGACTACTACCGGGGCAATTGCCTCGGGAGTGGTAGTCAGTCTACTTCCTAGAAGAGGCTGGCAAGGTGGGGCTTTGGGTCTATTTCATGGGCGGGTGGTTTAGTGGATAATTACTTTCTTGCCTTGGATCTGATAGTCAAACTGTAGTACGAAGCTCATGCCGTTCAGCACACTTTCCAGCGACTGGTCGGAGTAGGAACCGCTGAAGCCATTTTCAATATCGGTGCGCTGAATTTCAAATGTTACTCCGTACCAGCGTTCCAGGGTCCGCACCACCTCCGCGAAGGAGGCATTGTCAAAGTACAGCCGCCCGTCTTTCCAGGAAAAGACATCGGCGTAGGCGTAGTTTTCTTTGGCCAGCCGGGTATCGGCGAGGGTATAGCGGGCCTGCTCTCCCGGAAGCAGATTGATCGCTGTTTTCGACTGGGCTTGCGCTTGACTCACCTGCACCTGTCCGGTTAGCACCGACACCGTTATGCCAGTTTCAGCCGAGAAAGCGTTAACGTTGAAGGAGGTGCCCAGCACCGTAGTGATCAGCTCGCCGGTGTGGATGCGGAAGGGATACAGACTGTCGCGGGCCACCTCAAAGAAAGCTTCTCCTTCCAGGGATACTTCCCGGGGGTTAGCGGGATCGAGCGTGAGCTTGCTTTCCGCATTTAGCTTGACCACGGTGCTATCGGGCAGGGTGACGGTCATCTTCTCACCGGAGGCCGTCTGCTTGATCGTCCATGGCTTGCTAGTGCTGGCGGTTTGCGGCGGTTGGGTTGCGGGGGAAGTGCGGAGCAAGTAATAGGTTGATCCCGCCGCACACAGCAGCAGCGCAATGACGGCGGCGTAAGCCCATTGACTATAGCGGCGAATCTTGGGTTGAGGACGAGCAGGAGGCCGATGCGCGAGCGGAGTATCCATTCGGGATTTGATAAGCGCAAAAGCATCTTGCTTACCCCAGGCTTGGCTTCCCTGACGTTCTTCCTGCCAAAGTGCTTCTATTCTTCGGGCTATCGCTTTATCCGCCTGGCCCGACAAGTACCAACGAAGCACCTGCTCTCTTTCTTCGGCTGAACATTTGCCCCGAAAAAATTTGTCTAACCGTGCTGGGTTCATAGAGAAGGCGGTTGATGGTGGGGCTTGACTTCTATACAATCCAGATAAGCAATTTACTCTGCCCTGGAAAAAAGAATTATATGCCGGACCAAAAGAGCAGTAGGTAGAGACTCTTCTCCAGTAACTTATTGTTGCTTAAAAAGTGGCGAATGGCCTGCTCGGCCTGGTAAAGGTTGTTCTCAACGGTTCGCTTGGATAAGCTTAGCAAACGCGCGATTTCATCATTACTGAGGTCTTCCCGACGGCTAAGCAAGAATATTTGCTTTTTCCGGGCGGGCAGTTGGTCGATGAAGTTAAAAGCTTTCTGTTCCAGTTCGGCGTACAACACCTCATTTTCGGTGGCATGGCTGGTGGGGCCGTGGCAGTTCCGATAATCATCGGAATACGCTACGATAATGGCCTGATGCTTGTGCCAGTTGATAACTTTGTTTTTGGTCAGCGTGAGGAGGTAAGCATTGAGCGAAAGATTTTCGTCTAGTTTTTGGCGGTTTTCCCAAAGGCTCAGAAACACTTGTTGAACGATACCCTGGGCTTCCTCATGGCTGATATGGAGGCGACGCGCCGTCCAGTAGACTTTATTGGCGTACCGGTTATAAACCATCTCGAAAGTACGCGCATCTCCCTTCCTGATCTCAGCGACCTGTACCTTAGACTTAGTGGACTGTCCGGTAAGCGCTTGCATAACGGTAGAATAAGTTGGTTTCGGTAATTACATAAGGAGTAGTTTAAATATGCAAAATAATTCCTTTAAATCATTGCTACCCCCACTTCTTTAACAAATTGATAACATAAAATTAATGCGGTATCCATTCATCAGCCCGAACCGACCGTTTCTGGACACTATATTTCAGTGCCGCTTTTCAGTGACCTACGGCGGTCTGGCTTTCGGTTTGACTTATCGAAACTAAAAATGCGTCAGCCCTTCATGCTGTTTCTTACTTGTCCGTTATCGATCACCAAGTGACCAGTTCCGAACACTTCGAAAAGACCAAAAGTGCTCAAAATCGCTGGAAAACGTACTGGCACTGCCCTTGTGATTAGTTCGGCATAAGCGAAACTAACTATGAAAGGAACCCACCTCGGCGAATTTGAAGAACTAGTGCTGCTCACCGTGGGCATTTGCTACGACGATACCTACGGTCTGGGCATCACCGACGAAATTGATCGGACCGACGAAGCGGCAGCGTACCGAACGCTCGGTGACAGTCAGTTCGGTACCCAAGGCACTGATGCGGCTGGAGCAGAAAGGGTTTATGCACTCCCGCATGGGCGGGGCCACTGAACTGCGGGGCGGACGCAAGAAGGACTGTTCACGATCACCAACTCCGGTGAATCCTACACGGTGATCGCAACCATAGTCATTCGTCAACCGATAAGCCATGAATTATAGCACGTATTATCCAAAAGTAGCATCCCGTTTATCTTTATTATCCTGACGGTTCGCCGCGCGATGCAGACAAGAGAGACGCCTTCCACCCCGCTCCGCCACCCGCTTCCTGCGCTGGTACTGCCACCCGGATTAACTGGACGAGGTAGAGGGCGATCTGTATGAGCTGTTTCAATGCAGAGTGGTACGTCATGGATCAGTGAAAAATTTTCGTGCCGCGTTGACGTTGCTTGGTGGATGTTCGCAATGGCAA
>CAWHXE010000005.1:0-128577 GCA_963833215.1 uncultured Cytophagales bacterium | reverse complement strand
ATCCAATGCAAGTAAGGCAATTTACCGTCACCGTTCTGGGCAGCGTGCTCATCAGCATGGCTACGCTTCGGTGCACCACCCAAAACAATGCGAGCCCGTCCGATGCCGCACTACCCCCTCCCAATATCATCTGGCTAGTGGCCGAAGACCTTAGTCCCCGCCTGGCTCCCTACGGCGATTCGCTGGCGCATACTCCGCACATCAATGACATTGCCGACCGGGGAATTGTGTTTGAAAATGCCTTTACCGTGTCCGGCGTCTGCGCTCCCAGTCGCTCGGCCATCATCACGGGCATGTATCCGACCAGCATCGGCACCCAGCACATGCGACAAAAGCCCAGCGTGATTCCCATGCCTGGTTTTCCTCGCTACAATGCCGTGCCGCCCCCGGAGGTGAAGGCCTTTCCCGAACTGCTTCGGGCGGCCGGATACTGGACCGCCAGCTACCGAAAGCTAGACTACCAGTTTGGTGAGCCCTTCACTATTTGGGATTCCGTATCGGACTACCCAAGCTGGCGCGACCGGCAAGGGGCCGACCAGGAGCGCCCGTTCTTTATTTATTACACCTTCGAGATCACGCACGAAATCAATATCTGGCCCGACTCAACCAAGGCCCGCTTCTTTAAAGAATTCAACCTGGATGAAAAAACGCTGGCTCCTGATGTGGTGGAACGACCGGCGTTTGATTCGTCGTACGCGGTTGATCCGGCCGACGTGGCGGTGCCGCCCTACCTGCCCGATACCGAACTCAGTCGCGACCATATTTCGCGGCTCTACGACAACGCCAGTCGAATGGACGTGCAAATAGGCAAGATCCTAGCCGACCTGGAAGCCGACGGTTTGCTAGAGAATACGATCATTTTCTTTATGAGCGACCACGGCGACTGCCTGCCCCGGGCCAAGCGGTGGATTTACGACAGCGGCATCAAGGCTCCGCTCGTGGCGCATATTCCCGAAGCCTATTTGCCGAAGGGAATTAGCCAGCCGGGCCGAGACGCTCGCTTGTACAGTTTCGTTGACCTGGCCCCTACGGTGCTAAACCTGGCGGGGGTAGCTATTCCCGATTGGGTGCAGGGGAAAGCCATCTTTAGCGAACTGCAAACGGGGCCACGGCAATACGTATACGCCGGGCGCGACCGGATAGACAATCGCTACGATACGCGGCGGGCCGTGCGCGACAAACAGTACAAGTACATCCGAAACTACGCGCCCGAGGTGGCCTACTCTCAACCGACCACTTTCTTGCACCAAATGCCGCTTATGCAAGAAATCGTTCGATTGGATCAGCAGGGCAAGCTCAGCGATGAGCAATCTTACTGGTTATTTCGGCCCAAAGATACAGAAGAAGAACTGTACGATCTTAGCGCTGATCCTTACGAACTCAATAACCTGGCGAGCGATACCGCTACCTACGGGAAAGTTCGGCAACGAATGCGTGACCAACTAACGGCTTGGCAGCAGCAGTACGGCGATCTCTATCAGGAAGAAGAAACCGACCAGGCCGAACGCATGTGGCCCGGCGGAGTACAACCCGTAACCGCTCCTCCGACAGTAAATGCCAATGGCTCAGAGCTAACCATTCGCTGCGCTACCCCTGGTGCCAGTATTGCCTACCAGCAAGTAGGTGAGAGGCGTTGGCACATATACACCCAGCCGCTGCCTTTAGTGGCCTCCGACAGCCTGCGGGTAAAGGCCGTACGCTACGGATATCAGGAAAGCGAAGTAGTCCGATCTCCCAAATGATATCCATGAGCACAACCTAGTCGTTAGGCGAAATACTTCAGAGCTCCGAGCGTAGAAATGATCATTTGTAGAAAAACCTTTAAAGTGCCACTGCCGTGCAAGAACGCTCACTTGATCCTGAAATACCTAAAGGTTCGGTAATCATGGCGATTCGGACGGAATCTTAACCAGAATATGCCGGGCATTGAACTGATTTTCGGTCCGATCCACCAGTTGGATGAGATGGTAACCAAATGGAGTACGCACCGGCTCAGAAAGCTCGTCCGGCTTTAACTGGGCAACAGCGTCTTCAAACTCCGGTACGAACTGTCCCCAACCTACCCAACCAAGCTCCCCGCCCAGGGGGGCTGAACCCGGGTCGTCGGAATACCTTCTGGCTGTATTATAGAAATCAGCCCCTTTGAGAAGACGCTTGCGAAGCTTCTGGGCTTTCCGTAGGGCTGTTTTCTCCTTTTGCGAGGCAGTAAGCTCTTGTGCCCCGGCGGATGGGGGGCTGCTTGCGCAGAAGATGACAAGAGAAGCGATCAGCAGTTGTTTCATGGTTTATTTTGATTGAATCCGCGCTTAGCTAGCAACTCGGCCAGGTTGCACACCACGCCGGGCATCAACGTAATCGGCTTGCTCCAGTCGCTGATAATCCAATCTTGTCCGGCATTGGCAACCATCACTTTTCTACTGGCGGTGGTGATCCAAATAACCTGCGCTACTCCAAACTCCAAAAACATGTTGGTCTTCTTATTAAAATATTCCTGAGGCTCGGCAAACCCGCTTAGATCAGCCTTGGTGTCTATCTCAATAGCAATGAAGGGAGCGATTTCAAGATACTTGTTCGTGATGGACCCCGGCGGCAATGCCTCTATCTTATAGATGCCAATATCAGTAGCGAGATTGTTTTTTTTACTTAGATGCAGCCCGGCTTCATTGCTTAATACTTCGTACTGGTCTTCCGGAAAGTGTTTAAACACGAAGCGCAATATGTCGGTCACTACGACCGCTTGTAATCCACTACTTCCCATAATATCTTCCAGGGTTTTTTCTTTACCAAGCACTTTCTGAAAGCCCCGGTACGGAATAACCTGACCGTCGAGGATCTCATACGCCAGGTACTCCGGAATGGTGATGGTTTCGGGCTTTTTTTCTAGAATCACTTCCATACTGCTTTCTCTTTTTGCTTAAGCTACTAAAAGTCCGCCAAAACAGCAACTACCGCGCAAACGCCCAGGGCTGGCTGATCACCTCGGCCTGGTCTAGGGCTTCGTGCAGCTTCTGATCATCTTTGAACGAGAGTTGCCGGAGACGGAACACATCTGCCTCCACGGTGAAGGTAGAGTCCTCAAACGGCCAGGGTTCCACGGACAACTGCTGATCGTCGCGCTGGAAGATGTAGGCGGTTTGCTGATCTGGAAGAGGAGCCAACTCCAGCCGGTTGCCGTTGCCGGGCACCTCATTCTTGCACAGCACCAGCGAGCAGGCGTCGCAGAAGAACACCAGCCGATATATCTTCTCTGCTTCGTCTTTGCGGATACTCAGGTTGCGACGTAATTTCTGCTGATAGTCCTGCTGCTCGTCCAGGAACTGGTCAAGCTCCGGGTCCGTGCCGCGCAGGGGTTCGTACAGTGCGGAAGTGTGCATTGAGGTGAGCAGGGCGATCCGGCGCGAGCGGTAGCGGGCGTTGCGCACCGTGCGTTTGGCCTGTGCAAAGTCAAGCTTCTGGTAGGTGAAATCGAGTGGTGCGCCCGCGTCGGTGAGGTGCGCCCGAGTTTGCCAGTCGCGCTGCCCGTCGTCGTGGTCTACGATGGCCGACAGCACGTCGGGCCAGGGTTCGGGGCGCTCACTCACCTTCCACTGCATAGCGATTTTGCCCGCCAGCAGCGCGTGGGCCCGCTGAAAGATAATGTCCCAGCCCGCTTTGGTTTGGTTAACGATCATAAGTCAGAAAACAAGTTGCTTACTGACTCCAGCAGAGTAGGATGCGAGATGACCGCGTCGCGGAGTTGTTGGTAGGTCACGCCGCCGAGCATGGCGAACTGGAAGGCGTTCGCGATCTCGCCGCCCTCCATGCCCAGCACCGAAGCTCCGAGCAAGCGGTCGTCGTCGCCAACCAGCACCTTCATCACTCCCTTGGTGTGTCCCATCTCCTGGGCGCGGGCCACCTTGGTCATGGGCATTTTGGCTACCCGGTAAGAGATGCCCTGCTCTTTGGCTTGCTCCTCGTTGAGCCCAATGCGACCCAACTGCGGGTCGGTGAACACGGTGTAGGCCAGCGTTCGGTCGTCGGTGGTAAGGTTGCCATCCTCAAAGAGGTTTCTTTTTCAGAATAAGGTGGTCGTTGTAGCTGATATGCGTAAACTGCGGCCCACCCTTTACGTCGCCCATTACGTAGACGCCGGAGGCATCGGTTTCCAGCTTATTGTTCACCTTGATGTGCCCTTTATCATCGGTTTGGATGCGGGTGTTTTCTAATCCGAGTCCTTCGGTGTTAGGCTTTCAACCGGTGGCGAACAGGATGTGGCTACAGCGGTGGTCTTCGCTGATTCCGCCGCCCTGCTCGCCCGACAGGACTACTTCCTTCCCTTCACGCTTGATCTTAGTGATCTTGCAACTGGTATGGATGTTAATGCCTTCGTCGGTCAGAATCTTGGTCATCTCAGCGCAGATGTCTTCGTCCTCAATGTCCAGAATGCGATCGGGCGCGTGGAAGATGCTCACCTTGCTGCCGAAGCGGTGAAACATCTGTCCGAACTCTAGCCCAATATAGCCACCGCCGACGATGATCAGATGCTCGGGCAGTTCGTCTAACTCCATGATCGTGCGGTTGTCGTAAATTTCTACTTCGATCGAGTCCTTCTACCGGGGGAATCAGGTTGTCGGCCCCGGTATTGATGAAGATACGGTCGGCGGTGATGGTTTGCTTGCCTCCCTCGTTTAGGGCAATGGTCAGCGTTTTATCGTCGTCGAAGCGTGCATCGCCGTAGATGATCTCCAGATTCTTCGTATCCCCCAGACTTTCTTGCTGGTTTTCGCGCGAGTGGATGACCATGTCGTCCTTGCGCTTCATCACTCGCTGAAAGTCTACTTTCACTTCAGAAACGTGCACCCCGAAGCGCTCGGCGTCGCGGGCATCGTAGGCAGCCTTGGCCGAGCCGACCAGCATCTTGGTAGGGGTGCAACCGGTGTTCACGCAGGTTCCGCCCAGGTAGCGCCGCTCGATCAGCGCGGTTTGCATTCCTTTTTGGCCAGATACTTGGCCATCGGGCTGGCCGCCTGGCCGGAGCCGATGATAATCGCGTCGTAGCGTTTTGTATTAGACATGACGATGGTGGAGTTAATAATGAAAAGTTGCTGCTACAACCTTCTCTTGCCGGATATGTTGACTAATTTTCGGGTAAGTTTGGTAGGCTAGCCGACATCCAATCGTAACAGTAAGGCGCTGCTGTCTCAACTATAAACAATTGCCCCTTGCTGAAAGGTTACGTAGGGAGGGCCAGCGTTATTTGCCGCCCGCCCTTTTTACTTTTTCGCCCAACAAACATTTTTCAACCATGAGCAAGTCCAACGATGAAGTTTACCAGGAGTTCTATGACAACGTGAACATGACGCCTTCTGAGATAGAAGATTGGCTGGAGACCGACGATTCTAAGTCCGTAGGCCAGGATAGTGGCGACGGCGAATCGAAGGGAAGGAAGTCGGCCAAGAAAATTATTGAGATTAAGCGGAAGAAAAAGGACGAGTTAACCGACGCTGACTACGAGCATATGCAGAAGGTAAACTCGTACGTGAGCCGACACGGAGCACAACGGCCATCGGGCGACGTTGCGAACACGGACTGGGCGTATAGCCTCAAAAACTGGGGGCACGACCCTTCGAAGTAGTTCTGGGTTCGAATGTTCTAGGTTCTGAGTTGAACGTTCTGAGTTCAAGGTTTTCAGAACCTAAAACAGTGAACCTATAACCAATCAACCCCGAACCTTTTAACTCCGCCGGAGGGATTTGATGTTTTCGCGCGCGCGTTCGTGTACCCGACTGCTTCGCTTGGCCTCTTTTTTCACCAGCTTGTAGTAGTCGCGGGCCTTCTTTTCTTCTCCCTGCTTTTCGGCAATTTCACCCAGGTTCAGCAGCGAATAGTGATAATAACCCGACTCGTCGGCATCCACCGCTCGGGCAAAGTTGATGGCCCGCTGGTAGTAGGTCTTGGCATCGTCGAGCTCGCCGCGCATCTTGTAGATTTCACCCAGGAAGAACCCCGCGTAGCGTCCGCTGGTGGCCTCGTAGCCGATCATGCCGCTATCTATCCGGTCGATGATGGTCAAAGCCTGAGCTTCGGCCTCGCGATGGCGTCCACGGGAGTAGAGCTGTCGCGCGTAATAACGGTGGAAGTAAGAGTTATCCGGAAAAGTCTGGTACAAATACTCGGAAATGCGAAAGGCTTCACGGGGGTCTTCTCGCTCTTCGGTGAGGATGCGCATCAGGAAATACTGCGCTTCGGTGCGGGTATAGAACGCGTTATTGGCCACGGTTTTGAGCTGCTTGATGCCCAGCTCTTTGTCGCCATTGGGAAAGAACATTAGCACCGGGCGCAAGATGGCGTAGTTCTCACTGATCCACTCGGCGTAGTAATTGTACAGGCCGTCGCCAAACAGTAGTTCGGGACTGAAGTCTTCTTTTCCCTTGCAGATTTCAAGGTACTTGAGCGAAGTTTTGCCCGCTCCGGCGGCCTTGCGCCAATCGCGCCGCTCAGCGTACAAACGCCCCTTGAAAGCGTAGGCCGCCGACAGAAAGAAGGCCGACTCGGGGTCTTGTTCGTTCTGGTCGAGCATACGTTCGGCGTAGTAGGTGGCCGTGTCCATGTAGGCCAGCAAACTTTCGTCGTGCTGGGTTTCGTAGATGTTGGGGACGATTTTCCACCACTGGCTTAGCCCGAGCAGAAAGTAGGGCAGCGGATGGGTAGGATGCGCCTGCTTGATCCAGCGAAACTGCCGTTCGGCGCGTGCAAACTTGAAATTATACATATCGTTGACCGCCTCGGTGGCCTCGATCTGCATATTCATGTCGAGCAACAGCGGCTTCGGTTCCTCCGCTGGGGCTGATGTTTGGGCCCGGACGACCTGGCCTCCTAAAAGGCACAGCGCAACCATAAGACTGGCGTATCGTATCATAATCACCTTAACTTGTCAGTCGAGTAACCAACCAACAGACCATTTATTTCATGAGGCGGCTAAAATAACCGCTTAATGTAAGTTTATTGCCCACTAAAAGGTTCTGTGGCGGGGGCAAGAGTTCACCCGCTTATTCCAAGCAAACCTTTCGTTTATTAGAATTATATCCTTAACTTTGCCGACTCTAAAGAAAAGCGGGGGTAGACGTGACAAATTTACAAGATTTCGCCATTGATATTTATAAGCTTACCAACAAAGTTTATGCGTATCAATACGCCATTGACGAATTATTCTTTGCGCATTTTGAGGGGAGCCAGTTAGACAAGGGGCAGCTAACCGCCAGCGTTACCTTAGACAAGCAAGAGTCCCTGATTGTGGCCCGGTTTGTTATCGATGGCACGCTCACACTGGTGTGTGATCGAAGCCTGGAAGAATTTGATCATCCCTTGCACACGGAGCAGACGTTGGTGTATCAATTCGGAGAAGAGGAAGAGGAGCTGACGGATGAGATTGTGGTGATCACCCGGCACACGCAGCAGATCAACGTGGCCCAGCCGATTTATGAATTTGTGGTGCTGGCGGTTCCGATGAAACGTTTGCACCCCAAATACGCGCAGGATGACCGTCCGTTTGTTGAGGGAGAGATCGTTTTTTCCTCTCAGCCCGCAGCGGCAACCGACGTAGCCACTGAAACAATCGCCGACCCGCGTTGGGAGGCACTTAAAAAATTGAAAAAAGACTAACGTAATTATTACAGAAGCTCATGGCACATCCCAAACGGAAAATATCCAAGTCGCGCCGCGACAAACGCCGGACGCACCTCAAGTCCACTCCCAAGCAAATCACGGTTTGCCCCACCACCGGTGAACCGCACATTTACCACCGCGCGCACTGGTACGAAGGCAAGCTCTACTACCGGGGCAAGGTGGTGATGGAGAAAGAAGAGGTAGCCTAGCGTATGCGAGTAGCCCTAGACGTGATGGGCGGTGACTTTGCTCCCCAGGCTACGGTGGGCGGAGCTGTACTGGCCGTCGAAACGTTTTCGGAGCACGATCAACTGGTGCTGGTGGGCGACGAAGCCATCATCGAGCCAGAACTCCAGCGACGGGGGATCACCTCCACCTCCCTTCAGATTGTTCATGCTAGTCAAACCATCGGCATGGACGAGCACCCTACCAAAGCATTCAGCCAGAAGCCCGACTCCAGCATTGGCGTGGGTTTCAAAATGCTGGCCGAAGGAGCCATCGACGCGTTCTGCGGCGCGGGCAACACCGGGGCCATGCACGTGGGGGCCATGTTTTCGGTGAAGCCCTGTCCCGGCGTGCTGCGTCCCGCCATCGCGGGCTTCGCGCCACGCGAAGACGGTAGCTACGGGGTGATCCTGGACGTGGGCGCCAACGCCGACGTGAAACCCGAAATGCTGGTGCAGTTTGGCGAGATCGGTTCGCTCTACGCCCAGCACGTCTTCGGTATCGCTCAACCCAAGGTGGCGCTCATCAACCTCGGAGAGGAAGAAACCAAAGGGACGGTGGTGACCCAAGCCGCCTACCAGTTGTTCAAAGATACGCCGCGTGTTAACTTCGTAGGAAACATCGAGGGGCGTGATATATTTTCTTCAAAGTCCGACGTGATGGTCTGTAACGGCTACGTGGGCAACGTGATTCTAAAGATGGCCGAATCAGTCTATGATTTGCTGCACAAGCGGGGCTTGTCGGATGATTTCTTCACCAAGCTTAATTACGAAGCCATCGGAGGTAGCCCCATCCTGGGGATCAACGGCAACGTCACCATCGGGCACGGAGTGTCTACCGAAATAGCCATCAAAAATATGCTGCGGCAAGCGATGCGAATGGCAGAATCCAACGTACATTTGAAAATTCGCGACGCTTTCGGTAAATAGCACTTCGACAATATTCTGCGGGCATGACCAAACTAAGAGCTGTGATCACCGGAGTAGGCGGATACGTGCCGGACTACGTGCTAACCAATCAGGAGTTAGAAACCATCGTCGACACCTCGGACGATTGGATCACCACCCGCACCGGGATTAAGGAGCGGCACATTCTGAAGGGAAAAGACCAGGGCACCTCGGTGCTGGCGACCGGCGCGGCGCGCGAACTGCTCGCTAAAACCAACACCGCGGCGGCGGATATTGATTTGATCATCTGCGCCACCACCACTCCCGATATGTCGTTTCCCGCCACCGCCAACCTGGTGGCCGATCGCATTGGCGCGGTAAACTCCTTCGGCTTCGATCTGCAGGCGGCCTGCTCGGGGTTTTTGTACGGACTCACCACCGGGGCGCAGTACATTGAGGCGGGCACCTACCAAAAGGTGATGGTGATTGGGGCCGATAAAATGTCGTCGATCATCAACTACGAAGACCGAAGCACCTGCATCATCTTCGGTGACGGCGGCGGGGCGGTGCTGCTCGAGCCCACCGAAGAACCCCTGGGGGTGATGAACGCCATCCTTCGCTCGGACGGAAGCGGGGCCAAGCACCTGCACATGAAAGCCGGAGGAAGCATGCGCCCTTCGACCCTGGAAACAGTGATGGCCAAAGAACACTTTGTGTACCAAGAGGGAGCGGCGGTGTTCAAGCACGCCGTGAAGCACATGAGCGAGGTCACCGCGCAGATTATGGAAAAAAACAATTTAACCTCCGATGACATTGCGTGGCTGGTGCCGCACCAGGCCAATATGCGCATCATCAACGCCACCGCCGAACGCATGGGTGTCGGAAAAGACCGGGTGATGTACACCATCCAGAAGTTCGGAAACACCACCAGCGGCACCATTCCCCTGTGCTTGTGGGACTACGAATCAAAGCTTAAAAAGGGCGATAACCTGATCCTGGCGGCCTTTGGGGGCGGCTTCACCTGGGGCTCGCTTTACATGAAATGGGGATATGATGGGGGATAAACCAATCGTACAGACGCGATGCGTCCACCGTGGACGCGGCGCGTCTCCACAGTTTTAGAAAATAATATGGCAACCACCGCAGATTTTAGAAACGGCCTCTGCATGGAGTATAACAACGATTTGTACTCTATTGTAGAATTTCAGCACGTGAAACCCGGCAAGGGTGGCGCTTTCGTGCGCACCAAGCTCAAGAGCCTCACCTCAGGTAAGGTGATCGAGAACACTTTTAACGCCGGAGTGAAAATCACCACCGCCCGCATCGAGCGACGGCCCTATCAGTATCTCTACAAAGACGATCTGGGTTATCACTTCATGGACAGCAACACCTTCGAGCAGACGGTTATTCAGGAGGATCAGATCAACGCTCCCGAATTTTTAACCGACGGACAGGCGGTAGACGTGATTGTGCACGACGAAACCGAAACGGTTCTGGGCTGCGAGCTACCGGCCTTCGTAGAGATGACGGTCACTTACACCGAGCCGGGCCTGCGGGGCGACACGGCCACCAACGCTACCAAACCGGCCACCGTCGACACCGGAGCCGAGATTCAGGTGCCACTATTCATTAACCAAGACGAAAAAATTCGAGTAGATACCCGCACCAAATCTTACTCTGAGCGCGTAAAATAATAACCTATCCTTATGGACTATCACGAAATTCAATCTTTGCTGGACTTTATTGCCAAATCGGGCCTCGAGGAGGTGAAGATAGAGACCGAAGAACTCACGCTCAAGGTAAAAAAGAGCATGCCCGCCAAGGTTCAGCAAAATATCATCCAAGCTCCCGGCGCGACCATGCCTCACGATTCTACCGGCCTGGTTGCCGCGGCTCCGGCGAGTGCACTCCCATCGGCTGCTTCTGAAAAGGCGCCTGAGTCGGCCGACGCTGGTTCGTCTGCGTCCGGTAAAAACGGATATATCCCCATCACCTCTCCGATGATTGGCACGTTCTATCAAGCTTCTAGTCCCGAATCCGATCCGTTCGTGAAAGTGGGCGACCGGGTAAGCACCGGAAAGACCGTTTGCGTCATCGAAGCCATGAAGCTCTTTAACGAAATTGAGTCAGAGATTTCCGGCACCGTGGTAGAAATACTGGTCGACGATGCTTCGCCGGTGCAGTACGATCAACCGCTCTTTTTGGTAGATCCGGCATAGATTAGTACCCGACGCATCCTTTAGAGGCTATTCCGTTGCGGGACACCGTCTGGTAGCTGAATTGCCAGTTCGCTACCCAACCTATTACGTCCATGTTTAAAAAAATACTTATTGCCAACCGCGGAGAAATTGCCTTGCGCGTCATCCGCACCTGCCGCGAGATGGGCATCCGCACCGTAGCGATTTACTCCACCGCCGATCAGGACAGTCTCCACGTGCGCTTTGCCGACGAAGCCGTGTGCATCGGTCCCCCTCCCAGCAAAGCTTCTTATCTCAACATTCCCAGCATCATTGCGGCGGCCGAAATCACCAACGCCGACGCCATTCACCCTGGCTACGGCTTCTTGTCTGAAAACGCTGAGTTCTCGCGCATCTGCGACGAGTACCAAATCAAATTTATCGGGCCTTCGCCCGAAATGATCAACAAGATGGGCGACAAAGCCACCGCCAAGGCCACCATGCAGGCGGCGGGAGTGCCCACCGTGCCCGGCTCCGACGGGCTGGTGGGTACCATTGACGAGGGATTAGGCATTGCCAAGAAATATCGGTTATCCGATTATTCTGAAGGCCACGGCGGGCGGCGGTGGCAAAGGCATGCGCATCGTGCACGACGCGTCCGGGTTCAAAAAAGCCTGGGACGACGCGAAGCGCGAATCAGGTTCGGCCTTCGGGAACGATGCGTTGTATCTGGAAAAGTTCGTAGAAGAACCCCGGCATATTGAAATTCAGGTGGTGGGCGACCACACTGGCAAGGCTTGCCACCTATCGGAGCGCGACTGCTCTATCCAGCGGCGGCACCAGAAGTTGGTGGAAGAAACGCCTTCGCCCTTTATGACTCCCGAACTGCGCGACAAGATGGGCAACGCGGCCATTGCGGGGGCCGAAGCCATTGGCTACGAGGGCGCGGGCACCATTGAGTTTTTGGTGGATAAGCACCGCAACTTCTACTTCATGGAGATGAACACCCGCATCCAGGTGGAGCATCCCATCACTGAGGAGGTGACCAGTTACGATTTGATCAAGGAGCAGATTAAGGTGGCGGCGGGAATTGAGATTTCGGGCAACAATTACTATCCGAAGATGCACGCCATGGAGTGTCGCATCAACGCCGAAGATCCGGCGCGTGACTTCCGGCCCTCGCCTGGGCTCATCACCAACCTGCACATGCCGGGCGGCCACGGCGTACGCATCGACAGCCACATCTACGCCGGTTACACCATTCCGCCCAACTACGACTCCATGATTGCCAAACTAATTGTGAGCGGACAGTCGCGCGAGGAAGCGATCACCCGGATGAGTCGGGCGCTGCAGGAGTTTATCATCGAGGGCATCAAAACCACCATTCCCTTCCACATTAAGCTGATGAACGACCCTAAGTTCAGAGAGGGAGACTTCACTACGGCGTTCATGAACGACTTTGATTTGTCGGATATCAAGGACTACGAGCAGGGGTAAAGTTCGTTTGGCCAACGGCGACCACCTCTCGACGCCTTTCATTGAGTTCCAGTTACGACCAGGCGGATTTCGTTTCTCCCTTTGCTAAGGTTTTTACGAAACCTTCTTCGACAAATAGCCCTACGCAAGGTTACTTGAAGTCAAAGATTAGCGACTTCTTGGGTTAGCCGATCTTTCTGAATCTCGCCTCGCCACTGGTGGCTGACCGCCTTGCCTTGGTGGACGACAATCGTCTGCGGACTTTGATGTTCTACGTTCAGTTTCCGGGCAATTTCCTCTTTCAGATCCCCGGTATACTGTAGCACAATACCGTAGATGTCGATATCGTGTTTGGCGTTGGCTACCTCAATCTGCGCCGCGGCGCTGAAAGGACAGGTCGCGGAGTGCTTAAATATCACGATTGGCTTTTCGTGGCTGGCAGCAAGGGCTGCCTCAAAATCCTGAGCGGTGTGCATAACGTTGAACATAGTCGCGGGGGGTAGTTTCGTATTCAATACAGCGTAATGGCCAGGCTAGTTCTGAATTGTTGGTCTTTTTCAGACGTCAGCAATTATAAGCAGGGGTAACGCTAACGAGCGTTTATTGACTGATGACTAGGTTATCACCCAACGTAAGCCGTTGCCCATCTTTGAGTAACCGTTGCTTCAGCATTTCGTAATCTACCTCCTGCACCGCAACCGCATTCTCAATAGCCTGCACCGCGGCGGTGGCGGCCGATTGGCCCAGAATCATAAAGACCGGCTCCATCCGAATCGACCCAAAGGCGATGTGCGAGCTGGACGCACAAACCGGCACCAGTAGGTTTTCGCACTCTTCCTGCTTAGGCACCAGCGCTCCGTACGAGATTTCGTAGGGCTCGGGCACCTTGGCCCCAATGTCGCCCTCGTTTTGCACGTAGCCGTCGGGTTTCACGTAGCGCTGCACGTTGTGCGAGTCCATGGTGTACGAACCCATACCCACCGAGCGGGGAGTTTCCCTTTTATCTAGGATGTCGTTTTCGGTCATCACGTAGTCACCCATCATACGCCGAGCTTCGCGCACGTAAATCTGGTGCGGCCAGTGGCCGTTGTCGGTAAATTCATCCTTGGCTAATCCCCACTCACTCATCTCCTCCCGCACCTCAGCGGGTACCCGCGGATCGTTGGCCAGGAAATACATCAGACCCTGCTGGTAGTCTTCGTGCTGCCGGATGATCTCTTTTCTCCGTTCGTACGAGGCCTCGGGATAGTCATAGTTCATGCCGATGTTGTCGGTGCTCACCGGGCCGTGGTTGTTGGTGTCGGTTTTTCGGTTGGGAATCATGTCGAACTTATTGAAGGTTTCGCGCCAGCCGCGGTCGAACACCCGAGCCAGCAGTTCGTACTGGGTAGAATCGTAACCGGCGGGACGGGGAAAGGCCACCCGGTTGTCGGGATGGTTGCTCAGGCACATCCGAAAGCAGTAGGCCTGAATTTTGTCATCGCCTTCCCCGTATTCGCCGGGATCTTCGCCAGAGATAAGCGGTAGCAACCCACTGTTCGAGTCGCCTGGAACCACGTAGGGGCTAATGTCGGACTTGAAATGGTGCGCATGGTGCAGCACGCCGGTTTGCACGCCGTTCCACTCCTCGCCGTAGACGCTGGTAGCTTCCCGCCCCACGTGGTAGCTTACCCCGGCGGTGGCCATCAGGTCGCCCTCGTAGGTGGCGTCGATAAACATCTTTCCGCGAAAGATTTTTCCGCTGAGGGTGGTGAACGAAACGATGCGGCCGTCTTCTTTGGTAACTCCATTTTCACGATCAAGCCACTCGTCGCGGTAGAGCTCGATCTCGTTTTCGGCCACAAAGTCTTCAAAAACTTGTTCGGCCACGTGGGGCTCAAAAATCCACATGGTGCGGTTCGCTCCGTCCATGGCCGGGGTGCCCTGCCCGGTGTTGCCGTAGTCTTCTTTTTCTTCCCACCGCCACGCCTCGGGTTGCTGGTACGCCCGGTAAACGCGCTGGTAAAACTCCCGCGACAGGCCGCCGATCACTTCCTTGTTGCCCGTATCCGTCCAGCCCAATCCTCCGGCGGTGAGTCCGCCCAAGTGGACGTCGGGTGATACCATAATGACGGATTTTCCCATCCGAACGGTTTGCACCGCCGCGGTAACGGCCGCCGAAGTGCCACCGTAGATGATCACGTCAGCAGAATGGGCCGATTCGTCGGTAACCGCGTTTGGCGAACTGCTGCACTGGGCGAAAAAAAGGACGGCAACAATTAGGGTGACGTACAAAAGGGTTTCGGGTAGGTTTCTCATAGACTAGAGGAAATTTAATGATTAGCCACCGACTGTGTCGGGGTGATTATCTTACCGTAGCATTGTGTTTCAGCACCTGCTGGTCGATCTTCAGTTGCTTCTGTAAATCTGAGTAGCTTACTTCCTGAACGGGCTGTCCGTTGTCAATGGCCAGCGCCGCCGCCGTCGCCGCACTCTGTCCCAGTACCATAAATACCGGTTCCATCCGGATCGATCCAAAAGCAATATGACTGGCCGACAAACACACCGGCACCAGCAGGTTGGTGGCATCATTAGGTTTGGGGATGATGGAACGGTAAGAGATCGGATACGGCGGAAAGCCACCTACTTCCACATTGCCCTCGTTTTTCACCATTGTTGCGCCATCTTTCTCTATAACAATGCGCTGGCAGTTGTGCGAGTCCATGGTGTAGGCGGCCAGTCCTACCGGATCATCTACTGTCTCTTCGCCCACGCAGTGCGCTTGAGTCATCACGTAGTCACTCACCATGCGGCGCGCTTCGCGCACGTAGAGCTGGGGCGACCAGTGGCCATTATCCAGGTACTCGTCTTTGGGGTAGCCCCAGCGCTGTACCTCCTGCCGCAACGCGGTGGGCACCCGCGGGTCGGAGGTGTAGAAGTACAGCAGCCCCTTGGTGTAGTCTTCGTGGGCTTTGATAATTGACTCGCGCTCCGCGTAGCTGGCTTCGGGATAAGCGTGGCTCCAGTTGATCATATCGGTAGAGAAGCCACCCCGGTTGTTGATGTCGGTTTTGTCGTTGGGCATACTGCTCCAGATAAAGTACTGGTTGATCTTTCGCTGGTCGGGTTGGGCGGCAAACAAGCGGGCCAGCAGTTCGTAGCGCGTAGCGTCGTAGTTGTCCGGTTCGGTGATGGGCACCTGGTTGTCTTCTTCGTCGGTCAGGCAGATGCGAAAGTTGTAGGCCTGCACCAGCGTGTCGCCGCTGCCTTGTTTATCTAACGAAGCCGGACTGACTCCCCACAACAAGCCGCTGTCGGGCTCGCCGGGTCTAACGTAGGGATCCACGCCGTCGGGAAACTGGTGCCCCTCGAGCAACTGCACGCCGTTGTAGGTTTCGCCGTATACGCTGTTGGCTTCGCGCCCCACGAAGTAGGCCACTCCGGCCGCGGCCAGCAGATCGCCCTCGTAGGTGGCATCGATAAACATTTTGCCCGTGTAGGTAGTGCCGCCTTCGGTCGTAATTTGCGTAATGCGCGGTCCCTCTTTTTTGACCCCGTTCTCGCGATCTAAGCGCGCACCGCGCACCAGTTCGATGTCCTCGTCGGCAATCATCAGCTCATAGACGGCCAGCGCGGCCGAGGGCTCGAAGGTCCACATGGCGTCTTCTCCGGCTACGGTACGGGTTTGCCCGCCGTCGATGTACGCGGATCGTTGCTGCCACTTCCAGTGAGACAGATCAGCGTAGTACCGACGAATGTTCTGATAAAACTCACGGGAGATGCCCCCGATGGCCTGCTTGTTGCCGATATCGGTTTGTCCGAGTCCGCCGGTGGTGAGTCCACCGATGCGCTCCGTGGGTTCGATCAGCAGCACCGACTTGCCCAGGCGCGAAGCCTGAATGGCTGCGGCAATTCCGCCCGAAGTGGCTCCGTAAATGACGATATCGTGCTGCGTGGGCTGACTGAAGGCGGGGAAGAACGTCCACGCGCTTAGCAGCAAAAATGCGTACTTTTTCATGCTGGTTTTTGGTTTGTGGGGGATTCATTCCCAAGTTTGTTGCTTCATTCAGCTTCTGCTTATTTCATTTGTCCTCAAAATAATGGAATAAGATTTCTGCTGAGCAACCGTCCACGCTAACTACTCAGCCGAGTCACAAACCCTCCGCCCCCAACTCCTCCAACCGCTGATGAATAGCCAGGCACACCCAGGCGTCGGTGGCGGCGTAGCGCTGCTGCTTTTCGGTGAGCCGGGGGTTTTCCCAGTTCGAGGTCTGCTGCCCCTTCGATACCCGGAATCCCAGAAAAATGCCGGTAAGCTTCTTCACTCCCATGTGCGGCACATCGAGTTGCTTGGCCGTATCGTTCAGGTCGAGCGTGTTGGCGGATTTAAAGCGAACGTGGTGCTTTTCGGCCAGTTGGGCCAGATGACGCAGGTCGTCTTTGATGCTGATGCCCACCTTCTTAATGCCTTCGTCCGCGAAAAAGTCATTTAACTCATCCGTGAACCCGACGTGATTGAGACGAATCAGAAATGCTTGTCCCGGAATCGCCAACTGGATTAGCGACACGTCGTGGTGGACGCCCCGCTTGAAAACGGGCTTGGTTTCGGTATCGAAGCCCACCACCGCGTGCGCGGCCAATTCTTCCAGCACCGCTTGCTGACGCGCTTCGCCGGTAACCACCTCGATAGGGCCCTCGTACTTGCGCAGCGGCAGTTCGTTGATTTCTTCTTTGGTGATATCCTTTCTAAACATTAGGCGTTTTCTAGTTCGTGCTCAGCGACCTCTTCCGAAGAGTAGCGGGCAATTTTAATGTTCAGGTAGCCGTACAAAATGGTCATGATGGGGCTGATGTAGCAGAAGAAGGCGTAGGGACCGTAGACCAACGTTTCCACTCCCAGCACCGAGGCTTGGGTAGCTCCGCAGGTATTCCAAGGGATCAGCACCGAAGTCACCGTGCCCGAATCTTCCAGCGTGCGACTGAGGTTCTCGGGTTTGAGTCCCCGCTCGCGGTACACGTCGGCGTACATCCGGCCGGGCACCACAATCGCCAAATACTGATCCGACGCGGTAAGATTGAAGAAGATCGAGGTGCCAGCGGTAGAGGCAATCAGCGAACCGGTGGAGTGGGCAAACTGCACAATCGACTGCGTAATGCGGGCCAGCATCCCGGCCGACTCCATCACGCCGCCGAACACCATCGCGCAGATGATGAGCCATATAGTGTTGAGCATGCCCGCCATACCCCCGGTGGATAACAGTTCGTTCACCATCACATCGTCGGTGACAATGCTGATGTCGGCAAACATGGCCTGCATCACGGCGGTGTAGCCTCCCGCTATTCCGGGCACGCCCCCCGAGATCTCGCGCAGCGCCTGGGGCTGAAACACCAGCGCGCACAGCGCTCCCAGCAGCGTGCCCGCCAGCAGGGCCGGAATCGCGGGCACCTTACGCACAATCATACCAATAACCACCACCGGCACCAAAAACAACCAGCCGTTAATAGTGAAAGCGCTATCGAGCGCCGCCAGCACGCCCTCTACCCCGGCCGAAGAGGTTACTTCGTCCGCCGTGAAGCCCATCACCAGAAAGATGATCAGGGTGATGGTGATAGAAGGAACCGTGGTGAGCGTCATATAACGGATGTGGGTGAACAGGTCGGTGCCCGCCATGGCCGGAGCCAGGTTGGTGGTGTCGGACAGGGGCGACATCTTATCCCCGAAGTAGGAGCCGGAAATAATCGCTCCGCCAATCACGCCTTCCGACAGGCCCAGGGCCTTGCCAATACCCAGCAGGGCGATGCCCACCGTGGCCACCGTGGACCAGCTGCTGCCCGTGGCCACCGCCACCACCGCGCACACCACCACCGCGGCCACCAGGAAGATAGTCGGGTTCAGAACCTGCAGACCGTAGTAGATCATGGCGGGCACGATGCCACTGAGCATCCAGGTACCGGCCAGCGAGCCAATGAGCAGCAGAATCAGAATGGCCGACATGGCCGAGCTGATGCTCTTCACCATCCCGTCCTGCATGGTCTCCCAGCGGGTGCCCGTGCGCAACGCCACCAGCGCGGCCACGGCCGCCGCCAGGATCAGGGCAATCTGGTTGGGACCGTAGGTGGAGTCGCCTTCGAAGATCAGCACGTTGGCAAACAGCAGGGGCACCAGAAACAAAATAGGGATCATAGATTCCAGCAGCGTGGGCTGGCGAGCGGTGTCGGACATACGAGGTGGTTGCGTGAAAGACCTTACTATCGGGGAAATATCAGAACCGGTAAGTTACAAAAAATCATTTCAATCGTAGGCATTATTTGGTAACTTGCCCGGCATGGAACAGGACACCTTTGTGGTTTCGGCGCGTAAGTATCGCCCAATGGGCTTCGAGCAGGTGGTGGGGCAGGAGCATATCACCACCACGCTGCAAAACGCCATCGATAGCAACCAACTGGCCCAGGCGCTGCTGTTTTGCGGTCCGCGGGGAGTAGGCAAAACCACCTGCGCCCGCATTCTGGCCCGGCAGATCAACGGCTTCGGTGAGGAGCAGACCAACGCCATGAACATCTACGAGTTGGATGCCGCCTCCAACAACTCGGTCGACGACATTCGCAACCTCATCGACCAGGTGCGCTACCCGCCGCAGCAGGGCACCCACAAGGTGTATATCATCGATGAGGTGCACATGCTCTCGAACGCGGCCTTCAACGCCTTCCTGAAAACCCTGGAAGAGCCGCCGCCCTACGCGGTGTTTATCCTGGCCACCACCGAGAAGCACAAGGTGATCCCCACCATCCTGTCGCGCTGCCAGATCTTTGACTTCAACCGCATCCAGATCAGCGACATGGTACGGCACCTGCAACGGATTGCCGAGCAAGAAGGCGTTGAGGCCGAGGAGGAAGCCTTGAACCTGATTGCCCAGAAAGCCGACGGCGCCCTGCGCGACGCGTTGTCGATCTTTGACCTGATCGTGACCTTTTCTACCGAGCGGAAGATCACCTACCAAACCACTATCGAGAACCTGCACATTCTCGATTATGATTATTACTTCCGCGTCACCGACGCGCTGCTCACCCAGAACCTGCCGCAGGTGATGCTCACCTTCGATGATATTCTGCGCCAGGGCTTTGATGGGCACAATTTTGTGGTGGGCCTGAGCGAGCACTTCCGCAACCTGCTGGTCTGCAAGGATGCCGCAACCGTCCGCCTTTTGCCGGTGTCGGACACGGTGCAGCAGCGCTACCGGCAGCAGGCCGAAGAAGCTCCGCTGTCGTTTCTGCTCACCGCCCTGAGCCTGTCGGGCGACTGTGATTTGCAGTACAAAAACAGCAAGAACCAGCGGCTGCACGTGGAGCTGGCGCTCATGAAGATGGCCTACATTCAGGCCGCCGTGAACCTGGCCCGCGTGGCGCAAGCCCCTCCGCCCCCCGACGAAGTAGAGAAAAAAAAAGCTGAGCCGGACGCTTCTGCCGCCACTGAGGCAGTAGCGAGTGCACCCACCAACGGGGCGATGAAGCCTACTCCCGCCCTCAGTGCGCTCAAGAATAAGAGCACGGTGAAAATTCCCAAGCTCACGGACAGTGCGGCTCCTTCGGCGGAGGTGCTTCCGGCTGAAACATCCACCACCGTTGCTCCGCCATCCCAAGCTTCTCCTCTGGCGACCGCCGCGCCCGCCACTCCAATTTCCCTTCCCGAGCTGCGGGAAGCCTGGAAAGCCTTTGCCGATGAGCGGCGCGCGGCCGGGAAGGACAGCGAGTACCACGTGCTCAACCAGCCCATCACTCTGGCCGATGATGGGCGTACCATTCCGCTCACGCTGACGAATATTCTGGAAGAAGACTCACTGAACGGAGTTAAGGCTGAGCTGTTGCAGCGACTGCGCGCGCAGTTGGGCAACCCGAACATCACGCTGTCGGCCACCGTGAAGCGGGAAGAACATCAGCGCCGCCCGTACACTCCGGCCGAGAAGCTGAACTACCTCGCCGACAAGTACCCGCAGGTGCGCGAACTAACCAAACGCCTGGAGCTTGATCCTGATTTTTAAATCAGCATAAATTTGGCTCGAAAAACCGTCCGATCTCGTGGTTTATGTCTCTCAGGCCAGCGTCAGGCTTTGGGACTATACGCCTAGTTTCGTACGTTGCATTGTTTGCTGGCAGTTTTTCTTGTTCTTGATATCTAAACCGACTTAAACAGCTTCCTCATGCCTACGAATCAACCTTCCTTTCGCTACGTCGACTACCTCTGGGACGATGCCCAAGCGCAAAAACTACAAGACGACCAGGTGGCGCTGTTGCTCTACCGGTCCAATATCCTAGGAGCCGACCTGCGCATCACCAACTACGGCGGCGGCAACACCAGTTGCAAAACTATTGAAAAGGACCCGCTCACCGGCGAAGAAACCGAGGTGATGTGGATCAAGGGCTCGGGGGGCGACATTGGCTCGCTGAAGCGCAACGGCCTGGCGGGCCTGTACGTAGACCGGCTGCACGCCCTCAAAAACCGCTACCGCGGCCTGGAGAACGAAGACGAGATGGTAGGCTTGTTTTACCACTGTCTATACGATCTGGACTCCCGCGCCCCCAGCATCGACACCCCGCTGCACGCGTTTTTGCCCTTCCGGCACATCGACCACCTGCACCCCGATGCGGCTATCGCCATTGCGGCGGCCAAAGACGGTAAGCGCATTACCGAAGAACTCTTTGAGGGGCAGATCGGCTGGGTTGACTGGCAACGTCCGGGCTTCGATCTGGGGCTGCAACTTGAAAAATGCCTACAGGACAATCCGGGCATTCGCGGTATTATGCTGGGGAGCCACGGGCTATTCACCTGGGCCGACAATGCCTACGACTGCTACATTAACAGCCTGGAGGTGATCGAGAAAGCCTCGGCCTACATTGAAGAACATGCCGGAAAAGAAAGACCAGTATTTGGCGGCACCAAGGTGCAAGCCCTGGACGAAAAACAGCGGCAAAAGCAGGCGGCCGCCTTGGCCCCCGTGCTGCGCGGCTTGTGCTCGAGCCACCAACCCATGATTGGCCACTTTAGTGATCAACAACGAGTGCTAGATTTTGTCAACAGTAAAGACCTGGCCCGGCTGGCTCCGATGGGCACCAGCTGCCCCGACCACTTCCTGCGTACCAAAATTAGTCCGCTGGTGCTGGACCTGCCCGCCGACCGCGACTTGTCCGACCCGATGGCGTTGAAAGAAGAGCTTGACGGTGCCTTTGCCGAGTACCGAAAGATGTACGCCGCGTACTACGAAAACCACAAACACGACAACAGCCCCGCCATGCGCGACCCCAACCCGGTGGTGATTCTGTGGCCGGGAGTGGGTATGTTCACCTTTGCCAAGAACAAGCAGACGGCCCGGGTGGCCAGCGAGTTCTACACCAACGCCATCAACGTGATGCGCGGGTCCGAAGCCGTGTCCGAATACACCGCCCTGCCCACCCAAGAAGCGTTCGACATTGAGTACTGGCTGCTGGAAGAAGCCAAGCTACAGCGCATGCCGCCCGAAAAACCGCTGTCGCGCCGCGTGGCGTTGATTACCGGCAGCGGCGGCGGCATCGGGCGGGCCATCGCCGAGCGGTTTGTGCAGGAAGGCGCCTGCGTGGTGCTGGCCGACATGAACGCCGAGCGCCTGGACACCACCTTGCAAGAATTCAAGAAAGCCTACGGAAAAGACGCCGCCATTGCCACCACGATGGACGTGACGCAGCCCGACGCCATTGCCAAAGCGTTCCGGGAAGCCTGCCTGGCCTTCGGCGGCGTGGATATTCTGGTGAACAACGCCGGGTTGTCTATTTCTAAAACCCTGGAAGACACCAGCCAAGCCGATTGGGACCTACAGCACAACGTGATGGTGAAGGGGCAATTTTTGATGACTCAGGCCACGGTTGCGGTGATGCGCCAGCAAGGATTGGGCGGGGACGTCGTTAATATCGTGAGCAAAAACGCCCTGGTATCAGGACCCAACAACGCGGCCTACGGCACGGCGAAGGCGGCCCAACTGCATATGAGCCGCTTGCTGGCGGCTGAACTGGGTAAAGACAAAATTCGCGTCAATGTGGTGAACCCCGACGCGGTGATCCAGGGAAGCAACATCTGGGCCGGGGGCTGGGCCGAAGGGCGGGCCAAAGCCTACGGAGTGAGCGTGGAGGACCTTCCCGCCCACTACGCGAAGCGCACCCTACTCAACGAAACCATCGTGCCCGAAGACATCGCCAACGGAGTGTTTGCTTTGGTCGGGGGATTGCTCAACAAAAGCACCGGCAACGTGATCAACGTAGACGGTGGACTGGCCACGGCATTTGTTCGATAAGCGAGTTGAAGATTCGGGGTTCTAGATTCTGGGTTTAAAGTCTTGAACCCAGGACCTTTCAACCCAGAACCATCAACCTTCAATTCACTCGCTCAAAGCTATCTACCGGACACAGATCGTAGAACGACAGATTGTCCTGCTCGAACAAACCGGCGAGCAAACGGGGATAATGAAGCAGTTGACGCGCTTGTAGGATATTGGTCAGCAACCGCTGCTCTGATTCGGCGCAACGGTCTTGCACAATTGATCGGCAGGCCAGGGTGAAAGTGTCTGATTGATCCATAGCAAACGTTTTTAGCCTGAGGTTAGGCGGTTTCTATTATTATTCAGACGAACGATGTTTCGAAAAATTGTCCTTTTCACGTTTTTTACGCGCAGTTGGTTTTTTGCCCGGAACCTGTTAGTATTGAAACCACAACGATAATCTAACCAACCTAATCATGGAAAAGATCAAAATAGCGGTAGCCGGACTGGGCTTTATCGGCCCCGCCCACATTGAAGCCCTGCGCCGCCTGCCCAACACCGACGTGGTGGCCATTGCCGATGTCGGTGAAGACCACGCCCGCCAGAAGGCCGAGCAACTGGGCATTGGCGCGTCCTACGGTGATTTTAACGACTTGCTGAAGCACGATGGTGTGCAGTGTATTCATATCTGCACACCCAACTTCCTGCACTTCGACATGGCCAAAGCGGCCCTGGAAGCCGGCAAGCACGTGGTGGTGGAGAAACCGCTGGCCACCACCTCGCAGCAGGGCGAAGAACTGGTGGCGCTGGCCGAAAAAACCGGTCTGATCAACGCCATCCACTTTAACCTGCGCTACTACCCGCTGGTGCGGCAGATGCGGGCCATGCGCGAGCATAACGAGACTAGGTGATATTTACTCCGTCATCGGCACCTATCTGCAAGACTGGCTCTACTATGACACCGACTACAACTGGCGGCTGGAACCCGAGCAATCGGGCGACTCGCGGGCCATCGCCGACATTGGTTCGCACCTGCTCGATTTGGTGGAATACATTTCAGGCGTGAAGATTGTAGAAGTGCTAGCCGACTTCTCTACCGTGCATAAGCAGCGCAAAAAGCCCCTCAAACCGGTAGAAACCTACGGCGGCATGACGCTGAAGCCCGAAGACTACCAGGATGTGCCCATCACCACCGAAGACCACGCCAACGTGCTGCTGCGCTTTGACAATGGCAACAAGGGCGTGGCCACGGTGAGCCAGGTGTCGGCCGGTCGCAAAAACCAACTGAAGCTAGAAATTTCGGGTGCTAAAGAAACCGTTGCCTGGAATTCGGAAGCGCCCAACGAGGTGTGGATCGGCAAGCGCGACACGCCTAACGGCTTGCTGATGCGTGACCCCGGACTGGTGCACGATGCGGCTAAATCGGCTATTTCTTTTCCCGGTGGGCATAACGAAGGTTTCCCCGACACCTCGAAGCAGATGTTCAAAGAAGTGTACGCCGCCGTGGAAGCCGGAAAGCAAAGCACGAATACTTACCCGACCTTCGCCGACGGGCTGCGTGAACTGGTGCTGTGCGAAAAGATCATCGAGAGCGACAAACAGCAGCGCTGGGTGAAAGTATGAATTGGATGCTGGATTTAGATGAGTTGCAGAGTGGTCAATAGGAAGGATTACTTTTGAGTGGCTTCGTTATGAGCAGCCAACAATACCAAACATTGCTTAGAACTAACTAGACCAAAACTCCCTTCCCCCGTAATACCTTTTCCAAATCCCCCGGCCGCGGCAAATGAACCGCATTGATGCCGCACTGCTGAGCGGCCTCCGCATTCTCTTCCCGGTCATCGATAAAAAGGCATTCGTCTCCGTTCTTTTGCAAAATGTGCAGCGTTTTCTGAAAAATTTCGCAGTGGGGTTTGGTGACGCCCAAGAAGCAGGAGCTAAAAAACGCGCTGAAGTAGCGCGTTAGCTCATACGTTCGAATGCGGTATAGGTTGAGGTGCATCGACTCGTTGTTGACGGTAGCCAATTGGTATCTGCCCTGGTCAACCAATCGTTGCAGTACTGCCAGGGAAGTGGCGTGCGGTTGCGACTGCTTCTCCATAAACTGAATGAAATCAGCCTTGGCGAACGAGCGAGACTGGACAAACACCGTCTGGCTCAAGTAATCGTCCAGGTTCAACTCGCCGCACTCAAACGGGGTGGCAAGGCGCTGATGATGTTCTTCCACCGAATCATAATCGTACTGAAAATGCTGCGCCGCTTTTTCGCGCAGTTCGTGGCTCCAGCCATTGGTCAGGATTACCCCACCGACGTTGAACAGTAAGGTTGTGATGTCGCTCATAACGGATATTTTGGCCCAAGATAAGCAACCTCACCAAAATATTTGTCGGAGCGAGATAATTATCCGCATTAGTGCCCTCCGCCGTAGCCGGGCGGGTCGGTCTGCGTTTTGTCGGTGTTGCGGTTGGGGTTCTGCAAGGGCGCTTTGCTGGGGTCCACGTTGCCGTCCTCGTCCAGAAATTCCTCGCGTAGCTCTTCTTCTCGCTCTAAATCTTGGCCTTCTTTAAAATCTTTGATCTGAGCCTTGCTCTTGCCCGGACTGGCCGACGGGTCGCCTTTTTCTTGTTTTCCGGTGGTGTTGGTGTCGCGTTGTGGCATAATAGTACAAAATTACATTTGAAAAATTTATCAGGATGCTCAGGATTGCTGAGGATAACCGGGATGAAAGGATTTGCCCTTCTAAACCAAAAAGTAGTTACCTTCGCCTGATTCCTTAACCCACAACCACGCAAATAGTTATGAAACGCGTCTGCCTTCTTCTCTGCTTCGCTCTGCTGGCGGCTTGCTCCTCGCCCACTTCCAATGAAACCACCACGGCCGCATCCACGGGGGCCGCATCCACGGGGGCCGACACCACCGTGGCGGCTACTCGTCCGACGGTGCAGGAAGACTGGCAACCCTTGTTCAATCACCAAGACCTGGCGGGCTGGGATATTCTGCCCGGCGGCGAGTGGCACGTGGAAGACGGAGTGCTGGTGGGCACGAGTCCGGCCAGCGAAGAGCGGCACGGCATTCTGGTGAGTCAAGAAGAGTACGGCGACTTCAAGCTGCGGGTGGTGTACAAGGCCAACCAGGGGAACAGTGGACTCTACTTTCGGGTAGAAAAGGTGGGCGAACCCTACAACGTGGCCGGTTTTCAGGCCGAAATTGATCCGGAAAAAGACGCGGGCGGACTCTACGAAACCAGCGGCCGCGCCTGGGTGGTGCAACCCGACCCGGCCGACGTGCAGCGCTGGTACAAACCCAACGACTGGAACGAGATGGTGGTAGTAGCCATCGGAAAAGACGTGACGGTGTACGTGAACGGCGAAAAAACCGCCGAACTCACCGACGATCCCGGCCGGGAGAAGGGCTACATCGGAGTGCAACTGCACGGCGAGATGGACATGGACGTGCGCTTTAAAGACATTGAGATCATCGAAAACCCCCAGGATGAAACCGTCTGAGTCCGCCCCCCGTATCGTATGCTTCGGAGAAATGCTCTACGATCACCTGCCGAGTGGGCGCTTTCCGGGCGGTGCTCCCATGAACGTAGCGCTGCACCTTCAGCAGCAAGCCGTCGATGTGCAATTTATCTCAAGGGTAGGGCCGGATGAGGCGGGCGAATCGCTCCGACGATATCTGACGGAGCGAGGGTTGCCTACCAACCTGATTCAAACCGATGCCCACCACCCCACCGGCAAGGTGCTGGCCGACGTTACGCAGGCCGACGAAGTGAAGTACGACATCTTGCAACCGGTCGCCTGGGATTTTATCGAAGCCGATCCGGCAGCCGTTCGGGCGGTGAAAGAGACTGACTTGCTATTGTACGGGAGCCTCGCCGCTCGAAGTGCTACTTCGCGACGCACGCTGGAACAATTGCTGGCGCTGGCACCACGGACGGCCCTGGATATCAACTTGCGGGCCCCGCACTACGACCAGGGAACTATCACTACGCTACTGAAGCAGGCAAACCTAGTCAAACTGAATGAAGAAGAGTTTGCGCTGCTCACACAGTGGTACTTCGACAGCGAACCTACCGAAGACACCGTTCACCAATTGGCCGAGCGGTTTCAGTTGGATACGGTGTGCATTACCCGGGGAGCGGAGGGAGCTGAACTCTGGCACGAAGGGCAACGCTGGCAGCAAGCCGGTTTCTCGGTGAGGGTAGCCGACACCATCGGCAGCGGCGATGCCTTTTTGGGAACGTTGCTCAGCAAACTGCTGCGGGGTGATCCGCCCCCCGAATGCCTGCGTTACGCCTGTGCGGTAGGAGCCTACGTGGCCTCTCAACCCGGCGCCACGCCGCTGCTGGATACGGAAGCGATTGGGGAGATAGCGCGGTCCAATATTATTAAGGATTGAATCTGTCGCTTGCCGGATACTAAATACTAGTGACCAGCATCCAGTATCTCACAACCGAGCCGCCATGAGCAAATCCAGGTCGCGGTGGCTGAGTTTGAACTTGCGGGCAATGGCGGCGTTGGTCAGGCTTCCCCGGTAGGTATACACCCCGCGCATAAACCATTTGTGGTGGTAGATCATCTCATCCACTCCGCCCATATCACTCACCTGAAGCAAAATAGGCGTGAAAATATTACTGAAAGCAGTCGTCGCCGTGCGGGCCACCCGCGAAGCAATGTTGGGCACGCAGTAGTGAATCACATTGAACTTGCGAAACACCGGCTTGCTGGTGGTGGTAATCTCCGAGGTTTCCACGCAGCCGCCCTGGTCGATGCTCACGTCCACAATCACTGATTCGGCTTTCATGTTGGCCACCATCTCTTCGGTGACCACCAGGCGGTTGGCCCCTTTCTCGGGACGAATTGCGCCGATCACCACGTCGGCCATCTCCAACGCATCGCTCAGGGTAGAAATGTCCATCGTGGAGGTGTAGACGGGCTGGCCCAAAGCGTGCTTCAGGCGGCGCAGTTTATACAGTTGATTGTCGAACACCTGCACCTGGGCGCCCATGCCCAAAGCGGCCCGCGCGGCATATTCGCCCACCGTACCGGCACCCAGAATGACCACCCGCGTGGGCGGCACTCCACTGATGCCACCCAAAATGGTGCCCTTCCCGTCAGATACGCTGCTGAGGTAGTGCGCGGCAATGTTGATTACGGTGCTTCCGGCGATTTCGCTCATGGCCCGCACCACCGGCATACCGCCCACCTTGTCTTCGATAAACTCGAAGGCCAGGGCGGTGATTTTCTTCTTGTTGATGGCCTGAAAATAATCGGCAGTGCGGTTCCCCAACTGCAGCGCCGAGATAAGCGTAGAGCCCGGTTTCAGATATTCTATCTCCTTCAAGGTGGGCGGCTCCACCTTGAGCACGATGTTGGCATCGTAGGCTTCCTGCGCCGAGTAAACAATGCGGGCCCCCGCTTCACTGTACTCATTGTCCGAAAACTTAGACGACACTCCCGCCCCGGCTTCTATGATCACCCGGTGGCCGTTGGCCGCCAGCACCGACACCGAGGCCGGGGTGAGCAGCAGGCGGGTTTCTTGCATTGAGATCTCGTTCGGGATGCCCAGCATCAGCGAAGCGTCTTCTTCCTTGATCTTGGCGAGTTGCTCCTGGGGATACAGGGCTTGTTCCTGGGCCAGTTCCTTTACTTCAGACGTAACCGGGTTGCTCATGGCGGGACAGTGATATGGTTCTGCTTTGGTCTTCGTGCGCACGAAGATCGAGGCGAAGATACGCTTCGGGAAGTAAATTACGAATTTTTGTAGGCCATTCCACCAAACAATACCGCTGCGAGTAAAAGTATTCGTCTACGCCAATGTCTACGGCCTCCGCTTCGTCATCAATTCGGTAAAAATCGAAGTGGTACAGCAGCTCACCGTTGCCCCGCTGATACTCGTTTACCAGCGCGAAGGTAGGGCTACTCACCGCGTCTTCCACCCCCCACTCGTGGCACAGCGCCTTGATCAGCGTGGTTTTCCCCGCTCCCATTTCTCCGTAAAACAACCAGACCGACGTGTCTTGAGCAAAATCAATGATTTGTCGGGCTACGGTGGGAAGATGCGTCAGGCTTGGGCAAGATAGGGTTTGTTCGGGTTCCATCCGGTGATCGTCACTTGTGTTTCAAACAAAAGACCAGTAACAAAGGACTAACTACCCGTTCTTGGGGTTCAGCGTCACCACCGGCACAATCATTTCCTCCAGCGAAATGCCGCCGTGCTGAAAGGTGTCGCGGTAGTAGTTCACGTAGTAGTTATAGTTGTTCGGATAGGCAAAGAAGTAATCTTGCGTGGCAAAGGCATAAGTAGTAGATACATTTACCTTGGGCAAAAAGTATTCTTCGGGATGCTTCACGGCCAGAATTTTGTTATTGTCGTAGTTGAGGTTTTTCCCTTGTTTGTAGCGCAAATTTGTGTTGGTGTTGCGGTCGCCAACAATTTTGGCCGGGTGCTTCACCCGAATGGTGCCGTGGTCGGTGGCGATGATCACCTTAGCATTTTCGCGCGAAATGCGCTTGAACAACTCCAGCAGGGGCGAGTGCAGTAGCCATGATTTGGTAATCGAGCGGTAGGCCGACTCGTGCGGGGCCAACTCCCGAATCATTTGCAGGTCGGTGCGCGCGTGCGACAGCATATCCACGAAGTTATACACCACCACGTTCAGAGAATTATTAAGTAAGTTACTAAAATTGTCGACCAACTGCCGCCCCTGGTGCGTCTGCGTGATTTTGTGGTAAGAGGACTTTACGTTCAGGTTCTTCTTTTTTAACTGCCGCTTCAAAAATTCAAACTCATGCAGGTTTTTTCCTTCGTCGTCACCCTCACCCGACCAGATGTCAGCGTGGTACTTTTCCATATCGGAGGGCAGCATACCCGAAAAAATGGCGTTGCGCGAGTAGGCGGTGGTGGTGGGCAAAATAGAGTAGGCCGCGGTTTCTTCTTCCACCGTAAAGTAATCCAGCACGATAGGCTCGATCACCTTCCATTGGTCGTAGCGCAAATTATCAATGACGATAAAGAACAGCGGACGCGCATCGTTGAGGTGCGGAAACACCTTTTTGGCCATCAATTCGTGCGATAGCACCGGCTTATTCACGCCCACCTGGTTGAGCCACAGATCGTAGTTCTCGCTGATAAAACGGGTGAAGTTGGCGTTCGCCTCATCTTTCTGGGTATCCAGCACCTCGGCCATGCTCTTTTCTTCGGTGTTGTCTATTTCTAAGTCCCAGAAGATCAGCTTCTTGTAAATATCGACCCACTCTTCGTGGTCGATATCTTCGGTGTAGGCCATGCTCAGGTTGCGGAAGTCCTGCTGGTAGCTCAGGTTCGTTTTTTCGCTCACCAGACGCTTGTTGTCCAGGAGTTTCTTCACCGCAATAAGAATCTGGTTGGGATTGAGCGGTTTGATAAGGTAGTCGCTGATCTTGGCGCCGATGGCCTGTTCCATAATCATCTCTTCCTCGCTCTTGGTGATCATAATCACCGGCACGTTGGGCTTAGCGGCTTTGATGTAATCGAGCGTTTCCAGGCCCGTCATGCCCGGCATGTTTTCGTCCAGAAAGACCACGTCGTAGTGGTTGTTCTCGAACTTATCAATGGCATCGGCCCCGCTGTTGACGGTGGTTACGGTGTAGCCCTTCTTCTCCAGGAAAAGCGTGTGCGGCTTGAGCAAGTCAATTTCGTCGTCGGCCCACAGAATTGAGTAGTTTTGCATGTAGTCTTGGTTAGCGAGGATTGTAGGAAAATGAGTAACAGCTGCGAAAATGGTTCGATTGCTCGATGGCTGCGCTTAACAATTGAGCCATCGAACCATTGAGCAATTATCCATTCAACCAATTATTAAACACATAGAACTTCCGGCTCGTTAAGCTACCAAATTCTCCCTTCGTTTTGAACAAGAGAAAAGTCTTCAACGACCCGGTCTACGGTTTTATCAACGTATCGAGTGATCTGATATTTGATATTATTGAGCACCCGTACTTGCAGAGGTTACGCAGAATTAGGCAACTGGGTTTAACCGATCTGGTCTACCCCGGAGCGTTGCACACCCGCTTTCACCACGCGCTGGGAGCCATGCACCTGATGCAGAACACTATCGACAGCCTTCGCAACAAAAAACAAGACATCTCCGATGAGGAGTGCGAAGCGGTGCTCATCGCCATTTTGCTGCACGATATCGGCCACGGTCCGTTCTCGCACGCGCTAGAGTACGTGCTGTTGCCCGGCGTGGGGCACGAGTATCTGTCGCGGCTCATCATGCAACGCATGAGTAACGAACTGGGTGGAGCCGTTCCCTTGGCCTACCAAATCTTTACCGACAACTACGAACGTCGGTTCTTCCACCAGTTGGTATCCAGCCAGTTGGATATTGATCGCCTTGACTACCTGAAGCGCGACTGTTTTTACACCGGGGTGTCGGAAGGAGAAATTGGGGCGGATCGTATCATTAAGATGCTCGACGTGCGCGACGACCGGGTGGTAGTGGAAGAGAAGGGCATCTACAGCATCGAGAACTTCCTGAACGCCCGGCGGCTGATGTACTGGCAGGTGTATTTGCACAAAACCAGCGTGAGCGCCGAGAAGATGCTGGTTTCGGTAGTGCTGCGGGCAAAATGGCTGCTGGCGCAGGGAGAAGCCGTATTGGGTTCGCCCGCCTTGCTGTTTTTTTTGAGCAATGATACCACGCGCGACGAACTGGCGCAACAGCCGAACTTCTTAGATGAATATCTAACCCTGGATGATTACGACGTGTGGGGAGCGCTCAAGCAGTGGCAACATCACCCCGACCGCGTGCTCTCCACGCTCAGCCACCAGCTGTTGCAACGGAAGCTGTTTCGCATTCAACTATCCAATGAAGATTTTACGGCAGACACCGTTAAGCAGCTGGAAGAAGTGGTCGAGCAATCACTCTCACTGTCTCCGGAAGAAATCCCGCACTTTGTGATGCACGGCACCATCAGCAACGCCGCGTATCTTTCGGGCGAACAGAAAATCCAAATACTGACTAAGCAGGGCAAGATTTTTGATGTAGCTCAGGCTTCCGATCTGCCCAATATCAAAGCGATGAGCCGGTTGGTAAAGAAGCATTATTTGTGCTGGCCCAAATCAATTGCCCTACCGCCGCGTACGCCCTAAACCTAACCCTTCATGATCGAATTTAGCGTCGACTACATTGCTCAGCTTCTGGATGGAGAAGTGCAGGGCGATGGTTCTGCCAAAATCAACGCATTAGGAAAAATAGAAGACGCTCCCGCGGGCGCTGTGTCGTTTCTTTCCAACCCCAAATACGAGTCCTCGATCTATACCACCCGCGCCAGCGCCGTGCTGGTCGACAAGAAATTTGAACCCCGCCGCACCCTTGATACCACGCTCATTCGCGTCACCGATCCGTATCTGGGGTTCACCGCCCTGCTGGAAGAATACCATAAACTGATCAACCACGCCAAGTCCGGCATCGAATCTCCGGCCCACACCGCCGAGTCGGCCACGCTGGGCGAGGGAGGGTATCAGGGTGCTTTTTCGTACGTAGGCGAACACTGCCGCATCGGTAAGCAGGTGAAGATCTATCCACACGCCTACTTAGGCGACGGGGTGACAGTAGGCGACTACTCGGTGATCCACAGCGGAGTGAAAATTTATCCCGGCACGGTGATCGGCGCGCACTGCGTGATTCACTCGGGCACCGTGATCGGTAGCGACGGCTTCGGCTTTGCGCCCCAACCGGACGGCAGTTACAAAACCATTCCCCAGATCGGGAACGTGGTGATCGGGCACCACGTCGATATCGGAGCCAACACCGTGATCGACTGCGCTACGCTGGGCTCTACCCAAATTGGCGACGGAGTGAAACTCGACAACCTCATTCAGATTGCGCACAACGTGACGGTGGGCGAGCACACGGTGATCGCGGCCCAGACGGGCGTTTCCGGCTCTTCACACATCGGCAAGCACTGCGTGCTGGCGGGGCAGGTGGGCGTGGTGGGCCACCTGAACATCGCCGACCGCACCACCATCGGGGCGCAGGCCGGGGTGGGCAAGTCGACCCAGAGCGGCAGCGTGGAGCTGGGAAGCCCCAGCTTCGACCGCAAGACCTACCTGCGCGCCTACGCCGCCTTCAAGCAACTCCCTGATTTAATGGGACGTATCAAAGAACTTGAACAAAAAGTTGCTAAATTTGGCGCGACGTGAGCCACTCCTGATGATGAACCTGAAGCAACATACCATTACTAAGTCGGTTACCGTATCCGGAGTGGGTCTGCACACCGGAGTATCGGCCAACATGACCTTTTTGCCCGCTCCTCCCCACCACGGAATCAAGTTTCAACGCACCGACATTGATGGCGAGCCGACGGTGGATGCCGATGTCGATAACGTAGTTGACTTGTCGCGAGGCACCACCATTGAGCAGAGCGGGGCCCGCATCAACACCGTAGAACATACCCTGGCCGCCCTGGTGGGCACAGAGATCGATAACGTGCTCATTCAGCTCGACGGACCCGAACCCCCGATCTTAGACGGCAGCTCGAAGCAATTCGTAGATGCTTTGCTCGAAGCTGGTTCGGAAGAACAAAGCGCCCTGCGCAACTTTTTTGAGGTGCAAGAAGGCATCTTCTATCGCGAACCCGCCCGCAACGTAGAAATTGCTGCCCTGCCGCTCGACGACTACCGCATCACGGTGATGGTCGACTACAACTCGCCGGTGCTCGGGAGCCAGCATGCTTCCCTGAACGATATCAAAGAATTTAACAAAGAAATCGCGGCCTGTCGCACCTTCTGCTTTCTGCACGAACTGGAGATGCTCCATAAAAACAACCTCATCAAGGGCGGCGACCTGAACAACGCCATCGTGGTGGTGGACAAGCAAGTGGAGAAGGGTGAGCTAGATTATTTAGCCGACCTGTTCAACAAACCTCATATTGAGGTAAAGGAAGAGGGCATTCTGAACAACGTGGAGCTGCGTTACAAAAACGAGCCCGCCCGCCACAAACTTCTCGATATTGTGGGCGATCTGGCGCTGGTGGGTCGGCCCCTAAAAGCCCAAATTCTGGCCGCCCGTCCCGGACACGCCGCCAACGTGGCGTTCGCCAAGCGCATCAAAAAGGCCATTCGAGAATCCGATAGCGCAACTGTTCCTCAGTACGATCCGCAGCAACCTCCGGTCTTAGACGTGAACCAGGTGAGCCAGATGCTGCCCCACCGGTTTCCTTTTTTGATGGTGGATAAAATATTTTATCTGGACGACACCACCGTGTGCGGCGTGAAAAACGTGACCATTAACGAACCTTTCTTCCAGGGCCACTTTCCGGGCAACCCCGTGATGCCCGGCGTGCTTCAGGTAGAGGCCATGGTGCAAACCGGGGGCATTTTGGTGCTCAACACCGTGCCCGATCCCGAAAACTACTGGACCTACTTTCTAGCGATTGAAAACTGCCGCTTCCGGAAGATGGTGCTTCCGGGCGATACGCTCGTCATCCGCTGCGAACTGTTGGCTCCCATCAAGCGGGGCATTGCCAAAATGAGCAGCAAAGCCTACGTCGGAAACGCGCTCGTATCGGAAGCTACTATGACCGCCAGCATCGTACGCAAAGACTTATGAACCAACCACTCGCCTACATCCATCCCGAAGCCAAGATTGCCAACAACGTGGTCATCGAACCGTTCAGCACTATCCACAAAAACGTGGTCATCGGCGAAGGAACGTGGGTCGGTTCTAACGTCACCATCATGGAAGGCGCCCGCATCGGCAAGAACTGCAAAATATTTCCGGGAGCGGTAATTTCGGCCATTCCACAAGATCTGAAGTTCGATGGCGAAGACACCACCGTCGAGGTTGGCGATTTCACGGTAATCCGGGAATGTGTCACCATCAATCGGGGTACGGTAGATCGTTACAAAACCGTGATTGGTAGCCACGTGCTGCTAATGGCCTACGTGCACGTGGCCCACGACTGCGTGATCGGTGACCACTGCATTCTGGCCAACGTGGCGCAGGTGGCCGGGCACGTGATGATTGAGGAGCACGTGCAGGTGGGCGGTATGAGTGCGGTGCAGCAGTTTGTTAAAATCGGAGCGCACGCTTTTGTCGGGGGCGGGTCGCTGGTGCGCAAAGACGTGCCGCCCTTTATTCGGGCCGCCCGCGAACCGCTGGGCTACAGTGGCATCAATTCCATTGGCCTGCGCCGTCGCGGTTTTTCTAACGAAAAGATCAACGAAATTCAGGAAATTTATCGCTTGGTTTATCTGAAAGGAATGAACAATTCGGCCTCGCTCGAACACATTGAGGTGAATATGCCGCCGTCGAAGGAACGCGACGAGATCGTTCGCTTTATCCGGGGTTCGGAACGGGGCATCACCCGCGGGTTTGATCAGTAATGCGCGTCTGCCTCGAGGGAATTGGTAAGAAATTTCAGCACGAGTGGATTTTCCGGGAAGTAACCTTCACTTTTGAGGAAAACCGGTCGTACGCCCTGACAGGGCCTAACGGCAGTGGGAAGTCGACCTTGCTGATGACACTCTCGGCCTTGGTTTTGCCCTCACGGGGCACGCTTTCCTACCAGCAGGGGCCAAATAGTATTGAACACGAGATGGTGTATCGGCACCTGACGCTGGCCGCCCCCTACCAGGAGCTTATTGAGGAGTTTACGCTGCGTGAGCTGCTGGAATTTCACTTCGAGCTAAAAAAACCAATAAACTCGCTATCGGTTGGTTCGGTAGCGCAAAAGCTACGTCTGGAAAAAGCGTACGACAAGTATATCTATCAGTTTTCGTCGGGCATGAAACAACGCCTGAAACTGGGGCTGGCCCTTTATTCGGAGAGTCAATTGCTGCTCCTTGATGAGCCTTGTACGAACCTGGATGCCGAAAACACGCAGTGGTACCAACAGGAAATCCAGGAAGTATTGGGCAAGCGGTTGGTTGTTATCGCCTCGAACCAAAAGTATGAGTACGATTTTTGTGAGGAGGTTGTGGATGTTATGCGATTTAAGTGAACGAGTGTACCATTTATCCGTATTTTCACGTTCTGTTATCAACAAAATCAAGCACTTTGCCGGAATAAGATCAGATACCCTATATTTGTCACGATAAACAAAGAATGCTATGAAGTACGCCAACAAACTAGTAGCCACGGTGGCCGTTTTTTCTCTGATAATAACGCTCGGCTGCGGCGGCGGAGACGATAACCCTACTCCAGGTGAGGTAGCTGGTGAGAACCTTGTTGCTACCTGGGTCCAAGGAACTATCACTGGAGCCGCTGCCGAAACGTTTGAAGACTTTTCTATTACCATCAACACCACTAATACTCCGGGGGAATTAAACTACTCTACCCAAAACACCAATACATTAATCTTTCCAAGGAATGGCACTTTCACCCTGCCCGAAAATCCTAACTTCACTACGGGGGCACAGGTGACCCGAGACAATGACGTTCAGGTAGACGTTACCTTGTTAAATGATAACCAACTGCGTTTGGAATTTACGATTGACTCGAACTCAAGTATTCCTACCGAAAACTCACGCACCATGCAGGTTGACGGAGAGTATGTATTCACGCTGGATAAACAGGAATAGTTTCGAGCAAAGAGCATTAGAGAATCTTATAGCCACGGATGAACGTCCGTGGCTATTTCATTCAAACGATGGTGACCCCGGCTCCGCCCCGCTCCACGTGCTCATCGTAGGTAGACGCCACCCGCTCGTGCGAGCGCAGATAATTGCGTACTGCCTCGCGCAATGCGCCCGTACCTTTGCCGTGCACGATGCGCAGTTCGTCGGAACCCACCATCGCCGCTTCGTCCACAAAACCCATCAGGCGTGGAATCATCTCCTCGGCCCGCTGACCGCGCACGTCGAGGCGCGGACTGAAATTCGTGAACTTCTCGTGCAGATCGAAGCGCTGGGCCGGGGGGCGTTCGGTGGCGTTCTGCAGTCGCTTTAGCGCTCGGGCGGCTATCTTTTCCAAACGATTGCGCTTGATCATCGACTTGAGCGCGCCAATCCGCACCTCCACCTGCTGCCCCCGCAGCGACAGCACTTCGCCAATGGCGCCGTTGTCTTTCACCCGCACGGCATCGCCCATCTGAATTTCTCCGCCCACCAGTTCATCCGTAGGTATATTCTGCACTTTGCGGACGGGTTGATCAGGTTTTAAATCTACCTTCTTCTCTTCTAGCGCGCGCCGAGCCTGTCGGGTGGCTTCCTTCTCGGCGTTCTGCTCCTTGATGGTGCGGATGGTGTTCTCGATGGTTTGGTTGGCCTCCTGAAGAATCTGCTTGGCTTCGTGCTTGGCCCGGTTCAAGATGTCCTTCTTCTCACCTCGCACGTGGTCGCGCAGTTCTTCGTACTCCTGCGCGGTTTGGGAGATTCGTTTTTCTTTGGCGGCTAGACTCTGAGTAAGATCTTGATAGCGGGTGCGTTCGGCTTCCAGATCGACCAGCATTTTTTCGTACTCTACCTGCGCTACGCCCACTTTCTCTTTGGCCCGCTCCAGCACATCAGCGTGCAGCCCGATTTTGCGGGCAATCTCCAGGGCAAACGAACTGCCGGGCTTGCCAATTTCCAGTTCAAACAGCGGCTCCAGACGAAGGGCATCGTAGCGCATGGCGCCGTTCACCACTCCCTCGGCGCGGTCGGCAAACTCCTTGAGGTTGGAGTAATGCGTGGTGATCACTCCGAACACCCGCTTAGCGTTTAGGTCTTCCAGAATGGCCTCGGCGATGGCTCCGCCAAACTGGGGTTCGGTGCCCGTGCCAAACTCATCAATGAGCACCAGGGTCTTCTTGTCCGCGAACTTCACGAAGTAGTTCATGCTGGTGAGGTGCGAACTGTAGGTGCTCAGGTCGTTCTCCAGCGACTGCTCGTCACCAATGTCAATAAAGATGCTCTGGAACAAGCCCACCTGCGAGTGCTCGGCCAGCGGAATGAGCAAACCGCACTGCGCCATGTACTGCAGCAGCGCCACGGTTTTCAGACATACGGACTTGCCCCCAGCGTTGGGTCCCGAAATCACCAGAACGCGCTGCTCGTCGTTGAGCGCAATGTTGAGCGGCACCACCGAACGGGTTTGATGGGATTCGGAGAGTTGCAAGAGGGGGTGGCGCGCGTTTGTCCAGTTTAGCACGCGCGCTTTCACTAATTTGGGGCAGCGAGCATCCAGGCGCAGGGCCAGGCGCGCTTTGGCGCGGATGAAATCGACCATGCCCAGAAACTGGTAGGCGGTGCGCAAATTAGGCAAGTGCGGACGCAGCGTGTCGCTCAGGGCGATGAGAATGCGCACCACCTCGCGCTTCTCGCGGTAGGTGAGATCGCGGATTTCGTTGTTGATCTCCAACACCTCGGCGGGTTCAAGAAACACGGTTTGCCCGGTGGCCGATTCGTCGTGGATAAATCCCTTCACGCGGCGTTTGTACTCGGCCAGCACGGGAATCACCATGCGCCCGCCGCGGATGGTCACGCTGGCGTCGTCGGGAGTGAAGCCCTGCGACTGGGCGTTGCGCAGAATCTGGTCGAGCACCTTGCGCAAGCGCGATTGCTCGCTGAGCAGCGCACGGCGAATCTGCTTCAGTTCGGCCGTGGCGTTGTTGCGCACCTGCCCCTGTTCGTCGATTACCTGCTTGATGCCGTTGAGCAGGCTGACGGGCAAGTTTACCGATCCGCTCAGTTCTTTCAGGTGCGGATAGAAGTCGTCGGCATCTTGCTGAAAAAACCGCAGGCACTGAAACAGGGTGGTGAGCGACAACTGAATGTTGTGAAATTCCTCTTCGGACAGAAAAGCTCCCGGTGTTTTGGCAGTGTTGAGCGCGGCGGTGACGTCGATAAAGTGCGCCGACGGAAAACTGCTTTCGCTGGTGAGGATACGGCGAAACTCTTCGGTTTGATACAGGAGTTTGCTGATCTGCTCGAAGTTGGCCGAAAACTCAAGACGGTCGACGTGAGCGGTGCCCAACGAACTGCTGCACTCGTCTTTCAGGTAACGCTTGATGGTGTTGAAGCCAATCTTCGACTCAATATTTTTAGGGTGTAACAATGCGGTTGTTAGCGATGCGTTAGTTTTTAATGTATAACCAACGGCATTGGGGAAGGTTCCTATGCTAAGAATATAATAGAACCCAGGCGCAGTTGCTGTTGATCAAACCTTATTTGCACCGTTTCCGTTACTTTGTAAGTACTTAAACAGTAACTTAACTATGATCGCGGCCAATTATACAGAATTCAGAACCAAGCTAAAAGCCTACTTAGATGAGGTAGAAGATAACCAAGAGACGCTTATCGTTAAGCGGGGGACTGGAAAAGGAACAGTAGTTATATCTTTGGAGGAATACAACGCAATGGTGGAAACGATGCACTTGCTGAGTTCTAAGAAGAATGCAGATCGCTTATACGAATCCATGCGGCAAATGAAGGCGGGGGATACGGTGATCAGTGAACTTCTAAAGGAATGAAAATCACTTTCACCAAGATCGCGTGGGAGGATTATTTGTCGTGGCAGCAGGAGGATAAGAAAATACTGAAGAAAATCAACGCGTTGATCAAAGAGATTATGCGCACCCCGCTTGAGGGAAGGGGAAAACCGGAACCTCTGAAGTATGATCTGACCGGTTATTGGTCGCGACGCATTGACCAGGAACACCGTTTGGTATACCAATTCAAGCAGGGGGAAGTGCTTATCTATAGCTGCCGGTTTCACTCTGACGACTAAGATACCAGATGAGCGCTCCACCGATCACAAAAGGCAAGCTGAGCAACTGCCCCATATTGAGCCATAACGCTTGCTCAAAGGCTTCTTGATCTTCTTTGAAAAACTCTACGAAGAATCTCCACCCAAACAGTAGAACCAACAACACTCCAAACAGTTGACCTTGCTGCTGAAATTTGGGCTGACGTTGCCAAGAAAATAGCAACGCAAAGATCGCAAAATAGCCCAGAGCCTCGTAGAGTTGCGCCGGATGGCGAGGCAACTGATCCACTGAAGCAAAGATAAACGCCCACGGCACCGTGGTGGATCGTCCGATAATTTCGGAGTTCATTAGGTTGCCCAGGCGGATGAACCCACTCACCAGAGGAGCCACCACCGCCAGTTGGTTAAGCACAAACGCCCCGGAAACCGGGCGGTGCTCTCGAGCGAACCAGCCTACGGCCAGCAGAATGCCGATGGCCCCGCCGTGGCTGGCCAACCCCTGGTAACCGGTGAAGTGAAATTCGGGAGAGAAGCTTACGGGTAAAAAAACTTCAACAGGCCGTTCTACAAAAGCCATCGGCTCGTAGAACAAAAAGTGGCCCAGTCGCATGCCTACGAACATTCCCATCACAATGACAAAGGCGAACTGATCGAACAGGCGATCCGCTAAACCGGCCTTTCGGAAGCCGCTCCGCACTAACCCGTAACTTAGGGCAATACCGGTGGCGAACAGCACGCCGTACCACCGTAACGCGTAGAAACCGAAGTCGATGAGGACCGGATCCGGATTCCAGAAGATGTATCCTAGCGTGAAGTTAGCCGCTAGCATCCGCTGCAACAGATAAACAAGAACCCATAAACCGCCACGTAGCGCGATGTTTTCAGTAAGATGCGCTGAAAAAGCGGTCGGCTGTCGGGCAACAGGGCGCCCAGTTCTTCTTCCGATAGTAAAAACTCACTATCTGCCGACCGCAGGGCGTGCCAGTGGGTACGTAGTTCTTCTAATTCCATGAGGCTTCTTGGGTGATGATCACTTTTAATTTCTGCTTGATTCGGTTGAGGCGGGTGCTCACGTTGGTGGCGGAGAGGCTAAGCAGTTCGGCTATTTCGCGGTACTGGTATCCTTCAAGATACAGCAGCACCAGGGCTTTGTCGGAGGGAGACAGTCGGTTCAGGGCAAAACGAATGATTTCCGTGCTTTCCTGATCTGCCGGATTTACAAATTCGTGTTCAGGGCAGTAGTGGCAGGTCGGCATCCGGGACTGATGGTGGACTTTGTGCATCAGCGTGCGTAACGCTATTTTGTATACCCAGGTCACCAGTGAAGATTCGCCGCGGAACGTACCGTACGACTTCCAGAGTTGGAGCAACACGTCCTGAAACGCATCCTTTCGGTCTTCTTCGTCGGAAAAATAAACCACGCACAGACTACGGATGAGGCCCTGGTGCGGGAGGATTTGTCGGACAAAAGTCTGTTTGGCGTCAGGCATTCTGTAGCGTTGGTTGCTATCTGATTAGTGGGTTTTTTTCGCAATTTGTCACAGACATAACGAAAAAAATCAGTTGTCCCATTTAATCCGCCTGCTGCAATCAGATCGTCTTTTCGTAGAATCTATCCTCCGGCCATTGTGAAGGGTTATTCCTGATGTACCGTGAAATGTTATGAAACGATGTGTCGTTCCGAATGATGTGATCGTGGTACCGCGATTGCCAGGCGAAATCGGATTGAATATACCGGGCATTTTTGGTGACCGCCGATTTGAAACCCCGCACGATGGACGCCAGATTGTTAGATTGCGGGCCGAATTGGTTGACCGTAGAGACGCGATGCATCGCGTCTCTACCGTTTTGGACACCACCGCAATTCATATTATATGCATTGTCGCCAATGATAATAATCGCATGAAAATGGTTAGGCATGATGATGTATTCACCCAATGCCAAATTCATGTCGGGCCGTATGCCCGGGGTTTTCACCCATTCCTGTTCGGCAATTTTTCCAATCTCCGACAAATGCATTTTTCCGTTCCGAATCGCACCAAACCAATGTTGTCGGTTCTGGGTGCAAATGGTAATAAAATAGGCCGCCTGGCGGCTGTAATCCCAGCAGGATAACCGGGCCGAAGCAATGCGGTATTTGTTTTGGAACTTGTCAGCCATTTCTTTTTACCGCTATCTTATCCAAAGACCTAGCCAGCGGAGGCTGATAGTTATAACCCTAACCTGGTATCTGTCACACAACCTTCACCAACTTGTGACACTTCCGTGATGACTTCTTGGGAGGCACTGCCTTATCTTTATCACATCATCCAAACCTGCCCTGCCATGTCACTGCAAAATGAACTAAGCGCGCTTTCCCGTCTGGTCCGCGATGAAACGTCACCCCGCCTCATTGAGGTGCTTGACCGCTTCACCAAGGCACTCCGCGAGCAAAACGTCCGGAGCCGTAGCCTAAAAATAGGAGATGCCGCAGAAAATGTGATCCTAAACATACCGGGGCGGGGCCGGGTTGAACTTTACACTTTGCTCAACCAGGGGCCGGTGGTGCTAAATTTCTACCGCGGCGGGTGGTGCCCTTACTGCAACCTCGAGCTCAAGGCGCTGCACCACGCCCGGCCCGAAATAGAACGACAGGGAGCGCAACTCCTCGCCATCACTCCTGAGCGTCCGGAAAGCATTGCTCAAACCGTCCGCAAAAACGAGCTTGATTATCCGGTGGTGCACGACCGCAACAGCGAGGTGGCCCGCCACTTTGGCCTGGTCGTTTCTCTATCAGAACCACTAAAAGCCCTCTATCGCAGTTTAGGGCTCAACCTGGCAGCGCGCAACGCTGATGTGATGGTGCGCCTGCCGCTGCCCGCCACCTACGTGATCGGTGTAGACCATACCGTTCAGTACGCCTTTGTGGATGAAGACCATACTCAGCGCGCTGAACCAACCGAGATGCTAGCGGCGCTGCGGAACATGATGCCCCAACTGGTGCATTCGTACGGATAAATTGATATATTTGATATGATTACTTCCTTCACGGAGTTTGATGCTGAGCAAACCGCCGTCACCACCATGCAGCGAAAGGTACTAGTCATTGAAGACGATCAGGATATCGCCACGCTGATTAAAATCAACCTGCGCGACATTAACTGCGAAACCGACATTGCTGCCAACGGCATCGACGGGTTGTATCATGCGGTGAATCATCGTTACGACGTGATTATTCTGGATATTATGCTGCCCAGTATGGACGGGCTGGAAGTGTGCAAGCGCATCCGCGAAGAACGGGTGACTACGCCCATCATCATGCTCACCTCCAAATCAGAGGAGATCGATAAGGTGCTGGGGCTAAATCTGGGAGCCGACGACTACATGACCAAGCCGTTTAGCGTGCGCGAACTCACCGCCCGGGTGAAGGCCCGCCTCCGCCGCACCACGCTCAACCAAGAGGCGGAGGCCGTGCCGGAGATCTACACCTACCAAGGGCTCATCCTCGACCCGGTGAAGCACAAGGTGCTGCTCAATGACAAGGTGGTGGAACTCACGGCCAAGGAGTTTGACCTACTCAAGCTTTTTATGCAACAAATTGGCAAAACGTTCACCCGCGAAGAACTGCTCAACAAGGTGTGGGGCTACTCCTACAGTGGCTACGAACACACGGTGAACTCGCACATCAACCGGTTGCGCATTAAAATAGAAAACGATCCGGCCCATCCAACTTACATCCTGACGGTGTGGGGCGTAGGTTATAAATTTAACGATGAACTGGTTGCGTAACATCTTTCGTATCAACAGCTTACCACTCAAGCTGTCTCTGCTATTCGTTGCCTTGCTGCTCTCGGTGAGCGCGATTTACTTCTACACCATCCTGGGGTCTACCGGCGAATACGTGGCCGAGGTGACCCAGCAACGCAACCGGGCCCTGGCGATTTCAATTGCCCAGGAGATGAAAATCGACTCGGCAACCAATCAGATTCCGGAAGCCAAACTGAAGGAACTGTTTCACGCTGCTATGATCATCAACCCCAGTATCAAGCTTTATATCGTGGGGCACGGGGGAGAAATTCTAACCGCCTCGGCTGAGCCGGGCGAAGTGAAACTCAACTCGGTAAACGTGAAACACATCGAGGATTTCATTCGCGAACGGGCTCCGTTGCCAATCTACAACGATGATCCCCGCGAACCTACCCAACCAAAGATATTTTCGGCGGCCGCCCTGGCCAGCAGCGACGGTTCGCTGCACTGCTACTTGTACATCACCCTAAACAACGACAGTGTGTACGGCGATGAGGCGTCGGTGCGGCAGAGTTATATCTTCAAAATTGTGGGCCGGGCCTTGCTCATGGCCCTGGGCGTGGTAATGGTGATCGGGCTGCTGCTCATCTTTCTGGTGACCCGCGACCTGAAGCGAATCGTTACGGCGGTGCGCCGCATGGAGCAGGGCGACTATTCGGCCCGGGTAAACGTGCGCTCTTCCGACGAACTGAGCGAACTGGGCGCGGCCTTCAACACCATGGCCGATGAGATCGACGCGGCCATGCGGCAACTCAAGCAAAACGACGAACTGCGGCGCGAGCTGATCGCCAACATTTCGCACGACCTGCGCACCCCGCTGGCCTCGGTCGAAGGCTACGTAGAAACCATTTTGCTCAAGGACCACCTGCTCACCGAAAGCGAAAAAAAGAGCTACCTGGAAACAATCCTCAAGAACACCCGAAGCCTGGGCAACCTGGTGTCCGAATTGTTTCAGTTGTTGAAGCTTGAGGCTAAGCAGATTCAGGCCAAGCCCGAAACCTTCTCCGTGAGCGAGCTGGTGCACGACATTGTGCTGCAGTTTGGCCCCAAAGCCGAAGCGCATCAGATTACGCTTCGTTACGAACGTTCCGACGACGTTCCGCTGGTTTACGCCGACGTGAGCCTGATCGAGCGCGTGCTGCAAAACCTGATCTCCAACGCCCTGCAGTACACCCCCGCCGAAGGGCAAGTGGTGGTCGAAGTCCTGTCCGACGCTCAGCAAGGCGTGTGCCTGAAAGTGACCGACACCGGAGCCGGTATCTCAGAACAGGACTTGCATCATATTTTTGATCGCTTTTACCGCAGCGGACAGGTGCGTAGCCAAAGCAAGGGCGGACTCGGACTCGGACTCGCGATTGCCCAAAAAATTGTAGAATTGCACCAAAGTGAACTGCACGTGCGCAGCGCAGTGGGGCAGGGAACCACCTTTTGGTTTGGTCTGTCGGCCACCACCGAATTAGTAGAAGCGAAAGCCTGATCCGTCAGTGAAGGGACAGTTATTCCGGAAAATGCTGCCTACCTTTGATCATGCAGCAAAACATCAAAATCATTATTCCGGCCTATAACGAACAAAACTCCATTGGCCGAGTAATTCAGGACATTCCCCGGGAGTGGGTGCAAGAGATTGTGGTGGTGAACAACAATTCGAACGACGATACCGTAAGAAATGCGCAGGAGGCAGGAGCCACCGTGCTGCAAGAACCCCGGCAGGGCTACGGTTTTGCCTGTTTGCGGGGCATGGCGTACCTGAGCCAACAAGCGCCCCCCCCCGACATTGTGGTGTTTATGGACGCCGACTATTCAGACCACCCGGAAGAGCTTCCGCAGGTGGTGGCTCCTATTATAAACAATGAAGCCGATCTGGTGATCGGTTCGCGCGCGTTGGGAACCCGCGAGCGCGGATCGATGACCGTGCCGCAGGTGTTTGGCAACTGGCTGGCCACCCGCCTGATGAAGTGGTTGTACGGGGCAAGCTTCACCGATTTGGGTCCCTTTCGGGCCATTCGCTACCCCGTGCTCTTGTCGCTCAATATGCAGGACCAAACCTACGGCTGGACAGTAGAAATGCAACTAAAAGCGGCCAAGCTTGGTTTGCGGTGCGCCGAAGTGCCGGTAAGCTACCGACAGCGCATTGGTGTATCTAAAGTGTCGGGCACGGTGAAGGGAACTTTGCTGGCGGGCTATAAGATTATCTGGACGATTATAAAGTATTGGAAATGAACTAGTCGATAGTTGACAGTCGATGGTCCACAGTTAATAGCTTTCTACGCTATAGTCTGTGGACTGTCGACCATCGACTGTTGACTATTTGACTATGGAAATTATCATTGTTATTGGTTACGTACTCAGTCTGCTGTTCATTTTCATGTTCAGCCTGGGACAGCTCCACCTCACCTGGCACTACCTGCGTAGCTTGAAGGAAAAGAAGCTCCCGGTCACTGAACCATCGACCTGGCCCACGGTCACGGTGCAGTTACCGATTTACAATGAACGTTACGTGGTAGAACGACTCATCGACGCCATTGCTGCCTTCGATTATCCTGCCGACCGCCTGGAAATTCAGGTGCTCGACGATTCTACCGACGAAACCGTAAATATTATCGCCCGGCGAGTGGCCCACTACCGGGCGCAGGGTATTGACATCCACCACGTCCGACGCCCGCAGCGCACGGGTTTCAAGGCAGGAGCGCTGGCCTACGGACTGGAGGCCGCCCGGGGCGAGTTCATCGCCATCTTCGACGCCGACTTCTTGCCCGCCCGCGACTTCCTGCGAAAAACGGTGCCTCATTTTGCCAACCCGTTGGTGGGGGTGGTGCAAACGCGCTGGGGACACATTAATCAAGATTACTCGCTGCTTACGCGCTTGCAAGCGTTCGGGCTCGACGGGCATTTCACCATTGAGCAGGGCGGACGGCGGCACGCCGGAAGCCTGATCAACTTCAACGGCACGGGCGGTGTCTGGCGACGGACTTGCATTGAGGAAGCCGGAGGCTGGTCGGACGATACGCTTACCGAAGACCTGGACCTGAGTTACCGTGCCCAACTCAAGGGCTGGCAGTTCTTGTATCTGGAAGACGTGGAGGCCCCGGCCGAACTTCCGGTGCTGATGCCCGCCATCAAGTCGCAGCAGTTTCGCTGGAACAAGGGAGCGGCCGAATGCGCCCGCAAGCACGCTTCCCGGATAATGGGCCAGGAAAATACTCGTCCATTAAGCGGATGGAATCGATTGCACGCCATTTTTCACCTCTTCAATTCATCGGTGTTTCTGTTTTTGCTGCTGGCCGCCCTGCTCAGCGTGCCGATGTTGTTTATTAAGCAGGCCAATGCGCAGTACGAGTGGATTTTTAACCTGGGAGGTATTTTTATTCTGGGGTTTTTCTCGATCGGGTTCTTCTACTGGGTGGCCACGCGGCGGGTACGGCCCGGACAACCCTGGCGATACTATGTGGTGCACTATCCGCTGTTCCTGATCATCAGTATGGGCTTGTCGTTGCACAACGCGGTGGCGGTGGGTGAGGGGCTGCTCGGCGTGAAATCTCCCTTTCTGCGCACTCCCAAGTTCAACGTGACCAACGCCCGCGAGAAAGCTGAAGCGCAACGTTTACGCCCGAACAAAACTAAGTCCGTTGGTTTTGCTGGAGGCGTTGTTTGCTTTGTATTTCGCCTACGGTATCTACACGGGCGTTCGTCTGGGCGATTTTGGCTTGTTGCTTTTTCATGTTATGCTTTTTCTGGGCTTCGCTGCCGTAGCATTCTACTCGGTTAGGCAGACGCAGCAGGCGTGATCTGGGCTAAATGCTGACAACTTGCGCTTTGCAACGTGTTCTCAGAAGCCTACGTTCGGTGGCGTGACGACAATCGGTAGCGGATCGAACAAAAAAAGGCTCCCCAATAGGAAGCCCTTTCCGCTTTGCTTACAAACTAACCTTTTTGTTGAATGAGTTTAACGATCTTAGCCTGAGTAGCCGCGTCGGTATACGAGGGATCGTCAATCCTTCCCACGCGGATGCTCTTGCTGTAGCTTTCCAGGGCCCGATCGGGCAATTGATTTTTCACGTAGTAATCGCCCTGCACCTGCAGATTGTAGGCCGTCTCTTTGATCGCCAGCGATTGATCCAGCCAGGTGGCCGCCTCCTTGAGGTTGACCCCCTTGGAGATACACCGCTCGGCCGATTCTGCCAGGGTGTGCCAATCGTCGGGGCTGGCCTGCTCCACGGCCCGGCGCGCTCGCTCGGTGGTTCGGTCGACGCGATGAGCGGCCAACAGACTAGGGGCAATGCTGCCCATGAGGAAAACAACAACAAACATTCGGGAGAAAATAAGAGATACTTGGTTCATGATTTTTGCTTTTAGGTTATTAAAATGAATTCTCTGATTTCTTTCCAACGCTATGCCACAAAATTAAGTAACTGAAAGTCAATCGGTTGCGATAATTGCTTGGTTGCACAAGTGTCCGTTAACGATCACCCTCTGTTCACGGGCGGACACCTATTCCCCAAATTTTTATTTTGCGTAAATATGCTAACTTTGTAGGCCGTCAACTTTTTTAGCTATGCAGACCGAACCCCTGGCCGTTAATCAGTACGAAATCAAGGAGCTGGAGCTCAATGCCCTGCTGGAGGTCACCCAAGCGATCAACAACAACCTCCCTGAGGAGTCGCTCTACAAGATCTTCAACTTCACGCTGCGCGCCAATCTCAACATCAAGCGTTTGGCCCTCTACGTGCTCACTGAGCAAGCGGGCCGTGCCGATTTGTGGGAGTGCAAAACCAATTTCGGCACCGAAATCAACTTTGCCCGGGTGATGCTTAACGAGCACTTCCTGCCCATCCGCGACGTTACCTACGTCCGTGATCTGCCTGACCCAGGCCTGTTCGAAGAGTTCGATATTGCCCTGCCGGTGTCGCACAAAGAGCGCATGCTGGCCCTGGTGTTCACCAGCGGGTTGCGCAAGGAAGACGACGTTGCTCCCGACCAAAGCGGCACCACCTTTGTGCAGGCGCTGAGCAACATCATCATTGTGGCCATCGAGAACAAAAAGCTCGCCCGCCAGCAACTGGCCCAGGAGGCGGTGCGCAAAGAAATGGAAATCGCCCAGCAGGTGCAGCAGTTTTTGTTTCCCAAGAACCTGCCCCACGAACCGGGTTTGCAGGTGGAGGCCAGCTACCAACCCCACCACTCGGTAGGGGGCGACTACTATGACTTCCTGCGGCTCTCGCCCGGTCAGTTTCTGGTGTGCATCGCCGACGTGTCGGGCAAAGGCGTGCCCGCCGCCCTGCTGATGTCTAACTTCCAGGCCGCCCTGCGCACCATCGTTCGCCAAACCACCAACCTACAGGAGATCATCTACGAACTCAACTACCAGGTGATGCAGAGCGCCAACGGCGAAAACTTTATCACCTTCTTCGTGGCGATCTACGACCAGGAAGCCCGCACCCTGCGCTACGTGAACGCCGGGCACATCCCGCCCGTGCTGATCAGTCGGCATCACCCAACCCAGTTGCTAGAGAAAGGCAGCGTGATGCTGGGCAGCTTTCAGCCGCTGCCCTTCCTCAACGAGGGCAAGGTTGAAAACCTGCAAGATTTTCTGTTGTTCGCCTACACCGATGGACTTACGGAAATATTCAACGAGCGGGGCGAGGAGTTTGGCACCGAGCATCTGCAAGAGTACCTGGAGCAGCACGCCAACCAGGAACTACCTACGCTGCATCACCGTTTGTTTCGCACCTTGGTTGAGTTTCGCGCGGGAGAAGCCTACGACGATGACATCACCTTTGTGTCCATGAAGGTGAACGCTGCTTTGCTATCTGAATGAATTTTTTCAAGACTCCATCGCTGCTCAAACGCTTCTACGCCAACCTGCTTTGGGACAAACAAGACGAGTCTTCTACCCCGCCCCGCCTTTATTTGACCTTCGATGACGGACCGGTACCTGAGGTGACGCCCTGGGTGTGGGACACTTTGGATCAGTTTGATGCGCGCGCTACCTTCTTCTGCGTGGGCGAAAACGTGGACCGCTATCCGGAGCTGTACCAAGAAACCCTACGGCGCCACCATGCGGTGGGAAACCACACGTACCACCACCTGAACGCCTGGCGAACCGATGCTGCGACCTATCAGCAGGATATTGACCGTTGCGCCCACGCCCTTCACCAGCACCATCCCCTGGCAAAACAACCCTCCGCACTCTTTCGCCCTCCCTACGGAAAAGTTCGGTTTCGCCAAATAAGGCAACTTACGGCGCACTACACCCTGGTGATGTGGGATATTCTGTCGGGTGACTTCGATACCGATTTTTCGGCCGAAACCTGTTTGCGCAAGTGCGTCCGGCACACCCGACCGGGGACTATTATCATTTTCCACGACAGCCTGAAGGCCCGGCGAAACCTAACCTACGTGCTACCCCGGTACCTAGAGCACTTCGCCCGAGCCGGTTACACCTTCGCCACCCTCTAATGATGCTGGTGACCGTGATTCTGGCCAGCACGGTGGTGATCGTCAACGGGCTTTTAATTCTTTTCTGGCTATTCAACTATCGCTCCTGGGAAGCTCCCGAGACCGCGTATCCCCGCATCGCCGTTCTGCTAGCGGTTCGCAACGAGGCAACGTACTTGCCCGCGTGCCTGGATCATTTGCTGGCGATGGACTATCCCGCCGATCGCTGGTGCGTTTGGGTGGGCAACGACCAGTCGGAAGACGCAACGCTGGCAATCGCTCGAGAATATGCTGAACGCGACGCGCGCGTCCGCGTGGTCGATGTAACAAATCAATTAGGAGAAGCGCGGGCCAAGGCCAACGTGATCGCCCACCTGGTTCAGGCCAGTGCCCAGTCGGAACATCCAGCCGACGTGCTGCTGATCACCGACGCCGATGTGCGCGTCACTCCGGGCTGGGCGCGCGCAATGGTGCGGCGCGGGCGGACTGGTACGCCGTCTCGCCCGGTGGGCATTGTTACGGGAGTCACCGTGGTGGCGGGCCAAGGTGCAGGGGCGGCGGGGCAACGCATCGACTGGTTGTGGGCGCTGGGCATGGTAAAGGTGGCCAGCGACCTGGGCATTCCGGTGGCTACCCTGGGCAACAACATGCTACTGCGTCGGCAAGCCTATGAAGCTACGGGCGGCTACGAAACTTTGCCGTTCTCCATCACCGAAGACTTTCAGATTTTGCACCAGACCGTAGCCCGTGGCTACGATTTTCGCAACTGCATCGATGCCGACACCCTGGTGATGACGCAGCCGATGGACAGCCTCGCCGAATTGCTTCAGCAACGCAAGCGCTGGACGCGCGGCGCCCTGCAACTCCCTATCTATTTGGTAAGCATTTTAGTGTTGCAAGCCCTGTTTCTGCCTTTTATCTTCGTGATTGCCGGACAAAATCTGGCTTTGGCCGGTGGATTATGGATGGCTAAGGCGATTTCGCAGGGCGGATTTATTCTCCTGGTCATCCGAAAGCTTCGATTGCCGCGTCTGCTTCGTAAGCAAACCTTGTGGTACCTGCTCGGGTTTGAGCTATATGGGTCAGCACTTTCGCTGGTATCTTTGCTCTACTATCTGCTCCCGACCGGACTACGGTGGAAAGGGCGACGCTTTTAAAAAATTTGATATCACGTACAGACGCAATGCTTTGCGTAATACGTACAGACGCAATGCCTTGCGTCTCAACCAATCACATATGACTTTTATAGACTCCCACGCCCACGTTTACGATCAGCAGTTCGACGAGGACATTCAGGACGTGATGGAACGCTGCCAGGAAGCAGCAGTATCCGCGATTTATATGCCCAACATCGACCACGCTTCGGTGGATGCCATGCTGGAGCGCGAACTGCAATTCCCTGAGCAGTGCGTAGCGATGATGGGGCTCCACCCTTGCAGTGTGAAGCGTGATTTCGAGCGCGAACTGTACCAGGTGGAAGCGTGGCTGGACAAGCGCCCCTTCGCGGCGGTGGGCGAAATTGGGCTGGATTATCACTGGGACGTCACTTTCAAAACGCAGCAGCAAGAGGCGTTGCGGATACAAATCGCTTTTGCGAAAAAGTACCACTTGCCCATCGTGCTACACACCCGCGATTCGCTCGACGACGTTATTGCGTTGGTGGAGGACCAGGCCGAAGGACTGCGGGGCGTATTTCACTGCTTCACCGGCACCGCCGAAGAGGCCAAACGCATCACCGATCTGGGCTTTTACCTGGGGTTAGGCGGCGTGTCTACCTTCAAAAATGGTGGCATGGGCGAAGTGATTCCGCACCTCGATCGGGAGCGGGTGGTGCTGGAAACCGACAGTCCGTATCTGGCTCCCGTGCCGCACCGCGGTCGGCGCAACGAGCCTTCGTACATACCCCTCATTGGAAAACGGGTCGCTGAACTTTGGGACGTTGACCTTGAAGCGGTGGCTCAGCAAACGACCGAGAACGCCCGCCGGTTGTTCAGTACCGAAAGCGAAGCGTCAGCGCACTAGTGAGCAACGCGCTGAAAGCAACCCGTCAGACCGCGGCGAGGCTTTTGGCCCCCCATTGCTGCGAACCGCCAATCTCTTCTTTCAGTTTCTACCAAAACGTTTACCTTTGGAGACTGCTTTCTCCATGAAGACCAACTACAAAATCGTCAACGTCAACACCGGCTTCTCGGGAGAACCTCGGGCGACGGTGCTCATCATTTATACGGGAGGCACCCTGGGCATGACCTACGACCAAGCGGGAGTGTTAGAACCCTTCAACTTCTCCCGCATCGTAGAAAAGGTGCCCTCGCTCAAGGAGTTTAGCATCCGCATCACGGTGATTTCGTTTCCGCAACTTATTGATTCTTCCAACGTACGCCCCGAGCACTGGGTAGATATGGCCTACATCGTGTACGAAAACTACCGCCGCTTCGATGGTTTTGTGATCGTGCACGGCACCGATACGATGGCCTACAGCGCCTCGGCGCTTAGCTTTATGCTGGAGAACCTGACCAAACCGGTGATTTTCACGGGTTCTCAACTGCCCATCGGTTCGACCCGCTCTGATGCGCACGAGAATTTGGTGACTGCCCTGGAGATCGCCAGCGAAAAGAGCAACGGCGTGGCGATCGTTCCCGAAGTGTGCATCTACTTCGGCAACTTACTGTTGCGCGGCAACCGCAGCAGCAAGCGGCAGAGCATCCACTTCGATGCGTTCGAGTCAGAAAACTATCCGGTGCTTGCCGAAGCGGGAGTAGTCATCGACTATAATCTATCCGCCATTCGTCCCGCCGCGCCCGACCAACAACTCGTTTATCACCGCCAACTCAACACCAACGTGGCCGTGCTCAAGCTGTTTCCGGGCATCAGTCGGCGGGTAGTAGAAAGCATCTTGCAGATTTCTGATCTGCGGGGGCTGGTGTTGGAGACCTTTGGTTCGGGCAATGCCCCCACCGACGCGTTCTTGCTCGAACAGCCTGGCCGATGCCACCGAGCGGGGCCTGGTGGTGCTCAACATCTCCCAGTGCAGCGGAGGGCGCGTCATTCAAGGGCGCTACCAAACCAGCAAGCGTCTGGATGGTATTGGGGTGGTGAGCGGCAAAGATATGACCACCGAAGCGGCGGTAACCAAGATGATGTTTCTGCTGGGAAACGAGACGGATACGGAGCGAATCAAGGAGTTGCTGCCCACCTCGTTGCGGGGAGAAACCTACTAAACGGGAAAATCGCTACGGTAAGTTTTTGAGAAGCAGCGTCGATGACGGTGGGTAATTACTAAGAACGCGACGATACCTTACGTTGCAGGCCACTATGAGTTTATCGGAAGATTTGGTACTTAAACGCGTCAATCTTCGAGTTTAGCAACAATATTTCTGTTTCATTCAGCATTTATCGGATCGAATCAATTATATTAGTTGAATGAATTGCCAAAACTTGCAAATGGTAGGGATTATTAATTTATTTGTTATCCGGGTGAAACTTAAAAAACAGTGAAAGCCTCGGGAGAGGTGGCCGAGTGGCTGAAGGTGCTCGCCTGGAAAGTGAGTGTACCCCACAAGGGTACCGCGGGTTCGAATCCCGCCCTCTCCGCAGTATTAACAAACGCGTAACCACTAACCTTTTATTCATAAACTCTTTTTTACTACACAGACGACTGTATTCCTATGAAAAAGTTATTTGCTTTGCTGCTACTAGCCAGTTGCCTAACCTTAGGCCAAACCAACGTATTGTTCGCTCAGGATGCTGACACCGACACCACCATGATGGAGGAGGCCGCTACCGAGATGGAACAAGAAACAACCACCGCTGCCTCTAACGTAGAAAGTGCCGCCGACATGGACTTGGTCGACGAGGCAGAAGAACAGTCATTTCACCAAAATGTGAAGTCTAAGTTCATTGAAGGAGACTGGAAGTTTATGTCGCCCGTACTCATCTGCTTGATTCTTGGACTAGCCATCGCCATTGAGCGAATCATCACGCTGAATCTGGCCTCAACCAACACCAAAAAGTTGCTAGCCAACGTGGAGGATGCCTTAAACACGGGTGGAGTTGAAGCCGCCAAGGATGTAACCCGCAACACCCGCGGACCGGTAGCCTCTATCTTTACCCAGGGTTTGCTGCGCTGGTCCGAAGGGGTAGACATGGTAGAAAAGTCGATTATCTCCTACGGTTCCGTTGAGATGGGCCGCCTGGAACGTGGATTGGTTTGGATCTCGCTCTTTATCGCCATTGCCCCCATGCTGGGCTTTATGGGTACGGTAATCGGGATGATTGGCGCCTTTGACGCCATTGAGGCCGCCGGTGATATTTCTCCCTCACTGGTAGCGGGTGGTATCAAGGTGGCACTGCTCACCACCGTGGCCGGTTTGATCGTGGCGATTATCCTGCAGTTGTTCTACAATTACTGCGTATCTAAGATCGATAGCTTGGTTAACAATATGGAAGATGCTTCTATCTCACTGGTAGATATGCTGGTGAAGCACAAAGTGACCGGCGGCAGCACCACCACCGCCACGCGCATCGACTAACGATTATTACCCTACACAACCCACTTCGGGGAGGGCACTGTAAAAGGCCCTCCCTTCTTTCACTCACTTGATTGTAAAACTATGGATCAATTTGTTTCTACCTACGGATTGTATGCAGCCTACATTTTACTAGGCGTTGCTATTTTAGCGGCCATTCTGATGCCGCTCATTCAGTCATTCAGCAATCCCCGTGCTTTGCTGGGAGCCCTCGTTGGAGTGGTGGCCATTGCAATACTGTTTTTTATCGGATATTCTATCGCTGGAAATGAAGTGGTGCCGATCTACATCAAGAATAACGTTACTTCAGCGGCCACTTCCAAGATGATCGGTGGAGCACTGATTACCATGTACATCCTTATTCTGCTAGCACTGGTTAGCATCGTCGTTACTGAAATCACCAAAATTTTTAACTGATATGGCACGTAAAAAAAGAGGAGCGGCTGAAGTGAACGCCGGCTCAATGGCCGACATCGCTTTCTTACTGCTGATATTCTTCCTGGTTACCACCACCATCGCATCAGACAAGGGGTTGGCTATCCAGCTTCCTTCTAAGCCTGACCCGAACGAGCCGCCGCCGGATATAAAACTCAACGAGCGGAATCTGTTTAAGATTTTGCTTAACTCTGAAGATCGCATGCTGGTGGAAGGGGAGCCGATGGATGATATTAGTCCATTGCAAGATATGGTCAAAACCTTTGTGCTGAACGACGGTCGTGATCCGGAGTCGTCTGAAAATCCACAAAAGGCAATTGTATCGTTCAAGACTGATCGAGGCACTAGCTACGAGAAGTACATTCAGGTGTACGACGAAGTGAAGGGCGCCTACTACGAAATCTACGCCGAAAGACTTAATCTGACGGCTAAGGAAATTCGCGATGGCGATCTTGAACCCAGCATGAAAGATCGCTACGATGACCTGCGAAAGGATATTCCAATGGCCATCTCAATCGCTAAGCCCTCAAAGGCCACCGAAGCGAGTCAGTAAACAATGGTTTGCGATAGTTTTTTATAAAGCGTGTGGTAGTAGCGGCTTTGTACGTTCGCTATAGCACAGTCTCCGAAAGTCGTCAACTAAACTTTAATCTCTTATGTCAAAGTTTAAGAAAAAATCATCCGCCAGTCAGGATATTCCGACTTCAGCCCTGCCGGATATTATCTTTATGCTGCTGTTTTTCTTCATGGTAACCACCGTGTTGCGCGAACAAGATATCCTGGTGGATCAGAAAATCCCGAAGGCCGAGCAACTCACCAAGATGCAAAAGAAATCACTGGTGAGCTACATCTACATCGGCAAGCCGAAGGATACCAACCGCTACGGTTCCGAACCACGCATCCAGACCAACGACGTGCTGGTAGAACCCTCGTCGATTGTGCAATTCGTCAATCAGGAACGCGATAAACTAGACGAAGCTGAGCGCAACCAAATCACCATGGCCATGAAAGTTGATAGCGAGGCACGTATGGGGATCGTATCCGACGTGCAAGAAGAACTACAGGAAGCCAATGCACTGAAGGTATTGTACTCTACCCTACCGGAAAGCAACGCCGTCCAATAGCGCGCTAGTCAGCATCAGAAAACGATAACTACACCGCACAATCTGCTTTAGAGCCCTTCCCGCATTTGCAGGAGGGCTTTTTTTATGGACCCACTCGTCTCTATCATTATGGCAGTGAAGGATACCGAGCCCTACCTGCCCGAGTGCCTGGACTCTATCCGGGCGCAGACCTACGAAAACTGGGAGCTAATCGCGGTAAACGACCATTCGGCTGATCGCTCTCCTGAGATTCTCCACGCCTACGCCGCTAAAGACGCTCGAGTTCGGGTATACGATAGTGACCGGCCTTCACTGATTCCGACGCTACAGGTTGCCTACCATCATAGCCAAGGCCCCTTGATCAATCGGATGGACTCTGACGACCGCATGCCTTACGACAAATTGGAGGTGCTGGTGAACGCGTGGCAGCAGCACGGACCCGGCACCGTGATCGCCGGAGGAACCGAACACTTCGTGGACGAGGGCGAAGTGGGTAACGGCTTTCGGCGCTACGAGCGTTGGCTCAACGACGTGGCCCGTCGCAGTGCCCACTACGAAGAGATATACCAAGAGTGCGTGATCCCTTCGCACTCCTGGCTCATCCACCGCGATGATCTGGATGCTGTAGGCGCATTCGATCCTGAAGTGTATCCGGAAGACTACGACCTGTGCTTCCGCTTCTACCGTAAGAAATTGCGCGTGGTTGGTCTGGACAAAGTGTTGCACTACTGGCGTGACCGTTCCGACCGCATCTCCCGCACCTGGGAGTGTTATCAGGATAACCGGTACTTTGACTTAAAGCTACGGTACTTCTACGAACTAGACCGTGATCGAAACCGCCCGCTGGTGCTATGGGGGGCGGGGCGCAACGGCAAAGACTTAGCAAAACGACTGCTCACGTACGAGGATACTTTTCACTGGGTGTGCGACAACCCGCGGAAGATTGGCAAAGACGTGTACGGCATTCGGATGGAGGCCTATGAAATAATTCCGCAACTTAGCAATCCGCAGGTGATCGTGGTGGTGGCTTCGCCGAACGCAAAGGAAGCGATTAAGCGGCAACTGTCGGTATGGGACAAAAAACTAGGTGAAGACCATTGGTTTTTTGCGTAGTTGAGGCCAACAATATGTGAATGAAGTATCGATAAAACCTCATTTCGTGGTAATCAATCGCTGCGCGGTGGCCTCCACTACATCAAGCAACCGACTAAGCATCGCTTCGGTGGTGAACACGTTCATCAGCGTGGTGCGCAGATAATGGCGACCGCGCAGTTGGGTCTGCACCAGGTAAAACTTCCCATCTTCCAGCATCTCCTGCCGGATGCCAGCGTTCAATTGGTCTAGGGCGCTTGCTTCTGAGCCATCGTCCACGTAGCGGAAGCAGACGATATTGGCTTCGGGAGCCAGAGCCAGTTCCAACGCCGGGCGCTGCTCAATCATTCGAGCAAAAGTGCGGGCTAAGCCGTACAGGTACTCCACATTGTCGGTGAAAATAGCCGAACCGTAGGTGCGCAGGATAGAATACACCTGTAGGCTCATCATTCGCTTGGTGCACTCAAAGGCACGCTTGCCGGAATTGAACCAATCGCCTTCCGCATCGCTGAGGAGGTAGCTGGCCCGCTGGGCAAACGTCTGGTAGGAGTGCGCTTCGTCCTTAAACAGCAAGCCCGTGGTGATCGCCGGAGTTAGCATCATTTTGTGAAAATCGACGGTGATAGAATCGGCTCGTTCTAATCCCTTCACCAAATGGCGGTATTCTGATGAAAAAGCGGCCGGAGCTCCGTGGGCACCGTCTACGTGAAACCACAGTTGATGCTGCGTGCAGAAGTCAGCGATGGCATCCAGCGGATCGTATGAACCGGTAGCCGTGGTGCAGGCCGACCCAACCACCGCTATAACCCGCCGACCATTGGCCTGAGCTTGCTGGTAGCAGGTTTCCAGTTGGTCGGCCCGCAACTTGTAATGCTCGTCGGTGGGCACCTTAATGATGCCGCCCTCGCCCCAGCCCATCACCTTCACCGCCCGGTCGATGCAGTAGTGCGCTTCTTCCGACACCAGCAATGCCAGGGGTTCGGCGGTTCCGCTCTGCCAAGTGCCCTTCACCTGATGCTGCCGGGCGGCCAGCAGCGCGGTTAGGTTAGAGAGCGTTCCGCCCGAGGTCATCAGCCCTCCTGCCTCCGGTCCGTAGCCAATCATAGTGGCCACTTGCCGAATCACCACCCGCTCTAGCGCCGTGGATACCGGGCCCATTTCGTACACCGCCATACCGTTGTTCAGGAAAGCGCTCAGCAGTCCCGCCAAAGCGGCTGCCGGGGCAGGTGGAGCCACCTGGTGCCCCACGTAGTGCGGATGGTGCAGGTGCATAGATTGCTGCACCACCACGTCCCAGAACTGGTTCACTTGCGCGTCGGGAGATTTCTGATAGTCGGCTTGCCAGTTCTCCAGCCGATCGTCGGGCGACTGCCAGGGCAGCACTGCGGTGCGAGGATCGTGCTGCATATTGGCCAGATAATCGGCCAAACTGTCGATCAGTTGGTGCCCTTGCGCTCGGAAGCGTTCGGGATCGTAGGCGTCACGAAGGCGGTCGGTCATGGGGGTTTAGTAATCCGGGTCAGTAAGAATTTGGTTTATAAGCTCTTTCTCTCTGCCTGAGAAAGCTGGCAACATGGCTGCCGTGTGCCCAGCATCCGACATTTTTTTCCAGGTCTTTGCTAAGATTGCCCCCACTTTCTCCTCGGAGTGCTGCGCCAGGAAGTCGCCGAAGTAGAACTGTAGAAACACCAGACAGATCACATCTTCCAGCGTCTGCATCTCCGGGTCGCGCTTCAGGTTCTTCTTGTTGAGCAGGTCCACAACCTGATCAATGGTTTCCGCGTCGTAACCCTCGGCCTTCATAATCATAGCGGCTTGCTCGCCGTGAAACTTCTTGAGGAGCGTGCGCCACCGCAGGTAGCCTTTCCGGTCCATCGGATACGAATCGCGGGGCACCGTCCACCGGCGGATATGCTGGCAACGAGCGGCCAGCCGCAGTGCTTCCGAAGCGTCGGGCGCAAACTCATCGAGCACCGCACTCATCCGCTGGGCGTAGAGCAGTTCTTTGGGTGCCTCCTGACCGTCCTCATCAACTTCTGAGCGAGGGTCCTCTTGGTTGGCGGCATCAAAGGCGGCCAGGGTGCGCTCGAAGCGCAGGGGGTTAGTGACGTCCATCGGTAGGAGAGTCAAGCCAGTCGGCGGTTACTTCGTTAAGTTTCTTCACTTTATATTCAAAGTCGCCCTTGAGTTGGTCGCGCACTTCCTTGAGGTTGTCGAGCAGCGTTTGCACGTCGTCCGGGATGGCCACCTCCAGGTATTCGCGGATGCGTTTGGTGAGCGTGGGTGACTTGCCATTGCTGGAAATCGCGATCTTCAGGTCGCCTTTCTTCACCACCGAGCTCAGGTAGAAGTCGCACAGGTCGGGCGTGTCGGCAACGTTGGTCATAATGTGCCGCTGCCGCGTGATCTTCTTGATTCGCTCGTGCAGCGCCCGGTCGTTGGTAGCCAGAAACACCAGGTCACGGTCACGCAGGTCGCGCCGCCGAAAGGCCCGTTCCACCACCTGCACGTGCGGATGCGCTTCGGCCAAGCGATAGATATCGGGTTGCAGCACCTCGGCCGCCACCAGCGTGACGCGCGCGGCGGGGCTGTTCTTTAGGATGGCCTCCAGTTTCTCCAGGCCCACGTAGCCGCCGCCCACAACAAGCACGTCGAGCTGGTGCAGCTTAAAGAAAACCGGAAACATTGTGTTGCCGGTAGTATCGGGAGAGTGGTTCATACCAGCGTTAAACGGGAAACGGGGCGGGGTGGTTGGAGGAAGTTGGGCTATATGAAACCACCCCCTTCATCGCCCAGCATTAAAGATTTCTCCAGACCTCAGCAATCCGCTCTTCCAAATCATCAATCACCTCATCCCAACCCGACTGCCGCCGTTGCTCATTTACCTTTCGGGCTTCGGCAATGATCGTCTCCGGGCTAAGGTGCAGAAAGCGTAGTACGTCGGTCCAAAAGCGTTTTCGTTCGGCATCGGTATGACAAGGACCATCTTTCCCGTCTTGAAAACGGGCGGGATCAATAATCATCAGGTAGTCAGACTCGATGCCCATCGCTTCGGCTTTCGCCTGTCGCTCTTCGCGCAGCTCCCAGTTATCAAAAACATGCTCTCCAAGATCATTATCCAGCGTAAGATAGCGACCAATCCAAACCGCTTCGTGCCACTCGGTGAGGCCTAGTTTGTTGGCAATAGCTTGGAATTCGGGAGTGATCAGGAAGGCATCCAGCTCCGGCAGATAGTCAAATACGCGGATCATCGTTGTTCATTTACTATAGTAGCTTTCTCTCGGTAGTGAACGTTTGAAGATAAGTAATCTCATTGATTTCCGCTACTGTACGCTCACTGTGTGACGCTCGCCGCATTAAAAGGTCTTGCCTGACTGCTCCGCTTTCTCGCGCTGCCGCCGAGAGGGTGTTCCCCGCCTCCCCGCGCTCGGGCGCGGCCGTCAGGAGGCTCTCCTTTCTCCGCCCGCCCGCTGGCGGCACCCCTCGGAGAAGGCTCCCGGCTCTCCCCGATGCCCAGCGCATGCACTAGAGGTAGCCTCCCCATGTTCGCGCCTGCTTTTTCTTACGTGAGGATTTGCCGTCCGCTGGTCCCCTACCCGACTCCGGTAGCCCGGCGGTTCAAGGAACTCGATCAAAACGCTCGTTTCCGGTACTTGCGTAAGCTCCGATAATTACTGGATTATTCTTTACCGAGCAGCTCCCGTAGCTTTACATCCTCACCATAAACACTTTTCGGATGAAAAAGAATCAAGACAAATTCTTGCAGCGCACGCTCATCGCGCTCACCAACGCGCTGAATACGCCCGAACTGCTGGCCGCCCTGACGCGGTTCACCTACGACGCGGCGGCCATCAAAGAAGCCCTGGCCATCTACGAGCGGATAGAAGATCTGACCCGGCAGCGCGAGCAGGCGCAGGAAGTTCAGTACCAAACTACGCAGTTGCTCAACCAAGCCAAAGACGAACTGCTGTATCTCTTCAAAATTCACGCTGACACCGCCCGCTTGGCCTACCGCCGCGAAGCGCAGTACCAGGATACGCTGAACCTGAGCGCCGCCGCGCCGCGCGACACGGCGGCCTGCCTGCGCCATATCAAACGTTTCTACGCCCACGTGCCCGCCGCCATGATGGCCAAGTACCACGTGCCGCCGAAAGAACTGGCCCAATCTGCAAAACTGCAACAGCGGGTGCAGGAGGTGCTGGCCCTGCAAAAGAAAACCATGAGCCAGCCGCAGCAACTCACCCAAGCCCGGCAGCAGGCCCTCACCGAACTGCAAACCTGGATGCGCCGCTTCGACAAAACCGCCAAACTAGCCTTTGAGGAGCAACCCCAGCAGTTGGAGGTTCTAGGGATGGTGGTTCGGTAGCCCATCCAGCAGTCAGACGGCTCTTTCCGGGTAGAAAGAGCCGTCTGACTGCTACTCACCCGCTACGCCAAAAATACACCATGCAGTTCGAGCCGGGCAACACTTATCACATCTACAACCGGGGAAACAACCAACAACCGATCTTCTTTGGCAGAAGGAACTACCTCTTCTTCCTCAAGAAAATCAAGAAGGAGTTGACCCCGCACTGCGAAATTCTCGCCTGGTGTCTTATGCCTAATCATTTTCATCTGATGGCCTATTACCCGGATCGGCAGTGCTTAAGTAGCCCGCCATTGGCCAACGGGATGGGCGTGGTGCAACCGCTGAATCGCGCTATTGCTATTTTGCTGAGTTCTTACACTAAGGCCATCAATAAGCAAGAGAGGCGCACCGGATCATTGTTTCAGCAGAAGACGAAGGCAAAGTCCCTAACGGGCAGTGCCGATCCGGATTATCCTTTCGTCTGCTTCCACTATATTCATCAGAACCCCCGGAGGGCCAGGTTGGTGACGCAGTTAGAAGATTGGGAGTTCTCTTCTTTTCGGGATTACGCGGGTTTGAGAGACGGTAAATTGGCTGACAAGGCGTTGGCGAGCCAACTTATTGACATTCCCAATCAGGCAGCCGCGTTCTACGAGCAGTCGTATCGGGTGATGGGTGATGATAAGGTTGCGGGTATCTTTTGAGCCGCGGCGGGTTGGCACTGGTCGGACGGCTCTTGCGCCCAGAAAGAGCCGTCCGACCAGTGCCAGTGCCGACCAGTGCCTTTCGCAACTAATTTCGCGGAGCGTTGAAAGATACGCAACAAAATGAGGGCTTTTATAGTATCGTATAGGTATTGCCTTTCCCCTTTATGTACGGTATTCCGCGTTGTGGAATAAGTTGGTCGCTTTCCTTCATACTTATTCCGGTTCTTTCTTTCAGCCAGTCTGATGCATCATCGCCTGCGTTCACCCGCGAGGCCTGCGTGCGCTATGCCCTGGAAAACAGTCCGCTGTTGCAACAGCGCGTCATCGACCAGCAAATTGTGCGCAAGGAGGTGGCGGGCAGCCTGTCGGGCTGGCTACCACAGGTGAGCATCGACGGGGCACTGATCAACAACGTGGACAAGCCCAACATTGTGTTCCCCGACGAGTCGGGCAACCCGGTGGTGCGCGAAATTGGGGTGGAGTACCAGTCGAACGCCACCCTCAACGCCAGCCAGACTCTATTTAGCAATGATGTACTCGCGGCGGCTCGGGCGGCCCCTTTGGCCCGGCGACAAGCGGAGCAAAACACCTACGCGGCCCGCGTAGACCTGTACGTGGCCGTGAGCAAAGCCTTCTACGACCTGATTACTACGCAAGACCAGGTTCAGATTCTATCCGAAGACCGGCAACGGCTCGAGAAAAATGTGCGCGACGCCCGCATCCGCTACGAAAACGGCCTCAACGATCCGGTCGACTACAAGCAGGCCACCATCCAACTGAACAACACGCTGGCCCAGCTCACCATCGCGCAGGAGGAGCTTCCCTACCGGCGGGCGGTGCTCAAGCAACGCATGGGTTACCCGCCCGATCAAACCCTGGAGGTTGCTTTCGACCCAGAAGAGATTCCCTCCGAAGTGACGGTCGATACGCTTCAGTCGCCCTCCTATCGCAACCGCATCGAGTACAGTCAGCTAGAAACCCAGGCCGGGCTGCTGGCGGCCGCCGTGAACCGCTACCGCTGGGGGTTTCTGCCGATCCTTAGCGTCTTTTACAACTATCAGTTCAGCTACTTTAACGATGACTTTCCGCCACTCTACGACCGCTCGTTCACCAGCTCGCAGGTGGGCCTTCGAGCGTCTATTCCGCTGCTGCGTGGGGCGTCGCGCATTTATAATCTGCAAGCCGCTAAGCTGGAAGGCGAACGGCTGACCTACGCCCGCACCGAGCTACAGAACCAGATTGAAACCGAATACTCCCAGGCAACGGCCAGCTACCGGGGGGCGCTGACCAACTGGCGTTTGCAGCAGCAGAACGAGCAACTAGCGCGCGAGGTGTATCAGATCATCCAACTACAGTACGACGAAGGTATTATCCCCTATCTGGAAGTGATTCAGGCTGAAACTGATTTGCGCAGTGCGCAGTTGAACACCAGCAACGCCCTGCTGCGGGTGCTATCGAGCAAGGTGGACCTGCAACGCGCTACCGGCACCGTGCCGCTGGACGAACTAAACGCATCGAATTAACCATGCCCATGAAGCAGTACTTACTTTTAGTGACGATGATTGGGCTGCTGGCAAGCTGCGGCGGAGAGTCGGCCCCGCCCGCCCCGCCGCCCGCTCCCGTGACGGTGCAAACCGTGGGCAAAACCACCGTTACCTCCTATCAAACCTATCCTGGCACGGTGGTGCCGCTCGAAGAGGTGCAACTGCGCGCTGAGGTAACCGGACAGGTGACTAAGATACTATTCGAGGAGGGGCAAACGGTGACCAAGGGGCAGCAGCTCTACGAAATCAACCCCCGGGTGTATCAAGCGCGATACGGCGAAACCCAGGCCCGGGTGGCCGAAGTGAGGGCCAATTACGAACAAGCCCAGCGCGACGCCGAACGCTATACCCGCCTGCACGAGCAGGACGCTATCGCCAAGCAAGCCTACGAAAACGCGCTCACGGAGCTAGAGAGTGCCAAAACGCAATTGGAAGCCGCCCAGGCCACCGCCAACGTGGCGCAAACCAATTTGCGGTTCTCCCAAATTACTGCCCCCTTCACCGGCACCATCGGCATCACCGAAGTGGAGCTCGGCGACCTGGTGAGTGCCGGACAAACCACGCTGAATACACTCTCAACTACTGACCCGATGGCGGTGGACTTTGAGGTGAACGAAAAGCAATTGCCCCGCCTGCTGCAACTGCTTGAGCAACCCACCGACTCGGTATTTACCATCCGGCTGCCCGACGGTTCAGATTACTCCGACTACGGAACGTTGATGCTCATCGACCGGGCGGTGAACCGGCAGACGGGCACCATCCGGGCGCGCCTAAAAATTCCGAACGAGAAGGGCTACCTGCGGGCGGGCATGAACTGCACCGTGCGCGTGCGGCAACGCAGCAACGAACCCCAGCTAACCATTCCCTACCGCGCCATCAACCAGCAGATGGGCGAATACTTCGTGTTTGTGCTGGGCGACAGCAGCCAGGTGGAAGAGCGGCGCATCAGCCTGGGGCGGCAGGTGGACGAACTAGCGGTGGTGCAAGACGGACTGGAGGAAGGAGAACGCATCGCGGTGACGGGCATCCAAAAGCTCAAGGATGGAGCGAAGGTGCGGGTGAAAGAAGTAAATGAGTCCACGGTCGATGGTCCACAGTCGACAGCCAGGGGCGGAAAGCAGTCCACGACTGACGGTTCGCCAACAACCGCTGAGGGGGGGTAAACCGTCCGCGGTCGATGGTCCGCAGTCGACAGCTGCCAAGCAGATTGGCAGTAGTGATCATCATCAGTGGCCTATCGACGGTTGACCATCAACTACTAATACAAACGCCCGCTGAAAAGGGGGTTACGCGCTATCCAACAAACACTACAGCACAACTGGTGACCATACCGTTATGATCTCAAAATTCTTTATTAACCGGCCTATATTTTCAATGGTGATCGCAGTGGTGCTCACCCTGGTGGGCCTGATCTCGCTCTACACCCTGCCGGTGAGTCAGTATCCCAACATCACCCCGCCCGTGGTGTCGGTGTCGGCCAACTTCACCGGGGCCGATGCCAAAACGGTAGAGGAAACCGTGACCACCCCCGTGGAAGTGGAAGTGAACGGCACGCCGGGCATGGACTACATCACCACCTACAGCACCAGCAGCGGCAACATGTCGATGAACATCACTTTCGACATTGATACGGACATCGACATTGCGGCGCTGGACGTGCAGAACCGGGTGTCGACCGCCGAGCCGCAACTGCCCCAGGAGGTGGCCCGCCTGGGCGTTGTCACGCGCAAGCGTAGCTCCAGCCTGTTCATGGTGATCGGCGTATATTCGCCCGACGGCACCCACAACACGTCGTTTTTGGACAATTACGCCAAGATTTTCGTGCGCGACCGCCTGCTGCGCGTGGAGGGAGTGGGCGACCTGTTTGCCCGGGCCGAAGACTTTAGCATGCGGGTGTGGATCAACCCCGACCGGCTGGCGCAGTACGGCCTGACGACCACCGATGTAACCAGTGCCCTGCAAGAGCAAAACGTGCAGGTGTCGGCGGGCACGGTGGGCGTGCCGCCGCAACCCACCGGACAACCCTTTGAGTACACCATTTCGGTGCAGGGACGGCTGGTAGAAGTCGGCGAATTTGAAGATATCATCGTTCGGGCCGATCCCGAAACCGGAGCGCTGGTGTACCTCAAGGACGTGGCCCGGATAGAACTAGGGAAATTTAACTACAGTCGGCAGGCCGCCTTTCTGAACGGAGAACCGGCGGCCTTCCTGATTTTGCGGCAAGAGCCCAATAGTAACGCGCTGGAGACCGCCGAAGGGGTGTTCGCCGCGATGGAAGAACTGAAGGCTGATTTTCCGCCCGACGTGGACTACGAAGTGGCGTTTGAGGCTATCTCGGTGGTGCAGGTATCCATTGCTGAGGTGATCGAAACCCTGCTGATTGCGTTGCTGCTGGTGGTGCTGGTGATATTCTTGTTTCTGCAAGACTGGCGGGCCACGCTCATTCCGGTGCTGGCTATTCCGGTGTCTATCGTCGGCACGTTCACCTTCTTTGTGCTGCTGGGCTTCTCGGTGAACACGCTCACCCTGTTCGGGTTTGTGCTGGCCATCGGTATTGTAGTGGATGATGCCATCGTGGTGGTAGAGGCAGTGAAACAACTCATCGAAAGCAAAGGGCTATCGCCTAAGGAAGCCACCATGGCCGCCATGAAGGATATTACCGCTCCCATTATTGCCACCTCGCTGATTCTGGCGGCGGTGTTTTTGCCGGTGGGCTTTATTCCGGGCATCACCGGGCGCTTGTACCAGCAGTTTGCCATCACCATCGCGGTATCGGTGCTCATCTCCACCTTTCTGGCGCTGTCGTTCACTCCCGCGCTGTGCGCCATCCTGCTAAAACCAAAGCCAGAAGAGGATCAAGGTCACCAGAAGAAGAACCTGCTACAACGCTTCTTTGCGTGGTTCAACCGGGGGTTCGGCTCCATTGTGGACCGCTACCGGTCGGGAGTGCAAACCGGCATCGCCCACACTCCGGTGGTGCTGGTGGTGCTGCTGTTGTTCTTCGGAGCCACGGTATGGCTGTTTGTGGAAAAACCCACCGGCTTCGTGCCCACCGAGGATGAGGGTCGTCTGTTCGTTACTTACCAACTGCCCGATGCTGCCTCTACCGACCGCACGCTGGAGGTAACTGACCAAGCGATGGAGGTGCTGCTCAGCACTCCGGGAGTGAAGAGCTTCGCCGCCATTCCGGGCCTAAACGTGATCGATTTCACCCAGCGCTCGAATACTGGCACTATTTTCTGCAACCTGGAACCCTGGGCCGACCGGGAGGCCGACTCACTGCTGGCCGAGAACCTGGCGACGAAGCTACAGCAACGGTTCGCTGGTATTGAAGAAGCCACCTTTCGGGTGATTGCCCCGCCGCCCATTCCGGGCTTGGGCACTTCGGCGGGTTTCTCGCTGGTGCTACAACAACGCACCAACGCTACGGTGGACGAACTGGCCCAGGTGATGAACGACTTTTTGGGCGCGCTGAACCAACGTCCGGAAGTGTCGGCGGCATTCTCGTTTTTCACCGCCAGCACTCCGGGCTATCAGGTGGACGTTGACCGCGAAAAAGCCAAGAAACTGGGCGTGCCGCTCACCGAGATATTCACTACCATGCAGACGCTGATGGGCAGCCGCTACGTGAACGACTTCACCCGTTACGGCCGCAACTTCCGCGTGGTGGCCCAGGCCGACACTGCCTACCGGACTGAGATCAGCGATTTGGAAGACTATTACGTGCGCAACGGGGAGGGAGACATGATCCCGCTGAGCACCTTCATCAGCTACGAAATCACCGAAAGCTCACCGGCAATCGCCCACTTCAACCTGTTTCGGTCGGCGGAAATCAGTGGGCAACTGGCCCCCGGTTACAGCAGCGGGCAGGCCATCACCGCCATTGAGGAAGTGGCGGAGAAGACGTTACCCTCGGGCTACGGCTTTGAATTTTCGGGGTTGACCCGAGAGGAGGTCAAGAGCGGCAACACGGCGGCCTACATTTTTGGTATCTCGATTATCTTTTCGTTTCTGTTTCTGGCCGCGCTGTACGAAAGTTGGTCGATCCCCTTTTCTATTTTGCTGTCGGTGCCGGTGGCGGCCTTCGGGGCCATCCTGACGCTGACGCTCATTCCCTCTTTGTCGAACAACGTCTACGCCCAAATCGGCTTGATTACGCTGATTGCACTGTCGGCCAAGAACGCGATTCTGATTGTGGAGTACGCCAAAGACCGCCTGCACGAGGGCCAGGAATTGGTAGAGGCCACCACCAACGCCATCAAGCTACGCTTGCGTCCGGTGGTGATGACTTCGATGGCCTTCATCCTGGGGGTGTTGCCGCTGGCCTTTGCCTCGGGAGCCGGAGCGGTGGCGCGGCGGACGCTGGGCTGGACGGTGTTCGGAGGCATGGTGGCGGCCACTTTGCTGGCGGTGTTCTTCGTTCCGGTGCTCTACGTGGCGATCACGCGGGTGGCCTACGGCAAGAAGCGGCTGGAGGAGATGCGGGAGCAGAAGCAGGAGGCGGCTTAAGGGCAGGCAACCCACTGGTTCCAACCAAACCGTCTGTTCTTCGTTCTAATTTGCATGATCACTATCATCGTAGGCACCAACCGCACCGAGGCGGTATCGCGGCAGGTCGCCGAATACTATCAAACCCTACTCAAGCAGCGAGACGTCCCTAATCAGTTATTGGATTTGCACGAGATTCCGGCGGATTTTCTTGACCACCGCCCTGTACGAAAACAACGGCCAGAACGAAGCCTTCAACGCGATGAGCGCGATGATTGCCGAAAGCGAGAAATTGGTCTTCATCGTGCCCGAATACAACGGCTCTTTTCCGGGCATTCTGAAAACCTTTATCGACGGATTAGCCTACCCTAGTCCGATGCGCGACAAGAAATGTGCTTTGGTGGGAGTGTCATCGGGTACGCAGGGCGGAAGCATCGCGCTGAGCCACCTTACCGACGTGCTCAACTACCTGGGCACCCACGTGCTAGCGCTGAAACCCAAACTAGCGGTCATTGAAAAATACTTTGATGGACGATCTTTTTCGCACCGTATCTACCGCGAAGTGCTAGACACCCAGGCCGACCAACTGATTGCTTTTTAGACAACGGCAGTAAGCCAGCCCCGTGAGTAAGGGCTACCGAATAATGGTGACCCCGCCCCGCCTTTCGCGAATGGTACTGCCCGTTTCTGCCGTATCCGTATCTCCTTTGAACTTCACCACGTAGGGGTAAGTGCCGAGCGGGGCTTGGCGACCGTTGTAGGTGCCGTCCCAACGGAAGTCGCGGTCGTTTGACTGATAAACCAGTTCGCCCCAGCGGTTATAGATCTGCACGTTAAAGTCGTCGGTCGACACGTATTTGTGGTACACAAAAAACTCCGCGTTCACTCCTCCCGGACGGAAGGCATTGGGCGCGTTGATGCGGGGCGCACAGTCCTCAATCACTTCCACCGAATCTACAACCGTGCAACCGAACTCGTTCGTAACCTCAACCACATATACACCGCCTTTATCAACCAATAAGTCATTGTTATTATTGGCCTCACCTCATCAGGAAGTATCCATCTAATCGTTGAGAGCGGATCATTGTCTACGCGTAAGGTAACCGTTCTGATACTATCTTCAGAATCTTTGGGGCATATGAAGAACGGACCCAGTCCGAGGTTTGAGGTGGGAACCGGATTGCGAGAGAAGTCAGTTATCGCCGACGCTTGGCAACTTTCAATTTCTTGAATAAACGAGGTCACTTCTACCCGGTACTGCCCTTCGGGATAATCAGGGCGGATCAATAGGGTGTCGCCACGCCCGGTGCCCTGCGGCAGGGCCTGCCCGTTGGGGCCGAACCAGCGAAAGACCAGGCTATCTACACCCATAGCCTGCACCCCAGCGTAGAGCGGAATTGACGAGCCATCCGCGCAGGCGTTGCCATAGAACAAAGCAACCGACAGAGGCTGGTTCACCAAGACTGGAATGGGCTCACTAGGAGGGGTGTTACAGCCTGAATTGCGGTCGCGCACGGTTACTCGGTAGTCGCCGGTTTCGGTTACGGTGATGGTGCGGGTCACCAAGGGTAGCTGCGTGCCGTTAAGTTGCCAACGGTAGCTCAGTTCGCGGTCAGCCACCTCTTCGGGGTTGAAGTTCACGGTGAGCTGCTTTTCGCCGGTTTCGCAACTGTTGTCCGGCTCCACTTCTTCCAGACTAATTAGGAACGACTGATCCACGAACACCGGAATGTCCTTCGTAGCGGGGCACACCGCGTTACCAGCCGGATCAACGCCGTCTACGTCGGTTACGCGCACTTCGTAGGTTCCGGATACCGAGGTAGTGAACGACGACTGATCGGGACCCGATAGCACCACCGTACCGCTGGGATCAATCCACTCAAAGAACCATTGATCGCCCGAAGTGGGAGAATAGTTGACCGATAGTGTAGCATCGCCGCAACCAGTGACTACGTCCTGGGCAAAGTCAAAGTCTACTTCCTCGGGTTCGTCAATCACCGCGCTGGCGGTAACGACGCATCCGTCGCTACTAGTCATTGAGAAGGTATAAGTATCCGGAGCAAGATTGGCTATTAGAAGAGAACTAGCATCAAAGACTTGCAAAGTAGCTTGATAGCCTTCGTTGCCTACCACGCGAACATCAAGGGGCAATAGAGGTGAAGTTGGTGTTAAACCCGCAAGTGCTACGGTAATGGTACCGCTATCGTCACAACCGGGTTCTGGAGTGACACTGGCTACGCTAAAGGTAGCCGGGTCGTCCAAGCCAATGCTTTCCGTCACCGGACAGTTGCTCAAACCAGTGACGGTCACCGAGTACACCCCTGATCCGATAGCCGTGAGACTTTGCTGCGTACTAGTGAACCCATTGGGGCCGCTCCACCGGTACGAATACTGGGTTGGGTCTTCGCCGTTGGGAAAGGTAAGGGTAGTAGATCCATCGTCAGTAGCACACGCGGTTGGGTCAACCTTAGCCAGCGCGATCTCCACGCTCGGACTGATGGTGATGGCAACGGTGTCGCGGATGAAGCAGCTGAATTCATCAGTAACGGTTACGGTATACTGATACACACCCGGATCGGGAGTGATTTCGTCTACTTCCAGCACGGGCTCGTTGCTGGTTTGCAAGGTTGCTCCGTTTTCGTCCAGAATCACCCACTCGTAGCCGGGCGGAGTCTCGCGGATGCTAGGGGCGCGCACATCCAACCGAAGTTCGTCACCGACGCAGAGCGTGGTGTCGCCCGGAAGCTCGATTCGAGGGCGCTCGTCCACAATAAAAATAGAATCCTCGCTGGTACAGCCTTCGGCGTTGGTCACGGTGACGAAGTAGTAACCTTCCTCATCCACGCTAATGGTGTTCTCGGTGGGTAGGTTGCCGCCGCCCGGAGCGCCGCGTAGCACCCAGGCGAAACTTAGGTCGCTCACGTCTACGCCTTCCACAGCGGTTATGTCGATACCGCCCTGACACAGTTGGGCACTCTCGGGCAAAGTGGTTTCCACGCCATCGGTCACTTCAAAGGTTTGGGTGAGGGTGGTGTCAGGTTCGCAATCGTTGCTAAGCAAAACCCTGGCCCTATATGACCCCGCCGAGTTGATCATCATCGTAAAGTTCTGGGCGTCGGCCGAGTCAATGCCCACGTTGTACAAGAATCTGCCGCTGGCATCCACCCGTTCGATGGTCCAGGAGTAAGTTTCAATCACGTCGTCGCGCCCCTGGGCCGAGAAGTTAATCTCGTTGCCCACGCAGGCTTCGTCTACGTTGATACTGGGGTCGGGGAAGGAGTTGCCGCCGAAGCTCACGTAAGTGGGCAAGCCAAAGCCGCTTACTGCCCCGTTGGGCAGGCCGTCGGGCAGGGCCGCGGCGTTGAAGCCGGAGTTGGCCGGATCGTTGGGATTGGGCGACAGCGTACCAACGTTTGTCTCGCCGGGCTGGGCCACGTAAATTTGTCCGTCGGGCCCGCGCTGAATGGCCCCGTAAGTACTGCCACCCGTGTCGTTTACCAGCACCACCGGAATATTCTGCCCTTCGTTAAGCGGCCGTTGCACCGTGGCCCCGTAGATGCCGTTGTCGGTAGATACGTACAGCACGGTGTTGCCCGATGAGTCGGTTACCATCTCAACTCCGTAGGGGTTTCCCAAGCCGGTGAAGTCGATGGTTACCGGTTCACTAATCTCCAGGGTTTCGGTATCGAAGTTGAACAGCTCCACCCGATCGTCTAGGGCCACCGCCACCAACGAACTGGTGGAGTCGCCGCCGAATTTGATGTAACCCTTGCCATCGTTGGGGTTGGTGATGTCGTGTACGGAACCCGTTGAGGAGATCACCGGGTTGCCGATACCCTGCTCGGTGATGGGATAAGCGCGGAAGTTGTTGGTTCCGTACTCGTGCGCGACCAACGTGGCGGGTCCGCCGTTGCCGCCCTGGATGGCGATGCGCTCGGTGCTCTTCACGAACAGCAGGTTGTTGCTTGATACCACCGACGGGCCGGGCGAAGCCTGCGAACCGCGCAGATCAACCACCGAGTAGCGCAGGGCGTAGGAACCGTCTTCAACGGCCGTAGTGGTGAAAATATAGTACATCGCTTCGGTGCCCGGCACCGGAATGGAAACCACCTGGGTCGCCTGCGGACTGCCGCCAATACCCGCCGGAGGATTGCCTTCGATGGGCATCGGAGTGTGCACCTTCTCACCGGTGGCGGGGTCGCGCCCCACGAACCACACGGTTTGCCCATCGGTGTAAAATAAAATATCGCCGTTGGGGTCCGAAACCGCTTCCACTCCTTCGGGCGCGCTCTGCGAACCATCGCCTACCGGAGTTATTTGCCCGTCGTCGGGATCGTCGGGGTCATCGTATAAGGTGTTGAAGTTAATGCCGCCGCCGGTGCCGAAGTACCACTCGTTGTAGGTTTGGTTCTCCACGCGGTACTCCTTTACGTTCGACTCGGCGTAGGCCGCGCACCCCGTGCTGGGGTCGGTTACCAGTACCCAGTAAACAGCGGCTTCATCCACGGTAATTTCAGGGGTAGTTTCGCCGGTGCTCCACTGGTAGGTGTAGTTGCCGCCCCCGCCTTGGCCACCGCCCTGTCCACCCTGTCCGCCCTGCCCACCGCCGCTCTCCGGCTCGGCTTTGAGTATTGCCTCATCGCCGGGGCAGATGGTGGTATCTTGCACTAGTGGCACCTGCAAATCGAACTCCTGTAACGGAACGTTGAAAGGCCCTACCGATACCGAATCGTCCCCCCAGTAGGCCGTTACCTGCACCGATGGAGCCTGTTCGGGAATGAACGTAGGACTGAAACCGACGTAGCGCTGCCCATCGATGATCCACACCAGGCTATCCGGATTGGGAATGCCATTTTGTGGTTGAGGAACATTGTCCACCACAAAGCTGGGGGTTAGGTGCACCGGGTTATTCAGACATTGTCCCGCGGGCGCAAACTGAATGGTAACTTCAGAGAAGTCGATGTCAGCGTTAGCAGTAGAAGAAAATTGCCGTCCGCCCAGGTTAGCGCCACCCAGTAGGTTTGAATCTACCGTGAGACCCGTAGCGCCCGAAGCGTTGGGGTTGTTGATGCGGGCCAGCCGGTAGTCACCCGCCGCCGCCTCGTACAAGTGATACACATTGCCATCGGGGCCGAGTTGCAGTCCGTAGTTCCCTATGCCCGGCACCAGGTTATTGATAGGCAGATTAACTCCGGTAGCGACATCATGTTGATACACGTTGCCGGTGGCCCCGGTGCTCACGAACAGCTTGGTGCCGTCGGGCGACCACTCGGTGTCGTAAACGGCCTCGTTGCCGGGCACCGCAAAATCGTTCGTTTCGGTGAGCGCGCCGCTGCTGCGGTCAATAGTAAGCAACCGCACCCCCTGGCCCGCGGTGGCCACCGCCAGCTGACCCGAAGTTGTACTGAATGAGATGTTGGTAGCATTGAGTGCCTGCGGAGATACTCCGGGGTATTCAGCGACTGTCTGTCCCGCTACATCATACACCAAAAAATCGCCCGTGCCATCGCGCTGAGCAACTACCCAGAAGTTGCTGTTGTCAGCACTGGGTACGATCGCTAATGCGTCGGCAGCACCTACGATGCCAGTATCAGTAGGGCCAGCCACGGTAGCCACGGGGGCGTTCTGCACATTAACCGACACGGTGTAGCGTTCAATCACTCCGCCTTCATTTGCGAATACATAATACTGCCGAATGCCGTCGGTAAGATCATCGCCGGGCACGGGCACCACGGCCACGGGCTGGTTGGCGTCGTCGTCACCGCCGAGATTTTGTAATACATTTCCTTGCGCGTCAAAGATTCCCGCTCCGCTGGCGTAGAACAGCAGTTCTCCTGTGACGGGGTCGTTGGCCACCGCACTGCCGCCCAGGCCCACCGGATTGGTCAGCGGGGTTCCGGTGTCGGACAAGGTATTGGTGCCCGGATTGAATTTCAGTTGGGTACCGCCCGCGATTATGCTACCGTCGCCCCGGCCGCCTAGGGCCCATCCTTGCGGTGGCCCAACGAAACACAAAAATACGAGGGCACAGACGCCAATTCTTCCTGAAAGTAGGGTGCTTAACATAGAGACACGCTTATTAGTAACGTACGCGAAGATATGCGTATCAGGGTAACGAAAAAACTATCGGTTTGATGCCCAATGTAAGCAATTGGCGCACCGGTTGGGTTTGCCTCCTGATTGCTCGGGAACTGATAACGTTACGAAGCGGGTTTATAGTACGAATTTTAGAGAAGAGACCACAATAATTAGAAATGCCGGACAATGGTAGAAAGGCGGTAAATTCATGTCGGTGTAACTTATTATATCGATACCTTGTCATTATTCGTTAGCGAACTACCTATCTTTGAATCGATTAGTAGTGTCCTCCGACAATAAAACGTCGTCTTGGTCGCTTTTTTATACAACAGGTGATTGGTTATATTCATGCAAAAGGCTTTACTACTTATACTCATCGTTGGTGCGGGATTGGTTTGGTCGCCCGCGCACGCGCAGGATCCTCAGTTTTCGCAGTTTTACGCCGCTCCGCTCTACCTAAACCCAGCCTTCGCCGGGTCGGCTGAACTAAGCCGGGCTGGTCTGAACTTTCGCACGCAGTGGCCTTCCCTAGACGCTAACTTTACCACCGTATCGGTGTATTTCGACCACTTCTTCGAGGAATATAATAGCGGAGTAGGCATCATCGTGAACGGCGACCGGGAAGGGTTGAGTGGGCTGCAGTCAGTGAGCGCTGGGCTACAGTACTCGTATCGCCTGCAAATTGCCGATTGGCTTACCTTTCGCCCCGGAGCGGAAGTGGCCTTTTACAACCGCGATCTTAACTTTGATAACCTGATTTTTGGTGACCAACTCGATGAAAACGGACTGATCACTGACATCACGGGCGAACCCCTCAATACCGGCCTGAGCCGCTCGTTTGTTGACCTTTCGCTGGGCGGACTGCTGTACAACGAAAACTTTTTTATCGGCTACGCCGCGCACCACGTCACCACCCCCAACCAGTCGCTGGTGCAGGGAGAGAGCCGCCTGGCCATGAAATCTTCCGTCCACGGCGGATACCGCTTCTTGTTGCCCACTGGTTTCCGGCAGGCGGGCTATAACAAAGACGGAAAAGAGCGCAGCGTAACTCCCACTTTCCAGTATAAGCGGCAGGGCAACTTCGATCAGCTAGACGTAGGGGCGTATCTCAACTACGAACCCCTGGTGTTTGGTTTGTGGTACCGCGGCTTGCCGGTGAGCCAGTTGCGTGACCTGCCGAACCACGAGTCGGTGATTGCCCTGGTCGGATTTGTTATCAACGACCTCAACATTGGCTACAGCTTCGACTACACCGTTTCGGGTTTAGGCATCCGCAGCGGCGGAGCGCACGAAATCTCCATAGCCTATCACTTCTCACTGCGCGATCCGCGCAAACCGCCCCGCAGCATCATGCGCTTGCCCTGTCCTAAATTCTAGCGAAGCAGTTACTCCGGTTGCTATCTAGCTCAGAATAGTACATCCCACCTCCGCCAGGCCATTTTAAATTCGCCTATTTCTTCCAAATAAGTAGCTTTCCGTAGGGTTTGATCGGCAGGATAGCCCTGCTCTCACCCCTGAATAGTTATCAGCGTATTCTAAGGAAAGCTAATTAAGGAAAATTATGGCCATCAATGTCCCAGTGTCCCGTGCGCAGCAGTGTTTGAAATGTGAGCGTTGCGTATTTTTACCCGCTATTTTGTTGGTATTTTTTTGTTTCATTACCTGCGCTAGCGCCTGGGCCCAGGGAGGAACCGACGCCTTGGTAGACCGAGCGGATAAGTTTTTCACCCTGGCCAAAAACTACGAAGCGGCGCTGCCCCTTTATCAGCAAGCCGTAGACAAGGGGGTGTCTGATCCGATGGTGCACTACCGGCTGGGAGTCTGCTATACCCAGGCCCCTTCGCTGAGCGAGCAGTACCGGGCTATTCCTTATTTAGAGTACGCGCTTAAGCAGAAGGCGCAGGCCAACGTTCCTGACCAGGTTCACTATTACCTGGGGCAGATGTATCACAAGGATATCAAGGTGGATGAAGCCACCCAGCAACTGGAGATCTATCGTAAGACGCTGGCCGATGGCGATAAAGAGCGAAAGGAAGTTGATCGCTTACTAGAAGTGTGCAAGAACGCGCAGTTTCTGATCGCCGAAAATAAGGGGATTGTCATTCATAGTTTTAAGGCAATCAACTCAAATTACACCGAATATAATCCATTGATCACGGCCGACGAAAGCATGCTGGCCTATACGGCGGTGCGCGAAGAGAAGGGCAAGATCACCGAAAAAATTTATACGGCCGAGCGCGACAGTCGCGGCGTATGGGGCCAAGCCACCCCGATCGCTGTCAAGTCTAAGTCCCACATTGGCACCGCCGGTATTTCGCCCGACGGGCAAGATATGCTGGTATTTATTGCCGGGGCCAATAACACCGGGAGCCTGTACACCATCCATAAGGAGGCCAACGGATGGTCTAGTCCGGTCACGCTGGGCAGTCCGATTAATTCGCAGTATTTAGAGACAACGGCCAGCATCACTCCTGACGGAAAGACAATCTACTTTGCCAGCAACCGAAAGGATAGCTACGGCGGCTTGGACCTGTACAAATCGGAAAAGCAAGCCAACGGCAACTGGGGAACCCCCGAAAACCTGGGCCCTACCATCAATACAAAGTACGATGAGGACGCGCCTTTTATTCATCCCGATAGCCGTACGCTGTTCTTCAACTCCAATGGGCACAACACCATGGGCGGGTCTGATATATTCAAAACTTACTTTGCGGGAGGGCAGTGGCAAGAGCCTGCCAATCTGGGTTATCCAATCAATACCCCTACCAACGATAGTTATTTTACCCTGACGGCCAATGCTAAAATTGGCTACTTCTCTTCCGAACGCAAGGGCGGCCAAGGAGGGCAAGACATCTACTACTTCGAGATGCCCGCGCACGAAGCCAACATTCCGATCACGCTTATCAAAGGGAAAATTCTGGTGGGAGAGGACGAGCTCAAACCAGTGCCTACCAAAATAAAAGTGGTGGACGTGGATGCCAACCGCGAGGTGCAGTACGTATACCGCCCGGACCCCGCTACCGGCAAGTATCTTATCATTCTGCCTCCGGGCAAAAACTACGACCTGATTATAGAATCGGAGGGCTACTTGCCCTACACGGTGAACATCAACCTGCCCAACCAGCAGTACTTTTACGAGCTGTACCAAGAGATCACCCTTCGGCCCATCAAGCAATTCGACGTGACGGTGGGGCAGGAAGTGAGCGTAAAGAACGCCTTTTACGATACCAAGAACGAAGAAAAATCGACCGCGCGCATTGCCAACGAAACCATGCTGGTGAAGAACGACAGCGTGGATACCTACGCACTAATGGAATCGATCATCGCCGCGGGCGACGAGCAAGCGTACGAGTACCTGCTGGGGTTAATGCACGAAACCAACCCAATAGAAAACGTTAACTTTGACGAAACGGTGAACGATAAAATTGAAGCAGCGCGCATCGCGTATTATTACGACGAAACCGGGAAAGATAATTTGGTTGCCAAGAAAGTGGGTAATGAGACGATCTATACGCTGCCGACCTTCTACGTGACCATGGCGGCCATCAACGGCCGTGACGAGCGGGTGGCCCCTACCAACTTCAATCGTGGGGTGCTGGAAGAGGTTCGCAAGGTGTATTTTGATGCCGGAAAAAGCGCGGTGGACAGTAAGTATACTACCACGCTGACTGAGGTGCTAAAAACGCTTAAAGATCATACTGATCTGGGCATTCAGATTTCGGGTTATGCCTCACCCGAAGGAGATGCCGAAGCCAACCGCAAGCTGTCTAACCAACGGGCCACCGAGGTGCTTAACTTCTTCAACCAGCGCGGGGTGGTGCGGCGACGCATTGTTGCTTTGGGCTACGGAGAAACGTTGAACGAAACCACCAGTGCCGAAGAGGCCCGCCGGGTTGAGATCAAACTGATAGATTTGAACCAGGTGGGGCGATAACGGCTCGGCTATGCGTAGTGCGGGATTTCAAGGCACTTCAACTGTCGGCTTACCAATATGTTTATTTAATATAATTACTTTCAGATTAGCACCAAACCCCGCATTACATATAGCCAATGTTGTGTCTTAGTGCTTTTTATTCTTTATATGGGCCAAGAAATTTGTCGCCATTAAAATGTACTAAATGGTCAGGATTATCCGCTATCCAAACTTCTGTTTCCCAAGCAATATCTGTCATGAATTGTCTAAACTTTGGCCTGTTCAGAAATGCAGTTACATAAACAATGTCCGCTTTGCAGTCTTTTGTAAGTTCTTGAAGTTGGAGTAACCTAAGCTCGCTTATCGGACCCGAAGAGTGAACTGCTTCTATCAAGTAGAGCCAATTCTTTTTCTTTGAATAGGCAATTACATCTGGTAGCTCTTCGTAGGAAATTTCAAAGAAATTCAATTCTTCAAGCTTCTCTTTTTCTAAGTAGAGATATTTGTCTGAGGTGTCTCCAACATAAAGTACTTCTGCTCCGTGTCCGTATCTCGGCAAAAAATCTTCAATAATCGCTTTTTGTAAATCATTATGCTCTCCTGCTGAAAAAGTCAGCTCACCACCTGACGGAAGAGTAACATTCACTTTAGCGATTTCTCTCTCCCTTTTCAATTTTTTGATTAACGGCTCAATATTCTTTAATTTTTCAGAGACCATTTTCTCCCAATCCTTAGAGCCAAAATTCCTGACAAGTTCTGCATACGTAGGATTTATCGAATAGCCACGAGTTGAGTCGTTTGTCGCTGAATTTGGGCTTGATTGTAAAATTACTTCTGCAACTGTGAGTAATTTTAGGTCTTTTCTACGAATGTCATCATAAGAACCTGAACTTATATTTTCTGCAAAATGATTGTTGACGTAAATGATAATATCCCTTGTTTTGAGGGCGTATCCACTATTCAAATCTTTTGCTTTTTTGAAATCTGCAACTTTTTTAATGTCGCCACTTGCTAAAAATGCAATTGCCATTCTTTCCAATCTTCTTGGCGTGGAATCTAAAGGAATTCCAAAAATGTCAAGGATGTAAAGCGTGGTATTTATCAGTTCCTGAACCTGCGGTGTTTTTTCGCTAAAAGTTTTTGATTTATCGGGACTGATATACTGCTTCATTCTCAAATAATTTAAGTTGGTCGTGTTCTGTAATGATGTATTTATTTTCTGCTTCTCCCATCAAATGATTTTTGATGTTTAAAGCCAAGTGATATGCGAAGCTTGGGGCAACAGCATTGCCAATTTGGTTGTATTGATTAGTTTTTGTGCCTGAAAACTCGAACCAATCAGGAAAACTTTGAAGTCTTGCAGCTTCTCGAGTCGTGATTCTACGTCTGCGATTGTCCTTTAATCTCACTCGGTGCATATCTCCCGTTGCACCTGCCAAATTCCTGCAAGTCAAAGTTCTTGCTGGTCTATCTAAGTACAAATCTCTTGGGTTGATGCATTTTGAAGCTTTTTCATAATTCGCAACGTATCTGTCCATTGATTCTGTGAAGAATTTAGAATCTTCATCATATTGAAAGGCAAGTTCTCCTAATGCCTGACCTGCTGTTACTTTTCGGTTTACCTTTCTCGGAAGATTGATTTTTTGCTTTGAACCAATAACAATAACCCGCTCTCTGTTTTGTGGAACTTCATAGTTTACAGCATTTAAAAGGGCGTAATTGATGTAGTAGCCTAAACTTTCAAGTTCTTCAATGACTTCTTTTAAATACCATTTGTTCTTGTAAAGCATTCCGCGAACATTTTCAAACAACAATACTTCAGGGTCAAGCTGTCTGATTGCAGATAAAAAAATCGGAAACCCGTCTCTTGAATCTTTTAGTCCAAGTTGTTTTCCACCTACGCTAAAAGGCTGACAAGGAGGACCGCCAATCACAATATTAGCTTTTGGGTATTTTGTTTCAACTGTCAACTTTTCGTTGAAACACTCTCCAATTAAGTTTTTATTGTATGTATTAGTTGCCTGTTCGTCCATTTCATAACCAATGGTTTTAAACCCGTTAGCTTCAAAACCAAGGGAAAGTCCACCGCAACCCGCAAAAAGGTCAACTACTGCTTTATTTAAATCAGTGTCAACCCAAGGTTTCAGTTTTTTATTTATTTCTTCCCAATATTCCATTTTTCAAAGTTACGAATTTGTGATGAAATTTCGGTTTCTTAATATTAGGCACAACGGTTTGTGTATGAAACGTAGCGTATAAAAAGACACTAACTTTTCGGATTAACACAGAGCCGAATTTTTATGTTTTGTTTTTAATTTTTCTATTCTAAAAGCCAAATTTAAAAATTTGGCGGTCTTTGTAAATAAACATAGACCTTATGATTTAGCCTTTATTAGCTATGTTTTATACACCGTGTTGTGTGCAGTTTTTTATTCATAATTCAGCTCTTTTCGGTATTCCGATTTGGTTTTCAGATTGATATTTTCGGCAGTCTTTATTTGATTAAATTCCGCTGAATTGATTTCCGAAACGTTTGATAATTCCATTATTGAGTCATCCTTATAACCTAATTCTTTTGATTCCGCATTTTTGTCAATCCGCCAATACTTTATTTCCTCTCCGTTTTTTGAAGTCGCAAGAATATAGTTTTTATTAAATCCCACACTTTCAATGTCCTTTATTATGTAGATACTGGATTTATAAGGTTCGTCCGGATTTACTGGAATTACAATACTGTTAAAAGCTGGTTCAACCATATAGTAAAAGTCAGCGCCTAAATCTATATCTCCATACCAATTCATTTGGCAAGAATTGAGACAAATTATGGTCAGTAAAATCAGTAATTTATTTCTCAAACTTTTCGTTTTTCAAATTGCACACAACGTCTAGATAAACAAACCTCTATATTTTCTTACCGGAGAACAAGCGTCTTTAGGTTGTATATCCAAACCATTACCACCCTTTTCAGATAACTCTTTTGGGGTTGGTTAACCAAACCTCTGCCGCTTTTTCGCCCCCGTTAATAATAAACCACCTTGCAGTCGGGGTGCCAGCTTCTGAACTTGTCCACGCGCCGCTCCGAAACCCGGGTGTTGTAGCAGTGCAGTTCTTCTAGCTGATACAAGCCCTTGAGAGGTTTTAGCTTCTTCACATCGGTGTTGAAGCACTCTAATCTTTTCAGATTGATCAGGGCCGACAGGGGCCTCAGGTCATCCACCTGCGTACCCGAGCACTTGATGGTTTCTAGCTCAATAGAATTCTCTAGCGGATCGAGCTCCTCCACCGGCGTATTCTGGAAATCGAGGTAGGTGAGCGACGATAGATTGCGAAGCGGGTCCAGGTTGCGGATCGGACTTCGGGAGCAGATCAGGGCCCGTAGCGTTCTCAGCGGACGAAGCGGTTCCAAACTACTGATTGTAGTGTTAGAAAACGCCAGCTCGGTGAGGCGCACAAACTCCGACAGGGGCTCCAATGAGCTAACCCTGCTGTTTTCAGGAATGGTTAGTGACTTGATAAAAGCGATTTGGTGCAGTTGCTCCCGGTTGGGAATATCGTCCATCGTCACCTGTTCTTTCAGTAGCTCTTTCCAGGCGGGCGGCAGGGCATTCCACCACAGGCTGAGCTTACTACTTTTGTAAATGACCACTGTTTCAGGATGTTCCTCGATGAACCTACGGATAGCAATATCCGGCAGGGGAGTCTGTTCGCAACTCAGTCGCTGCATTCCCGAAAGTTCGCGCAAAGCCGTCAGCGAATTCACTTTGGTGTGGTCTACGTTGAGGATGCGCAGGTTCCGGGCGTTGCTGAGCGCGCCCAGGCTGTCTACCGCCGTGTTGCTGCAGTCCAGGTGCTCCAGATTGAGTAATTCCCGAAGGGGGTCCAGACTACGAATGTTGGTTTGCGCCACCTTCAGCGTTTGCAGGATCGCTAACTTGGTTAGGGGCGCCAGGGTGGTGATGCTTTTGTTGCCGGTGACGTCAATTTCGGTAAGGTTAGCCACCTGGGCCAGCTTCTCTTTGGTCACTTCTCCTTCAACCTGAATATACGAAGCAAAAATACGTTTCCACTCGGGGTCCAGGGCGTTCCACCAGGTTTGCAGTTGCCCCGACTCGAAAATAACCAGGGTTTTAGGGTTGGCGGCCATAAAGCGACTGGCTTCGGCCGGGCTGATGGCGGTGTTGTCGCAGTATACCTTCTCCAGGGCAGGCAAGCCACTCAGCGGACTGAGCGCCTCGATGGGAGTGTTGTTGCAGAGCAGCACCTGTAGGTTGGCCAATTGCTGCAGCGCCGCCAAATCTCTCACGGCTGTGCCCTCGATGTTGATAACGCGAAGCTGCGTGGCTGAGGCCAGGGGTTGGAGGTCGCTCACGCTGGTTTGGGAGCAGTCTAAGGAAACCAGAGAGACCATACCTGCCAGAGGTGACAAGTTGGCAATAGGAGTGCTGGCGCAACGGAGGTCTTTCAAGCCCGCAATGGTCACCAGCGTCCGCACGGGAGAGCCGCTAAAGTATAATTTTTCAAGCTTCGGAAAGCCCGGCAACAGACCCAGGTCGCTCACCCTGGTTTCTTCACAGACCAACTCGCGCAGGCTGGTGGCGTAGCGCAGCGGAGTCAAATCTACTACGTTGGTTTGGCTACAGTTGAGTACCTCAAGCTTGGTCAGGTTGCGCAGCGGAACCAGGTCGGTTGCCCGGGTGCCCGATATGTCGATGTACTTAAGATCAACGAGCTTGCTCAACGGCGATAAGTCCCAAATAGACGAGCGACCGGCCACCTTCACCTCGGTGAAGCGCACAATCTCGCGCAGCATGCGGTAGTCCACCGAGTCGTAAGCCGAAGCTCCCAGACGTTCCTTAAAGTAATCGCGCCAGGCGTCCGGTACTTCCGACCACCAGCTGGCCAACTCCTCGCGCTCGCTGAGTTTGGTGGTGTAGATGCTGGCAATTTTCAGCCCCTTGGCCGACGGATCAAGGTTGACTTCGATGTAGCGCATCTGGCTGGCGTTCACGGTGTCGCCCGTGATGGTTACTCCCTGTAGGTTTCGGTTAGCGGTGACGCGGAAGAACACCCGTCCGCCCTCGGCCACGTAGTAACTGATGTCGTCTACCAGAAACTCGAACTTGGCTTCCCGGAAGAAGAAATCAATGTCTTTGAGGTAGGCCTGCACGTTTTTATTGGTGACCACGTTGCGGTTCTCGTCCAGGTCGTCTTCAATCTGCACTTCCGCATCACGAAAGGCTTTCAGGTAACTTTGGCGAATAATGGTTTCTTTGTCCTGCGTGGTGGCCGACTTATCGCCCAGCACGTTCGTCATGTACTGTAGAAACGAAACGAGTTGACCCGCCTGGGCTTTATATTCTTCAATCTGATCCGGGCTCAGCTCGGCGGCGGGTTGGTCTTGGGCAGATAATCCCGACGACCAACCGACCAGACACAGCAGGTAGCTCAAGCGGAGTAGCCATCGATGATTCATCGGTCGTAGTAGATATAGTTTGTCAGTAAAGCTTTTTCTGCCGGGAGTCACTTTCGTCAAGTCGGCAATTAGCCAGCCACGGTTATAGCCCGAGCGATTGAACCGGGCCAACTGAAAGTACCAGCCGTCCACCTGAAAGAAGTGAAATTTGACCGTGGAGACCGTTTTAAAGCTCAGGTTTGAGTTCTTGAGTTCGTAAAGTAAGATAGACAGATAATCGGGCTGGTACCCTCGTTCGGTAAACTGGTCGATTTTCTGCTTGTTGTTTTGAAATGCTTTGCGTAGGTTCATAAAGTCGAGCTCATGGCTCAGGGGATGCAGAAACTCCTTGCCGCCGGTGGTGTCGCTGGCGAACAGCCGGGCAAAGGGCGCAAAGTAGCACTTGGTAAGAATCCACTTTGAGCCCACTTTTTCTTCCTGTAACTTCAGGAACAGCGTCGCCTCTTCTTCTTTTCCTTTGTAATTGAAACGAGCCTTCACTTCGGCAAACCAGTTGCCCCCGTGAAAATTGAGGTACACCGGATCGGAAGGATTGTTGACCCGGTTGATAAACTCTTTTTTTAGGTCGCCCGACAAGTTTCTGTTTTGCTCGTCGAAGAGCAATTCTAAGTATTTTTTGCGCAACCGAGGATCGCGGTAGAATTCGTCTTTGGGGTAATAACGCTTTCCCTCGCCGTCTTCTTCCCCGTTGAACCGCCGGAAAAACTGGTTCACCTGCTTGGTTTCGGCGTAGAGCATATCTTCGCCTCCTAAATACTCGCCAATTCCCTGCGCCTGAACCGATTGCGCTGCCGCTAAGACCAGCGTCAGCGCCGTGCCGCAGAACAGCAGGCCAGCAAACCAGCGACTTGTCTTACTGCCCGGTCTCAGTGCTGGTTGTTTCCCCTCTTCCCATGAATTGAATTACGTGGTGGTTTCTACAACGCGAATATCGCCCAACAGCACATCCCAGAAGTCGATGGTTCGTCCACCGATCTGGGTTTCTTTCTTTTGCACAAATACGGTGATGTCTTTCTTGGTGGTGTCCTTATACTCCAGTCCATCATCCGAGCGCCCTTCGAAGCGCTGGTAAATGGTGATCACGCCCACGTAGCTGCCGTCGGGCTGCTGCTCCAGGTCGCTGATGTACTGAACATCGTACCACTTGATGGTGACCTGATCATAGTTAAGGGCCATCAGGTGCTCAAAGTAACGGCGAATATCGAAGTAAGTGACATCATCGGTGGTCAGGGAAGAAACGCCAATTTCGGCGCCGGTGGCGAACAGTTCTTCGGCACGGTCGATAACGCGATTGGCCTCGGAGAAAGGCGTATCTTTGTCGCCCACGATGCTGATATACTTGCTCAGGTCGCGCACCTTTTCCAGGGCGAGCGAGTCGATGGCAATTTTGCGTTCGCGGCTAATTTCGCTCTGCGCCAGCACGGGGGTGGCAAGAGCCAGACTAAGGATAAGTAGTAGGGAGCGCTGGATCATCGGGTATAGTTTTTAGTGAGTTCTACTTCTTTAATTTTGCCGTTGGCGTCGAACTCCAGGTTCTTCACGGCAGCTGGTTCGTTGCGGGTATCCTTGAGATACTCCAGATACTTCTTGATGGTGGTCGGCTCGTCGTAGTCCACCTGATCACCGCTCTGGCTGATGATGATGAGCACCGGGGTGTCGGGAGAGGCAAACATGCTCATCGCCTCGCGAATTTTGAAGGTGGCTTCGCTGCCCGAGGCCCGTGCAATGTCGCGCAGGGTGTTGTTCATGCTGGCCGCGTTCACCTCACCGCTACCGGTCGATGGACTGCTGGTCACTGGGTTCGAGCGGGTAGCCGAGCGCTCTTCGGCAATAGAAGCTTCGGCCCGGTCGATCAGGTTCTGAATTTCAGCGTCCTGTAGGTTCATGTCCTTAATGCGGGCCACCACTTCTTCTTTTTCTTCCAGCGTCATGCTGCCCTGGTCGTTGATCACCGACAACAGATCGGCGCGCGCCTTGGCGATGGTTTCGGCCTTGGCGGCTGCCGCGGCCCGGGCTTCTTTCTTGGCTTTGCATCCTCCGGCACCGAGTGCCAAAGACGCTAGGAGAATGAGCACTAGTAGCTGGCTGAGGGTGGCAGTGAAGCGACGCTGGACCGGCGGGGTTGCGTGGTGATTGTGTGGCATTGTGTTCACAAATAAGCGAGTAGAGGTTGAACAAAATAGATAATGACAAAGTAAGGCATTCCTTTGATCTTAAGAAAATTTTGTACCAAAGTGTTTTACTTGAGCAAAATGTACGGAATTATCCGGGCCGACCGATTTCGTTTAGGCACTAAAACCGAACTGCGTCAAGATGCTAAACTGCTTGAAATAAAAAATTCAATAATCACATCATGGTAATATAAAGACATAAACTCAGACTTTTTCAACACAAAATTGCTTTGTCCGCGCATCGCGGTCGCAGATCAAATTATTTTGATTAAATTATTACCCGCTTACCCCAGATTCTGCATGCTAGCCACCCCCCTTAGTCATACTCCCGGTTCCGGATGGAAAGGGTTACGCCACTTCTGGAAGAACGATCTGATGGCGGCGTTCAGTGTATTGTTGGTGGCGTTGCCCCTGGCCCTGGGGATTGCTATTGCTTCGGGTGCGCCGCCCATGGCCGGGCTCATCAGCGTGGTGGTGGGCGGGCTGGTAACCACCTTTGTTCGGGGAAGCCACGTCGGCATCAACGGCCCGGCCAAGGCGCTGATTGTGGTGGCGTTGGTGGCATCAGAAAGCCTGAGCGATGGCACTGCTTCCGGATTTCCCTACGTGATGGCGGCCTTCGCTATCTCGGGAGTCATTCACGTGATGCTGGGCGTGTTGCGCCTGGGCAAACTGGGGCACATCGTGCCCTCGGCCGTGATCTACGGGGTGTTGGCGGCTATCGGACTGATCATCATCGGCACCCAGATGCACGTGGCGTTGGGAGTGGCATCGGATGCCCACCAGCCCCTGGCTATTTTAATGGATATTCCGCGCAGCGTGCTGGCGCTAAACCCCCTGGTGGCCATCACCAGCGTGGCAGCCTTGCTCATTCTGATTGGGTATCCTAAGATTCAGAACCGCATTATCCGCTACTTACCCGCTCCCATGTGGGTGCTGTTAGTTACGGTACCCTTGTTTGCCCTGTTTCAGTGGGGGGCGCCGCAGGCCGGGTTACAGCGGCTGGTTGACCCTAGCTACCTAATTCAGATACCCAAAAATCTAACCGAGGGACTGGTTTTTCCCGACTTTTCGAAGGTGGATCAACCTATATTTTGGGTAATGGTGGTGCTGATTACCCTATTGCTATCGCTAGAATCGTTGGTGAGTGCCAAGGCGATCGACAAGCTAGACCCCTACCGGCGAAAGACCAACCTAAACGATGACCTGATTGGCATCGGTTTGGGCACGGTGGTTTCGGCCATGCTGGGAGGCATTCCGGTGTCTACGTCCATCGTCTGCAGTTCGGTGAACATCAACAATGCCGCTAAAACACGCTGGTCTAATTTCTTCCTGGGCATTGTGGTGCTAATTTTCGTGCTGGGCTTCCGTCCGCTGCTGCAAATGATTCCGATGGCTGCCCTGGCCGCGATTCTAATTTTCACCGGGTACAAACTGGTTTCGCCCGATGTGTTCAAGAGCGCCTACCACCAGGGCTGGGAGCAGGTAACCATCCTGACAGTGACGCTGGTGGTGGGCCTGGCCATCGGGCTGGTGCCGGGATTGCTCATTGGTATCGCATTCACGCTGCTGGTGCATTACCTACGCTCCGGATTGTCGGTTCCCCTTTTTGCGCAGTACCTGAAACGCTTGTCGGTGAAGGTGGTGCAGGAGCAACGACAAACCTACTTATTCAAGCTGAAGGGAGTGGTTAACTTTTTCAATATGCTACAGTTGCAGAGCAAAATCTGGAATCTGGGCCAGGACAAGCACATTATTCTGGATTTCTCGCACGCCCGCATTGTGGACCTCACGGTGCTGGAGTATATTCACGAGTACGCCGAAAAATACAGTCAGCAGGGCGGAGAATTTCACTTCACGGGCTTAGATACGCACGAAACCTCGTCGCATCATCCGCACGCCCTGCACGTGCTGCGGGTGCCCGAGCCGCTCAAGGTGCGCCTCACTCGTCGGCAAACAGCGCTCAAGCAACTCGCCCGCGCTCAGCAGTGGCACTACGACCCGAATATCCACTGGGACGTGAGCAAACTAGACCGGTTTCTTTTCTTCAAAACCCATCCGGTAGATTTCACGAAAAACCAGCTAGCCGGTAGCTATCCAGATTCCGCCGTCACCTGGGAGATTTGTGATATCACGCTCAAAAATGCTTTTGTCACCTTCGAGACGCACCGTCTTACCGTAGAAGTGCTTTCATTACCCTATGAGGTGCCGGTTTTTTCGTTGGAAGAAGAATCTTTTCTAAACCGCATGTCGTTGCTGGCTGCTCAGCAGGACATTGACTTCAAGGAGCACGAGCAGTTTTCTCGCAAATTTTTGCTGCAAGGTCCGGACGAAATGAGCATCCGTAAGTTTTTTTCACCCTCCCTGGTTCGCTTCTTCGAGCAAGGCGATATTTATCATTTGGAGAGCAACGGGCAACAGATTCTTATCTTTCGGAACCTGCGCCTGATCAGTGCCCAGGAAGTGGAAACGATGGTGGGATACAGCGAGAAACTGGTTCAGAAACTTCACGTCGCCCGCGCGCAATTGGTGGAGTAAGAAGCAACAACCACCTTCTACTCGCTACGAAGAGATTTTGCTGGATTGGCACGGGCTGCTCGGAAAGATTGGTAGCTAACCGTGAGCCAAGCGACCAATAGAGCGGCTAAACCGGCTACGATAAAGACGCCCACCCCAATGGTTGTATGATAGGCAAAGCTACTGTCCAGCCACTGGCTCATCACAAAATAAGCAGGAACCACAGCGATCACGTAGGAAATAAGCACCAGGTAAGTGAAATTTCGTGAAAGCAGGAGCACAACACTCCACGAAGAGGCTCCCATAGCTTTGCGTATTCCAATCTCTTTGGTGCGGCGTTCTGCCGAAAACGCTGCTAGTCCCAGCAGTCCCAGGCAAGCGATGATCATCGCTAGCGCCGTGAACACCGTGAACACCTTGCCCAGACGCTGTTCGGCGCGAAACAGCTTATCGTAATCTTCATCCAAAAAACTGTACTCAAACGGAGCTCCGGGTGCGGCCGCTTTCCAGGCTTTTTCTACTGTTTGAGTGGCATCCTGGACGTTGCCTGGAGCCAGGCGGATGGATACGTAGGGCTTTTCTCTATCGCCAAAGAAGAAAGCCATCGGCTCCACAGCGTGGTGGAGCGACTCGTAGTTGAAATCTTGGATAACCCCCACCACTTCGTAGGGAATGTACTCGCCTTCGTTGAAGTAGGTAATGGCGCTACCAATTGGCTCTTCCAGGCTGAATACGCGCCGGGCGGTTTCATTCAGGATGACCCGGGCCGTGTCGGCGGGGTAGTCGAGCGAGAAGTTCCGGCCTTCCAGCAGGGTCATCCCGTAGGTGGCAATAAAGTTTTCGTCTATTCCCACTGCGTTTAGGGAATAATCTTGGTCGGCACCCTGCTTACGAAAGTATTTCACTTCAGCGACTCCCGGCAGCACAGAAGTCGATGCGGATGCTTGCTGCACGGCGGCCATCGAGGTCACTTTTTGCAGAAAAGAGTTTGTGCTTTGCCCCAAATAATCAGCATTCGAAACAATGAGCACGTTTTCTTTGTCAAAACCCAATTGTTTAGAGCGGACGTAGGTGAGTTGCTGGTGCATAAGCAACGTGGCAATGGCCAGGGCAATCGACATTGTGAACTGGAAGACCACCAAAACATTGCGAATGGTTTGCCCCTTTAAAAGAGACCTTTGCCCACCCTTGAGTACCTCGGAGGGGCGGAACGACGACAAGTAGAAGGCCGGGTAACTGCCCGCCAATCCGCCCACGACCACCACGCAACCCAGGGTGGTCGCGATTAACCAGGGCTGAAGCAAAGTTGAGAAAGACAACTCCTTGCCCGCTAGAGCACCGAAAGGATACAGCGCTAGCCCCACCCACAGCAGGGCCAGCGCGGTGGCAATCCCACTCATCAGCACAGATTCGGCCAAAAACTGTCCCATCAGCGCCCCCCGCTGCGAGCCCAGCGTTTTCCGAACCCCCACTTCTTTGGCTCGACTTAGCGAACGGGCCGTGGATAAATTCATAAAATTGATGCACGCCAACAGCAAAATAAACAGCGCCACGGCCAGCAGAATATATAAACTCTCGATGCTGGCGCTCGGCGAGTTGTCATATATCCAATCGGAGCGCAGGTAAATGTCGGTCACCGGCTGCAGCATGAACCGAAACACCTCTTCGGTTTTCTGATCGTCTTTCAACTGAAGGCCGTTGTCTTGGATTAGGACCGGTCGTACGTATTTGTCGGCTAATATTTTCAATTTATCATCAAAAACCGTAGGATTTGCCTTTTCATTCAACCGCACGTAGGTGTAGAGCGCATAGTAGTTCCAGTATTCACCCAAACTATCTTCGGTAGAAAGCATGGACCCCAGCATAGAGAAGTCAAGGTGGGTGTGCACGGGCGGATCATCCATTACTCCCGTCACCTGAAAGGGCGTTTGCGCTTTGCCCACCAACAACGTTTTGCCTAGGGCTGATTTATTGCCAAAATACTTCTGGGCGGTGCTTTTGGTCACTACCACCGTGTGGGGAGTGCGTAGGGCGGTGCTGGGACTGCCCTCAAGCAGTTCGTAACCGAACACCGAGAAGAAGCTGCTGTCAACGTATTGCCAGTCGTATTCTACGAAAGTCTTGTCCTGGTAGTGCACCGTTTCCCAAGCGCGGTACAGCCGCGTGGCGGCTTCTGCCTCAGGAATTTCGCGCCGTATCCCGCTCGCCACGGCATTGGAGGTGAGGGCCATCCGGTTGCTTTCTCCCAGGGTGTTGTCAAACGAACCAACCCGAAAGATATGATCGGCCTGCGGATAAAAGCGGTCGTAGCGTAACTCATCCACCACGTACAGCAAAATGAGCAGGAAACTAGCGATCCCCAAGCTGAGGCCTAGTACGTTGATGCCCGCGTAAAAGCGCTGCTTACGAAGATTGCGTAGGGCAATGATTAGGTAGTTGCGTAGCATGATCACTGTCTTGGATATACTAAATACCCAAGTTACAGAACCTTAGACGAAACTTCCAAGTGCTTTTTGGTAAACTACTCGCTACGCAACGAGTCCACCGGATTGGCCACCGCGGCGCGCACCGACTGAAAACCAACGGTGAGCCAGGCAATGAGCAGCGCGATGCCTCCGCCAATCAGAAAGGTGCTCACTCCCAGCGTGACGCGGTAGGCAAAATCATCGAGCCAACGGTCCATCATCCAGTAAGAAATAGGGATTGCGATCAACAGCGCCACCAGCACCAGTTTGGTGAAGTCTTTGGAAAACAGCAACACCAGGCTGCCCACCGATGCGCCCATCACCTTGCGGATGCCGATCTCCTTCATGCGTTGCTCGGCGGTGAACGATGCCAGGCCGAACAAGCCCAGGCAGGCGATAAAAATGGCCAGCGAGCAGAACACCGTAAAAACGGTACCCAGCTTTGCCTCTGACTTGTACATATCATTAAAACGCTCGTCTAGAAATGAATACTCGAAGGGTAGGTCGGGTGCGAACTGCTTCCACTGGGCCTCCAGCGCGGCTAATGTCGACGATACCTGATCGGGCTGCACCCGCAGCGACAGTGCCGAAATGTTGCCGTCTAGCGCGATCACCATCGGCATAATCTTTTCGCGCATGGTGCTGTAGTGGAAGTCCTGCACCACGCCGATCACCGTGAATGCTTCAAAGCTACCGGGAACCTATCCCCAAAGCGACTTAACTCTTGCCCCAGTGGATCCGCATCGTCGAAGAAGTAGCGGGCCGCAGCCTCGTTGATAATCAACGTGCTGCTGTCGGTGGCAAAATCGCGTGAGAAGTTGCGTCCGGTCACCACTTGCATGCCCATCGTTGGAATGTAATCGTAGTCGACATGAAACCAGGGCATGCTAGTGGTGCGGTCACTGTCGGGGTTTTTGCCCGGAAAAATAGCGCTGTTGTTGTTAGTAAAGGTTTTGGCGGGTAAAAAACCCGTTAGCGTCGCCGCCACCACACCGGGTTCGCGCAGGGCTTCGTTCTTGAAGGTTTCGGCCTGCTCGCCCAGGTAGTAGGTGTTGTGCACCACCAGCACGTGTTCTTTGTCGAAGCCCAGCTTTTTGTTGTGAATGTGGTTGAGTTGCTGATAAATGACTACCGTGCCGGTGATGAGCACGATGGAAATACCGAACTGCATCACCACCAAACCGCTGCGCAACCAACTGCGGTTGAGGCCCCCGGCCAGTTTGCCCTTGAGCACCGCCGCCGGACGAAACGCTGACAGAAAGAAAGCCGGATAACTGCCCGCCAGCAGTCCGATTAGCATCACTGCGCCCAGCAGCAGCGGCAAGAAGTACCAGGGGTGCAAGTAACGAATAGTGAGTTGCTTGCCCGCCAAATCGTTGAAAAAGGGCAGCGCTGCTTCGGCCAGCAGAATCGCCAGCAATAGGGCCAGAAAGCTAATCAGCATCGCTTCTACCAGAAACTGCCCAATAAGTTGCTGCCGCACCGAGCCCAAAGTTTTGCGGATGCCCACCTCCTTGGCCCGACCGGCCGAGCGGGCGGTCGACAGGTTCATGAAATTAACGCAGGCGATGAGCAGCACGAACAAAGCGATGGCCGAAAAAATGTAGACGTAGCGAATGTCGCCGTTGGCGGCTATCTCAGCATCCAAATCAGAGTGCAGATGGATGTCGGTGAGGGGCTGCAGCAAGAACTTGAAGTAGTTGCCCCCGCCCAGGAACTCTTCGTAGCTCGTATTGGCGTACTGCTCAATCTGCGGGGCGGCGTAGGTTTCAAAGGTTTTGTTTAGCTTGGTTTGCAGCGCGTCAACGTCGGTGCCCTCGCGCAGCAGCAGATACGTGTAGAAGTTGTTGTTCAACCAGATCTCCTCTTTGCTTTCTTCTAGCGAGGGCATCGAAAGAAACATTCCGAAGTGAAAGTGCGCATTGGCCGGCACGTCCTCAAAAACGCCGGTCACCTGATACGGTTCTTTGTCGCGCCCCACCAGCAGCATTTCACCCAGCGGCGGCGATTGCTCCCAGTCGGTGCCGAAGTATTTCTCGGCTGAGGTAGCGCTGATCACCAACGTGTTGGGCTGCGCCAGGGCCGTGCGCGGATTGCCGTGCAGCAACGGAAGGGTGAACACCGAAAACAGCGACGAGTCGGCAAAAGTGACCTCCTCCTCGCGGTAGGCACGCTCACCGCGATACACCGTGTAGCCGCCCTGCGTGCGAAACCGAACCGCGCTTTCCACGTCCGGGTAGGTTTCCGCCGCTGTTTGGGCCAACGGAGCCGGGGCAACCGCACCATTTCCTGCCTTTCCTCCTAGTTGATAAGCTATCTGTACGCGATGAATACGGTCGGCCTTTTCATTAAAGCGGTCGTAGCTGAGCTCGTCCAACACGAACAGCGTAATGAGCAGGCAGGTGGTGAGGCCAATGGCGAGTCCGAGGACGTTGATCACCGAGTAGAAGCGCTGCTTCACCAGGTTGCGTAGGGCGATTTTAAAGTAGTTCTTGATCATGGAGCGGAGGATTAGGAGTACGAAACGAGTAGCTGCTACCCGCTCTTGATGAAAAAGTGTGCCAATCAAAAAAACCGCTTCCACAACCTTTAATACAGGTAAGCGAATAACGGGAGTGTTCAGTACCGGACAGTCAGTGTTCGCAAGTGAACAGTTGTCCTGACCGATGTATCGGCCCACGATTCGATCCTTTTTCTTACCCGTGTAACAACGCGAAACAGTGTGCCGAGGACGACCATCGCACCGAAATAAATCCTGGCTAATCACGGTTCCTCCCTGCTCCTTTGTCGGATTGTTCAACCCTCAAATAGAGAAAGTGCCGAAAGTCAGCGTAAGTATCGCCGAAGCGCGCCAACCCTACACGACCAGCGGTCCTCCCCGGCGGGGCTTGTTTGCACAAGTTGCCGTTCCTCGGTAGGTTGCTACTAAATGGCCTCCTCTATGCGTATTTTCTGGTTGATTTTTGCCCTATTGATAGCCGTAACGGTTCAGCTGGCTACCGCGCAGTCGTTCGGCAACGAATGGATCAACCCCAACCAGCAGTACTACAAAGTGACGGTGGGTGAGACCGGCATCTACCGCCTAACCCCGGCCGACCTGCAAGCCGCTGGTTTTCCGGTAGCGGGCGTAGATCCCCGACGCTTGCAGCTTTTCTTTCGGGGGCAGGAGCAAGCCATCGTGGTGCAGGGCCAGCAAGACGCCCGCTTCGATCCCGCTGATGCGATTCTGTTCTACGGACGGCAAAACGACGGTACGCTCGACGCCGAACTCTACCTGGCCCCGGAAGCGCAGCCCCATCCCTACTACAACCTGTACTCGGATACCACGGCCTACTTTCTTACCTGGCGCCTGGATGCTGGAGTCGGACGGCGCATGGCCACCTTTTCTGAAAATAACGTGAGCAACTTGCCCGCCGAGCCGTTTCATCTCCGGGAAGAAGCACAGCACTTTGCCACCGAATTCTCGGCCGGACGGCAGTATCCGGTGGGTTCAGCCACTAAAATCGCGGCGCACCTCAGTGACTTCGACTACGGGGAAGGCTGGACGGGAACCCGCCTGAAGCAGGGCGAAACCGCCGACTATCCGATTCGGGTCGTTGATCCCGCGCCATCGGGGCCTCGCCCCCAACTTACGCTGATGCTGGCGGGCCGCAACAATTTGCCGCATAACGTCACCGTGCGGGTGGGTCCCAACGCGGGGGCGTTGCGCACCCTGACCGACGTTACTTTCAACTATTACGACAGCTACCAACTCACCGAAACCCTAGAATGGTCTGATGTAGGTGCCGACCAACTGGTGGTGCGCCTCACCGTGAACGGAGTCGGCGGACAGGCCGACAACGTATCGCTGTCGTACGCTCGCTTGACCTACGCACAGTCGGTTAATGCCGAGGGGGGCAATCTAGCGATCAATCTGCCCGCCAATGCTACTGGAAAGTCCTTACGTAGCGGTAAACAATCCGCCTCCGAACGCGATGCTACTAGATATCACCAATCCTAATACGCCTGAGCAAATTGTAACCACCCTTGCCGGACAGCTAACTGCCATAGTGCCTAATACCATTTCTCCCCGCCGCTTGCTACTGGGTGAGGCCAGGGAGCCTTCTCTTCCGAAAAAAATAGAATTTGCTTCCATTGATCCGGCTACTACCTTCTGGATGATTAGTCATGCGACCCTGCACCGGCCAGGCGGGCGCTACAGCGATCCGGTAGCGGCCTACCAAGCCTACCGCAACTCGCCGGAAGGGGGTAATCATCGTGCTCAATCTGTAGACATTGACCAACTCTACAATCAGTTTAGCTACGGAGAGGCTTCCCCGGTGGCTATCCGACGTTTCTGTCGCTTCTTGTTCACCCTGGGAAAGCCGGAGTACCTGCTGCTGGTCGGCAAGGGGCTAACCGTCAACTACGACTATCACCGTCTCGACCCTACCACCACAGAACTGGTGCACTACGTACCGACCGGTGGATTTCCGGGCTCGGATGCGGTGTTTAGCGCGGGGCTGGGCAACAGCGACGGCATTACTGCGGGCATTGCCACCGGCCGAATCAACGCGCTCAACGCGGCCGACGTGGCCAGTTACCTGGACAAAATAAAGGAAAAAGAAGCGGGCACGCTGACGGAAGATTACACAGCGGCGGACGCCCGGGAAGCCCTGTGGAAAAAACGGTTGCTTCACATTAGTGGCGGAATAGGCGCCAATGAGCTTGCGACCTTTGGCCGCTACGTAGACGACTTGAAAGTTGGTGGCCACCGGCGACTTCATGGGCGGGCAGGTATCTACACTTTCCAAAAAGACGGACAACGCCACCGAACTGATCAACGTATCGGAAGAAGTGAACCAGGGCGTGGCGCTGATCACCTTCTTTGGCCACTCGTCGGCCGTGCGCATCGATATTGACATCGGTTGGGCTTCTAACGACGAACTGGGCTACCGCAACCAGGGAAAGTACCCGACTATCTTGCTAAACGGCTGCAACGCGGGCAACATATTTAGCAGCGCGTATACCTTTGGCGAGAACTGGATCAGCACTCCCAACCGGGGAGCATCGCACGTGATTGCCAACAGTGCTACCGGTATATCCAGCGTCTTGAAGCGTTATTCCGACAGTTTTTACCAAACCGCCCTGGGCGATAGTGGCTGGGTCGATCAATCTATCGGGCGGGCAAAAATAGAAGCCGGGCGACGCTTGCTGGCCACCAGCAACTCGTGGGAGACCTATCCCGCCCACGTGCAGCAAATGGTTTTGCAGGGCGATCCGGCCATCCCGCTGTTCGGACGAAGCTTGCCCGATTACGAGATTAGCGAACAACGCCTGTCCGTCAGGCCACTTGAGCCCGGACCCGTCACCGCTTCCTCCGACTCCTTTGCGGTTGAATTGGCGGTCCGTAACTTCGGTCGTACCAGCAAAGACTCGCTGGCGGTGCAGATCAATCGCACCCTGGGCAACGGCACCGTCGTGACCTACGGCCCGCGCTACTTTCCGCCGGTAGCCCACCAAGACACGCTACGTTTCGTGGTTTCTTCGGCAGAAGTAGCGGCCCCGACCGACCAAAGTTCGGGTAATAATCTGTTTGAGGTAATTCTGGACGAAGCTAACCGCGTTCCGGAGCTCAATGAGAACAACAACCGCGCGGTGCTGGAATACTTTGTGCCGGTGAGCGGCACGGCAAACTTGCTTCCTCACAACTACGCGCTGGTAGGCAACCCGAAGGTTAATCTACTGGTGCAGCCCGGCAACCTGCCGCAAATGTTGGCCACGAATCAATCGCGTGAGTTTCTGATTGAACTCGACACTTCGGCCCAGTTTGATAGCCCCGTGAGGCAGCAAACTTCTCTGTCAGCGACGGCATTGGGGCAGTGGTTGATCGATCTGCCGGTGGTGACCGACAGCACGGTGTATTACTGGCGGTCAAGGTACGCCACTCCCCAGGCGGGTGAGGTGGATGCGTGGACGCCTAGTTCGTTTACCTACGTAGCCAACAGCCCCAGCGGGTGGGCACAACGACGGGCTGCTCAGTTGCTGGAGAACGAAGTGACCGGCCTCACCTACGATGAGCAATGGAGTTTCACCGAAACCCAGCTGACCGTGGAAGTGGATGCCTACGGCAATGAGCATTCGGAAGAAGAATTTCCGTCGGTAGTGGTGAACGGCAAGAATTTTATCATCGACAACGATGGGGAGCGGTGCCGTGAGAACTCTTTCAACGGCATAGCCTTCGATCGCAACAGTCTACTGCCTTATTTGCCCCTGGTGAAGCCAGGATACGATCGCCGAGACCCCAACAGTTGTGGACCTCTGCCGCAGGTGGTTAGCACCTTCAACAATCAGCAGGTCGCTACAGGGGGCTTGCTCGACCAGTTTGTGGACAAACTGAAGGATGGCGATCCAGTGTTTTTATTCTCTATTGGCGAGCTGGATTACGCTGGCTGGAGTGCGACTACGTCAGCAAAGTTACAAGAAATAGGAGTGGATACGGCCGAGATGCGGAATCTGAAAAGCGGCGAACCGTTGATTATTTTAGGAAGAAAGAATTCAGCTCCCGGCAGCGCCACGGTGGTTCGGGCCGATACCACCGGCGGTCAGTCAGGCGTTGATCAGGCCATATCGCTTAACGAGCACATCACCGGCCAATACCAACAGGGAAGTATCGTATCAGCCCGCATCGGTCCCGCTTCCGTCTGGACGAGCCTGCAAACCCGGGTGACCCGCGACGAAGTGGATAGCCTGACCGTGTCGCTAGTTGGTGAAACTCCCACTGGAAACACCTCCGTGCTGCGGGAGGACATAACCCAACCAACCGTTGATATTTCATCCATCAGCGCAGCGCAGTATCCCTATCTGCGACTTCGGTTCGACACTGAGGATGCGACGGATCAAACTCCGGCTCAGCTTGAGCAGTGGCTGGTCCACTACACCGGAGTGCCCGAAGGAACGCTGCTGCGCACCGCGGCAGAGAGCGAGACCACGCTAGCCGAAGGCGAATCCTTCACCGCAACCTTTGACTTCTATAACGCCTCGGCCTACGACTTCACCGATTCGCTGGCGGTAGCTTATACCTTTATACATCAGGCAACGCAGGGGGCGCACTTGGACACGATGCGCATTGCTCCGCTACCGGCGGGAGACACCGCGACGTTCAGCATCACCACCACGACGGTGGGGCGGGCGGGGGGCAACGATTTATCGGTCAACGTGAATCCGCGCTTGCTGCCCGAACAGTCGTACCATAATAACCGAGCGAGCCTGCCCGGTTTATTTACGGTTGTTCCCGACCGTACGCATCCGGTGCTGGACGTGGCCTTCGACGGCGAGTATATCAACAACGGTGACGTGGTGTCGCCGCGTCCCCTTATCTCGGTGGTGGTGCGCGACGAGAATCCTATCTTGCGCAAGCAAGACACGACGGGCGTTGATCTGTACTTGCGGAAAAAGAACGCAGCAGATACGGTGGCGACCGGCTTCGAGCGGGTGCGCTTATCGGCCGACAACGTAACCTACGCGGCGGCCACCGATGACGCGCCCTTCAGGCTCACTTTTCAGCCAGCACTGGAAGACGGTATCTACACCTTGCGGGTGCAAGCCGAAGACGCTTCGGGCAATGCTTCGGGAGCGAAGCCCTACGAAATTAGCTTCGAGGTAGTTAACCAATCAACCATCACCTGCTTCCATCCGTATCCGAATCCGCTGTCGACCAGCACGAACTTCACCTTCACCCTGACGGGCTCCGCACTGCCTGAGCAACTGGCGGTGCAGATTATGAACGTGACCGGGCAGGTGGTTCGGGAAATCACCACCCAGGACTGGGGAGAATTGCGAGCGGGCAGCGAAAACGTGCGCTACCAGTGGGACGGCCGCGACCGCTTCGGCAATATCCTGCCGAACGGAATGTACCTGTACCGTACCGTCGTTGAAGGCGCAACCAATTTTGAGCTACGTAAGACCGCCGAGGACCGTAGGGTAAACAGCGGAATTGGTAAGTTATTCATTCTTCGGTAGGAGGGGCCGCTCATCACCCATCAAAACCACTCCCGGTTTCGCATATACACGTACATCACCAAGCCGGTGACCAGCATCGAACCCAGTGCGATGGGATAGCCCCACTTGTAGTGCAGCTCGGGCATATTATCGAAGTTCATTCCGTAGATGCCCGCCACAAACGTGAGAGGAATAAAGATGGTCGCGATGATGGTGAGGGTCTTCATCACGTTGTTCATCTTATTGCTCAGGTTGGTCATGTATAAGTCCATGAAACTAGTCAGCGTTTCGCGCTGGTGCTCCATAGTGTTGATTACGTGATCAATGTGGCTGGACACGTCACCCAGAAAACGAATCGTTTGTTGGTTCACCAATGTCTCCTGACTGGTCAGGGTCATGAGGGCCTCACGCAGCGGATAGATATTTTTGCGCAGCTCGATCAACTGCCGCTTGTAGTGCGTAATCTGCTCAATGGCGCTTTCTTGCGGGTGGTAGATTAGGTCGTTCTCAAGTTCGGCCAACTGGTCACCGTATTCTTCAGTGATGGTGTAGTAGTTGTCCACAATCACATCGACAAGGGCGTAGAGCAAATAGTCGATGCCGCGTTTGCGGATTCTTCCTTTGTAGGCTTCCAGCCGCTGGCGCACCGGCTCGAACACGTCTTTTTTGCGCTCCTGAAACGAGATCAGGTAGGTCTTACCCAGAATAAAACTTATGTGCTCCTGCTCAATAGACTGGTGCTTCGGGTCAACACTCATCATCTTGAGCGTGATGAACAGATAGTCATCATAGTCTTCATACTGCGGCGAGAGCACGGTGTTCAGAATGTCTTCCATCACCAGCGGGTGCAGGTCGAAGTGGTCGCCCACCTCCTGAATGAGCGAAATATTGTGCAGCGCACTGATGTTAATCCAGTTGGCCTTTTCCGGGTCCATCTTGGCCAGAATCTCGCCCAAAGACTCGCTCTGAAATTCTTCCAACTGCTCCTCGTCGTAGCGATACAGGTTAGATTTCAGGTTTTTCATCACGTTTTTTGCCGGTGTACACCAATGTGCCGGGAGGCGGTACCCGCGTTCTGGCTCAGTTTGTAGGTGTTCGGTTTCTTCCGTAGCAGCGGCAGATAGTCTATAAGGTTTCGGGGATCGAGCTGCTTAATCCGCGATAGGTTTCGGCGCATCTGGTAACTCGTTTTAGATTTAAGCTTGTTCATAGCAAGGGTGGTTTAGATAAGCCCGCGGGCTTTTAGGGCCAGGTACTGATTGATCGTGTCCACCGATAGCTGCTGCGGGGTGGTGAGCACGGCGTGGATGCCGAACTGCTGCAAGCGCTCAACGATCACTTTCTTCTCAAAAATAAACTTTTCGGCGATGGTCTTTTGGTACACGTCGGCCACCGTGTGCACGGGTTCCTGCAGTAGGCCGTACAACTCGGTATTTTTAAAGAAAAGCACCACCAGCACGTGATCACGGGCCAGTTGACGTAGGTAGGGCAGTTGCCGCTCCAGCGCCGACAGCGACGCAAAGTTGGTGAATAGCAACAACAAGCTACGCTGCGTGATGCGCCGCCGCACGGTGGTATACAGCGCCGCGTAGTCAGCTTCTTTGTAGGCGGTTTTCTGGTGGTACAGGGCTTCCATCAGCAGATACATCTGCTTGCTGCGCCGACTGGCGGGCACCACCGTCTGTACTTGGTGCTGAAACGTGACCAAGCCCGCCTGATCGTCTTTCTTGATAGCAATATTGGCGATCACCAGGCTGGCGTTGATGGCGTAGTCGAGCAGGCTCATCCCCTCGAAGGGCATCTGCATGGTGCGGCCCTTGTCGATCAGGGCGTAGACCTGCTGCGAGCGCTCGTCCTGGTAGTTGTTCACCATGAGCCCGCCGCGCCGGGCGGTGGCCTTCCAGTTGATGGTGCGATAATCGTCGCCGGGCACGTATTCTTTGATCTGTTCGAACTCCTGGTTGTGCCCCAGGCGACGAATCTTTTTGATGCCGAACTCGGTGAGTTGGTTCGAAATGGCCAGCAATTCGTAGCGTCGCATCTGAATAAACGACGGATACACCGGTACGGTCTTGTGTTCTGAAAAGCGAAACCGACGCTGCACCAACCGCAGCGGAGAACTGACCAGCGCATTCACCGCCCCAAAGTCATATTCGCCCCGCTTCACCGGGCGCACGGCGTAGGTGTGGGTGCTACTCTCGCCTGGTTTGACAGAAAGCTCGGCGTGGAAGTCACGCTCCTGAAACTGCAGCGGCAGCTCATCGAGCAAACGGACGGAAACGGGGAAGCGATAGTGATTCTCTACAGTGATTCGCAACGAGTTTTTGTCGCCGTTAGACAGCTTATCGGGAGTGATACGTTGACCAGAGAGCCCCCGTGTCTGATAAAGCAAAATCAGGTCGATGAGCAGCAGCGCTATCAGCACCCCGAATAGCACGCGCGCCAGCCCCAGCAGGGGAAGGCCGTAGCTCATTCCAAACAGAAGCACCAGCGCGCCCAGCGCGATAAAGAAGTATTGGGTAAGAAAAAGCGAACGGAAGAATGAGCGCATAACCTAGCCAAGCAAGCGGCGTAGTCGGCAATCTACGAAAAACCGGAGATAACAAGCAAGCGAATAGCAAGCATCCTTCGCTACCGCATCAGCACCACGTACCCGCTCTGCGGACCTTCTTCAGGGCCCAGGTCAACCACGTAGAAGTAGGTGCCCTCGGGTAGTTGTCCGCCGCCCACGATAAGCCCCTGGTTGGCGGTGCCGTCCCACACGTTCCGCTGGTTGTCGTAGCCCTGGGCGCGGTACACCGCGTTGCCCCATCGGTTGAAAACGGTTATGGAATTGTTAGGATACGCCGCGATGCCCTTGATCTCCCAGCGATCATTGTTGTTGTCGTTGTTGGGAGAGAAGCCCTTGGGAATTTCAACCAGTCCGGCCCGCACCTGAATAATCACCTCTGCCTTTGACGCAAAGGTCCGGGTCCTGCGCATCGCACACCCAATAGCTGAACTGATCGGGGCCGATGTAGTACGGCTCGGGAGTATACGAATAGCTTCCGTCGGCGGCCAGGGTAACGGTACCGTGGGCGGGTGAGCCAACCGAGGCAACCTCTCCCAGCGGACCGCCGTCGGGATCATAGTCGTTGGCCAGCACATTGCCGGTGGCGACCTCGTCGTAGGTAATGATGACCGCATCGTTCACCGCGACCGGGGCGTCGTTCACCGGGTTCACCGTGATCACCACGCGGGCGGTATCGCACAGGGTGGGGGCGGTCTGGTCGCACACCCGGTAGATGAGGGTATCGTGGCCATTGTAAGTTTTCGGCTGGGGCATAGGCTAGCTCTCCCTCCGGCGACAGCGTAGCGGTGCCGTTGGTAGGTGGGGTTAGCAGTAGGGCTGTTAGACCGCCCCCGTTTACGCCGCTATCATTAACCAATACACTCGCCGTAACGGTACTGTCCTCGTCTACGATAATCTGATCAGGAGTAGCTACGACGCTAAAGCAAGCTGGATCGAGCGTAACCTGAACCGTAGAAGAGTCGGCGAAGCAGATGGTTGTAGCATCCACTACGTAGGTAAACACGAAGGGGCCGCCGCCCAACTGGTCGAAGATAACCTGCTCGGGATTGCTAAGGTCAACGGCTACCGAACTGTTGTTCTTCCAGCGGCCGGTGGTATTGTGGATGCCTACGATGCCATCAAACAGGTTAACCGGCAGCGAGGCATCGCAGATTGTCAAGGTACCGTCTCCCCCGGCATTGGGCGATTCGCGGATTTCTACGGTAGTAACGTCCGATGTGGTATTACCACAAACGAAGCTGGAATTAGTAATCACTACTCGGTACTGGTTGCCATTTAGTGCCGCGTTGCTGCTTACGCGCAGCGTATCGGACTGGGCACCCTGATGCAGCGCATCATTAGCAACATCTGCGTAGCTCACTCCGTCTTCGCTCACCTCCCACTGGTAGATAAAATTTTGGTTGGTGATGGCGGGGTATAGCAGAATATCATCAGTGTTGGGACATACCGGCATGGCGGTGGTAGAAATGCTAGCGGAAGGTGCGGTGCCCGCTTCTTGGAAGTCGAACGTTCCATTGCTGTTACCATCGCCCGGGAATGAGTAGCTGCCGCTGGTGGCGCGTCCCTGGGCATCTACGGTCGGAACACCGCTTCCGTAACTACATCGTCTCGCCGTCAGCGTTAGTACTATTGTCAGCCTCGTTGGCATCCGTTAGCAGCCATCCCCGTCAGCATCCAGTACTAGAAAATCAGGGGCTCCCACAGCATCGCTGTTAGCTAAGGTATAATCAACCACTCCGTTATCGTCGCTATCAACCGCTTGGGGAATCCCTCGTAGGGTAGCTGGGCCGTTCACTACCCCATTAGCATGGGCCGCCCCTGAGCCGGATTCTACAACGTCGTAGATACCGTCATTATCACTGTCTAAATCAAGCATATCTACTACTCCGTCGCCGTCGGTATCACCGCAGGCGAAGATAGAGACCTCACTAGTGACATTTCCGATACTAGTAGTGCTAGAAGGGAAAAAGTCGAGCGGGGAAAGTGCTACGGTTACTCCGGCAGCGCAGTCAAAGCTGACGGGTTGATACACGAACGCTTGAACACCGCTTCCCGCGGATTGATCTAGGTAGGGAATGATATCCCGGCGCTCACCGGGGATGTTAGTATCCACCATCAGACGAATACTTTGTTCCGAGATGATTAATACCGGATTTCCTTCTCCGATCCAGGGGTGCCATCCGACGTGCCACGAGGGTGGATTATTGTTTGTATTGTCAGAGTCAAAAAGACTGTCTTTCCTAAATTCATCCACTCCCTCAAAGTGAGGTGCTCCGAAGTTTAGTACGGTGGTTCCATCTACTGTAACCTGTAGCGCGTCGTCAAAACTTTCAATATCAAAACTCAACCTACAATCGTTTACCGTTCCTCCGCCCGGAAGGGTGGCCTGAGCCAGTGAAGGAAACCGAAGAGCCCATGACCAGTAGCACTACCACCGGAGGCGGTGATACCGGCTGACATGGCCCCTCCGCCGGTTATGGATGTTTGAGTGACGTTGCTTCCATCGAAGTTGGTAGCGTCTAAAGTAAGCGTAGCGTTGGCGTTGGCGCACTCATCCGCATTTAGGATACCATCGTCGTCCTGGTCTTCGTCGGCGGGTACTAACAGCCTAATCGGATTTGAGGTAGTAGCGGTACAAACGAAGCTCGCGTCGGCGATGAATACGCGGTACAGGTTTTGATCCATTGCTGGGGCCACATCGATACGGAGTGTGCCCGATTGCGTGCCGCTGTAGGGGCTGCCTTCGCTTAGGTTGGTATAGGCAGTACCGTCGGTGCTCACCTGCCACTGGTAGGTGTAGTTAGACTGCACCGTGGCGGGCGATAGATCAACCGTAGTTCCGGCGTAGGCGGTTACTTCACTGGCGGGTACAGCTACCGTTAGGTGCCGATTCCGGCTTCCTGAAAGTCAAAGGTGCTGTTACTATCGCCATCGGTAGGGGTAGTATACCCCCCGCCGCCAGTAGCTCGACCTTGGGCATCTACAGCGGGGGTTGCAGTGCCAATGATTCCGTCACTATCGCTATCAGTCAAGCCCGCTTCAATCACATCGTTACAACCGTCGCCGTCGGCATCTAGTACCAGAAAGTCGTACAGGTTGCCGCATCACCATCACTATTGGCCAAGGTATAGTCAATCACCCCGTCGTTGTTACCGTCTACCGACTGCGGAATGCCGAAGGCGTTGATGGGGCCGTTGGGCAAACCGTCGGTGTGGGCTACGCCTGAACCGGATTCTACCACGTCGTAGATGCCGTCGTTGTCGCTATCCAGATCAAACATATTGGCACGCCATCGCCATCGGTATCGCCGCAAGCGTAGACGCGGGCGGTAGCGGTAACGTTACGCAGTTCGGTGGCGGTGCTGCGGTTGGCATTGTAGAGGGTGAAGCCGGTTCCGTTAGAATCAGCACAGTCAAAGTCGGCGGTTCGGTAGATAAAAGCATCACTTCCGGTTCCCTTCGTCTTGTCGAGGTAGGGAATGATATCGCGTCGTTCACCGGGGATGTTCGTATCCACCATCAGCTTGATGCTATCTTTGGTAACGATCAGCACCGGATTGCCTTCGCCAGTCCAGGGAGTCCAACCTACGTTGCCGCTGGGCGGGCCACCGTCCGAAGTCAAAGAGCTCACCGGGAGCAAACTCGCATACCCGATCCCAATGCGTTTGGTTGAAGTTAAATACAGGGACGGAGCCGATGTCCAGGCGTACGCCGTCATCAAAATTACCCAGCGCAAAGGTGAGGACGCACGGACCCAGTGTGCTATTATCAGGATTTACTACCTGCGCTCGGAAATTGATGGCTACCGTGCCGTGCGTATTTGAGGCTGCTGAGCCACCGTTAGCGGTTAGCGTTGTCTCTAGGGTGCCGCCGCCGTTGTCGGTAACATTAGACGTAGCCCCACCATGATCGGTAAGCTTAAGGCTTAGTTCGGCTTGCGAGCTAGCGCATTCGTCAGCATCCAGGATGCCATCGTTATCGTTGTCAAGGTCTACGGTATTGCTTCTGGCGTCGCGATCGGTATCTGAGAAAGGATCGCGGAAGTTCACGTCGCCTCCGCTGGTAGCGTCCTGATCGTCGTCGGCAAAGTCGGCGAGCGGAGCGCCGGTGTAGGTGCCGTCCGGGTCAGAGTAGTCGTCGCTAATTTCGCGGTTGGCGGATAAGCCGTTCGTGCCTACGTCGTTGCCGTAGCCGCCGCCGGTTTCCTGGAAGTCGGGCGTGCCGTCGTCGTCGCTGTCGGTATCGAGGTAGTCGGGGGTGCCATCACCGTCGGTATCTACGGGAGTAAGTCCCATCGGGCTGCCCTCGTAATTATCAGCCAAGCCGTTGTTATTGTTGTCGGACGAGGGCGCAGCGTAGCCCAGCGTAGTTTGGGCCTCAATGTTGTCGGGGATCCCATCGTTGTCGCTGTCCAGGTCCAGGCGGTTGGGCACGCCGTCGCCGTCGTGATCGGGATTGCAAGAATAGACGTAGCAGGTTTCGTCGTTCACGCTGGTGACCGTCGTGGTGAAGGTAATATCGCTAGTCCATCCGTAAGAATCACCCGAATCCTGACTTTGTAGGGCAGGGATGATCAGTACACGGGTTACTTCACCGGAAGTATTGAAGTTAAGGGTATAATTATTGGTCTCAGGAGTGTTTTTTGAGAATATCACGAAGAATAGTTTTGTCCATTGGCTTAAACACTATTCCACTTTCGGCATCAATAGCAATTAAGCCTCCGTCAAGTCCTGAGCCATTGCGACCGCTTTTCTTTTCTACCGTCCAAGCTACGTCAATCTGTACCGACTGCACACATTCGGGTACGTCCACTTCGTAGCCCCGCACGATAAACTCATTGGTAACACTCGCGGATACATCACCGGGGGTAGCGCAGGTAGTCGGGCTAAATGAGTCGTCGGCGTTGAAGAAGGTAGCACCGTCTTGCGACTGTATGGCATCCAGTTCGTAAGCGGTGAGGTTGCGGTCAATGAGAGGAATATTGATCACATCACCTACGGCAATGGTCTGTTCAACTGGAAGGCACTCATCAGTATCTAAGATTCCATCGTTGTCGCTATCAATATCAGCAGTGTTGTTCACGCCATCGTTGTCCGTATCGCAGTCTACTTGCAGGAGGAAGTCGTCGAAGATGATGCCTTTGCCACCGCCGAAGTAGACAGCCATATTAGTAAGGTTGAATCCATTGTCGCTACCGTCAAAGATACGATGCGCATCAGCGACAAAGGTGCCAGTATATCGGTAGTCTGCCTCGAGCAAGGCCTGCTTGCGTAGTGGCATTCCAAGTGATGCGAAAGCGTACTGTCTCGTCCAGAGAATTGGGAGTCTTATAGCTCTCACCAGTTGGATAAGATCGCCGGGTTTTTTGTCATGGAAGTAGATGATTTCTAAGCCCATCCGTCAAGCCGGTAAGTTCATTCCTAAGATAGGATGCTCTGGCTCTTGTGAAGCACTTGATGCTTCACGTTCCCGGAGCCTAAACCCACAAAAGGAGTAGAGGCCTGATGCCTAGTACTAGCTGGGGTTCTAGCTGTTACCTCAAATATCAAACTGTATTGTCAAAAAGCGAGGCATCTTTTGTACGATGTACTTACGACGGTCATTGCCACTCTCGGTACCCCACTCAGCGTAGCCATTGGTGTAGGTGAATAGGTAGCGCTGGTCTACAGTTGAAAGTGCCTTCTTCCAAAAACCATCGGTAAGCTGCTCATTATTGAAATTTGCACGGTACTCGCAAAACTCGCGTACGTCAGGGGAAAACCGGCTAGTGGAGTAGTCGTAGCATGCAGGTGCCAATCGTGTACTCGCCGTCGATCAGTTGAGTGTCGCTAACTCGAAAGTGAGCTCGCTCTCGTTGTTTACGTTGAAGCTTTATCCGCTTCGGCTACCGGCACTACCTCGTATACGTACTACCATTTTTGCGCAGCAGCACGTAGTTGCTTTTATCGTAGAGAAGATTCTGCCAGGATGTAGCTTGGTGCAGATCGAACCGTAATCAGCATCTAATGCCCCGGTCTTATCCACGTACCAACTGCGGGCCCAACGTTCCTGTACGGTAGCCGGTAGATTAGCGGTAGTGATGCCGTGGGGGGTGTTATTGTGGCCCAGCCAATAAGTATTCTCCATTGGCAGTACCGAGACATCAGCAGTTAGCCGTTAAGCATCCTTTGCTGCTTCGGTATGATGGTACCACCTTCCTGCCGCCGATGCCCGCTACATCATAGTCAAAGTTACCATTGGCAGGAGTGTCGCCCGACGTAACGCTCGGTTCTCGTCAGCCATAGAAAGGTCATACTTAGCACTTAGATAATTTTGATAAATAACCGCTGTGCACTCGTTGACATCGCCCTGATAGAAAATTGCCTCAGCAATATCAACGCTCACTCTTGAACCTTTTAAACCCCGACTATTCGGCCCCAGGATAGCTTGTTAATACCTGCGTGCTACCATTGGTTCCGATTAAGCTACATTCTCATACAGGTTGCGGGGGGGGCTTTCTGTTTGTCCAAAGGTTCCCGTAAAAATAGCATACTGGTTAACGCCACTGTTGGTATAGTCTCCGCGGACAACTTGCATCTCAGTAGCACCAAATTGGGAGAAATCGGAAACTCACTAGGAGCACCATCTCTCCATCCAACATACAGATGTTACTCTCTGCCCGTCAAAGGCTCCTGAACCGTACAAAAGCCATCCATCGTTGCCTGGCTGGAGTGCGACGAGCGCCTACAAGATGAAGGAATAGTCACGATTTACAATTCCATCACTATTAGTGTTAATGGCGGTCATCAAGATTCAGTCGTCATCATCTGTTCCATCAAAGCGAATTATAGAACGACCGTTGAGTAAGACATGTAGTGAAACGAGGTTGTTGAGCAGCGTTACTTCGCGTAGCATCATGGCTGTTGCCCGAACGATCAGTCCAGGGTGCCTACCGCATCACCGTCGCTAATTCCAAAGAGGCAGCATCTAAGCCAACAATATTGCGAATGCCCGGTCCGGCTCCGTTGCCCACCCCCCCGGGGCCGGTTTGGGCCTGAACGACCCTCAGCGGAAGCAGTGTAAGCCAGCCAACAATAGCAAATAGCCAAAGACGGTTATTGAAAAGATAGGACGAGAAAGAAAATGCATACGTACTGGTTTTGTGACACTAGACACCTACTACTTTAAGAACAGTGCCCTAAATGATGGCCAGCCGCACCTTACATGACTTCAGCAGGAATCGGCAGCGCTTTTTCCTCTATTTCTCGAAATACAATTGCCCGAATAGGGGAATAATGCGAACGAGCGAAAATAGAACGATCCGCTAAGAAGGAAGTAGTAGAATTTAGGTAGACCTTGGGTACGTAAGATTACCCGACAACTAGTTAATTTTACTTATACCCCTTACCGAAGGGGGTTCCCAGAATGAGACGGCAATAAACGCTTTGGAAATATATCTGACCAGAAATTACGGACGAATGATATAGGCGAACGCGCTAGAAGTGCGCCCAAGCGCCGATTAGTTAAAACTGACCAGTTAAGCTGATTTTATTGGACCCGTAACGAAGGGGGCACGCCGAAAAATCCGTACCTTTAGCCGCTCAAAACCTACCCTACCTTTCTTATGATCCGACCACTTCTTCTACTATCTTTTCTCCTGTCCGTTACGGCCGCTGTGGCCCAGCAGCGTGAGCAGGGCAATCTGGTGATCGAAAACATTCCGCAAATTCCCGATTCCCTGGCCCAGCGCCAGCAGCAGTACCAAAATGTGCGCTCCGCCTCGGTGGCCGACTGGCACCCCGACGGCGAGCAACTGCTCATCAGCACCCGCTTCGGCGAAACCACCCAGTTGCATCGGGTAAGCCAGCCAATGGGTATGCGGCAGCAAATTACCTTCTTCGACGAACCGGTGGGCGATGGTTCGTACTCGCCCAGCGCCGATCACTCTGGGTTTCTGTTCACGAAAGACGAGGGCGGCAATGAGTTCGCGCAGCTGTTCTGGTACGACTCCAGAGAACCGGGCGCACCCGCATGTTGTCCGACGGTGAGTCGCGCAACAGCAACGGCATGTGGTCGAACCAGGGCGACCAGTTTCGCCTTCACCAGTACCCGTCGCAGCGGAAAAGACTTTGACATCTACCGGACAGTCGATGACCAACGCCAGCAAGAAGCCACCTGCTGGTAGACCAAGGGCAACGGGGCACTGGTCACCCGCCGATTGGTCGCCCGACGATCAGCAGATCATTCTGGGCACGCAGTACCTGTCGGCGGCGAAGGCCAACGTGTACGTACTAGACCTAGCCGACGGGGTCGCTAACGCCCGTCAACGATACCAGCGCAGGTGGCTTTCTTCGCCGGAGGGGGATGGAACGCCGACGGGTCGAGGCCTGTTCATCATCAGTAACCGAGACTGGGGAATTTCGCACCTGATGTGCTACGATTTAGACGACCAAAGAATTAACGCCCGTCACCAACGATATTCCGTGGGACGTAGAAAACCTTGCCATCAATGCCGACCGCAGCCAAATCGCCTTCGTGACCAACGAAAACGGCATTGACCAATTGTACGTGCTCGACCCTGAACAGCGTACCTATCAAAAAGTGAGTAACGGTTTGCCGATGGGTCAGATTTACAGCATGGTATTTCATCCGAAAGACAACCAGCTGGCGCTGAGCATCGGAACGGCGCAGAGTCCCGGTGATGCCTACGTGCTCGATCTATCCAACGGCAACCGTCTAACACGCTGGACCAATAGTGAGGTAGGCGGGCTGAATACGGAGACTTTTGTGCAGCCGGAGCTCATTTCCTTTCCGAGCTACGATTCTACGATTCAAGAAACGCGTCAGATTCCGGCCTTCTACTTTCAGCCTACGAACACCGATGGTCCCACTCCGGTAGTTTTATACATCCACGGCGGGCCCGAGGGGCAGTACGTGCCGTATTTTTCGTCGTTCATCAACTACTTGGTCAACGAAATGGGCATTGCGGTGATCGCCCCCAACGTGCGCGGCTCAGCGGGCTACGGCAAGTCGTACTTGCAACTCGACAACGGTTTTCAGCGCAAAGAGTCGGTGAAAGACATTGGCGCGCTGCTCGACTGGGTAGAGAAGCAGCCGGAGCTGGACAACGAGCGCGTGGCCGTGTACGGCGGTTCGTACGGCGGTTACATGGTGCTGGCCTCGATGGTAGACTACAACGACCGCCTGCGGTGCGGGGTAGATGTGGTGGGCATCAGCAACTTCGTAACCTTCTTGGAAAACACTGAGGAGTACCGGCGTGATCTGCGGCGGGCCGAGTACGGCGACGAGCGCGATCCCGAGATGCGGGCGTTTCTGGAGAAGATATCTCCTAATAACCAGGCAGAAAAGATCAAGAAGCCGCTGTTCGTGATCCAGGGGGCCAACGACCCCCGGGTACCCGCCAGCGAATCGGAGCAGATGGTAGAAGAAATCCGCGGCACCGGCAGCGAGGTGTGGTACCTGCTGGCCAAGGACGAAGGGCACGGCTTTCGGAAGAAGGGCAACCGTGACTATCAGTACAACGCTATCGCGCTGTTCTTTCAGCAGTATTTGCTGGGGGATTAGAGCCGTGGTTAATCAGGGAATTGGTTAGGCATCGTGAATGATGCGTCTACAAGTTTATTTTACCAATCATGTTGTGAACCCACTGCCCCCTGCTAGATGCCTACGTTGCCTGCCCACAGCACGCCCGAAACCGTGCTGCTCAAGAAAATCCGGCGCGAGACGCATCTGCAAGTGCTGATGCCGCAGATGCTGTCGGGACCGGCGCAGGGAGCACTGCTGGCTGTGCTGGTGCGGCTCACGCGGGCCCGGCGGGTGCTGGAAATCGGCACCTTCACCGGCTACGCCTCGCTGTGGATGGCGCAAGCGCTGCCGGATGACGGGCTGCTCCACACCATCGACCGGAACGAAGAACTCGAGGATCGGGTGCGGGGCTACTTTGACGAATCTGATGTGGGGCACCGCATCATTTATCACTGGGGAGATGCCCGGGAGGTGATCCCTACGCTTGACGAAACCTTTGATTTGGTGTTTATCGACGCCGACAAGGATAATTATCAGCACTACTACGAGTTAATCATTGACAAAGTACGCGAGAATGGACTTATTGTCGTTGATAACGTACTGTGGGGCGGCAAGGTGATTAACGAAAAACCGGATCGAAAAACAAAAGCCATTCGGGACTTCAACGACTACGTGCACCACGACGCCCGGGTGGCCAACGTGCTGCTTCCCCTCCGTGATGGACTACTATTGTTGATTAAGCAAGAACCTACCAACCTATGATGCCTTATTTGCCCCGCCGGGCCAGCGCTCACTTATTTGTTCGTCGTGCCACCGCCGTGCTTTTGCTGCTGCTATTTGCTCAAACCACGCAGGGGCAGCAGCGGGTGGTGGTACCCGAGGTGGTAGATTTTGCCAACATGCGGCTGGAGCTATCGAACGATGCCCGCAAGAAAATCCAGACCGACGTGGATGCGCTCACGCGCTACGAAAAGTACTACAACGCCAAGGCGGAGCGCATCAACGCGTACTTTCCCCTGATTGAGCAGGTGCTACGCGAAGAGGGAGTGCCCGACGATATCAAGTACCTGGTGATTCAGGAAAGTGCCCTGGTGGGCGACGCCGTATCATCTTCGCAGGCCGTGGGCTACTGGCAGTTCAAAGAAGGCACCGCCAAGGAGGTGGGGCTGCTCGTGAACGGGGCGGTCGACGAACGGATGAATATTATCACCGCGACGCGGGGAGCGGCACGCTACTTCAAGAGCAACAACGCCTACTTCGACAACTGGCTTTACGCCCTGATGGCCTACTACGAAGGACCCGGCGGAGCGCTCAAGAAGGCTGACAAGTCGGAATACGGCGCGCGCAAGATGCGCCTGCGGGGCAACACCCACTGGTACTTGCTCAAGTACCTGTCGCACAAACTGGCCTTCGAGCCCGCGGTGGGCCAACCGATGGATACTCCCGTGGAACTGATCGCCTACACCGAAGGGGCGGGCAAAACCCTGGCCGAGGTAGCGCGCGAGTTTAACCTAGAGGAGGCGTATCTGGAACCCTACAACCTCTGGCTCCGGCAGCGGCGCATTCCGTCCACCAAACCCTTTCTGGTAATTGTTCCGCGCTACAACGCAATTCCGGCCGACGACCTGCTGGCCCAGCGCGGTTCGCCCGAGCAGCAAAACGCCGACCGCGACCGGGGCGACCGGGGCAAAGCGAGTCCGGCAGCGGAGCGTTCGAGGGCTCAAGTGGTTGGGCTGAGCAATCCCACCTACTTCGACGAGCAGCGAGATACGGAAAAATTTCCGGTGATCCGGGAGGGGGACACCTTTCGGGGTGAGAAAAGGCTGCTCATTAACGGCATTCCGGGCATCATCGCGCAGGCAGACGAAGACGTGAGCGCGCTGGCCGAGCGGGCGGGCGTTTCGTCCAGTCAGTTGGTGCGCTTCAACGACCTGACCAGCAAACGGGCTCGGGTAGAAGAGGGAATGGGGTATTATTTACGTCCGAAGAAGAACCGGGCCCCGGCCCACTACCACACCGTGGCACCGGGCGAAAACCTGTGGAGCATTTCTCAGCGCTTGGGGGTGAAGCTCAAGAAGCTCACGCGCAACAACCGCATGAAGCGAGAAGACGCGCTGAAGCCCGGACTGGTGCTGTGGCTGCGCTTTATCCGTCCGCAGCAGGTGCCGGTTACCTATCAGGCGGTGCCCGGTGCGGTGGCGCAACCTTCGCTGGCGCAGCGAAGGCCCTCGTCTAGCGAAGGTGGAGCGCCCAGAAACGGTTCGGACGATAGCCTGATTGCGGACAAACCTGCAATCGATAGGCCGGTGCTGATGGCCAACGAGGAGGCGGATGCATCCCGCCCGCTGGATCGCCCGACCTACGGCAACCCCACCGAAGACGACGGGTGGCGGGGGGCTGAAGAAGCTAATCGCCGCACCCACACGGTGGCCCCCCGTGAAACGCTCTACGGAATTGCCCGCCGCTACCAGCTCAGCGCCACGCAACTGGCCAAGTACAACGCACTGAAAGTGAGCGAACCGCTCCGGGTAGGCCAAACGCTTTATCTCACCCCTCTCGAAGAGCAAGCGCAACGGGCGACCCAGCAGGCGTTGGTGATGCACCAGGTGCAGGCCGGAGAAACCATGTTTCAGATTGCCCGGCAGCACGGGGTCACCATTCAGAACCTGATGGAGTGGAACAACAAAAGTGGATTCGACTTAGCGGCAGGCGAACAACTGAAGGTCTATAAGTAACGCAATGGCCGCCCCGTCTTAGTGACGCGCCTGCAACTTTCGGATAAATATTACCTGTTCTTCAATCTTTTGCGTTCCCGGTTTTTTTTTACTGGATTAAGTATAACCTTCACGGCTAAGAAAATCAATTTTTTTCCGACAATTAGCGTTGAGTGAACACTAGGCCGTTGCCGAAGAAGCGATGATAGATTTAGTAATGTTGATTGATGACAACGAGACTGATAATTTCATCAGCAAACGGATCATCGAGATCACCCGGTTTGCTGAACAGGTTGAAGTGAGAAACTCGGGGCAGGAAGCCCTGGAGTATCTGGTGGCGCACGCCAATGACGCAAATCGGTTGCCCCGTCTCATCTTTTTAGACATCAATATGCCGGTGATGGATGGTTTTATGTTTCTCTACGAGTTTGAGAACTTATCGCCCACTGTTCAGGAGCGTTGCCAGGTGGTGATTTTGTCTAGTTCTGACAACCAGCGCGACATTGATAAGATTGTGAACAACCAATCGGTGATTCAGTACATCACCAAACCCCTCACCCAGCCCGCTTTGGAAAGCATCAGTATCAAAGCTTAGTTGCATCCGCCGATTCATCTTGGATCATTTTCTTTTGGAATTGCCCCTTACTTAACGATACCTTGCGTGTGCGCGACCTTTATCTCTTTTTTTACATGAAACAATGCATGCTCACCACGCTAGGTTGGCTGCTCTTTCTGACGGCTTGGGCCCAGGGAAGCGCAACCGATTCGGTGCCGCAGTACTGGAACGCGGGGGGCTCCTTCAATTCTACCTTCCAGCAGGTATCATCGGCCAACTGGGCGGGCGGAGGCCAGAATTCCCTGTCGCTCGGGGCGGTGGCCAGTTTGTTTGCGGTGTACGACGATACCGTGCGGCGGCGCTGGGAGAACAACCTGGAGCTGGGTTACGGCCTCGGCAGAATCGGGGGGAGCGAGAGTTCTTTCATAAAAACCAATGACAATCTGCTACTGGTATCGCGTTACGGCCGCAAGCTTGCTCCGCGTTTCTATCTGTCGGCACTGCTGGATTTTCGCAGTCAGCTGACCCAAGGGTTTCGCTACGAGCAGGTGAACGACTCGGTGCGCAATGTTACCCAGACTTCAGAATTTTTATCTCCGGGCTTCCTGATCACCTCGCTGGGCATCACCTATTCGCCCACCCGCAAGAAAGTGCTGCTCAAGCGGCGGGCCAACGGGCAGGAGGAAGACGATGATGACGCCAAAGACCGCAAGGACAAGGCCCGCGATTATTTTTCGGTGACCCTGTCGCCCTTTTCGGGCAAGTTCACCTTTGTGCTTAACGACGAACTAGTCGCCCTAAACCTATACGGTACCGACGGGGCAAACGTGCGGGCGGAGATTGGGAGCAGTCTCACGCTGGTGGTGCGCAAGCGCCTGGTGGAGAACGTGACGGTGAGTTCTAATCTGAACCTGTTCTCGGCCTACCAGCAGCCCGAAAATATTGACCTGAATTCTCAGACCACGGTGGTGCTGCGGGTAAACAAGTTTCTGGCGGCCAACGTAGCCCTGCAACTCATCTACGACGACGACATCAACGTAGAGCGAGAGGATGGCAGTTTGGGACCGGCCCTACAGGTGCAAAACGCCGTGAATGTCGGGCTTTCGTACGGGTTTTGAGCGATGATTAGCATAGATCAACATGTGACCAGTGCCTCGCAAGGATAATTTGCTCGAGTTATAACCAATCTACGGTCGTTCACTGCAAAATACGGTCGCTTCACTGCAAAAGGTTAGGGTTTGGAACCGGATGACCATACTTTGATCAGAAGATTTTCAACTCCCTTACCGAAAAGCAATGATCAGAAACTACTGGAAAACCGCCGTCCGCCGATTGCGTCGGAACAAAAGTCTGGCGTTTTTCTGGCCGACTGGCTGGCGGGTTTTGCCTATCGGGTCGCCGTATCCTGGTGGTTCTTCGTGCTGCCTACCGTCGTGGTCGTGCTCATTGCGCTCATCACCATCAGTCAACAAACCCTACGCGCCGCCACGCGCAACCCGGTGGATAGTTTGCGGGATGAGTAAGCGGGAGTCTGATTGGTATGAATTAAGCGCACAAAGTGTTATCTTTCGTCAAAAGAAAGGCTATGAATATAGAAGCACAAAAGGTTCGGTTGATCGAGCGCATTGTTCAGGTAGATGACCCCTCGGTCATTGATCAGATTAATGCTATTCTCGAGCAGGATGAAAATGACTTTTACGACGAACTGACGGATGAGCAGAAAGCCTCGGTTCAGCGGGGGCTAGCGCAGGTAACGTCCGGCGAAACAATCCCGCATGCTGAGGTAAGCAAGATATACCAACGATGGCTTTAGAGATTATTTGGACCAAAAACGCCCAGAAGCAACTGACCGAGACGATTGCATATTTGGAAGCTTCAGGAAAAGAGTCGCTTCCGCAAAGGTTTAGCTAACAGCTAGAGGAAAAGCTAGAACTCATCAAAGACTATCCCCAACTGTACCAAAAGTCTGATCAATTGGAAGGTGCCCGCCGTTGTTTGGTGAACAAATACTACAGTTTGCTATACAGCCACGATCGTGTTTTTGTGTATATACTTTCGTTGTTTGACAATCGAAGGCGAACCAGCCTTTAGCACTACGCGCCGCCACGCGCAAACCGGTGAAGGGCTTGCGGGATGAGTAGTTATCCAACAAAAATTCTGTTTCTGTCTGGAAATCCTTTTATTGCCGGTTACTCATCACCCACCACCAAGATAACCTACCGATGCGCACATTGCTGTTTTTCCTGATTGTTACAGTAGCGTGCCAATCTGCTCCTTCGGACTTTGAAACGTTTCTGAGCACCCAAGATTCTTCAACGTATTCACTGCTGATCCGCAACGGCACCCTGATCGATGGCACCGGGCAACCCGGCTATCGTGCTGATGTACTGATTCGAGCCGATACCATTGCCTTTGTCGGCCCGGTCGACCCCAGCTTGGTTGAGGTGAAGCGAACTATTGACGCTGCCGGAAAAGTGGTTACCCCCGGTTTTATCGATATGCACAGCCACGGCGACCCGCTCACCACGCCCGGCTTCCAAAACTTCCTGGCGATGGGCGTCACCACCATCGCGCTGGGCAAAGACGGCTCCAGTCCGGCCGTTCCTGATCTGGGCACCTGGATGCAGCAGGTGGCCGATACCGTGCCGGGCGTCAACATTGCCATGTTCGTGGGGCACGGCACCCTGCGGATGCTGTCGGGCATCAACTACAACCCGCGACCGACCGAAGCCCAACTGCAAGCGATGGGCAAACTGCTCACCGACAACCTGGACGCCGGATGCTATGGTATGACCACCGGCCTGGAGTACGTACCCGGCTGGTACGCTCCCGACTACGAACTAGAGTACCTGGCCCGCCTCGTGGGCGAGCGCCAGAAGCTGATCACCAGTCACGTGCGCAACGAAGACGACGCGGCGGTAGAGGCCTCGCTGCGCGAACTACTGCGACAGGGCGAGTACTGCGCGGTTCATGCTTCGCACCTCAAGGTGGTTTACGGAAAAGGCAGTAACCGGGCCGAAGAGATTTTACTGCTGCTCGATAGCGCTCGGCAGCAAGGCATTGCGGTGAGCGCCGACGTGTATCCGTATACCGCCAGCTACACCGGCATCGGCATTCTGTTTCCCGACTGGGCCAAACCTCCCAACGATTTTGCCCGGGTGGTGGCCACACGGCGCGACGAACTGGCTACGTTTCTGCGCGACAAGGTGAACCAGCGCAACGGACCAGAGGCCACGTTGCTGGGCACCGCTCCCTACGCCGGAAAAACGCTGGCCCAACTCGCCACCGAACAGGGCAAGCCCTTTGAAGATATTCTGATCGACGAGATCAAGCCGGGCGGGGCGTCGGGAGCCTACTTTGTGATGAACGATTCGTTGCAGGCGCGGATCATTGTGGACTCAACGGTGATGATTTGCTCCGACGGCAGCCCGACGGCGCGTCATCCGCGCGGGCACGGCACCTTTGCCAAAATCATTGAAACCTTCGTGGGGCAAGACAGCCTGCTCTCACTACCCGAAGCGGTCCGCAAGATGAGCTGGTTGCCCGCGCAAACGATGAAGATCGCTGACCGGGGCCGCATCGCTCCCGGCATGAAAGCCGACGTGCTGATATTTGATCCGGCGCAGGTGCGCGCCACCGCCACCTACGAAAACCCCTTGCAGTTGGCCGAGGGCTTCGAGTTTGTTATTGTAAACGGGCAGATAGCGAAAGAGCAGAGAAGAGTTTGTGCTCGAGAGAAACGGACGCATGTTGCGCGCCGTCAGCAGATAATCCGGATTGACGGCCTTTTCGCAAAAACTGCTGAGGTAAAAAATGGCACGAACTGATGCCCTAAATCACTCAAACACAAGCAACTAGTTGTTCTGAACGAACACCGCTTCGCCGGGAGGGGAGAAGTCGCGCGCCGCGTCATCCACGAGTAGCACCCAGTCCTTTCTCTGCATTCGGAGTACTGAAGGTGCGGCTTCCGTTGCTTTTTACGTCCCCTAGGTTAACGCTATCTCCCGTGCGCGGGTCGAACCACCACACGTGAGCCCGCCGACCCGATAGCTTTTTTAAATCAACCTCCACACTAGCGTGCTGCGGCAGGTACATCATTAGGAAGCCGTCGCCCCGGGCCGCCCGTACCGGCAGGGTTCCTTCGGCCGACAGCACCAAGGCGGTGTCGGGCACCAGCGTGGTGAAGGGGCGCGACTCAAACAGCCGACGCATAAATCCCATCTGCTCGGAACCAGGATGCTTCAGGGCCTCCTTCCAGGGAGTGCGGGCCGAGGAGATGGGTTCGCGGCCCGGTTGCCACATCTGCCAGATATTGTGGTCGCCGTAGGTATGCCCTAGTGCTCCCGACAGCATCGACCAGTAGGCCAGCTTGCGCACGTCGTACGCATCGAACCAGCCGTTGGCGGGTTTCCAGTCGATGGGGTGGTCTTCGTAACTGGGTTCGCCGTTGAGGGTGGGTTTGGTGGGGGCGCGCTCGTAGTTAGCCAGCGTCCAGCGGAAGTTTTCCTTATTACGGCTGCCGTGCCCCGACTGAAACATATTGAAGTCCAGCCAATCGTCGTCGTGGAAAAACTGCGCTGAGCTATAGTCACCCTGCGGGTGGTAGGTCATTAGGTGCTGGTTTTCGTCGCCGGTGGCCAAGCCCTCGGCCATCGCCCGCACAATGGCAAAGTCGTCTTCCTCTTCGGGGTTGCGGTCGCCGCCCAAAATCCAGATAATCGGTTCGTCGCGGTAGCGCTCGCCCAGAAACTCGCCAAAGGCGCGGGCGTTGGCGGGAGTGAACACTTCGGGGCCCACGCCCCACTTCTTGTTGAACTTGTCGCCCCAGGTGGGTAGCATACCGATATACAGCCCGAGTTCTTCGGCTTTGTTCACAATGAAATCTACGTGCTCGAAGTAAGCTTCATTAGGCCGGGTGGGGTCGTTGTCGATCAACGGTGTGTCGCCGTAGGGGTTAGGGACGGTAAGTCCGTTGAGCTCAGCCAGCACCACGGCCTGAATCACGGTGAAGCCCTTATCGGCCCGGTCTTGCAGGTACTGCGTGGCTTCCTCGCGGTCGAGGCGGTGAAACAGCTCCCAGGCGGTGTCGCCCAGCCAGAAGAAGGGCGTGCCATCGTCGCGCACCAGGTGGCGCTGGTCGGCCGAGACTTTCAGCGATTGACTGAGAGTGGGTAAGGAAATTACAAATAAGAAGACGAGGGGGATTAAGCGTAACATAAGGTTGTGAAGATTGGTGAGTCAGATTAGACGGAAGGTACAGCTTTTTCCGTTTCTTTTCAATCTTCTGTTGCCTGACATATCTATCTACCTACGGAAAAGCCGGGTGCGGGGCATCTGGCTTCCCCGAGTGATTTTAAATACTACTTACGCGGCGGAAACAACTTTTTCAACTTTTCCTTGGCCTCTTGCTTCACTTCCTGCTTGGCCTCGTTGGCCTTTTTCTCGGCTTCCTGCTTTAGGCGGTCGGCTTCGGCTTTGGCCTTGCGCTCGGCTGCTTCCTTTTCGGCCTGGAGCTTCTTTTTGGCTTCTTCGGCGCGTCGGCGCGCTTCGGCTTCCGCCTCCGCTTTCTTCTGGTTCACCTCATCCCTCAGTTTCTCCTTCTGCTCGGCTACCTTCTCTTTCACGGCGGCCTTAGCGGCTTGCTTCACTCCGCCCTCACCCGCTCCGGCTCCCATCAATCCCACCTTCGGGTCGTCGTAGGTGCCGCCCAAACTCAGGTTCAGCAGAATGTCGGACGATACGTTGCCGCCGCTACCGGTGAACTTGGCAATGGCACTGTTCACCGCGGTGCCCACGCTGCCCGCGGGCACGGTCATCTTCAGGTCGTAATCCAGCGAACCGTCGATGCCATTGCTGCCGGCGATCACCGTTTTGAAGTTGCCGATGTTCACATCAAAGGGCTGCACGAACACGCGTCCGCTCTTGATTTCGAACTGTAATTGCGTGTCCTTGATAGCAATGGTCTTAGTATTGCTGAGCTTGGTCACCGCCGTGATGGCACCCACCACCTTAGAATCTTCTACAGCTGCATTCGCAATGTCCAGCAAACCTTTGCCGCTAATGCTGTTGAGCAGCGGCGACATATCGGATTGCAGCAGCCCGGCGATGGAAAAGCGCGTCGACAAATCGCCGTTCATGTTCTGAGCGATCGGGGCCAGGGCCTGTACCGTGTTGAACGTCTGGTACGACTCTCGAATACCCAGATCTTTGATATCCAGGCTGAAATCGAAGGCCGGTCGCTCCAGGTTGCGGGTGTCGTAGGTGCCGTTCATGGCAAACTGCCCGCCCAGCGAGGCAAAGTCCAGGTCATTCATGCGCACCACGCCGTCGCGCACCACGATCTGACCGTCCATATTTTTCAGTGTCATGTCGTCGTAAAGCACTTCGGCGATGTTGGCGTTCATGGTGAAGTCGATGTTTTTGGGCACCTCCACCACGGCCAGCGTCGTTGTGTCTTCTTCGCTAGCAACTGGCGTTGCGGTTTCATCTTCGGTCATCCACTCGTTGAGGTCGAACTTGCCCGACTTCATATCCAATTGCCCGCGCAGGGTTTGGTTGTCGGCCAGGGCGTAACCCAGATAATTAGATAGGTAGCCCGACAGACGCAGGTCGCTCTTGCCAACCGTTCCCTGGTAGTTCTCGAGCGCGATACGCTCCGGATTAAATTTGGCCTGCGCCTGGCTGATTTGCAGGCCCTGCGGCAGGTCTTCGCTCACGTAGTTCAGATTGCGCACCTGCATCGTACCGCTGGTGGGCAACTGGGCGTACCGTTCGGCTTCCACGTCCGACATCTTGCCCTTCGTCTGAATATCCGTCTGAATAATCCCGGCCAGTTGGGTGCCCTCCAGCGGATAAATTTGGGTGAGCTTTTGCAAATCCAGCGTGCCGTTGGCCGCCAGGTCCCAGGTGTAATCATCCAGGTTGGTCACCACCAGGTCGGCGTGGAACGGCTCGTCGGCTAGCGTCATGTTGAAGTCATCGACCCGCACGGTGGTTTCGGCCAGGCGACCGCTTTGGTTCTTCACCGTAGAAGTGAATCGCATATTTTCGAGCGGAGGATAATCACCCGATTTCACGTAGCCATCCTTCAGGGCCATGTCCATGTCGATGGTCGGAATCCGATTTGTTGCACTGTCGTACACGCCTTTCGCTACCAGGTCAAGCGTATACAGGCCCTTTAGCTGCCAGGCTGTCCATGGGGTAGAGTTTCATCATGTCGGCCAGGTTGAGCTTGGCCCGCACCTCGGTGTCTATCTTATAGGTAGACAAGCCCTCGAGCAAGAATCGTCCGTCGATGGGGTTGTTGCCCAGGTCGGCGTGGAACGATTTCACGTTTACCACCGTATTGTCGATCACCCCGCTGGGGTTGTCCACCAGCAGGTCAACGGCAATGTTGGTGACGGGAGTGGGCAGGTCGGGATACTGGAAGCGCGCGTTTTCGGTGAGCAGTTTCAGCTGAAAGGCGGGCATACTTTCTTCGTTGTAGGTGCCGCGGGCAAACCCACTGAAGTCGAAGGTGCCCTCGGTTTGCACGTCTTCAAAGCCTTCCAGGTACATACCCGGCACCAGCGATAGCAAGCCCTTGAAGCTGTTGTCCTTGGCGGCGAAGGCCAAATCCATGTTAATGTCCTCGTCGGGCATAGTGACCGAACCATCGAGGCCCATCGCAAATTCGTTAACCCGGAAGGTGTTCTCTAAAAACGTGTACTTGGCGTCAGGGAGGTTAATATTGAGCGCCGCGTCGGCGGCGATGTGCTTGTTGGTGAGGTACTCCACCCCGTCGTAGTTCACGCTCATGGCGTCGATCTCCGTGTTGGTCTGCATGTCGAACACATCGAGCGTGAAGTCGCCGCTGCCCGAGTGGTTCATGTTCCGGATCGCCATCACCATCGGCAGGGTCAGGTCTTCGTAGACCACGTTGGCGTTATTCACTTCCCAGTGATCGATGCTGAAGGCCACCTCTGAGGCGGTGGTGTCGGTGACCACGGTGGTGTCTTCGGCGCTGGCGATGGCAATGTCGTAGTTGGCCCGGCCGTCCTCCAGCACCCGCACGTGCACGTTGGGCTCATTGAGCGTGATCCCGCTGATGCGCGGCTGGTCGCCAAAAATAATGCTTCCCAGGTCGACGGAAATGTTAAAGGCATCTACCGCTAGGAGGGTATCACCGGCGAAGGGTTCGCGGTTCACCACTCCGAAGTCGCCCAGCGAAACGGTGGCATCCGGAAAGTTTTTGACCAGCGACAAGCTGAAGCGGTCGATGTCGTAGTAGACGTCGGCGTTCACGTTTTCAGCAATGGCCTGGTCGATGGCTTTCTGAATATCGTCCTTAAACAGGATAGGCAGAACAATTAGGGCAATGACGATGATTGCCAGAATGGCTCCGAGGATGATGAATAACTTCTTCATAAAGTGGTTTGAGATAAAGTCCGAAATATAGCAAACTTGAATAAGGTAGCAAGACAGTATACTCGGTGAGCAGGGTCATGTAAGAAAGACGCTTTTTAAACGTAAATACCCATAAAAAGATATAGGTGGGAGACTAATTATTGTTTCGAGAAAGGCATTCGTCCGCTAAGATAATAAATTTGCGCCGGGCAGTCCAGTATCGGCCCCCGGAAGAAATTTCTTTGTAGTTTTGCGGACCATTATGCAGGTAAAAGCCCTCTTCCGGACAAAAAGCGAATTCGGCAGCACGAGCTGAAACGACGAACCTTGTTCGGCCTAAAAGTGGCCTTGCTGCTAGCGGTGGTCTACGTGTACGTTGAGTACCATCCTTGGCTGCGGGCGCAAGAGACGCTGGTGCTGCGCCTCGCCAAAATGCTGCTGTTTTACTTGTCCGCCAACCTGCTGATTTCGTTGGGAAGAACCTTGTTGGTTTATTTTTACCTGAAGGGCCTAAACCCCCAGCCCAAACAAAGCAGCGTGGTGCTGGCCATCAACCGCATTGCCACCCTGCTCAAGCGAAGCGCCCTGGTAGTGGCGGGGTTTCTGCTGTTCGATCTCAAGTGGAACGACTTCTTTTCTACCTTCAGCCTGGTGGCGGTGGCCACGGTGCTGGTCACCAAAGACTACATCGCTAACACCATTAACGGACTGGTCAATATGATGTCGGACCGGCTGTCGCTGGGCGACCACGTGCAGATTAACGGGCATGAGGGGAAGATCGTCAACATCACGTTGAGCAACGTGTATCTGGTGGATAACGAAGACCACCTGATCACCATTCCGAACAACACCGTGTTTGCTGCCGATGTAACTAATTACGGCAAGCAGCGGGCCGGGCGGGTGGCGGTGCCCTTTGAGGTGAAGCGCGAGCGCGGTCTGGCCGATTGGGATGCCTACTTACGCGAGGCCCTGCGCCCCTACGAGCAGTGGGTGAAGCCCAATAGCCACGAGTTGGTCGTTAAAGAGTTAACCACCGAGAAAATCGTCTGCTCCTTTGTGTTTACGCTGCTGCGCCCGAATTACGACCGCGCCCAGGAAATCAGCAAGCACCTGTTACTCACCCTGGCGCAGGCCCCCGTGGATACGGCCCCCGCCGTCGTGGACACGATGGATACGGCCCCCGTGGACACCAAAGTCCCGGAGGAGCGATAATTACGGCGTTTCCGAACCGAAACCGAACCTATTTTCGTACCTTTGCGCTTTCATTGAGAAATTACCTACTTCTATGCAGAATATCCGAAATGTGGCCATCATTGCCCACGTAGACCACGGCAAAACTACGCTGGTCGATAAAATCATTTACGCCTCCAAAATCTTCCGCGATGACCAGGAAATGGGCGAACTGCTGCTCGACAGCAACGACCTGGAGCGCGAACGGGGCATCACCATCGTGTTGAAAAACGTGTCGGTGCGCTACAAGGACGTGAAGATCAACATCATCGACACCCCCGGTCACTCCGACTTCGGCGGTGAGGTGGAGCGGGTGCTCAAGATGGCCGATGGGGTAATTCTGCTGGTGGATGCCTTCGAGGGCCCCATGCCGCAGACCCGTTTCGTGTTGGGCAAGGCGCTGGCCCTGGGCCTCACTCCCATCGTGGTGGTCAACAAAGTGGATAAGCACAACTGCCGTCCCGACGAGGTGCACGAGCAGGTGTTTGATCTGATGTTTAACCTCGACGCCACCGAAGAGCAACTCGATTTCGCCACGATGTACGGCTCCTCGAAGCAGGGGTGGATGTCGGACGACTGGAAGAAACCAACCGACAGCATCTTCCCGCTGCTCGATGCCATCATCGAGCACATTCCGGCCGCCAAACGCCGCGAAGGGGTGCTGCAAATGCAAATCACCTCGCTCGATTTTTCTTCGTTCGTGGGTCGCATCGCCATCGGCCGGGTGTATCAGGGAGAAATTAAGGAAGGAGATATGGTGGCACTCAGCAAGCGCGATGATAGTGTGAAGCGCACCCGGGTAAAGGAACTGTACGTTTTTGAGGGACTCGGACGCCTCCGCGTGGAGGAAGTGAAGAGCGGCGATATCTGTGCCGTGGTGGGTTTGGACGACTTTGAGATCGGAGACACCATCACCGATGCCGAGGATCCGCAGCCCCTGCCCCGCATTTCTATCGACGAACCCACGATGAACATGCTGTTCACCATCAATAACTCGCCCTTCTTCGGCAAAGAGGGCAAGTTTGTGACCTCGCGCCACCTACGCGAGCGCTTGTTCAAAGAGATGGAGAAAAACCTGGCCCTGCGCGTGGAGGCCACCGACAGCGAGGACAAGTTTTTGGTCTACGGACGGGGCATCCTGCACCTGTCGGTGCTGGTGGAAACCATGCGCCGCGAGGGCTACGAGTTTCAGGTGGGCCAACCCCAGGTGCTCTTCAAAGAAATCGACGGAGTGCGCCACGAGCCCATCGAAACGATGGTGGTCGACGTGCCCGACGGGGTTTCCGGTAAGGTGATCGAGTTGGTGACCCAGCGCAAGGGCGAACTGCTGATTATGGAGCCCAAGGGCGATTTGCAACACCTGGAGTTCGACATTCCGGCCCGCGGACTCATCGGATTGCGTAACAATATGCTTACGGCCACCGCCGGGGAAGCCGTGATGTCGCACCGCTTTAAGGAGTACGCTCCGCACAAGGGACCGATTCCGGGCCGCATCAACGGTTCGTTGATTTCGATGGACACCGGCGTAGGCACGCCCTACTCCATTGACAAGCTACAGGACCGGGGCATTTTCTTCGTGGATCCGAACGAAAACGTGTACGCCGGGCAGGTAATTGGCGAACACACCCGCGGCAGCGATTTGGTGGTCAACATCCTGAAGGGTAAGAAGCTCACCAACATGCGCGCGTCGGGCTCCGACAACAACGTGCGGGTGGTGCCTAAGAAAGAGTTCTCGCTGGAAGAAGGGCTAGAGTACATTCAGAAGGACGAGTACCTGGAGGTGACGCCCGGATCGATGCGCATGCGCAAGATTTACCTGGACGAAAACGAGCGCAAGCGCTACGCCAACAAAGTGGAGCAGGGATAAACCGGTTAGAAGCCATTGAACTCGGTTCCCAGTCAAACTAATCACGTATGGCACTTTACGTACTCTCTCTGGGCGGATCTATTGTGGTTCCTGGCTCAATTGATACCCAATATTTGATTCGTTTCAAAGAGTTTCATTGACCGGCGAATTGCTCAGGGCGATCGCTTTATTTTGACGGTTGGCGGCGGGAAAACGGCGCGGAACTACCAGGCTGCCGCCGAAGAGGTGAGCGGGGTGGACGATGAAGAACGCGACTGGCTGGGAATTCACGCTACCCGATTGAACGCACATTTGCTTCGTACAATTTTTAAAGAGCAAGCCCATCCGCTGATTGCCAAAGATTTTGACAGATCGCTACCCGAGTTTTCAGAACCCATTTTAGTGGGAGCTGGCTGGAAGCCCGGTTGGAGTACCGACTATATTGCCGTGCTACTGGCAGAACGCTACCAGGCGCAAACGGTACTCAACCTGTCTAATATCGATTACGTGTACGCCGAAGACCCCCGGGAAAATCCCGATGCCCAGCGCTTCGAGCAAATAAGCTGGGGGGATTTTCGTAAGATTGTTGGTAACAAATGGACCCCCGGCCTATCGGCTCCTTTTGATCCAATTGCCAGCCAGAAGGCCGAAGAACTGAAACTGTCGGTAGCAATTCTGAACGGCAAGAAACATTGAGAATCTGGAGGCTTACTCTGGCCGGTCAATCCTTTGAGGGAACCATTATTCAGTGATCGTGCAAAAAAAGCATACCGTGAAGTATGCTTTTCTAGGTTTTTCAGAAAAGTTGATCTAAGCCTGTTCTTTAGACCTTTATCTCCTTCAATCTTATCCTCCGTTATGCTTCTCCCCAGTAACCGGACTCAATTGCTGCTGTTCTTCCTCGCTAAACAGGCGCGATTTGATCAAAAACCGCAAACCCAGCGGAATCTCCAGCGAGAAGCTAGCTCCTCGGCCTTTGGTCACGTCTACCGTGAGGGCCGTGTGCTTCCAGTAGTTGAACTGGTCCTTCGACATATAGAAGTTGCAGCCGTTAATTTCGCCCAGCCAGGCGTCGGTTTCGTTCAGCATCAGCTCGCCCTTGGGGAAGCACATGGGCGAAGAGCCGTCGCAGCAACCGCCGCTCTGGTGGAACATCAGTTCGCCGTGCTCGGCCCGTAGTTGATCAATCACTTCGGCCGCCGCTTCGGTAACGGTTACTCGTTTTGTCATAGGAATATTTGGGTCTTGGGATTTTGGGTTTTGGGGGTTAGGTTTCAGGTTTTCCAATACCTAATCCCCAACCCCCAATTAATTCCTAAAAGAATCCCATTGCCTTTTTGTCGTACGAAATCAGCATATTTTTGGTCTGCCGATAGTGATCCAGCATCATCTTGTGGTTTTCGCGTCCGATGCCCGATTTTTTGTAGCCTCCGAAGGGCGCGTGCGCCGGATAAGTATGGTAGTTGTTCACCCACACGCGGCCGGCCTTGATGGACCGGGAAATCTGGTAAGCCTGGTGCATATCGCGCGTCCATACTCCCGCTCCCAACCCGTACAGCGTATCGTTGGCAATCTCAATGGCCTCGGCTTCATCCTTGAAGCTGGTGACGCACACCACCGGCCCGAAGATTTCTTCCTGAAACACGCGCATTTTGTTGTTGCCCTCCAAGATGGTCGGCTGAATGTAGTAGCCTCCCTCAAGTCCTTCCACGTAGGCCGCTTCGCCACCGGCGAGCACCTTACAGCCTTCTTCTTTGCCGATGCTCAGGTAGTTGAGAATCTTCTCGTACTGGTCGTTGGAGGCCTGGGCGCCCATCATCGTATCGGGCTCCAGCGGGTGGCCCATTTTGATGGCCTTGGTGCGCTCCACCACGCGTTCCATAAATTTGTCGTAGATGCTCTCCTGCACCAGCAAGCGCGACGGGCAGGTGCACACCTCGCCCTGGTTCAGGGCAAACATCACGGCGCCCTCCAGGCACTTGTCGAAAAACTCATCGTCGGCGTCCATCACGCTCTCGAAGAACACGTTGGGCGACTTGCCACCCAGCTCCAGCGTGACGGGGGTGATGTTCTTGGAAGCGTACTGCATGATCAGTTGCCCGGTGGTGGTTTCGCCGGTGAAGGCCACCTTGTTGATGCGCGGACTAGAAGCTAAGGGCTTGCCCGCTTCGGCTCCGAAGCCGTTCACAATGTTGAGCACGCCGTCGGGCAGAATGCCCTCGATAAGCTCCATGAGCAGAAGAATGCCCACCGGGGTTTGTTCGGCGGGTTTGAGCACCACACAGTTGCCCGCCGCCAGGGCCGGAGCCAGCTTCCAGGTAGCCATCAGGATAGGGAAGTTCCAGGGAATGATCTGACCGACCACGCCCAGCGGTTCGGGCACGTTGAGGCAAACGGTGTTGGCGTCAAGCTCGCTGACCGAACCTTCTTCGGCGCGGATGACTCCGGCAAAGTAGCGGAAGTGATCCACGGCCAGCGGCAGGTCGGCCGCCATGGTTTCGCGGATGGCCTTGCCATTGTCCCAGGTTTCGGCGCGCGCTAGCGCTTCTAGGTTTTTTTCCATCACGTCGGCGATTTTGAGCAGCATGTTACTGCGCTCGGTAGCCGATGAATTATTCCACTGCGGGGCGGCCTTCCAAGCCGCATCAATGGCTGCGTCGATATCTTCGGCCGTTGAGCGGGGAATTTTCGTAAAGCTGTTGCCGTCGACCGGCGAGATGTTCTCGAAGTACTGTCCTTTGACCGGGGGCGTCCACTTGCCGCCGATGTAGTTGTCGTACTGGTTTTTAAATTGGGGTTTCTCTACGGCACTGCGGGCCGTGGTCTGCACATCACTCATGGTGGGAATTAGGTTAAGTGGTTACTAATTTGTCAATATATAAATTGACTTATCTAATAAGATTGAACGTTTGACAAATAAACGTATCGATCAGTAGTAATAATAAAAAAAGATGCGGAAGGATGCAATGATTGGGGAAGCTTTTTCTTTTGGCAGATTACCTGGGTAGCAGGGCTGGATGGAACGCTTACCTTACAATCGCTGGATATTGAAACCACTTTGCGAGAACGCTATCTAAAAACCGAAGGTCTATAGTTGTCCGTTTTCGGGCCCACTTGCCGCGCGTCCGCTCTTCCACTGTTCGTTAACGATCACTAGCTGTCCGATAATGAACACTTCTGAATGTCTATGGTAGGGTTTGTGCGGCGTAGAGCCCATTTTTGCCTTTGGCATACCGCTTGACTACCAATGGCGGAGTACCTAAATCACCTGCTCACCTAACCCCTTTGCCATGCTTAAGAATTATGCGTTGATCACCCTGCGCGGCCTATTTCGCAACAAGGT
>CAWHXE010000004.1:0-54863 GCA_963833215.1 uncultured Cytophagales bacterium | reverse complement strand
GTTTTCTAGATCAAAGCCCCGTTTTTTCATATTCTGAAAGCAGGCCTCAATGCTCCAACGCTTCCGATAAAGCTGTCCCATGAACTTCGCCTTCACTGTGCCAAATAAGAACAGATAGTCCCCATTGTCTAAAAGCATCACCCACACATGACCTACTACTCCAACAAGCCGCTAACATCTTCACAATCAATTCTGACTAAATCTGTAGAGTTTTCAGAGTGAAAGGAACTAGAGTTGTATATGCCCTAACGGATCAGTCTGGTTTAGTAACAGGAGAATTGCAAGAAATCTCCAAAGACTCGTTAATCATCGATAGTAAAAGCATATCGTTAGTTGATCTGGAGCGATTCGGAAGGAGAAAGAAAGGTTCTGGTTTTTGGACTTTTATAAGCTCTTTTGTTGGAGGAGCTATGATTGGAACCGTATTAGCTCCCGAACCGGATCCCTGTCCAAGCTGTCAAACAGTGATTGTTGAAGATAGTGGAGGGACTATAGGTGATGTACTGCTAATAGCAGGGGGCGCTTCTCTAACAGCAGTAGGAATAAATACAGGCATTAAAAATTCTCCTAAAGACTTAAGTAGTGGTAAATGGGTATTGGAGATTGTAAATTGAGGTCACTATCTTAACGTCAGTTATTCTGGAATTCGCGTTTCTTCTTGATATGAACAGAAATCTTGCGCTTACCCTGCTGTTCTTGGGCGTTGTCAGTTTTGCTTTTGGACAGATAACCGTTGATACGGTGCAGCTGACTGAAACCATTGACAAACGGTACGTTTCGCAGTTACCAAGGGTAAGAGACCCTTCCGGTAGTATCAACCAGGCGGTAGCCAAAATTAATGCAGCTATTTTGGACTTGTTTATGATCAACAGTTACCATCAGTCTGAATTAGAAGAGTTCCGCTGGTACGACGTTGAGTTTCATTCTGAGGTGAAAGAGGGTGTTGTGTTTATCGCTTTCGCGGGTGAATATTATGGAGCGTATCCAAGTTACGTAGAAAGAGAATTGTTCTTCAGTGCGAAAACCGGTGAACAACTAACTTACTTCGACATTCCTTTTCAAGCACTCTTTAGTTTGAATGGATACTTAACATTCATGCAACGGTTTTGGCTTCCGGTAGCGAAGAGCGAGTTTAAAGAGGCTATCGCGTGCGCTGATTCCGAACCATACTGTAGTTACTACGATGTGTCGGATTATTCCGTAGACGGTAATAAGTTCTCAATGACTCTCATCAATGATTGCTACCCCCGGGTTCTCAGAGCTTGTGCACCCTCAGCTAGCTTGACTCTTTCCGTAGATTCTTTAACAGAATACTTAAGCGATCAAGGAAAGAAAATACTCTTCGAGGACATATACACGGCTAAAACCGGGATTAATAAGCTCTTATACAACCGGGCTATTGCAAATGATATTCCTAAAAATACATTCCTTTTTGGGAAAATTAATGGCAAATACCCCTTCAGCATGGCACTAACCATAGACGATAGCTTTGGAACGGTTGACGGATGCTACTACTACGACAACAAGTGGGAAAAGCTAACTTTAACAGGACTACAGCTAGACGAGGTGAGTACGGAGCTTAAAGAATCGCTAGGGGAAAAGACTACTGGTTACTTCGTTTTAAATAGGTCAGCCAAATACGCGCGAGACGCATTTCTAGTTCATAGTCCAGATCCGGGAAGAGAAACCAGCTATCTATCCGGCTTCTGGTCAAACCCGGAGCGAACTAAGACCTACGACATTGAGTTTACGGCGGTGAAAATAAACGATCAGCTTTCGGTCTATTCTATCCTTACTGGAGCCGACATGAACTTTTCGTTTCACATGAGTACATACGAATTCATGTTCACCAAAAACTTTAATGATAAAGTAAACTGTAGGTTCAATAAGGAGGCAGCAATCATAATTGCACCAGATAGCGTCACTGCACATCAACTTGTTGAGGTTGGACAATTCAGCTTTGACCTGACGGAGTTATTTGCCAGAAAATTTCGCCAAGAGTTGCACAAACAGAAGGGCGCGTTTTCTGGTATCAGTTTTTTTCAGCCAATCTACGATAGTCTATATAAAGAAATGAATGCAATAAATGCGCTCATGCTCAAGCGAACGGACCTTGGAAGGAATGAGGCCCTTCTTCAAGAAGAACACCAAAAGGTATTAGCACAAATTGAATCGCTGACGGATTATTGTAAAGACTGCAAGCCGCCCCGAAGGAGGAAAAAGAAGAGATAGACTTATCTAAAGAGCTAGCTTTTTAACTCTCACCAGAGCGGGTTTAGCAATAGCGTAATGCGTCGCCGACCAATAACTGCTACACCCCCTCTAACTCTTTCAACTCCTCTCGAAACCCTCCCGACAAAATCGGGAAGCGGCACCAGGTGCGCGGGTCCACGTTGAAGTCATCCAGGTGAAACGACGGGGCCAGGCGCTCGCGCTTCCACTGGTTGCGGGCCCACAGCCGAAAGAACTTGGCAACGTAGCCCTTCAGCACTTCCCGCTCCACCAACTGTTGCTCTTCCATGATCCGGAAAATCTCGAGCGGCGGTTTGCGATCACGAATCGCCAGCCGCTCAATCACCACCATCAGGTCGTAGGGCATCAGATCGGCTTCGTCTGACTGCTCTTGCTGCTGCGGACGCAACTCGGCGGTGGGGTTGAGGCGATTCACCGGGCCCAGACCGGCGTAGCCAAGTTCAGCTTCGGCCCAGCGCAACCACTGCAGCACAAACTGCTTGTCGACCGCCGCGATGGGAGCAATGCTGCCGCTGGTGTCGCCGTCCATGGTGGCGTAGCCCACGTCGCCCTCGCTGCGGTTCGAGGTGGTGAGCAGCAGGGCGTTTTCGATGTTGGCTAGCATCCAGATGGCCGGGTTGCGCGCCCGCGACTGCACGTTCTGTAGCGCAATGTCGTCGTTTTCCCAGCTGAGCTTTCGCCCCAGCACCCGCTCCACGGTTTCGGTATAGTGCGCCACCTCGTCGTCAATGTTCCACTGATAAAAGGTGGCGCCTAGCGATTCGGCCAGCGCACGGGCCGCGTGCAACGTGGCATCCGATGAGTTGACGGTGCCCTGGTAGGCGGTGTGCAGTAGGTGCTGCATCACCACCGCACGGGCATCGGTTTCGTTAAGTGCCTGATTAGCTGCTTCAATCAGATCGGCCCGACCCAGCTTTTGCAGGAAGGCCCCGACACCCAAGGCGGCGCAGCCCCGTCGCACCATCTCGGCCACCAGCACCGCGCAGGTCGCCGAATCGGCCCCGCCGCTGAGCGACAGCACGAATCCCCGCGACCGGCTCTTGCGCTGGTAGTCAAACAGGGCCAGGGCTTCGGCCTTGGCAAATTCAACTTCTTTATCGTATTCGTCGGTATTCGGACGAGATTCTGAGCGTTCGGGATGATCGAAATCTACGCGGGCGGTGAGCAAATTGACGTCTTGGAACGAGAAACGCTCATTTTTCCTAAGCAGCGTGCCGCGCTGGGCGATCAGGATTTCTCCATCGTAGATCATGCGGCCCGCCTCGTTGCCCAGTAGGTTGGCAAACACGTAAACGCAGCTGAAATCGCGTGAGCCGGGCACCACCAGTCCTTCCCGAAACCGGCTTTTCTCGAAAGCAAAGTGGCTGGCGCTGGGGTTCAGAATCAGGTCCACGCCCCGCTCTTGGTGCGTCCAGCCGGGGCGCAACTCGGCCCGCCAGGCGTCTTCACAAATCTCAAAACCTACTTTGATGCCGTGCACGTCGTAGGTGATATCGCCCAGCGGATAGTCTTCACCGTCTATCTCCAAACTAGCGGTTTCGTGGGCGGGCCAGGGAGTGAACCAGCGCGGTTCGTAGTGCACCCCGTTGTTGGCCAAATACTGCTTGGCCGTGAACCCCAGAATTTTTTGATTATGGATGAGGCAAGCGGTATTATAATTCTTGTGGCGATACCGAACGGGCACACCGATAGCCACCGTAATATTTTGACAAGCTTCCACTATTTCAGGCAGTAACTCCTCCACCTTCTCGTAGATCCAGTTGCTGAGGAACATATCTTCGCAGCCGTAGCCGGTCACGCACAGTTCGGGCAGGCAGAGAATGTTTACCTGCTGATCCCGGGCCTGCCGAATGGCTTCGTGGATGTGCGCTACGTTGTTGGCCCAGTCGATGGGTGTTTGGTTTAGGGTGGCCCCCGCGACGGTTAGTTCACGCATGGTTGGTTTTGATTTAAAGGTTCGGGGTTGAAAAATTCGGAATTCTAGGTTCTGAGTTTACTTCGGTAAGCCAAGAACCTCAAACTCTGAACCCTATAACATAGAACCCAACAGCGATAATGCCTTTTCGGAGGCTCTTTGTTCCGCTTTTTTCTTGCTGTAACCGCTGCCGGTGCTCACGGGCTGATTATCTACCAACAATTGGGTCACGAATTCTTTGTACTGCTTGCCGCCCCGGGTTTCAACCACTTCGTAGCGAACGTCGCGGTTGTGCTTCTGAGCCCACTCGATCACTTTGCTCTTGTAGTTGGTATCGTTTTCTACGATCGACAACAGATCGAAGTGGGGGATCAGCATCTTTTTGAGAATAAACCGGCGGGCCGCCCGGTAGCCTTTGTCTAAGTAAACGGCTCCCACCAGCGCTTCCAGGGTGTTTCCACCGATAGACTTGTGCGATAGTCGGCTGCGACCGGCTTTTTTGCTGCCTTCGCTAAACTGCACAATCTCGCTCACGCCGATCTTTCGGGCCACCTGGTTGAGCGACTCCCGATTAACAATCCGCGAACGAATGTCGGTAAGAAAGCCTTCATCCTTGAAAGGAAATTTCTTGAACAGATACTCGGCCACCACCATACTAAGCACCGCATCGCCCAGGTACTCGAGCCGTTCGTTCGACTCGCGCACTCCCTGCTGGTTTTTCTTGGCAACTGATACGTGCTGGGTGGCCAGGCGGTACAGTGCCAAATTAGCGGGGGAGCGGCCCACAATGTGGCGAACCGCTTTGGCGAACTGCTTATCTTGTGAAGAACCGGTGAGGAAGGTGAACAAGATAGGCAGCCGAAAAGAATAGACAGTTGATAAGAAACGACTACTCAGCGAACTTTCTGAAAATTACCGAGGTATTGTGCCCGCCGAACCCGAAGGTGTTGCTAACGGCAGTGGTGACCTCCCGCGGCTGAGCTTCGTTGAAAGTCAGGTTGAGGCGGTCGTCAATCTGCGGGTCGTTGGTGAAGTGATTGATGGTGGGCGGCACCAAGTTGTTGTTGATCGCCAGGATGCAGGCGATGGACTCAATGCCCCCGGCGGCACCGAGCAGGTGGCCGGTCATCGACTTGGTGGAGCTGATGTTGAGCTTGAACGCGTGGTCGCCGAACACGTCGATGATGGCGTTCACCTCGCTGATATCGCCCAGGGGCGTGGAGGTGCCGTGCACGTTGATGTAGTCCACCGTCTCGGGAGCAACGCCCGCGTCTTTGAGGGCCAGCAACATCACCTGCTTCACGCCCACTCCGTCGGGGTGGGGAGCAGTGATGTGGTAGGCGTCGGCGGTCATGGCGTTGCCGATTATTTCGGCGTAGATGGTGGCTCCGCGGGCTTGTGCGTGAGACAGTTCTTCCAGCACCAGCGCTCCCGCGCCCTCGCCCAGCACGAAGCCGTCGCGGTCTTTATCGAAGGGACGCGAAGCGGTCTGGGGAGAATCGTTGCGCTCGGACAGGGCCTTCATGGCTCCGAAGCCCCCTACTTCGGCTTCGACCACCGCTGCTTCTGAGCCGCCGGTGATCATCACATCAGCCTTGTCGAGCTTGATGTAGGTGTAGGCGTCGATAATGGCGTGAGTCGCCGAAGCGCAGGCCGATACGGTGGCAAAGTTGGGGCCCCGGAAGCCGTGTCGTATAGAAATATGACCGGGGGTGATGTCCACGATCATCTTCGGAATGAAGAAAGGGTTGTAGCGCGGCACACCGTTGCCCGTGGCAAAATCCGATACCTCTTCCTGAAACGTTTTGAGTCCGCCGATGCCCGACCCCCATATCACGCCGGCCCGGTCCAGATCAACGCCGCCTTCTTCCAAACCCGCATCGCGGATGGCTTCGGCAGCGGCAATCACGCCGTACTGGGTGCAAGGGTCCATCTTGCGCGCTTCCTTGCGGTCCAGATAGTTGTGCGCGTCAAAATCCTTGAGTTCGCAGGCGAACTTGGTCTTGAAGTGCTCGGTATTGAACTTAGTGATCAGGGCGGAGCCGCTCACTCCCTGGCGAAGTCCTTCCCAGTAGGAAGCAACGTCGTTGCCCAGCGGAGTGAGCGCCCCTAAGCCCGTAACTACAACTCTTCTACTCATGAAAGATAATACGGCCGGTTAATGATTATGCTTTAACGTTCTCTTCCAGGTATGAAATGGCCTGTCCCACCGTAGCAATGTTTTCTGCCTGGTCGTCGGGAATAGAGATGTTAAATTCTTTTTCGAACTCCATGATCAATTCAACGGTGTCGAGCGAGTCGGCACCCAAGTCGTTGGTGAAGCTAGCCTCCGGAGTCACCTCGGATTCCTCAACGCCTAACTTGTCAATAATAATTTCTTTTACTTTCTGTGCTATTTCAGACATTTTCTTGGTGGTTATAGTGAACGGCGCAAAGAAAAAGATTTAAAGTATGAATGTCAAACGAATCATTTTTATCTTTTTCAATAAAACTTAGCGGCCTTCCAATGAAACAAACGGGGTTTTTGTAGCTTTTAAAGGTAATAATTTTTCTTAGTCTGCCACCTTCGTATGGATAAAATACAGCGAGATTTATACGTTGACTACCAGCACGACTACGATTTGTACGGTTTGCAGACGCTTGTGCCCGAGTATAAACTAGCCTGGCAACTCAACCGCACCCTGCGTTGGCAGCTAAAAAAGGCGGCCGATCTGGCGCTAGAAAACACCATCGATGCTTCCTGCGGGGTGTCTAATTTCGTATTTACAACCACACATCGTACTTTTAGGCTTCTGAAAAACCAAACCTTTGCCACCCGCGGACCGGCGGGGCTTCTGCTACCCGGATTTCCTCAGTGGGATTTCTTCCTGCAAGTGCACGATCCCAGCGCCAGTTGGCAGCCTGACGTGATAGTCGCCGCCGTGCAGGCACTGGCCGAGGTGAAGCAGATAGCGCACATTGATCTAACCACCGTAGAACACAAAGAGAACCTTTTATTCTAACCCAACCTTATGGAAAGCACTTACGCATTTAATAAAACCAAGATCGTGGCCACCGTGGGCCCGGCCAGCAACAGCAAAGATATGCTGATCGAGCTGGTGAAGGCCGGGGTCGACGTGTTTCGCCTCAACTTCTCGCACGGCACCCACGAGGGTCACAAAAAAGTGATCCTCGCCATCCGCGAGATCAACCGGGAGATGGATACCAACGTGTGCATCCTACAGGATTTGCAGGGGCCTAAAATCCGAACCAATAAGGTAGCGGACGACGAAATCTTCGTGGAGCCCGGTCAGCAACTCATCATCACCTCCGAAGACGTGCTCGGCACCAGCGAACGCATTAGCACCTCCTACCAGTCGTTACCCTCCGACGTGGTCGCCGACGACACCATTCTGATCGACGATGGCAAAATTGAACTGCGGGTAGAGGGTAGCGCGGGCCAGGAAGTGCGCACCCGGGTGGTGCACGGCGGCCCCATCAAATCGCGCAAGGGCATCAACCTGCCCGATTCCAACGTGTCGGCTCCTTCGCTGACCGAAAAAGACGAAGAAGACCTGCTCTTCGGCTTGGAGCACGACGTGGACTGGATCGCGCTCTCGTTCGTGCGCAAGGCTGAAGACATTTACGGACTGCGAAAAATCATCGAGTCGAAGGGCAAGAACATCAGAATTATCGCCAAGATCGAGAAGCCCGAAGCGCTCAAAAACATCGACGAGATCATCAAGGCCACCGATGGGCTGATGGTGGCGCGGGGCGATTTAGGCGTAGAGATTCCGATGGAAGAGGTGCCGCTGGCGCAGAAAATGCTGGTGCAGAAGTGCAACGCGGCCGCCAAGCCGGTGATCATCGCCACCCAGATGATGGAGAGCATGATCGAAAACCCGCGCCCCACCCGCGCCGAGACCAACGACGTGGCCAACGCCGTGATGGACGGCGCCGACGCCATTATGCTGTCCGCCGAAACCGCCTCGGGCAAGTTCCCGATCCAGACGGTGAAGAGCATGGTGAAAACCATCCTGACCATCGAGGAAAAGTCAGACGTGGTATACGACAAACTTTCGCAAATCTCTCCTGATTCGCCCACCTTCAACAACGACAGCCTGGTGCGGGCCGCCTGCCAGTTGAGTCGTGAGATCGACGCCCGCGCCATTGTGGGCATGACCAAATCGGGCTACACCGGGTTTCGACTGTCGTGCCACCGGCCCAAGGCCAATATTTTCATCTTCACCGCCGACAAAGGGTTGCTCAACATCATCAATCTGTACTGGGGACTGCGCGGCTACTACTACGACGGCACCCAGTCGACCGACGAAACCTTTGATGACCTGGAGAAGGTGCTGGTAGAAAAAGGCCACCTAAAGGCGGGCGACGTGTACGTGAGCACCGCCAGCATGCCCCTGCACTGGGAAGATCGCACCAATATGTTGAAGGTACAGGTTGTAAAATAAACTGGTCTACAGTCCATAGTCGACAGTCCACAGTAGGCTATTGACTGTCAACTGTGGACCACTGACTGTGGACCATCCATGAACATCACCCGAGATATTTACGCCAGTTCGCTCACGCTGCTCACGGACTTTTACCAGCTCACGATGGCCTACGGCTACTGGAAGCAGGGAATTGCCGAGAAGAAGAGCGTGTTCCACCTGTTTTTTCGCGAAAACCCCTTCAGCGGGGGCTTCGCCATCAACTGCGGACTCGCCTACGTGATCGATTACATCAACAATTTCCGCTTCGACGACGAAGCGATTGATTTCTTGGCCGAAGCAACGGGCGAGGGCGACGAACCCCTGTTCGAACCGGCCTTCTTAGACTACCTGCGCACGCTGGAGTTCAGTTGCGACGTAGACGCTATTCCCGAAGGGACGGCGGTGTTTCCGCACGAACCGCTGCTACGGGTACAAGGCCCCATTTTGCAGTGCCAACTGATCGAGTCGCCGCTGCTTAATTTTATCAATTTTCAGACGCTCATTGCTACCAAGGCGGCGCGTATTCATATCGCGGCGCGGGGCGAACCGGTGCTGGAGTTCGGGCTGCGGCGGGCCCAGGGCATCGACGGAGCCATTGCAGCCAGTCGGGCGGCCTACGTGGGCGGAAGCGCCTCCACTTCGAATGTGCTGGCCGGAAAGCTGTTCGGCATTCCGCTCAGCGGCACCCACGCCCACAGTTGGATCATGGCTTTCGACGACGAACTGACGGCTTTCAAAGCTTACGCTGACGCCATGCCCAACAACTGTGTGTTGCTGGTTGACACGTATAATACGCTGGAAGGGATTAAGAAAGCGGTGGAGGTAGGGCTGATGCTGCAAAAGAAGGGAAAGCAATTACTGGGAGTGCGCATCGATTCGGGTGACTTAGCCTACTTCAGCATCGAGGCGCGGCGGTTGCTGGACGAAGCCGGACTTCAGGAAACCAAAATTGTGGCCAGCAATGATCTGGACGAAAACATTATCAGCAGCCTGCGTAGTCAGGACGCTAAGATAGACGTGTGGGGCATCGGCACCAAGCTGGTGACGGCCTACGACCAGCCCGCGCTGGGCGCAGTGTACAAACTGTCGGCCATTGAAAACGACGGGGCGTGGGAGTATAAAATTAAGCTTTCGGAACAGGCAGTGAAGGTGAACACCCCGGGCATTCAGCAGGTGCGCCGGTTCTACACCGCCGACGATCAAAAAGACCTGGTGGCCGATATGCTCTACGATACCCAGCAGTCGCTCGGGAAGAAGCACAAGATCATTGACCCGATGGACCTCACCCGGCGCAAGCTGATCAAAGCCAGCGAGGTGGACTCAGAAGATTTGCTCATTCCGGTTTTCAGGCAGGGAAAGCAGGTATACGACTCGCCCGACCTGCATACCATTCGGGAGCGAACCATCCGAAGTTTGGCGCAATTGCCCGCCGGGGTGAAGCGCTTCGTGAACCCCCACAGCTATCCCGTGGGACTAGAAGAAAAGCTGTTCGCCACCAAGACCGACCTGATCCTGAAACTGCGGGAGCTAAACGACGAGGAATAAAAAGGGGCACTAAATAGAAACCGCATACCAAATGCGCTCTAACGAAACTGCCGCCTCCTTCGTTATTTTAAAGTAATAACAGAGTAAATCATTCAATCATGGAAACGCTGACCATTGCCAGGAAGTCGGAACGAGTACGCAAACCACGAACGAAAGAAGCATTTCTCGAGTGGGATCAACCCGCCGGGAAGTACAAGTACGAGTGGGTAGATGGTGAACTGGAACGAACCGACTACATGATGAAAAACACCAAAAGAGGCATAGTTAAAAGGATACGACAAGCTTTCTACAAAACAAGAGCGTTCAATCAGGGCGGTGAGCTGTTTGCCGAAACCCACGTGCCCGTGTCGGAAACCCGCATCCGTATTCCTGATCTTTCGTTCTTCGATGCCCAACAGATTACCGCTTCCGAACAAGGCGCATTGCCGGTGCCCGCCTGGGCCATTGAGATTATTTCGCCCAACGAAGTGGGCTTCAAGATCGAGCGCAAGGCCCTGGAATATCAGACGGCCGGAGTGCAGGTGCTGTGGCAAATTTATCCGGACCTGCGCATGGTGCAGGTGCGCACCTCGCTGCACAGCACCCAGATTTATTGGGAAGACGACACGTGTACGGCTGCCCCGGCCCTGCCCGATATGAAACCAAAAGTGAACGAACTGTTCGGCCCGACTGGCTAGAAAAACTCTTTTAAAATCCGCCGCGGTACTTATAAGTATTGGCTACTTTATCAATGGCCACAATGTAGGCCGCGATGCGCATCGACACTCCGTAGCGCAAAGCCACCTGGTACACCCGCTCAAAAGCGTCTTTCATGATACGGTCCGAGCGGCGGTTCACCCGGTCGCGGGTCCACTTGTAGCCCAGACGGTTCTGCACCCACTCGAAGTATGATACCGTGACGCCCCCGGCGTTGGCCAGAATGTCGGGCACCACCAGCGTTCCCTTGTTATGAATGATGTCGTCGGCCCGGGCCGAGGTGGGGCCGTTGGCTCCTTCCACGATCAGGCGGGCCTGAATCTGCTCGGCGTTGCGCACCGTGATCACGTCCTCGAGCGCCGCCGGAACCAGCAGGTCCACCGGCAGCGTAAGCAGTTCGTCGCCGCTAATGGCTTCTCCGCCGGGGAAGTCCGCCAGCGTGCCCTCGTTCTGGTCGCGGTACTTGATGGCCGCTACGATGTCGATTCCCTGAGCGTTGTAGTAACCTCCCGACACGTCGCTGATCGCGACCACCTTGCTGCCCCGTTCGGCGATCAGCAATGCGGCGTAGGAACCTACGTTGCCGAAGCCCTGCACCGCCACGGTGGCGTGGTAGGGATTGATCTTACGCTTTTCCATCCCGGCCAGCGCCGACACCATCACGCCCCGGCCGGTGGCTTCGGTGCGTCCTGAAGATCCGCCCAGCACCACTGGTTTGCCGGTGACCACCGCGTTGACCGTCATGCCGTGGGCACGCGAAAATTCGTCCATTATCCAGGCCATCTCCCGGGGGCCAGTGCCCACATCAGGGGCTGGAATGTCGCGGTCGGGTCCGAAGATGTTAATCATCTCCTGGGTGTAGGCCCGGGTGAGGCGCTCAATCTCCCCGGCCGACATCTGCCGCGGATTGCAGCGGATGCCGCCCTTGGCGCCGCCGTAGGGGATGTCGACCACGGCGCACTTCCAGGTCATCCAGGCCGCCAGGGCCTTCACCTCGTCGATGTTTACGGCCATGTCGTAGCGCAAGCCACCCTTGGAGGGGCCCAGAATGTTGGAATGAATGACACGATAACCCTCAAAGACGCGGATCGAGCCGTCGTCCATGGTGACGGGCAGCGAGACGATCACCTGCTTCACGGGGTTTTTGAGCACATTGTAGATTTCGTCATTAAGTCCGTAGGCCTGGGCCGCAATCTGGAAGCGCGACATCATGGACTCAAACGGATTTTCTTTATCGGTGATGGGCGCGGGTTCTACGTAGGTCATATTGAAGAATTGAATGAGAGAAGGATTGAATGACTGGAAACATTTTCTATTCAGTCATTCAATCATACTGCCTTCAATCCTTTTACAACAAGTAGGTTTGAAAAAGATAGTTGAAAGCGGGGCGAAACTACCAATATTGAATCACCCGCCCTAGTCAACGTATGTTTTTTAAAAAATCTTCAAAAAGATGAGAATGAAGTGCGACGAAAGGAGCAGTCCGTTGAAGCGATCCAGGAAGCCGCCGTGACCGGGTAAACCGCGTCCTGAGTCTTTAATAGCAATGCTGCGCTTGAAAAGCGACTCCACCAGATCGCCGTAGGTGCCGGTGATCACGATGATGGCGCCCACCACAATCCACTGCCACGGGAGCAGGTCCTTGTAGAAAACCGAAAAGATAAGCGCGGCCGCCAGGGCCGTCACCGCTCCGCCAATGCTCCCCTCCCACGACTTTTTGGGAGACACCCGGGCAAAAAGTTGGGTTTTTCCGAAGCGCACTCCGGCGAAGTAGGCCCCGGTGTCGCTGGCCCAGAACAACGACAGTACCCCAATCACAATCTGAAAACTATAAGCCCCCCGACTGAAGGCAATGATGTTGAGCAGGGCGAAGGGCACGGCCACGTAAAAGATGCCGCACAGGGTGTAGGCGATGTTGGTGAACGGCTTCTTGTCCGATTTTTTGTAGAGCTTAATGAAGAAGATGCTGGCCGCCACCGGAAAAATCACTAAGTAGTACTTGGCCTCTAGCGTGCCTCTTTCCACCAGGAAGCTGATGCAGTAGAGCAACGCCCCGGCAAAGCAACCCGCCGATTTGAGGGGCAGCATGCCATCCAGGCCGGTGAGTTTATAGAACTCGAGCTGGGTGAGGATGCAGATGATCAGAAAAAGACCAAAGTAAGACCACTCACTGTGAAACACCGCAATCACGATCAGCACAATGCCAAAGAAGCCGGTGATGATGCGTTGGGTAACGTTGTTGTATCTATTTAAAGCGGATATCATCCCGAATAATTTTCATGGCGCGCAATACATTTTCGGGGGCCACGTAGATTTCTACGGTTCCCCAACTGTTCACCTGGTACATCTGATCCTGCTTATCGACGATCACCGGGTGCATTTCTTCGTGTTCAAGCACGGCCCGCACAATTTCGGCGCGGTGCTTCTGATCGGTGCTGTATACCCGTTGCCACTTGCTATTCATACGCTGCGGGTTGGTTGGTTTGCTGCTTAAAAAAATACAACAGGGCGGCCGATCCGATCAGAGAAACCAGCGCCACACTCCAGGACACCGTCTCGATCGACTCAATGTCCATACCCACGCTGCCCTGCTGATACAAGTATAACATCAGCAGGGTGAATCCATTGTTCACAAAGTGCGCAAAAATTGGATACCACAGGTTGCCCGACCAGTGGTACAGGTAGCCGAACAGCGCTCCGAGCAGCAGCCGGGGGAAGAAGCCAAAAAACTGAACGTGAATAGCGCTAAACACCAGGGCGGCAATCCAGATGGCGGCGTGCGGGTTGCTAACCAACGTATACAAGCGGCGCTGCACGATGCCCCGAAACACCAGCTCTTCACCCACCGCGGGCAGCACGGCAATCACGAACACGCCCGCCAGCAGGCCCCCGACGCTCTCGAAGCGGGTGAGGCGTTCGGTGAGGGCGCGCAATTCTTCTTCCTTGCCGTAGGCCCACTCCTGGAAGGCCGGAGAGATCGGGCCAAAGTCCAGACCCAGGTTCCACTCCATCACCAATGCATTTACCGGCATAAAGGCCAGCACCAAAATTCCGACCAAGGCCATTGGCAACGCGGCGGTGCGCGGCGCATCGAACAACTCGGGCAGATCGGTGCGATCGATAAAGTGCTGGTGCAACAGGGGGGTGAGCACAAACCCGAACAGGGCCCCACCCGCTTGCAGAACGAGCATGGCCGTACGGGCATTGGGTGATGCGGCGGGATCGGTAACTGCTTGCATTACCCGCTGGATGTCAAGGTCAAACAGCGGAAGCAGGAGGACGAAGCCCAAAAACTGCCCGACAAACAGCCCCAGGAAGACAAAGGCCACCAGCAGCAGCAGCGAGGTGAAGGCGTTGCTTTTGGTTTGTGGTTGATCAGGATGATGCTGCACTTCGGCAAAGTTCATACGCTAGCGCTTAGGACTACGAAAGTAGCATCATTTTAGCAAACAACCTACTTTGCCACTGAACACTCGACAGACGTCAGGGCCACTAGCAACTGCTCAAAAAAAAAGGGTTGACTTAACAGTAGCCAACCCAATTATAAAAACCCCCGAATAGCACGTTACTTTTGCTACCCGCTAGGGCGACACAACTAGCTTTTGCCGTAGCACGGATCCATCGGGCTGGCTAGTGACCACAAAGTATAGCCCTTGAGTCAGAGCAACCGCTGGGGTCACTTGCCAACGCCCTTGGTCTGCTTGTTTCACAATCACCGGCACTAGTTGCCCCTGCTGGTTGTAGAGGCTGACCTGCGGGTTGCCCGGCCCGTTTGTCTGGAGAGTAAACTGCCCCGCTCGGCTAGGATTGGGATAGATAGTGATCGGTGAGGTTAAGAGAACGTCTCCTGGTGCCGTTCGCGGATTAGCGGTGCTCGAAGCCCCCCGGGCGTTGGCCGCCGCATCTTCAATGAGTAGTTCGGGCGGGGTAGCGCTTTCTCTAGACTGAATGTCCACGCGCATGTCCCAGGGGGCAGTCCAGTTCATGTTCACGTACACGTAGAAGGATGCTACTCCGTCGCCGTTCGCTTGCGCCTGCACGAAACTACTCACGTCTAACGCAGTGTAGCCACCGTTGGCCTCGGCCCCCGTAGCCAGATCGCTACCGGTGGTGGCGGGCTGGTTGTTCCAGGTCAAACCTGCTTCCGTCCAACTGTCGTCATCTACCCCTTGGACGGCGAAGGTCACGTCGGTGGTGCTATTATTCCACGTGGTGTTGTGCAACCGCAGGGTTGCGCTGCTGACATTCTCCGCTTGACTTACGTCGAACTTAATGAAGTAGGCCCGGGTCTCGGAAGCTTTGGGCTGAATGGTATAGCTCGAACGCTTGGCCGTAGTTCTCGTCGGGATTTTTGTTGTTTACAAAACCATCGGCCGAAGCACTCAGCGCATTGTCCGACCCGCCGGTGGGAGCACTCAGGGTGGTGATGGTCACCGTTTGACTATTGCTCGAGAAGTTACCGTCAGCATCCGCCGCCTTCACGTAAAAGAGGTACGAGGTGCCGGGGGTGAGCCCTGTCACCGTAGCCGAAGTAGCGGGCGGCGCTCCGAACACCGCTTGGTCAAACTGGGTATCCTTCAGCACTTCGTACTTCACGATGCCCTGGTCGTCGGTAGAGGCGCTCCAGGAAAGGTCGACCGTGGTTTCGGTGATATTGCTGGCTACCAGGTTGGTAGGTTTGGTAGGGATTGGGTCTACTGTACCACCATCTCCGCTTCCGTTGATGACCAACTCAGGCGGGGTAGCACTTTCTTTAGACTGAATATCAACCCGCTGATCGTATGGATCTGCCCAGTCCATGTTCACGTATACGTAAAAGGATGCTACTCCGTCACCGCTGGCTTGCGCCTGCACAAAGCTACTTACTTCTAGCTCAGTGTAACCTCCGTTGGCCTCGAGGCCCAATGCCAGGTCAGTTCCGGTAGCCGCTGGTTGGTTGTTCCAGGTTAAACCTGCTTCCGCCCAACTGTCGTTATCTACGCCCTGTACGGCAAAAGTCACGTCGGTGGTGCTGTTGTTCCATTCGGTATTGTGCAACCGAAGAGTCGCGCTGCCGACCGTAGTTACCTGACTTACGTCAAACTTAACAAAGTAAGCCCGGGTCTCCGATGCTTTGGGCTGAATGGTGTATGACCCTTCAGTGCCGAAATTATCGTCCGGCGTTTTGCTGTTGACAAAACCATCGACGATGGGGGAGAGAGTCGTGATGCTGTTGTCATCCTCCGGAGCGGTGGCGGTACAGGTTCTGTTTCTTCCGTTAGGACCAGCCAGCGTCCATACCACGGTTTCGCCCGGTTGCAGTAGCACCGAGAAGACGTTGGTCTGCCGCCCGGCCCGAAAGGTGGTGGTTTGGCCTCGGTCTTGTGGAGCCGGAGAAAACCTATTGTTTTCACCTACCGGAATATTTACTCCCCCTTCGTTCTGGTTACTGTAACCGAAGGTAGCGGTGTAGGTGCCGTCGCCGTTGGGGGTTACGTTACCGCCGTTTTCCAGCACGGGCTTCACCGCCGCGGTGGGAGCGTAGGGCACTTCACTGCCATCCGGAGAGAAGATTGCAAAATCAGTTACTGACAAGCGACATATTTCCGTATTGATGTTGTAGTAGCCCAGTTCAGTAGCCGAAGCTTGCTCGGTACGGAAGGCAAAGTTTTCACCGACGGTTTGCTCTTCGCCGCCCGCGGGGGTTACGTAAACGTTATACGTAGCCGTGCTTAAGTCTACTTCTGTTCTTACTTGGTAGGCCACGTCTTTAGTATAAGGCACCGCACTGGTGGCGGTGTAGGAGCTGCCGTCGCGCGCATCAATAAAGCCCTGGTCGTTGAACCGCACGATGATGGCCAGCTCGCCGTAGGCTCCGGCGGGGGCCGGTGAAAGTCCCACCACGCCGTTCATAAGGTTCTCGTTCGGAGTCATCTCCCACTGAGCTATAAACGCCGTAGTTTGGGGGGTGAAAGGGGTGGCCTCCCAGAGAATAGGTAAGGAGCACGAAGGGTCTTCCCCCGGTCCGGAAGAGCCTACTCCGGTTCCGGATGCACCCTCAATGGTTTTGCCGTTCCACAGCTCAAAGTCGTCCCAGTAGTACTTCAGGCTATCACCCGCTGCCACTACCTTATCAATGGTAGAACTGCTGTTGGTATACATCTTCATAGCATTAGAGAACTTGATACCATCCGGAGCAGGATCGTCGGGGCTGTGAGTCCAACTGGCAACGTCGATGAGCATTTGCTTGGTGCCCCCTTCGGGGGTGATGGCCAACTGAAACTGCCCGGTGGTGGCGTCGCCTTCTTTGATGTAGATTTCAATGTCCAGCCAGGTATCCAGCGGCAGTGCGTAGGTAGACAGGGCCTGCCAGAGTTTATCGCTACCCTCTCCCCAGCAGCAGGGGCGGCTTTGCTTCTCACCAATGGCTTCTAAAAATAACGATTGCCCGACACCGGGGGCTTTGGTGATGTTCACCTTCATCCGGAAGGGGTAGGCATCCGGCTCGCCGAAGGCGGGGTTCCAGTTGTTATTATTCCAAATTTCGGTGGTGGTTAAGAAGTCAAAGGCGTCGGCGTTCTGGATGAGCGGAGTGAAGGAGGCGGACGGCAGGTAGAGTTTAGTTCGCTGGTAATACTCGGTCATGCCTTCGGGAGCACCGTAGTTATTGGACTGGATGCGCCCGCGCTCAAACGATACGTTATCGTCCACAATCCAGAACTTGAGCACCTGACCCCGTCCCGAACCAGTCGGGTCGCTTACCAGTTCGGCCCGCCGGTCATCCTGCTGGTTTTCATCAAAGTCTTGGTACTGGAGGTTGAAATCCCCGACATTGGGGTGCCCTTCCAGATCAGTTGTCCAGTTGTTGGGCGATGATACTGAGTTGTCCGTACCGATGATATCAGCTCCCTGCGAGCCTTGGTCAACGATCTGGGTACCCGGCTCAAACCCGGACTGAAAGATAAGTTCTTGCGCTACCGAGGGATGAACAAGGAACAAGCACACAGTGATTGCTTTAAGAAGCTTAGATGTTGTCATCGTGTTGAAGGATTTGGGTTGATACTATTGGTGCCAGAAGTGCTAAGTCCATAAATGATCAAACTTAGCACTTCTGGCACCAGATTTAAAGTAGTAACCGGATTAATATCCCGGATTCTGAGGAGCCAGACTCTCATTGCGCGTCAGCTCATCGGCCGGCAGAGGAAGCAGGTAGTCGCGGCTCGGAGTAAAGTTAGGATGTGGTTCAAATGAATCCGGACCGGCAAATACGGCCTCGCCCAATTGTCGTCGCCGAATATCGTACCAGCGTTTGGCTTCAAAGGCCAGTTCTAGTCGGCGCTCTTCCAACACGGTGTCAAGAAATTCTGCCTGACCTTGCCCGGGGGCCACGTCTTCCGGAAAATCGCTTGCTTCTCCGTCGGCCATGCGGGCGCGGGCGCGAACCTGGTTTACGTAGCCAATAGCTTCGGCATTAGGACCGCTGATTTCGCTAAGGGCCTCGGCGGCGATCAGCAGCACCTCGGCGTAGCGCATCTGAATGTAATTATGATCAGAATCCACGTTGTTGCCACCAGCATTACCAGGGTACCGAAAGTACTTGGCGCAGTGCGGCCGACGGGCATCCGGGTTGCCGAAGCTTTCGTAAGAGCGCAGCGTATCGCCGATCACGGCCGCCGTATCAAAGCTCACCCACTTACGGTAATCACGGTTGTCCCAGTCTTCGTATACGGCAAACGAAGGGACGGCCACGCTCCAACCTTCTACTTGGTCGCGGCCGCGCATCCCGGTAAGGGCGGTAAGGTAATCAACGTTAATAGGATACTGGCCGACCAACCCCAGAAAGTCAAACGTAAAAATCGGTTCCACCAGCCCGTCGGCTCGGTTAGCGTCAAAGAGGTGCTGAAAATCACCCTCGAGGGCGTAACCAAACGTTCCGCTGTTATCGATCACGTATTTTGCCTCGTTGTAAGCGTTTTGGTAATCTCCCAGGGTAAGGTAGACGCTGGCCAGATAAGCAGCGGCGCTTCCCTTAGATGGGCGCGAACGTACCCCGTTCTCAGGTACGTCAGGCAGTTCTACCTTGGCGTACTCTAAATCGGCGATGATATTCTGCCATACGTCTGCGGCCGGAGTTTTTCCGGTGTTTTCTAACGCAGCTATATCGTCTACAACAGCGTCCAGGTAGGGGACATCACCGAATAACTGGACCAGATGAAAGTAGCAGTAGGCTCGCATAAAGCGCGCCTCCGCGATTAACGGATTGATTTCTCCGGCAGGCTCGGCCACCGCTTCTCCTCCGGCAATCGCGGCGTTGGCAGCACTAATAGCCTGGTAGGTAGACGGCCAAAAAGCGGTAACCATGCCGTTGTTGGAGTCCATCTCAAAGTCGTTTACCTGCTGGCGGCGCGACGGAGTGCCCCGGTCGCCGATGTCCAGCATATCGCTGCGCAGCATAATGGTCAGCGAGAGCTTGCGCCCCCACGAGTCTTCGGAGGCCAGTCGCCCGTAGATGCCGTTCACGGCCGTTTCCACGTCGGTTGGGGTGCGGAAAACGCTCTCGGGGGCCAGAATAGCGATCGGGTCTTCTTCCAAATCAGAACAAGCCAGCGGAAGAACCATCGTGCCAACGGCCAGGAGGAATATATTTTTAAGTAATTTCATGACGGTGTTTTTCTTAGTGGATGCGTTAAAATTGAACATTTAAACCTACGGTATAGGATTTCACGTTGGGATAGCTACCGTAGTCCAATCCTCGGTTTCTGTTCTCTTCCCGACTGTTATCGGTGTTGTAGCTCACTTCCGGATCTACTCCCGGATAGTTGGTGAAGGTGAGCAGGTTCTGAGCGCTTACGTACAGGCGCAAGCTGCTGATGTTGATACGCTCCAGTAGGTCGCCCGCAAAGTTGTAGCCTAGCGCCAGGTTCTTCAACCGCACGTAGCTACCGTCGTAGACAAAACGACTGGACACCCGCTGGGTGCGCCCGGCGGTGGCACGGGGAACGTCGGTGTTGGTATTGGTGGGAGTCCAGCGGTCTAGCGCCTCGGTGGTCGCGTTCACCGATCCGGCAAGCCGGTTCAATTCCAGCAGGGTATAGTTCAGGATATCATTGCCCTGCGCAGCCTGGAAGAAAATATTGAGGTCGAAGCCCTTGTAACGAAAGGTGTTGGTCACCCCCCAGATAAAGTCAGGGTTAGGATCACCGATGATGGTTTGGTCATCGTTATTCAACTGTCCGTCGGGCATCCCGGTGAGGTTGCCTGCTTCGTCGCGACCGTTGATGTCCCGGAACTTCTCACCGCCGGGCTCTTGCTCAAATCCCCCGCCTTCCAAAAATTCGTCGCCTTCCTGGTACACCCCATCGTAGATAAAGCCAAAGAAGGAGCCCGGCGTTTGGCCCTCGCGCAGAATCTGCGTGTTGTCTAATCCCGCGAAGTGACCAGGGCCCGTGCCGTAGAGAATATCCAGTCCGTCGGGCAGTGCCAGCACGGTGTTTTCGTTGGTAGAAAAGTTGAGATTGATATCCCAATCAAAAGTCACTGAACCGATTGCGCAGGTCCAGCGCCACTTCAAGCCCTCTGTTCTGGGTACTCCCTAGGTTCTGAAGCTGCTCCGGGTAGCCGGAAAACTCGTCCAGCTCGACCTGAAACAGCAGATCCCGGGTCTCCATGGTGTAATAATCTACCGTCAGATTGGCGCGCCCCGCGAACAACGATACGTCGGTGCCAACGTTCAACTGCCGGGTAGTTTCCCACGTCAGGTTGTTGTTGCTTAGCTCGGTAGGGCGAACGGCATTGACCAACGCTCCGTTCTGCACCGAAATAAGGGGCTCGAACCTAGCCAGGGTTTGATACGGCCCAATGGCTCGGTTGCCGGTTAGTCCGTAGCTGGCGCGTAGTTTCCAACCGTCTAGCCAGGCCACATCCTCTAAAAAGGCTTCTTCGTTCACGTTCCATCCGATAGCTCCCGAAGGGAAGAATGCGTACTTGTTGTTTTTGCTGAAAGTAGAAGAACCATCTACCCGAGCGTTGAGCGTTAGCAGGTAACGGTCCAACAGACGGTAGTTAATCCGACCGTACCAACTCACAATCTCGGAAACGTTCAAATCAGACTGGGGAATGGTAGGATTGGTGCCTCCGTCTACATTCCAGTACAGCGCGTTGTCGGTCACAAATCCTCTATTGCCCGACTCCCAAGATTCCGTACGCTCCTGCTGAAAAGAGTAGCCTACTACGGTTTGCAGGCTGTGTATTCCAAACTCATTAGAATACGTGAAGTAGTTTTCATTGAGCAAGGAGGTGAATTTTCGTCCGTTAACTAGCCCTTTCCTCCAATATTTTGCCCGGCAACCAGGGTAGAAGGAGTGTAGCGGCCGCGCCGCCCGTTGTCAGAACTGGCTCCGGCGGTTATCGTAAACGATAGGTTATCAAAGATGCTGTACTCAGCGAGCAGGTTGGCCTGCACCCGGTCGGTCTGGTTCTGATCGGTACGCTGGGTAGCGGTGGCGTAGGGGTTGTTAAACTGGTCGCCTATTTTGGAAGTAGTGTAGGTGCCGTTGGGATTGAAAATGCCCTGATCGGGATCAAACAAGTAAGCGCTCGATACCACTCCCTGGTTAGTCGAACCGCCCGATCCTTCCTGGGTGACTACTCCGTCCGTATTCTGGCGGCGGGCAAACAGGTTAAGCCCTACCTTCAGGCGTTCGCTGGCCTGTACATCAATGTTGCTGGTAATGGAGTATCGCTGGAAGTCTGAATTAACGATCACTCCCTTCTGGTCGAAGAAGGTTCCTGAGATATAGTATCCTACGTTTTCACTACCACCCGAAATCGACAACTGATAGTTCTGAATAGCCCCCGGACGATAAATCTCATCCTGCCAGTCGGTATCGAAGCCCGAAGACTCATAGTCGGGCACCACTTCCTGTACGTAATCTACGTACTGATCGGCGTTGAGCAGGTCTAAGCGGTTGATATCTTCCTGAAAGGAGTAAGAGGTATTCAGGTTAACCACCGGCTTACCTACCTTGCCTCGCTTGGTGGTGATAACGATAACTCCGTTAGCGCCACGCGACCCGTAGATAGCGGTAGCGGCGGCGTCTTTAAGCACCTCTACCGAGGCCACATCTTCGGGCGGCGGCACCGCGCCGTTCACAAACCCGTCTACCACGTAGATAGGGTCGCTGCTGGCGTTGATCGACGTAGAGCCCCGAACCCGTACGCGCGGCGAAGCGCCGGGTGCCCCGTTGGCCGATTGCACCTGTACTCCCGCGGCGCGGCCTTGCAGTGCCTGAGAAACATCCGGAGCGGGATAGGCCGTGAGTTCTTCGGGCTTTATTTGCGAGACGGAGCCGGTCAAGTCTTTCTTCCGAACCGTACCGTATCCTACCACCACTACTTCGCTGAGTGACTGTACGTCAGGGGCCATTGCTAAGTTGATGGTCGTCTGGTTACCGATAGCCACTTCCTGCGAAACCTATCCTACCGACGAGAAAACCAGCGTCTCCGCATCATCGGCTACCGTGAGGCGGTAGTTGCCGTCAACGTCGGTAACGGTACCTACGGTCGTGTTTTTTACCAGCACGTTGACTCCCGGTAGGGCGTCGCCGGTTTCGTCGTCGCTCACCGTACCCGTAATGGTTTTTTCTACCGGTGCTTGTATAATAGATAGGCGTGCGCGAAGCTAGTGCCGATACCATAGGCATAGTACTGGCGCTGGCCCCGGCCGGGGAAGTGCCCAGCGACTGTCGGCGCACCTTTTGCAGTTTGGTGGTTGATTTTTCTTTGGGTTGTATCACGTAGTGGGTCTCATCCAGCTTCTTGTACTGGAGGCCCAGCGGACTAAGCAGCGTTTTCAGTTGACGCGCCAAAGGCAGGTCAGAAGACACCGCCACGGTGATGCGTTTGCCCTGGACGAGCGCTTCGTCGTAGCCAAATTTAACCTGGTGTTTTTGCTTGAGACTTTCCAGCGCTGCTTCTAGCAACTGGCCTCGTTGCGGTAGGTTTAATACCGCCGCCGGGCGAACCGTTGGCGTGACGAGCGAGAGCGTTTGCCCAATGCCCGCCTGGCTTCCGAGAAGCATGAGTGCCAGCAGGGCGGCACCCCAGTGATGTGCGTAGTTGTTCATTATCATATCAATTTATTTGGATGAAGAGGGTTGAAGATTGGATTTAAGTCGATGGTCACTTTTGTTCTATAAGTATGGTCTGTTGGTCCTTAGTGATAGCCAAATCGAAGGATTCGGACAGAAAATTCAGCAGCAGGTCGAGGTCAGCGTGGTCTACTTCGGCCGTAAACACCTTCTCAGCGATATCGGGGGCAGCCTTCACGCGGAGGCCGTAGTTATCTTCAATCATGGTGAATACCTCAGCCAGCGGGGTCTTCTCAAACAGCCAGCGGTCTTGGGTCCAGGAAGAATACAGGGTGGGGTTGACTACTACTCGACGTACGTCTTTCTGGTCTTGCGAAAAGACCGCCATCTCGCCCGGCGCAATCACCAGGTCGCTCGGAGCCTGCGAGGAAACTTCTCCATCTACTGCCCAGTCGAGCCGAATGCTACCCGTTTGCAATACCACCTCCGTTTCGCCCCGGCGATGGTTCACATTAAACTCGGTGCCCAGCACTTCAATAGCCAGTTTGTTGGCCCGGACGACGAACTTTCGGTCGTTCTGCTGATGCGTTACTGAGAAAAACGCCTCGCCGGTAAGGGTAACCTGCCGAGGACCGGCGGCCTCCCAGTTGAGCGGGTAGCGCAGCGTAGAGTTGGCGTTGAGCACCACGGTGGATCCGTCGGGCAACTCAATACGTTTTGATTCGCCGTAGGCGGTGGAGTGCGTTTGGACGACAGGCAGGGTATACCAGTAAGCGGCCGCCACTAGCAGAGCCGCCACCAGCACCGCCGCCACCCGGTACCACCTTGTTCTGCTCCGAAGCGGAGCGGTGGGTGGCGATGCTGCCTCGGCCTGGGCCAATGCTCGTTGTAGTATGCCCTCCCGGTCGATGGTTTCACTTTTTTCGTAAGAGAGGTGCCGCAGTACCTGCCGCGCGCGCTCCACCACGAGCCGTTCTTCGGGATGCTGAAGAAGGTGCTCCTTCCAGTAGTGATTTAGCTCGGGCGTAGGGTGCTTTACCCAGGCCTGGAAGCGGTCGTCCATTAGCAGGCGGACAACCGAGGCGTGCTCATGATCCATAGGATAGCGGTTGTGATAGTGAGGACGAAGTTCAGGTTCATCCTTTATCCCAAGTGCAACGAGCAACCCAGACTACACCAAAAACCGGGTAAATAATTTCATTTTTGCAATCCGCTCAAAAAAAGCGCGTCTTTTTTGAAAGAAACATATCAGAAAATCAGTTTTCTGCATCAATTGGTTGCGATGTGGAGACGGAGCAGAGGCAACAGTTATTGAACGAGCAGCCAGGCCAGCAGTACCCGCTGCCAGAGGCCAACGTCTACACGCTGGCGAAGCACCGCCAGGGCGCGATACATCAGGTTATACACCGAGCGGTCGCTTAAGTCCATAATCTCGGCGATCTCATCGTAGCTGAAGTTATCGTAGAACCGTAGGGTGACGGCTTCCTTCTGGCGGGGCGTTAGCTGGTTTATCGTTCGTAAGAGGGCGGCCTTTTGCGCGGGAGAAAGCAGCTGCTGCTCGTCATCCAGCTCCGCGGTGAGCGTTAGCGCAAAATCATGCCCCACCGATGCTTCGGAAAGAAGTCTGGCCTGCTGCCTTTGTTTTCGGCGGATGGTTCGCTTCAGGGCCTTAAACAGATAGAACTTTACCGTTAGCACCTCCGGAAGGGTCTTCTGTCGCGTCCACAAATCGGCGAATAAGTCCTGCACGCAATCTTCGATGAGGGTTTTATCGGCGGTGAGTCGCTCGCCGTAGTGGTAGAGCGCGTCGATGTGCTGGTAATACAGCGCCGTGAAAAATTCGGACTTTCCCCTTCTAAAGTTATTCCAGTAGTGAAGGCTCTCTTCCGCCGCGTTCGGGGGGGTAAGCGTAGAAAAAATGTCTTTACCGTTCATGCCACAGTCTAAAAACAACGCTTTACAACGTTTTGTCAATTTTCGCGAATAGCGCTCAAAATTTAGCAATTATATCTCTAAAATTTAAGAACAAAATAAATTTTCGGCAAATAGTTGTTGCCACCCTTCTCTATTCATACTTTAAGCATAGGGTTTTATACTTGCGCTGCTTCGCGAAGCGGTTGTCGCCAGCAAAGAATAGCTTGGAACCATTTCCGGCTCGTTAGGGTATTCTTAGCGTTTAAAATAGTTATATTTGCCGGTTGTGGTACACATTGATAATATTTCATTAGGGGAATTCCCGCTGCTGCTGGCGCCGATGGAAGACGTGAGCGATCCTCCCTTCCGGGCGGTGTGCAAGCAGCACGGCGCCGACATTATGTATACCGAGTTTATCTCGGCCGAAGGCCTGATCCGCGACGCGGCTAAGAGCGTCGAGAAACTCGATATCTACGACTACGAACGCCCCATCGGTATTCAGATTTTCGGCGACAAGATCGACTCGATGCGCCAAGCCGCCGCCCTGGCCGAAGCCGCCGGGCCCGAACTGGTGGATATTAACTACGGCTGCCCCGTAAAAAAGGTGGCCTGCAAGGGAGCCGGGGCGGGCATCTTGCTCGACCTGCCCAAAATGCAGGCCATGACCAAAGAAATTGTGGAGCGGGTGGCGCTGCCCGTCACGGTGAAAACCCGCCTGGGCTGGGACGATAAAACCATCAAGATCGTGGAGGTGGCGCAGCGTCTGCAAGACGTGGGCATCAAGGCGCTCACCATCCACGGGCGCACCCGACAGCAGATGTACAAGGGCGAAGCCGACTGGAACCCCATCGCCGCGGTGAAAAACCACCCCGACATTCATATCCCAATCTTCGGTAACGGCGACATCGATTCGCCCGAAAAAGCCTGGGACTATCGCCACCGCTACGGCGTGGACGGCATCATGATCGGACGGGCCGCCATCGGTTATCCCTGGATCTTCCGGGAGATCAAGCACTACTTTGCCACCGGCGAGCACCTGCCGCCCCCCACCCTGGCCGAGCGCGTGGCCACCACCAAGCAACACCTCGACTTCTCGGTGCGCTGGAAGGGCGACCGCAAGGGCATCTTCGAGATGCGCCGCCACTACACCAACTACTTCCGCGGCTTGCCCGGCATCAAGCCCTACCGCGCTCGTCTGGTGGAAGCGATGACGCAAGCGGAGGTGCTAGAAATTCTGGATGAGGTAGCCGATGCTTTCGCTCCGGTGCCGTTGGCCGCATGCTAACCAAAGTACGGCGCAATCCCGCTGCGCTGGCCTGGGGACTACTGCTGCTACTGGGCTTGGTATGGGGCAGTTCCTTCATCCTGATCAAGCAGGGGCTCACCGCTTTTTCGGCGGCCGAAGTGGGCGCGTTGCGCATTGCCTCGGCCTCCGTCTTCCTGGTGCCCGTCGCCCTGCCCGCGCTGCGCACCTTATCGCGCCGTCACCTGAAATTGTTGGCCTTTATCGGCCTGTTCGGCAGTTTGGGTCCGGCCTTCCTGTTTGCTTTTGCCCAAACCCAACTGAGCAGTTCGGTTACGGGCATTTTGAACGCGGTTACGCCCCTGAATGTGCTCCTGCTGGGTGCCGCCTTCTTCGGCCGACGCATCACCCGCCCGGAGCTGGTCGGACTGGGGGCGGGCCTGGTGGGGACGGTTATTCTGATGCTGGCCGGTAGTTCGGGCAGTCTGGGCGGCATCAATTACTACGCGCTGCTCATCATCGCGGCCACCATCTGCTACGGCTTCAACACCAACATTATCAAAAACTACCTGGGTGACCTGAAGCCCACGGTGATCACCGCCGTGTCGCTGCTGCTGGCGGGTCCTCCCGCGGTAATTTACCTGTTCGGCGCCTCAGATTTCATAGAAAAGGTGGTAAGCGGCACGGTAGGCTGGCCGTTGGCGGCGATTGGGTTGCTAGGGGTGCTGGGCACGGCGCTGGCCCTGATTATGTTCAACAAGCTGGTGCAGATTCGCACCGCGGTGTTCGCCAGTTCGGTGACGTATCTGGTGCCGATGGTGGCCATTGCCTGGGGGGTGCTGGACGGCGAAAGCTTGTCGGTGTGGCACTTGGTGGGCATGGGGGCGATCCTGGGCGGGGTGTACGTGGCGAATCGATAGACTGTTCTGAGTGGCTGGAAATTAGGAAATTGATTCGTATTCAATTTCTATCAATCTCCTAATTTCTCTATTTCCGTCTTCGTTGCTCAATATCTATTGCTCGAAAAACGTTACATTAATCCCCCGCGCCAACAGTGTGCGGCAATTTTTGTTGGTATCTCACCATGGCATCGGGCAAAATCCATATCACGGGCACCTTGTTGCTCACTCCCCTGACGGCGGGCTTGGCCTGGCACCTGACGGGAGGAGATGCGCCCACCACGGTGCTGGCCAGCGCCGGTTGCCTGAGTGGGGTGATCATCAGTCCCGATCTGGACATGGCCAACCGCACCATTTCTGAAACAGTGGTGATTCGTTGGTTGGGAGTGCTGGGCTACCTGTGGATGATGTTGTGGAAACCCTACGCCTGCCTGCACAAGCACCGGGGCATCAGCCACGTGCCCCTGATTGGCACCCTGACGCGGGTGGCCTACCTGGCGGTGTGCTACGTGTTGATGCACTGCGTGGCTCGGGAATTTTATCAGGTGGACTTGCTCACTTGGCCCCAGCAGTACTGGCAGCACGGGCTGGTGCTCTTCGCCGGACTCACTATTTCGGACGTAGGCCACTGGGCACTGGATGGCTTTGCGTGGCGGTAAAGATGATGTCAAAATAGCTATACTACTGATTAGGAAAATACTTGTAGATATCCTTGCGGTGAGCAACTCGGGCAAGCTTTTTCATCACCTCTTCTCGCGAGATAGTCTTGCTGCGGTCTGCCTGGCTCATCAATAAGCCGAGGCCCATATCTTCCTTCTCTTCATCGCTTAGCACCATGATTTTTAGGTTCATCTTTCTCAAAACGGCTTTGATCAGTGCCAGTTCTTCACTATTGGCGGGGGTAATAATCAGACTTTCCATAACTGTACGTTCTAGTATGAGATCTACGAATTTACGTACAAATCGGTTAGGATGCTCCAAGGATAACTAAAACTTGCCGATCGGTTCGCCGGACTCACTATCTCGGATGTGGGTCACTGGGTGCTGGATGATTTTGCATGGTTCGAATTAAAAAAATAGGAACCCCATTGCTAGAGTTCCTACGTTTCAAGATTGCCTGGTTAGCTCCCTTACGCCGCTACGTTGTTTCGTAACCCGCATTTTGCTGATCCTGCAACTCCGGGTTCGCATCTATCTCTCTTTGGGGAATAGGGTAGATCAACTTTGGTGAGTCAAAGGGAAACTCTCCCACCGGACGCCCGGTGCGCTTCAGGTCGTGGATACGGTGCCCCTCAAAGGCCAACTCCAGGTGGCGTTCTCGCAAGATAATGTCCAGGGTGACCTCGGTCAGCGGTTCGAGGCCCGCCCGGGTGCGGATGGTGTTGATATCGGCCAATGGAGTAGCTCCTACGGTAGTGCCCGCCCGGAAGTTGGCTTCGGCCCGGGTGAGGTACATCTCAGCCAGCCGAATGATGTTCACGTTGCCAAACTGCTCAGTCCACTTACCGGTATAAGTCTGCTCCTGATCCTCATCGAAGTAGAAGAATGCCAAGCGCTCATCGCCTTCTTCGTACAGCTCCAGGTGGGGCTCCAGCATGTAAATGTCACCGCGGCCCAGGTTAGAGGGAGGAGCAAAGAAGTTATTCATTTGGTTGATTCCATCTTGCGAAGTAACCTGCATAGCAAAGATATCCTCTACGGTGTTCGTCTCGTTGGCGAAGGCATCGGCGTAGTTAGCGTTGAGTTGAAACGCACCGGAGGTGATCACCGCGTTGGCGGCCGCGGCTGCTTCGGGGTAGCGGCCCTGCATCAGGTAAACCCTTGACAGCATGCCCTGGGCAGCGTATTCAGTTGCGAAAAAGCCATTGGATGGAGGAAGCAAGTCGGCAGCGGTTTCCAAATCGGTGAGCACCTGCTCGTACACCTGCGCTACGGTGGCCCGCGTCACAAAACTTTCGTCGTTGATGACGGTAGTCGGCTCGAGCACGATCGGCACACCCAGATTGGCGGCAGGGTCACCGTCATTCCAGGCCCGGCCGTATAAGCGTACCAACTCAAAGTACAATGTGCCCCGGATAAAACGGGCTTCTCCCTCTACTCGGGCTTGTTCATCCTCTTCCACTACTCCTAAATTGGCCAGCACGGTGTTGGTGATATTGATAGCCTCGTACGCCTCTATCCACGTTAATTCAACCTGACCGTTGTTAACTAAGATTCTCTTGTTGTAAATTTCGCCGGGAGCCACAAAAGTGCCATCCCAGAAAACCTCGTCAGCGCCGCCCAGCAGTTCACCATCCCGTAACAAATTGCCGCCGTACACATCACCATCGCCCAGAACATCATAGGCCCCCACCAGGAGTGCAGTCACATCAGAGGAGGAGCTTAATGCCTGACCAGAGCCCAGCGAGTTATCCGGCTCAATGTTCAAACGGTCGCCGCAGGCTATCAGCAACAGGCTGAATCCGAGCACGGTGGCTATTGATTGTATTTTTATGTAATTCATCTTTCTTATGTTTAGCTTGTTTGATTAAAACCCAATGTTCACTCCCAGCGTAACGGTTCGGGCTTGTGGGGCCGAATAAAAGTCGTTACCCTGCCCGATGTTGCCTGCCAGGTAATCCGTGTTCACTTCGGGGTCCCAACCTTCGTAGTCAGTGAAGGTGAGCAGGTTTTGGCCGGATAAGTAGACGCGTAGTCTTGAAAGATTGGCCCGCTCGATGAGCGCAACGGGCAGGCTGTAGGCCAACGTAACCGTCTTCAAGCGCACGTACGAGCCGTCTGATAGATAACGCGACGACTCACCGGTGCCGTTGGCTCCGAACAGGCGCGCCTGTGGTATGTCAGTGATGTCGCCCGGATTCTGCCAGCGCGCCAGTTGGTCGCGCGATTGGTTGTCGAAGAAGTCTCCGTTGGCCGACTGGAACTTGCCGCCGCCGTTGTAGATCTGGTTACCGAACACTCCCTGGAAGAAAACATTGAGCTCGATGCCTTTGTACGAGAAATTGTTGGTCACTCCCGCCGTATAGTCAGGATTCGGGTCGCCGAGCACCACCCGGTTGGCTTCGTTATAGTCGTTGGTGGTGGAGCGGTCGATGATGTTGCCCTCGGCATCGGTAGCATTCACGTAGTACAACGCATCACCGTTATTGACATCCACTCCCGCGTATTCCGGACCGAAGAAAACCCCAATGGGTTGGCCTTCCACCGCCCGGTTCAGGAAGGCACTTTCTACCACCTGTCCTTGCAAGTCAGTGATCTCGTTGCGGTTGCGGGCAAAGTTGAGGCTGGTCGACCACTGAAGCGCTCCCACCAGGTTGCGAGAGTTAAGCACAAACTCGAATCCCTCGGTTCTGCAGCCGACCCACGTTACGCAATTGGGTGGTGAAACCCGTAGTGGTGGGCACGTTCACGTTAAGCAACAGATCGCGCGTGTCTTTCACGTAGAAATCAATTTCGCCACTCAGACGATCATTGACCAGTCCGTAGTCCAAGCCAATGTCAAACTGGGTGGTTTGCTCCCAGCGCAGGTCGGGGTTGGCAATCTGCGAGGGGCGCTGTCCGGGCACTCCGGCGTAGCCGCCCTCGCCGGTGAACAGCCCTAGTGCTCCGAAGTTGCCAATCTCGGCGTTGCCGGTGAGCCCGTAGCTGGCGCGCAGCTTCAAGAAGCTCAGCGCGCTATTGTCGGTTAGAAATGCCTCATCGGTGATGATCCAGCCCAATGCCGCGGCGGGAAAGAATCCGTAACGATTGTTGGCTCCGAAGCGCGACGAACCGTCTACCCGTCCGCTTAGGGTAAGTAGGTAGCGGCTCTGGAAACCGTAGTTAACCCGGGCGAAGTACGACAAAAAGCTGAACCCGGTCTCTGTGGACTCTCCGCCGGTGATATCGGCGGCGGAGACAATCTGCTTATACGCACTGCTGGGGAATTGCTGTCCTTCTACCTGCGTGGCGTTGGTGGTACTTTCCTGGTAGCTCGTCCCCACAATGGCTTCTACGCTGTGGTTTTCGGAAAAGGTAGGAGCGTAGCGAAAGAAGTTGTTCGTGTTGTAGTTGGCCACCTGCGCCCAACGGTTGAAGCCTAGCCCGTTCGGAGCGCTGCTGTTCCGGGCGGTTTCGCCGCCAAAGTAGTTTTCCTCGTTCTGGATCAGTAAATCCACGCCAAACTCACTACGGAACGATAGCGCCGGAGCGAATCTGGTACTGAGCAAACACGTTGCTGATGGTGCGAAATACCGACGTCACCCGCGATGCGTAGGCAAAATCCAGCAATGGATTGTAGTACTGGGTGTAATTACCGCTTAACTCGCCGGTGCGCGGATCGATGGGCGGCGTCATGGGTTGCAGGGCGATACTCTGCACCGGAGTTGAAAAGGAGTTGTCGTTGGGCAGACGATCGTTGATCGAGCGCGACAAGCTAAAATTGATGCCGAAATTCAATTTTTCGGTGGCGGTGTGGTCCAGGTTTAAGCGACCGCTGTAGCGCCGGAAGCGGTTGGTTTTGATGATCCCTTCCTGGTCGCTGTACGAACCTGACACGTAGAAACGGGTTTTCTCGTTGCCGCCGTTAGCGCTGAGGTTTACCTGGTTGTTGGCGCCCCGCTGAAAGATCTCGTCCTGCCAGTCGGTGTCCACGTAGCCCGGTTCGCCCGGAATCTGCCAGGAAGTCGGGTCGCCCGCGCCGTAGCGGGTAAAGCGGTTCTGCACAAACTCCTCACTGATCCCCGAATTGATAGCCGCTTCGGTGAACAATTCCACGTACTCCTGGGTGTTCAGAAACTCCCGCCGATTGGTGGGCTCGTTAAAACCGGTAAAGGCGTTGAGGTTGAAAGTGGTCTTGCCATTTTTCCCTTGCTTGGTGGTGATGAGTACCACGCCATTAGACGCGCGCGCGCCGTAAATGGCCGCCGCGGAAGCGTCCTTGAGCACTTCAATCGACTCCACGTCGTTAAAGTTAATGTCCGACAACGGGTTGGTGTCCGAGTCAGCGTCGGGGTCGGCTTGGCTGTCGCGAGGTGATCGGAATACCATCCACGATGTAGAGCGGTTGGTTACTAGCGGTGACTGAGGAAGAACCGCGTACGCGCACCTTCACGCCCTGCCCCAGCTTGCCGCTGTTCGACTCGATGAATACTCCGGCCGCGCGGCCCTGCATGGCTTGTTCTAAGGTGGGCACCGGGATGTTTTCAATCTCCTCACCCGATACGCTGGCGATGTTGCCGGTGAGTTCGCGCTTAATCTGCGTGCCGTAGCCGGTGACCACCACTTCAGAGAGTTGCGACACATCGTCGGCCAAGGCCACGTTGATGGTGGAACGGCCGTTGACTTCTTCTTCAATGGTACCGTAACCGATAAAGGAGTAGGATATTACTTCAGCATCTTCGGGCACCGACAAGCGATAATTGCCGTCGATGTCAGTGACGGTGCCAATGGTGGTGCCCTTCAGCAACACGTTCGCGCCCGGAATTGGGTCTCCGTCTCCGCCGGTAACCGTGCCGGATACGGTGAGGTCTTGGGCCTGGAGGGCCCAGCTTGTTCCTAATAACAAAACAAGACTTAGTAGAAATGATCTCATACGTTGGGTTTAAAAAAGGAAATGATAAATTGATAACAAATATAAGGCAACGGGGGGACAAATGTACTGTTTGAACACAATTGTTGCAAAACATGCTACGGATACCCAGTTCATCTTTGAAAGGATACCCCAGCACTTGTCTGATTTGCAGTGCAAAAAGCGGCCGTAGTTCTCTAAAACCATAGATTTGAACTCTTTCTACTTAAGCCACTCAGTACGTAAGTTTTCGGTTGCTATCGTAGCTTTCTTTATGCTGACGAGCATCGTTGGCTTGGGGTACTTCGTGGAACGCAGCCATTCGCCAACCCTCTTGCTGGCCTACTCGCTTGCTTTTGGGGCATACCTGCTTGGTTATCGCTTGGCGCAAACGCCACCGCAGGTGAAGCAATTGCTCGTGGTGGCGGTGCTGGCGCGACTGCTGCTGATTCCGATGATGCCCAACCTGTCGGACGACATTTACCGCTTCGTCTGGGACGGCCGCTTACTCTACCAGGGCCACGACCCCTTTGCCTACCTGCCGTCTGAAATTATGCAGGGGGAAGCAGCGGTTAATGCCGTAGGTATCGATCAAGAACTCTACAATCAGCTTAATTCGCCGGATTACTACACTATTTATCCTCCGGTGAACCAGGCGGTGTTTGCGCTGGCCGCCTGGCTGTCGCCCACCTCGGTGCGGGGCAGTGCCATCATCATCCGGTTGATAATCTTTATGGCGGAGTTACTCACGCTGTGGCTGCTGATGCAGTTGTTAGGCACTAAACATCCAAGTAGCCTGATTCCCCCCCTCATATCATCACTCAGTGCACGACTTCCAATAATTGATACGCTTCTTCGGCGTTTTCCTCAAGATAAAACCACTTACCGTCCGCCGCCGCGGGCCATTTTGCTCTACGCGCTCAATCCGCTGGTGATTATTGAGCTCACCGGCAACCTGCACTTCGAGGCGCTGATGATCACGTTTGTCTTGGGCAGCGTTTATCTGCTCCGCCAGCGTAAAATTGGGTGGTCGGGAGTGGCGATGGCCCTGGCGGTGTGCACCAAACTGGTTCCGCTGATCTTGCTGCCGCTCTATCTGCGTCGGTTGGGTTGGGAAAGAGCGTTGCTCTTCTACGCAGTTGTCGGTATCACAACGGCGCTATTGTTTCTGCCCCTGATCACACCCGAACTGCTTGTTGGTATGCGCGACAGTGTGGGATTATACTTTCAGAAATTCGAGTTCAACGCCAGCGTGTACTATCTCATTCGGGAGATTGGGTTTTATCAGAAGGGCTACAATATTATCCAGTCGGCCGGACGCTGGCTGGCGATCAGCACGTTTTTGATGATTGTGCTTTACGCGCTGCTGGAGCGACAGCGCTTGCTCGCTTCCTTCGGCTGGGTATGGCTGATTTTCTTGCTATTATCAACTACCGTGCATCCCTGGTACGTCGCTCCGCTACTGGCGTTCACCGTCTTCACGCCCTACCGCTACGCGGTGCTCTGGTCGGGACTTATCTTCTTCTCCTACGCCGGATACACCGCTACGGGCTTTTCGGAGAACCTGTGGATCACCGGGCTCGAGTACGGGGCGGTACTGGGGATGTTGGGCTATGAAGTGATTGGCCGACGTAAGCCGTTGGCCGACCGGCAGCTTGATGCGTAGCGGTCACGGGCGGGATACCAGCGGCCTGTTTTTTAGTAGATACATCATTAGGGCTAGGATGCCGATGCGGCCCAGCAGCACGGAAAGCAAAATCACGGTCTGCCCGGCCGAACTAAGCGCATTGATCGCTACCGAACGCAGGCCAACGGAGCTAAAGGCCGATACCTGATCAAAAATCAGCGGTATCAGCTCGCAATGCGGTTCGGTGAACCGAAGAATCAGGGCTCCCAGTGCGTTGACGGCAAGTGCGTAACCGATGACCCACCAGGCCATCGTTCGCAGCTGAGTCTGCCCTGGTTTGGGAAAGGCGAACGCGCGAAAGAGCGTCGCCCCGTGCACTCCCCCGGCGGTGGAACCGGCCCCGCCCCCGATAAACATCAAACCGATCATCAACCCCAGCGTAGGAGTGGTGAGTTGCGTGATGTCCACCGTGTAGAACCCGGCGGTGCGCGTAGTAGCCGAATGAAATACGCTGCCGATCAGTTTTTCGGTGAGGTTGAGTTCGTCAAGTGCGTTGCGCTGTTCCAAAGCGTAAAACGCTAGCGCGCCCAATCCCACGAACACCATCGAACCATTAACCGACAGCCTGGTTGCCCACCGCCAGTCGACCGACGGGTTGGCCAGGCGTTGCCGCAGCCGCCGGGGCGAAAACAGGTCGTAGAGCACATCGATGCCCAGTCCGCCCAGCCCGAAAGTAAGCAAAATCGCCAGGTGCAGCACGAACGCCCGCGGCACCGAATGCAGGTTGTCGGGCAGCACGCTGAAGCCTGCATTGCCAAACGCCGACACCGCGTGGAAGGCCGCCACGAATACTTTACGACCAACGCTTTCGCTTCCATCACCTCCTCCGGTGTAATAGATCAGCAGAAAGGCGCCGCTTTCTACCAATGCGGTAATCTTCAGTACGCGGTAGAGCACCGCTCGGGCAGAACCGGGTTCGTCTGCTGCGTGGGCCGCCCAATAGTTTGTCTGTCGGGCCACCTGCACCGCAAAAAACAAGTAAAACACGGCACCTACCTGAATAAGCAGCAGCACAATTGCCTGTCCGCCCCGCGAAAGGTCCGTAGCCACATTCACCACCGTATGGCCGACCATACAAGCGGCGCTGACCGCCGTGAACAGGGCCTGCGGTAGCGTGAGCGGATTGGAAGCGGCGGCCCACGAAGCGCTGAGGAGGGCGGTTCCCACCGTAATCAAGGCAGCGTATCCCGCCAGAAACCACCGCAAGCGCATGAACTGTTTGGTCATTCGGCCAAGTGATCATTGGCCTCGGTCAGTAGCCGGGTGCGGTCGATGGGAACCACGCCGGTATACTCGCACACGATGCCGCCGCCCAGATTCGCTAGCGCAGCCAGGGTGGGCAACGGAGCAGCGGAGGCCAGGCATAAGGCGGCTATGCTGATCACCGTGTCGCCCGCGCCCGACACGTCGGCGATCTGCCGCAGGTGCGCGGGAATGAAATGAAACTCCTCGGAGTTGGCATCTACAAAAATCCCCTTTTCGGACAAGGTAATTAAAGTGATTCGGTGGTGCAGCAGCCCGCGCAGTGCCGCCGCGGCTTCCCGAATAGCGGCCGGTTCGTTGTGCAACGGGGCGTAGGTTTCGTCGTGTAGCGCCAGCCGCTCCTGCTGCAACCCCTGCCGCAGTTCTTTCAGGTTAGGTTTGAAGAGCGAAGCTCCTTGGTAGTGCATAAAATTTCGCTTCTTGGGGTCTACCGCCACCGGAATGCCCTTCTCTTGCGCGCGCTGCATGATGTGCCGGATCACGGGTTCGCTCAGCACTCCCTTGTCGTAGTCCTGAAAAACAACCACATCGGCCTGCTCCAGGGCTCGGTCGGCCGCGGCGAGTAGCAACTGCTGTTCGGCCTCGCTCAGCAGATGGTCGTGTTCATCGTCGATGCGCACCACCTGCTGCGCCCCGGCAATCACGCGCTCCTTCACGGTGGTGGTGCGTTCGGCGCTGCTCACAATGTAGTCGGTGGCGATATCTTGCTTTCGCAGCAGTTGCCGAAAGGCGTCACCGGCGGCATCGGTTCCCACCACGGCGCACAGCAGGGGGGTGGCGCCCAGGGCCTGCACATTCAGGGCCACGTTGGCGGCTCCGCCCAGCCGGTTCTCGCGGCGGTTCACGCGCACCACGGGCACCGGAGCCTCGGGCGATACGCGCTCCACCCGCCCCCACACGTAGGCATCCACCATCACGTCGCCCACAATCAGCGCTTTATGCTGAGCAAACGTAGCGAACAGAGAATCAAATGATAAACTCATTAGCAAAGCCAGGTGAACGCTGGCAGTGGTTGGAATTATTGGCCTACTGCAATGCTGCCAGCGCCTCCTTGACGCGACGAATGGCTTCGCGCAGTTGTTCGTCGGCGGCGGCGTAGGACAAGCGAATGCACTGGGGAGCACCGAAAGCCTCGCCGGTCACCAGCGATACCTGGGTTCTTTCCAGCAGGTACATGCACAGATCGTCAGCATCCTTGATGGTTGACTCGCCGTCGGACTTGCCGAAGTAGTGGCTCACGTCGGGGAAGATGTAGAAAGCGCCGTTGGGCACGTAGGTTTTCACGCCCGGAATATCGTTGAGCAGCTCGATCACCAGGTCGCGGCGGCGCAGGTAGGCATCGGCCATGTCGTGGGTGGGTTTCATGTCGCCGGTGAGGGCGGCGATGGCGGCGCGCTGCGCGATACTGTTGGCCCCCGAGGTGACCTGCCCCTGGTACTTGCTACACGCTTTGGCCAGCCACTCCGGCGCGCCGATGTAGCCCAGGCGCCAGCCCGTCATGGCGAAGCCCTTCGACAGGCCGTTCACCGTGATGGTTCGTTCGTGCATGCCCGGCAGATTGGCGATGCTCACGTGGTCGCCCGCGAAGTTGATGTACTCGTAGATTTCGTCAGCGAGCACGTAGATGTTCTCGTGCTGGGTAACCACCTCGGCAATGGCGCGTAGCTCCTGCTCGCTAAACACCCCACCGGTGGGATTGCAGGGCGAGGAATACATAATGGCCTTGGTGCGCGGAGTGATCGCATCGCTCAGTTGCTCGGCCGTAGCCTTGAAGTTGTTCTCGATGGTGCCGGTAATCGGAACGGGCACGCCCCCGGCCAGCTTCACGATATCGGCGTAGCTCACCCAGTACGGAGCGAAGATGATCACCTCGTCGCCCGGGTTGACCAGGCACTGGATCACGTTGGCGAGCGACTGCTTGGCCCCGGTAGACACCACAATCTGGTTCGGAGTGTACTCTAGTTGATTGTCGCGCTTGAACTTGTCGACGATGGCCTGCCGCAGGTCGAGGTAGCCCGGCACGGGAGGGTAGCCGAAGTACTTACCTTCGTCGATGGCCGCTTTGGCGGCTTCCTGAATGTGTTTGGGGGTGGGGAAGTCCGGTTCGCCCAGACTGAGGCTGATCACGTCGTGGCCTTGCGCCTTCAGTTCGCGGGCTTTGGCCGCCATAGCGAGGGTGGCCGATTCTTCTAAGTTCTTGATTCGGTCGGATAGTGCTTGCATGAATGTACGGGGTGGGCCTTTCTGGTAAAACGGCGTAAAGCTAGGGATTTTTGCCGGATTCCGCCGGTCTTGCACGGCCTTTTCACAAAATATCATGATGCCTAAAAAGCAGTACAGCAGCGGAAGGATCAGCAGGCCGCGTAACTCCGTGACGTAAGGTACGGGATTTGGGTTCGTAGGGTGCGGAACGGTGGTGGTGCTAGGATTGGGAGCGGTCGTCGCTTATGGTTGCGTTAGAACATGATTGATCATGTTCCTACAATCCATGTTCCTACGTGATTTTATTTGTCAAATACGTTGCCAGCAACTCGGCGCCCAGGGGGCATTCGTCGTCCCGCAGCTCCTGGTTGTTGGGGATGATCAGGTCGGCGTCGTACTGGTAGGGGGCAATGTACTTCTCGTAGGCGGGCACCACCTGATGGGTATATTTGTACAAAACGTCTTCTAACGAGAAGCCCCGTTCGTCTATGTCGCGCAGGATGCGGCGGTGCATTTTGAGGTGTTCTTTGGCATCAACAAACACCTTGAGATCAAGGAGCCGATAAATCTCCGGGAAGTGGAAAACGAAGATTCCCTCCACAATGATGATCGGAGCCGGGTGAAAGGTGAGCATTCTTGGCGTGGTGATGGCCGGATTATTAAACGTATACTCCTGCCGCTGCACGGTCTCTCCCGCTTTGAGTCGCCGCAGATCATCGGCAAACGCTGCGTCCTCGATAATGCCCGGTTCATCAAAGTTGGTGGAGCGATTCACCGCTCGGTCTATCCGGTCTATGGCTTGGTAGTAATTGTCTTGCGAAAGCAGACACACCTGGTCAGTCGGCAGCAACTGCTGCAACCAATTGAGCAACTGCGTCTTGCCCGAGGCGCTGCCGCCCGTCACGCCCACCACGTAGGGACTATTCATGCGGCACGTGGTTGGTTAAGAACTGCACCAACTGCCGCACGGCGCGGCCCCGGTGACTCAGTTCGTTCTTTTCTTCGGTCGTCATGCGGGCGAAGCTGCGGGAGTGGCCCGCGGGAACAAAGATCGGATCGTAACCGAAGCCGTGCTCGCCCGAGCGTTCGGTAGCAATGCTGCCCCGCACGGTTCCCTCAAACTGATGCATCGCATCGTTGAGCCACAGCGTGATCACCGTGCGAAACTGTGCCGACCGGTCACTTTTGTCTGCCAGTTCGCGCAGCAGCAGTTGCATATTGTCCGCACTGTCGCGCTGCGGTCCGGCGTAGTGGGCCGAATGCACTCCGGGCCGCCCGTCCAGCGCATCCACCTCCAGGCCGGTGTCGTCGGCGAAGCAGTTGATTTTGTAACGCTGGTGCACGTAGGTGGCTTTCTCTTCGGAGTTGCCCGCCAGGGTATCCTGAGTTTCGGGCAGTTCTTCGGCGCAGCCAATATTGGCCAGGCTCAGCACGCGGAACGGAGGGCCGAGCAGTTGGTTGATTTCCTGCACCTTATGGGCGTTTTTGGTGGCAAAGCAGATATCCATGGCGCTATTTGATCTCAACGACTTCCACGTCGAAGCGCAGAATGGCGTAGGGAGGGATGGTGTTGAACCGGTCCCTTTCTTCGAGTAGCTTTAAATCCTTTACAAAACTTTGGGGAATGGCGAAGACCCCTTCTCCGTAGGCCGCGTGCGAAGGAATGAGTATCGTGCCTTTTTCTCCCAGGCTCATCTGCTGAACGCCTACTAAGAAGCCTTCAATTGGTCTTCGCACAGTCTCCGAAAATTCGTAAAGATTATCATCAGCCCCAGTGTTGGTGTCGAACACTGTCCCATTGAGCAACGACCCGGTGTAGCGCACGCCCACCGCGCTGGTAGGGGTCACCTGAACGCTGGTATCGCCCACTTGGGTGGTAGCGTAATACACTCCAGAAGTCAGACTATCGAAACCAGTTAGAGATTCGGTGGCAAGGTAATCTTTAATTTTCTGATCTTCGACAGCCTGTTGCTGAGCTACCGTGAGCACTCTGTCAAGCAAAATGCGCGCGCGGACAATTGCATTGGTGGGAATTACATTGGGTAGTTCGTAGTTGAGATAAGCGGCGCCCGAAGGAAGAAAGAATTCGTACTCCTCGCCCTCCCGCATCAGGCCTACCATTCCATCAAGTCCAACCGGTAGCGTAAGGTGAAAGCGGTTAGGATTTGGGCTACTGTAAGCAAAAGTGTAGGTGACAGGATCGCCCATTGAAGAGTCTTGTTCGGCGATCAGCGTGCCGTCTAACTGCTCAATGTGGTAGTACAGCTTAGCCACGTTACCCGGAGAAGGATCAATGCCGTCCGCATTTTCGGTGATCACCCGGTAGTGAATGCCCGTTGCGGTTTGCTGGGTAGCAATATCTTGATCTTGCAAAAACTGCTCGATCGTTTGCTGCTGCTCTTCAAAAAGCGCTTGGTTAGGGTCAGCAACGTCGGCGTCGTCACTCAGGCAACCCCCCAGCGTTATGCTTAGTAGGACAATCCAGACCAGGTTTTGTATACAGTGTCTCATAATGGGTAGGGAATAGTTTAGGATAAGACAAAGTAAAACGCCTAAAGGTTGGAAAACCCCTAGGCGATCTTTCTTTGTCTTACTAAACGATCGGCGGACTAGCCGATTGGAGGAGAGGCTAGTTGCTCTTCACGTCTACCAACTCCACGTCGAAGGCGAGAATGGCGTTTTCGCCGATCACCTCGCTGCGCGCCTGAGGACCGTAGGCCAGCGGAGAGGGAACGTAGAGCATGGCCTTGCCGCCTTCGTTGAGCAGCGCAATGCCCTCATCCCAGCCGGCAATTACCTGCTGTTGTCCCAGCACAAAGCCAAACGGACCTCGCTCAGCCGACGAGTCAAACTCGGTGCCGTTGAGCAGCGTCCCCCGGTAGTTCACGAATACCGAATCGCCCGCTGCCGGTTGCACTCCCCGGCCTTTCTTAGTGATCTGGTAACGCAAGCCTGATTCCGTAGCTTCGGCGTTGATGTTGTTTTCTTCCAGGTACTGGGCGATGGTAGCGCTGTCGAGCCGATTTTGTTCGGCCATCATTGCAATCATATCCTCCTGCTGCTTGCGCATCATTTCCATGCGGTAGGCCTGAAACTCTTCTTCCGACATCACCTCCGACACGCCCACCTCGAAGGTGATCATGTCGGTGGAGTCGATGAAGGGCGGAATGGGGCCTCCGAAGGTGTTGGTGAACAACTCCTGGGGAGTTACCTGGAAGTGCGCGCTGTCGCCCTTTTTCATCATGCCAAAGGCTTCGTACACCAGGCTGGTGGGTGGAGCACCCATGAGCGGCACCGGCACCGGTCCTTCTTGTCCGGGAGCAGGAAACAGCACCGAATCTTCGGTGCGATACACCATGTGCATGAGCAGGGTGTTGGCACTGTCGGGCATGGGGTTGTCCGTCTCGTTGATGTACTTAAACTTCAGACCCGATTCGGTGGTGGTGTAACCTTCTTCGCTGCTTCCTTGGCAGGCAGCCAGACCTAAAAGGGCTACTGCGGCGTAGTATATTGAATGATGCAATTGTTTCATGTTAGGTGTAACTCTTTTTGTTTCTTTTGATTTTCGTGTAGTTGCTTTTTGTAAACGGGCAGTAGTCGTAAAAACTTATCCATCGTTTCGGACAGGGGCAGGTGCGAGATGCCTCCGGCCGCGTTCTTGTGTCCTCCGCCCTCGAAATGTTCGGCCGCCAGGCCATTCACCTCAAAGTCGCCGATGGAGCGAAACGATAACTTAACCACGTCACCGCGGTCGATGATGATGGCCGCCATGGTGATTCCACTGATGGACAGCGCGTAGTTGACCAGCCCTTCGGTGTCGCCGGTGCGCGACTTAAACTTCTTCAGGTCTTCGGCGGTGATGGCAAAGTAGGCGGTGTTGTATTCTTTGAGCACCACCAGCCGTTCGCTTAGCGCAAAGCCAATGAAGCGGAGGCGGTCCAGGGAGTTATTGTCGTAGATCAATTTGCTCACCTTGGATACATCGGCGCCTAATTTAATGAGGTCGGCCACCACTTCGTGCACGTGTTGGGTGGTGTTAGGGTGCTTGAACGAGCCGGTATCGGTCATCACTCCGGCGTACAGGCACTCGGCAATGTCGGCGTCGATCAAATCGCGCTCGCCCAGGTCGACGATCAGTTGGTACAACAGTTCGCAGGTGGCGGCGGCGGTGGTGTCCCAGAGTTCGAAGTCGGCAAAATCTTCTTTGCCGTGGTGGTGGTCGATCAGCACCTTCACCGCATCTGATTCACGCACCAGCTCTCCCATCGCGTCGATGCGGTTGAGGCAGGAGAAATCCAGACAGAAAATCACGTCGGCATCCCGGATGAGCTGGGTCGATTGCTTCTCCTGACCGTTGTTAAACACTAAAACGTTCTGGTGCCCCTCCATCCAGTGGAGAAACTGCGGATAGTCGGTAGGGGAGATCACGTGTACCGTGTGGTCTTTCTTGATCAGGTAAGCCGCCAAGCCCAGCGCTGACCCCAGAGCATCAGCGTCGGGGTTCTGGTGCATGGTGATGACGACCCGGCGCGGAATGCCCAGCAAACTATGAAAAGCATCTATTTTTTGCATTACAACTATTCAGCGTTCCACTGCACCCCCGCCCCAGGGCATTGCCCCTCAATTGAACCACAAAGGTGAAAATAAATCCGGGAAAAACAAATCAAGCCCGGGGGTTACTCACGTGCCCCGTGCCACCGAAATAAGTAGCCCCAACGGAACGATTACCGACTTTCGGTGCGCGATTTAAGAGCACGCTAACTCATACAATTAGTGCATGTGTTTAGTTCGCTGAGCGTCACAAGGGTTGTAGGTCAGTGGGCAATCCCCGTTTGGTCGGAACTTGCGGCCACGGATTGCGTTTAACTGGTAGTTGAGGAACGATAAAAAAATAGTTTGGCGAAATCTAACCCTTGTTTCTTCATCGTTCCTAAACGCATTTTCTCACTGGTTTGCCCGTAGGCAGACATAATCTTCTTTCTTATGAGTCAGGCAGCTGCCAGTCAACGGCGTGTTCATCTTTATTTAGAGGCCAATCCCAATCCCAATTCGCTGAAGTTTGTCACTAATATGATCCTCGTTCCTGAAGGCGAAAGCTACGACTTTCCGGATGCTGAAAGCGCGCAGCATGCTCCGCTGGCGCAGGAACTGTTCGCGCTTCCGCACGTGGAGCGGGTGTTCTACATGAGCAACTTCATCACCGTGACCAAAAGCGAGTCGGTGGACTGGATGGAGATTCAGGACGACCTCAAGCAATACATTCAGGACTACCTGGAGGCCGAAAAACCTTTGATCACCCAAGAGCACTGGGAGCAAGGCAACGGAATCGCGGAGAACGACAGCGAAACCGTGAAGAAGATCAAAGGCATTCTGGATGAGTACATCCGCCCGGCGGTTGAGCAAGACGGCGGCGCCATTAGTTTCCACTCGTTTGAAGACGGAGTGGTGAAGGTGCTGTTGCAAGGTTCGTGCAGCGGTTGCCCATCGGCGACGGTCACGCTGAAAGCCGGTATTGAGAATTTGTTAACGACAATGCTGCCCGAGGTGAAGGAGGTTGAGGCTGAGGGAGTATAAATGGCAGTGACCTATGGAACGCTTTTTTGACACTGACATTGCTATCATTGTGTTGTTGTTGGCCTACATCGGGTTGGCCGATGTCAATTTGATAGTTGCTATGTTGGTAGGACTGATCGCGTTGTTGGCCGGGGTCATGAACCGGGTCGCCGAAGCGATGTATCACGCTGTGGCAGCAAATGCACAACAGTCGGTTAGACCGAGAAATCAAGCAAAGAGAACTCGATAAGCTCAACGATTAAAGGAGACAGCGTTACTAATCTGTCTTGGCTTGTTTCGCCCAGGCGACGGTAGGTTCTACCCACTCAGATAATGGCTGATACAACACTCCGTGCGCTTTACCGGTGGTCAGTTCTATCTCCCGGGTGGTAGGCCGACACTGTGAAGCACTGAAAATCGGCTGGCAACTGCGGCCTATTTCGTCTGACTTCTCGAAGACAGAAAGTACCCTCCCGCAAAGATTGATCGCTAGGTTTTCCTCGGCCCAGTCGTTGCACCCGGCGATTAGCACAAAGTTAACAGCGGGGTTCAGTAGCTTCGTAGAAACCAACATCGCAATCACCGCTCCCTTCGACGCTCCCACCACCGTGATGCGCTGTGGTGCTACTCCGGCATCCAGTAGTTCTTCTATCTGCCCGGTTAAGTAGTCGGCGTATTCATGAACATCCGTATTCCTTTGCCTGACTTCACTGCGTACGATAAATCCACGGTCGGAGAAGACCTGCACAATTTCTTCGTACGCATACGGCCCGAACCGTTCGCTCACCGCATCTGCTCCTTGCTCTTCCACAATGCGTCCGTGCAAATAAAAGAGGTAGCGTTCTTCGATTGGTGCTGACGAAGCATCGGAAGACTTTTCCGGATGCGTGGCAGAAACGACAATGTAGCTCAGCAACAACCCCAGCGTGATCAATCCGTAGCGTTGCAGCACCATCTTCCGGTTGCTCACCGGCAACCACCACAGGGCCAGCCACGGACGGTACAGTCCGAACAGCGTAAGCCCAACAAAGAGCCAGACAAGGGCGTTAAGAACTCGCAATAGTGCTTCCATTTTCTTCGACGCTTTGCTTACGAACGCTGTTGCCAGTCATTAACTACAAGTTCTGCTATGCAACTTCTGCTCTACGACCAACTGAACTACGCTTCGGTGAAGAAGCAATTTAAGAAAACGATTGCGTATCTGGAACAAGGCGATTTCAAATCGGCCGACGTGCGCAAGATGGCGCCGTCTCCTTACTACCGCGCCCGCCTGGATGGCACCAATCGCCTGCTGTTTCGCTTTGGCACCTACGAAGGGCCAGACGTATCTGTTTGTGCTGGAAGTTATTCTCAACCACGACTACGACAAAAGCCGGTTTCTGAACGGAGCCGAGGTTGATGAGGCGAAACTGCAACCCCTGCATTCGCCTGCTAAGGTGCCCGAATCCGACGTGCTACCGGTCACTTACGTCAACGACCAGAAACCGCACTTTCGGGTGCTGGATAAAATCCTGTCGTTCGACGAAGCGCAGGAAGAGATTTTCAGCACGTCTGCTCCGCTCATCATTATCGGCTCGGCGGGCAGCGGCAAAACGGCCCTCACGCTAGAGAAGATGAAAACGCTGCCCGGCTCGGTGCTCTACTGCACCTTGTCCGACTTTTTGGTAGAGAACTCACGGGACTTGTACTACAGCTTCCGCTACGAAAACAGCCAACAGGACGTCAGCTTCCTTTCGTTTCAGGAGTATCTGTCTACCCTGGCGGTGCCCAAGGGCAAGGAAATCAACTTTCGGGCTTTTCACCAGTGGGTTTCGCGCTACCAACGGGCGCATAAAATTAAGGACACCTACCAGCTCTACGAAGAGTTTAAGGGCGTGCTTACCGGGGCCGTGGTTGATCAGCCTTACCTAAGTGAAAAAGAATACCTGTCGCTGGGCATCAAACAGTCGGTTTACTCCACCGAAGAGCGAAAGCCGGTCTACGAGCTCTTTGAAAAGTACCTCCGCTTTCTGCCGGAGAGCGGCTATTACGACAGCAACCTGGTGGCCTACGACTACCAGGCCAAGGTACAACCCACCTACGATTTTGTGGTGGTCGACGAGGTACAGGACATTACCAACGTGCAGTTGCTGCTCATCCTGAAATCACTGCACGAGCCGAGCCACTTTCTGCTGTGCGGCGATGCCAACCAGATTGTGCACCCCAACTCGTTCTCGTGGGCCAACGTGAAGACGATGTTCTACCACCAGGACCTGAAAAGAGACCTGGCCCGGGTGCTGGCCACCAACTACCGCAACACCCCGGAAGTCACGCACCTGGCCAACCAACTGCTGCGCGTGAAGAACGCCCGCTTCGGTTCTATCGACAAAGAAAGTACGTACCTGATCAACTCGGTAGCCACCCGGCAGGGTTCGGTAGACTTCTACCAGGATACCGACAAGAACAAGAAAGAACTGAACCAGAAAACGTCCCAGTCGGCAAAGTTTGCGGTGCTGGTGATGCGGGAAGAAGACAAGGCAGAGGCCCGCAAGCACTTCCAAACGCCCTTGCTCTTTTCGGTGCAAGAGGCCAAAGGCTTGGAGTACGAGAATATCATTCTGTACAATTTTATCTCGAACAACGAGCGGGAGTTTCTCAGTATCTGCGAGGGCGTTACGCCCCAGGATTTGCAGGGAGAACTGACCTACGGGCGGGCGAAAGACAAGGGCGACAAGTCGCTGGAAATTTACAAGTTCTACATCAACTCGCTGTACGTAGCCATCACCCGGGCGGTGAAGAACCTCTACGTGATTGAGCAGCGCACCAAGCACCGGCTGCTGGCCCTGCTGGAGCTCACTGATTTTCAGCAGGAGGTGAAGATGAAACAACAGCAGTCGTCGCAAGAAGAATGGCAAAAGGAGGCGCGTCGTCTGGAGTTGCAGGGCAAAGAGGAGCAGGCCGAAGCCATCCGAAAGTCAATCCTGCACGTGGAAACTCCGCCCTGGGAGGTGACCACGCCCGAGCAGCTACCCGCCCTCAAGGCCGAGGCCCTGAACCCGGATCGATTCAACAAAAAAGCCAAAGACCGTCTGTTCGAATACGCTTTGCTCTACAACGAATGGAACGTGTTTCGTCCATTGTCTGACTTGAAGTACCGCCCGGCCGATAGCATGTTTTTTGAGCAGTACGGTCGTACCTACGTGCGCAAACCCTTCACGCCCACCGCCAACGGCAAGCCCGGTAAGGAAGAGCAGAAGCTGATGCGTCGTTTGCTGAATGAGTACGCGCAGGACAAGCCGCAGCAACTCACCCCCAAGCTTCGGAAGTACGGACCCAACTTCCGCAACGAGTATAACCAAACCTCCCTCATGTTGGCCGCCCAGGCCGGAGCGCCGCAAATTATCGAGTTGCTCTCGGAGCTGGGGGCCGACAACACGGCGCTGGACAATCAGGGACGCAACGCGCTCCAACTGACCATCTTGCAATCCTACCTGCATTCGTCCTACGCCGAGCAGAACCTGGCTCGGGTGTATCCGTTGCTCAAAACCGGCAGCCTCAAAGTGAAGGTGTTCGACCGGCTGGTGAAGGTAGATGAGCATCTGATGGAGTATTTCATGCTCAATTATATGCTGGCCCTGCTTTCGGAGATTATTTCTTACAAGGCGCTCGGTGATTTCCCTGGCTTTGAAACCGCCGACTTTCTGCGAGCGGTAGAACGCTATCCGGACGCCGTTCTGCCGCGCTACCGCAAGCAGCGCCCCTACCTAAGCAGCATTTTGTCTAAAAACGAAGTCGAGCGCGACGACCGCTACAACAAGCACCTGTTCATTAGGGTGCGCCACGGGTACTATCTGCCCAATCCCCGCATGGAAATTCAGGTGGGCAGTGCGTGGGTCAATGTGTATGACGTAGCCGGTGTCTTTCAGGAAAGTAATTTACAGAATCCGCGGGTGGCTCATCTGGCTGAGCGAATTGCGGAGTGGCGCAAAACGCTCCCAGATCCGATGCTATAAAAAAAGCGCGGCAGTTACGCTCGCGCTTGTTTTGATTGGCCTATGATTGAAATTGTGGGTTACAGCGAACGCTTCACTTCTTTCTGCTCGAAGCCCTCGATCACGTCGCCCACCTTGATATCGTTGAAGTTTTTGATGCTGATACCGCACTCGTAACCCGCCTTCACCTCGTTCACGTCGTCTTTCTCACGCTTCAACTGGTTGATCTCGCCGGTGTAGGCCACGATACCATCGCGCACCAATCGAATCTGGTTGTTGCGCTTCACCACGCCGTCGGTCACGTAACAACCGGCCACCGTGCCGATGCGGGAGATCTTAAAGATCTGACGCACCTCGATGTTGCCGGTGATCACTTCTTCTACCGAAGGAGCCAGCATACCTTCCATCGCATCCTTGATCTCGTTGATAGCGTCGTAGATGATGGAGTAAAGCCGGATTTCTATTTCTTCTTTCTCGGCAATGCCTCGGGCACCGTTCGAGGGGCGCACCTGGAAACCGACGATAATCGCGTCGGAAGCCGAGGCCAGCAGCACGTCGGACTCGGAAATCTGCCCCACGCCCTTGTGAATGATGCTTACCTGCACCTCGTCGGTAGAGAGTTTCAGCAGCGAGTCGGACAGGGCTTCCACCGAGCCGTCCACGTCGCCCTTCACGATGATGTTCAGTTCGCGGAACGAGCCGATGGCCAGGCGTCGGCCGATCTCGTCGAGCGTGATATGCTTCTTGGTGCGCAGCGACTGCTCGCGCTGAATCTGCTCACGTTTGTTGGCAATGTCGCGCGCCTCCCGGTCGGACTCCATTACGTTGAAGCGGTCGCCCGACTGCGGCGCTCCGGCCAAGCCAAGCACCTGCACCGGGGTGCCGGGCGGAATGTTGTCGGTGCGCTTGCCCCGGTGGTCGGTCATGGCCTTCACCTTACCGTACTGCGAACCCGCCAGAATGATGTCGCCCACCTTCAGCGTGCCGTTTTGCACCAGCAGGGTGGTTACGTAGCCGCGGCCTTTGTCGAGCGTGGCCTCAACCACAGCGCCCGAAGCGGGTCGGTTAGGATTGGCCTTTAGATCAAGCAATTCGGCCTCTAGCAGCACTTTCTCCAGCAGTTCGTCGATGCCCTGCCCGGTTTTGGCTGATATCTCCTGGCTCTGGTACTTGCCGCCCCAGTCCTCTACCAACACGTTATTGTTGGCCAGGTCTTCTTTGATCTTCTCAGGACTAGCGCCGGGCTTATCAATCTTATTGATAGCGATCACGATCGGTACTCCGGCCACTTGGGCGTGGTTGAGGGCCTCTTTGGTTTGGGGCATCACCCCGTCGTCAGCGGCCACCACGATGATAACCACGTCGGTTACCTTGGCACCGCGGGCCCGCATGGCGGTAAATGCTTCGTGTCCCGGCGTATCAAGGAAGGCAATGTGCTTGCCACTATCGGTCATCACGTCGTAAGCCCCGATGTGCTGGGTAATGCCTCCGGCCTCACCCTCGGTCACCTTGGCACTTCGAATATAATCGAGCAATGAGGTTTTACCGTGATCCACGTGGCCCATGATTGTCACAATCGGGGCGCGCGGTTGCAGGTCTTCCTGTTCGTCTACTCCCTCATCGATAACAATTTCTTCTTTGGCATCGACAAACTCCACGTCGTAGTTGAACTCATCGGCGATCACCGTAATAGATTCCGCGTCGAGGCGCTGGTTGATGGAGACGAACATGCCCAGCGACATACAGGTGGAGATCACCTCGTTCACGCTCACGTCCATGAGCGAGGCCAGGTCGTGGGCCGAAACAAATTCGGTCACCTTAAGAATGGTAGCCTCCTGCTGTTCTTGCAGGGCCTGATCTTCCCGCTCTTTGCGGTCGGCGCGACGGCGTTCCTGGCGGGCGCGGGCGCCACGCGAACCGCGTTTGTTGCCTCCGCTCAGTTTAGCGAGCGTTTCTTTGATCTGCTCTTGTACTTCCTTATCAGAAATTTCTTCTTTCTTGCCCTTTTTCTTGGCGGCCACTCCTGGTTTGCTGCCGGTGCCCGTACGCGCTCGGCTGTCGGTGGTGGCACCTCCCTCGGTGCGGATGCGTCGTCGTTTACGCTTCTTCTTCTGCGCGTCGGAAGAGGCCACCGGCTTGGGCTCCCTCTTCTTATCGGCGGGCAACTCAATTTTTCCTAGCACCGTCAGTCCCTTCAGCTGGTCGGCCTTTGCGTTGATTACCTTTTCTTCTTCTTTTTTAGGGGCAACGGGAGGAGTTTCCTTTTTGTTGGCGGCTACCGCCTCAGTGGTTGCCGGAGTTTCCGGGGCAGTGGCCGGGGGGGCGGTCTCGGCCGCTTTTTCTTTTGTCTCGGCTTCCTTGGTTTCTACCGGTTTCTTCGGCGCTTCTTTGGTTGCTTCAGGCGCCGGTTCTTTCTTTTTAGCGGGCTTCTTGCGATCGTTGATCGCGTCCAGATCGATCTTTCCCTTCACGGTGAGACCTAGCTTGGGAGTGCTATCCTCTTCCGGGGTGGCAGGCTCAACCTTGGCCTCAGTGGCCGATGATTCGGTGGCCGACACTTCGGTGGCCGACACTTCGGTGGCCGACACCTCGGCGGGTTTCGCCTCAGCGGCCGACGCTTCGGGGGTTGAAGATTCAGGGGCCGATGACTCGGCGGCCGGAGTTGGCTCCGGACTGGTTTCAGCGGGCTTTTTCGGGGCAGCAATGGGCTCCTCTTTCTTCGGGGTCGGAGTGGGTTCGCGGCGCTTATCCTGCGTCAGCCCTCGGATGAACAACTCATCGTCATCCGCCGGGTCGGCCGCTCGGCTGATTTGCGCCCCTGCATTATCAATGACCAGATTCTCTTGCTTAACGCCAATGGTGAGGCCCGAGGCTTCCTCTTTATCCAGGGCCGACGAAGCAAATTCACGCGCCACCAGTTCGTACTGATCCGATGGAATTTTAGCGTTCGGGCTTCGATCAGTTTCGAAGCCTTTCTCGGCTAAAAAATCCACAATGGTGTTCCGACCAATGTTGAACTTTCGTGCGATCTGACTAAGCCTCATCGTTTTTTCCTCAACCATACTCAAATATCCGTTATTTTTCTTGATTATAAAATTACTCAAACTCCTGATTCAACACTTTCACCAGATTGTCTACCGTCTCTTCTTCCAGATCCGTGCGACGCACAATGTCGGCTTTTGACAAGGTAAGCACGCTCTTGGCGGTGTCCAGTCCGATCTTTTTAAGCTCGTCTATTACCCAACCATCAAGTTCGTCTGAAAATTCATCCAAGTCCACGTCTTCGTCATCTTCGTTGCCCACGGTGTCGCGAAACACGTCGATTTCGTAGTTCACCAGCCGACTGGCCAGCTTGATATTCTGTCCGCCGCGGCCGATGGCCAGCGACACCTGGTCGGGCTTCAAGAACACCGAGATACGGTCGGGTTCGGTTTTGATGGTGGTGATCTTGGCCGGGCTCAGGGCGCGGGTCACGTACAGGTCGAGGTTGTCGGTGTAGTTAATCACGTCGATGTTCTCATTCTGCAGTTCGCGCACGATGCTGTGGATGCGCGATCCTTTCATGCCCACGCAGGCGCCCACCGGGTCGATGCGGTCGTCGTACGATTCTACAGCCACCTTGGCGCGTTCGCCGGGCTCGCGCACGGTTTTGCGAATGGTGATCACGCCGTCGTAGACCTCGGGCACTTCCATCTCAAACAAGCGCTCTAAAAACTTGGGCGAGGTGCGCGACAGAATGATGCGCGGCGTGCCGTTCACCATCTCCACGCGGTGCACAATGGCCCGCACCGACTCGCCCTTGCGGAAGCGGTCTTTGGGAATTTGCTCGGACTTAGGCAAGATGATTTCGTTGCCTTCGCCGTCGATGAGTAGCGTTTCGCGACTTAGCGTTTGGTACACTTCGCCCGCGATGATCTCGCCGACCAGATCTTTATACTTTTCGAAGAGAATATCTTTTTCCAGATCTTTCACCTTCTGGATGAGCGTTTGGCGGGCGGTCATCACGGCGCGGCGGCCAAAATCTTCGAGCTTGATTTCCTCGGCCACTTCTTCGCCGATCTCAAAGTCGGGTTCAATTTTCTGCGCTTCGGTCAGGCTGATCTTGTCGGGTTCCCAGATGTCTTCGGAGTTATCGTCGACAATTTCGCGGAAGCGCCAGATTTCCAAATCTCCTTTGTCGGCGTTGATGATCACGTCGAAGTTGTCGTCGACGTCGTACTTCTTGCGAATCATGGTACGAAACACATCTTCCAGGATGCGGATCATGGTGGGGCGGTCGATATTTTTGCCTCGGGCAAATTCCGCGAACGATTCAATCAGGGTTGCCGTGTCCATCATAGCTAGTTGAATAAGGCTAATACGTTGGTTTTCTTGATGTTACTAAAAGCAATGGTTGTCTCGGTGGTTGCCACCGACTTCTTCTTCGATCGGCCCGCCGGTTCGGCCGCTACGGTGATTTGCTCATCCTCCACCGCCAGCAGCTTGCCCTGCACCGTTTTGTCATCTTGCAACGTGACTTTGACGTGACGCCCCACGTTTTTGGTGTACTGCCGCCGCAGCAGCAACGGCTGACTCAACCCGGCCGACGAAACCTCCAGCGTGTACGCATCCTCGATGAGTTCTTCTTCCTCAAGTCGATTGGCCAGCGCGCGACTCACCTCGGCGCAGGTATCAATTGATACCCCTTGGTCGCCGTCCAGATAAATCCGAACCTTGCGGGTTCCTGGTCCGGGCGACACCTCAACGGATACCAGGAATAGGGCCGGGTCTTGCTCGGCCAAAAGCTCGTTGGTCCAATCGGTGATGGTGTGCTCTAGGGTCATATAGTGCGAACAAAAAAGAGGGGACAAGGCCCCCTCTGAATGCTGCTAAACGCTTACTGTCGCAAAGGTAGTGAATATCTTGGCTAAATCAAACGGTTGCTGGCGACTACTTTAGCGACCAGGGAACTGCCCAATCTTTCTCTTCCTAATTAAACAAAAGAGTTGGGAGGATTCAATTGCTGACGGGAGTGATGTTCACGGGTTGTAAAAATTATTAGCTCAGCCGGTGGCCTAAAGCATTTTTTTGGTACCAAAATCGTTGGGTAGGACAAAGGTTACTAACTTGCCGGTGCTATGCTCCCTTTTAAACTACTTGCGGCACTTTTGGTCGGCGTATTGCTCACCGCGTGCGGCCCCAACACCACCACCGAACAAGAAGCCACCCAACGGCCCGCGCCCCTGCCCGCCCCCAACTTCAATCCCGATTCGGCCTATGCCTTCGTGGCTCAACAGGTGGACTTTGGTCCGCGGGTGCCCAACACTGCCGCCCACACCGCTACCAAGAACTGGCTGGTGGACAAACTTACTACCTACGGAGCCACCGTGCAGGTGCAGGAGTTTGAAGCAGAAGCCTACAATGGCACCCCGCTGCAATTGAGCAACATCATCGGCAGCCTGTATCCCGAGCGGCGCAAGCGCATTCTGCTGGCCGCCCACTGGGACACCCGCCCCTACGCCGACAAAGACAGCACCCGCACCAACCAGCCCATCGATGGGGCCAACGACGGGGCCAGCGGTGTGGGCGTGCTGCTGGAGGTGGCCCGCGCCCTGCAACAGGCCGACACCGTGCCGCGCGTTGGCGTCGATATTATATTCTTCGAACGGGGAAGACTACGGTGAGCCGGAGGGAGAGAAGAGCAACGCCGAAAGTGCGAACCGGGTGTGGTGGTGCTTGGGTTCGCAATATTGGTCCGACAACAAGCACCAGCCCAACTACTCGGCCTACTACGGCATCTTGCTCGACATGGTGGGCGCCGAAGCGGCCACGTTCTACCAAGAGGGAGTCTCGGAGCGGGTAGCGCCCAGCATCGTGAAAAAAGTGTGGAACACCGCCCAGCAGCTCGGGTACAGCAGCTACTTCGTAAACAAAGAGAGTCCGGAAATTATCGATGACCACGTGTACGTGAACTACGACGCCAAAATCCCGATGATCGACATTGTGGAGTACGAACCCACCAATAAATCGTACTTCGCCGACTACCACCACACCCACGCCGACGATCTGGACATTATTAGCCGGGAGACATTAGAAGCAGTGGGCGAAACCGTGCTGCACGTGGTGTATGGGGAGTAATGGCGGCAGTTAGGCTTCAGTTCATGCGAAACGTTTCACGTAAGAAAAGGGTAGTAACTGCCACAGAAAAAAGTTGGGCCTTTGCTGGTCGACTACAAAGAAGGGTAGTGTTTTGGAATGTATGCTGCTATGAAAAAACGCAATGAAAGCTCACTTTTGCTGAATGTGTTACGTTCAGGTAAAAGTATATTGCCCCGCGCCACGGTGGCTCATTGCGAGAGTGGGAAAGTAAAGAAAAACGGTGTTAAAGGAAACGGCCGCCAAAACTTTCTCTGTCATATTTGCAAAAAGCAGTCGCTTCGGCGATCCGATTCAATTTAGCTACCAATACAGAGGTGCTGATCCACGAGTCAAGAAGCAGATTTTGAGGATGGCTATGCGAGCAAGTGGCATCCGAGACACGGTTAACGTGCTGAAGGTCAGCGCAGTAACTGTAATATTGACCCTCAGAACTTGGCCATCGTGGCGCGATTTGCCACCTTGGATGAACCTCAGTTAAAAGGCAGTTTTGAGCATGTAATGATTGATGAATTCTGGTCCTGGCCACCGCGGCGCGGGTGGGGCATCGCACTCAAGGAAAACGTTGGGTTTGGCCACCTTGGCGCGGTACGCCTACTGCGGGGACAGTGGCAAAATATTGGCTTTTCAGATAGGCAAACGCAATGATGCTTCTTGCCAAAAATTGATGAGAAAACTGGCTCATTTGGACATAAAACACACTATACAGATAATCGCCCGGCGACCCGGTGGAAATCTTACAAGAAATATATTCCTCTTGAAAAGCATACCATATCAAAGAAAAAGACTCAGAAAATTGAGCGACAGAATCTAAATTTCAGAACTCATATCAAAAGACTCTGCCGAAAAACCATCTGTTTTTCCAAAAAAGATGATATGCATTTTGGATATATCAAGGCTTACATTTGGCAAAAAAATGCTGCCTGAGGCGCAGCATACATTCTGTAACACTACCTAATATCTTTTTTCAACAAGCTGTCTCATATGATTAGTTTTTTGAGGGGCGCTAAAATGATATAGATTCTACAGTATCTAATAGCCTCTTACTATGTCCAGAAGCCGAAGTCTGTTAGAAAGAACTTGCATCATTGTATCTGCGGGTTGATTAACAAAGTCGCTAAAATACGGGTGTAGTCTGTATCAGATTACTCTGTCTGGAAGTGGTCCTTGCATTGCAAGGGATTTGTACCGTTTGTGGAATTCCGCCAGCGGCCAATGAGGTGGCGAGCAATCGCGGAATACGTTGAAGCATAAAACACAAGGAATATTGACGAAAGGTGCTAGGCGCTTTTAACAAACCAAATTACTCACTCCGCGAGGCTTTCACCGGATCACCCTGGGCGGCGCGCAGGGCTTGGCTAACAACAAAGAGCAGCGCAAATAACAGGGCCACGGCACCGGTCAGCGGAAAAATCTACCAGTGTACGTCGGTACGGATGGTGTAGCGCTCCAAGTAGGTACGCAAGGCCCACCACGCCAGCGGAGTGGCAATGATAAACGAA
>CAWHXE010000003.1:0-199497 GCA_963833215.1 uncultured Cytophagales bacterium | reverse complement strand
CCTCACCATGCAAGTAATTCTCGGCTCCGGCGGAGCCATCGGTACCGAACTCGCCCTGGCACTGCCCCAACACACCCCCGACATCCGGCTGATGAGTCGCAACCCGAAGAAAGTCAACAAAACCGACGAACTGTTTGAGGGTGACCTGACCGATGCCGACCGGGTGGCCAAAGCGGTGCAGGGAGCCGAGGTGGCCTACCTTACTGTCGGACTGCCCTACAACACTGCTACCTGGCGCTCCACCTGGCCGGTGGTGATGGCCAACACCATTAGTGCCTGCAAGCAGCATAACGTTAAGCTGGTGTTCTTCGATAACGTGTATATGTACGATCCGCAGCACGTGACGCACATGACCGAAGACACGCCCGTGAACCCCAGCAGCAACAAGGGCAAAGTGCGCCGACAGATCGCCGACCAACTGATGCACGAGGTGCGCGCCGGAAACATCACCGCGCTCATTGCCCGCTCGGCCGACTTCTACGGCCCGCCCCAGTATGCCAACCAGGTGCTCAACGAAACGGTCTATAAAAATCTGAAGCAGGGCAAGAAAGCCAACTGGCTGGGGTCCGATCAGTATAAACACGCATTTACCTATACGCCCGACGCGGGCCGGGCCACCGCCCTGCTGGGCAACACCGCCGATGCCTATGGTCAGGTGTGGCACTTGCCCACCGCCGATAATCCGCCTACGGGAAAAGCTTGGATCGAGGCATTCGCCCGGGAGATGAACGTGGCGCCCAAGTCGCAGGTAGCTGGAAAAACGCTGGTGAAGGTGATCGGTTGGTTCAACCCCGTGATGCGTGAGCTGCACGAGATGCTGTATCAGTACGACCGCGACTACGTTTTCGACAGTAGCAAGTTTGATAAACGCTTCGATTTCCAAAAGACTTCGTACGAAGAGGGTATCCGACAAGTGGTGGCTACTGGGGCCTGATACTGGCCCGGTACTTTGACGGCTGAAAGAAAACCAATCTGCTCGACCTTGCCGGACAATTAGCCTTATTCCGGTCAAACAATCCCCCTTGAAAGCAGTAGTAAGAAGGTGAAACAAATTTCTTACGAACTATAAATAAGCAGCGATGAAAACCATGTACGAAAGTGAAGTGACCTCGAAGGGCGGACTGACCGGCCACGTTTCTTCTGAAAACGGTGCCTTAGACGTGGACGTGTATATGCCCGAGGGTGAAGATGAAAAAAAAGAAGGCACCACTCCTGAGCAGCTGTTTGCGGCTAGCTACGCCGCTTGCCTTGAAGGTACACTCTACCACGTGGCCAAGGTAAACAGCGTGGAGCTAGATAATACCCAGGTGAAAGCCACCATAAAGGCCGTGCAGGTAGAGAAAGGCGATCTGCGCTTTGCGCTGGATCTGGAGGTGACTATCCCCGAGGTGGATGGAAAAAAGGCACAGACTATTCTGGATAACGCCTTTAAAAACTGTCCGCTCACCAAGGCCACCAAAGGCAATATGGATGTGAACGTGAAATTGAAGTAAGGAGATAGGAAAAGCGACACGGCAGATTCTTTATACTCTTGAAGGGCCAGTGAACTAGATTCACTGGCCTTTTTTCTTTTCGGCGGTAGGCCACCTTTTCCAGTGAATACCTGCTGCCTCTGCTTTCGTATTTCATGAACGACAGGTTTCATGAACGACAGGAAAACTGTTACATAATCTTTTCCCGAATGGGCAGGTTGATGTATACGTTGGTGCCGCGTCCTTCTTCGCTCTCCAGCCAAACGCTACCTTGATGCTTCTCGATGATGCTGCGCGTGAGATAAAGCCCTAGTCCGGTAGATTCTTCGCCATCGGTGCCGCGGCGGGTGGCTTTGCTGAACTTTTTAAACAAGTAAGGACGCAATTTTTTAGGAATACCGATGCCCTGATCCGAAATGGACAGGTTGGCTACGTTGGCGTAGCGCACCAGCTTGATCACGATCTGGGTTTCGGCGGGAGAAAACTTAATCGCATTGGACAAAATATGCGACAGCGCTTCGGAAATGGCCTGGGGGTCGATGTGAATATGAATGCTCTCGTCAATGTCTTCGTAGGATACCTGAACGTGTTTACTTTGGGCGGGTTCCGAGGTGTAATCCGCCACGTAAGCGGTCAGAAAGCGGTTCAGGTGCACGGTGTCCACCTGGAGAGGATGCTGGTGTTCGTCGTGCTGATTATCTAACGAAATCAGGTTGTGAATGATACTGTTAAGATCAAGGCAGTCTTTTTCAATAGACTCAAACCACTGGTGATGCTCGGTGTCCATGGTTCCGGCGAAAGCCTGTTGCAACTGACTACTGTGCGAGCGTACGCGGGCAATTTTCTGCTTGAGCTCGCCGCTGATGCGCAAGAGAATCTCTTCGTTGGAAACCGTGCTATCGATCATAACTATTGTGATTTGGTATGAAACAATAGTATAAATAAATATAGAAATAATTAATGGTATTAAAGACCCATTAGAACATTGTAGGAAGTTGCCAATAAATTGAATTGTATTTTAGCTAAAATCGGTACATTGAGGGCAGGTTTTGAAGGCCACTACCGGTGTTTTGTTGCCTAATTGGCGAAAACAAGCGATTGAAGAGTTAACGAGTGGCTTGCCTAAAAGAAACCGGTTTTCCTGTCGGTTTGTGATTGTCACTTGACTTACTGTCTGAGAGGTTAGATAAACGACCGTTAACGACCAAAAGAACCGGATTGATTACAAAAGATAGCCCTTTCTTTCGTCCGGGCCGATCGCTGTAAAATAATTCTTTAAACATTTGTTTACCTTTTGCGCAAGCGCGTATAAAGGGGCATAAGCAGACCGCCCCGCTACTACCTACCTAAGTTAACGTGAATCTATTCTCCGTCCCCTTTATCCAGGATGGATACGCATTACTTTGTACTAACGCAACCAACCTAACTTATTATGAGACCTTTATTGACCAACGCTGGGCTATTTGTCATCTTGTTGCTGAGCCTTTCGGGCTGTGATCTGTTCTGCGACTGTGAAGCGCCCGCCACTCCCTGTCTGTTTACCTACGATCAGTTGATCTACACCCCAGACGGCGGACCCAATGAGCAAGTGGCAACGCCTATTTTTGAGGGCGATCAATCAAGCGGAAAGTTTGCCGCGCAACCCGAAGGCTTGGTCATCGACTCGGTGAGCGGAGCTATTGATGTGAACTCCAGCGCCGCCGGTGAGTATACGGTGGTATATACGCTGGACGACGGAGAGACTATCTGCGAAACGAAGGTGGCGATTGCAGAGGGCCGGTAAAGGTGGAAGAATGTGGGCTTTCGTATAAGGGCGATGGACCAGTATTTAGGCCTACCGACCCTTCTGTTAGCTTTTTTATCACCCCTACTTTTGAAGGAGAGGTGCCCGAGGGTAGGTTTACCGTTGAGCCGGAAGGGCTGGACATTGATACTCAAACGGGAGTGATCAATATAAACACGAGCGAGGCCGGGGTGCAGTACTATATTCGCTTCGTTTCTACGGACGGGCGCATCGCCTGCGAAACATCCATTGTTATTGGCGGCATCGATTACCTAGATAGGGTGTATGTGCTAGAGGACAACGAATTTGAGGCCGTACCCATTGTGGATGGAATCAACGAAGAAGTTAGGGGTGTGAAAGGTTTTTTTGACGAGGCAGCTCTATTTGAATTAGAACTAGGCCAGGGACAGCCCTCCGCCGCTTCTCGTGGATTGGACAATTGACAACAGGACGGGAATTATTGATCTACAGCAAACAATCGTCAACTTCCGTGAGGAAGGAGTGGACCTTGTTGAAGAACCTACGCGCGATTTTGAGATATTTTATACCCTGGAGGCGGAGCCTACTTTCTTGAACAGTCTCAAAGTGCAGATTTTCTACTATGAAACCGTATCCGATATTCCACAGGAACTCATTGCACTGCTTAATGAAAAACAGCGATACCCTATCAATGGAAGAGAAGAGAGAGAAAGGCCTACGTATATAATCATTGTTGGCATGCGTTGATAAACAGTATAGACTATGAAGCGATTTGTTCACCACTCAGCACTGAGTTGGTACATAGTAGTCTACATTCTGCTAGTATCACAACCTACTTTCGGGCAAAACCAGAAAGATACAATAGTTGACAGCGTTGATGCATTGTATCAAAGAGCAGAAACTTTGTTCAATTCTGATTATCCTACCGAGGAATCGGATCAGGAAGCGTTAGAACTGTATCAGGCAGCAATAGCAAGACATCAGCAAGTGGGCGCCTGGTTGGTACGCGGAGACTGTTACCATAAAATGGGAATCATTTATTTGGAACAGGGGGATGCTCGCAATGCGCTTGACTGTTTTCACCGGGCTATTGTTACCCGCCAGGCGATTTCAGAGGACTCAACAAACTATGAAGATTATCTTTATCTAGGAGATGTTCAGTTCATGAAGTCCGCTATTGATTCAGCAAGATACTACTATCAACAGGCAGAAAAATTACTAGTTGCCTATCCTAATACAAAAAAGAAAGATAAGCTGTACAATTCACTAGGGAACTACTATTTTTCTTTAGGAAACTATCAGCAAGCGAAGAATTATCTCTACAAATCTTTACAACTCGCAGAATCTAGGGCGGAAATAGAGGCAGTAGAGGAGGACATAATTAGAAACAACATTGCTATCGCCGATGAGAAGCTAGGTAACTATAACGAGTCAATAAGCGCATTCAAATCTTTGCTTAAGAACGGTTTATACACACATGCTATCCTTCATAACTTAGGAGTAGCTTACGGGGGAAAGAAGCAGTATGATAGCGCTATCCATTACCTGCAACAGGCTATTCCTCTCTCCAATGGTCGTATCAAGAATATTACGCTGAACCACCTGGGATTCGCATACACGCAACTGGGTAATTTAGATGCTGCCTCAGTTTATTACAATGCTTCACTCATCCTCAATGATAGTTTGTTTAATGACAAAAACGTTATTCTAGCCAATGCCTACCGGGGCATAGGGGATGTAAAAGCGAGCCAATTAGCGCTTGATAGTGCGCTCTATTACTACCAAAAGTCATTATCCGCTCAGGTTTTCTCTTTTGACAGCCAAGACATTTATTCTAATCCAACAGACTTTGCTAAAGCGATATCTTTACTGTATTTGTTTGAGACACTAAACCAAAAAGCAGCAGTCTTTGAAAGATGTACAAAAGGGATAACCACCGAACGATCTCAACCACTCCCTCACTACCTACCAACTGGCCATCCGCGTGGCGCAGCATATTCAGAAAACCTACGACAACGACGAGGCCAAGCTGTTTTTGGTCAATAAGGTGGCGCCCGTCTACGAAGAAGCCATTGCCACGGCGGTGCAACTGCATCAACTCACCAACGATCCGCAGTACGTGGCGCAGGCGTTTCAGTTTTCGGAGGCCAGCAAGGCCGCGGTGCTCACCGAGAGTCTGCGCGACGTGAAGATTAAAGCCTCCGGCGCGGTAAACGATAGTCTGGTGCAAGACGAACACCGCCTGAAGCAACTAATCACCGCCCTGCGGCTCAAAATGGTCGAGAGCCAGGACTCCGCCCAGAATGAACACTATCGGCAGCAACTCATCGACCAGGAAATTGCGCTGGCCCGCACCATAAAGTACCTGCAAAAAGACGAACACTACTACCAACGCAAGTACCAGCCCGACTCCCTGGACATTGCCGCCCTGCAACGCTCGTTGCTCAATGATAACGAGGCGTTGCTGGAGTACTTTGTCGGACAAAAGGAAATCTACGTATTCGCTTTGCGTCGTGACGAACTACGCGTAGCCTCGGTGGCCCGAACCGCCGAACTGGACTCGGCCCTGCAACGCACCCGGCGGCACCTCTATGACTACCGCGCCGGACAGGGGGAGGATGCCGTGAGCCTAGCGACGCTTTACCGCTACCTGATTACCCCGGTGGCCGATGCGGTCGCCAACGCGCGCAAACTCATTATCGTGCCCGACGGTCCGCTGCACTACCTGCCCTTCGATCTGCTGTCGGTGGATGGGCAACGGGCCAACTACCTGCTGCATTCGCACACGCTACACTACGGCTACTCAGCTTCGTTGCTGCGGCAGGCCATTGACGAACGACGCGGCTACCCGACAGAAAACGTGTTAGCAATGGCTCCCTTTGCCGGTGAACAGGGAGGCAACGTACGCAGTCAGGGGTTCAGTCCGCTGCGCGATTCTCAAGCTGAGGTAGAAAGCGTGGGCGGCAGTATTTATACGGAAGGCAAGGCCACCAAACGCCGGTTTCTGCGGGTAGCCGGTTCCTACAACGTGCTGCACCTGGCCACCCACGCCACCGTAAACGACGAAGACCCTTCGCAGTCGTTTATCGCGTTCTATCCGCAGCAGCGCGACTCGGTGGCGAATTATCGCTTGTACACGCACGAACTGTACAACATGCGGCTCGACAGCGTAAAGTTGGTTATTCTGAGCGCCTGCGAGGCGGGCAACGGTCAACTGGTGCGGGGCGAGGGGGTGATGAGTCTGGCCCGGGCCTTTGCCTACGCGGGCTGCCCCAACACCGTAACCACCCTGTGGAAAGCCGACGACCGCTCGTCGGCCCGGCTTACTACTCGCTTGCACCACTACCTCAAACGGGGATGGGAAAAAGACGAAGCCCTGCGGCAGGCGAAAGCTTGATTATCTGAACGACCCCGCCGTGCATCCCGCCCGGAAGGCTCCTTATTATTGGGCCAATTTCGTGTTCATCGGTGATCCGGTGCCCATCTACGACAATTATCAATGGTGGTGGTGGTTGTCGATTGGATTGTTGCTGGTAGGCTTGGTGGGTGGACTGCTGCGATGGCGGCGACAGAAATGGGTCAGATTGAAACAAACGGCGTAGCGACAGATTGCAATCTGTCGCTACGGCAATCTGTCGCTACGGCAATCTGTCTTTACCGGAATCGCCAATCAACCGATACGATTCAGAAATTTTACCTTCCACAAATAATAATCGCCTACTAATGAATGGTAACTGTGCTGAGGGTTATCGTTGATTTCCTCTAGCAGGGGTAGCGCTTCATCCGGACGGTCGGCTTTGAGGTAGCTGAGGGCTAGATAATACTGCGCGTCTTCTTCGAACCGATTGATGCCCTGGCTACCGTTGATCCGCACAATCTCGCCGAAGGCCGCAATGGCCTGGTCGGTGTTGTCCTGTTGCAAGTAGGCGTTCCCCGCTAAAAACATCGCCATCATCGTCGGGTCGGTCAGTTGCTCGTAGGCGGCAGTGGTTTCGGAAAAGCGCTGCGCGCGGTAGAGTTGTTCAAGTTGTTCTTCGGGCGAAGTGCTTGTTTCATCAGCCGAGCGACTGGCGGTCACCTGATACACCGAGGCGCGCTCCGCGTACAAATCTTCACCCGACAGCGTAGCGTACTGGAAGCCCAGAAAGCCTACCAGCAACAGGGCAAATCCCGCAGCAATACGACCTGCGTAGCCGAACGCTGGAGAAATGGGGCGCACCTTAGCCTCCGACCGGGGCGCTGCGGATCGGTCTACCGTTCCGGTCGGTGGGGTCATCGGAGTTCCGGTCATGGGTTCTATCGTGACCTCCGACGCGCTTTCGCTCAACATAGCCGTACGGATCGATCGAATCTCGTCCCGTAAAGCGTGATCTTGCGTTAGCGAACGCGTCAGTTTGGCGTCTTCGTAGGCTTGCTGCCAGGCGGGGTCTTGCTCCAGGGCGGCTTCTACGGTGCGGGTTTCTTCAATGGTCAGGCGACCCGCCAGATAGCGGTCTATCTGCTGCGCCCGTTCAAAGTCTGAAAAATCGTTCATCGGTGGTTACTAAGTAAATTTTTAAATGCTTCTTTCATTCCCGGACGGCTGTCTAATAAATCAGTCAGCTTTTTTGAACACTTATACTTGGTGTTCCGAGCCACTTGCTCATTGTCGTAGTTCATGGCGAGCGCGATTTCCTTCATCGTTTTGTCTTCGTAATAAAACAGTACCAGCACCTTCTTACAGTTCTCGCCCAGTCGCTCAAAAAGCGCTAACACCTGCCGGGTGGTTTCACTTTCGTGAACCGTGTGCTGCACATTGCCCGCCTCTTTTTCGCCTTGCTCGTAGTAGATAGTTTCCCGAGCCAAGGCTTTGTTCCGACGCTTGAGTTCGTTCAGCCACAGGTTACGCATGATCGAGTGAAGAAACGTTTTGATACTGCTATCTCCCCGAAACTTGTCGCGGCGCACGATGTTGATAAATACCGCCAGGGTTTCTTGAAAGTAGTCTTCCGCGTCTTCCTGTCGCCCACTGTTGGTACGAATAAAGTTGGCCAGGCTATCAAAATGAGCCTGATACAAATAGCGAACCGTCTCGTTCAAATTTTTATTCTTCTTTATCGCCGCGATGATTTCTTCGTCCGAAGGACTATCGTGTCTCATGGGTGTATTGTCGGTTAGTCAGAAGAGGAATTATTATTGTAACCAAAAGTGATAAAAATTCTGGAAAAATATTGTTTGACCCGTTTTTATTTGCGTTCTGGGCACTTCACTAGCGCTATCGTGGGGTTCGTCCAAGTGCGGTACGGTGCCCCGACCACCGCTGCCGCCCAAAAGAATGGGAGTTCACTTATTTCAGGCAATCCGGCAAGCGACAAATTTACGTTCTTAAGCTGAGTGAAGCCGGAAGTTACGTTTTGAGAACCAAAAACCACTAACTGGCAGCATACTTTCACAGTCTATCAAACCTATGAATCGTTTACCACTGCTCGCCATCTTATTCGTTCTCATGGGTTTGGGGCTGAGCAATTGTAATTATCAGCCGCCGCTTGCGGTTGCCCCTCTAGCGGTAGAACAGTATTTTGCCACCCTATCGGCGATGGATCAACCGGTGAAGGTGGTGGTCGATAGCGCTAGCCGCCGTATCTACTGGCTAAGTTTCACGGGCGAAATTTACCGGGTGCATCCCGACGGAAGCAAGCCCGAGCGAATTATCGGTGGAGTGGGGGCCAACCAGCCCGCCCTGTTTATTCAGGATTTCTGCGTGGATAGTTCAAACGAGCGCATTGTGTTCACTGACTTGCGCGATTTGCGAACCGGTCGTAGTGCCATCAAACAGGCCAATTTGTCAGGAACCCTGGTGAGCACGCTGGTTTTGTTGCCGGATGAGATTCCGTATCAGGTGGGAGTGAATCCCCATACCGATCAAGTATATTATCTCACGGCAGGATCGCAGAAGGTACCGCAAATGTACCGGCTCAGAACGCTGGACCAGGAAGGCGCGTTATTGGTATCTCCTACCAAGATTCAGCCGTTCCAGACCTGGTCTGGACGCATGAGAATAAGCTATTGGATAATAAATCTGTCTGAAAAAAGTATTGGCAAAGCGTTAAGCCCTGAGCGAAGCCTGCGTAAGGGACTACTCAACCGCGTCCAGCACCCGCTCGGCGAGCACGGTCACGTTGTTGTTGAGCACTTCTACCACTCCTCCCTCCACAACTACCGAAGCGTTGTTACTCCGCCCGCGGTAGCGAATCTCTCCTTTGCCCAGCGCACTCACCAGCGGAGCGTGGTTGTTCAGCACCTGAAACGAACCGTCTTCGCCGGGGAAGGTAGCCGAATCCACTTCGCCGTCGAAAATCTGCTGGTCGGGGGTGATAATCGTTAGATGCATAGGGTTGGGATTTTTGGGTTTTAGGGATTGGGGATTAGGGGTTGGGAAAAGCATGTAACCCAACCCCTAATCCCCAAAACCCAATACCCGATTTATTTCGCTTCGGCCATGATTTTTTCGCCCTTAGCAATGGCATCTTCGATGCTTCCGACCAGGTTGAAGGCGGTCTCAGGGAGGTGATCCAGTTCGCCGTCCATGATCATATTGAAGCCTTTGATGGTGTCTTTGATATCGACCAGCACGCCGGGGATACCCGTGAACTGCTCGGCCACGAAGAAGGGCTGCGACAGGAATCGCTGTACGCGGCGGGCACGGTGCACCGCCTGCTTGTCTTCGTCCGACAGTTCGTCCATACCCAGGATGGCGATGATGTCCTGTAGTTCTTTGTAGCGCTGCAGAATCTCCTTCACGCGCTGGGCGGTGTTGTAGTGCTCGGCGCCCACAATCGCTTCGGACAGGATGCGCGAGGTAGAATCCAGCGGGTCTACGGCCGGGTAAATACCGATCTCGGTGAGCTTTCGGTTCAGTACCGTAGTAGCATCCAGGTGAGCAAAGGTGGTGGCCGGGGCCGGATCGGTCAAGTCATCGGCGGGCACGTAGACGGCCTGCACCGAGGTGATAGAACCGTTGCGGGTGGAGGTGATGCGCTCTTGCATGGCTCCCATCTCGGTGGCCAGCGTGGGCTGGTAGCCTACCGCCGAGGGCATCCGCCCCAGCAGGGCCGACACCTCAGAACCCGCCTGCGTGAAGCGGAAGATATTATCGATAAAGAACAGGATATCACTACCCTGGCCCTCGCCGGAGCCGTCGCGGAAGTACTCGGCCACGCTCAGTCCGGACAGGGCCACGCGGGCGCGCGCTCCGGGAGGTTCGTTCATCTGCCCGAAGATCAGGGTAGCCTGCGACTCAAGCATGGCATCCATGTCTACCTTGCTCAGGTCCCAGCCGCCGTGCTCCATAGATTCTTTAAACTCCTCGCCGTACTTGATAATGTCGGCCTCGATAAATTCGCGCAGCAGGTCGTTGCCCTCGCGGGTGCGTTCGCCCACTCCGGCAAACACCGAGAAACCTGAGTAGGCCTTAGCGATGTTGTTGATCAGCTCCTGAATGAGTACCGTTTTCCCTACTCCGGCGCCGCCGAACAAGCCTACCTTACCGCCCTTGGCGTAGGGTTCGAGCAGGTCGATCACCTTGATGCCGGTATATAGGATCTCTTCGGAGGTGGATAGATCTTCGAACTTAGGCGGTGCATTGTGGATGGAGCGGCCTTTGCCTCGGGCGGGTTGGGGGAGTCCGTCGATGGCTTCGCCTACCACGTTGAAGAGGCGTCCGCGAATTTCGGGACTGGTGGGCATGGTGATGGGTTGGCCGGTGTCGACCACTTCCATGCCGCGCACCAATCCTTCGGTGGCTTCCATGGCGATGGTGCGCACGCGGTCTTCGCCCAGGTGTTGTTGCACTTCCAGCACCAGTTTGGTGTTGTCAGAGCGGTTAATTTCTAAGGCGTCGAGAATGTTGGGTAGCTTCGTGTCTTCGGCATCAAAACTAACGTCGACCACGGGGCCGATGACCTGCACTACTTTTCCGATGTTTGGCATGTATGCTAGAGGGTTAGGAGCTTTTTGTTCGTTTCAGGGGGCAAAATTACGTCATCTGGGGGTGGATTGCAACGGGTGGGGGGAATTTGTCAAACGTATAATCAAGTACAGCAATCAGTGAACACCAAGAATTGCTAATGAAGCGCTACTTGGTTAGTAGCGCTTCTATGGTGTTGATGAGGCTTCGAGCGGGCTTTATCAGCGCTTCAACATCCTCTTGATCATGATCAAGAAAATCTTCGTAATCACCAGTCTGACGCTTATTGAACAAGCTTGAATAAAACTTGCCCAGTTCTTGGTCGATCACTCCTGTTTTGATAAAATGCAGACCGAACATGCGTCTTGCGCCGGTGTGCGTTTGAACCTGGATATTCCGATCGATCAATAAAGCACTTACCGCGTAGTAACAAGCATAATACATCCGATTAACTGCGGTGTTCCAGAATCTATGTTCGGAAAGCGTAGCAATCTCCTCAAATGTCTCCTTTGCCTTGTTGATCCTGTATTGTACTAAAGCTTGACGTTCCTCCTCTTTCATAGCACCACCCCTTCTCTTTGCACGTTCTCATAGAAGGGGGTGATGCGATGTCGCTTTTCCCAGTCCTTTCTCCCTATAACCAAAGGGCTAATAATGCAACCAGTCTCGAATTCTAAGGCATAGAGCGGATAGCTCACGCGCTTCTCGTCATCGGGAGTGATGTGATCTTTTCCAAGAAGGATTAGAACGTCAATGTCAGAGTCATCCCGCTGATCTCCTCGCGCATAAGATCCGTAAAGAATTACCGTAGCATCCGGTTCGGAATTTTTTACCAGGCGACTAATTTCTGATACTAATTCGTTGGGGTTCATCGTATGATAAAGGTAAGAAATATGTCTGGATAATCAGCAAATCTATTCCTTTAGAAAGCGCAAGTCCTATCGCTAACTAAGGGCCTTACCACACCTTCACCACGCTATACACTCCCACCCCAACAATCACCACCGCGCTGACCCAAAGAGCAAAGTCGTAGCCCGCCGAGGGACGCAGGCTCGTCGGAAGCCGTCGGTAGCGGAAGTGCCAGGCCACGTAGACCACGATCAGTAGCAGAATGGACGTCACAAATCCGCCGATCAAAATCATGAGCACGGGCAACTGGATGAACAAAAACAGTAGCGTCCACACCAGCGGAAACACCCAGGCCAGCACCGCAATGCTGCGGCGGCGCACGGTGGGATTGTAAAAGTTGATCCACCCGATCTGCCCGAAGCAGTCGGAAAAGATGCGCGTCCAGCTGGCCAGAGCGGCAAACACGGTGGAAAAGAGCACCACCACCGCGCCCAGCAGAAACACCGACTTGGCCCCCGCGCCCAGGGTTTCGGTATAGATGCGGGACAGCGACTCGATCATGGCGTAGCCCTCGGGCACCTCGCCGCGCTGGTGCAGCACGGCCGCTCCCAGCAGGTAGAACGCCGCCGTCATAATGGTGTACACAATCATGGACAAGATCGCGTCCCAGTACATCACCTCGATCCACCCCCGGGCCCGGCGCAGCCAGGCGGCTTCGTAGTTTGGGTCTTGCTTTCTCTCGCCAGTTACCACGCGCGGACCGGTGTTGCGGGCGTAGCCTTTTTCCAGGCACCAGTAGTTGTAGTACATGATCTCGTCGCCGCCCACTCCGGTAATCCCGAAGGCAGCAATGGCCACCCCGATCATGCCCACCGGCAGGTTGAAGCGCAAGCCTTCCAGCACATTGTCCCAACTGAGGGCGTAGGGAGTATACTGCAAGAAAAACAGCGAAGCAAAAGTGAGCAGCGTAAACAACCCGATGAGCACCAGCGATACGCGCTCGATAAACCGGTAGTAGCCCCGGTAGATCAGCAGCGAAGCGGCGATGGCCGTCACGAAGGCCCATACCGCCATCGGCACCACAGGCATCGCCATATTGAGCGTGATGGCTACGCCCCCGATGATGCCACCCACCTGTAAGAGCTTAAACAGTTGAATAAACAACCACGTCCAGATCGTCCAGTGGGTGCCGCGCCAGCGCAAACCGGGCAATTGGTTAAAGGCCGCCATCACCGTTTCACCGGAGTAGATGGCGTGCTTGCCGAACTCCAGTTGTAACGTCACCTTGGCCAGGCAACTCACGATAATCACCCAGAAGGTGACAAAGCCCGCGCGGGCTCCTAGGGTGGTGGTAGCGATCAGTTCGCCCGAACCCACAATGGCGGCCGACAAGATAAAGCCCGGACCCAATTTCCGCAGCTTACCCCCGAACGTTTTCGGCGGCTCCTGCACGGCGTCGGCCCACAGTAGGTAAGGGTTAGATGGTTGGACGATCTTCTCGATGGCGTTCCACGCGGGGCTAGGTGCTAGATGATTTGCTTAGGGGCCAGATGCCAGATGCCAGATGCTGGTCACTGTAGCTAGTATCCAGAAACCAGTGTCCAGCCGCTCGGCTATGCTTCCTGATGCTGATCGCGCAGCAGATCGTTTACCGTTTTCACAGGATTAAAGGTGCCGATGGGCACTTCCACAAACACGGTGTTCCAATCGGCCATGGCGCCGTTCCACAGGCCGGGCAATTCCAGCGCCTTCAACTCCTTGCCGTCCTTCGACTTTTGGGCAATGAAACCGGCTTGGTCGTTCACGTAGTGGGTGAGATCGAACTTCTTGCCGTCATGGTCCCGAAGCGAGCACACAATGTCCACCGGATTGAAGTGGGTGGCATTTTCCCAGGCGGCCTGCTGGTCGGGGTCATCCAGGCTGACCTGGGCGCTTTCCACAATTTGCAGGGAGGTACTGCCGTCGGGGTTCACCACCCAGAAGGGCCCGCCGCCGGGTTCGCCCTCGTTTTTCACCATGCCGCACACCCGAATGGGTCGGTCGAGCTTCTCGATCAGAAAGGCCGCCTTTTCGGCTCCGCTCATGGAGGCAAACACCTGCGCCGGAACGGCTCCCAGTTGTTCTTCCACGAAAGAGCGAACCTCTTCCAATGATTCGGCGTGCGCCTCCTCCAGGGTGTCAAGTTGCCGTCGGTAAGAGAAAATCTTTTCTTGCAGGGCCAGTAAAATGCCGCCGAGCAATTTCTTGTAGCGGTACGTTTCTTCCTTGAGGCGGTCGGGCACCACATTGTCGATGTTCTTGATAAACACCAGGTCGGCCTCCAAATCGTTGAGGTTCTCGATGAGCGCTCCGTGCCCACCGGGCCGAAACAGCGGGGTGCCATCGTCGTTGCGGAAGGGTTCGTTGTTCATGTCCACCGCGATGGTGTCGGTAGCGGGTTTCTGTTCAGAAAACGACACGTGGTAGGTAACGCCAAACTGCTGTTCGTAGCGCTCCGTCACGTCGGCCACGTGCTGTTCGAAGAGGGCGCGGTGCTCGGGCGACACGGTGAAGTGCAGGTAGACGTTGTGCTGAGCATCGCGGCAGTAGTGGGCTCCCTCCACTAGATGCTCTTCCACCGGGGTGCGGGCCGTGTCGTCGTAGCGGTGGAACTTCAACAGTCCCTTGGGCAGACTACCGTAGTTGAGTCCGTCTTCCTGCAGCAGCGTATTAAGGGTTTCAGCGTATCTGCGTTGTAGTACCGATTCGCTCAGTCCGAGTCCCTGGCGCGATCGTGCTTGCTTAAGGTCATCGTGAAACGCAAAGTCCTGAATGCGCTTAAAAAAGTTGAAGATGTCTTGCTGCTGCGGATCGTTGGTCAAGACCTGATAATCTTCATCGCTGCCGGAATACGACTGGGCGAAGGCGAACAGGGCTTTGAACATGCGACTGGCGGCCCCTGAGGCGGGCACAAACTTCACCACCCGCCGGGCGGGCGACTCCGCGTCGTACTTTTTGACAAATTCGTCGGCCAGGGCATCGTCAATGCGCAGGATACCGTCGTCGACGGTGGCGGCTCTGACGAGTTGCAGCGGCGGAAACCCCTCGCGGAAGTACTGTAGTTGCTGTTCGGCGGTGTCGGGGTCGGTGCCCCGCTGCCGCAGGTAGGTTAGGTCAGGATCAGAAAACATAGAAAAAAGGTGGTTGGTCGGGCCACGTTGGTGTGGGCAGTCAAGGTAGCAAATTACGGCAAAAACTCAAGGTGAGTGAGCGGGGTTTCTGCTGGTCGGGCCACGTTAGTCGGGCCACGCTGGTGTGGGCCGCGGTGGCCGGGCCACGTTGGTCGGAGGCCTGCTTTAGGGTGGTGACTCGTGGGACGCGAGCGACATGCGTTGTTTGTAGCGTAGCAAATCCCCGTGTTCGTTTCAACCATCTCAAGCGGTTGCAGGGTGGTGATAGCGATCAGCAGCAACGCTACGCTGGGTGGTAGATAAAATAGCTTAGGCTGAAGTAGAGGTGGATGGCTGTAATCCGAAAATATTGTTGCCCCAGAAGAGTGACTTTTTGGGAAAGTCGCGTCTATTATATAAGAGCCACCTGCAAAACTAAGCGCAGAAAAAGTTACGTGTATCAAAAAGGCTTTTGCCACCAACTCCATGAAAAAAATAACCATTCTCATTTTTGCCCTAGCGCTTTTGCTAGGTTGTGAGCCCCGAGAAGATGACTTCTCTAACGCCGACTGGAAACCCATAGCGGTGCCCACCCGCAGTGCCCTCACCGACGTGTTTTTCGTGACCGAAGACATTGGTTTTGTGGCGGGAGGGGGAGTCGACAGTGTATATACTTCAGCGGTTCTGGACCTCGGCGACTCGTATAATTGGTTTAGTTGGACCGAGGAACCTCACATTATTACCGATACTACCTATTACAAGCAAACCATCGTGCGTACCGTACCTGAAACGCCGCGTCCAAGCTTCTTCAAAACTCGGGACGGCGGCGCTAGCTGGTCGGTGATTGCCACTCCGTTTGTTTCGAATGTCACCGATATCTACTTCATCACTTCTTCTTACGGTTTTGTAACTACCGCCTTGGAAGGGGTTTACAAAACTACTGATGGGGGCGAACGCTGGCAGAAGGTGCTAGAGCCCGTTGTCTTCATAGGTGATGAGAATCGTATGACAAACCCCTACAATCGGCTCTTCTTCGTGAACGAAGAGCGAGGCTTTGCCTTCGTTGATCGTAGTAGCAATAGAGGTGAGTTTAACGTTTACCGTCCCGTGATGCTCAAAACCGACGACGGGGGAGAAAGCTGGAAGTTTCTTTCCGGGCCCTACGAACTGCCCGTGTTGGAGTTTACCAATCTAGCGTTTTCAAGCGATCCGTTGGTAGGATATGCCTACGACGACAGTCAGGCGTACACCACAGTCGACGGAGGGGATAGCTGGCAGCCGATTCTGATAGACGTTCCGGAGGACATGATTCACTCTCCCGAAACAAATGAGTTCGGAGAGACACACTATTCTGTTGAGGGAATTTCCTTGTGGGACGATAACTCGGGATACCTCGTGGGTAGTTATTACGGTCAACACGTCTTTGCCATGCGTGATGGAGTGATTACCCCGCAAACTAGCTTTTCCACCAACCTAAACTACCCGAACATGGCTACTGCTAATCCCGGTATCTACAGTCCCCGAGCGGATGTCTTCTACCTGATTGATAACGAAGAACCGTTTGATATCAGAAGGGGACGAATATTTCTTACGGAAAACGGAGGGCAAACCTTTACCGAGATGAGCGGAATAGGGGGCCGGGGCATCTACGACTGGACATTCTCGGGCGACGCTGGCTACGTAATTGACCGGGATGGACTACTGCTGAAACATAAAATAGATAGGTAGCAACGGTAAATTCAAGGCAGTTGAGCAGGGTTTGGCTAGAAGGTGTGCTTTGTAACATCTCATGTCCGGTGGAAACCTCCTCCTGAAAATATTTTTGTTCACAAACCGTAACTTTTCAGAATAAGCGCCTCTATACAATAAAGACACTATTATCAGCGAATACCTAAAGTTAAGCCAATGAGAACAACCGCTATCCTGGTAATTGCTTCAGCGCTTTTGCTAGGTTGTGAGCCCCGGGAGAATGAATATACCAATGCCGACTGGAAACCCCTGACCGCACCCACACGCCTTGACCTCACGGACGTCTTCTTTGTCACGGAAGATATAGGCTTCATTGCCGGGGAGGGGGTGGATAGTGTGTTTACCTCAGAAACGGACGTCCTCACCCAGGGTTCTCCCTGGTTCAACCGGCAGCACGAACCCTTTGCTACCAACGATGCTTCGGCTTACTACCGGAAGACCATCGTGCGCACCGTGCCCGAAACTCCGCCCCCGAGCTTCTTCAAAACCCGCGACGGGGGAGCAAGTTGGACCGCGATCACCACTCCGTTCGTCACCAACGTCACCGACATCCACTTCGTTAACCCCTCCTACGGTTTTGTGACCACGGAAGAAGAGGGAGTTTACAAGACCACCGACGGAGGCGAACGCTGGCAGAAAGTACTGGATCCCATCGTTTTTTTAGGAGGGCCTTATCACATGGAGAACCCCTACAGCCGAGTCTACTTCACCAACCAAGAACAGGGCTTTGCTTTTGCTGATCTTACGAGCAATAAGGGATTTCATAGTTACCATCCCGTAATGGTTCGGACCAACGACGGGGGCGAAAGCTGGGCGGTGATATCCGGCCCCAGTGATCTGCCTTCTTTGAAGATCACCGAAATAGTATTTTCAAGCGACCCAGCGGTTGGATACGCTAACGGCGACGGTTTCGGATATATTACCAAGAATGTAGGAGCTACCTGGGAGCCAATCTGGATCGATATTCCGGAGGACTTAATTGAGTCAAGTGAAGGGGTTCAGTTTGGGAGTACGAAATACTCTATCGATGGGGTTAGCCTGTGGGGCGATAACTCGGGATATCTTCTCTCCCATTGACATCCTAGAGTAATCTTTCCCATTCAGAACGGAACCGTCTTAGGGGCTAATCCAATTGAAGATACCGGAGTTTTAGCGTTGGATAATCCTGATATCTACAGTCCCCGGGAGGGTGTCTTTTACCTGATAAGCGGTAGGTACTCGATAGGTGACGAACGGGCAAAAATTCTCTCTACCAAAGACGGGGGAAGTAGTTTCACCGAAATGAGTGGGCTCAAAAACGTAGCCTTCTACGACTGGTCGTTCGTGGGCGACACCGGATACTTGGTCGGACCAAACGGACTGCTGCGCAAGTATGAAGGTCGCCGGTAGTGCGGCGATTGAGTTTTTCTTTTAGCAACAAATGTTTAAGAGAAGGAAGAGCGACCTGAAAACTTCCCTCTACTAATCTTAGGCCGCTTCAGGGAAAGCGATAGCTCGCGAACAGTTGAAAAACGCGATTGTAAAAATTTGCTTCCACACTTCGACATCAAGGATGTCAGTAGCCCCGATGACGTAACGCAAGCCCAGGCCGAAGTTCTCATTAACGTCAAACTCCGCCCCCAGTGGCACTCCTACCTTACCGTCGGGGTCAGTGCCGCCATCTACGTTGATGCTTGAAAAATTAACCCCCCCTTGATACCGAAGTTCCAGTGATGGACACTCCCAAAAATCATCCCAACTAGTTCAGCACCACCCGCTTCCCCGTCTGCGCCGACCGCTTCGCCGCGTCCAGGATTTCCATCACCGTCAGGTTATTCTCCAGCGCCGACAGGTCGGTAGGGGCTACCGTGATCGTGCCGCGCACCACCGCTGCCAGATACGTGAAAGGATCGTCGTAGGGGGTCGTCCGCGCCGCTGCTTGCTGCTCAACTTCGGTCTCGGCGGACGAGCGTCGCACGCGCAGGTCGGTGGCGTTTAGCGCGTAGGCGTAGCCGGTTGCGCCGTACACCTCCGTGTCCTTGCGACTCACCGGCCAGTTCCACGAGGCCTGAATGATGCCCTGCGCCTTCGGATAGGTGAGAATGATCGTTGCCTCGTCGTCCACCCGGGGATACACCTCGGGCTTGATCTGCTGGGTGACGGCCGTCACCGACGTGGGCCGTTGGCCCTGCATCAGCCAGGTGATCAGGTTGGCCCCGTAGCAGCCGAAGTCCATCAGCGCCCCGCCGCCGTTCAGCTTCGGGTCGGTGAGCCATTCCAGAAATTCCGGACCCACGCCGATTTCCTTCGGACCAGCGTGACCGTCGTGCACCACGATTTTGCGCAGTTCGCCCAGCGCTGAATCCTGCACCAGTGCCTGGACGGCGTGGTTGCTGCCGTACCAGGTGGTTTCGTAGTTGGTGAGCAGATGAATATTATGGTCGGCTGCGCCAGCGTTTGCATCTGGCGGGCGTGCGCCAAGCTCACCGCCAGTGGCTTTTCCACCATCACGTGGATGCCCCGCGGAGCGCAGGCTTCTACCGTGGCCAAGTGGTCGTAGATCGTATTAAACGCCGTGACCGCCTCGGGCTGGGTTTGGTTGAGCATGGTAGCCAGATCATCGTAGACCAAATCCATTGAGAAGCCGTACTGCTCGGCGTAGCGCTGGGCCAGTGTCTCTATTGGACTCGGCAATGCCCACCACCTCGATATCGGGGCGCTGCATGGCCTTCAGAATCCAGCCCACGTGCCCGTGCACCAGTCCGGCCACGCCCACCCGCAGCGGCTTCTCAGCGGGTGATTGAGCGAATCCGGTAATTGTCGTAAGCAGAATCAGCAGCAGGCTTACCTATTGAGACAGTGACTTCACCACGCTTTCCGTTCTTTTAGATTGGTGATGTGCGCCAGGTGGTGCTGCCCGTGCCAGGCGTAGTTGGCCAGGGCCATATCCAGTCGAAAGGTCTTGTTCTGCTGCGGATGCACAAAGGTGCGGGCAAAGTCTTCGTCGGTAAGCGATTGCAGCAGCATCACCCAGCGCTGGTGCAGCGCTTCCAGCAGTTGCAGCGACGGCTCGATGCGGGCCTTGCGGGCGTCGGCTAGTTCGGCCCAGCGGTCTTCGGCGTAGGGATGAATGGTCGGATTGTCTTCGGTGAGGGCAAAGCGGAAGCGGGCGTAGGCGTGCAGGTGGCTGTCGGGCAGGTGGTGCACCACCTGTCGCACCGTCCAGCCCTCGTCGCGGTAGGGGGTGTTGAGTTGGGCGTCGATCAGGGATTCTACTGCTTCGGTAAGCTGCTGCGGCAGTTGGGCCACGGTAACGATGTGCTGCTGCCGCTCGTCTTCCGACACGTGTTCGGGAGGCGAAAATTGACCAATGGGATAGCGAAGGGAATCAGACATGGTTGGGGGATTAAGTTGGTTTGAAAAATAGGTGCCCTGGATTAGATCAAATATGAATCGTTCTGTTCGCAATAGGGAGTAACTGTTATTTTTGCGCATCGAATGAAATTGTAGAAGCGTTCGCGCTGGCGGCCACTTGTGTCTTGCGTTCTTTGGTAGAAAGCAAAAAGGTTTGCACCGCTGTTTGCACCTGCTCTTTTGTTTGCTCCCAAGTTGTTGAACCGAGAATTTGAGGAACCAAACTGCTGTCTGCCTCTGAAGAGGCCAGTAGATGATCGATTACGGCTCGGGTTTGGTAGTAAGGATACTTTTTCTGAAATTCAGCAAGCCAGACAGCGAGGGGGGCTTCTTGCAGCAGTTGAGCGATGTCATGGTAATCTTTACGCTCTTTGCGAGACAGAATGCATTCCAGTTTCATGGCTGCTAAGTCACGCACATCCGCTAGGCGAATATCTTCTAGCGTTGCAGCCGGATAAAGAAAGGATCCCATATAATAGAGGTTGACTTTAGTGCTCTGCCAGTGAGCAGAGATCCCGTGTGCCTGCACTTGGTCAATCACAATATTAGGAAGCGCTTTGGCTACGGACGCTACAAGTGAGCGTACCACAAAACTGCGTTCAGCGAACAAATCTAAGTCTATCGATACCCGATGACCCCGTTGCAAGGCTAACGCGGTTCCTCCCGCTAGACGAAAATCGCTGAGGGCAGGCAGCTCCATAAGTTGGTTGAGTTGCGTCCAGACCGTAGGAGATACTACTTCTTTGTGTAGCTCGGGCGGGGGGAGCATAATGCTATAATGTGTTGAGCACTACCTCGGCCAACCGACGACCTTCTGGCGATAAAGTGCGCGTGTGGTGCAGCAGTTTGCGAATTGAATCTGAGCCGTAGAAGCGCTCGGCTTCAATAACGTCTTCCAAAGTGCCTCGGTTAAGCACGCGGGTAAGCACGGCCTCGGTTTGGACGTGCCAGTCGGTTTGCGTCGCATCAGTATCCCAGAACAAGTGAGGTGAAAAAGAAGGAGTATTCATATAGGAAGATACGATTTGAACCCTTATAAGTTGTTTGAAACGAGCGACAAAAATAACGCGCTAATCACCAATAGGCGGGTTATTAATCACGTGTCTACTGCCCCACCAAAAACACGGCATTCGCAAACAACAGCTTACCGTTGTACCAGAACTGCCGGAACAACGGATTATCAACCAAATACACCACGCTGCCGCGGCCCTTATCCTCCACCCCGAACACCAGCGACTGCGCCAGCTGCTCCTGCACGTCGGCCCCCACAAAGCCGCTGACCAGGTCTTCGCGTCCGGCCAGGGTGCCCACGTTCCAGCCGCCATCGAGGTAGGCGTAGCGGTCGGTGCCCCGCTTCAGGGTGTAATAATAATCGGGATAGCCCAGCGCCAGGGGGTGCGTATTGTCCAGGCGCAAGCGGAAGATCGCGCCCGAGATATCGCTACTAAGGGCCCGCCGCTCCCGCGAGGCGTAAGAGGCCAGTTGCGCTTCGCCGCGGTCGTCGGCGCGGGCGGCTTCCAACTGCTGCTGCTCTTCCTCGCTGGCGTAGGGGTTGAGTCCGAAGCCCTCGTCTTCGGCCAGGAAAGACAAGGCTCCTTCCAGAGCGATCAATCGGCCGCCCTGCTTCACCCAGTCGGCCAGCTTCACGTCCTTCAAGGCCTCCGCGTAGCTGCCATCAGGAAGAATGAGCACGTTGTACTCGTTCAGGTTGATGTCCTCTAGCCGGTCGGCCTCCACGGGCGTGATGGGATACTCAAGTTGCTGCTCGAAGAAGTGCCAGATCTCGCCGAAGCCGTAGGCCGAAACATCTTCGCCGGTGGCCACCACAATGCGGGGCGGCTCGATGTAGCGCACCTCGCCCGACCCAAAATCAAAGCCACTGCCCACGAATCCGGTGCCCACCGCGGTTAGCTCCTGCTCCTGGGCGTTGGCAATGTCGATCACCGTTTGGTCGAAGGCTTCGCCCAGGGCGGCGTTGTTGGCCCGGGTGATGATGAGCGCCCCGGCCTCAAACGACTGCTCTTCTACCGTGAAGGGGCGGGTGGCGAAGCGGACCTTGATATCCTGCTGCATCAGCTGACCCAGAAAGCGGGCGTCGGCCACGCTGTTCCAGGCGGTGACGTAGGCGTAGGCTGCTTCCTCGGCGCTGGCGGGAGTGAACGCTGGCGCGGGGGCCGCATCGTCTGCCGACAGAGCATCGGTGAGGGCGTAGGCGTCCAGGTCGTAGGCGTAGGGCACCGACCAGGCGGTGATGTCGTAGGTAATGGAGTCGGACAGGGCCGTTTGCGGCTCGAAGAGCACCTGTAGCAGCACCGACTTGGGCTGCTGGGCCGGAATCAGCAGGTCGCCCGCTTCCAGGCGGAAGTCACCGGTTTGTCCATTGTGGTAGGAGAACCCCGACAGGCCGCGGCTCGCCGTGCTTCGGGTGTAGCGAATCTGGTGCGTATCCAGCAGGGTGCGCAGGGCGGTTATTTTATCGGGGTTGTTCCCCGCTTTCACCACAAAGCTGCGGTAGGTGCCCGATGGCTCGTTCTGCGCCCGCTGATAAAACTGGGCGAACTCACTGACCACCCGCGTAGCGTTCTCCGCCGTGGCCTCAATGGTTGCCAGACTGGTGGTCACGTGATGCTCAATGCGGTCGGCCAGCGTGAGGGTATCCTTCTCGTCGGTGAGCACGGCCAGTCCGGCCCGGCCCGAGCCGCCCTGCTCGTAGGTCATGCCGATGGCCCCGTTATAGGTCGGGTAGGTGTCGCCGTAGCTGGGGTATAACAGGTCGAAGCGCTCGCGCGTGAAGTACAACCACCCGGCCTCGTCGAAGTAGCGCGCGTTGTTGGCCCCGATGGTGTTCTGAAACTCCCGCTGCCAGTCGGTGATCAACTCGTGGAAGGGCTCGGCCGCGGGGGCAAAGTAGTACGGACTGTTCACGCCCTGCTCGTGGTAGTCGGCGTGCAGGTGGGGCAGCCACCGGTTGTAGAGTTTTAGACGCGCCTGCGTTTCCTGCTGCGTGGCCCAGGCCCAGTCGCGGTTCAGGTCGAAGAAGTAGTGGTTGGGGCGTCCGCCGGGCCAGGGTTCGTGGTGCTCCCAGCTGTCGGGGTTAGCGTTGGGTGGGTGGCCCACGTGTTGGTTGTACCAGGTGGCGTAGCGGTCGCGTCCGTCGGGGTTGATGCAGGGGTCCAGGATCACCACCGTGTTCTTGAGCCACGCCTGGGTGCGGGCGTTGCTGGCGTCGGCCAGTTCGTAGAGCACACCCATCACCGCCTCGGTAGACACCGCCTCGTTGCCGTGCACGTTGTAGCTGAGCCATACGATAGCGATATCGTCGAAAGTGTCACTGATGGCGCTATCGAGCAGTCCGGTGCGGTTAAGGTTGGCCCGGCGGATGTCGTTGAGGCGGGCGAAGTTGTCGGGCGAGGCCACGTAGGCCACCAGCAGGGGACGGTGCTCGTAGGTTTCGCCGTAGTACTCGAGCTTCACGTTGGGCACCTGGTCGGCCACGTGCTCGAAGTAGCTCACCACCCGGTGGTGGGGCGTGAAGCGGTCGCCCAGGGCGTAGCCCAGAAACTCGTTGGGCGCTTGCGGCTGGGCCGTCGCGGTAATCACCGTGGCGGTGGTGAAGATAAATAGAGGAAAGAAGGTTAGTAAATAGCGCAGCATAGGTCAAGGTTTAGAATGCGGCGCAAAATAGTGAAAAAAGCCTTGGTTGGTGTAGTCTTTGGTGGCTACTCGGGTTCTGACTTTTCGCTGGTCACTCTTATGCGCTCTTTGTCATCTGAAATTTGTTACTTATCTTAGCAAAAACATAATTTGTAAAGTAACCTGCCATATTGCCAAATTAACTACCGTGGAACTCAAAAATCTATCAGACGAACGGGTGCTGCATCAGTTCAAACAGCACCAAGACCATTCCGCTTTCTCAGTGCTGGTTGAACGCCACCGGCGCTACATTGTTAAGCGTTGCTACGCTCACTTGAGAGATGAAGACGATGCCGAGGACGTGGCTCAGGAGGTCTTGATCCGCTTGTTTACCAGAGCCGAGACCTACGATAGCAGCGCCCCCTTTATGCCGTGGCTAAATACCATCATTCGCAACCGCTGCGTCGATCACATCAACGGAGACAAGCGGGATCTGCACCAGGAGATCTCCCAAAAGATTGAGGAAATGGTTGAGGAAGCCTACGATACCGATGAGGTGGAGAAACCAACGGTAGAGATCCTTGAGGAATTGCTGGAGCAGGTGGGCGGTGACGAAAAACTGTTAATCTGGCTTAAGTACCGGCAGGGGTGGACTACTCAGGAAATTCAGCAAGCGCTTAGCTTAAAGGAAAACACGGTGAAGTCGAAGCTCAAGCGAAGCCGCGAGAAGCTCCAGAAATTGTTTGCGGACTACCGCGACAGCCAAGCTGCCTAACCGGACGGCCATTGTGGCATGGCCGATAAGAATGCTGAAAATATTTTTTGCGCGACAATGCAACTTTTGAAAAAAGACCGGTATAAAGTACGGGGCCATCTTCTAACTAACCAGTGGCCTAGTGAGCAAAATGAAACAACTCGTTATCAGTGCCCTGTTGGCAGCAACCTCTCTGGTGAGCGTAGCTCAGGAAAAGAAAAATGAAATAAGTGTGATCGGGGGAATGATTCAAATGAACATGAACCCCGGTGAGAATGGGCTAGGAGCTCAACTACAATACAGCCGCCAGCTTCACCCGTGGTTCGGGGTGGAAGGACGTCTAGGTATGGGTCGCTATAATGACTTTCCTGCATCCAGCACGTTCAAGGAGGGTGATTCAGGTCTTTACTCAGGATGGGGAATTCCGGATGAGTTTGATGCTTACATTCGTGCGATACCCGCCTCTGACGCCATTACTACCAACTGGCAAACACTTACCCTCATTGCGGCGGATGCATCGGTGTATATATCGCCGATACATACCATTCATCACCGTTTGAAGTTTTATGCCGGTGTTACGCGACAGCATCGTTCTGGAGTTCAAATGTTTATAACTTACATTAACAGATCACTGGACGACGACAGTATAGTTGAATATACCCCTGGTTACGCTGTAGTAAATGTCTCAGAGTGGGGCAAACACTACGGAGTAGCTTATCAGTACCGCTTTGACAATGATTGGAGCGTGGGAGCAACAGTGAAACTGACTTACATTGATTTTAAAACCTCAGCTAGCTATAGCGATCACGCGCTGTTTGGGTTGTCGGTGGGAAGAGCATTCTAAGGTTGCTACAGAGGCAAGAGCAAGAGTAAAAGGGAGTTAGCCAAATGGCTGCCTCCTTTTTTTATCCAGACCTACCAGCCAACCACCGAACCAAACCAGTAGCAAAGCCACCAAACTATTTCTTGCCAATCGATGCAACTTTCAGAAAAAACGCAGTACAGTATATAGAGGCATCTTCCAACTAACCGGTGGCTCAATCCAAAAGCAACAAACATGAAACAGATTATTATCAGTGCCCTATTCGTAGCTGCTACCACCTTGGCCGTAGCTCAAGACGGAAAGAACGAGGTGAGCATCATTGGAGGAACTACCCAAATGGATATGAACCCCGGTGAGAATGGGTTGGCAGTTAATCTTCAATATAGCCGCCAGCTACACCCTTGGTTTGGGGTAGAAGGCCGCTTGGGGGTGGTGCAGTACAATAATTTTCCGGCGTCTAGCAACTACAGCGAAAGTGATCAGAACTGGGGTATCTCCCGTGAGTTTGATGCTTACATTCGCTCACTCCCTGCTAGCCAAGCTATGTTTACACATTGGGGCAGTTCGGCGTTCTATGGTGCAGATGCTTCGGTGTATATATCTCCAATTCACACTTTTCATCATCGGGTAAAGCTCTACGCAGGAGCAACCCGACAGTATCGCTCGGTGAACCAAACGATCTTCTCATTGGTGACTACACCTTTTGATGATCCAGACTTTATCAAAGATTACGAGATTGACTACTCACGGGTGAACATATCAGAGTGGGGTAAGCACCTTGGAGTTAGCTATCAATACATACTCAATAGTGGCTGGAGTGTTGGGGCAACCGCAAGGGTTACTTATATGGATACAAAGGTCTCAATAGGCCACAGCAATCATGCTTTGTTTGGTTTGTCGGTGGGTCGGGCGTTTTAATAGAACTCAGCATCAATTCTTAAATTCCCACACCTTAGTAGATACTACTTGTATTAAAATGAAGAAAATAATTGCAATCGTCATGTTAGTAGCAGCCTCTCTATCGGGGGCTGCTCAGGAAAGAAAGAATGAGCTAAGCCTAATTGGAGGTGCCGCAAACATGGATATGAATGGGGACTATGGTGTGGCAACCAACCTGCAGTACACTCGCTGGTTTCACCCTTGGTTCGGAGCTGAAGCTCGACTGGGACTGGTGCGCTATAATGACTTTCCTTCGTTCAGCAACTACACTCAGGGAGGGCAACCCTGGAAGGTTGCAAATGAGTTTGACACTTATATCCTGAACATGGAAGCTAGCAAAGCTTTCTTTGCTGAGTGGACCAGCACTACCTTCTTTGCCGGTGAGTTATCAGCCGTTGTGTCGCCGCTGCATACCGCTCGGCACCACCTGAAGCTTTTTGGAGGAGTAACCCGGCAGTACCGTGCCACGTCAATGATGTACATTGTGGAGTGGTTTGAGGCTGAAGACGAGACAATAGAAAGCTACACCCCGGGATATACCCTATTGAACTTGGCGGAATGGGGAAGGCACTACGGCATAGCCTACCAGTATCGCTTGACTAATGACTGGTTAGTGGGAGCAACAGCTAAGCTCACCTGGATAGATACCAAAGCATCAGTCGGTCACAGTGACCATGCGCTGTTTGGTTTGTCGGTGGGAAGAGCATTCTAAACGTTCTGAAGTAAAAAGTAAACAAAGGGTCTGGTGCGCTCGCCAGACTCTTTTTTGTTGGCAAGGTGGATGAAATGTGCATGGGCCCAAGCAAAATTTGACCGCCAATGCATCAAAAGTTAGAAGAAAGGCGAATGAAGTGAGTAGGCCCGGTGAGCTTACTGGTAGTTGGAGCAGGCGCTTTGGCAAGGTCGGTTACAGAAAAATACAAAACAAGTTTTCACGCCGTGCAGCCGCGAATCGGAACCCGTCAGCCGGGCTGAAATAAGCTTGAAGTCTACGTGCTTCAAGCACGAAAATTGATAATGAAACAGCACATATGAGAACGAGATCGTCCGTAGAAATAGGAAGATTAGCGTAAGCAGAACAACCCACCAAAATTCAAGATCATGCGAATACTTGTATTTGTTATTTTAGCAATTATCGCTTCTTCCTGTAACAGAGATTCAGGGGAAGAGGACTGGATCATTCAAGATCCTAGCAACGTATTGATTAACTACTACTTTTCTGTTAAACCATTCGGTGAGTACAACTCTCTTGCGTTTTCGTTTAGTGATTTGAGAGCAGACCAGTTGGGTATAACTTACCGAACGGTCTACCTAGACCCCGTTTCCATTAGTTTGGCAAAAAGTTTCAGTAGAATAGGCTTAGGGTCTTCTCTGATTGAGCCAATAGCAATCACTGGATTTAGTTTCGGATCGTCACAATTTGTGGTCAGCAAAGGTAATGATACCATACCCTTGATTTTTAATGAGTCTTCTGCTTACATAAATACAGAACTGACTTTTGAGGGTCCGGATACATTAGACATCACCTTCGAGCTTGACCTGCAAGCTTCAGTAGTTTTGGATTCGGCAGGGATCAATTGGATCATTCCTAAAATAAACGTACTGAAAGAATAACCTCATCCCGAAAGGGAAGTGATGCTTAGCTCAGCGTGCACCAAATGACACGTTGGTTAGCCCCATCACCGCAATAAATAAAGCAGCAGCACCTTCAATCTTCCTCTCAATAATCACAATTCCTGCTGTGACTGCTACTCTTGCCCTGGCCACTTGGGCCGTGGCGCTGATGGTACGTTATTAGTGAGTGAAAGCTGTGAGAGGAAACGTAACCTAGTCCAGCAAAAATGATAGTAAGCAAGCTTATTACGAAATATTTCGTAATAAGCTTGCTTTTCTTTCTCCTTACTCTTATCATTGCATTACGAAACAATTCGTAATAGTATGAGAAAGAAAAATCCTACCAAGCCTTCCGAACAAGAACTGGCCATTCTGCAAGTGCTCTGGCAGCGGGGTGCCGCCACCGTCAAGGAAGTGAACGCGGTGCTCAACGAACATAAGGCTACCGGCTACACCACCACGCTAAAGCTGCTGCAGATCATGCACGACAAGCAACTGGTGACCCGCACCACCGAAGGGGCCAAAGGACGGTCGCACATCTACTCGGCCGCCGTAAAGGAGTCGCAGATCAACAATCACCTGCTGGATAACTTCATCCAGCGGGTTTTTCAGGGGTCCACCTCCAAACTGGTGCTGCGGGCGCTGGGCCGCGACGACGCCTCGGTGGAAGAACTGCAGGAAATACGGAAATATCTTGATCAGTTAGACAAAAAATGAACGCTATGCTTCTTCCTGAAAACTATTCCCTCGTTCGCCAATCGCTGGAAGTCGTTGGTCTCACGGTGTTTCATACGCTGTGGGCCGGAGGGCTCCTGCTCTTACTACTCATGCTGGTGCTGCGCATCATGCCGACCCAACTGGCGAAGGCCCGTTTTGCCGTTTCTCTGGCAGCTCTACAATTGCTGTTTCTGATCTTCTTGGGAGTTTTTTTCTACCAGTGTCACCAGCTTTCTCCTGCTTTTGAGTCGGCAGACAAAATAGCTGCGGCTCCGGTGCCTCCCATCCCAACCGTGCTTCCTTCGGTATCGACTACCGCCGCCGAGGTTAACGCTTCATCCACCCCAGTGCCCTGGTATGTCCACCTGCAAGCGTGGTCGCGCTGGTGGGCTGCCTTGTGGTTGCTCGGGGCCGCGTACCACGCCCTTCAACTGCTGCTCGGGGTGCGGCACACCCGGCAACTCAGAACCAAGGCCCAACGGGTATCCGACGATTGGGAGAGAAGGTTTGATCGCTTGAAAGAGCGCCTAGGCATAAAGCAGTCGGTGCTATTTTTGCGATCCGATCAAACCGCGGTTCCCCTTACCTTTGGTTGGCTCAAACCGGTGGTGCTGATTCCGGCAAGCTTGCTGACCCAGCTTTCGCCCGAGCAACTGGAAATGATCGTGCTGCACGAGCTGGCGCACATCCGACGGCACGACTACTTGTGGAGCCTGGGGCAGTCGGTGGCCGAAGTGGTGCTGTTTTATCATCCGGCCTACTGGTACATCGCCCGGGTGCTGGAGCGCGAGCGGGAGTTTGCCTGCGACCAGATGACGGTCCACCTCACCCAACAACCGCACACCTACGCCCGCACGCTGCTGCAAGTGGCAACCACCACCGCGCCGAACTACGGCCTGGCGGTGTCGGGAAAGCGAGGGTTATCGGACCGGATTAAGCGGATTGTGAATCCAGCACCCGGCCGAAGTAACGGGCCGGTGTTGCCTGCCTTGGTTCTGATTGGGATTTTGGGAATAGCTTCCGCCACCTTTGCGATGCAATGGCACCACCTCGGTTCCGGGGACAGCCCTAAAGTACAAGAACAGTTAGCTGACTCGACCGAGGTAGATTACGGCCCTTCGTTTGAGGAAGTGATGGCCCAAGTATCGGACGAAACGTTGGATACCACGAGCCTAACGCTGAATGAAATTTACGAGCGGGCCCTTACCATTGATCAATACTTTAATCAACTTGACCGAAGTTTGAAAGAATATGCGGCGTCCTATCCTAGGATGCACAAAGATCAGCCTGTATCGCCCGTTAATTATTCTAGCGCTGAGGTACTGTATCTTGTTCAACGGGCTGGTACGAGACCCCAAGTCGGTTCGACGCAGTGAAGTCGAAGAGATTTCAGTGTATCGTGATCTTGACAAACTGACGTTGGAAGGAATAGACCTTCGGGGCTACTCGGTGATGGTAACGGCATCGAGCGTCAAAGGCAAATCCATGCATCCCCAGGACTCAAGCCATAGCAACCAGTATCTATACCTGCGTAACGGTTGGGGAAAAATTAATCCGCCGCCCTCCAACAATGCTAAATCAACCAATTGATGGCTCTACATTGCTGACGAGCAGGTGCAAACCAACCGACCTACGTTTTTGGACGAGGATTATCAGGCCGCCGGATGGGAAACGCGCTACGTGCCAGTAGCGGGATTGTGGATCAATGTGCTGCACCAGACAGAACAAAAATTGCAGTCGACAATAGAAGCCCCACAAACGCAACCCGCGCAAGATTCTGCCGCAACAAATACCCTGATCATTACCGACGGCGTACCTCAATACGGCAAATCCTGGGACGAGGTAGACCAAGAACTGAAACAAAACCCTCTGTATTCTCACTACGCACTTACTTCCTACGGGGCTGATTCGTCTCTGGCTATACTGAAAGCGTTGCGGACTGAGGGGTACGATGAGGTAGTTCGTATCGATAGCTGGGCGAACCTGAAGAAGGGCGGGCAGATTGCTCCCGCTAAGCTGGAGGAATTCCTGCAAGTGTTTCCCAACCCTACCCGGGATTGGTTTACACTACAGTTTTTTATCGGAGAAGAGTTGCCCATAACGCTTACGATCCTGAATAATCAAAGTCAGCCCCTCTCCACGCTAACGGATCAGAATTACCCAGCAGGTTCCCACGAGGTGGCTTGGGATGCCTCGGACCAGAAGCCCGGAGCGTACTTTGCGCAGTGGACCGTCGGTGAGCAGCGGGTGACGCGGAAGGTGGTGATAGAATAACGTGAAAATTAATTCAGTACCTAAACGCTCCGGCCATTAATAATTGCTCGGCGCGCGGTATGCCAAGGTCGGTAGCCATTGCGCTCCACGTGCTCACTACCGCCCGCACTTCACTCATGATCCGGTTGGCATCTGCTTGCGTCAACTGAAAGTACTCGCTCACGCGTTGGACTACTTCAAAATCTAACGCATTATTTTCAGCATCTATGTTGAGCGATAACCCATCCTTATCTATCGAGGGGTTAATGTCATAAGCGGGTGATAAGCGCCATCCCTGCGGAGTGAGAATAAACCCGTGGTTGCGCAAATGGTCGTCGGTGTTAGAGATGGCCACACTAAACACAATACGTCGCCAGAGTTGATGCAAGTCTTCTGTCGTACGACCTCCGGTAAATTGAATAAACTCAGCAATATCCAGATAACTAGCGGGATGGTCTCTTACCTTACCTTCGTTGTTTCCGGTCATGGTCATCGCCGAGGCGAAGTGAATTCGTTCCAGGTGCCCGCCATCTAATGTGCGGTCGAAACGCTTGGTAAAGAATGTATGATGGCTTCCTGCTATCTTTTCTATTTTAGACTCGGCCATGTTGATGCCTACCTGGGTGGCCAGTCGGTAGGCTAGATATTCCCACTGTGCCCGGTCTATGATATCGTTGGTGGTAGGAAACTTAGCGATCCAGGGATGCCCCTGATCGTCCAGCACGTTGGCCTTGGGGCGGGCTCCCCCCAGAGAAGACCCGGGCGCCATCAAAATAGCCAGCCACTGGTCCGATTGGTCGCTACTGGTTTCCAACTGATTGGCTCCGTACTGAAGTTCTCTAGCGGAGGCCCAGGGGGGTATAGAGGCTCCCGCTTGATGATCCATAAACGGGCCGTCCGGATCAAGCTTAAACCGTAGCCCACCCATACGAGCTTCATCATATACCCCCAGCAAGAAGTCTATATCGTAGAGTGCCCTCGCCGACTCGCCTTCCTGTCTTGCTCTTTGTGCGTTTCGTCGCTTCATCAACGTCCGTCCCCAGGTGTCAGGCATAGCGTCTGAAAACACCCCAAAGTTCTCCTTCTGGTTCGGAAACTGCGCTCCGGCGTACCAGCCAATGTCAGGGTCAAGCATCAAAGGACGCTCTGAAGCCAGCCAGTCGGGATGGTAGGCAAAGCTAAATGACTTTCGCCCCTTGCCCCGGTGGGCTGATAGTATGCCAATGCATTTGGGAGAAGTAATACCCCGCCAATGAGCGTACACCCATACATCAGTTTTGTCCGGTGGCATAGTACCTATTTACCTGATAACAGCTCCAGATCCTGAAGTCTTCTACCTAACTCATCGTCCGCCGCTAGTTTTAAAAAATCCTGGTGCAGGTTGAGCGCCCGTAACACATTGAAATAGGCCCCCAAAGAAACACTGGGAGTTCCTTTTTCTATTTTGTAAAGGGTTGATCGATCAATAGAAGCTCTTTCGGCTACCTGCAAGGTGGTCAGCTTCCTACGCTTACGTGCTAGTTTGATATTTTCACCCATCTGAGCTAATATATGCTGATGCTGAGGAAAAAGAATCTGCCTTTTTGTTTTCACAATGTCGTTAGTTATCTACATATACGCACGATAGTGTTGATAATAAACCACGTTTTCTGAGAAAGGTTTTGTTAAAGGTCTAGAAGTTAATCCACTAGCACGTTGCTCACAAACGTAGACTTCAGCAGCAGCCAGCCCAGAAACAGCGCCATCGCCCAGGCCAGGTAGGGGCTGTAGAAATCGGTGGTATCCTTATAGCGGGTTTCTTTAATCTCGGCCCGCTCATACTTGTCAATCAGGTCGAACACCTCCTGTAGCGCCTCCTTGTTCGACACCCGGTAGAACTGCCCTTCGCCGATCTTGGCGATCTCGCGCAGCGTGGTTTCGTTCGAGCGAGTTCTCCACGTAGCGGGTGTTGCCGAAGAAGTCTTTGCCGAAGGGCACCTTGCCTTCCTTACCAATGGCAATCGAGTACATCTTAATGCCGTAGGCGTGCGCTAGCTCCGCCGCGGTGATCGGGTCCAGGTTGCCCGCCGTGTTGTCGCCGTCGCTCAGCAACACCATCACCTTCGAGGCTCCCTCCTCATTCGTTTCACGCCCCTCGTCGGCGTCGCGCATGCGGTTGGTGGCCACCGCCAGCGCACTCCCGATGGCTGTGCCCCGGCTCTCGATCATATCGAAGTCAATGTCCTCGATAAACCCGTTCAGCAGTTCGTAGTCGGTAGTGAGCGGCGAAAGGGAGTAAGCATCACCGGAAAACACCACCAGACCGATGCGGTCCTGACTCCGGCCCGCGATGAAGTTCCGGGCCACGTCCTTGGCCGCCTCCAGCCGGTTGGGCGTGAAGTCCTCGATGCGCATCGACTCCGAAATATCGATCACCAGCATGATATCGATGCCCTCGCTCCACTGCTCCACCTGCTCATTGGTGCGCTGCGGACGGGCCAGGGCCAGCAGCAGCAGGGCCAGCGTGAGGGCCAGCAGCAGGAAGGGAACAAAGCGCAGCCAGGTGATCGGATTGGTCCGGAACGCCGCCTTGGGGAAGGCAATCGGCAGCTTCTGACTCGAGCGCAGCCCGATGAGCCAGCGCAGCAAGAAAAACAGCGGAATTAGGGGCAGCAGGTACAGGTAAATCGGGTGCTGGAAGCTGTAGCTCTGCAGCACGGCGGGAGTGAACCACTCCCAGGTAAACCAGCCGGTGGTGGTGTCAACCATGTTTCACTTCTTCAATGCGCTGCGCAAAACGCTGGCGCGTGTGGTGTCGTAACTGCTCAAAGTGCTCAATAAGTTCACCGTTGCGCTGCTTGCCGTAGATGCGGCGGTCGATGGCCCGCAGATCGTCGCGCAACGGCTCGCCCGCGGGCAGCGCCGCAATCTCCCGGCTCGTCATCTTGGTGTAGGGCGCGCGGTCCAGTCGCTCCATGTAACGCTTCCAAACCACCAGCGCCTCCTCCGAATGCTTGGCCGAAGGATCAGTCTTTAGGTAGGTCATCGCCTGGGCAAACTGTTCGGCAAACTGCCGGTCGGCCTTTCGCAATCGCCGCAGTTGCCAGCGCCGCCGCAGTTGCTTCCCGAACAGGGCGTACAACACCGCCAACAGCACCAGCAGCACGACAATGCCGATGAGCAGATACGGGTAATTGAATTGCAACGGCACGTTCGAGCGCCTGCGTATTCTCCTTCAGCGCTACCGAGTCGGGCAGCTGCGCGATGACTTGCTGCAGGTACACCGAGTCGATGTCGGCGTACAAGGCGGTGCTATCGAGCTGTCCGGTTTCGTCGGTATCAATTACGTAGACCGGTAGGGTGAGCGGCTGCACCGAATCCAGCTCGAAGGTGGTGACTTTATACACCACGCTGTCGTAGCTAAACAGACTGTCGGAGCGGGTGGGGAAGAACTGCCGATCCAGGTACTCGAAGGGCGCGTAGCGCGTGTCTTCGTTCGGGAAAACCACCTCCAGGTCGCGCGGATAACGAAACGTGAGCGTGTAGTAGACCGGCTCGCCGATCTTTAGGGTGTCGGCCGAAAAGTAGCCGTTGGGCCGCAGCGACTGCGCCGGGGCGGAAGAAGAATATGAAGGATAGAAGGAAAAGAATGATTGAATATCGAATGCCGAACAAGGAATAGCGAATACGGTCCGCCGCGCGGTCGAAGTTTAAAAAAACCCTCCTCACTTCGTAATTCATCATTCCTTGTTGGATACTCGATATTCTTTTCAACGTCCTACGCACTTTTCTTCACCCGGTTTCGCACTTTGAACAAATGAATCAGCTTGGGCACATAGTCGTCTTTGGTGCCAATCGATAGGTAATCGGCCTGGTACTTTTTGCACAGATCACGCAGCGCCGCCGCCGTGGTGGCGTAGGTGTTGCTCACCCGGTTCTTGAAGAACGACGAGGACGAATTGATCCACCGCGTCTTGCGGCTTTCTTTGTCATACACCGGAATAATGCCCAGGTTGGGTAGATCAGTTTCCCGCTGGTCCGACAGGTGCACCACGATCAGGTCGTGCTTGCGCGCCAGGGCCCGCAGGTTATGATCATAATCATTGTCAATAAAATCCGACACCAGAATCACGATGCTACGGCGCTTGATGATGTTGAGTAGGTAGCGAATGGCCACGTTGAGGTCGGTGCGCGAAGAAGCCGGCGTCAGGTTGTAGAGCTTCGAGATGATCTGGTAGGCGTGCTTGTCGCCCTTGCCGGGTTTCACGTAGGCTTCTTTCTGGTCCGAGAAGCAGAACAAACCCACTTGGCTGCCCTCTTTGATGGCCGACAGCGTCAGCACCCCGCAGATTTCTTTGCCGATGTCTACCTTCTGCACGCCGGGGTCGCCAATCTCCTGCGAAGCGCTGATGTCCAGCACCAGGTACACAATCTGCTCGCGCTCTTCCTTGAAGGTCTTCACGTACACGCTGTGCCCCTTGGCGGTGGCGTTCCAGTCGATGGCCCGGATATCGTCACCGTACTGGTAGGGACGCACGTCGTCGAAGGTGATGCCGGATCCCTTGAACACCGAATGGAAGTCGCCCTGCATCTGGGTGGTGATGGCCTTGCGAATGGCAATCTCGTACTTGCGGAGTTTCTTGAGGAGCTGATGAACTTCTACCTTGTTCATGCGTTACTATAGGGTTCGGACGGTGGTACTTTTATTGGCCGTAGCGTTAATTTTTGGTGAATTCAGTGGGCAAAATTAGGGTTATTCCGATCAATTACACGCTTTCAACCAAAGTTTTGGCGGCGGCTCAACCAATATTGAAAACCAACGTTCTACTATTTTTAGTATTTATAGCTAGTGAATCCGGCGGTTGACTGGCAATTTTCATCAAAACAACGTTCTCATCGATACCAACGTCCATCCTTCTAATTTGCCTAAGTGGGTTCAGCGGCTACTGATTTTCTTCGGCGGACTGTTTGCTCTGTGGCTGATTGTTTATATCGCCTTTCGAACTCCCCCGGTGCAACGCTACGTCACCAACCTGATTGGCGAGCAAGCGTCGAAGCAACTGGGCACCAAGGTAACGCTGCAAGGCATTGATATTGAGTGGTTCGATGGCGTGGAACTGGCCGGAGTGTACATTGAGGACCAGCAGCAGGATACGTTGCTCTACGCCGGGCTGCTGGCGGCTTATATTGAGCCTATGGCGCTATTCAACAAAACGGCGGCGATTCGCTCGGTAGAAATCCGCGATACTTACATTAATCTGTACCAGCCCGCGGGACAGGAAGACCTGAACTTCGCCTTCATTCCCGAGGCCTTCGCCTCGGAAGATACCACCACCGTGCCCGAAGACACCACCGCGGCCGCCTGGAAGATTGAACTGTACCAACTGCTACTCGACGACATTCGCTTCGATTTTCGGGCCGACGGCACCGAGATGGAGCTGGCGCTGAATAAGCTGTCGATGCTGTTCGAGTCGCTGGGACTGGAAGAAAGCTTTATCCAGGGAGATGAACTGACCATCGATGGATTGCGCGTGGCTCTGGCCCTTCCACCAACCGATACCTCGGCCGTGGCGGTCGCTGATTCGGTGGCGGCCCCCGTGGATACGGCCCCCGTGGATACGGCTCCCGTAGCAGCGACCGACCCCGACAGCAGCAACATCATCAATCCAAGCGGATTCCGGTTTTCGCTCAACGAACTGCTGCTGGAAAACAGCCGACTGGCCTACCGCGTCAAGGGCAGCGAAGACAGCACCTTGCAGCAGATCAACTTCGAGGATTTGGTGGCCGATCAGCTTAACCTAACGGTTGAAGACCTGTACGTAGGCGAAACCGAAGCCCGCCTGGAGGTGCCGCGCCTCACGTTCGTGGAGGCCAGAAGTGGGTTCCGCCTGGACGAACTGGCCATGTCGGCCCAGGTGGCAATGCCCCAGGTGAAAGCCGAACTAACCGAACTAAAAACCGGCCACTCGGCCCTCAACGGCAACGTTCGCGTGGGCGTGACCTTGGCTGAAAGTACCGCCGAACTGATGCGCAGCCTTACGGTGCAGTCGCGCCTGGACGAAGCGGTGTTAGGACTAGCCGATGCCGCCTACTTCACCAACGCCCTCGACAGCCTACCGGCGATGAAGGATTTGTCGCCCGAACTTTCGTGGCAGGTCGCTATCGCCGAGGGAGACGGCAGTGTCCAGGATTTGGCCTTCTACATTGGTGACCAACTGGCCCTGCGCGCCAACGCATCGTTCAAAGACCTGCCCGCCCTGGATTCGGCAGTGGCCGGTTCTCCTTACTTCGACGTGCAGGTGCCCGAATTATCTACTAACCTGGGTTTTCTGGATCAGTTCATTCCTCCCACCTCCAAGCAATACATTCCAGCCACCAACGATCCCAACCTGCTGCTCACCGCTTCGGCTGAGGGCTACCTGAGCGATCTGGAGGCGAAGGTCAATCTGCAATCGGGAGTGGGAGAGATGAACGCCACGGCACACTACGCCCAGGAAGGGCCACTCACCAACGTGCAAACCAACCTGCACGCTAAAAACTTTCAACTGGGCTCCCTGCTGCGTCCCTTCGTGGGTGATACACTGGCCCGCGACTTTGATCGGCTGTCGTTCCACGCCGACGCCCAGGTGCAGCAGCGCACCACCGCCCGCGATACCACCTTGGAGCAACTCACCGCCAACCTGGTGGTGGATCGGCTAGACTATAAAAAACATCGGTACGAGGGCCTAACGGCGACCAGCACCCTGACGGACGGTAACCAACTGGAAGCGCAAATTCGCTACGAAGACAGCCTGCTCAACCTGATGACCAACGCCCGGGCTAGTTTAGACGAAGAGAAGTACCAACTTAATCTTCACTTGCAGGACGCCAACTTGTTTCGGCTCAACTTGGTGCCCGATAGTATTATTATCGTCAACAGTCGATTGCAGGCCGATATTGAAGGCAGTGATCCGGACCTGCTCACCGGATTTGTGAAACTGAGTGATACGGAGGTGGTGAAGGACCGTAGTCGGTTTGTGCAAGACTCGCTGATGCTCATCGCTGAGGGCCCGAAAGAAAACCGGCGGCTTATCCTGGCAGCCGATTATATGTACGCCGTGGTTACCGGACAATTCACGGTGGCCGAACTGCCGAAGGCCATTGATGACTTCCGGCAGTACTACTTCGCCGCTACCGAAGCTACGGACACTAACGTGGCGTTGGACACGGTGAACACCCAGCAAACCGGCGGGCAGCGAGTAGCCCTGCGGCTCGAAGTAGAAGAAGTGCCTACCCTACTGCGGGCCTTTGTGCCGGATCTGGAAATTCCCGAACCTATGTTTATCGGAGCCGACTTCAACAGTGTCAACCACCAGTTAGAGTTCACCGCCAGTGTGCCCCGCCTTACCTACGGCACCAACGTGGTGGACAGCCTTTACCTGAACGCCACCACCAACGACCGACAGATCGACGTAGAATTCTATACCGATAATGTGCAGTCCGGTTCGCTAACCATTCCTCAAATTCGACTCGAGGGTCATCTGACGGGTGAAACGCAGTCGGCCCAGGACAAACCGCTGAGCACCACGGTGGCCGACTTCAACCTGAAACTGGGACGGGCTGATTCGCCCTACCGCTTGGACCTGACCGCGCAGGTGGGTAGCGGACAAGACACCATCACCACGCAGCTGGAGAAACTGGAGCTGATGCTGAAGGGACAGGCGTGGGAAACCCCCCGCAACGCGACCATCACCTACGCCGATAAGTACCTGGATATTGACAACTTCTTTCTGAAGCAGGGTGATCAGGAGATTGCGCTGTCTACCGGCCGGGACGGCGACAAAACCGATCTGAAGATCATGATTGAGCAGTTGCGGCTCAATCCGCTGTTCTCGGTGCTGGATCTGGACGACTACCAGGTGGAAGGCACGCTCTACGGCGAGGCGGAGGTTCTGGATATGTTCACCCCCGGTCCCGTCGACGCTAGTTTCAGAATTAGCCAGTTGGCCGTTCAGGATACGGTGCTCGGCAACGTGGTCGTGCAGTTCGAGAAGGGCATTCCGGTGTCAGAAAGCGAAGATATCATCGACGTGCTGCTCACCCTACAGGGTAAAAGTAACGATTTGAAGGTGGAGGGTGAGTATAACCTGGCCGCCGGACCGGATGAGGAAGCGCTGGACTTCCAGGTGGACCTCACCCGCCTTACGCTGGATGACTGGCAACCGCTGGCGCAGGATTTTCTCAAGGAGCTCTCGGGTACGCTTCGGGCTGATATGACCATTAAAGGAAGCACAACCAAGCCAAAGATTAACGGGAATTTCACCTTTGCCGATGAAGTGTTTATCACCCCCGTCGCCACGGGTGCCAGAATCTATGCCGAAAACCAACAGATTGAATTTACCGGCGACGGGATGGTGTTTGATCAGTTCACCCTGCTCAACTCGGCCCGCACTCCCGCCGTGCTCAACGGTACGGTGACCTTCGCCGATCTGGCTAATCTTCGGGTGGACCTAACCTTTGACACCGAGCACTTTATCTTTGTGAGCAGCGAGGAATACGATAACGAAGCCTTCTACGGACGGGCCGTGGCCTCGTCTAACCTCTCTATTAGCGGACCAGTGGACGAAGTAACGGTGGCCGGAAATCTGGCCGTAGAAGAAGGCACCGTCATGACCCTTGCCCTGGTATCAGGGCCCGAGGAGGCGGCCCAGGCGGGGTTCTTGAACTTCGTGGATGTGAGCGAGTTTGCCAAAGCTGACACGGTGCTGCAAGATTCGCTCTCGCTCGTGTCAGCAAGCACCAAAACCGATTCGGTAGCGCTTAGTGGTTTTGTACTGAGCACCGAGGTGCAGGTAGATCCCGAAGCGCGCTTCACAGTGGTGATCGATCCGGTGAACGGCGACCGCCTGGAGGTGGCCGGAGAGGGTGATCTGAAGGTAGACCAAAACCTACAGGGCGACCTCACCATGCAAGGCACGTTCACCATCAATAGCGGTGGTTATTTGCTTAATTTTGCCAAGGTAATCAAGAAGGAATTTACGGTCCGAGACGGAAGCTTTATTACCTGGAGTGGTGACCCGGCCAATGCCGCAATGGATATCACCGCGGTATACACAGTAGAGGAGGCCAGTTTGGCTGATTTAGTGAAAGTTGATAATTCAAAGGTTAAAGCTGAAGTTCCTGCCAATGTACTGCTCACGGTGGGCGGGTACTTAGAAAACCCCGAACTATCCTTTGGTCTGGAAATCCCTGATGTAGAAAGTCTTGACTTTTCAACTGCCGAGCAGATTAAAGCCAAAATTAGCCAGATGGACGATACTGATCTATACAAAAATGTGTTCGGCTTAATTGTGCTAGGGCGCTTTATCCCGCAGGAAGGAGGTGGTCAGACTTCTAGCACCGGAGGCGGAACGGCCGATGCTGTCAATGACCAGATCAACAACAGCGTGAGTCAGTTGCTGACCAGTCAGTTGAGCCGACTTGAGCGAAGACTACCTGGGCGGCGTTGAGATAGACGTGGGCTTGGAAGAAAACCAAGCGGGTGGCTCGGGCGTGGCCGGGCGCGACATAGACGTAGCGCTGTCTAAAGAGCTTTTTGATGACCGGCTGACGGTGACGGTGGGAGGAACCACGGCTGGCGGACAAGGAAGTGCCGGAAGCGGATTTGCCGGTGAGTTTCAGGTGCTGTACCGCATCACCGAAGATGGGAACCTCAATCTCAAGGCATTTCAGAACAGCGAACGCAACCAGCTCACCGGCGACATTCAGCAAAACGCGGGGGTTTCCTTGTTGTACCAGTCCTCTTTTGATAAGTTCTTTGCAGGTGAGGAAGAAACTCTGAAGTCGCGCTCGCTGGAGGACGAAGACTCACCGAAAGAAGCCGCTCCTCCCGCTTCGCAGAGAACCACCGAACGCCGTGCGCCGGAGGAGTAGCCGATAACTTGTTGTTGCGATTTGATATCATAAGTGATAGACTGGGTCAACCGTTTTAACTCAATATTTACTGCATGGATTTTAGTCACAGAGGGTTGATGGTGCCACCAAAGAGGGTAAGGGTTTCGCAGCTTGACTTTTACGGTACTCTTGTGGAAAACCTTCCTTCGTCAGTTACTAGAAAAGGATTGTACAAGTCGTACGAAAAGTATATCTCTAGCTTCGCCGAACAGGTAATCGGTAACTTCTACCAATATTAATCAACTATCGCTGCACTTGAAAGTTCGGATAGCCTTCTACCTCTCCCTCTTCGACAACCACGTCAGCCACTCGCGCCTGCACCGGACCGTGCTGGCACCAAGCGATTAGCTGGTCTAATGCCTCTTCGTCTCCCTCCGCCTCAATCAGCACCGAACCGTCGGGCTCGTTGCGCACCCAACCGCAAAGGCTTAACCGCTGGGCTTCTTCCCGAGTACTGGCCCGAAAGAAAACGCCCTGCACCTTCCCGGTCACGCGGATGCTGAGATGTTTAATGCTCATGGCGTAGTTTTTTCTTCAGATATTAAGCGTACGGCGTTAGCGGTGGCGATCCGCTCGGCCCCGGCTTCCAGTAGCGCAAGCGCCTGCGGTCGGTTTACCTCCCTCCGCACCTTCACGGCCACCGAGGTGGGCAGCGTATCCCGCAGCAAGCGCACTTGCGCCAGCAGCGTATCCCAAGCAACGTCTTCCGCCACCAACTGTAGTCCGTCGGCCCCGGCATCGGCACTCAGCGTAGCGAGCTCAGTAATTTCCGATGCGTTTAGGTACGCACTGTCAAGGGCAATCGTTAGCAGGGCTTCCCGTTCGTGGGCCAGCGTAGCGCACTTGGCGATCTCGATCTTTACCCAGGGCATCCCCGACTTAAAAGCGGACAAGTTAAGGGCGACCAGTAGTTCGGTGGCCCCGTCGTGCAGCGCCTGCTGAATTTCGGCCACCTTAGTTTGGGTCATTTGGTATCCATAAGGATAGCCCACCACTGTGAGGAGCAGGGCGTGGGAGATGCCTAGTTCTCGCCGAGCTTTCTTGATCCAGAAAGGCGGCAAGCACAATCCGGCAAACCCATGTGCCTTAGTTTCGTGCACCATCTCTTCTACCCGCCGCGCTGTGATGACGGGAGACAAGTTGATATATTCCAGCGAAGAAAAAAGTTTGTTCATCCGATTTTGGTAACAAAAGTGGAACAAAAATAAGTGCACTTCGTTAGAATCATCATTGTTTTTCTTTACAAAACTAAATTTTTCAACTGATGAAAAGCGTAGCAAAACTATCTACTTACTTGTTTTTAGTTTCATTTATAATGGCTCCCTTACTCACCCAAGCTCAGATGGGCGATTCTCGCTTCGGAGTGAAGGGCGGGGTGAACCTGTCTAACTTCAACCGAGGCGATGTGGGCACCCAGAACATGCGCATTGGGTTCAATTTAGGTTTGTTCACCGAGTTGGCGGTAGGCGAGAACTTCAGCATTCAGCCCGAACTGCTGCTCTCTACCAAAGGAAACCGCGCTACCTACGAGGTAGCTGATAATATTGGAATAGAAGGCGAAGTAAAAAGCAACCTTACGTACGTTGATATTCCGGTGCTGGCTAAAGTGACTGTAGGTGAGGTTTTGAACATCCACGTAGGTCCCTACGCTAGCTATCTGATCGGAGCCAGCGTTTCTACAGATGGTGCCGTCAGTGGTTCGCAAGAGCTAGACCGAGATAATTTTAAAACCTGGGATTATGGGCTAGCCGCCGGATTAGGAGCGGATATTGATGTCGTAACTATCGGCGCTCGCTATAACCTTGGATTGGTGAACGTGGCCAAGAGTACGGCGGCGGAAGGCATTCTGGATAACTCCAAAAACTCAGTACTGCAGTTTTACGTAGCGGTAGGGTTTTAATTCTTAGAGCAACGCTCTTGATAGCAACTTTCTCGACTTACCAAGTAGCACTTCCGCCGGGAGTGCTATTTTTTTGCTCTAATGTGGCCTTAGTCAATCCGGACGGCTAGCAGCAGCAACACCCCCTGGCGAAACCCATCGTTGCTGATCTGACCACTTACGGGAGTCACCTTCATCCCAAATTGATTGGTAAACGCAAAACTGAGCGAAGCGCCCACTTCAACCCCTCCGAGCCAGCGGTTCGTGCTTTCCACCAGATAGATATCTTCTTCCCCAAAACCTACGTTGGTGCCCCGCACTGAAGAAAACCACGCGGCGTAAGGACCGGCGTAGGGGGTAAGGGTGAACTTCTTGAAGCGAACAAGTTGGTATCCTACCAGGGGACCTAGGCTCAGCGTGACGGTGCGGTTGAGAAAATAGTCTTGATCGGGGAAGTAGTCGCGCAGCAGCCCTGCCTGGAGCGTAGGAGCTATTTGCCAGCGGCTATTACCCAGGGTAATCTCACGCTGCACGTTGATAACAGCTCCTTGCGCTTCATAGTTGGATGTTTCTCGTTTAAGAAACTCGGTGTAGCCTGCGCCCAGGTAGGTTTGGCTAAATACTGGCTGTGTCAGCCCCCCTATAAGTACCAGTATAGTAACGAGCATGATACCCCGGAAGGTGAATGGGTGAAGTGTCATCGTAAATTGTTTAGTAAAAGGAAGAATGACTAACTTGATGCAGATAAGACGAAGAGAAGGATGATTGTGACCGAAGTGGGGAATAAATATTTTTTTGTATTTTTAGGAGCTTATTCTACCAGATAGTCGCCTGATGAATTCCTTAGCTGACCAGTCCGACGAAGCCCTAGTACGCTCCTGCCAGGCGGCCATGCACCCGGCCCCCTTCAACGAACTGATGCGGCGTTACCGCTCCCGCGTGGTGCACTGGTGCCACGGGTACCTGCGCGACGCCGACGATGCCCAGGACGTTACGCAGGAAGTGTTCATTCGCTTGCTTACGCGCCTGCCTACCTATCGGCACGAGGTGTCCTTTGTGGCGTGGCTACAGACCATCGTGCGCAACCGCTGTGTGGACCACCTGCGCCAGGACAAACGCGCCCTGGACCAGGAGCTGTCGGAAAACATTGCCGCCCCCTGGGAAGAAGAGCTAGACACTGAGGCGGTGTCGGTGCCCACCGAAGCGTTGGTGTACCAACTGCTCAATAAACTGAAGGGCGGGGACAAATACTTGCTGCTGCTCTGCTACCGCGAAGGCTACTCGACCAAGCAGTTGGCGGAGGCACTCCTGGTATCCGAAACGGTTGTCAGGAAACGATTGCAGCGGGCCCGCGACCGGATGCAAGTACTGCTGAAGAAGCACCGCAATTCACCGGAGCGGCCTTTCAAGTAATTGCCAGATCAGGTTATTTCTCATCACTCAATCTCGCCCGCAAACTCCGCATCCTCCAGAATGTACATCAACTGCTCGTAATCAGTGTCATTGAGTTTCAGCGTGCCCTTGAAAGCCACCAGCGTAGCGGTGATACTCCACCGGTTCTTTCAAGAACACCTCGATCACCGTTTCGGGGCCGCCCGAGCCGCAGAAGAAGCACGAGGCCAGTGGCAGCGACGACACGATCACGTGCTCCGGCTTGAACAAACCTTCGAAGGGAATGATGTAGCCGGGCACCGTAACGGTGGTGCCCTCCAGCGCTTGAGCCTCTTCACTGAACTTGGGCACGTACATTTCGCCGTAGTCATCTTCGGCCACTTCGTACGATACCGACGACAGCGCCTTCCACACTTCGGTGTTCACCGCGTCCTGCGCCTGAGCGGCAGCAACGCTGAAAAATAAGATTAATATAAGAGAGAGTATAGACTTCATGTTGTCGTCGCTATTTGCGCATCAGCCCACGGATCAATCCCTGGGTTTCTAGAATTTTCATTGAACGCTAACCACCGCATAACGTTCCGCCACTTTATTCACTACGTGATCCACTTCTTCCACCGTATTCAACCGACTAAACGAAAAGCGTACCGAAGCCCGCTGGGAATCAGCACCCAGCGCCCGCAGCACGTGCGAACCCTGGGCCGCGCCGCTGGAACAGGCCGAACCGCCCGACACCGAGATGCCCTGCAAATCAAGGTTGAACAGCAGCATATCCGAAGCCTCGGAAGGCGGGAAGCTCACGTTTAGCACCGTGTAGAGGCTGTCGTCAATCTCTCCCGACATTCCGTTAAACTGCACTTCGGGAATTTGCTCGCGAAGCTGATCGATCATATGCTGCTTGAGCGCCCGAATGTGCCGCTGGTGCTCTGCCATTCCTTCGCAGCTAATGGCCAGCGCCTGGGCGAGCCCGATGATGCCGTACAGGTTTTCAGTGCCCCCGCGCATGTTGCGCTCCTGATTGCCACCCCGCAGCAGCGGATAAATCTTGTGTGCCTTGTTAATGTAGAGCAAGCCCACGCCCTTGGGGCCGTGAAACTTATGCGCCGCCCCCGCCACGCAGTGCACTGGCAGTTCGTGTAGGTTGAGCGGATAGTGCGCCAGCGTCTGCACCGTATCCGAATGAAACACCGCATCGTGCGCCGCACACAACTCACCCACCCGCTCAAGGTCGGTAAGGTTACCAATTTCGTTATTACCGTGCATGAGCGACACCAACGAACGAGGCTTAGCCGCTAACAATTCTTCCAGATGATCAAAATCAACGTTGCCCCGTGCGTCAACATCCACGTAGCTTAGCTGAATTTGCTGCTGTTGCGCTAAACTTTGCAGAGGATGCAGCACCGCGTGGTGCTCGAGCGGCGAGGTGATCGCGTGTTGTAGATTTAGGGCCTCGATGCTGCAGCGCAGCGCGGTGTTGTCGGCTTCGGTGCCGCCCGAGGTAAAGAACAGTTCGCCGGGCGATACGCCCAGTAGTTCGGCCACCTGCTTGCGCGCGTTTTCAATAGCCGAGCGCGTGGCCCTTCCGTGCGCGTGCGTCGACGACGGATTGCCGAAGTGCTCGCTGAAGTAGGGTAGCATGGATTCCAGTACGCGAGGATCCAGGGGAGTGGTGGCGGCGTTATCGAGGTATACGTTCATAGTATAGCAGATGCTTAGGCGGCAAATGACGACGCGATCAACCGAGCTAATCGATAGTTATATCATTGCCAAAGTGCCGCCGAATATACAAAACGCCCGAAGAATAATAGTAAGAATATTACCTTTCCGAAATAATCTCCCGAATATCAGCGACTAGCTTCTTCGCTAGGTGCTCAGCGGTGACGCGCGAGTTAGACTCGGAAATGATCCGAATGATTGGCTCGGTGTTGGACTGGCGCAGGTGCACCCACTCGCGGTCGAACATGATCTTAACCCCGTCGGTGGTGATCAAGGGGCTGGTTGGAGTAGCGCGCCTTGATGGCTTTCAGAATGGCACTGGTATCGATGCCAGGAGTGAGTTCTAACTTGTTTTTAGAGATATGATACTGCGGATAACTCGCCTTAAGCTGAGAAACCGGGCGACCGAACTTCGCTAGGTGCGACAGAAAAAAGGCAATGCCCACCAGCGCATCGCGCCCGTAGTGCAGCGGCGGATAGATAACGCCGCCGTTGCCCTCACCGCCGATCACCGCGTCGGTGTCCTTCATGGCTTGCACCACGTTGACCTCGCCCACCGCCGAAGCGGTGTAGGTGCCCCCGTGCTTCTCGGTTACGTCTTGCAAGGCCAACGACGACGACAGGTTCGACACCGTGTTGCCGCCGCCTCGCAGTCCTAGTATATAATCGGCCACGGCCACCAGCGTGTATTCTTCGCCAAATGGCTCGCCGTTCTCTTGGATCAGCACCAAGCGGTCCACGTCCGGGTCTACCACAATGCCCAGGTCGTAGGTGCCCTGCTCGATCTTGCCGCAGATGTGGCTCAGATTTTCCGGCACCGGCTCGGGATTGTGCTGAAACGATCCGTTGGGTTCGCAGTAGAACTTCTCAACTTGCTCCACGCCCAGCTTCTCGAGCAACAGTGGCACGCTGATGGAACCCACCGAGTTGATGCAGTCGATGGCCACCCGAAAATCGCGCGCGCGAATGGCGTCCACATCCACTTCGGGCAGAGCCAGAATTTGGTCGATGTGCGCTTCGGTGTAGCCTTCCTTGGTTTCGTAGCTGCCTAGCTTACCGACCGTGGCAAACTCAAACTGTTCGCTCTTCACCAGGTTGAGCACCTCGATGCCCGCTTCGGCCGAGATGAACTCACCCTGCGCGTTGAGCAATTTGAGGGCGTTCCATTGCCCGGGGTTGTGGCTCGCGGTGATGATGATTCCGCCCTGGGCTTCTTCGGCCACCACGGCCAACTCTACGGTGGGAGTGGCGGCCAGGCCGAGGTCAATCACGTTGATACCCAGCCCCTGCAGGGTGGCGGTAACCAGTTGTGATACCAACGGACCCGACACGCGGGCGTCGCGCCCAATAACTATTTTAGCTTTCTTTTGGCCAATGTGCGTACCGAAGGCCGCCGCAAACTTAACCACGTCCACCGGAGTGAGGGCGTCGTCCACCCGTCCACCAATGGTGCCTCGGATGCCGGAAATTGATTTGATCAGTGTCAATGCGCTGCGGTAATTTGGTTGTTATTGTTGCGTCCAGGAGCTTCCCGAAACAGGATCATCCGAACCGGGTTCATCCGAACCGGGCTCAGTTAAACTTGGCCATCACTTTATTCACTTCCGAATCGGGATTGCCGCAGGCACTGTCCGAAGTAACCGTTTTGCCACAGTAACCGCAGGCCGCGCCATCCTTGTTGAGATACGGATTCTGAGAGGCGCAGGTGCCTTTGAACTCTCCGTTCTTCAGAAAGATCAAACGAACACTCATGCACAGGAAAAAGATGGCCAGAAAACCAATCGCCAGAAATATCGTTGCCATAATTTATTAATTTAGCACTTGCCAGATTTGCCCTCGCAAAGATACCCCTTTGCCTAGCAATTACAAGGGAAGACTACCTCGAACAATAAAGGGAGGATGCCTTTGGGTAGTGAACGAGCGGGGGATAGGCAAAGTTTCTTACCAGCAACCCACGTTATGGATCACACTTCGGCGCTAGCCGCTTTCGACCGATTGCTCACCATCATGGACGAACTGCGTGCGCAGTGCCCCTGGGACCGCAAGCAAACCATTGATAGTCTGCGCCACCTCACCATCGAAGAAACCTACGAACTCTCGGACGCTATTCTGCAGGGCGACCTGCCGGAAGTACAAAAAGAACTGGGCGACTTAGCCCTGCACATCGTCTTCTACGCCAAGATTGCCAGCGAAGAAGATGCCTTTACCATCACCGACGTGCTGGAGGGCATCAGCGACAAGTTGGTGCGCCGCCACCCGCACGTGTACGGCGACGTGACGGCCGACGATGCTAGCACCGTAGAGCGCAACTGGGAGCAGATTAAACTTCAGGAAAAGGGCACCGTCAGAAAGACCGTGCTGGGCGGAGTGCCCGCTTCGCTGCCCGCGCTGCTGAAGGCTTACCGCATGCAGGAAAAAGCCCGGGGCGTGGGCTTCGACTGGGAGCATAGCGAACAGGTGTGGGAAAAGGTGCAGGAAGAACTGCAGGAGTTTAAAGAAGAACTGCGTAGTGGCGATGCGGTGAAGCAGGAAGAAGAGTTCGGCGACCTGCTGTTCTCGTTGGTCAACTACGCGCGCTTTGCCGGGATCAACCCCGAAGACGCGCTGGAACGCACCAACAAGAAGTTTATGCGGCGCTTTAACTACCTGGAGCAACGGGTGCAGGAAGAAGGGAAAAACCTAAGCGAAATGACCTTATCCGAAATGGACGTTTACTGGGAAGAAGCGAAAAAGTCGATAGTCGATAGTCGATAGACTACTGTGGACTATGGACTATCGACTATCGACTGTGGACTGTTGACTATTCGTCTGCTGACCAAAGAAGTGGAAACTAAAAATTCAGAACTAATCTACCGTGAATCGTACGCGATCAACCTTCCTCCACCTCCGCATTCCGTTTTCGTTTTTCTTATTGCCGGTTTACCTGTTCGCGCTGAGCATTTCTGCCGATTATCAGCTCGCCGACGCGCTGCTGGTCTTCTTTATTGTGCATTTTCTGCTCTATCCGGCCAGCAACGGCTACAACAGCTACTTCGACCGGGACGAGGGCAGCATTGGCGGACTGGAGCACCCGCCCCCGGTGAGTAAGCAGCTCTACTACGTGGCCTTGGCGCTGGATGCGGTTGCCATTGCCCTGGGAGCCCTTATCAGCGGCCTGTTCGCGGGGATGCTGCTGGTCTACGGACTAGTTTCTAAGGCGTATAGTCACCCGAGCGTACGGCTGAAGAAGTACGCGGTGATCAGTTGGTTGGTGGCGGGCTTTTTTCAGGGCTTTTTCACGGTGCTGATGGTCTACGTGGGTGTTAACCGGGCCGAACTCGTTAGACCTGGCGCAGCCCGTGGTGTGGGGGGGCGGCACTGCTCACCTCCCTGATGCTGTGGGGCTCGTATCCGATGACGCAGATTTATCAGCACGAGGAAGACCGCAAGCGGGGCGATACCACCCTAAGTTACCGGCTCGGCGTGCGGGGCACGTTCCACTTCACCACGGTGCTGTTTTTGCTCACCATCGCGGGATTCTGGCTGTACTACCGGACGTGGTTTGTCTGGTGGGAAGGCGGAGTGTTTGTGCTGTTTCTGATGCCGGTGCTGGGCTATTTTATTCAGTGGTACCAAAAGGTGCGAACGGACCAGCGTCAGGCTAACTTTCGCGGCACCATGCGGCTGAATTTTATCTCAGGATTGTGTCTGAACGCCTTCTTCTTGCTCACCGTGTTTCTGCACGGGTAGGTTTTTGGTGTTTTTGTTCTGTCCTGTCTTGTTCTGTGCGTACCCACAGAACAGCACATGCCATCAATCTAACTTCACCTTCTTCCGTTTGCCCCGCTTATTGATCCGGTACCAATCACCCATGCGAACGCCCTGTTCGTAACTTCCGACGTACTCCAGTTCCCCCTGCGCATCGTAGAACCGCCATTCTCCGTACTCCTTTCCTTCTTTGAAGCTCCCCGGTCTGGTACAACTGTCCGTTTTCGTGGTAGAACACCCAAGCCCCCTCGGGCAGTCCCTGCCGGTAGGTTCCCCGGCGCTTCAATTGCCCGCCTTCGTAGTAAAATTGCCAAACTCCTTCGTACAACCCCTGCCGAAACTTTCCTTTCTTTTCTAACCGCCCGTTGGCGTGGTAGTAGAACGACGAATCTTCGGGCACTCCCCGTCTCCACTGTTCCCGGCCCACCAGCGTGCCGGTCAGGTCATAATACTGAACCTCACCGTGCAGTTCGCCCTGCCGGTAGTGCTCCACCGCACTGCGCTCTCCGCTGGGATAATAGTAAACCCATTCCCCTTGCTTGCCCGTGGCATCCCGCGTCCCGGTCGCCTTGAGCGTACGGTCGGCGTAGTATTCCGATTGGGCGGATTGGCCCAGCACTACCTGGGTTAAAAGTCCCAAGCCGACTGCTATACTGATTCTTGCTATTGCCATTGCTATTTTTATAACGAAACTACCCGAATGGTCTTATCATTCCTCAAAAAGCAGCCCGGTTTATTATCTGATTATTAGTATACTTGCAACACTAACTAACCTAACCAATACCTAACCCAATGGGAGGATTCTCTACCATCGACTTTGTCGTCTTCACGGCCTACTGTCTGTTCATCGTCGGCATCGGCCTGTGGGTGTCGCGCGACAAGAAAGGGCACACCAAAGACTCACAAGACTACTTTCTGGCCAGCCGGTCGCTGCCCTGGTGGGCGGTGGGCGCCTCGCTGATTGCCTCTAACATATCGGCCGAACAGTTCATCGGCATGTCGGGTTCCGGCTACGCCCTGGGACTGGCCATTTCTACCTACGAGTGGATGGCCGCCGCCACGCTGCTGGTGGTCGGTAAGTTCTTTCTTCCGATCTACCTCAAGAAAGGCATCTACACCATGCCCCAGTTTCTGGCCGACCGCTACAACGACACCGTGCGCACCCTGATGGCGATTTTCTGGTTGCTCGTCTACGTTTTTGTGAACCTAACCTCGGTCATTTACCTGGGAGCACTAAGCATCGAGACGGTGCTGGGCGTAGACCTGATCTACGCTGTGATCGGACTGGCCCTGTTCTCGCTGTTGTACTCTATCTACGGCGGGCTCACCGCCGTGGCCTGGACCGACGTGGTACAGGTGGTATTTCTGGTGCTGGGCGGACTGGTGACCACCTATCTGGCGCTAGACATTGTGGGACAAGGCGACGTGCTGGGCGGATTAGCGCGGCTCGGTAAGGAAGCGCCCGACCACTTTCACATGATTTTGCAGGAGGGCTTTATGATCACCGACGGGAAGGGCGGCACCGAAGATGCTTACAATATGTTGCCCGGCATTAGCGTGCTGATCGGTGGTATGTGGATCACCAACCTGAGCTACTGGGGCTTCAACCAGTACATCACCCAGCGGGCGCTGGCGGCCAAGAGCCTGGACGAGGCCCAGAAGGGCGTAGTGTTCGCCGGTTTCCTAAAATTACTTATTCCCCTGATTGTGGTGATTCCGGGTATTGCGGCCTACGTGATCGTGCAGAACGAAGAACTGGGCGGAGCGTTTTCGCAGATTATGACCGACCCCACCGATGGGTTTATCAAGCCTGATCGGGCCTACCCAACCCTGCTGGGGCTGTTGCCCAACGGCATGAAGGGAGTAGCCTTTGCCGCCCTCACGGCGGCCATCGTGTCATCGCTGGCTTCGATGGCCAACAGCACCGCCACCATCTTCACGATGGATATTTACCGCAATTACATTAACAAGGGCGCTTCGGAAAGCTCGCTGGTGCGCATCGGACGCATTGTCGTAGTGGTATCGTTTGTGGTTGCCTGCCTGGTGGCCCCGGCGCTGCGCGGGCAAGGGCAGGTGTTCCAGTACATTCAGGAGTACACCGGCTACGTATCGCCCGGGGTGTTCGCTATCTTCGTGTTCGGGGTGTTCTGGAAGAAGACCACTCCCTTGGCGGCGCTTATTGCCGCCCTGATCACCATTCCGCTGTCGGCCGGGTTGGCCGAGTTCTTCCCGGACCTGCCGTTCCTCGACCGAATGGGCGTGGTCTTTCTGATTCTGGCCGCCCAGATGATTATCACCAGCCTGGTGCAGTCGGGCCGCGACCAACCCAATTCTATTGACCTCTCGGCAGGCTTATTTAAGACCAGCCGGGCCTTCAACGTGGGAGCGTTGGTGATTGTGGGAATTCTGGTGGCGTTGTACGCGGCGTATTGGTAGAAATTGGATGGGTGAATGAATGAAGGAGAGAATATACTGACAGCAATATTTTTGACGCTCCTTTTTCTAATGGGTTGCTCTGAGATTAAGACAACCGACCCAGACGAAGTGTATGAGTATTGGTCGGGTTCAGCTAGCTCAGACAGACCTTCAATTATCAAGAGGAGAGTATTGGCAATCCGCGCATTGGACAAAAGAATATATAGTGTTTTTGAAGCTTAAGCCAACTGAAAAATGGTGGACTGAGTTTGTAGGCCAAAATCAGCTACAAGTTGATAACGGCGATCGAGCCAAGCCGAATAATACACCGAGTTGGTTTAATCCCACTGATAAATCAATAATGTACAGTAGGATTGATGATTCTGACCAAGGGTCAAGGTATTTTAGGGACACTTTGACTGGGGTGGTTTACATTTATGAAATTCAACTCTAAGAAAGATTGTCTACAATCCCATCAGCGTCCCTATATGAAGAAGTCATCAAAATGCGCGAAGTGCAACAGCAACAAGCGTATTGAAAATAGCTAAAACAAAACCACCACAATACCCGCCCGTCGCCACCGTTGTGGCACCAACCAATGGTCAATGCTATGCGAATCTTATGCTGTTGTCTCGCCTTTAGTGCTGTCCTTGCTATCTTCTCCTCCTGCGAGAGCGATAACTTCTGTGATACGCTTCCCTACGTGGTGGTCGACACGGTGATCAACCTGAACAACCAGCAGTACCGGGCGCTGCGGCTCGACCAAGGCTTCGTGGAAGTTTTGGGCGGCTACCGGGGCATCATTATCTACCGGGCCGATGCTTTCACCTACCGCGTCTTTGAGAGGGCCAGTCCGCACCGCGTCAACGAAGCCTGCGCCGAAGTATCCGTAGACGCATCGGGCCTGTTCATGCGCGAATTCTGCGATAACTCGATCTACGATTTTTTCGGCAACCCCAGCGGGGGAGTGGCGCAGTGTCCCCTCCGGCAGTACAACACCCAACTCGACGGCAATCTGTTATACATCTACAACTGAGCATCAGCCAGCGTCAATCAATAACCCCTGGTCCGAGTTTCCTCCTCCGGCCCGGCATCACCCTATCCCGGCCCGAGCGTTCCGGCTCGCGTCCGCCGCTCGGGCTCAACGACATTTGTTTCGCTATGCTGCGTAAGGTTTTGGAATTGGGGGTTGATTCAGTCCGCCCGCCCGTACGTTCGACCCAACCGGGCCTCTCCGCGGTTGTGGAGCGCCCTTGTTGCTTCAAAGCGCACTACGACGTTTTGTGGAGCGGGAAAGAAGCTCAGTGGCGGGTCGACGACGCGTCGTAAAGGGGAAAAGGAGCAATAATTCCACCTTACGACGAATTGTAACACGGAAAAGTAGCTACTTAGCCGGTCTGCGACGAATTGCAGCGGGGAATCATAGCGATGTTTCCCCCTTACGACGAATTATAGGGCGGGAAAGTAGTCGCTGAGCGCTATTACGACGAATTGTTGAGGGGAAAAGAAGCGATCCTCCCCCCTTACGACGGGTAGTAACGGACATAAGAGGCGAAAACTGCTCCTACGCTGCTGCTGGGGGCTTTTTTGGAGTGACTTTACTCACTTACCTGGGTCGGCAGGGCACTCGGGAAGCCTCGAACGCTAGGCTAATTCTGTAGATGGTGGAAATGGAATCACTGTTTTCCAAAAACGATTGGGAGAGGAAGTCGTGGGCGAGATCATTACCTACGGAAGCCAACGTTGCCTGAGGGCTTACTACCGGGATAATCAAGGCGATACTTTTCAGAGCGTCTCCGTCGAGCAGGAGCTTATCAGTTATCCGATTGCTATGTTAAGAAGTCCAAGAGACCTGATTAAATATGAAAACGATTGATAACGAAAAGGCATTTGATGCCGTGAAAATGATGCGCGAGACTCAAGACAAAATAAGCGCTGAGACCCAAGGTATGGCCTTTTCGGAACTGAAAGAATACATCGAGAATAAAGTGAAGGAAAGCAGAGCGAAGCCTATTGGTAAATAGCGTATCATATTTACGGTTTATTCACAAGAGCATCCTCTCATACTGCGTTGTTAATTTTGGGAAGTGAGGTTGTGGGTGGGTCTCAGAACCGTTGTGCTTAAACCCGGGGCGCGCAGCCTAAGACCAGAATAGTCCGACTTTGTAAGCTACTTTACCTGAACCAATTGCACATCGGGATATTTCCAAATTGTACTATCGTGAGTAACAAGTTGTAAATCGTTTGACACCGCTTGGGCAATCAGCAAACGATCAAACGGGTCCTTATGAATTGCCGGTAGTCCACGCAGGGCGGTTACGTGTTCAAAAGAAACAGGGAGAGGAATAAGTTGCTTCTGGGTGATGGTAGAAAGCCAATTGAAGGGTTCACCAGTTAATGTTCCTTTTGCCTGCTTGATCTCCACCTCCCAGGCAACAACACTACTCAAATAAACCGTATGGTGCCGATTGATGAAATCGTTTACATCATCAGGCAATTTTGGAGAAGCATTTGCCCACCAGAGAAAGATATGAGTATCTAGTAATAAACCGCTCATCGCTAATCAAGCACACCAAATTCGCGAGCAATGTCATCGTTCGCTTCTTGAGAATCCCAATCGTCCGATAGATGAAATTTACCTTTGGCAAATCCTCCTTCGCGAAGCGGTTTATCGGACAGCGGACTACCCTTTTTTGAGAGAGAGACAACCTGTGCCAAACGCTCTTCGTGATCGCCGATGAGATAAACATTCTCACCCTTTGCTAAAGCGCGCTTGAGCGCATCTGCAGTGGTAGGGGATAGCTCTTGTAGACTGATAGTGGTCATGCTTGGCAAGATATGCTAAAACTCACGCTATAACAAATGGACACGTAGTTGAAGTTCAGAACACGCTTTTCCCCCCTCCTGGGTTAGCCCCCCCGCTCAAAATGACTTAAAAAACCGACCGGGCCGCACACTTACTTTGACGACTTGTGCTGCGTCGTTGGTCGGGAAGTTGGAATTGTGGGTGGGTCTTAAAACCGCTTCGCTTAAACCCGGGGCGCGCAGCCTAAGACCAGAGTGGGATGGAGAATCATTCTTACCGCACTATGCTCACCCAAAGCCGTGCAGTAGCTAACGCGCACTATTTATTCTCTATCTTGATTTGATCTATAACATGGTCTATTAGATTGTAAATTCCTATAAGCAATAATATAGTAAATATGAGCATTGGGAAGAGAGCGATGAAACGCTTTATTCCAGACTTCTGGTTGACAGCCCAAGAATGATAAGGTTCTATTCTTATCGAAGCAAAAAACTGCGTAAAGTATACTAGAAGAATTGCGTAAGAAAGGATCTCTATTAGTCTCAACCAAATGCTACCCGTTTCTTTAGCAAGAAAAGCAACTCCACCGGTGGCAAACACCCACGAAAGCCATTTGAACCACAATGGCGCAAGTTTCTCAGAGAACCCTTGCGCTAGATAAGCTACCTCGTCTTCTGTTTTCTTGGCAAAAAGGTCAATTCTTCTATCTTTACCGTACATACAGGATTGTCTTAATCAATTCGGCCCTCACTAAAGCGTATTTATAGCACCTCACCCGCCTCCTATACTACCCCAAAGCCTCAGCTCCTGCTACAATCTCCAGAATCTCCTTGGTAATCGCGGCCTGTCGGGTGCGGTTATAAGTCAGCTTGAGCTCTTTGAGCAGCTCCCCGGCGTTGTCGGTGGCCTGGTCCATGGCCGTCATGCGGGCGCCTTGTTCGGCGGCGTTCGATTCCAGGTAGGCGCGGTAGAACTGTATCTTGAGCGACTGCGGAATCAGCTCTTGCACCACGAACTCTTCCGAGGGTTCGTAGATGTAGTCGATGGGCGTGGCGGTAGACAAATCGTCGGTTTCTTCCAGCTCCGGGGGACGAATGGGCAGCAACTGCTCGGCGGTGAGCGTCTGCGTGGCCACGTTCTTGAAGCGGTTGTAGATCATAATCACCTTATCGAAGCGCCCTTCTTCGAAGGCTTGCATCACGTAGCTGCCCGCCTCGCGCACATTGTCAAACGACTGGTCAGAGAATAGACCGCGGTAGTCATCGATGATCTGGTAGCCGCGCTTATTGAAGTAGTCGTAGGCTTTTTCGCCCACGGGCATCACGTACAAGCGCTGGTTGCGCTCGTAGGTTTCGTATTCATCGGTAATAAACTGCCGGGTATACTTAAACACATTGTTATTGAAGGCACCGCACAGCCCGCGGTCGGAGGTGAACGGCACCAGCAGCACGTTCTTCACGTCGCGTTCGGTGGCGTACAGGCTGGTGTTCTCCTCGCTGAGGTTGGCTGACACGTTCGCCAGAATCTTCGTCAGCTTCTGGGCGTAGGGGCGCATCTGCATCAGACGATCCTGCGCCCGGCGAAGCTTGGAGGCCGCCACCATCTTCATGGCGCGCGTGATCTGCTGGGTTGACTTCACCGTAGAGATTCGGTTCTTTACTTCTTTTAGGTTAGGCATAAATTAATTATAATTCTTGGCCAGGTCGGTGGCTACGCGCTTGATCACGTCCCGGGCGTCGTCGTCCCATTTGCCGCCGCGGATGTTATCCAGGGTCGACCGGTTGTTGGTGTCCATCATGGTCAGAAACTCGTTCTGGAAGGCGCGTACCTTTTCCTGGGGCACCTGATCCAGGAAGCCGTTGGTGGATACGTAAATAATCGCCACCTGCTCCTCCACCGACATGGGCGAGTACTGCGGTTGCTTCAGGATTTCCTGGTTCTTCTGCCCCCGGCTGATGGTCAGCTGGGTAGACGCATCCAGGTCGGAACCGAACTTGGCGAAGGCTTCCAGCTCGCGGTACTGCGCCTGGTCGAGCTTCAGCGTGCCGGCCACCTTTTTCATCGGCTTAATCTGCGCCGAACCACCCACCCTTGATACCGAAATACCCACGTTGATGGCCGGACGAATACCCGCGTTGAACAGGTTGGTTTCCAGGAAGATCTGCCCGTCGGTGATCGAGATCACGTTGGTGGGGATGTAGGCCGACACGTCGCCCGCTTGCGTTTCGATGATGGGCAGCGCGGTGAGTGATCCTCCGCCCTTCACCATCGGCTTGATGGCGTCGGGCAGGTCGTTCATCTGCTGCACGATGGCGTCGTTGTCATTCAGTTTGGCGGCGCGCTCCAGCAAACGCGAGTGTAGGTAGAATACGTCGCCGGGGTAGGCTTCGCGTCCGGGAGGACGGCGCAGCAGCAGCGACACCTCGCGGTAGGCCACCGCTTGCTTGGACAAGTCATCGTACACCACCAGGGCGGGGCGTCCGGTGTCGCGGAAGTACTCGCCGATCACCGCACCGGTGAAGGGAGCGAAGAACTGCATCGGCGCGGGGTCAGCCGCCGAGGCTGATACGATGGTCGTGTACTTCATGGCACCGGCTTTTTCCAGCGCCGACACCACTCCGGCCACGGTAGAGGCTTTCTGTCCGCAGGCCACGTAGATACAGTAGACGGGTTCACCCTTATCGTAAAACTCCCGCTGGTTGATGATGGTATCCAGCGCTACGGCGGTCTTACCAGTTTGTCGGTCACCGATGATCAGCTCGCGCTGTCCGCGCCCGATGGGGATCATAGAATCGATCGCCTTGATACCGGTTTGCAGGGGTTCGCTCACCGGCTGCCGGAAGATCACGCCGGGGGCGCGTCGCTCCAGTGGCAGATCAATCACATCGCCGGTGATGGGGCCTTTACCGTCGATGGGAATGCCCAGGGTGTCCACCACGCGGCCGACGATTCCTTCGCCCACTTTGATGGAAGCGATGCGGCCGGTACGCTTCACAATGTCGCCTTCCTTGATATCTCCCTGGTCGCCGAATAGCACGGCCCCCACGTTGTCTTCTTCCAGGTTGAGCACCAGGGCGTTGAGTCCGTTTTCGAACTCCAGCAGCTCACCGGACTGGGCTTTGGTGAGTCCGTAGATGCGGGCCACGCCATCGCCCACTTGCAGTATGGTGCCTACTTCCTCGAGTTCTGCTTCAGTTTTGAAGCTGGAAAGTTGTTCGCGTAATATTGCCGAAACTTCATCGGGCCTTACTTCTGCCATGAGATTGTGTGTTTAAATAAAATGATTGAGTGATTGAAGGAATAAGTGATTGAATAAGCTTTACACTCAATCATTCTGTCCTTCAATCATTCATTTAATATGTCTTGATGTAACTGTCGTCGTCAAACTCGTAGGACAACGTTTTTAGCTTATGTTTCACGGAGTTGTCCATGAGTCGGTCGCCGATCTTCAGCACAAAGCCGCCGATCAGCTCGGGATCAACCTTCTCGACCAACTCTACGGTTTTGCCACCCGTTTGCTCAGCGATCAGGGTCTTGAACCTAGCGCGTAGCGTTTCGGTGAGGGGGAAGGGCGTGGTGACGACAGCCTTCTCGATGCCCTTAAAGGTGCGGTACTGGGCGACAAATTCTTCGGCAATGGCCGGAAGGTGTAGCTCTCGGTTCTTGCGGGTGATGATGTCAAAGATAGCGAGCGTAGAAGGGTCTACTTTTCCGTTGAAGATTTGGTGCAGTATTTTTCGCTTTTTAAAGTGGCTGATAATCGGGTTCTTAAGCATCAGCAGAAAGTCGCGGTTGGTTCGGCACAGTTCTGAGAAGCTCAGCATATCGTCGTGCACTTGCTCCACGACTCCCTTCTCGATGGCTAGTTCTATCAGTGATTTTGCGTAGCGGGTAGCTACCCGGTGGTCAATCATAGGTTGGGTAGGTTATGAGCGTCGTTAGTTCTCGTTGAGGTCGTTCACCAGTCGGGCTACGTAATCTTTCTGTTTCTCGCTGTCGTCGAGCTTTTCGCGCAGAATTTTCTCGGCAATCACCAGGGATAAATCGCCCACCTGATGCTTTATTTCAGCCAGCGCGGCTTGTTTCTGTACTTCAATAGAAGCTTGCGCATCGGCCACAATTCGCGCGCTTTCTTCCGAGGCTTGCTCGCGGGCTTCTTCGCGCAACTTGGTGGCCGCGGTGGTGGCGTCTCGTAGCATAGCTTCGCGCTCTTTGCGGGCGTCGGCCAGCAGTTGCTCGTTTTCGTTCTTCAGTTGGGCCATCTCCGCCTTGGCCTTCTCCGCGGCAGACAGGGCTTGTTCAATGGAGGTTTCCCGTTCGTTGAGGGCCCCTAAGATCGGTCGCCAGGCAAATTTGCCTAGCAAAAATAACAACAGCAGAAACCCCAGCAGTTGCCAAAAGATGAGTCCTAAGTCGGGAGATAATAATTCCATGAGAAGGTTATTGGTTGCTTTACTTAATCTAGTTCAGAATTCAGTTAACCAGTAGTTGTTTTAGGTTCACTGGATACTGGTTGCTAGATGCTGGATGATAATTGTATTATCCAGTACCCAGTGACTAGCATCCAGCTCGCCATCCTGAAAGTCCACGGAACCCCTAACGAGCTCCGCGGCTTTCTCTTACAGCTTAAAGGTTGGGATAATCACCGACGGCAATCAGCAGACAAACTACTACGCCGAACAGGGCAATTACTTCAATAAGGGCGGCAATAATCAGCATCGCGGTTTGGATACGTCCGGCGGCTTCGGGTTGGCGAGCCATCCCTTCCATCGCTGAACCACCAATCCGACCGATTCCCAGTCCTGCGCCTATCGCGGCAATACCGGCACCGATTCCTGCGCCCATCAGGGCAACTCCTGCGTCTAATAACAGCATTGATAACATACTACTTGAGGTTAAATTATGAAGAAAACTAAATTAAGTGCTTATCAACTTCCTCTTCGGCGTGGTGATCTTGGTGTTCGGCCACCGCCGCGCCAATGTACATGGCGGAGAAGAGGGTAAAAATATAGGCCTGGATGGTGGCCACCAACAACTCGATCAAATTAATAAAAACAATAATGAGCGAACTGCCTATCCCAATGGCAAACGAATCGAACAGAAAGGGTAGGGCAATCAGACTCAAGATAACGATGTGACCGGCGGTGATGCTCACGAACAGACGAATCATCAGCGAAAACGGCTTGGTGAACAAGCCCAGAATCTCCACCGGGATCATGATGATTTGAATCGGCCACGGCACGCCGGGAGGGGCCAGGTGCTTCCAGTACTCTTTGTTGCCGTTCACGTTGGTGATAATGAAAGTGAGCACGGCCAACACCAGCGTCACCGCAATGTTGCCGGTGAGGTTGGCCGCGCCGGGAAGCAGCCCCAGCAGGTTGTTGAACCAGATAAAGAAGAACAGCGTGAGCAGGTAGGGCATAAAGCGGCGGTACTTGCGCTCGCCGATGCTCGGAATGGCAATCTCGTCGCGCACAAACACAATGATGGGCTCGAAGAACGACTGAATGCCCCGCGGGGGAGTTTTGGGATTGTGCTGATAGCGGCGGGCGATGCCGATGAAAACGATCAGTAGGATCGCTAAGCTGATAAACAGGGCTGCCACGTTTTTGGTGATCGAGAAATCGTAGACGCTGCGGCCTGCTTCCAGTGGCACAATGTCGTTGTGCTCATCGATGGTGTAGCCCTGGTAGGGCACCGGTTCGTGGGCTTCGTCGAAGAAGTTGCTGGAAGAAAATACTTCCATCCCCCGGTCGGACGAGAATAAGATCACCGGTAGGGGCAGGGTGATATCGGTGTGGCCCACGGTGGCAAAGTGCCACTGGTGCGAATCCTGCACGTGGTGCAGAATAAATTCGGTTTCGCTTTCTTCTTCCCCTTCGTTGGCGAAAGCCGATGCGGAAAAAATGACGAGCAAGAAAAGAAAAATGGGACGCAAAAATGGACGTAAACGGGACTCCTCGGGCATGCTAGGTTGGTTTCTCTGAATTTGGCCGCAAGGTAGTTAATAACCCATAGATTTCAAATGCTAGAAACACAAAATACACCGCCATAAAGTTAAGCACAAACCACAAGCGGTCCGCGATGCCAAGCCGTAGTGCGATGTAAATAGCGATCACACTCAAGACCAAACGCAGCAGCGTGCCGATCAACGCATACTTCACCAGCGACTCTGACGATTGGCGGCCGCCCCGATGTCCGAGCCACAGCGACAGCGCCGTGAGAGCGAAAACGAAAGCGACAATGTACCAGATGGTATCGTGAACAAACGCAACGCGAAAGCCGTGCTTGAGCAAAGCCAGCAGCAGCACAACCGCGGCGGTGAAAGAGAGAAGGGATCGGGTAAGGTTTTTCAGAGACGAGCGTGAGGTAATTCCTGGTTCTTTTGCCGGGTAGCGCGTTTAGGCTACTCCTTTGGCAACTGCCGGATCAGTAGAAACATAGATCCAACCAGCGCCAGCACCACCAGCAGCAGGGTGATAAACGGAAAGCGGTTGCCGAAGTACGCGTCCAATTTGATGCCCCCCCAGGCCGCCAAGCCTACGGCAGCGAGCAACTGAAAAGCCAGCCCTGAATACTTTAAATAAGTCTGGACGGCGCTCCGGGGGTTGTCACCCGGTTCAGAGGGATCGGGATTCGTTTTCTTCTTCGATGGTGGGGTCGGTTTCATCCAAAGTGGGTTCGTCTAGGTGGTCTTCGTCTAGGTGGTCGTCGTCCTGATCGATGCGGTTGTCGACCACGTAGGGAGCTTCCACCGTTTGGGGCTCATCCTCAAAATCAATGGTATCTACCGAAACGCCCATGCGGCACGAACCGTTAAAGGTAGCGCCCGACTCCACCACCAGTTTGTTGGTCATGATATCGCCGTGGATCACCGCGGTGGGCTTGAGCGTGAGCAGCTCCCCAATTTCTACCGAACCCTGAATTTCGCCCGCGATGATGGCGTTGTCGGCCAGCACCTTGCCTTCCACGTAAGAAGAAGGACCCAGGGCCACCTTGGATTTGCTCACCACGTTGCCCTTCACTTCGCCCTCCACGCTGATGTTGCCGTTGGTCTCGATGTTGCCCTCTACGGACGTACCTTTGCCAATAATACTACTGGAGGTGCTGCTTTCGTCAAATTTCACTTTTTTTTCGGTTTTGGAGCCAAACATAGATTGAATAGATTAGAATGAGACAAATTCTTCAGGGTTCATGGGATTGCCGTTATACCACAGCTCGAAGTGCAAATGCGGACCGGTGGTGAGCTCGCCGGTGTTGCCAATGATGGCAATCACGTCGCCCGCACTTACGAAGTCGCCCGACTTTTTGAGCAGACTAGAGTTATGTTTATAGACTGAGATCACGTTGCTGCGGTGCTGGATGGCGATCACGTAGCCCGCGTCCTGCGTCCAGGAAGATAGTAACACCGTGCCGTCGGCCACGCTCTTAATAGGTTCGTTTTTCTTGGAGACGATATCCACTCCGTAGTGCCCTCCCTTGGTGCTGTAGGGGGCCGAGATGATGCCCGACAGGGGCGAGAAAAAGAACAGTTCGTCCAACTGGCTGCTGGCCGCGCTCCCTACCGAAAGCAGTTCCAAACCGCTCTCTTCAAACTCCTCCCGAAACTGCGCGTCAATGTCCGAAACCTCGGTTTGCACGGTGCTAACGGCTTCCACCTGCCGGTCGTCGGCGCTAGCGAGGTATCCTTCTTCGGTGCCCAGCACCGAGTCGCCCCGCACGATGTGCTGAAAGGCCCGGATAAATTCACCCTTGCGCCCTACTTCCACTTCCAGAGAATCGACGGTGAGCGAAAGTTCTACCAACTTGCGGTTGGCTTCGGCCTGGGCGTAGCGCGGATCAAACCATTGCTCCAGCAGCGTGCTCACCAGAAATAAGCTGCCCACCAGCAGAATTGCGCTGCTTAGCACAATGAAAAGAATCAACTTGGCGTATGTAAAGGTATAAGTCGTTTTCTCCGCAAAATCCTCTTCGTTGCGAACGATCAGCAGGTAGCGATTGGTTAAGCGGCTGGAAAACGTCTTTCTCGACTTCAAAGCGTAGGAATTTTTTGTTCTATTTGCAACAAAAGTAACCATTAATCTATATTCCCCTAACTTTGCCTCCCGCTTGGCCCGGCAACGGGTGGCGGGCTTTGAGTTAAATTTAACTATTATTTGGTTGAAGGTACACGTTTTGGTTAAATATTACATCCTGCTGGGCAGCATAGCTCTAGCAATATCGGGCTGCGCCCCGGAAAAGAACGGACTGGTGGCCGGAGCGTATCACAATACCACCGCCCGCTACAACGCCTTCTTCTACGCCCGCCTGCGTATGGACGAAATCCAACTGGCCATCGATGAGCAACAGGAGGATAACTATAACAAGATCCTGCGCGTGCTGCCCGAGCCGGACACCGCCTTTGTTAGCAGCCTGAACGAGCCGATTGAAGATTGCATCAAGAAGGCCTCGGTGGCCATCGAACGGCACCCCAACAGTCACTGGGCCGACGATAGCTACATCCTGATCGGCATGTGCCGCGACTACCGGCAGAACTACGGCGATGCGATCAAAACCTACAAGTTTGTTAATACCGAAAGCAAGGACGACGCGGCCCGCCACGAAGCGCTGGTGAAACTCATGCATACCTTCACCAAAGCCCAGGAGCAAAACAATGCCGTGGCCGTGGCCGATTACCTGCGCAAGGAGAAACTGAACCGCGAAAATAAGGTGCAAATGCACTTGGTGAAAGCCTACCTCGCCCAGCGCAACGAAGACTACAACGCGATGGTGGGCAACCTGCTCATCGCCGCTCCTGAGATGAAAAAATCCGAAGGCAGGGGTAGAATATACTTTATCCTGGGGCAACTCTACCAGCAGCTAGGTTTTGAGGCCCAGGCCTACGACAATTACCAGGAAGTGCTCAAGAGCAATCCGGAGTACGAACTCTACTTCTACACCCGCCTCAACATGGCGCAGGTAACCGACCTGTCGGACGGAAGTGACGTTAAGAAGATCAGGAAATTCTTCCGGAAGCTGCTGCGCGACGACAAGAACGAAGAGTACCGCGACAAGATTTACTACGAACTGGCAGCGTTTGAGCAAAAGCAGGGCAACCTGGAAAAAGCCATCGAGTATTATGACCAGTCGGTGCGGGCCAGCGTGAGCAACAACCGCCAGAAGGGATACTCTTACCTGGCGCTGGGGCAGATTTACTACGACAGCCTGGACGACTACCGCACCGCTAAACTCTACTACGATAGCACGGTGAGCGTGCTGCCCACCGACGAAGACAACTACGCCGCGGTGACCAAGCGGCAGGAAATTCTGACTAACTTCGTGGAGCAGATCACCATTATCGAGGTGCAGGATAGTTTGCTGAAACTGGCCCAGATGGATTCGTCTCGACTTATGGCAATTATCGATGACATCATTGCCGAACAGCAGCGCGAGCAACGGAAGCAAGACCGCCTGGCGCGGCGCGATGAGCGCGGCGGACCAGCCAACAGCAGCTTCAACCAAATGAACTCTCCGTTCGGTGCGCCGGGCGGTGAACCAAATGCGGCCGCCCAGGCGCAGGGTAGCGACTGGTACTTTTACAATCCGGCCGCGATTAGCCAGGGACAGTCGGCTTTCGCGCGGCAGTGGGGTCAGCGACCGCTGGTCGACAACTGGCGCCGCGCCCAGCGACAGGCAGCGCCCAGCAGCAGTGACCCGGCCGACCGATCCGAGAACCCAGCCGCCATGCTACCCACCGATTCTACCCAAGCTCCTTCGCCGAAACCGCGCTGACCGCCGGAACGGCCGAGCGCGAGGCGCTGTACGCCAACATCCCCTTCACCGACGAGCAAAAGCAAGCTTCGCTGGCGATGGTCGAGGAGGCCCACTACGCGCTGGGCGGTATTTATAATTTTGATCTGGAAGAAAAGCGCAAGACCATCGAGACCTTTGAAACGCTGCTGAAGCGCTTTCCCACCTCGGAGCACACTCCCGAAGTGCTGTACCTATTGTACCTTATCTATCAGGAATTAGACGACGCCACCTACCAAAAGTACCGTGATCGGGTGCTTAAAGAATTTCCGGACTCTATTTACGCCAAGCTCATTAAAAACCCGAACTATGAAGAGGAAAGTAACCTGGCCAGCGAGCAACTAAAGAAACTTTACCAAAAAGCTTACGCGCTGTACCAGCAGGGCAACTACGATTCGGCCCGGCAGCAGGTGCGCTCGGGATTGGCGCGCTACGGCGATAATGACTTCACCGACAATGCCACGCTGCTGGCGGTGCTGATCAAGGGAAAAACCGACGGAGAATACGAGTACCAACTGGCCCTGCAAAGGTTCCTGGAAGACTTTCCCGAAAGCGACGTGCACGCCTACGCCAGTCAGTTGCTGGTGGGCATCGACGCCTACAAGCAGAAGATCGAAGCAAGAAGGGGCACCGAGTATATTGCCGAGTTCGAACGAGAAGCACTCCTTCATTGTGGTATACAACAACGTGAAGAAGCTATCCACCGAACTTCCCAAGGCGGTTGATGCGTTTAATCGACCAGTATTTTAAGGATGCGAACCTGACCTCGGCCAATCTGATGCTGGAAGACGGCAAGGTGATGATATTAGTGGAACAATTCCCCGATAAGGAAGCCGCGGAAGCGTATTACGCCCAATTTAACGGAGAAAATTCACCGCTGAAAAATCTGCCTCCGGAGTATTCAGATCAGAACATTGAGACCAACTTTGCTATTTCAGAGGATAATCTGACTATTTTGTACCGCACCAAAGACGTGGACCGATACGCGCAATTTTTCAAGAACCATTACATGAAGTAACGGCCTGGCGGAAATCTCAGAAATTTGTCTGATTTTTGCCTTTAAGATTTCTGGGTCAAAGGTTTGGGGTTCTAAATTTGTTTGTGAACTCTAAATCTAGAACTCCGAACCCCGAACATCATAGAACCACAAAGTATATGTCTGAATCCAATAAAAAAGCGAAAGCGAAAAAGCCGCGCGGACGCCTCTACACCGGCCTGGTCATCGGGTTGTGGACCCTTTTTCTCTCCTTTGCTATCCTGTTTCCGCTCTACGTTTATACCGTGAGCATCGATTTCATGGGACTCTACGGCGGGCTGCCCAGTCTGAAGGCCCTGGAAAATCCGGAAAACGATCTCTCTTCGGAGCTTTACTCATCCGACAACGTGCTGATGGGCAAGTACTACCGCGAGAACCGCAGCCCGGTTACCTACGAAGAGATCTCGCCCAACCTAGTCAACGCCTTGGTGGCCACTGAAGACATCCGCTTCACCGAGCACAGCGGCATCGACCTGCGCAGTATGGGCCGGGTGGCCTGGGGGGTACTTAAGTACGCTGTCACTTTCGGAGCCAGCGATATTGAGGGGGGCGGAAGTACGCTGACCCAACAAACGGCCAAGAACTTGTACAAAACCCGGGGGCAAAACGAAGGCCCGCTGATGAAAATCCCCGGCCTGCGCATGCTCGTCGTCAAAACCAAGGAGTGGATTGTAGCAGTGAAGCTGGAGCGCTACTACACCAAGAAGGAAATTCTGGCCATGTACCTTAACACCGCCTCGTTCAGTAGCAACTCCTACGGCATTAAGGTGGCCGCCAAAACTTTCTTCAACAAACCTACCTACGATATTGCGGTTGAAGAAGCGGCCACGCTAGTGGGTATGCTCAAAGCCGCCACTTACTATAACCCCGCCCGGAATCCCGAAAACTCCCGGCGGCGGCGCAACGTGGTCATGAACCAAATGCTCCGCAACGGCTTCCTCTCCGACCAACTGTACGATTCTCTATCGCAGCAGCCCATCGTGCTCGACTTCAAAGTGGACGACCACAACGATGGACCGGCCACCTACTTTCGCTCGGTGGTGGCGCGCTGGCTGCTCGATTGGACCAAAGAGCACGGTTACGACCTGTACGAAGACGGACTGAAAATATATACTACGGTGGACAGCCGCATGCAAGAGCACGCCGAAATGGCCGTGAAAACGCACATGGGCGATCAGCAATCCAAGTTTGAAAAGCACTGGGGTAACGACAATCCCTGGCGCGACGAAGACGGCAAGGAGCTCAAAGACTATATTCCCCGCCTGGCCCGACGCACGCTCCGCTTCCGTTCGCTGGAGAAGAAGTACGGCAAGGATCACGATTCGGTGAAAATCCACATGAACACCCCCGTGCCCATGCAACTCTTCACCTGGAAGAACGAGAAAAATGCCATCGATACGATGCTGAGTCCGATCGACTCGATCAAGTACATGCAGCGGTTTTTGCACGCCGGATTCGTGTCGATGGACCCGCACAACGGGCATATCAAGGCTTGGGTGGGGGGCATCAACCACCAGTTCTTCAAGTACGACCACGTGAAGCAAGGCAAGCGGCAACCCGGCTCCACCTTCAAGCCGTTCGTTTACGCGGCCGCCATCGATAACGGCTACTCGCCCTGCTACGAAGTGGTAGACGCTCCGGTCACCTTTACGGTGATGAGTGGGGGGCAAGAAACCACCTACACCCCGAAGAACGCCACCGGCGGCTACTCCGGTGAGCGCATGACGATCCGCAAGGCGCTGGCCCAGTCGAAGAATTCGGTCACCGCCTTTGTGATGAAGCGCCTGGGGCCGCAAACCGTAGTGGACTACGCCCACCGTATGGGCATCACCAGCGACATTCAGCCGGTACCGGCGCTGGCGCTGGGTGGCGGCGGCGACGTATCGATCTACGATATGGTGGGAGCGTACAGCACCTTCGCCAACCAGGGCACCTGGACCGAACCGGTGTTCATCACCCGCATTGAAGACAAAGACGGTAACATGATCTACGACCATCCGGTGAACACCCGGGAGGCGCTGAGCGAGGAAACTGCCTTCCTGATGTTGTACATGCTACGGGGAGCCACCGAAGAAGATGGCGGGTCGGGCAAAGGAATTCCCTCGGCCTTGCGCGACGGCAACGAGATTGGCGCCAAGACCGGTACCACCCAAAACTACTCGGACGGTTGGTTTATGGGAGTGACCAAAGACTTGGTTTCCGGCGCGTGGGTGGGCGGCGACAACCGCAGTATTCACTTCAAGACGCTGGCCCTGGGGCAGGGAGCCCGCATGGCCATGCCGATCTGGATCAAATACATGCAAGCGGTGTACGACGACGAACGGCTAGACTACGAAAAAGGCGCTTTCCGCCGTCCGGCCCAGGGCATCTCCATCGAGATGGACTGCGGCCGATACCAACCCAAACCCGGCGAAGAGATCGACTCGCTGCGGTTGGAAGAAGAAACCCTGGAGGTGGATGAAAGCGAAATCTTCTAGTTGTTCCGGGAAAATAACCCGAAACTACTTCCGCGAATGAGTTTTTTTTCACTCATTGAAAAATAATTTGCTCAATCCTCGTCTTTACATTCCCGGTATCTTTGCTTATTTGTTGGCTGGGTGACTTGAGATTGAACCAACCCGGTGTGGTTACCAGAAGTATTCATGGAAGAAACGTATACGGAAGATCAGCAACTGATTGCACAGATCAAGGAGGGCAACGAGGCGAGCTTGGTGGAAGTTTACCAACGCTACCGTCCCCCGTTTATTCAGTGGGCGCAGAACAGCTATAAGGTAGATGAGTCAACCGCCGCTGATGTTTTCCAGGATGCGGTCATCTGTTTGTACCGCAACATCGTGAAGGGAAAGCTAGAAAACCTCACCAGTTCGCTCAAGACCTACTTGTTTGCTATCGGCAAAAATGTGTTGCGTAAAAAATTGCAGACGCCGGTGGCCCTGGACCATGACGACTTGTGGGTGGTGGAGAACTTGCAGGCCGAACCGGTGGATCACTTCGCCGAAAACGACCGTCAGCGCCTGGTCGCCCGTTTAATGGATACCATCGGGGAGCCCTGTCGCAGCATTCTACAGTACTATTACTTTAAAGGGTTCTCGATGGAGGCAATTGCCCAGGCGATGAACTATAAGAACGAGAACGTGGTGAAGACCCAGAAACTGCGTTGTCTCACCAGTCTGAAAACAATGGTGCGGGAACGATACAGTAGCGATGATTTTATGTAATTTTTCATGAGCAGCCAACAGCACGCCGAAAACCGATGGAACCAGATCGACCGCTACGTGAGCGGAGAGATGGTGGAGAAGGAGCGCGACCTGTTCGAGGTTCGCATGCGAGAGCACGCCGAACTAGCGCAACAGGTGCACTTGCACCGGGATATGCTGCTGGGCATGGAGTACTATTTCATGCAGCAGCTCAAGGAGCAACTGGCGCTTAGCGATCAGAAGAAGAAAACGTTTAACTGGCCGTTGTTCCTGAAGATTGCGGCGGCGGTTTTGCTCGTAGCGGGCCTGGGCGGAGCGGCCTACTACTACGGGCAGCGTCCGGCTGATCCGGAGCAGCTTTTTTTATCTTATTTCGAGGGCTATCCGAACACGCTCACGCAGGCCAACCGCAGTGAGCTGCCATCTGACGAAACGTCGCCCGGCGAATCGTCGCCCGGCGACACTTCTTCTGACAGTATTTCTTTCGAAGAGATAGCCGCTGCGATGCAGTATTATGAAACCGGTAACTTTCCCGAAGCGGTCACTGCCCTTGACCAAATATTATCTTCAATCGGCATTTCTGACGATCAGCGCACCGCGCTGGCGTTTTATCGGGGCGTCGCTAATCTGCAATTGGGCAACGTTCGGCAAGCCCGCTCTGACCTGGCAACAGTAATCCAGTCCGACACCCTGCTCAACGAACCGGCCACCTGGTACACCGGACTGAGCTATCTTCGGGACAACAATGTAGCGGAGGCGAAGCGAATTTTTGAGCAACTCCGAGACGTACGGGGAGAGTATGCGGAGCAAGCCGCCAAACTGCTGGATGACCTGTCTTAACCGGCTAAAGTAATCGCTGCGCACCGGATGATGCGCAGTTGCTGATTTTTTAGAAACTAACTATGAAGAACCAACCTGTTATCATTGTCGGTGCCGGTGGCTTAGGAAAAGCTACGCTGGATATTTTTCAGTCGAACCAGGTGGTTGTCTACTGCTTTTTAGACGATAACGAAGCGCTGCACGGCACCGAGATAAACGACGTGAGCGTGCTGGGCGCCACCGAAGACCCCACCTACCTGGCCATGTTTGGCAAAAAGTGCAACGCGTTCGTCGCCATCAACGACCGGGCGGTGCGGCAGGGTTACTTCAAACTGCTCAAGGCCCAGCACAAAACAATGCCTACCAACGCGCTTCATCAGCAAGCGCTTATTTCCGAAACCGCTCACCTGTCGTACGGCATCTTCGCCAACGCCGGGGTGGTGGTCGGCAGCTACGCCCGGGTGGAAGAAGGCTGTATCCTGCACGCCAACGCGGTGGTCGACTACGAAGCGAAGCTCGGTAAGTTCGTGCACCTCGGTGCCGGGAGCGTGGTGCACGCCGGGGCCGAAGTGGAAGACAACGTGTTCATCGGAGCCGGAGTAACCATTGCCGGGCCGCTAAAAATTGGCAAGGGCGCCCGGGTGGGAGCCGGTTCGGTGGTTATCGAACCCGTGAAAGCCGGAACCACCGTGTTTGGCAATCCGGCCCAGCCGGTTGGATAAAACCCGCTACGCACTGAGTTCCTACCGATGTTTGCCGTACCTTAGCGGCAGTTTATCAGATTTTTATGAAAGTACAAGAAGACGAGTGGACGCTAGAGATAACGCCCCGCTCATCCTTGTTTGCGCTTAACCTAAAAAATATTTGGCGCTACCGGGATTTACTGCTCTTGTTCGTGAAGCGAGACATCGTCACTTTTTATAAACAGACCATTCTCGGTCCCCTCTGGTTTGTGATTCAGCCGATTCTTACCACCCTTATTTTTATGGTGGTCTTCGGAAAAATCGCCAAGCTATCGACTGACGGCCTCCCGCCGGTGCTGTTCTACCTCAGCGGTATCGTTATCTGGAACTACTTTTCCGAATGCATTAGGGCCACCTCCGGGGCCTTCACCGCCAATGAAGACATCTTCGGAAAAGTATACTTTCCTCGGGTGATTGTGCCATTGTCTACCGTCATCGCCAACCTGATCCGGTTCGGCATTCAGCTTGCTTTGTTTTTGCTCATTCTGGCCTATCACGTATGGCAGGGAGTAGTCGTTGACCCCAGCTGGTGGGTACTGCTGTTTCCGCTATTAATTGCCCTGGTCGCCGGGTTGAGCCTGGGCTTTGGGATGATTGTGTCTTCCCTAACGACAAAGTACCGCGATATGACATTTTTGGTAACGTTCGGCATACAACTGGCGATGTATGCCACTCCCGTTATCTACCCACTATCGGAAGCTCCTGAAAAATACCGGGCGCTTATTCTGGCCAATCCTATGTCGCCCATCATTGAGGCTTTTCGCTACACCGTGTTGGGTGCCGGGTCTTTCAATGGCTTGTCCCTAGCGTATAGTGCGGGATTCACCGTCGTGGTGCTTATCTTGGGTCTGCTGGTTTTTAACCGAACCGAGAAAACATTTATGGACGTGGTATGAGTAAGACGGTTATTCAGGTAGAGAACTTAAGTAAACAGTACCGGCTGGGCCTGATCGGAACCGGTACGCTGACGCACGATCTCAACCGGTGGTGGCACGTGGTGCGCGGCAAAGAAGACCCGTACCTGAAGGTGAGCGAAGTGAACGACCAGAACCAGCAAAGCAGTAGTAACTACGTGTGGGCCCTCAAGGATATCAACTTCACGGTGAAGCAGGGCGAGGTGCTCGGCATCATCGGTAGCAACGGAGCTGGAAAGTTGACCTTACTGAAAATTCTTTCGCAGGTAACCGCCCCGTCCACCGGGGTGTTTCGAGCCCGAGGAAGAACTGCTAGTCTGCTCGAGGTAGGGACCGGCTTTCACAAAGAACTTACCGGCCGGGAGAATATCTTCCTGAACGGAGCCATCCTGGGCATGACCAAGGCCGAAATCCGGGGCAAGCTAGACGAAATTATCGCTTTTTCGGGAGTGGAACGCTACGTAGATACTCCGGTGAAGCGCTACTCTTCGGGCATGAAGGTGCGGCTGGCCTTTGCCGTAGCGGCTCATCTGGAGCCCGAAATCCTGATTGTGGATGAAGTGCTGGCCGTGGGAGATGCCGCTTTCCAGAGAAAAGCCGTGGGCAAGATGCAGGAAGTGAGCCGCGGCGAGGGACGCACCGTGCTCTTTGTCAGCCACAGCATGGGAGCCGTCAAACGATTGTGTACCCGCGGCATGGTGCTCAAGCAAGGCTCAGTGTACTTCGACGGAGCCACCGAAGAAGCGGTACAAACCTACGCCCGCCTCAACATCAATTACTCCAACCAGGCGGTGGCCCAGCGCACCGACCGCGAAGGGCTGGGAGATTACCGGTTCAGCGAAGCGTGGATTGCGGACGAAAATCAGCTCAAAACCGCCGAAGTGCGCACGGGAGCCGCAGCCTACTTCCACGCAAAGATTTCTCCCCAGGGAGCGAGTATCACCAAGAACGTATACGCCGCTATCTGCTTTCGCGACGCGCTTGGCACGCGCTTGTTTACGCTGTCCACCTCGCTGTTTGGCCAACGGGTAGCGCTGGACGGTGAAACTTTGCTCACCTTTGCCATCAAGCGAATGCCGTTGTCCGAAGGCGACTACCTGTGCGATCTGTATATCGCCGAAGGGCGGGGCGACACCCTGGTGCAGGATCACCTGAAAAATGCGCTTAAGGTGCGGGTGTTCGGCAACGACTACTTCAATTCGGGCGATCCGCAGCCTCGGGGACTAGACACTTTTTATACCGACTTTCAGGTGATCAAAAACAACGAGGTGCCGGTGATTGCTACCTAAAAAACCCAAAACAGTTATGGAAAGTACGCTTAGGTTCGGAGTGGTAGGGTGCGGACACATTGGCAAGCGACACCTGGCGGTAATCAACGCCGAGCCGCACGCTAATTTGGTGGCCATCTGCGATACCGATCCGGAGAAAGTGGCCCAGTTCACTAACCAGTATCCGTCGATCCAAGGGTACGATAATTACGAGCAGATGCTGGACGAGGCGGCTATCGATATCGTATCTATCTGTACCCCCCACGGGTGGCACGCTACCATGAGCATCGCGGCGGCCCGTGCCCACAAGCATATTTTGGTAGAAAAACCTATGGCCCTGAGCAGTCGCGAGAGTCGCGAAATGATCGAGGCCGCGCAGCAGCACGGGGTGAAACTCTACGTGGTGAAGCAAAACCGCTACAACGTCCCGATTCGGTTAACCAAGCAGGCGCTGGACGAGCAGCGGCTCGGGAAAATTTTTATGGTGCAGTGCAACGTGATGTGGAATCGGCACCAGGCCTACTACGAGCAGTCGTCGTGGCGCGGCAAAAAGCAACTGGAGGGCGGCGCCCTACAAACGCAGGTGAGTCACTTCCTAGATTTGCTGGTTTGGTGGTTCGGTACAATCAAAGAAGCCAAAACCATCATGGATACGCTGAACCACGATATTGAGATCGAAGACTGCGGCGTGTCGGCCCTGCGGTTTGAGAACGGCACCATTGGCTCGTTGCTGTGGACTACCTGCGTTTATAACGTTAACTACGAAGGCAGTATCACCATTATCGGCGAGAAGGGCACCATCAAAATTGGCGGAAAGTATCTGAACCAGATAGAATTCTGGGACGTGCAGTCGTATCCGATGCCCACCGAGATAGAATTTGCCGACCAACCCAACGAATACGGCCAGTACCAAGGCTCGAGCTCGAACCACGATAAACTGATCCATAACCTGATCGATCAGATCATTGATCGTCGGCAGGGCATGGTGGAAGGAGAAGAGGGAATGAAAACTATTGAGGCCATAGAAACGATTTATGCGCACGCCAAGTAGTCAGGAGATCGATATCTTACCGTACGAGGAAGCCGACGCGCGCTACCGCCACGAGCGGGTCGATGACCTGTTTTATGCGGAGCCCTGGCTCCAGGTGCTGCAAAAAACCTACGGCTACGCGTTTCAGATGGCACTGGACCGGGCCACCGAGCAGTTTATCATATTCACGGTGCTGGATAATCTGGCCGGAAAAAAAGTGGTCAGCCTACCCTTTTGCGACTATACGGTGATTGATCCCCACGCTACCGGAGCCATCGTCCGACTGATGCAGCGCTTGCAGGAGCAGTACCCCGCGATACCGGTTGTGCTGAAAACCACCTACGGGCCCGACCATCCGCTGGCACCGGCCCTGGGCACCCCGGTACGGCGGGCCTACTACCACTGCATCAACACCCAAACGTTTCCTGCGTTTTCCTCTTCCTTTAAACGAGGAGTGAAAAAAGCGCGTAAATCGGGAGTGGAAGTGACCTTTAGCACCGAAAGAGCGTCTTTAGCCACGTTTTATCAGCTCTACCACCAACTTAGAACACAAAAGTTTGACAGCATTCCTCAGCCCTACACCTTCTTCGAGCATATTTTTGATGCGTTTGTGGCGGCGGGACAAGGTTTTTTGGTGGAAGCAAAAAAAGATACCGAAGTGATTGCCTCTATCATTGTGCTGCAGCACCGGCAAACGCTGTACTACAAGTTTGGCTGCTCGTCGCTCGAAGCGCTGGACTACCGGCCCAACAATCTTTTGTTCGACGCGTTAGTGCGGTACGCAGTGGACGAGCAGTACACGAGCATTAACCTGGGACTCAGCGGCACCGGCGAATCGTATCAGGGATTGGTGCGCTTCAAAGAAAGCATGGGCGGCGAACGGCACGATATCACCTACTTTGAGCACCGTCCGCCCCAGTACGACGCAACCAACGAACAAAAATTTAAGGTGATGCTCTCTTCGCTCACCGAGACAATGGTCAACGCTCCGCTGGACGCCTACACCGCCAGTGCGCTGAGCGAACAACTATACCCCTACTTTGCATGAGCTTCGTTATTGTCGGCAACAACGATGGCCCCCTCACGCTGCTTAGGGCACTATCATCCACTACAGAACAACCGGTGGCGGTGGGTTTGCAAAAGCCGGTTGCTGCCCCGCTTCGGGAAGCGTACCTGCGGCACGTGCCTCCTGACTCCCTGTGGGAAGGTTTCGACGAAAAACAGCTACTGGCCCGACTGGCACCACAGCAACCCCATTGGCTGATTAATTGCTTCGGTAATTTCAAATTCAAGGCCTTGCTCGATCAGTACGCGTGTCTCAACGTCCATTTGGCACCGTTGCCGCGTTACCGGGGCCGCCATCCGCTGCCCTGGGCCCTGATCAACGGCGAACCGGAGTTTGGCGTCACCATCCACCAGATGACCCGCGCGTTTGATGCCGGGGATATTTACTGGCAGGCAACGGTTTCGGTAGACGACGGCATGTCGGTGCACGCCCTGCGGCAGCGCCTGATGGAAAAGCTGAAGCAAAACTTTGCGAACTTCTGGCAAGACTTTTTGGCCGAACGTGTTTCGCCAATCCCCAATGCTGACCAAGAAGCAACCTACGTAGCCCGGCGATTTCCCGAAGACAGCCAACTCACCGAGTGGCACGACCGCGACCTGATTTACCGAAAGACACGCGCCCTATGCTCGGAGGCCAATCCGGCCTATCTGCAAGTAGGACAGCATCAGATCCGGGTGCTAGACGCAAAACGTAGCAGCGCGTTCTACGTGGGCCGGGCCGTCCCGTTTATCAGCCGTACGCTAGCCGATGGTATCGTGGTGACCTGCGGTGACGGGCGCACCGTCGAGCTGCTGGGCTTTAACCCCCGGACGTACGGATTAGTAATCAACCAAAAACTTTTTTAACGATGCACGTCCCCTTAGCCGACCTAAAGGCACAGTATACTTCTATCCGGTCTGAGATAGAACAAGCGATTTTTACCACCCTTGAAAACACCTCGTTCATTAGCGGTCCGGCGGTAGCCCAGTTTGAGGAAGCCTTTGCGGAGTACCTGGGCGTGGCGCACGCCGTGGGCTGCGGCAACGGCACCGACTCGCTCGAGATACTGCTGCAGGCGATGGATATTGGGCCGGGCGACGAAGTGATCGTCCCCGCCATGTCGTGGATTTCTACGTCCGAGGTGGTCGTCACGGCCGGGGCAACTCCCGTTTTCGTCGACGTGGACCCTGATACGTTTACCATTGACCCTACGCTGATCGCGGCTAAGATTACCGACCGCACCCGGGCCATCATTCCGGTTCATTTGTACGGCCACCCCGCCGACATGCCCGCCATCATGGCGATTGCGGAGCAGCATAACCTTCGGGTGATTGAAGACTGCGCCCAGGCCCACGGGGCGGCCATCCGGGGGCAGAAGGCGGGCACCTGGGGGCACGCAGCCAGCTTCAGCTTTTTTCCCAGCAAAAATTTGGGAGCTTACGGTGACGCGGGAGCTATGGTCACCAACGATGCGGCGCTAGCGCTTCGCGTCCGACAGATCGCCCGCCACGGACAGGAGCGCCGCCATCATCATATTCTGCACGGCAGAAACAGTCGCCTGGATACCCTGCAGGCCGCCATTCTTCTGGCCAAGTTGCCCTACCTGGAACAATGGACCGATCAGCGCATCCGGTGGGCCGACTACTACCAGGAGCAACTCGGTGACCAGGCCCCGCTGGCTTGTCCTATTATCCGGCCGGACTACCGGCACGTGTTTCACCTGTACGTTATCCGCCACCCTGATCGGGACAATTTGCGGAAGTATCTGACCGAACAGGACGTGCAGACCGGCATTCATTATCCTACGGCCCTGCCGTTTCATCCTTGTTACGAATATCTGCAACCGCGGGCCGAAGATTTCCCGGTCGCCCATTCGTATCAGTCTCAGATTTTATCAATTCCCATGTACGCCGAGCTCCCTGCCGAAGCAGCGCAGTACGTTGTTGAAACCATTTGTCGCTACTGATATGAACAAGCTCATTAAGTTCGACGTAATTCATCCGGGAGAGTACCTGGTGCAAAAGAAAAAGAGTTGGCCCGACTTGGCAACGATCTCTCGGCAAGAGTACTTAGACCGGTTGATCCGCTTGCGGAGTAATTATTCGGATTTTTATACCTACCACCTCAACCAGGAAGGAGACTGGGAAGCGGAGGAGTTTTTCTTGCTGGACGATGATTTTATCGATAAAACCGCCCAGGAAATGTTCGGGCCGTCTTACCTCGCCCGGAAGTACTGGAACGGCACGAAGAAGAAAAGGCTGCGGTTCGAGCGCAGCCGCTGGCGAAACTACGTGGTTGACCAGTATCTGAAAAGAACCCAACCGGACGTTGTCTTTGCCCGATCTCAGCCGATTGCGAGTTCTTTTTGGCAGAAATACCGGAATGATACGTTGCTGGTCGCGCGGCTGTCGGCGCGGTTGCCTTACAACTGGCACCCCAACCACTGGGATATTATCTATACCGACCAACCCGATTTCAAAACCTTTTTCGATCTGCACGGCGTGAAAACGATCATCAACAACCAGGGCTTCGACGCCCGCCTGGTGGATGAACTACTGGTCCGGGAGAAAAAATACGAAGTGACGTTCGTAGGTGGCCTGGGTACCGAAAATTTTTTGAAGCGAACGAACTTTATCAACCAGGTTGTGCCTCAGCTTAATTTCAGGTGGTGGGGCTACTGGTGGGAGTACGGCGGTGACGGACGAAGCATGGCCGACTTTCCGGCCCTTCACCAAACGTTTCAGGGCTTCACCTCGGGCCTGGAGATGTTCCAGATTTTTAAAGATAGCTGTATCGTGCTCAACGACTACGTGGATACCGCCAACGGCATAGGGTTTAACCAGCGTATGTTTGAGGTAATGGGTTCCGGGGGCTTCATGCTCACCCGGGCGGCTCCCAATTTCGATGGCCTGTTTCCCCCAGACGTATTTGCTACCTACCGAGACGAAAAAGAGCTGCTTGATAAAACCACTTACTATCTGAAGCACGAAAAAGAGCGCAAGGAGATCGCCAAAAACGCCCAGAAATTCGTCACCGAGCACTACGATTACCGGGAGATTGTGAAAAATTTTAGCCAGGATTTGAAGCAGGCCCTGGCCGAGAAGCGGGGTGAGCACGGTAAGACGTGACGGTCAGGTAAGCGTTAATCACGTATCATTCGCAATCTTCGTTTCACTCTGTTCAGGATCCACCGAACGTCGGTGGCGCTCTTCAGAAAGTACATCGATGCGGCGCCGTATTTCTTGCGTTGCCAGGACAAGCGGGCCGAATAAAAGTAGCGTTTGGTGAGCAAGTGGTTGCCCTTGATGGCCCGGCGCAGGGCGGGGAAGTGCTCTGAGAAAACCAGTAGGTCGTTGATCATCAGTTTGTTCTGCACAATTATATCTTTCCAGTAGGTGGTGCTGAAACTTTGGCTGTGCACCCACCGTACTGCCTCCAGCGCGTCTAATAGTTTCGTCTTGCCGTGCTGGCTAACCAGCAACTGAATGGCGTAGTCAGCACTACAAATCTGCCAGAACCACTTAGGGAACTCTCCGATCAGATGGTTGCGAAAGAGCATGGTTGAGGTCTGAATAAACCATCCTTCCGCCACTTCCCGGTGCGTAAAAGAGGTTCCCCGGTGGGGTCGGGGCCGCCGTTCGCTATCGTAGTGGGTATCCGACGCATCGTCTTCTGATACCACCTGTATGTCATGGAAGGTCAGCACGTAGTCGGGGTGCTGCTCCAGGAAGTCTACTTGGCGCTGTAGCTTGTCATCGCTCACCCAGTAATCGTCACCGTCCAGCATCGCAACGTACTGCCCCCGGCAGGCGTACAGGTTGGTGACGTTGTTTAGTCGGCCGGGAATACCTTTGTACCGGGTGGAATGGAGAATAATGTGTATCCGGTCCGGATAGCGCCGCTGGTAGTCTTTTACTATTTCCTGGGTTCCGTCGGCAGAGCAGTCGTCGCCGATGATGATCTCGTAAGCAAAATCAACTTTCTGCTTGAGCACACTTTCAATGGCCCGCCCAATGTAGTTGCGGTGGTTATACGTGATGATGGATACGCTTACCTTCGGAACTTGCGCCACCATACTACCAGGATTTTAGGAAAGCACTAACTACTGACCCTACTAGCGGCATAGCACAAAGTTATGGGCATTTTTGAACAGCGGATTATCTTTGTCTTCCTCCTTCCAGGCCGAGGTGTCGGTAAAGGAGGCGGGCGCTGCGGAGGATGGGATCACCCGGAAATCGAATGAGACCCGACTTCTTCTCGTCGTGTTCACTTTTGCTCCGTGCTTGAGCGAGGCACCGTTGAAGCGCACGAACTCGCCAACCTGCATTTCTGACCGGTTTGAAGTCTTCTTTTCCTTCTTCACTTTCCAGCCAGAAGGTGTTGGTGTCGTGGGCCGGGGTTTGGGGAACCAGGTAGTTGATCTCCGCCGTGCTGTGTCCGTAGTCCCGATCGCGGTGAAAGCGTGATTCTCCCGGATTATTCAGAAACAAAATGCGGTGGGTCGGTTTCTTCTGATAGTAGATCGGCTCACCGAACTGCGCCCGAACCACTTCCTGGATAAAGCGTTCGTAGGTTTGATAAAACTGCTGGCCAGTTGCCCCGTTCAGCCCTTCGTACAGTCTTTTGTAGAGCGTGGCCTGCTCCATATTTTTGTACAGCGAATGCTGCGCTCCCGTTTCCGAAGAGACATCGGTTTCCAGGCGCGTCAGATCGTCAACCTCTAAGTAGTCGGCAATAATCCGGGGGAAATTATAGTCCTCAATGGGGTATTCGTATATTTTCATGTTTCTAGTCTTCGTAAACGGCGTAACCAATGCCGGTGCGGCCAAAGCCGTTTCCGTTATAAAACAAGTACTTGGTGCCCCGGTGCTTGACTACGCACGGGTAGGTTTGCATGGTGGAGTCCCAGCCTGACGAAGAATACTGAATGCCCGCGGCCTCGTCCTTTCGCTCCCAGTCTACGGCGTTGGCTGATTCGGCGTAGCCGATGCGGTAGCTGTTGGCACCGTCCCGGTAGTCTACGCTGCCCCGGTAGGCGTACCACATCTTGTATAACGGTCGTCCTCTTTAATCACCGAAGCCCGCGCGTTGGCTTCGTCAGGGTTCCTTCGGATGGATGCAGGTTAGATTATCCCGGTGCCAGTCGATGCCGTTGTCGGAGTGAGCGTACTTGATAATGTACAAGGGTTCCGGTTGGTCTGGTCAATCATAGCGAAGCCGGTGCTGGAGGCGTACCACATGTGCCAGCGCGCGCCCTCTCGCATGATCCACGGCGAAGCGGTGAAGAACGGCTCATCGCGACTGCGATCCACAACGGCGCCCGCAAACATGCGCTCAAACGTAAGTCCGTCGTCGTGGCTCACCGCCAGGCCAATGGCATTGCGGTAGGGCACCGATCCGCTGGGGTTCCAGCCAACGTAGTACAAAAAGAGGCCCCGATCGGTGGGCACCACGCAGCAGGGCATAATGCCCCCGTCGTCGAAGGTGCCCCGCACCCCGAGCGGCATCACCGGCTGATCGTGCACGTACAGCACCCGCTTAGGATCGTCGGCGGCCACGTCGATGAAGGTGGGAATGCTCTGCCCGCGTTCGTTGCGGGGAGCAAAGAAAATTCTGAAAACTTCGTTGTTGAGCACGTGCACCGTCGGCACGCAGGCGTGGGTCACCATCCAGGGTTGCTGGCGGTCGGTGCGAAAGATCACTCCTTGTTTGTTCCAGGGCATGGCTATCCGCCGCTTTTGTGAGAAATACTGTCCATATCTACGCTCTTCTTGGGCATCACCACCGACTTTTGGCCTAAGTGAATCTCGTAGGGGTTTGTGTCTTTGGTGATGCTGGCTCCCATACCCACCAGCGTGGCCTCGGCCAGGATCGTCTCGTCGCGGATCGTGGCGTTCACTCCCAAGAAAACGTGATCCTCAATGGTGCAGGCACCCGAGATCACCACGTGAGAAGTTACAAACACGTGGTTCTTGATCACCGTATGATGGCCGATGTGGTTGCCGCTCCACAGAATGCAGTTGTCGCCGATGGTGACAAATGGCTGGATGGTGTTGTCCTCAAAGATAAAGCAGTTCTCGCCAATCGTTAGGTCCGGCCAGGTGGTTGCTTTCGAACTTACGTAACTGATCAACCGATAGCCCATCTGCTTAGCCGCTTCGTACTTAGCGCGGCGCAGATGGTTCATCTTCTTGAAGCTGATGGGCAGAAACATGCAGTACGCATCGGGCGGAAAGTGCTGCGTCACTTCTTCGAAAGCAACCAGGGGCAGACCTTCGTACTGCGCTGCCTGGCGATAGGCGGCGTCCACCGTGAAGCCCACCACGGTGTGCGGACTGTCGTGCTTCAGGTAGAAATGGGCCAGGCTGGCCAGCTGGCTATCGCCGAAGATCACTACTTTCTCGGGGAGTTTGTGAGGTCAATCATGCGGGTCTGCTTGGGTGATGAGTGTATATTGTTCTAAGAGCTGACTGATCTGATGGATGTCGTTGAACATCAGCACGTCTATGTATCGAAAGGTTAGGCACGAAACTATTGCCTTGCTGTGGATATGATACATCGGCAGATTTGATGAAGTAAAGGGCTACGTTGTGCGTAGCAAAAGTAGTGGCGTCATATAGCGCAGTGCCTCCTATGAGGTTGACGTAAGTGGTCGCTTTTTGTTGTTGGCAGATAGCCACGATCTTGTCCTGGCCCTTCAGGCTACGATCGTAGGGCAGTGAAGATGATCGCCTGAAGTCGGTGTTTAGTCCCGCGTAGCGTCGCGACGCTCTCGATGCTGTCTATGGCAAGGTCGGCGATGGTTTCGTGCGCGCCGTCCGAGCACCTGGTCCAGCAACCGTATACGGCCGGGAAGAACGGAGCCTGCCGGTAATTTTGGTTCACGGTTTTCAGAAACGTATCTCGCCACTGTCCGTAGTCCGACGGGGTGCAGGTAGGTGTCTTTGATCAGCTTATTCTGACTGGCCCGCTGAAGTGGAACACTGAATAAATGCTTTTGCCCCGATACGAGCAGTTGGTTGCGATGAATCCAGCCCTTTTTGATGAAGTTCACGTCGTCGAAGAAAACGAAGCGATCCACGGCGCTTAGCAACTGAAAATAGCCAAGGTAGGGGAAAATATAGGGCTGCATCACGGCTAGTCGCATCGGCTATAGCGTTGACTTGATGATGGTGATAATCCGGGTGATATGTTCTTGTTCCAGGCTGTGGTAAAACGGCAGGCAGAGCACCCGTTGGGTGATGTCTTCGGCCACGGGGCACGGTTCGCCCCGGTGGTAGGGCAATTGGTTGAGGGAAGGGTAGAAGTAGCGGCGAGGATAAATGTTCTGCGCTTCCAACGCTTCTTTAACGCGAGACATTGTCGCGAAGTCCTCAAAAATCACCGGGAAGTAAGCGTAGTTATAGTCAATCCGGTCCGATGGCTGAAGCGTCCGCACCGGCAGGTTTCGCAGCGCCTCCTTGGTACTGGTTGTAGATGAGCTTGCGCTGGTCGATCAGTTGTTGCACCATCGGTAGGTTGCACAAACCCATAGCAGCGTGAAACTCCGAATTTTTCCCGTTGATTCCTACCCGCGTGTAATCGTCGGCCCGATGACCAAATGCCTTGCTGAGAAACACTTTTTCGTTGATATCAGGATCATGACTAATCACGGCGCCCCCTTCCACCGTATGGAACACCTTGGTAGCGTGAAAGCTGATCGTCGCCACGTCGCCGTACTGCAGCAGCGGCACACCATCCAGGTTGACCCCAAAAGCGTGGGCACCGTCGTAGATGACCTTCAGATCGTATTTCTTAGCCAGCGCCGCGATTTTTTCTACGTCACAGGGGTGACCATACACGTGCGTAGCCAGAATAGCGGTGGTTTCCTCATCAATGGCCGATTCTATCAGGTTGGCGTCAATGCAGAACGTGTCCGGCTCTACGTCGACAAAAACCGGCTGGCAATTTTCCCACAAGATGACGTTGGTGGTGGCTACGTACGAATAGGGGGTGGTGATGATTTTCCCCCGTAGCGCCAAGGCTTTCAGGGCTAGCTGCAGGGCCACCGTACCATTGGTTACGTACTGCACGTAGGGCACGGCCAAAGATGTCCTGCAGGGCCGTTTCCAACCGCTGCACGAGTGCGCCATTGTTGGTTAACTGACCGCTCGCCCATACCTGTTGGAGATAGTGCACATATTCCTCCAGCGGGGGCAAATAAGGCTTCGAGACAAAGACCGAGTCTTCGTCTGAAAGTAAGGAGGACCGGGCTCGGTATGCGGAAAAGTCGAGTTTCAAAAGTGTGTCGTTACGGACAAAAAAAACTAGATGCCATCGAGAAAAAATACTCTGCCAACGCTAGTACGGAATACGTTGCCCAAAATCAAGGTGCTAATTTATAGAACTATGGAGTGGGAAACAACGTACATAAAAAATGAAATTCAATTACCATTTTGTTAATCCAAATAAGATCATGAGCAAACCCGTAGAAATAACCGACGCTAATTTTGAAGAAGTAATCCAATCAGAGCACCCCGTGCTCGTAGATTTTTGGGCCGAGTGGTGCGGACCCTGTAAGATGATCGCCCCGGTGATTGACGAACTGGCCAACGACTACGAAGGCAAAGCGGTGGTAGGCAAGGTGGACGTTGATAGCAATCCGGAAGTAGCCGGTAAGTTCGGCATCCGCAGCATTCCTACCCTGCTGGTTTTTAAAGGAGGTGAGATTGTTGACAAGCAAGTGGGGGCCGTTAACAAGGGCACGCTGGCGCAAAAATTAGACGCGCAACTGGCCTAAATTTTGCCCAACCCTAAGCATTGCATGCCGAGCAAAAGAGCAAGTCAAACAAATAGTGCCACGTAACTTTTGATAAGTTCATTCCCTCGCTTACCTTTGTTATAGAAATAGTCTAAGAATCTTTATGATTGGTTGCCTTTCTAAGACGAACGAAAAACTCACTGCCGCCCAGCGCTGCGCTTGCTGGTTCTGGTGTTGTGGTATGTCGTTTCTTAGGAAGGACAACGTAGGTCTAAAACAGCCTGATTGCGTTATGTAACCAGTCGGTTCAAATAGATAAAGCGCGTGCAAAGCCTTCCTGATTTCAGGAAGGCTTTTTTTATTGACTACTAATCATCATCATCCTATGCAAAGTTTTCGCACCGAACTAGAAAATCCCGTCGTTGAGCAGGACATCATCGACTTAGAACAAAAAATCCACCTCTTTCAGGAGGGCAAAATGGACGAAGATCGCTTTCGCAGTCTGCGCCTGGCGCGTGGAGTCTACGGACAGCGGCAGCCCGGCGTGCAGATGGTTCGCATCAAGATTCCCTTCGGGAAGCTAACCACCCCGCAACTCGGGCGCATCGCCGACGTGTCGGATGCGTACGCCACCGGAAACCTGCACCTCACCACCCGGCAGGATATTCAGTTGCACTACGTGAGTTTGAACCGCACTCCCGAGCTGTGGGCCGAACTGGAGCGCGACGAACTCACGCTGCGCGAGGCCTGCGGCAACACCGTGCGCAATATCACCGCTTCGGCCCGCGCGGGCGTTGATCCGAACGAACCGTTCGACGTGTCGCCCTACGCCTACGAGATGTTCCGCTACTTCTTGCGTAACCCGGTGTGCCAGGAGATGGGGCGTAAGTTCAAAATTGCCTTTTCGGCCAGCGAGCAAGATTCGGCCTTCACCTTCATTCACGACATCGGAGCCATTCCGCAGTTGCGCGTTATTGACGGAGAAGAGCAGCGTGGTTTCAAATGATGATCGGGGGCGGTTTGGGGGCCCAACCCCATTTGGCCCAGGTGGCGCACGAGTTTTTGCCCGAGGATGAACTCATTCCGTTCACCGAAGCGGTGCTGCGGGTGTTCGACCGCCACGGCGAGCGGAACAAACGCGGCAAGGCCCGCATGAAATTTCTGCTACAGTCGGTGGGGCTTGAAGCGCTTATGGAGCTGGTGCAGCAGGAGTGGAAGGCGCTTCCGCAGAAAACTTACCGAGTGGACCGCAATACCGTAAGCGAACCGGCTCCTGGTCCCGAAGGCTTCGCCGAAATCGAGGTGCCCGATGCCGAAAAGTACCAGCGGTGGCGCGATACCAATGCGTTCGAGCAAAAGCAAGCCGGATTCTTCGGCGTATTTATTAAACTGCCGCTCGGCGATCTTCATTCGTCTGTCGCCCGAAAGCTGGCTACGGTGGTGCAGCAGCACGCCGCCAACGATATTCGCATCACCGTGAACCAGGGCTTGCTGCTCAAGTACGTCCGACCGGAAGCACTGCCGCACCTGTTTATCGCTCTCGACGAACTGCAACTGGCCGAGCCCGGTTTCGACAGCGTGGCCGATATCACTGCTTGCCCCGGCACCGATACCTGCAACCTGGGCATTTCCAACAGCACCGGCATCGCCCAGGCGCTGGAAGAAGTAATAATTCGAGAGTATCCCGACCTGATTAAAAACAACGATCTAAAAATCAAGATCAGCGGCTGCCCCAATTCCTGCGGACAGCACGGACTGGCCAGCATTGGGTTTCACGGCAGCTCGATGAAAGACCCGCAAAAGCGCGTGATTCCGGCCCTACAGGTGCTGCTGGGAGGCGGAGTGGATGGCAACGGAGCGGGGCGCATCGCCAACAAGGTGCTGAAGATTCCGAGCAAACGCGGGCCGCAGGCATTGCGGGTTTTGCTAGACGACTATGATGAGAACCGTCTGGAGGGAGAATACTACGCTGACTACGTGGCGCGACAGAATGAACTGGACAAACACTATTTCTACCACCTGCTCAAGCCACTTACCGACCTGGAGATGGTGGCGACGAACGAGTACTTCGACTGGGGCCATACCCAAGAAGACTTCAAGGTGGAAGCAGGAGTGGGAGAGTGCGCCGGAGTAATCATTGATTTGATCGCTACATTGCTGCACGAAACCGAAGAAAAACTGGTGTGGGCCAGCCAAAACCTGGCGCGAGGCTCGTATGCCGACGCTATTTATCATGCTTATAATGTGTACGTAGGAGCCGCTAAAGCACTGTTGCTATCCGAAGATAAGAAATCGAACACGCAAATGGACATCATTCGGGCTTTCGACGAGCACTTTGTGACTACCGGCGTCCTGCCCATAGAAGGAGGCTTTGCGAATCAGGTGCTGCAAATCAACAAAAACGAACCCACTCCGACCTTTGCCCGAAACTACCTGGCCTCGGCAACCGATTTTTTGGCCCAGGTGCACCGCGTAAGAAACCAGCAACTAACTCCAGTTTCGCAATGATGTTACCAACTACTCCTCCGCTTCGTCCGCGGCTCACCCTGGTGGGGGCCGGTCCGGGCGATCCCGACCTGCTCACCATCAAGGGCATGAACGCCCTGCAACAAGCTGACGTGGTGCTCTACGACGCCCTGGCCAACGAGGAACTACTGGCCTACGTGCCGGATGTCGCTCCGAAAATCTACGTAGGCAAGCGGGCGGGGCAGCACAAGGTGCCGCAGGAACAGATCAACCGAATGATCGTGAACTGTGCCTACCGTTACGGCCACGCCGTGCGTCTCAAAGGAGGAGACCCCTACGTGTTCGGGCGGGGCCACGAAGAGCAAGCTTACGCCGAGGCGGCCGGGGTGCCCACCGAGGTTATTCCGGGCATCAGCAGTGCCTATGCCGTGCCCGCCCTGCAGAGCATTCCGCTTACCAAGCGGGGAGTGAGCGAAAGCTTCTGGGTGATCACCGGTACCACCCGCACCGGTCAGTTGTCTAACGATGTAGCTTTAGCGGCCCAGTCGACCGCCACGGTGGTGATCTTAATGGGAATGAATAAGCTCCGCGATATCCAGTCCGTGTTTGGGCAACACGGAAAAGCAGCCACTCCGGTAGCCATCATTCAGCACGGCTCGTTGCCTCAGGAACGGATAGCCACGTGCGAAGTGCGCAATCTGGCAGTTACCGCGGCAGAACAGCAACTGGGTGCTCCGGCTATCATCGTTATCGGAGAGGTGGTCAACGAGCGCATTAGGGCAGCGCTGCCTCTTGAGTTTTTGAAACCCGTGCAATACGCCCACGCCTAACCAACCACCACGATGGAATCGAACTGTATCTCTGATAAACTAGCCATTACCGACTGGCGGAACGAGCGCTTCAACGTGAGCAGCCCGGAGGATATCACGCGACTGAATACAATCTTCAAGGAGATGTCACCGCCCGAACGCTTGCGTGCTTTTTACTGCAACCAATCGCTGCGCGATGCCAAGGTGCTGCTCACTTCGTCGTTCGGCACCACGGCGGTGTTTCTGCTGCACCTGTTCTACCGAAACAACATCCAGCAACCGGTTCACTTTCTGAACACGACCTATCACTTTGAGGAAACTCTGGCCTACAAAGCTGATCTTGCGCGTCGGTTCGATCTGAAAGTCATTGAATTGTATCCGGAAGAGTGGAAAAATAAATTTACCCGCGAAAACAAACTGTGGGAAACCGATCCCGACCTGTGCTGTTCGGTCAACAAGGTGGAGCCGATGCTCACCGTGAAGAACCAAGCCGACGTATGGGTATCGGGACTGATGGCCTGGCAGAATGACACCCGCAAAAACCTGGATGTGTTTCAGTGGCGCGACAGAGTGCTTAAGTTCTATCCCATTATTGATGTGACCGAACAGGAAGCATTAGACTATCTACAGCGCTACGATCTGCCCGAGCACCCGCTTAAGCCACTAGGCTACGAATCTATCGGCTGCAAGCACTGCACCTTTAAGGGCCGCGGCCGCGCCGGGCGCTGGGCCGGACAAGCTAAGACCGAGTGCGGGTTGCATAAATAAAAAAGGCGACCCTGGTTAGGGCCGCCTCAGTTGAGGGAGAAAGAGGCGGCTACCGTCGGGCAATTTTCCGCACAAACACTCCTTCAGACGTATACACGCGCAGGGTATACACGCCCACCGGTAGAAACTGTAAGTCCAACTGAACGGTAGCTGACGAAGACTGCTCGGCCTGCTGTACTTCTTCCACTAACCTTCCCTGGCTATTGAAAACCGCGAGATAAGCCGCTCGCTCGTTGCCCACGTACACATCCACCTGACCAGCGCTCGGATTAGGATACACTTTCACCTTATCAAGGTCAATCACCTCATCGGTTCCGGTGATTACTTCTTCCTCTTCTTCGGGCGTTGGTTCCTCTTTCGGATCGGTTTCTTCCTCGGTAGGTTCTTCTTCCTCAGATTCCTCTGTTTCCTGGGGCACTTCCACAATGGTAATGGTGTTGCTGGCTACCGCGTTAGAGTTCACCGTAGTGCCAAGGGCCTGCACGGTATAGCGATAATCTCCGGCGCTCAGCGAATCAGTGTCAAGAAAACTGCTGGTATTGGCAATTAGTGTATCCAGCACCACCGGTTCTGACCCATTGGCCAAAGACCGCTGTATCGCGTAGTGGGTTTCGCGCCCTGATTTATCGGTCCAACTTACGATCACGGTACTATCTTCTACCGTAGCGGTCACGGTCGTTGGATCGAGCAATTGGGTTATGGCCGATACCGTATCCGAATACGTTGAGGTACGCGGAAGGTTTTCGGCCTTTACTCGGTACTCGTACGAAGAAGCTTCTTCGACTGCTTCGTCTTGGTACTTGGGAGAGGCGGTGGCAGTTATGTTGGCTACTTCGGCAAATGCGCTACCACCGGTAATGCGCCGCTCAATAATAAAGCGGCCAGCGTTGTTTCCGGAGTAAGTCCACGTTAGTTGTACAGCGCCGCTTGCGACTTCGGCAGCCAGTTCGGTAGGGTTGGTGAGTGAACCGGCGGTAACCGCGTTGCTAGGGGCGGAATTGCTCTTGGTCGCTTGCACGAGCACGCGATAGGTATAGTCGAATCCCGGCTGGGCGGTGGCGTCGGTGTACGTTACCACATCGGCCGAAACGGTAGCTAGTTCGCTAAACGACCCGTTCGTGGCGCGCTGGATGATAAAGCCCAGTTCGCCGCTGCTGTTATCTTGCCAGTTTAAGGTGATCTCGGTAGCGCTAGCCACGGTAGCCGTTAACCCACTCGGGGGCGTATAAGTGTTCACCAGCACGGTGTCGCTGTATCCTGATTGGTGGGTAGCGTTGACGGTTCGTACGCGGTAGAAGAATTCTTTGTCGACCGGTAGCGCGGTCTGCTGATATTCTGTGGTATCAATGCCAGTGTAACCACCATTAGCTATACTAAAGCTGCTCGTATTATTCTCAGACCGCTCAATCTCGTAACCGGTTTCGTTGTTGGCGTGGCTCGTCCAGCGAAGCGTGACGCTGTTTTGGGTAGCCGTAGCCACAGTAAGGTTCTCGGGAGTGTCGGGGATGGGTGATTGGAAGCTCCAGAGGTCCCTATTTTTAGTGCTAACGCCAGTTACTCCTCCTAAACCTACAAAGGCTTTTCCCCGAACGGTGAAGGCAATTGCTCCCCAACGGTTGGTCTCACCCGAAGCACCGAAATTGTCTTCATCTTCATCGGTGTTTTGAGATGGTGAGACTATAAGATCATTATCAGGATGATATTTAACAAAATCTTTTTTATTGAGCCCTAGTCCAATGTAGGCTGTGTCTTCAAGGACAAAAGCAACTCCATTATATCTAGCGTAGGCTGAAGGATAAGATAACACTTTGCGAAAGGAATCAGTGTCAGGACTATATTCGTACATGTTTTGCACATAAGCTCCGGTAGTCGAGGAGCCACATCCAATGTATCCTTTTCCACCGATAGAGAAAGCGACTGCTTCGGAGCGAGCATTAGTTACGTTACTTTTTTGAATCCAGGCATCAGTTGTGGCATTGTACTCCCACAAATCATCTTTAACATCTTTAAAATCATCGGATGTATTGCCAGTGCCAACGTAGGCCTTATCCCCAATCACGAAGGCAACGGCGTTTCAACGCACGCCCCCACCAAAAGGAGCCACCTCATTCCAAGTATCAGTTGTCGGATCGTAGCGGTAGAAGTCGTTGAAGTGCGTACCATCGCCTCGACCGGTACCTACGTAGCCCTTACCATTAAGTGCAAAAGCGACAGCCTGACTTCTTCTAAGGCCTGGAAAATCAGCGATCTGGGTCCAAGTTTTGGTAGCTGGGACGTATTTCCAAAAATCAGTGGTCGTACTGCCCTTGTCGCCGGTACCGATATAGGCGGTGTCGCCAATGACAAAGCTTACGGCGTGGTTGCGGGCGGCAAATCCGGGGGGAGGATTCAAACCGGTGATACCAGTAGTAGCGTTATCAGAAAACCACTGCTCCTGGGCGGGGGCTATTAGCCAGATAAATTGAAGGGCTAGAATAATCGTAAGTTTACGCATATCAGTATTCTTATGGTAAAATGATACTGAATGTACAGCGTAAAACTACGGGTGCAAAGCGTACTACCTAGGCCAAAGTACACTTGTAATAATTATAGTAAAATAAAAATAATTATAATTTTACTTGGAATATGAAATAGCTTGTTGAATATCTGCCTGAATATCCGTCAAATGCTCTAACCCGACCGAGATCCTAATAAGTCCGGGGGTGATGCCCACCGCAGCTTGTTCTTCAACACTGAGCTTAGAGTGCGTGGTGGAGGCGGGGTGGGTGGCAATGGTGCGCGTATCCCCCAAATTGGCCGTCAGCGACAGCATTTGCAGGGCGTCCAGAAACTTCGTAGCCCGTACTAATCCGCCTTGCAACTCAAAGGTGAGCAGCCCCCCGCCGTTGCGCATCTGCTTCTTGGCCAGTTCGTACTGCGGATGCGACGGAAGAAACGGATACTTGACCCAATTTACTTCGGGTTGCTGCTCCAGAAATTCAGCCAGCGCCAGCGCGTTTTGGCAGTGCCGTTCCATACGCACCGCCAGGGTTTCCAGGCTTTTCGACAAAACCCAGCCATTGAAGGGCGACAAAGCCGGGCCGGTGTGTCGCGCCAGAAAAGCGTACCTCCTTAATTAGGTCCGTGCGACCCAGCACCGCGCCGCCGATGGTACGGCCCTGTCCGTCGATGAACTTGGTGGCCGAATGCGTGATCAGGTGCGCGCCGTAGGCAACGGGATTTTGCACGTAGGGAGTGGCGAAGCAATTATCGACGTTGTAGATCAGGTTGTGGCGGGCCGCCAACTTTCCGATCATCTCCAGGTCGATCAAATCCAGACCCGGATTGGAGGGCGTCTCGACAAAAATCATCCGGGTGGTCTCCTGAATTTGCTCTTCCCATGCTTTGGCGGGGGCGGTGATGTCTACGTACGAATGCGTAATTCCCCAGCGGGGCAACAGTTTGGTGAGAATCTGGTGCGTGGACCCAAAGAGCGAACGCGAGGCCAGCACGTGGTCGCCGCTCTGCACAAACGAGGCAATGCTCAAAAACATAGCGGCCATGCCCGACGCGGTGGCCACTCCGTCTTCGGTGCCCTCAAGCAGACAGAGCTTCTCGATAAACTCGTTGTTGTTGGGGTTAGAAAAGCGGGTGTAGATGTTGCCCGGCGTTTCGTCGGCGAACAGCGCTCGCGCCTGCTCCGCGTCGTCAAACACAAAGCTAGAGGTGGCAAAAATGGGCGTGCTGTGCTCGCGGTGCTGACTGCGCTCGGTTTGGGTGCGAACGGCGTTGGTCTCGAAGTGGTGTTGATTTTCCAAAGAAAGGGCGGATTAGACGACGCGAAAGATAGCGAGAAATCCCCTTACGGACAAAGCATGAGGCATCGGAAGGGACTGCCTAATCATTCATCTGCAAAATGTACAAATTGAACCCGCCTCTTCCTCCGGGTCGGTTGGAAGAAAATATCATCAAATCAAAACCAATGGCCTCGAATTGAACCGGTCGATATTCATCGAACGATGAGTTTACCTTTTCACCGAAATTTACGGGGCTGCTCCAAGCGTTGCCTACCAGACGAGAATACCACAAATCGAACCCTCCGTAGCCACCCGGGCGGTTAGAAGAAAACACCATAAGGTTGTCTTTGATGAAGGGGCATTTATCGTCGTAGGAGCTTGACAGATCGGTGATTTTCTCGATCTTTTCTACATCACCCGCGGCCAAGCTCTGGGCAGAGATGTCAGAACGATAGGTTGCAGAAAAGATGTTGTATACTGAGTCTTCCCGGTTGCTACAAAAAATCAATTCACGCGGGTTGCTGCTTTGGGTGGGATACAAGTTATCGCCAAAATCATTGATTTTAGCCAAAGTTAGCGGATCAGCTATTTGTTGATCAGCGTAGTTCCAGCGCGTTATATTAGCAAACTTGATTTTGTGCTGACCTTCTTCTTCTGAAGAGTACATGAATAAAATATCCTCATCTTTATGATAGGAATAAGGCCCGTACTCGTTGTTTTCGGTGTTGATTTTTTGGAAGAAAGATTCAGAAAAAATTCTCGATACGTCGTTGTTAGGGACAGTTACATTTAGCTTATCATCTTTCTTATGGTAAGAAAACTCTAAAAGCCCCTTGGTGAGGTTAAAATTCCGGCGGGCACCCGCCCGGTCTGACGAAAAAATAATGTCGGTTCTGGTACCTGGGTAGGGCAGATCGGAGTTATAGTCATCAAACGAAGAGTTTAAACCCCGAAGGTTAGCAGGATCGTCCGTCACCACGATATCATAATCAAAACTGTAATCGCTATTGGGATCGCTAGTTTCGCATCCTGTTGCTATAATTATTAAGAGCGCCAGCGATGAGATAGATTTCATGTCGGTTTGGATTTAGATACCAGCTAAAAATGAGTTGCCTCGAAACTTAAAAACGAGCTAATCAACTTTTGCTACCGGATAATTGCGTAGCTATAAGTAATCTCCGCTACTTTCTCTACCATTTTAGCCACCGAGCAGTACTGCTCTACTGAGAGTTCTACTGCCCGCTTCACCTTGGGCTCGTCCAGGTCGCCAAACAAATCGTAGTGCAGGTGAATTTTGGTGAACAGCGAGGGTACTTTATTGGCTTCGCGCTCACCGTCTACCGTGATCTTTATATCATCTAAAGGCTGCCGCTGCTTGCGCAAAATGCTGATGATATCAATGGCTGAGCAACTGCCGATGCCCGCCAGCAGCAACTGCATGGGACGCATCCCGGCCTCGTGCCCGCCCACTGCGGAAGAGGCATCAAGCACCACCGAATGGCCGTCTTCATTGGCCGCTTCCATACGGAAGTCTTGATCAATTCGCTCAACTTTGATTTGCATCCGAGTAAGAATGATTAATTTCGTGTGATAACGCAAAACACACGCGCAAGTTACTTAACCATAACCGCACAACCATGAAAGAAATTTCGGTAGAAGAACTAAAGGCCATGCAGGAACGGGACGAGCCGTTTCAACTGATCGATGTACGAGAGCCGCACGAATACGATGAAGCCAACCTGGGAGCCACCCTGATTCCTCTCGGACAAGTAAAGGATCAGGTAGATCAAGTTGAGCGAGACAAACCGGTGGTGGTGCACTGCCGCAGCGGAAAGCGCAGTGCGCAAGCCATCCAGTACCTAGAGCAAAACCACGGGTTTGATAACTTGCACAACCTGAAGGGGGGAATCTTAGCGTATCAGGAAGCAGAGAAATGATTCAGTCATTGGGGGCTAAATCTGCTGGCGGCTGAGTTGTTGGAGTCGGCCCCGCCGGGGACTGTCCAGTCGGGGACTGATAGTTATCCGCTTGCTTTGCCGGAAGGTCTACCTCTGACGAACTGATGGCAGGCTTGTCGGCGGGTTCTTCGGTTGGCTTCTTGCGCCAGCGGATGGCCTTGTCGCGGGTTTCGTTGAGCAGTTCGCTCACCTTGTCAAAGCTCTCTACGTACTGCAAACTGATTCCCTGACTGGTGGCGTTGTTGTTGAGCTGTCCGATGGCCTGCGTCAGGGTGTTGGCGTTGCTTCGGTTATACATTTTCACGCGGTACTTGCCGTCGGGAGTGAGCAGATACTCCACCGTTACGTCGCCAATCACGCTGGCGGTGCTGGTCTGGTTGTTCACGTCGGTGAAGCCCCCGTCGCGGGTCACGCGCAACCGCCCGTTGAACAGCGAGTAGGACAAGCGCAACTGAAAGGTGTTGAAGCGGTCGTCGTCGAAGTTGCCCAGGTTAACGTCAATCTCCAGGTTTTCGTCCACCTGACTCAACCAGTAGCTGAACTGGTTCGAGAGCAGTTCGCTCACGCTCCCGCTCACGGCGCTGCTGCCGTCGAAGGAACCGCGTTCCGAGAAGCGCCGCAGCACAATAAGGCTGAACACCTGCCGCTTCAGCTCTTCGGGGTCCAGAGTAGCGCTGTTCTCCAGCGTCTCGACGGCGCTCAGCAAATTGGTGTTGTTCCTGGGATACTCGTCGATGGAGATACCGAAGTCTATCTTCGGGGCCATCAGGTCTCCGGTGATATCGAGCAACACCTGCGCTTTGTAGTTTCGGCGAACCTCGTCGTTTTCTTTGGCTTGCTGGTCGAGCACCAGCGGAGCCAATGAAGCCATTTGGTCGTAGGTGGCCTGGATGTTGAGCGTGCCGCCGTACGGATCGCCCTGCCAGGAGATGCTGCTGCCCGGTTGAATGGTAAATTCTTTATTGATTACGTTGTACAAGGTAAAGTTGTAGCCCCCTTGCTGTAAGGTGAGGTCACCGAACATACTGAAATCGCCCGCCGAACTGATCAGCATCTGTAGTTGCCCGGCGCCCCGTCCCCGAATGATGTCTCCCGTTTTTGCGTTGAAAATAATTTCTCCGTAGGCATCCGGAGTCACTTCTACCTCTAGGTCCAACGTCAGTCCGGTCAGATCGGCCTTCCCCACTTTGTCGCTGATGGTTAGGGTGGTGTCGGTGTAGTCTACAAACTGAATAAACTCCGACTGTTCCACTCCGCCCACGCCGCCGATGGGAATGTAGAAGCGGGTGCCTTTCTCGGTTTTGGCCCGGGCCGCAATGGTTAGGTTGTTGAGCGCGCCCTGCAGCGAAACGGTTCCGGTGGCGTAAGCGTTTCCGTAGAACAGATCGTTGTCTTTGAGGGAAGTGTTCAGCACGGTAACGTTGCTCAGCGTTCCGTCGAGGCCTAGCGCAAACTTAGAAAAACTCTGGTGGGCGATCTCTCCGTTAAACACGGCCCGTTGGTTGCGGTCGTCTAACAAGACGATGTTCTTAACTCCAATGGTGTTGTCGTTGAAGAAAAATCCTCCGTCCACTTGATACTGCGTATTCAGGTAGTTTATTTTTAGATGACCGTCGGCGATAACCCCTTCCCCCCGCAGCACGGGGGCGTTCAGGGTGCCCGTCACGCTAAATTCGCCGCTGGCAAGCCCCCTGATCTCCGAAAAGAAATCTTTTACGAAGGGCTCGGCGATGTCGATATTCGCTTTCTGAAAATTGGCCAGCAATTGCAGGCGCCCCGAGTTGAGGGGGTTGTAGGTGCCCCCCAGGGTGATAACGCGTTGCCGATCGCGGTCCACCATCAGGTTGATGTCCATTAGACCTTGTCCGCTGTCCCAGTTCACCAAACTAATAATGTCACCCACCGCAAATCCGTCAATAGCAAATTGCGTTACCGATAATTCGCTTTCCAACGCCAGGTGATTCGTGGTGTCCTGCGTGCTGCCGAAAGCATTGCGGATATCGGCGTAGCCGTTGATTTCTCCCTGGTAATCATTTTTAAGGATCGGATTAAGATTGTTCACCTGAAAGTGATCGACCCGCAGGGTGAACAGCTGCTGAGCGTTGGGCGACAGAGAACCCACCAGGGCTACCGATTGCCTTTTTTCGCCGGGCGACTGTTGATAGAGTTGAAAATCGGAAAACTGAACCTCACCGTTTGAAAGCAGCACCTGGTTTTGGTCGGAGAAAACCCAGCGATCATTCAGCACTGATAACTCAGACGGGTTCAGGTGAACGAAGGTGCTGTCTTCCATGAAAGTGAGCTCTCCGCTCAGGTTGGCGTAGTTGCTGGTGCCCTGCTGCTTGATGCGCTGCTGAAAATCGATGTGGTCGTTGGCCCATACCGCGTCCACGGTTAAATCGCGCATCTGGGCGTTCAGTTTTTCGCTGGCAAAGTCCTGACGTTCGGAGTGGAAGTAGGCGGCGGCCAAAACGTCGGTGCTATCAACAATTTTGGAAGTGGTGATGTCAACTTCGTTGTCGTAAAAAATATGATCTTGATAGCGGAGCGTGTCAATATGCGATTGCAAACTGAAGATATTCGTATACCCGCCGGTGAGCCGACCGCTGGCCTGCACGTCGGACGATAAGGTAACCCGCGGCACGAACAGGTTGAGGAGCGGGTTGATATCTTTAAACTTAAGGTCGTAGTTGATTTCGTAGCGTTGATCTTGGTAGTGGGCGACCTGTTCCGTCTCTTCGTCAGCGTAATAGGCAGCCAACTGTTCTTTATCGTTCTTGAAGATGAGTTGATATTCGCGGATCAGCTCGGGCAGATCGTCAAACAGCGTGGTGAACTGGAAATTGCCTTCCAGAGTGGCCCTGATTCGCTCGGTGCCCAAGGCGAAAAGACGCTGCTGCTCCTCCGCCAGGTGGGATTGAAACCAAAGGGTGTCGATGGCCAACTGCCGCTCATTGTACGACACGAACAAATTCTCAAACTGGGCATCACCCACCAGATCGTCTACCTTGAGCCCGCGGGTATCGGCGTCTAGGCTGGTACTAATGAATATATCATCCTCGGTGAAGTTGAGCGAACGTAAAAAAGCGGTGTCTAGCCGCGCTTGAATTTTGATCTCCTCTCTTCCGTCGCGTAAATCCACCGTTCCGTTGCCACTGAACCGCAGGTTGGGGTCGGCAATGCTGAGTTGTCCTTCAAAGAAAGATTTGGCCACGGTGGCGTCGGTGGTGATGTCTTTATACCGATAGTCGTTCAGGTCCAGGTAGTCAAACCCCGCTTTCAGATCGAAGTTGGCGTCTTCTAAGGTGATCCCGCTTCCTTCCACAAAGCCCTTGAAGCTGGTTTTATGCAGCAGGTCGGGCCGTTGCGTTAGTGTGCCCAGGTCAAAATCAGTTAGGGCCAGGTTTCCGGAATAGATCGGGGTGTCTTCCAGTTTTAGGTTGATATCAGACTTGATGTTGCCCAGCTGGGTACTAAAGGAGCCGTTCGCTACAAAGTCGTTCGGGAACCCCAGAAACTGGGTATTGAAGGTGACGCGTCCAAACTTCAGGGCATTTTGGTACGCAGACTCGTTGTTCACGTACTGCCGTACATCCTGGGGTTGCACCACGGAGTTCTTCAGCTCCAGATCAATAAAGGTTTCCTTCATTTCGGGCAAACCGCTAAAGTTAACCACCCCCGTTAGGCGACTGCTTCGGCCGAAGTACAGCTCCAGGTTGCGCACCGTGAAATCGGTTACCTCGCCCGAGAAATCTCCGTTGATGGCAAACACATCGTAGTAGGGCTGCAGCGTCGGAGCAAACAAGGCCAGATCTTGCGTATTGAGCTTGGTATCCCGGAGGCGGGCCTCGATGGTCACGCTGTCGTTGAAGTAGCCCAAACTGTTCTTGCTGTCGTAGTGAAGCACCACCGAGTCGCGCACCACCGATTTGCCCACTTGCATCTCGAAGTTTTCGAAGGCCATGGTGTGGTCGCTAAACCAATAATTTCCCCGGAAGTTGTGCACCTTGAGGTTGTGCACCGCCTGATAACCGCTCATCTGCTGCACGTCAATCTCCAGGGTATCGGCCACCGAGCGTAAGTTCTTCACGTCGGCGTAAATGCTGTCCAGACTAAAGTGATTATAGTCGAAGCGATCGGTCAAAATCTCGCTACCCTGATCGTAATAGCTGAAGCGAACGTTGTTTAGGAGTACCTGCTCGATATTAAACTGGGCGTATCGCTTGTTGGGCGCTTTGTTCTTCTTGCGGGTGAGCTCCCGCACCCGGTTGATGAAGGTGGTGACATTAAGCGTGCTAGTAAGGGTGTCTTTGATCAGGTAAACCGCCCCCTGGTCTATCTTCGCTTCGTCGAGATAAATGTTGCCGTTGTTCCAACCGGTGCGGATGTCAAAATCCACGGTGAGCCGATCTACCAAGATCATAGGGCACTGCTCTTCGTCGTAGATGGCAATGCTATCGAACACCGCGGTATCGAACCATTTGATATTGACCCGCTCAATTGAAGTGGGATAACCGGTCTTTTTAGAGATTATCTGGCTCAAACGTTGCAGCACGCGGGTTTGCACGGAGGGAATCTGCACCACTGTGACCAACAGTAGCAGTAGCACAAAAAGCGTCACCGTCAGCCACAAAACTGTCTTGACAATCTTCTTGTTGATACTTGACCCTTTACTACGTTCCTTCTTCAAGTTTTTTACCCATGAGTACCCACGCGATGCCTACCGAACCGATCACTATTTTAGCCATCGAGTCGTCGTGCGACGAAACCTCGGCGGCGGTTATTAAAAACGGTCGGATGCTGAGCAACATTGTTGCTACCCAGTCGGTTCACGCGCACTACGGAGGGGTAGTGCCCGAATTAGCCTCGCGGGCGCATCAGCAGCATATTGTCCCGGTGGTCGACCAGGCGTTGCGCGCTGCAAATATAACAAAAACTATGCTCAGTGCGGTGGCCTACACCCAGGGGCCGGGTTTACTGGGAGCGCTGTTGGTGGGCGCTTCTTTTGCTAAATCGCTTGCTTGGGGACTGTCTAGCCTGGGATCATTCGTTCCGCTCATCAGCGTTAATCACATGCGCGCACACGTGCTGGCTCACTTTATCGATCCTCCCCATCCGACGTTTCCCTTTCTGTGCCTCACCGTAAGCGGGGGACACACGCAACTGCTGCGGGTGGATAATTATCTAGACATGCAGGTGATTGGGCAAACGCAAGACGATGCGGTGGGCGAGGCCTTCGACAAGGCGGCCAAACTGCTGGGCTTGCCCTATCCCGGTGGCCCGCACGTTGATCGCTGGGCGCAGCAGGGTAATCCGCGGGCGTTCACCTTTCCCGAAACCCAGATGCCTGCGCTCGACTTCTCATTTAGCGGTATCAAAACCGGGTTTCTCAACTTTCTGAATCAGCATAAGCAACGCGATCCCAGTTTTGTGGCTAATCACCTGGCGGATATTTGCGCGAGCCTTCAGCAAGCGCTGATCGATATGTTGCTTCACAAGCTCACGTTAGCGGTTGAGCAAACTGGTATCCAACAGGTGGCGATTGCCGGAGGTGTGTCGGCCAACACCGGGTTGCGAAAAGCACTGGCGGAAGTGTCAGAACAACGGGGCTGGACGATTCATATTCCGAAGTTTGAGTACTGTACTGATAACGCGGCGATGATCGCCATAGCGGCGCACTATCAGTATTTGGCCCAAGATTTCAGCGACCTGCGCGTGAGTCCCAATCCACGGTTGCGGATAGAATAGAAGAGAGCGCCACTGGTTGGCCGATGCTTAGCTTCCTTAGTGATCCCTTTTTGGCAAGCGCTGAATTTGCTATCTTACCCGCAACAACCAACGAACCAACCTTCTATGAACTACTTGCTTGCGGGGCTTGCGGCCCTATCACTGCTCAGTGCCTGTTCGGTTAGCAATTCTTCTCAAAATACCGCCGTTGCCGAACGGCCTCCCAACGTTGTTTTTATCCTGGCCGATGATATGGGCTACGGTGACGCGGGCTGTTACAATCCGGAAGCCCAAACCGCCACCCCCCACATTGATCGTCTGGCCGCGCAGGGCGTGCGCTTCACCGATGCGCACGCGCCCGGCCCCTGGTGCGTGCCCTCGCGCTACGGACTGCTCACCGGTCAGTATCCCATTCGGGCCACCCTCGACTGGCAAAAACGGGCGCTAATTGATTCGTCGCAGCTTACGCTTGGCTTCGATGCTACAACGCAATGGTTACCGCACGGCCTGCGTAGGCAAATGGCACCTGGGCTTCGATGGGGTAGACGACTGGAGTACCCTCAGTAGTGATCAGGTGCTGTCGGGTGGACCGGTAGATCGGGGCTTCGATTCGTTTTTTGGGATGTATGCTTCGCTGGATATTCCGCCCTACTTTTACATTGAGGGGGATCGTCCGGTGGCTCCGCCCACCGACACGGTGGCGGCGCACCAGAGTGAAGATGCCACCACCACTATTTCGGGTGCGTTTTGGCGGGCGGGCAACATCGCTCCCGACTTCGAGTTCGCCGAGGTGCTGCCCACCTTTGCGCAGCGGGCCGTTCAGTTCGTAGAGAGCCAGGAGCGAACCAACGATGATCAACCGTTCTTTCTGTACTTGGCGCTCACCGCCCCGCACACGCCCTGGGTGCCCACCGACGACTTTGTCGGTGAGAGCTCAGTCGGCGAATACGGCGACTTCGTGATGCAGGTCGACGCCGTGGTGGGCCAACTGCTGGAAGCCCTGGAAACAACGGGACAGCGCGATAACACGCTGGTGATTTTTGCCAGTGACAACGGGCCAGTGTGGTTTGAAGCGGATGTAGAAAAGTACCACCATCGCTCAACGGCCAACCTGCGGGGCATGAAAGTCGACGACTGGGAAGGAGGGCACCGGGTTCCGTTTATTGCCCGCTGGCCGGGTGAAATTCCGGCGGGCACCGTGCGCGACGACCTGCTGGGCTTCACCGATGTGCTGGCCACGGTGGCGGCGGCGGTGGGCGATTCGCTGCCCGAAGCTCGGGCGTTGGATAGCCACAACCTGCTTCCGGCTTTCCGCGGCGAAGCGCTGAGCGAGCCCATCCGGCAGGAGCTGATTATCGGCGAGGATGTGGTTCGGCAAAACCAGTGGAAGCTTATTGTGGGCGGCGGGGAAGGAGTGCTGAGTCGAGTTTACGGGCGAGGAGTGGGTGAGCCCCCGGCTGAACAACCGAACGAGTTGTATAACCTGGAAAACGACCCGGACGAAACCAACAATTTATACGAAACGATGACCGACAAAGGAAAAGAGCTAGTCGCTTCGCTTCGTAAGGTGAAGCAGCGGCCTTCAAACCAGAAGGTGCTTCCCTAGGATTACTTCACGACACCGGCATCGCGTATTTCTTCTCCAACTGCTCCAGCACCCGGTCGAGCGGATACTTATCGTTGGATAGGTAGTGCGTTGCCAGCCCGTCTACGGTGGCGTAGAGCAGCAGGGCTTCGGAAACAGAGTTTTGGTAGCCCATCTGCCGCAGTTGCAGCGATAGCTCCGAGATCAGGTAGTTGTTGAAGGCCTCAAACTGTTCGGCGAGCAGGGTTGTTAAATGTCGCTGGGTGCGCACGATGTGCAGCAGCCGCCAGTGGTTTTGCTTGCGGGCAATCACCGAGAAAATGGTCCGCAGCAGCGCCAGCAGGTCGTCATGCGACTGCCGGGTGAGGTCGAGCGAGTGCTTCAGATCGTCGATACCCTCTTGCACAATCGCTTCCAGCAGCTGCTCCTTGCTGGCGAAATAGTTATACAGCAAGCCGAGCGACATGGAGGAGTGTTTGGCAATGTCGCGGATCGAGGTCTTGTCGTAGCCGTTTTCGCTGAAGAGTTGCAGGGCGGTATCAACGATGCGGCGTTTTCGTTCTTGGGTGTTCATAGCCGCAGTAAGGTAGAAAGAATTAGCGACAATGAAGTTATACGTTGCTTGCAGATGATGCTGCAATCAAAACGCCTCCGAGATGTTGATGTAGAAATTGTTCGTCGCTTTCCCGAAGGCCGCATCAACTCGAATGTTCAGGTTTTCTTCCGGAATCAGCGTGTAGCGCAAGCCAACTCCGCCCGAGGGCTTCAAATTTGGAATGTTGAAGTTGCGAAACTCTTCGGCCACATCTCCTAACGCCACAAAGCCCACCGCTCCCAGGTTCTTCCAGATGTGCACCCGGTACTCGGTCTGTACCGCCGCCATCAGGTTATCAAGGTAGCGTCCCTCGTAGTAGCCCCGCATAATCATATCTCCGCCCAACGGAGCCAGTTCGGTGAAAGGAATGTCGCCGAAGGCAAAGTAGCCGTACACCTGCGAGGCAATAATATCCCGGCGGTTCTTGAACGGTTTCAGGTAGTGCCGCACATCCAGCACTCCTACCCGGTAGTTGAAGTCACTGCCCAAAAATTTCTGATGAAAACGCTGACGAAATTCCGCCAGCACGCCCGAGGTGGTGCTCAGCACGTTGTCCCGGTTGTCGAACATCAGCCCCAGATCCCAACCCACCGCCTGGTTGTCGCGAATTCCCACCGGGTTGTCGGTTTGCAACAATCCGTCCGAAAGGGTCTCGAGGTTGTAGGTGAGCGCGTAGCGAAAGCCCAGACCGGCGTACAACTTGTCCCAAACGTTGCGGTAGACCAGGTGCTCTACGCTGAAGAGCGTCGAGGAGAAAAGTTCTTCGTTTTCGACCGGAGAATCATTGCCAATGCCGTAGTAAAGTCGCGGAAACTGAATGTAAGCAATCTCGCCCCGTTGGATGTAGCGTTCGTCGTACGAAAAAATGGTGTACTCCGGTGAGGCGAACAACTGGTTGTTGAGGGTGTAGCGAACGGCGAACGATACAAACGAGGTGCGCGACGTTTCCAGGGCGCGCCTCGAGCGGAACAATACTTTGCCACCCACGCCGAACTGCCAGCTGGTTTCGGGGGCGTAGGCCACCACGGGAGCCACCACCCACTGAATGGGATGCTCGTTTTGCCGCAGGGGAATTTCGCCGGAAAAAAAATCGATCACCCGATCGGCGAAGCTAAACACTCCTTCTTCTTGTTCCTGAGCGTGGGCAGCTCCGCTCAGAAAGACCATCAAACCAGCCAACCAAAAAAATCGCTTCATAACCGTAACAATAAGTAAGGAACAACAGCTTCAACGGTTACGATGAGAAAAAAGATATGCGATAGAATCATCTGGAAAATCGTTGGGAAAATCTTTTATTGATCAAATTCAAAGTACTCATCTTCCAGTTCCACCTGGTAGGCAGCTTTGCGGCCCTTGTTCTTGAAGATGGCCTGACGCTCTTGCTTTTCTTCCTTCAGATTTTGCTTCAGCGCCAGTCTGGCTTTCTCAAAATCATAGGCGACTTTATAATCATCCACCGGACCCTGAGCGGTCAGAAAAAGTTTCATCGGCTTGGCGTCGTCGGGAGCGATCTCACCGAAGCTTTTCTTCCGTTGCTGCGCGCGCTCCCGGGCCCGCCGACTCCGCAGATGCACGTCGCGTAGGGGCATCTCAAAGCGGTAGTCCAGCACGTTGCTAAAGGTATGCACTCCTTCCACCGTGATCGATGACACGTTGTTGTGCACTTCCATGGCGGGGATGTATACTTTCTCGTTTGCAATGCGAATGCGGTTGCTCAGGGCGCCAAACCGCAACCGCGCCAAATGCTCATCGTCCACGAAGCGCGCAATTTCCTGAATCGGCGCAAAATCGTTCAACTCACCGTCCACAATGCGGGTATCGGCGGTGATCAGCAAAGAGGGATAGTCAAGGCGCAGCGCCCGGTCGAAGTTCATCCGCCAATCCACCTTGGCAAACAGACTACCCTTGAGGTGTCGGGCGGTGAGAAAATCCTGCTGAAAATCCTCAAAAATGTAAAAGAGACTGTCGGCCTGAATGCCCTCAAAATCACTGGTCGCGCGCAACTGCACCGACTGCGGCCGCCGCGCATCCACCGTGCCGCTGGCCGAAGCACTGCCTCCCGCGGCGTCCACCGATAAGCTGCGCACCTGCGCCACCTGCTGCTTCACCTCCAACCGACTGCGTAAGTTAGTGCCCTTAAACCGACGAAATTTCACCCGGTCCACCCGGCAGTTGAAATTCACCGACCAACGGGGCTCGAGATAGAACCGGTAGGGCTGCTTGGCGGTGGTGGCTTGCCAATCGCTTTGATCGACCAAATCGTTGGTTCCTTTTCCGGCTGCCTCGTTCATCGTGCCCGACAGCAGTTCATCCAAATCGATCAGCGAAGAACGCAGATCCGCTTCTACGGCAATCGGTTGGGTGGGACTCAGTGCGTAGGCGATGGCGTTGCGAAAGAAGCCGTTCAACTGAAAATGACTGTGACCCACGTAGCCCGAGAAATCGCTGATGGCCACGTCGTTGTTCTGAAAGTTGAAGCGCCCGTTCAACCGACGGAAGGGCAGGGGATACTTGGCCAACTGCACGTGGAAGTCGCGCAGCGTGAGCGAACCGGAGCTTCGGGTGCGCTGTCGTTGCGCTAACCGGGTGCTGCGCATGTCGCGTAAGTTTCCGGCCAGGCTAATATCAGCCATGATGTGTCCGCTGGCCGAGCGCACCTCCGCCAGCGGATAAAAGCCTAGCACCGATTGCACGTTGATATCCGTCTGCACCTGCGCCTCCAGGTAGTGATCTTGAAAGTTGCGCACGAGCAGACTGCCGCGCACGCGTTTGCCGTTGAGCGTACCTTCCACGTCCTGCAGCGACAGTTCGGAGGTGGTCAAGTTCTGTTGGGCGCCGTTGGTGAAGTGCCCGGTAAGGCGCAAGTTTTTCAACTGCTTTTGGTAGTCGGGATGAAACAGCGAGGCACCTTTGCAACCGAAGCGCACGTCGACGCGGGGCCGGGGCAGGCGACCGTTCACCGTGCCCTCAAAGTACACCTCACCCGCGCTGCGGTAGGCCAGTAGGGGCTTGGCCATCGCCGCCGGAAGCAACGATAGCAGCGTTTGCATGTCCGTCTCATCGCCGCCCACGGCCAGGTTGAGGCTGGTGCCGTCGGCGTGGTCCAGGTGACCGCTCACCGTGAAGGAGCCTTTTTCCAGTTGCAGTGCCGAAGGCATAATCTGCCAGTGCTGCCGCTGATGATCATAGGTGAGGCGGGCATCCACGAGTAGTTCTTTCTGAGCGAAGTAAGTGGAGGTTTCCACCCGAATGCCCTGACTAAACAGGTCGCCCTTCAGGCGGATGCCATACTGCTGCCCGTGCACGTCTAGGGCCGCCTCCATGCGTTGCGCCACCATCTCGGTGTGGTGCTGCAAAGGATCATCCACGTAATCTACTGCCACTTGATCAAGAATAATGGTTTCCAGCTGGAACGCCAGCGGCGATCGGGGAGCATCCGCATCGGACGCGGGGGCGGTTGAACGAAAGATGGTGAAGTTGCGGTGTCCTTCGGAGTCCACGTGCAAATACAGCCGCCCTTGCTGTAGTTCCACCCGATCAATGAGGTATTCGCCCCGCAGCAGCGCCCAGGCATTGAACGAAAAGTTGACGTGCGTTACTTCCGCCAGTGGGGGAGCATCGGCGTGGCCCGCAATCCGTACGTCGTCCAGCGCCACCGACACCCGGGGAAAAGTCGATAGAAAAGTCAACGAAATCTGGCGGGTTTCCACCGGAACGGTCAGGTAGCGGTTCGCCTCTTGCACGAAGCGTTGCAAGATCTGATCCTGGTAGTAGTAACCCAAGCTGAGCGCACCACCCATCGCGATGATGAGCAGCCACGCGGTGTACGTCAGTAGTTTCTTAATCAAAAGTGCTGTTTAGTAAGCAACGTACAGAACCCGTCAAATATGATACCCACTCTTCCGGAAAGTACCGCGCAGTGTAGGGGCGAAAGGTATGTTGTACCTGAATAACAAAACTAAAAAATTATGGTTTCGATATTTGGCAAATGAGCGAAGAGTATTACATTTGCAGCACGTTTTTGCGTTATGGGTTCTTAGCTCAGTTGGTTCAGAGCACTTGGTTTACACCCAAGGGGTCATAGGTTTGAGTCCTATAGGACCCACCCGCTTTTAAGGCAATCGGTTTAGCCCGCCCGAGCACTCGTTCGGGCGGGCTTTTTTGAGCGCTTGCTGATCGTTGTTGCGCAAACACCCAATGATCTCTCCCTTTTTCTTACACGTCTGCTTTTTGGCCGCAAACGGCTTTTCAAAACACCTCCCTTCTTAGCTTTTTTGTCGCGCCCGGTACGCCCTACTTCTAGCGGCGGCACCTTGGGCTTTAGCTCAAGCCATACTGTTCATGGGTCAGACTCCCGCGGTAATTTGTCGGTGGATTTATGTTTTTGCTTTTCTCTGTCTGGTGAGCAACCAGCGGGCGGAAGCCACCTCGACGTATGCCTCATCTTCTGAAGAAAATCCTCCCTATCGAGTTACTCGAGACGAGAGCACCCAGACTATAACTACTATTTGGGAGGAAGACTTTAATCTTCCTGAAGGCACTGATTCTGATACCGGCCCCACGGCTTGGGAAGTCGTTAACACCGCCTTAGGAACCGATGGTGACAATTACTTTGAGGTAAAAACGGATCCGGCACTAGCAACCAATCTTTTAGCCGCCAAAAACACGGATGGGGAAGTGGTTTGGCAATCCGAACCCATTACAATCACTGGCCACTCTGATGTGAAAGTATCTGCCTATATCCGCGGCGATGGCCCGCCCAACATGGATGGGTATTTACAACTATTCTACATTCTCAACGGCAATGGAATTGAAATTCCGTGGCTCAACGGCTTGCAACGGGGTAGGTTCGAGGCGACTTACGCTATGGCTGATAGAATAAACGGTAGCCAACTTGAGCTAATCATCCGGGCCAGAAACACAACTGATGACGACTATTATAAGATAGACGATATTAAGGTCTATACCGAACCTAGTGAGCGGCATGCTATTCAGAACGGCAACTGGAACGACGAAAGCACGTGGTCTTACACTTCTGCCGGACCTACTTGCTCTTGCATTCCTGATTTGTTGAGCGATACACACATTGATGGACATACCGTAAGTATCACCGAGCATAGTAATACCAATAACGTAACCGTAAATGGCGGTGGAACGCTTCAGTGGGCGATCAAAAACTCACGAAACCTCCGACTGTGGGGTGATGCATCCCTTAGCGTGGAACTTGGAGGGCAACTTATCAAAGGGACGGTTACTGATACTTACGTATCCTTCAACCAGTGGAACCAAAGTGAGACGCACGACGCAACCGAAACACCTGCGAATCTGGGATATCCGGGGGTTGATGCGGTCATCGTTGTGGATCAGCCCAGCGGCTTTCTGATCTCCGGACTCCAGTTCAACGCAGCAGGAAACTTCATTATTCAAGGGACCGGCAACCTAGAGACATCGCTCAACCTGAAGGTGGCCCACGAAGCCAATATTACCAATGACTTAGTGGGAAATCTGATAATTGGCGATGATCTAAGTATGGATTTTCCGGGAAGTACATTCGTCAACAACCAGGAATTGGATATTGACGATGAGCTAAGACTCAATACCAACAACATCTTTACGAACAACAAGGGGGTAGATGTAAGAACCAAATTATCTTTAAACGGAAACAGCAGTTCGTTCAATAACAATGCGAACGCTAGTCTCTTGGTCGGAACGATTCTTCAAATCAACGAAGACAATAGTTTTACGAACGAAGGCGTGACCGAAACGGTGGACCTGGCGATCAACGCAATCTCTGTCGGAGGAGGAGAGGTGATAAACCGTGGGGATTTTTACGTATACAACCGTCTCGATACCTATGACAAACCGTTTACCATTCACAACTACAATATCCTGGAGGTGAAAGGTATTATTAGTTTTGCCAATCAACTGAAACTACACAATCACGAGCAAGCCAACTGGTACTTTGGGGGACAGTTTCTAGATGCTGACCTACAGCTTTTCGCCGGGTATGAGAACAATACGGTGGTTTATAATGGAAACACCAACCAGCCGGTACTCATTCCCCGTGACGTGGATAATCCCACGCAGCCCGGAACCTACTGGCACCTTGGTTTAGGTACTACCATCAGTACCCCCGGAAATAGTGTAAAAACCCCGGCCGCAGGCACCCTGGATATCAACGGCGACCTCACCATCGAGGGTGTTCCTCTAAATGAGGTGACCCTCGATGTTTCGGCCAACAACACCAACATCAACTTGGCCGGTGACTGGTGGCGCTACGACAAAAACGCTACTTCCTTCGTAGCCGGGTCAACTACCAATAACGAGACCGTGACCTTCGACGGGGATAGCGACCAACGGCTCCGCACCTACGAAGAGATTTATTAGCGTGGTGATCAACAAAACCGGACAACTGCTGATCGAAGAGGGTAGTAGCGTAGCGGGCACCGCCACCTTCAACCAAGGGATTGTAGTAGCCCAAAACAACCAACCGCTGGTCTTCCGCCCCGATGCCCTGGCTGCCAACGCTTCGGACGCCAGCCACGTAACCGGTCCGGTGACCAAGCAAGGCAACGCTGACTTTACCTTTCCGGTAGGCGACGGAACCGATTACCGACCCCTGAGTCTGAGCGGACTGAGCGTTGCCTCCGACTTTACGGTTGAGTACCACCGGGCCAATCCTACCACCAACGGCTACGCCCTAAGCAGCGTGAGTTCACCGCTACTGAACGTGTCCGGCTGCGAGCACTGGGAAGTAGAACGAACCGGGGCCGCCGAAGCCTTCGTTACCCTCACCTGGGACGACACCAGTTGCCCGGTTGATATCAACGACCTGGCGATGGTTCGCTGGGATGGCACCCAGTGGGTCGAGGTGCCCGGCACCATCACCGGCGATGCAAGCAGCGGCAGCATCACTTCCACCAGCCGCCTATCGGCCTTCGGTGCCTTCACCCTCACCGAAAGAAATGATGTGCCTCAAGCGGTTAAGGATAACGCCACTACCCAAGAGGGCACGTCGGTTGCGATCAACGTGCCGCAAAACGACACCGATCGCAACGGCATCGATCCCACTACGGTTACCATAATCGCCCCAATCCAGCACGGAACAACCACTGTGGACGCAACCACCGGAACGATCACCTACGTGCCCAACGCCGACTTCGCCGGAAAAGACAGTCTGCGCTACACGATTAAGGATATTAAAGGGTTGACGTCAAACGAAGCTACGGTCGTGATCGTGGTGGGGGCCAACGAACCCGATCCGACGGGGGTGGTCAATACTGCCCCGCTGGCGCAGCCCGATGCTTTTGTGACCAACGAAGACCAAGCGCTAAACGGCGACTTAGCGAGTAACGATTCGGATCAAGAACAAGATGCCCTAACGTTCACCCTTGACTCGAACCAAGCCCCCGCCCACGGTGATCTGACCGTTAATCCGAACGGCACGTTCATTTACATCCCCAATATCAATTTTTTCGGCAGCGACCAGTTTGCGTACCAACTTTGCGACGATGGCAACCCGGTGCGCTGCGATACGGCCTTGGTGACCATCAGCGTGCTACCGATCAACGACGCTCCCGTAGCCGTCGACGATGCCTTCACGGTGGTAGAAAGCGATACCATCATTGCCAACGTGGCCGTTAACGATACCGATCCTGAAGGTGATCCGCTGGGCAACGTTTCTCTGCTGACGGCTCCTGCCAACGGTAGCGTGACCCTGGAGCCCAGCGGACGGTTTACCTACGAACCCGATCCTTACTACGTAGGGACCGACCAGTTCACCTACCGCATCTGCGACGATCAAAACCCGCCACTCTGTCACGAGGCAGAGGTTGTTATTGAGGTGCAGGCCGGTCTGCTCAATGTGCCCAAAGCATTCTCACCCAACCAAGATCAAATTAATGATGCCTGGATTATTCCCGGTATTCGTGCTTATCCTAACAACATAGTAACCATTTTTAATCGCTGGGGCAATGCGGTGTACCGAGCCCGCAGCTATGATAATCAAACAAAATACTGGCAAGGAAAGGCTAGCCAGGGCATAACCTTAGGAAATCAACCGCTTCCGGAAGGAACCTACTTCTACGTCATTGATTTGGGCGAAGGCCGAAAGCCGATGAGCGGGTACGTATTACTCAAACGATAGCTATGAAAATGATTCGTTTACTAAGTGTTATTCTGGGCATACTGACCGTAAGTCCGTTGTGCCACGCCCAGCAGGGGGTGATGTTCACCCAGTACATGTTCAACGGTTTAGCACTAAACCCGGCCTACGCGGGCAGCCATGAGGTGATCAGCGCCACCATGATCGGCCGACAGCAGTGGCTGGGCATCGACGGCGCTCCCAGCACCCAAACCCTTTCGGTGCACTCGCCCATTAAAAACGAACGAATAGGACTAGGTATGCTGCTGCTGCGCGATAAGATCGGGATCACCGACCAGCTCAACGCCACGGTGGCCTACGCGTATCGCATTGAAATGGACCACGGAAAATTAGCGATGGGACTACAGGGAGGCATCAGCAACTATCGAGCTGACTATAATAAACTGGAAATAGGCGGGGACCCGGCGCTGACTCGCGGGGTGGTGAGCGCCTGGCAGCCTAACTTTGGCGCCGGAGTATACTACTACAACGATCGCTTCTACGCGGGCCTGTCGGTGCCCCAACTGCTCGAGCGGGTTTACGATTCGTACGAATCCACCGCTGCTGAGGGGCGGGGGTTGGTGCGCCACTATTTTTTGAACACCGGCTACGTGTTTGACCTAAACGATGATCTAAAGCTCAAACCGAACATGCTCGTCAAGATGGTGGAGGGAGCTCCCGTGCAAGTAGACCTCAACGCTAACCTACTAATCATGGAAGTGCTTTGGGTAGGCTTGTCGTGGCGCTCATTCGACTCAATAGACGGACTGTTGCAGTTGCAACTAACCGACCGACTGCAACTGGGCTACTCATACGATTTTGCTACGACCAAAGAGATTCAGAGTGTGGACGGAGGATCGCACGAGCTCTCGCTCAATTACCGCTTCACCATCGGCCACAAAAAATCTGTTTCCCCACGCTACTTCTAGGACCACCAGCATGAAAAAAGGTATCACTATTCTTTTATTAGTCATCGTTGCCTTGTCCGCCCGCGCACAAGTCAAAACGATTACCACCTACCTGGGGAGCCCTACCAAGCGGGCCGATCACTTATACCAGAGTGAGTACTATCAAGAAGCTATTGAGCTGTACCAACGGGCGCTAACCAAACATCCGAAAGAAGTGCGCCTGAAACTTCAGATCGCCGAGTGCTACCGCAAGCTTAATAACCCCGAGCAGGCCGCCCAGTGGTATAGCCAAGTCATCTACAACGAAATGGTGGTTACCCCCGAACACCAGTTTCACTACGCCCAGGCCCTGATGAGCACCGGTCGGGTGCGACAGGCCGAAATGTGGTACGCCCAGTATTACCAGAACGATACCACCAACGAGCAGGCCCGGCACAAACTGCGCAGTATCAGCCAGTGGGCCACCTTTTATCGCGATAGCTTACTGTATGAAGTGCAACCCTTGCGAATTAATTCTCCGGCAACGGAATTTGCACCCGCCTGGTACCAAGAGGGACTCGTGTTTATCTCAGCGCGCGACACCAAACTGCCTATCAAGCAGGTGTTTCGGTGGAACGAGACTCCGTACCTGGAGATGTTTTACGCGAAAATTGACTCGAGCGGCAATGCCAACCGTCCCAAGTTGTTCGGCACAGGACTAGGTTCGGCGTATCACGAAGGCCCCGCCGTATTTTATGACAGCAGCACCCAGGCCATCTTCACCCGCAACATCAACCAGAAAAAAAGAAAGAAGGCCACCCGAACCCTGGGCCTTTTCACCGCTCACCAGAACCCAACCGGCTGGTCGCAGCCCACCCCCCTGACGCTGAATAATTCCGAATACTCCTTAGGCCATCCGGCGGTATCGGAAGATGGAAAAACGCTCTACTTTGTCTCGGATATGCCCGGCGGACTGGGAGGTACTGATCTGTACGTGAGTCGCCAGGAAAACGGAACGTGGAGTGAACCCGAAAACCTGGGGCGACCTATCAATACCGAAGGCAACGAGATGTTTCCCTTTCTTTATCAAGGCCAGACGCTGTACTTTTCTTCCGATGGGCACCAGGGCCTGGGAGGGCTTGATCTCTACAAGTGCGAAGTGGGCGGTAGCGTCGTGGACAACATCGGCTACCCGGTCAATAGCCCTTACGATGACTTTAGTCTAGTGCTTAACAATGAAGGACGGCAAGGTTTTTTTGCCTCTAACCGCGGTGGTCAGGCAGGAAATGACGACTTGTACCGGGTGGACATTAATCTTAAGACTCTCGAGTTGCTGGTGGTGGACGAGAAAACGCAGGAACCCCTGTCGGATGCCGAAGTGATCTTAATCGGTAACGGAATGCTCGAAGCAGTTGCCCTCACCGATAGCACCGGACGGGTACGCGTAGACGTGAACCCCTACTTCTCTCGTTTGATTGACGTTGAGAAAGAAGCCTATCAGGGCAACGCCATTATTCTGGATTCGGCCGCGCTGCTCACTCAGCCCGAAGGATACCAACGGGTGATTCCGCTGCGACGTGAAACCGGCACCGTCGACCTCACGGCCCGACTGTATAACAAACTCACCAACGAAACCCTCGCCAATACGCTGGTGCACCTCGTTAATATCGCCACCGGAGACACCATCAGCCAGGTAACTAATGAATTGGGCGAGATTCAAGCTAAAGTAGACGATATTTCTTCCTATCAGTTTAGCGGAGAGATTGAGGACTCTCCCTGGCAGTATCCCATCATCGAGGCGAGCGCCCTAAACGCGCAGGGTAAGAACCAGATTAGCATACCCATCAATCTGCACGCCAACACCAGTCCCCTGCGGGTGGTGGCCCTGGATGCCGACACTGACCAGCCCGTGGAGTGGGCCACGGTTCGGTTGATTGAAGACGGCCAGCAACGCGCGCTCCTACGCACTAATCACAAAGGAACGGCGCTGTTTGATGCCGACCCCAGTAGAAGCTACCTGATTAGCGTTGAGCCGCTGCTGCACTACGATGACGTGGCTATTGTGATGGCAGATGAATTTGAACCGGGCGTTGAGCACCGGGTGGAGCTGCGTCTTCAGCAGGCCGAAGGCGTGGTCACCATCGAGGCCCAACTCTACGATAGTCTTACCAAAGCGCCGCTGGCCAACACCCTGGTGAGCGTCAAGAACGAAGTGACGGGCAAAGCAACCACCGTGTTCTCAGACGAGCAGGGCACCATTCGCATGAAGGTAGAACGCGGAGCAACGTATCGGGTGGTGGGCCAGGCCGAAGCTAAAAAAGAATCAGGCGGCACCCTGGTGAGTATCCCGAAAGAGGAATCTGCTGAGGTGCTTGATCGGAAAATATCGGTTTACCAACCACAAACCTACGATGGGCTGCTGGCCGAAGCGGACCAGGAAAGCACCAAAGTCCGTACGAAAACAACCACCGCCGAGGATTCGGTTAGTGAGACAGCGCTTGAAAATGCAACCTTCATAATGATCAACAGCCATCCGACGCACCATGATAACAACCAGCGCTGGGTTGAACTGAGCGACGGCATCTACCAGTTACTAAATGAAGACGGAGAATGGTATCTGAAGAACGAAGAAAAAAAGAAACGGGTAAGCAACGGCGATCTGCTCACGCAGCAGGGTTGGACGGCCCCCAATAGTGAGTTAGTTGTCGTAGAAAACGTTTATTTCGCCTTTGACAAGTACGTGATCAGCGCGACTGCTGCGACCGAACTGGATAAAATCGTGGCGCTGATGCAACGTCAATCCAGTCTTAAACTAGAAGCCAGCACGCATACCGACGTTCGGGGCTCTAAGATATACAACCGCATTCTGTCGCAAAAACGGGCGCAGGCCGTACAGGCCTATCTGGTGAAGCAGGGAGTGGAAGAAGAGCGCATCTATCTGAACTTCTACGGAGAGGATCGTCCGCTACAGACCTGCGAGAAAAACGGCTGCTCAGAAGAGGTTCACCGCATGAATCGTCGGGCTGAGTTCTTATTGAACTTTATTTAACTATTATAATTTAATTTTGAACAATTAGATAATATTTACGTTATTTGTACCGTTGGATGTTCCACATTAAATACGCAGTGATTATGTTAGGATTCGTTCTTTTCGTGTTTTTTGTTTGGTTGGGTATGGTTCCCACAAAAAAGTGAACTAGCGCTTCGGTGTTACCTTAATGTTACCTGAAGCCCGGTTGTTGTTAACCTTTTGTTATCAATGACTTTCTCGTAGCCCCAGTATAGTATGCACTACTATATTGGGGCTTTTTGTATGTTTACCTATCCCAACCAAATCATGAAAACTCGTACGATGCTATCCCTGCTTGTTATCGCTTCTTTGTTCGCCAACAGTGGCTGCCAAGAATTACTGGAAGAATTTATTAGGCACCAAGGAGGCGACCATCCGCCTGCTGAAAATCCGGCAAACTTCCAGGAAGTAGGCCAGATTACCCTGGGCACCGAAGGAGCGGCCGAAATCACCGCTTACGATCCCACCACCAAGAAACTCTTCGTGGTGAGCAACGACACCGATTCGCGCATTGACGTGGTCGATCTGCAAGATCCGACGAATCCCACCTTGCTGGAGTCTATCGATATCACTCCCTACGGCGGCGGGGCCAATAGCGTAGCGGTGAGCGACGGGCGGCTGGCCGTGGCTGTGGAAGCTGATCCCGCCCAGGACCCCGGTCTGATTGTGTTTTTCACCACGGATAATTTGCACGAAGTGCGCCGGGTATCCGTCGGTGCCCTGCCCGATATGGTGACCTTCAGTCCCGACGGTCGGTACGCGCTGTCGGCCAACGAAGGCGAGCCCTCGGACGAATACGACACGGACCCGCTCGGTACGGTTTCGATCATCGATCTGGATCATGATTTTGCGGTAACCACCCTAGACTTTAGTGCTTTTGAGGGGCAGCAGGCGCATCTGGCCAAAGAAGGGCTTCGAGTATTCGGACCGGGCGCTACCCTGGCTCAGGATTTGGAACCGGAGTACATTGCCGTTTCCGAAGACTCGCGCTACGCTTGGGTATCATTGCAGGAAAACAACGGACTGGCCCGCATTGATCTGGCCAGTAAAACCATTGCCGAAATTTTTCCGCTGGGTTTCAAAGACTACAGCTTGTCCGAAAACGCCATCGACGTGAGCGACCGCGACGATCAGATTCAACTTAACCCCTGGCCGGTATTCGGCATGTACCAGCCCGACGCCATTGCGGCGTATGAGGTAGACGGAGTGTCGTACGTAGTCACCGCCAACGAGGGCGACGCCCGCGACTACGACGGCTTTTCGGAAGAGGAACGCGTTGAAGACCTTGCGCTGGACGCCCACGCTTTTCCGGATGCCAATAAACTACAGCAGGAAGACCAACTAGGCCGCCTCGAGATTACAACCACCCTGGGGAACACGGATGACGATGAAGCCTACGAGAAGTTATATTCTTACGGGGCGCGCTCGTTCAGCATCTGGGACGGCCTGAGTGGTGAGCGGGTGTACGACAGTGGCAATGAGCTAGAGAAAGTGGTGATTGCCGCCGGCCGCTACGCCGACGGTCGTAGTGATGCCAAGGGCGTTGAACCGGAGGGCGTGGTTCTAGGAACAATTGGCCACCAAACCATTGCCTTTATTGGATTAGAGCGAGTAGACGCGGTGGCCGTGTATGACGTGACCAATCCGTTTGCCCCTCAGTTCTTACAGTTGTTGGAGAGCGGCGACGCCCCGGAAGGGTTGGTGTTTGTTACGGCGGATGACAGCCCCAACGGCAAGAGCCTGTTCATCGTTAGCTCGGAAGACGATGGTACGGTAAAGCTGTTTCAGCCCTAGTCACAATTGTTGTTGAAGACCATAGGGCCATACGGGTAAACTATTTTGGCCTACCTATAAACGATAGCGCTAGTCTTGATTAGGCGCTAAGCCCTCGTGAGATATGTGCCATTAAAAAAATTTGACGAATACTTTAATAAGTATGACTAAATTTTAATTTTGCGGATACCCTGCCAACGCATCCATTTTTTAGGCAACATACGTGCGCTCAATGCATAAACTTTTTAAGCAACTGGTAGAAAAACAGCTACGCTACAGTTCTTTTTTTTACAAGCGGCTCAGAGCGGTTCAGGAACTGGAAAAAGCCGACCGCCGCCAGATAGAGGCGTGGCGAGAGGAGCGACTACTTCGACTTATTCTACAGGCGTACCAAAAATCTCCTTTTTACCGATCACTTTACGACAGGCACGGGGTTGATATCAACCGGATTAAGTCCACCCGAGACCTATCGCTTTGTCCGGTTATTACCCGGCAAGACATCGTTGAGAGTTATTCCCAAATCTTTATTGGCTCTCGGCTGAACCGCATTAAAGCGAAGTCGAGCGGCACCTCGGGGCAGTCGATAACGGTTTACCGCGACTATCGCTCGGTGATCGAAGAAGGGGCCTACCAGTGGGCTCACCGCATCCGGTTTGGCCATCATCCTGGTATGAAAACCGTGGTGATTCGGGGTAACCTTAGGGCGCAAGAACGCGAGCGATACGACCCGTTCACCAAAACATTGTACCTCTCTAGTTTTCAACTGAACCGAAGAAACGCAAGTTGGTATTTTGACCGGATTCGTAGCTTTGCTCCGAACGCTATTTTTGCTTACCCCAGTTCGGTAGAATCGTTGGCTAATTTCTTGGTAAGGAAGAAGGAGCCACTGCGGGTGCCCCTTATCTTCACCTCTTCCGAAACGCTCTACAGCTACCAACGCCAGAAAATCAATCGAGTTTTTAACGGCCGTATCGTGGATTGGTACGGAAACGCTGAGCGGACGATCGCTTTGGCCGAGCGGGCCGACGGACGCTACGATCAGCTTCCGCTATATTCCGTTAACGAGTTTCGCGACGATTGCATTATCACAACCGGTTTGATCAACGCTAGCTTTCCTCTTATCCGCTACCGGGTAGACGATGTGGTGCTACCCCGCCCGACGGATTGGCAGGGGAAGATCGACCAAATTCAGGGAAGGAGTGATGACGTGCTCATCCTTCCCGACGGCACGCGGGTCGGGCTGATCTGCAATGCCTTCGACGGCATCCGGCACCTGCAGTACAGCCAGGTGGTGCAGAAAGACCCCGCTACCATTCGGGTCAACCTGGTCACTACGGATGCCTACTCACAATCAGACGAGTTTCAGCTGGTGAACCAGCTCCGAGAAAGTATCGGTGAGGCTCCTTTCTCTCTGCACTATGTTTCCGAGGATAAGATTCTTCGGTCGCGAAGGGGCAAGTTTAAACTCATCGTCAACGAATTTGCCGCCGCTTCTACCTAATTCTAGTCAAAGAAGCGTTAGCTATTCCCTTTGATCCCTGCTGATTTACCATTCATCCTGCTTTTCTTCCCGTTCACCCCGTAATTTCAGAACCACTCCGTCGGTTGCGCTAGGTTTGTAGCATCAGAAACCTAAATAAACCGACGATGAAAACTTTACTGCTCTCGCTATTTATTAGCCTGCTAACCCTAACCCAAGCGCTTGCCCAACCCCGAACCCAAACCGTACGAGGGCGTATTGTTGATACCCAATCGGAATTTCCGCTGGCGGGGGTAAACGTTGTTGTTCTGGACTCCGACCCGCTGATTGGTACCGCCACCGACCTGGAAGGATACTTTCGGCTTACCGACGTACCGGTGGGACGGCAAACCCTGCAAGTATCATTTATCGGATACGGCGAACGAACCATTCCTAATGTGATGGTAACCACTGGCAAAGAAGTTATTCTCAACCTCTCGCTAGAGGAAAACGTGATGATGGCCGACGAGGTAGTAGTGACCGCTGACGCCGAAAAAGTAGCCACGAACAATGAGCTTACCACCGTTAGTGCGCGCTCGTTCAACCTAGAAGAGACCGGTCGTTACGCCGGAAGCCTAAACGACCCGGCCCGGATGGCCGCTAACTTCGCTGGGGTGGCCTCTAACAACGACGACCGGAACGATATTGTGATCCGGGGTAACTCGCCCAGCGGCGTACTGTGGCGGCTCGACGGTATTAACATTCCCAATCCGAGTCACTTCGGTTCGGTGGGAGCTTCCGGTGGGCCGGTAAGTATGCTCAATTATAACGTACTAGACAAATCGGACTTCTTAACCGGGGCTTTTCCGGCAGAGTACGGCAACGCCACCGCGGGGGTATTTGATCTACAACTGCGCAATGGCAACAGCGAGAAGCGGGAGTACCTGGGGCAGATCGGCTTCAATGGGGTGGAAGCAGGGATAGAGGGGCCATTTAGCAAAAAGTCACGCGCCTCATACATTGTTAACTACCGCTACTCTACTTTTGGGCTGCTCAGCAATCTAGGGATTGATGGCGGTACCGGTTCGGCCGTGCCTCAGTACCAAGACCTAACCTTCAAGGTAAACGTGCCTACCGAAAAAGCGGGTCGCTTCACACTCTTTGGTATTGGCGGGACGAGCAGTATTGAGTTTTTGGGCAGCGAGGAAAACGTAGAAGAGCTAAACGGCAACCTGTTTAGCGACGAAAATCAAGACCTTTACCCTGAATTCTCTACCGGCATTGTTGGGCTGTCTCACCTCTACTACTTCAACAGCACTACGCACTATAAACTATCACTGGCCGCCTCGCGGCAAACGGATAGCTTTCGGATCGACTCGGTTGACACCGAGAACCGTAACGTGATTATTCCTAACCAGGATGGTAGCATTGCGAATAATAAGTACTCGGCCCACCTGATGGCGAACAAGAAGTTTAACGCGCGTAATACGATAAGCGTAGGAACCATCCTGGATTTGTACGATTTTGACATTCAAAACCGACGATTGGTACCCGGTGATGAGCGTGTTTTCCGCGATATCGAAGGCCAAAGTTTGCTTACCCAAGTATACGCTCAATGGCAGCATAGATTTAATGATCGCTTAACCCTCAACACCGGCCTTAACTACCAGCACTTTGAGGTAAGCGACAGCCGTTCGCTGGGGCCTCGAGCTGGTTTGTCGTACGAACTGAACGACCGCCAGACCATTGGACTGGGCTACGGCTTCCACAGCCAGATTCAGCCCGTAGAAGTATACTTTACGCAGAGCGAACTCGCCGACGGAAGCACGGTGCTATCAAACCAAAACCTTGATTTTGTGAACAGTCAGCACCTAGTATTATCTTACGACCACTTGTTAAGCCAAAATCTACGCATGAAGGTGGAAGCTTACTACCAAGACATCACTGACGCCGGCGTAGAAAGTACTCCCAGTTCGTTTTCGCTGCTCAACGTTGGGGCTGAATTTGGAACACCTGATGAAGACTTCCTGGTAAACGAAGGCACGGGGCGCAACCTGGGAGTAGAGCTTACCCTGGAACGCTTTTTCAGCAAGGGCTACTACTTTCTGTGGACTACCTCGCTGTTTGATGCGCAATATGAAGGCAGCGACGGCATTGAGCGTAGTACGGCCTTTGACGGAGGCTACGTAGTGAACCTGCTGGGGGGAAAAGAATTTGAGGTGGGGAAGAAGGGCAACACGCTTAACATTGATCTCAAGTTTACGGCATCGGGTGGCAACCGCTTTACCCCCATCGACTTTGAGCGCTCAGCAGAGCTAGGTTACGAAGTACGGCAAGACAACCGAGCGTATTCAGAAGCTATTGACGACTACCTGCGGGCCGACGTGAAAATTTCGTACCGCATCAACGCAAAGCGGGCAACGTACGAGTTCGGAGTTGACTTCCGCAATGTGACCAACAATGAGAACGAGTTTAGTCGCACCTACAACGCCCGCACCAACACTATACAGACCCAGAATCAGATTGGCTTCAACCCAATCCCCCAATTCCGGGTAACTTTCTAATAGTGATCGTGAAAGACTTAACTCCTTCCAGCAACTAAGCACGCGGGCAGAAGTAAATGGGATTGGCGATGATCAGGGGTGCTTCGGAGCGCTCCACCTGGGGGGCAGTATCAGCTTTTAGTAATTTATTACTACCTTACTATCATGAAGATGCTATTTCCTACCGAACGTCGCCTCCGCTTAGTTGGGATTCCATTGGTTAGCCTTGCGTTCATGCTGATTTACAGAGAAGAACCTTTTGGCTCGCCTGGGATATTCTTAGAAAACTTTCTTCCTTCGTTTGTCTTTACCTTTACGTTGTGGGAGGGTAACCGGGCGATTTTTGGCCAGATGCGGAAGCGGTACCCGCACAACGAGCAAACCGCCCGGCGCTTGGTGCTTCAGGCTTTTATTGCGGTGGTATTCATCATAGGATCTTCGCTATCGATCTATTACTTGTTTGAGTTGTTTGGGGTGGTTATCTGTGACTCCCCCAACGAGAAAATCATTGGTTCCTTCGTCAATTTAATCCCTACGCTATTCATCCTTTCAATTTACGAAAGCGCCTACTTCTTTGAAGAGTGGAAGCAGAATTTTCAGCGCTCGGAGGCGCTGGCCAAAGAAAATATCCGCTCGCAGTTTGAAGCGCTAAAAAGCCAGCTTGATCCACACTTTCTGTTCAATAGTCTTAATACCCTGGCGGCGCTGATCGAGCCGGAGAACGAACCGGCGCAGACCTACCTGGAGCAACTCTCCGACGTGTACCGCTACGTGCTGGTGAGTCAGCAGAAAGAAACCGTGCCGCTGCACGAGGAGCTAGCCTTTGTGGAGTCGTACGTATATCTGAACAAAACGCGCTTCCGCGATAATCTGATCGTAAAGAATGAGCTTCCGGAAGAAGCCCGGTCCCGGCCGGTTCCGCCGTTAAGTATTCAGATTTTGGTAGAAAACGCCATCAAGCACAATGTAGTGTCGCGCGACAAACCCCTGACGCTGCGTTTGTCGATGGATACCCACGGTTACATCACGGTAGAAAACAACGTGCAGAAGAAGAACGTGCTGGAAAAATCTACTAAGATCGGCCTACAGAATATGATCAATCGCTACGCCCTGTTAACCTCTGAAAAGGTGGAAGTGCGGCACACCGCCGATCTTTTCTCGGTCCGAATTCCCCCGCTGGCATCATGAATGTGGTTATCATTGAAGACGAGTACCCGGCGGCCGAGCGACTTGAGCGGATGCTCGAGCGGGCCGACCCTGCTATCCAGGTGAGTGCCGTGCTGGAGAGCGTAGAAGCGGCCGTTGACTGGCTGCGTACGGAGGCCGCCCCCGATCTCATTTTGTCGGATATTCAGCTCTCCGACGGGCTGAGCTTTGAGATTTACGAACAGGTGCTGGTGCAGCGGCCGATAATTTTTACTACTTCCTACGACGAGTACGCCATTCGAGCGTTTAAGCACAAGAGCATCGACTACCTGCTCAAGCCCATCAAGTTTGAGGAGCTCCAGCGCGCCATCCAGAAGTACCGCGACCTGCAACCAAGCCCGGCACCTACCGACCACGCCGCCCGCCTGGAGAAACTACTTGATACGTTATCGCACAGCGGACGGACGTACAAGAAACGCTTTCTGGTAAAAAAGGGCGAACAGCTTATTCCGGTGGCCGACGAAGCCGTAGCCTATCTCTATACCGAGAACGAACTGGTGTACCTCATTACGCGCGAAGACAAGAAGTACGTGGTAGACTATACGCTAGAGCAACTGGATGGCCTACTAGACCCAACGCGTTTCTTCCGCATCAACCGGCAGTTTATCGTAGGGCTAGCCGCCGTGCAGCAGATTCATACCTACTTCAGCAGTCGGCTCAAATTGCATTTGCAGCCTGCTGCCTCAACCGATGTGGTGGTGAGCAAGGGGCAGGTAAAGGGCTTTAAAGCGTGGCTGGAGGGAGCGGTAACTCAGTAAAATGGTGATTTTTACAACTTATATTGTGATAAAAGTTGTATCTAAAAAGGAATCAGTTAGCTTTATGGCGTCTTCCTATAGCACGTAACCTGACTTCTCTTGACTTCCCAACGTGCATCCGCCCTGCTAGGAGTGATCCTATTCTTCGTCTCTAGCCCTAGTTCCGCTCAGTCTCCTGCCGCAACAACGCGTGATCATCTCAACGCATTGATGGATACGGTTTCGGAGCAGGTTGAAAAATCTGAAAACGCGCTGCTCACCTTTGAAAACGCGTACTTGGCGCTGAAACTCGTTCTGGAGAGAAAAAACGATACCCTAATCGCTTAAGCTTACTACAATCAAGCCGCCTGATGGAAGAACATCCCGTGAAAATCCTCATCGTAGAAGACGAAATGCTGATTGCCGCCAACATATTGATGCAGTTGAGCGGACTCGGCTACGCCGTGACCGGCATTGTGCCCCGCGGTGAAGATGCGCTGCGTCAGGTTGAGAGCAATCTGCCCGACGTGGTGCTGATGGACATCAACCTCAAGGGCAAACTCGACGGCATCGAAACCGCCCAACTAATGCAAGCTTCGCACAACATCTCGCTGATCTACCTCACCGCTAACGCCGATGACGCCCACTTCGAGCGCGCCAAGTTGACCCGCCCCAGCGCCTTCATCTCCAAACCCTTCAAGAAGCTGGACTTGCAGCGCGCCATTGCGTTGGCCATCGAAAACGCTGCCGAGGCTTCCCCCGCCACCGAGTCGCCGACGCCACTGGTGCTGGAAGACCGCATATTTGTCCGGGATCACGATAAGATGATCAAGGTGCTTATTCAGGACATTCTGTACCTGGAAGCCGACCGTAACTACTGCCGCATCTTTTCCCGAGAAAAGACCTACCTGCTGGTGGGCACGCTCAAGAAACTAGAGGAGGTGCTTCCGGAGAAATACTTCGCCCGGGTGCACCGCTCCTACATCGTTAACCTCACTCATATCGACGAAGTGGCAATCAGCTACGTGACCATCGCCGGTAAGGTGATCCCCACCAACAAATTGGCCAAGGACGAACTGCTGACGCGCTTGCAAACGCTGTAGCACCAACTGCCTTCCCTGCTCGATTACTGAAGTTGCTCCTTCGGACACGCATTCGTGCTCTTCGTCCTAAGGCGGTTGCCGAAGCACCGATATATGCGCTTATTGCTTTGGTAAACATTAAACGTATTTAGCACTCTTAACCCCTCCCGCCATGAAAATCTTGCTCATCGTATCATTCGCCCTCTTAGTATCGTTCGTCTTTCTGCCAATCTTTGGCCGGGCCCAGTCTTCGTCCACCGCTTGCTATTCGCAGGAGATGCTCACCGACAAGATGGCTGCCGAACTAGGCTACGACACACCGCAAGCAGCGGCCCCCAATGCTGCCGCCGTGTCGCAACCGGCCGAAGCCAACCGGCTTGTTTTGCGCAAGGGTATCGCGGAGACACAATCGTATGATCCAGATTATGGCAAACAGGTTAGCAACACGTTCAGCAGTGCCGGACCCATCACCAAACCCGTTCATCCCGACGATATTCCCTGCACCAGAGAAAGTGTCCGCACAGTCGCTGATATTATCGCCCAGAATGAAAACTACTGACCGCCCCCCGCCATCAGTTCAGCTTACTACTAATATAACAACCTATGTCGCTCAATTTTCTACGATTCGTCAGTATCACCATCACGTTGGCCACGCTACTGTCGGCGCTGACCACCCTGGTGCTTCATGCCCAAGAGACCACCCTTCGGGGAACCGTGGCCGATAGCGAGCATGCCCCCGCGGAGTTTGCTAGCGTCCTGCTACTTGCCGCCGCCGACTCGTCCCAAATTCACTGGACGGTTACCAACGAAGAAGGTGACTATAACCTGGGGCCGGTCGCGGCTAATAACTACTTCATTCGCGTGTCGGTGGTGGGCTACGATCCCTACCAGGGTTCACTCATTGAGATTGACGCAACGCAACCGGAGGTCACGCTACCCCCCATCACCCTGGCCGAAGACGTGCGGCAGCTCGATGCGGTAGAAGTGCAGGGCATCCGTCCCTTCATTGAGCGAAAGATCGACCGTACGGTGATTAATGTGGGCAGCAGCATCGTGGCCAGCGGAAGCACCGGGCTGGAGGTGCTGGAAAAGGCTCCGGGCGTAGTGGTAGACCGGCAGAACAACAGCATCTCGCTGCTGGGCAAGCAAGGAGTTATCATCCATATGGACAATCGGCCCACCAACTTGTCGCTCGAAGACGTGGTGCAGATGCTGAGCGGCACGCCCAGCGACAACATCGAGCGCATCGAGCTGATCAGTAACCCCTCGGCCAAGTACGATGCGGTGGGCAACGCCGGGATCATCAACATTGTGATGAAGAAGAGCAACAGCGTGGGCACCAACGGCTCGGTGACCCTGGCCGGAGGCAGCGGGCGGTTCTACAAAACACGCGGCAGTGCGCAACTCAACCACCGCACCGCCAAGGTGAACCTGTTTGGCAACTACGGTAGCAACGTAGAGGAAGACTTTACCAATTTTCTGCTCTACCGCAACCAGGCCGACGGCGAACAGCGCAACATTGTGGACCAGGAGGTGTTTATCAACCAGCATACGGTAGGGCACACGGCCAAAGCCGGACTGGATTTCTTCGCGAGCAAGAACACCACGCTGGGTGTGGTTTGGAACGGCTCTTGGAACAACTATAACGACCGGATTCCGGCCGCCCGCACCGCCTTCCAACGTAGCGCGTCGGCTCCGGTATACTTGCAAACCCTGTCGGATATTCTAACCACCACTGATTTTAACAACCAGGCAGTTAACCTGAACTGGCAGCAAACATTCGGAGAACGCGGCGGAGAACTGACCGCCGATGTGGACGCGGCCCGCTTCCGTTCGGTACAAGCCTTTGATCTGATAACCAACACCCTACCGGTGTCGGATGCCGCCGCTGCTCAGAAATTAACGACTAACATGCCGACGCGTATTGATATCTTCACTTACAAAGTAGATTATAGCCGCGGCCTGGGAGGGAAATGGGTGGCGGAAGCCGGGGTGAAACGTGCCACGGTGGATACGGACAGCGACCTAAGGCTGCAAGAGGGCACCGGCAGCGGAGAATTGACCACCAACCGCGAATTGTCGAACCGTTTTCAGTATACCGAACGGGTAAACGCTGCCTACGTCAACTTTAGTGGTACACTGGCCAAAAACACCGAAATACAGGCCGGACTGCGGGCTGAGCACACCTACTCGCTCGGCAATTCTATCAGCCTTGATCAGCAGGTCAGCCGACAGTATTTGAACTTCTTTCCCAGCTTTTTTCTCTCGCAACCGCTCAGCAAAAGCCAGACGCTGGCTTTTTCCTACAGCTACCGCATCGACCGCCCCAACTACAAGGGTTTGAACCCCGCCCGCTGGTACCTGGATCCGTATTCTTTCGGGCTAGGTAACCCATTTCTGCAACCGCAGTACACGCACTCGCTCGAGCTGAAGCACGCGTTTCAGGATAAGATTTACACCACCGTGGGGGCCAGCTACATCAACGACCTGGTGCTTTACCTGATAGAACCCCTGGACGACCAGAAGGCCTACCGCACCCCCCGCAACGCGGGCACCTCGCAAGTGTATAACGTCAGCATTAGCTTTCCGGTGACAGTCACCGACTACTGGGAGATGCAATGGAATCTGATGGGCACCTACACCGCCTTGCAGTACAACTTTCTGGACACCCCGCTCACCGCCGCCCAGCTTTCGGGACGGCTCAACCTCAGCAATGCCATTACGCTAGGCAAAAGTTGGCGGGCCGAAGTGTCGGGCTGGCTGAGCACTCCCCGGATTGACGGAATGCAGGAAATGCCGTGGCTGGGATCGATGGACGTTGGGGTGCAAACAACCATCAACCAGCGCTGGAAGGCCAAGCTTAGTGTGCAGGATGTGTTCTACACCAACCGCTGGTATAGCCAAAGCAACGTTCCCAATTTTTCGCAGGTGGTGGACATTCGCTGGGACTCCCGGGTGGCGATGCTCAGCTTCACCTATACGTTCGGCAACCAGAAACTGAAGGGTGCCCGGCAGCGGAAGACCGGCGCCGAAGAAGAAATGAATCGGGCTAACTGATCACATCGGTCGATCACCCAAAGCTGCGCTTCGGACAGCCAACCGGGGGCTTCGTCCTGGGTGGGTTGGTTACGGTTGTTTTTGTTGACTACTTGATCTCAACAATCACTTCCCTAAACCCATCGCTCATGAAAAGTGCACTACCCTTTATCGTCGCTCTGTTGATCGCTGGTCCGGCCTGGACCCAGTCTACCGATCAAGCCACTCCCTTAGAAACCAACCTCCACCGTCAGATGCATCTATCCACAGACTACCGGTTGGAAGGTATCCTAGAGGAAAAGATGGCCGCCAAATTAGGGTACACTACCTACTGTTGGCACCGTTTGAACGAAAGGGACTTTTTGCCCACTACCTCAACCTCTCCGGTGACCGGATTATCGCCTAAGAAAGAAGCGTCCGAACGGTTAGACCCGGCTGGGGTGCAATACCAAGCTGTGCCTGGCTACGCAAGGGTAGGGCTACCCGGAGGCATCGACGGCATAGACTGCATATTCTACGATGCGTACGGAACTTCCTCACTCGGTACGTACCCCAGCGATATCGGTATTGCCGAGCGGGTGGACACTGCCCGGGAGGGGGGGCAGTAGCGCCTTTGGTAGGATATGAAGAAGCCGCGCATCATTTCGTTTCACTGATAATGTTCGGAGACGTTGTCTTCTACGATGAAGGCCCCGGTTTCCACAAAGAAAAAACGAAAGCGACGGCCACGGTCAGATCAAAGATTTTCTGGATGAACACCTGATGGGCGCGGTGCGGTAGTATTCTTCTGCTGCACCCGCTTGGCACTTAGGGCCATCAGTAACAACCCCACCGCCAGCACCTGAAAGGCACCCGACAAGGTGATCCACTCGGCCAGAAACCCAATGATGGGCGGACCCACCAGAAAGCCGAAGTACCCAGCGGTGGAGACGGCGGCAATGCCTTGTCCGGGCGAGCCGGGCGACAGATAACCCGCGGCGCTGAAGATGATGGGCACCACGTTGGACAGGCCCAGGCCCACCAGCGCGAAACCGCCAATGGCCCAGAAGGGACTCGGGCTAAACGCCGATAGCAACATTCCCGCCATTGCCAGCACGCTGCCCCAGCGCACCACCGACACCCGCCCCAGCAGCCGCACGATGGCGTCGCCGGTGAGTCGGCCCACGGCCATGGTGAGCGAGAAGATAGCAAAGCCCACTGCGGCCAGAGCGGCATCGGTGCCGGGCAAATCGAGCAGGTACACGGCCGTCCAGTCGGCCATCGATCCTTCGGCCATAAACACGGCAAAGGCCAGCGCCGCCAGGATGATGGTGGCCCGCTCGCGAGGCAGTATAAATAAGGGGGAGTCGGAAGTTTCGCGGTCCGCCGTCTTAGGTTCGGGAGGCAGCAGGTAACGCAGTGCCACTCCGGTGAGCAGCAGCAGCACCCCCGCCATCACCACCGTGTGGCGCACGGGCGTCCACCCCAGCGCCAACAAACCGGCGGCAATGCCCGCGCCCACCAGTCCGCCCACGCTAAACAACCCGTGGAAGGACGACATAATAGGTTTGGCGTACTCGTCTTCCACGTACACCCCGTGGGCGTTCATGGCCACATCCATCGCGCCGCCGCAGGCACCCAGCAGAAATAGGGCGAACACAAACAGCGGATACGAAGGCGCCGCCAGCAGTAAGGGAAGCGCCAGGCAAAAGGCCACGCCCGCAATGCCGCACAACCGCCGACTGCCCCAGCGCGCGATAAGTCCGCCCGCCAGGGGCATGGTGAGGATAGCTCCGGCGGCAATGGCCAGCAGGGTGAGTCCCAGCGCGGCTTCGTCCAGATCAAACTTGCGCTGGGCGAAGGGAATGTGAGGAATCCAGGTGGCAAAACCGGTGCCGTTAATAAAGAACAGGGCGGCAACGGCTAGGCGGGCGCGGAGTAGGGGGGGGGTAGGCGGCATTAAGTTTTTAAAATCGGAGTTCAGGGACAAAGGTATCAAGCTTTTTCAAACCTGAAACCACGGATCATCAACCCATTCAGAAAAAGCTGGGCTTGGTATCTCGGCTATCGGTTTCCGAGTATTTTTCTATATTCGGGCTTTCAAGAAAATAACGATAAACCACCTCATGCTTAAACAAGCACTGATTTTCGTAACCGGATGGTGCCTGGCGGCAGCCTGTGCTTCGCCGGACCAGCAAGACAAATACACTTCCTCACCTCCACCCCCCAACATCATCTACATTCTGGCTGACGATTTGGGCTACGGCGACCTGAGTTGCTACGGACAAACCAAGTTCGCTACTCTCAACATTGATCGGTTGGCCGCCGAGGGGATGCGTTTCACGCAGCACTACGCGGGCAGCACGGTGTGCGCTCCTTCACGTTCGGCGCTGATGACGGGTTTGCACACCGGCCACACTCCCGTGCGCGGCAATAAGGAAGTGCAGCCCGAAGGGCAGTACCCGCTGGCCGACAGCGTGCGGACGCTAGCCGAAGTGCTTCAGCAGGCGGGCTACGCCACCGGGGCCTTCGGCAAGTGGGGGCTCGGCTACCCCGGCTCGGAGGGCGATCCGAACGCGCAGGGCTTTGATACCTTCTATGGCTACAACTGCCAACGCTTCGCCCACACCTACTATCCCCGCCACCTGTGGAGCAATCAAGACTCGCTGGTGCTGGAAGCCAACGCCGGAACCGAGAAGGGGACCTACGCTCCATCGCTTATTCAGGAGCAGACGCTGGCATTCATTGATGACCATCAGGATGAACCCTTCTTTCTGTTCGTACCCCACGTTATTCCGCACGCCGAACTGGTGGCTCCTGAAGAGTATACCGAGCGGTTCCGCGGTACGTTTGATCCGGAAGTGTCGTATGAGGGCGTCGATGAGGGGGCGAACTACCGCACGGGGGGCTACGCCTCGCAGCCCGAAGCGCACGCCACCTTCGCCGCGATGATTGCCGTGCTCGACGAGCAGGTGGGTGAAATTATGGATAAGGTTAAGGAATTGGGACTGGATGAGAACACCCTCATTATTTTCACCTCCGACAACGGTCCGCATCAGGAAGCCGGCGCTGATCCCGACTATTTTGATAGCAACGGTCCGCTGCGCGGCTACAAGCGCGACCTGTACGAAGGCGGCATTCGGGTGCCGATGATTGCCCACTGGCCTGATCGCATTGCGGCCGGTAGCGAGACCGATCACGTGTCGGCCTTCTGGGATGTGTACCCCACGCTGGCGCAACTCGCCGAGCAGCCGGTCGCGAAAGACCACGACGGAATTTCGTTTCTGCCCACGCTTACGGGCGAAGGAGAGCAAGCGCAGCACGACTATCTTTACTGGGAATTCCATGAGAGAGGAGGGCGACTGGCGGTGCGCAAGGGTAACTGGAAAGCCGTGCAGTACGACGTGCTGGCCCAACCCGATGGTCGTCTAGAACTCTACGATTTGGCTACCGATTTGGGGGAGCAAAACAACGTAGCGGATCAGCACCCGGAAGTAGTCATTGAGATGCGGGCCATTTTGGACTCGGCGCGTACCCCCTCGCCGGTGTTTACCTTCGGAGAGGATACCTACTTAGGAGTGAACAGATAATGGGTAGGCCTATTGAGGTTGGCACCCCGCCGGTTTGATCAAGGCTGCAACGGTTATGAACAAAAAGAAACAGCTACCTGGTAGATAGGTAGCTGTTCTTCTCATCATTGTTCTGCGATACGTGGGCCCACCTGGACTCGAACCAGGGACCACCTGATTATGAGTCAGGTGCTCTAACCAGCTGAGCTATAGGCCCCAGCAGGAAGCAAAGCGCAAATCTATCAAATTCAGCATCACTTCCCCAGTCTGAACGTATATTTTGTGACAGAATCAGCTCTAGCACATTTCCTCAAACACATTTTCTAGGTGGTCGGCGATCATCTCGGCAGGGCGGCCCTCAATGTGATGGCGTTCCACAAAGTGCACCAACTCTCCATCCTTGAACAAGGCAATTGCCGGGGAAGAAGGAGGGTAGGGTAGGGTGTATTCCCGGGCGCGAGCCACCGCTTCGGTATCAACCCCCGCAAACACCGTGGTGAGGTGATCGGGCTTCTTGCTACTTTCGGCCAGCGCCATTTTCACGCCGGGGCGCGCTCCGCCCGCTGCGCAACCGCACACCGAGTTGATGACCATCAGGGTGGTGCCCTTGTGGTCTTTCAGGTGTTGGTCCACCGCTTCGGCAGTCTTCAGTTCTTCAAATCCCGCTTCCGTTAAATCGGAACGCATAGGTACTACTAATTCTTCTGGATACATATTCAATTGGTTTAATTGGGTGTCGGATACTGGATAAGTAGCACTGGTTAGTAGCTATCACCAAAAATCCACCATCCAATGGGGGTTACATAAATCCTAACTCTAATTTAGCCGCTTCCGACATCATGTCCTGGGTGTAGGGTGGGTCAAAGGTGACTTCTACCTTCACATCATTGATGCCGTCGATGGCCTTGATCTTTTCTTCTACCTCACTCGGAATTGCTTCGGCCGACGGGCAAGCGGGCGAAGTAAGTGTCATGAGGATAAACACATTGTTCACTGGGTAAACATTGATCTCGTAGATCAGCCCCAGTTCGTAAATATCTACCGGAATCTCCGGGTCGTATACCGATTTGATTGCGTTCAAAACGCGCTCGCGTAGGTCGACAGTCGTTGCTTCTTCCATAGTCATCTAATACGTAGTCTTGGCGCTCGTAGTTGCTACTTGCTACTCATCATTGCAAACCGCTTTATCTGCTTGATCATGGCGGCAAAGCCATTAGAGCGTTGTGTGCCAATGAAGCGGTTCATGCCAATTTTATCAATAAAATACAGTTCAGCGTCCAAAATGTCTTCTGCTTTTTGCTCGCCAAAAATCCGGACAAGCAAGCTTACCAGTCCTTTGGTAATGGCCGAGTTGCTATCGGCCACAAACGCCAACCGATCATCTTTCTTCTCCGGTACCAACCAGACCTTCGACTGGCAACCCTTCACCGCGTACGCATCAGTTTTAAGCGATTCGTCTAGCGGAGGTAATTTCTCGCCCAGTTCCATAATGTAGAAACTGGTCATTTCAGAGTCACCTTCCAGTAGCGTGAACTCATCGATGATTTCGTCCTGAATTTCGTTGATAGACTGAGCCATACCTAACGTTTGAGTCCGATGAACAATGCGCTCGAGACTATTAACCAGTGCGTCAATTTCTTCTAAGGTGTTATACACCGCAAACGAAGCCCGAACGGTTCCTTCCAGTCCCAACCGATGCATCAGGGGTTCGGTGCAGTGGTGTCCGGTGCGTACCGCAATGCCTCCCGCATCCAGTAGTTGACCTAAGTCAAAGTGAAAGATATTGTCTACCACAAACGACACAACGTTCATCTTTTTGCGGGCGGTTCCTACGAACTGCAATCCCGGTACGGTGGCCAGTGCGGTGTGCGCGTGCTCTAGTAGCTGCTGCTCATGAGCGCGCATGGCCGGTTTGCCCAGCTGATTGATATAAACGAAGGCTTCGTTCAGCGCTACCACGTCGGCAATGTTGGGCGTGCCCGCCTCAAATTTGTAGGGCAGATCGTTAAAGGTGGTCTTCTCAAACGATACACTGCGAATCATTTCGCCGCCACCCTGATAGGGAGGCATAGCCTCAAGGATTTCTCGCTTGCCGTACAGAATACCCACTCCGGTAGGACCGAACATTTTGTGACCCGAAAAAACGAAGAAATCACAGTCCAGCGCCTGCACGTCAATATCCAGGTAGGGCGTAGATTGAGCACCGTCGATCACCACCACCGCCCCCTGTTGGTGGGCCAGGTCAATGATCTCCTTCACCGGGTTGATGGTTCCCAACGCGTTCGAGACGTGCACCAGACTGACCAACCTGGTGCGGGGCGAAAGCAGCTGTTCGTACTCATCCAGCAAGAGCTCACCCTGATCGTTGATCGGAATCACTTTTAAAACCGCGCCTCGCGCTTCACACAGCAGCTGCCAGGGAACAATGTTGGAATGGTGTTCTAGCGTGGAGATGATAATCTCGTCGCCTTCCTGAATAAAGGTCCGGCCGTAGGAAGCAGCGATCAGGTTGATGCCTTCGGTGGTCCCGCGGGTGAAGATGACTTCCTCGGGTTCGGCGGCGTTGATAAACTGCCGGGCCGACTGCCGGGTGGTTTCGTAGGCGGTGGTGGCGCGCTCGGCCAGTGTATGAATGCCCCGGTGGATATTCGCGTTGTCCTGCTCATAGTACGAGCGCAGGGCATCGATCACCGACGTAGGTTTCTGGGTGGTGGCGGCATTGTCTAAGTACACCAACGGTCTTCCGTTCACTTCCTGATGAAGAATCGGAAAGTCTTGGCGCACGCGTTCTACAGATAGCGCGGGTACTTCGGCGGTTACTAGGCTCATGGCGTAGGTTCTTTCAGCAGTCGTTGGTCAATCTCAGTTTGCAGATAATCCTTGAGCGCATCTGTCTTCACGTTCTGAATCACCTCACCGGCAAAGGCTTTCAGCAGCAACGCGCGGGCTTGTACCTTGTCTAGTCCGCGAGCGCGAAGGTAGAACAGCTGCTCAGGGTCCATCTGCCCGGTGGTGGCTCCGTGCGAACACTTCACGTCGTCGGCCCAGATTTCTAACTGGGGTTTGGTATCTACCGAAGCATCGTTGGTGAGCAAAATATTGCGGTTCGACTGAAAAGCGTTGGTCTTCTGCGCGATTTGTTGCACGTAAATTTTTCCGTTGAACACCCCGTGCGAAGCCTCGTCCATAATGCCCTTGTAGAGCTCGTTGCTGAACGAATTAGGCTGCCGGTGGTCTACCGAAGTATGGTTATCCACGTGGGTTTTGCCCTTTACCATGTACAAACCGTACATGTGTGTTTCGCACCCCTCGGCGTCCAGCGATACGTTCAGGTTATTGCGCACGATGGCCCCGTTGAGCGTTACCGTCACTGCCTGGAATAAGCTATTAGCGGATTGATACACGTGCGTGTGGCCGGTGTGATAGGCCTGCGGACTTTCGTTCTGCACCTTGTGGTAGTAGGCCACGGCTCCTTCGTGGAGCCATAGTTCGGTAGCGCTGTTATAATACGCCGGATGCTCACCCGTATGGAAGTACATTTCCGTGATGGTGGCTTGGCTACGCGCTTCCAGTACGCACAGATTGCGCGTCTGACCGAAGGAGGGGGCGGAAGAAGTGTCGCTCAGGTAGTAGCAATACGTGGGATGCGTTACCACCTGCCCGGCGGGCACGTGAATAAGCGAACCTTGCTGCGCCAACGCGGTGTTCAGCGCCACAAAGGCATCGGACGAGGCGGCCGTCTGGCGGGCAAAGTAGCGGTTCATCAGGGCCGGGCGCTGCTGAAAGGCCTCAGCCAGGGGCTGAATGATCAGTTCTTCCGGGGGACTCACCACGGTAGAAAGTTCGTCCGAAAACTGCCCGTTGATAAAGACCAGCACGTTGGCCTGCTCGTCTACCCGCCACTTCGCAAATTGATCAGCCAGATCGCTCGAGACAGTTGTATCGGCTACTGCTTCCGCAAATTGCTTTTCCAGGGCTCGGGTGATGGGAGTGTACTTATACTCCTCGTTGCGCTTGTCGGGCAAGCCAATGCGTTCTAGCACCTCCATGGCGGCCCGGCGCTGCTGGTGTGATTCTTCGTCGCGCTCACCGTTCAGCCGCCCTTCGTAGTCGGCAAATTGCTGGGCAAATGATTCTTGTAATGGCATAGTAACTACTTGGTTTCCGCCAAAGCGGCTTCTTCTTTGATCCAGTCGTATCCTTTCTCTTCCAGTGCCAGGGCAAGGTCTTTGTCGCCTGACTTCACGATGCGGCCGTTGTACAGCACGTGCACCACGTCGGGCACAATATATTCTAGCAGCCGCTGGTAGTGGGTCACCAAAATGGTGGCGTTGTCGCTGCGCCGCAATTCGTTCACCCCGTTGGCCACAATGCGCAGCGCATCAATGTCTAATCCGGAATCGGTTTCGTCCAGGATGGCCAAACGAGGATCAAGCATCGCCATCTGAAATACCTCGTTGCGTTTCTTCTCACCGCCCGAAAAACCTTCGTTAAGCGAACGACTCAGCAGCGCCTGATCAATATCAACCAGCTTCATCTTCTCCTTCATCAGCTTGAGGAACGAAACGGCGTCCAGCGGGTCCATACCCTTGTGCAGACGAACCTGGTTAACCGCTGTTTTCAAAAAGTTGGTTGTACTCACTCCGGGGATTTCCACCGGATACTGAAAGGCCAAAAAGATGCCTTCCCGGGCCCGTTCTTCGGGCTCCAAGGCAAGTAGATCCATGCCCTGGTACTGCACCGATCCTTCGGTGACCTCAAACTCTTCACGGCCCGCCAGCACCGAGGCGAGCGTACTCTTTCCCGAGCCGTTGGGGCCCATGATGGCGTGCACCTCACCGGCGTTCACCTCTAGGTTAATGCCGTTGAGGATGGGTTTATCTTCTATCTGGGCGTGTAGATTTTTAACTGAAAGCATAGTAATATTCGTAAGTAGATAACCACCCGAAGTGTGATAACTCCGGGTAGCAGGATAAGGGTCGTCGGGTGATGGGAGAGGGATTAGCCTACGCTACCTTCGAGGGTAAGGGCCAGCAGTTTCTGGGCCTCCACCGCGAACTCCATCGGTAGTTGGTTGAGCACCTCCTTGCAGTAGCCATTCACGATGAGTGCCACGGCGTCTTCTTCCCCGATGCCGCGTTGTAGGCAGTAGAATATCTGGTCTTCGCCAATTTTGGAAGTGGTTGCTTCGTGCTCGATCTGGGCCGAAGCATTGTCTGACTCAATGTAGGGGAACGTGTGGGCTCCGCACTGGTTACCCATGAGCAGCGAATCGCACTGCGAGAAGTTGCGCGCGCCCTCCGCCCGTTTGGCCACGCGCACCAGTCCGCGGTAGCTGTTCTGGCTCCGACCGGCCGACACGCCCTTCGAAACGATGCGGCTGCGGGTGTGCTTGCCCAGGTGAATCATCTTGGTACCGGTATCGGCCTGCTGCAAGTTGTTGGTGACCGCCACGGAGTAAAATTCTCCAATGGAATGGTCGCCCTTTAGGATGCAGCTGGGGTACTTCCAGGTGATGGCCGAACCGGTTTCCACCTGTGTCCAGGAAATTTTGGAGCGGTCGCCCGCGCAAATACCGCGCTTGGTTACAAAGTTATAAATACCGCCCTTGCCGTTTTTGTCGCCCGGATACCAGTTTTGCACGGTAGAGTACTTGATCTCTGCGTCAGTAGCGGCGTAGAGCTCCACCACCGCGGCGTGCAGTTGGTTCTCGTCGCGCATGGGAGCCGTGCAGCCTTCCAAGTAGCTCACGTACGAGCCCTCTTCGGCCACAATAAGCGTGCGCTCAAACTGCCCGGTGTTGGCCGCATTAATGCGAAAATACGTCGATAGCTCCATCGGGCAGCGTACGCCCTTGGGAATGTAGCAGAACGAACCGTCGCTAAACACCGCCGAGTTAAGGGCCGCAAAGTAGTTATCGCCGGGAGGCACCACCGAGCCAAGATACTTCTTGATAAGCTCCGGATGATTGTGCACTGCCTCGCTGAACGAGCAGAAAATAATGCCCATGTCGCCCAGCTTGTCCCTAAAGGTAGTTGCTACCGAAACACTGTCGAACACCGCGTCAACGGCCACGCCGGTAAGGCGTTTTTGCTCCTGCAACGAGATACCCAGTCGCTTAAAGGTATCGAGCAGTTCGGGATCCACTTCGTCCAGACTACTGGGCTTGGCCTTTTGCTTGGGAGCCGCGTAGTAGATAATGTCTTGATAATCGATGGGCGGAAACTTGACGTTGTGCCAATTGGGCTCCTTCAGCGTGAGCCAGTGGTGGTACGCCTTTAACCGCCATTCTAGCAACCAGGCGGGCTCATCCTTCTTCGCCGAGATGAAGCGGATGGTATCCTCGTTAAGCCCTTTGGGAGCCGATTCAGACTCGATGTTAGATTCAAAACCGTATTTATAGTCAGACTGGGTAAACTCCTCAAGAATTTGGTTGTCTTTACTCATAGTACTCGTTCTTTCTTTTGTGTAGCAACGCAGCGTAGCGCAATTCGTTCGGAAATCCGGGACATTTCTCGGACAGGAAAACCCGCTTGCTGCGGTTTATTTAGAACGCATTTAAATAGTGGGGAGTTTCAAGTAGGTAGCTTATTCGTTGAGTTGAATATGGCGGTTCAGGCTCTCCTCGAGCGATATGATGGTTTCAGTTCGGACGATGCCGTCGATCTTCTGGATTTTGTCGTGCAGCACCTCCCGCAGGTTCTTGGTATCCTTGCAGTGAATCTTGATAAAGATGCTGTAGTTCCCCGTTGTATAGTGAATTTTCACTACCTCCGGCACCTTTTTTAGTTCATCCACCACCTGATCATAGAGCGAACTCTTTTCCAGGTAGATCCCCAAAAAAGCGGTGATATCGTACCCTAATTTGGAGTAGTCCATGTTTAGGGTGGTTCCCCGCACAATTCCCATTTCCTCCATTTTGCGCATTCGCACGTGCACGGTGCCTCCCGAAACGTAGACCTTTTTGGCGATTTCGGTGTAGGGAATTTTGGCGTCTTCCGACAAAAGCGCCAAGATCTTTAGATCGATGTTGTCAATTTCTAAATTTTTGCTCATTCTGGTTCAGGAAATTGGGTATGATGTAATCAATACGGCCGAAAATTACGATAGATATAATTTTTTACCAAACTTATTAAATATTTTTTAAGTTAATAGGGAAAATATTAGTTTTGTGATGATTCAAACGGTGGAAGTTGTTCACCGGTTCATATTGTAGGGTGATGAAACTGGCAGCCATGCCCTCCCGTCTCGAGGGTGGAGACAATGGAACAAATTCTGTAGTGTTAAAGCTTGCAGAACTAACCACTCTTTGGAGGTTCGACTCCTTCCCCTACAGCTTTCCGGCACTCCGGATATTACATTTTTGGGTTAATGTTGTTTATCAAAAAAGGCTATGATTTTCATGGCCTTTTTTGTTTCCCGCTCCCGCCCCTCCTCTTTTTACCTTCTCGTTCGGCCCCTTTTTCGCATATCTTGCCCGAGTACGCAAGAATGTTCGGCAATATGGCAATTTTTGTTAAAGATTTAGTAGTTTGCTAACGAAAATAGTAATACTTTTTGCCTAATCCATAAAACAAACAACTTTCATGAGCGATCCTGCCTATCCCTGGTTCCAAAGCTACCCCGCCGAGGTGCCCCACACCATCGACACCAATAAATATTCATCCATTGTAAACTTGCTAGACACGTGCATCAAGAAGTACGGTGACTCAGTTGCTTTTGAGTGCATGGGGGCCACCCTCACCTACCGGCAAGTAGACGAGCAGTCGCAGCATTTCGCCGCCTATCTTCTTGAGGTTTGTCACCTGAAGCCCGGTAGCCGCGTAGCGCTGCAAATGCCTAACCTGTTGCAGTACCCGGTAGCCATGCTGGGCGCCCTGCGGGCCGGGATGATCGTGGTCAACGTGAACCCGCTCTACACCGCCCGCGAGATGAAGCACCAACTGCACGACTCCGGAGCCGAAGTCATCGTCATCCTGGCCAACTTCGCGCACAATCTGGAGAAGATCGTGGCCGACCTGCCCCTGAAGCACGTAATCGTTACCGAAATCGGTGATATGCTCGGCACCCTAAAAGGAAGTATCGTCAACCTGGTGGTGAAGCACGTCAAAAAAATGGTGCCCGCGTATCAACTTCCCCAATCAACCACCTTTAAGCATACCCTCAAGCAGGGAAGCCAGCACGCGTTCAAGGCACCTACCATCCAGGCCGAAGACATCGCTTTCTTGCAGTACACCGGTGGCACCACCGGCGTGGCCAAGGGGGCGGTGCTTACCCACCATAACCTGGTCACCAATATGCAACAAATCACCGCTTGCACCAGCCTGAAGCTGAAATATCGGGAAGAAGTGATGATCACCGCCCTGCCGCTTTACCACATCTACGCCCTTACGGTCAACTGCCTGTCGATGCTGGAGCTAGGCGCGAAAAACGTGCTGATTACCAACCCGCGCGACATGAAGGCCTTCATCAAAGAACTCAAGAAGCAGCCCTTCACGGTGATCACCGGAGTGAACACGCTCTACAACGCCCTGCTCAACCATCCTGACTTTGGCACCATCGACTTTAGCCACCTCAAGGTGACCAGTGCCGGAGGAATGGCGGTGCAGAAAGTGGTGGCCGAAAAGTGGCAGGCGGCCACCGGCGTGTCCGTGACCGAGGGCTACGGGCTCACCGAAACCTCGCCGGTGCTCACCACCAACCAGGTGGATGGCACCGAACGCATCGGCAGCATCGGCCTGCCGGTGCCCAACACCCAGATCATCATCGCCGACGACGACGGAAACGAAGTGCCCTTTGGCGAGCCGGGCGAAATTTATGCCAAGGGGCCGCAGGTGATGCGCGAATACTGGAACCGCCCCGATGAAACCAAGCAGGTGTTCACCGACGATGGCTGGTTCAAAACCGGCGACGTGGGCGTGATGAGCGAAGATGGGTTTATCAAGATTGTGGATCGCAAGAAGGAAATGATCAATGTGTCGGGTTTCAACGTGTATCCCAACGAAATTGAGGAAGTGGTATCCGCCCACCCCAAGGTGCTGGAGGTAGGAGCCATCGGTGTGCCCAACGAGCGATCAACCGAAGTGGTGAAAGTCTTCGTGGTGAAAAAAGACGAGAGCCTTACCCAGGAAGAGCTGATTGCCTACTGCCGGGAAAATATGACGGCCTATAAAGTGCCGAAGCTGGTAGAGTTCACCACCGAACTGCCCAAATCGAACGTGGGCAAGATTTTGCGAAGGCTGCTCCGCGATCAGGAAACGGTGCCGGTGGCTAGTCCATCTTAATTTCTACGCGGCGGTTTTTTCGGCGCGCTTCGGGGCCTTCTTCCTCGCTAAGTGGTTGGGTAGATCCCCGACCGTAGGAAACAATCTGTTCCTCCTTCACTCCCTGATCGATCAGAAAGCGCTTGGCCGCCTGAGCCCGCTCAATAGAGAGCTTCAGGTTATAGTCTTTGCCCCCGGTATCGTCGGCGTGACCCACCAGCACCACGTTGCGCGCGGGGTCTTTGGTGAGCAAACCCGCTACCTCCCGCAGGTACGGGATAGACGACGTTTGGAGCGCGTCAGCGTTGAGTTCAAAGAACAAGAAGCGTGTATCGTCGGCAGTGGGGGCAGACCCGGTACGCCCGGTAGCCGGGGTGGGGTTGGTTTCCGGTTGTTTTACTCCCTTAAATTCATCCAGCAAAGCTTGCGTTTCGGCCAGCAGGGCCTGGGTTTCTGCGTCTAAATCCGAAGAAGCGGGACGTCTTCCCGTGCTATCCAAAGCGGGACGTCTTCCGCCCTCGATGCGGCTGGCTAACTGCTGATCACGCTCCTCTTTGCTCACCGACTGCGACGTGTAGATGTCGGCCGATCGTCCGTAGCGATTGCTAACAAAAAACACCTCATCGTTGGCCGCAATGGTGAGGTAAGCGTTGAAGCCCGCCGAATTGATGTCGTCCCCCAGGTTGCGCGGTTCCGACCAGCGGGTCCAGGTGCTATCCAGACGGGTTGACACGAAAATATCGGCATTGCCGTAGCCGGGGTGCCCGTTGCTGGCAAAGAACAGGTAGCGCTGATCTTCGCTCAAGAAGGGCGACATTTCGTAACCTTCGGTGTTCACGGTGTCTCCCAGGTGCATCGGATCGCTCCAGTCGCCCGAAAAAGAATCTTTAAAGGTAACGTACAGGTCTTCTTGCCCCACCGCATCCGCTTGCTGCATAGACAGAATAGCCACGTCTTCGGAAGAAGACACAAAAATACCGTAGAAGTTTCCGATTTTGTCAGCTAGCTTAGGAATTTTCACATCGTTAGGCTCGAGCCAACCGCTGGTCTGGTTGAACGAAAAGGCCATGCCCGGTCGGTTGGCCTCTCCGCCCTGGTACGCGTTGAGCAGATACAGGGTGTTACCGGTTTTGCTGACCCCCACCACCGCGTTGTTGTTGCGGTTGTTGAGTTGGTCAAGATTGTTGGCGGGTAAGCTCCACGCCCCGTTGGGCAGGCGCTTGGTGTACCAGATGTCTTGTCCCGACCGGGTGCCGCCCACGTTGGCACTGTACAGGGTGCGCACGAAGTACAGGGTGCTATCCCGCGCCGAATAAATCGGGTAGCTCTCTTCGGCCCGCGAGTTGACGGTGTCCGATAGCACCGTGGGGGGCTGAAAGTAAAAATCCTGGGCCCACCCGGGTCCAACCAGCAGACTAAGAAGCCCGCCAAGGATAAAAGCACTAGTTTTTGTTTGAGTATTTTTCATGATGTTACCATAAATAAGGAGCGCTGTCTTGTTGCTTAAACAACGTGAAGCCCAGAACGATTTCGTGCGTTCCGGAACGGAAATCGCTCACGGCACCCACTCCGTAGTCGTACGCATAGTTAATGTTGAACCGATTGTTGATGTTAAGACCCAGCATGGCGGCCACCGTACCCGAATTGCGGTACGATGCGCCCACCCACACCACTTCCTGGTAGCGCAAGCGCAGGTTTAGGTCATAGGTCAGAGGAAGCACGTCGCTCACTCCCACAAAAGCTCCCGGCAGCAGCATAAACGATTCGCCCAGTCGAAACCGTCCACCCACCAAGCCGTAGTGATACACGTTTTGCCGGACGTCCGCCGAATCGGTCCCTACCGTAATCGGATTGCGTAGTATGCGGTCGGCCGAGTAGCCCAGGTAGTAATTTTCATGGTATAGAAACAGCCCCAGGTTCAAATCAAAGCTGGTAACGCCTCCCGACTGGCTCAGGATGCGGTTGATTACATCGTCATCTGCCGCGTTGTTTTGGCCAGGCAATGTGATGCCATCGGCATCGATGCGGCGGTTGTTAACGCCCGCCGATACTCCCAGGGACAGGCGGGTGCGCGCTCCCAGGGGCAGGTGGGCGGCGTAGGTAGCAAAGGCTTGGGTTTGCTGAAAAACGCTCTGCTGGTCGTTGATCACGTACCCACCGACACCGTGCCGCACCCGATTGTCGGTACTGACCACCGACTGGGTTTCCGGTTGATCAAAAACGCTCGGATCACTAACGCGCAGGGCGTTGTTCTGGTAGGTGAACTCGCGCGGCTTGGATGCCAGGGGGCCGTGGGCACTCAGATAGAACGTCTGCGGCGAACCGGCCAGCCCGGTCCATTGCTGTCGATAACCAACTTTCAGGTCCGTGAAATCTTCAACGCCCGCCACCGCCGGGTTCACGGTGATCAGGTTCTGAAAGTACTGACTAAATCGAAAGGGCTGCTGTCCGTAGCACAACGAGGATACGGTAAGCAGTAAATACAAAATATACAGTTTCTTCATAATCATTGGTAATGCACGGCTTCAATCACCGCAAAATCGTTAAAGGCCCCTTGTACACTTCTCCCTCAGCGCCGGTCACCAAATAATAATAGGTTCCTTCGGGCAACGCCTGACCCTGATAGGTGCCGTCCCAATCGTTCTTGTACTCCGCGTTGCGATACACCGAATGTCCGTAGCGGTCAAACACCTCCACGTCCACCGGGGAAGAAGCCGTTTCGCTACCGATGTTCCACTCATCGTTGGCATCATCTCCGTTGGGAGTGAAGGTATTAGGAATGGACAAGCTTAGCGTTGAGTCTGGTAGGTTTATCGTTGAGTCTGGGCAGTCCGCCACGATCACGGCGACGCTATCCGCGACCGACTCGCCGGTGGTCGAATTGGTAACAGTAACCACGTAGGTGGTGTTTTGGGTAGGACTAATCAGCACGGAAGCCTGATCGCTGGGTTGCTCGAAACCGCAATCGCTTGGGCAACTCCACCGGTAGTCAACTTCTTCGTTCGGGGTAACGGTGACGCGCAGCGTGTCGGTGTCACCGGGGCAGACCGTGAGCGTGTCTTGCGGCAGGCTGATGGCCAATGTCGATAGCACGCTTATTTGGATCGTTGCGTCCGACACCGCCAGCGCTTCCCCGTCAAAGGCATTCCAGCGCGCCGAATCGCTGCCCGAAAATCCCGGGTTGGGCACGTAGGCTAACTGCCCGGCCACCACATCGGCCACCGGAACGGCGTAACCTTCCGTAGAAGAAACATCCGTCGGCAGCAGACGATCGCCCTGGTGCACCAACGCTCCGTTCTCCGGCAGCGCCGTGAGGTGAATTCGGGCGGGGCCAAACGAAGGGGCGTTGTCCGCATCCTGGTATCCTTCGGTGAAATCAGCCAACCTGAACACGTAGGGTTGGTCCACACGAGTACTGATCGCCAGCGCGCTTACCGTCGGGGCTTCGTTGGCAGTAACCGTGATCGCCACGCTGGTCTGAGCGCTGCTGTTGTTGTTCGACGAGACATTGACCGCCAGAGTCTCGGTGCCCCGGTAGTCTTCATCGGAAGTGTAGCGAATTCCGCTCAGGGCATACGCAATGGCGTCCGCCCCGCCCGTGAAAACCAGCGAAGGATCATCGGTGCCGTCGCCCGCCGCGAACGTAAGCAGCGGAATGATTTCGGTAGGAAGCGAAACCGATCCGTTGCCCACCGATAGTGTCACGGTGACGGGAACCTGCTGCGTAGCCGAAAAAGTCAGGGGCGGCACCGCCAGGGGTTGATTCGCCGAAGTGCTCAACGGATCAACCGTGCCCAAGGACAGCATCAGTTCCGGAGGATTGATTATGATACGCACCGGTTTGCTATTGGCGGCGAAGGTGGTGCCATCGATGGCATTCCAGAGAAACTGATCTCTCCCTTGGTAGTCGGTGGGAGCTTGATACGTCAGCGCCGCAAACTCCGTGGAAGCCACCCGTAGTCCGTCCGGTCCGGCATCATTGATTCGGTTGTTCGTCACTTCGTCGCCCCGTAGCAGTAGCGTGCCCCGTTCGGGTTTAGAGCGAATATAGATTCCGGTGAAGGGGTCGTTTTCAGGATCATCATACCGCTCGGCAAATTCGGCACTGGTGAACGAGAGTAGGTTTCCGGCGGTGACCTCTTTGCTAAAAATTTGGATGCGAGGGGGAGTGTTAGCAGGATCGCCCACCACCACGAAACGGGAAACCGGCACACTCTCGGCAGTGCCGTCAAAAACGCTGATCGTCACCCGGCGAATCCCTTCCGTCGGTAGCACATTCTGAGTGGGGTTTGATTGCTGAACTGTACGCTGCGCAGGGCGCGTTGGAAGGTGGCCGGGGCGGCGGGGCCACCGAGGGTGAGCGTTCGGCTACCCTGGCCGGTTACCGTAAGCTCGGCCGGAACATCGGTGAGCGTGAGCTGATCCTCGCCGTTCTGGAAGCCGGTACTAATCGTGACTTCCGCACTGCTGAGCAGTTCACTATCGCCATCGGCAACTTCCACGGTTCCGAAAACCGGAAGTTCCACTCCCGTTCCGGCCGGATACGTGATAGGATTATCGCTTGGTAAAATTACGTTCGGAGCATCATTCTCGGCAACGACCGTCAGCGTCCGACTGGCCGGAGCGCTTTCCTGACTTTGGTCGTCAAACGCCCGAAATGAGACAGTACGTACGTCGGTTTCGGGGGCTACTTCGTTGGTGTTCTGGTAGGTGACGCTGCGCAGAGCGTTCTGAAAGCGCACAGCCGGTTGGCTGCTGCCCGCCGGATAGCTGAGTAGTAGCAGGGTACCCGTCGTTTCATCCACCGCTCCGCGGATATTTTCGGTATCGGGAAACTCCAGTTGATCCTCGCCCGCCACGTAGCCCGCCAGCTGCACCTCCACCCGAGCGAGGGGATTGTCGCTACCCAGGCGAATGCTGTTGCTGAGGGGCAACGGCGGGTTGCCTTCCCGGAAGGTTAGGGGAGTGGTTTCCAGGCCACTGATCACCGGGGGCGATTGCGCCCAGACCGTTCCGGCAGCGCTCAGCAATAGTAGCACAATTCGGGCCGCCTGATTCATTATCGCAAAATGGTTACTGAGCCTTTGTAGCTGGTGGAGCCATCGTTAAGGACGATGACGTAATAGTAGTTGCCAACCGGCAACTCCTTTCCTTGGTAAGTGCCGTCCCAGGCCGCTCCGGCTTCTTCCGCGCGGAACAAGCGGTGGCCGTAGCGGTCGTAGATTTCAACTACACTGCTTTCGTAGGTAAACAAATTCCCAACTTCCCACAGATCATTGTCGCCGTCGCCGTTCGGGGTGAAAGCGTTAGGAATATCCAACACCTGGTCAGGACAGTCTATGATCACTACCCGCACCGAGTCGGTAACGCTGAGTTCTTCCGCATCCGTAACCACCACCCGGTAGGTGGTGGTCTCGGTGGGCGACACCGCCACTTGATCAACGGTGGCCGTCAACGCCTCGCCGTCCGCCGACCAGCGGTAACGATACGGCGGGGTGCCCCCCTGCACCGCTACCGTTAGCTCCAGCAAATCGCTAGACCGGCAGGCTTCTATTTCTTCGCCTAGCTCTGCGCGCAGGTCGGACACGGTGATTAGCACCTGAGCTGCTTCCTCGGCGAAATCCGCCCCGTCCGAAGCATTCCAGGCAAACTGGTCTTCCCCGAAAAACCCTTCATTGCTCACGTACGAAAGTAGAGAAATTTCGTCCCTACTCAGTAGGAGTCCGCTGCGCACTCGGTGGTGGTTAACGGAGTGCCTCTTTAGCAAAAGCGTTCCGTTGGTGGGCAGGGTAGTCAGTTGTAGGGCGGCAAATCCGTCGGCGGTTGGGCGCTGGTCGGGATCGTCGTACTGCGACTGGAAAAGCGAGGAAGCAAAGGAGTAAGGCGTAGGCGTCCGCTCAGGACCACCACGGCTACGTCGCCGACCACCGGTAGCTGGTTGTTGATCAGAAGAATTTGCCGAACCGCTACGTTGCTGGCCGTTTCGCCACTGAATCCCTGAATCTGTAGCGTGCGACTGCTTTCTTCTGTTTCGGCGTTGCGGTTGAAATAAACGAGCGTCCGCAGCGCTTCTTGGTAGGTCTGCCAGTGGGGCGGTTCCCGCAAGGGTAAGCACTCCTTCCGCCTCGTTCCAATCGGCCGTCAGGCCTTCCCCGGCACGAAGGCCCAGCGAATCATCGGCGACTACGTAGGTTTCCGGGTCCAGGGCAATGACCAAGCGGTCGAGGGTTTCGCTGTCCGGGTCTTCCAGCCGAACGCTGCGACTCACCGCCACGGGTGCTCTTCCGATCGAGAAGTACAACGGAGCCGTTTCCAAATCCACCACCCGAAGCGTATCTTCTACGGCTTCCACCACCACCTCGCGCGTTAGGGCATTGCTTTGCCCCCCCGTAGCGTCGGTAACCTCGAAGCGAATCACCCGCAAGTCAGTTGCCGGTTGGTCGCTGGTGTTTTGGTAGGTGACCTGCCGCAGTGCTGCCTGATAGTCAGCCACCGAGGCGGTTCCCGTGAGCGTGAGCACGCCCTGATCAAGGGTGGCCGAAATGGCCGAGGTGTTATCAAAGGCCAACACGTCTTCCGGAGCGTAGCCGCTGTCGATAGATACCACCGCGGCCACCACCGGATTGCCTTCTTCGTCGCTCACCTGTAGACTATCGCTAACTGAAATAGGCGCTCCGTTTTCGACGAACAACAGCGCTTCCGGCTCAATGGCTGACAGCACGGGGTTGTCGTTCTGCGGAATGATGGTGAGGACCACACTGGTCTGGGCGCTCAGGGGGTTGTCCGGGTTGTTGGGCGCATCCGATACGGACAAGGTAAGCGTGGCGGTGGTTACGGCTTCGGCGGGGTTGTAAGTTAGATTAGCCAGTACGTCGTTTAGCGCAGCCAGGGTTCCTTGAAATCTTAGGTTGCTGTCTTCCTCGCCGGTGCCCTGCTCGAAGGTCACTTCCGCCCGGGCCGCTTCGGCGATGGTTAGCGTTCCCTGATCAACGGCTAGATCAACCAGTAGCCCGTCACCGTCGGGTTCGGCCACGCTCAATCCGGACAAAGGAACGGTGCTGTCTTCTTCTACATTGAGCGTGGCGGGGGCGGTGATAACGGGAGCGTCGTTCTCGGGCAACACATTGATCACCACCTCCGCCGAAATGCCTGTTTCGCCTTCGTTGTCTCGGGCGGTCCACTTAAAGCGGTCGGCTCCCGCGTAGTTGGCGGGCGGGGTGTAGGTAAGTGAGGTGGTGGCAAGGTTCACCTCAAATCCCTGGCGCCCCAGGTCATTGTCGGTGAGGGTGCGCCCGCCTGCCGACAGGGTACCCCGTTCGGGAAGGGTCAGCACGAATATAGTACCCGAAAAGCCGGTGCCGTCTTCGTCGCCGCCGTAGGCCGCTGTAAAGTTTTCTTGAGTCAGCGTGGCTGCAACATCCTCGCGGGTGCTCAGGGGGACATCGGCCAGCACCGGGGGAATATTGGAGTTGGATATACGAATGAAGCGCTCCTGCGTGTTGCTCTGATTGGTGCCATCGTTCACCACAAAAGTGACCCGCCGGGTGCTGGCAGTAGGGTTGACCTCGCTCAGATTGTTGTAGCGTACCGCACGCAGCGCCTGTTCTATTCGGTTGGCACTGAGCGGTCCGGTGATGGTTAATCGGCCCGTCTCGGGGTTCCAGTCTGCCTGAATACCTCCCTGGTTCAAGCTTAGCTCGTCTTCGCCGGGCACGTAGGTGTTGTTAGAAAAGAACACCTCGGCTCGAACCAAGTCTTCTCCTTCGGGTTCATCCACTTCAATGCCTTGGGTAATTCTCTTAGCGGCTTCTCCCTCGGCATAATCCAAAAAGGTGCGCTCCACATTGCTTAGCACCGGGGCTTCGTTCACGTCTTCAATGGTGATCGTGAAATCCGAAGCGATGGTGCCGTCACCGGTGGCGCGGATGCGGATGCGGTAGCTGGCCCGCGCTTCCCGATCAAACTCAGCGTTGGTGAGCAGTCGGCGATTGTCAATGCGAAAATTGTCGTTGTCGTTGCCGTTTCCTACCAGGGCGAAGGTAAAGTTGCCTTCTCCACCTTCGGTAGATAAGGTTCCTACTTCCGTGCCCGCGTTCCGGTTTTCCGAGACGCTGGACGAGGAAAGCAGGATAGCGGTGGGGGGTTCTTCAACGTTGATAATATTGATGGCAAAAGCTTGATCAAGCGAGCCGTCTCCAGTGGCGCGGACGCGGACGCGATAAACTTCTTTGAACTCAAAGTTGAATGAGGCATTGGCTTTGAGTTCGTTGTCTTCAATAAAGAATAAGTCGTTGTCGTTGCTGCCCGGGCCGCTCACCAGAGCAAAGGAAACGTCCCCTCCGCTACCGCCCGTCGCATTCAGTTGGCCAACGGTGGTTCCGACGGGTTGGTTTTCCTGAATTTCTTCCGATGAAAGAATGATCTCAGTCGGGGGTTCGGGAAGATTGCCTACGGTCAACTCAATGATTTCTTCGTAAGACCCATCGGCGTTGCTAGCCACCACCACCACCGTTCGAGCGGGGGTATTCTCAAAATTAAATTCCCGACTGGTTCGTAGTTCGTTGCCATCCAGTACGAAGTCACCGTTGTTGCCGCGCCCCTCCGGCAGTGCAAAAGTGTACGCTTCAATACCACCCGCGGCGCTGACGGTACCCACCACCGTGCCCGTGGGCTGGTTCTCATCAACCGTGGTTGAAGAAAGAGTGATGTCGGTCGGAGGTTCGAGTTGATTTATCACGTCAACCGTCAGCGCTTTGTCAAAAGACCCATCTCCGGTGGCGCGCACCCGTACCGAGTAGCTAGCCTTGGTCTCAAAGTCAAACACCGCCGCGTTAAGGAGCTGATTGCCCGCAATGGTGAAACTACCGTTGTCGCCGGACCCATCGCCGCTTACCAATTCAAAGGTAGTGACCGCTTCACCACCCGTTGCACTGAGGGTACCTACCACCGTGCCCACGGGTTGGTTTTCCTCAATCGTAGCCGGACTTAGCGCAATGTCAGTAGGTGCTTCCACCACATTGTTCACGGCGATAGTAAAATTTTTGGCGAACGAACCGTCGCCGGTGGCGGTAATGGTGAGCGCGTAGTTGGGCTGGGCTTCAAAGTTTAACGGTGCCTGCGTGAGTAGTTGGTTGCCGCTAATGGTGAACGCAGCTGCTCCGGGCCCGCTGAGCGCGTAGGTGATTGGCACCGCACTGCCACCCTCCACTGACAGCGCACCAACCGCCGTGCCCGAGGGTAAGTTCTCGTCTACGGTGGTGCCTGATAGTAATATATCCGTCGGTGGTTCTTCGGCATTCACCACCTGAATGATGAAGTTCTGCGCCGGAGAAACCCCATCGCCGGTGGCTTGCACCCGAACAGAATACTGGGGGGTGGTTTCAAAGTCTGGCACTTGGCTGATTCTCAACTCATTGCCCACAATAGTGAACTGCCCGTTGTTCTCACCGCCCGGTCCGCCCACCAGGGCAAACGTAACCGGCACCTCGGGAGCGCCACCCTGGGCGGTTAAAAATCCCACCCGAGTGTCTGCGGCTACTCCCTCAGGAATGGTATTGGCGGAAAGAGTAATGCCGGTGGGCGGCTCTTCCACGTTGGTTACGGTGATTACAAAATCCTTGGATTCTCGCTGCGTATTAAGAAAACCAAACCGCCGCTCCACGCGGACTTCCAGGGTGCGCTCGTCAGTATTCTCGAAGTCAAACGGCCGCTGGGTAAACAGCGTAGCATTGTTGATGGCAAAGAGATTGGCGTCGGCTCCTCCGTCTATTAAGTAGCGCCCCGATTCACTAAACTGACCCACCACTGTACCCCTAGGTTGGTTTTCGGCAACACTCGAGACATTCAGGTCAAAATTCTGCGGACTTAAAGGAGCAACCACCTCCACGTCGAACCCCTGGGGCGCACTGGTGTTGACGTTTCCGCCCTGGTCGGTACCGTCATCGCGCAACACTACGCTTACCCGCGCGGTGCCTATTTTATCATCCGCGGGCTGATAAGCCAGGGTGCCCTGGGGCGTGATAGTGGGCGCCTGCGCGAACAAGCTGTTGTCGCTGGTGGTCACTGCAAAACTAACGGCTTGGCCGCTTTCATCGGTGGCGGTGGGCGGACCGGGAGCCACGCTGGTGGCAAAATTGGGTACCGACACGGGGGCCGCCTGGGCCTCCACGGTTTGGTTGTTGCCCTGCACTCCGGCAAACTGCGGAGCATCGTTCACCCCGTTCACCCGAAAGGTAAACTCCTGCGCGAAGGTATTTTGCTCGTCGCTCGTCGCCGTGATCGTAAACTCTTCTTCTCCGTTTTTGTCCGGCAAGGCCGAAAAAAGATAAATCCCGTTACTGTTGTCGGCCGTCAGGGTAGCAAAATCAACCTCCTCGGGTCCGGGAGAGATTTCGTAAGTTACCGACTGTTCGGGGTTTTCCGGGCTTACCCTTACCGGTTCCGGTTCAGCAAAATCCTCCGCCACTTCGTATACTTCTTCCGCCAGTGAGAAGCGGGGCAGGGCTTGCACGGTCACGGTAAGTGGATAGGACTTGCTGTCCGCTTCGCCGTCGTTCACCACCACCGGCACGGTGAGGGTGCCACTAAAATTGGGAGTCGGCGTAACGGTGAGGCCCGCCACGGTGTAGTTGTACCCCGCCCCGGCCCGCAGCGTGAATCCTTCGGGATACGTATCGTCAGCGTCCTCATCAGAAACGCTTAGGTTGCCCAGCGCCAGGGTAAGCGGCTGGTTTTCAACCGTAGTAAGCGGTAATTGATTGGTGATCACCGGTGGATCGTTTACGTCTTCCACCGTAATCACAAACGCTTGCGTGGCGGCGCTATCTTCGCCTAGCGAACTTTGAAACACCACATTCACTTGCAGGGTGTAGGAAGCGACTGCTTCAAAATTAAGGGAGTCGGTGCTAACCAACTGCCGATCAGTGATACTGAACGGAGCATTTTCCGGCGCACTAGCGGCCAGGCTAAACGAGGCGGTGGCGGGAAGAAACGCACCCACCGAAGTGCCGATCGCTTGATTTTCGGCAACAATATTATTAGAAAGAGTAGCTTGCTGAAGCCCCTGTCCGTTCGCAGGCAGGAATTGCACCAGTGATAACAACAGAAAGCACCCGAACCAACAATAAGTAACCAAAGAAGATCTCACAGACGAAAAGTTTAATGCGTAACAAATCATACGTACGTTGGGGTGAGCAACTTTGTCGTATATTCATCCGAAAATTTGTCAAGAATCACAAATATAAGACATTTGACCAAAGCCTACACCAAATCAGCGGTGTAATAATAAGAATATTTTTTCACAAATTTGTTATATATTTGCGGTTTGTTGTTGATTGTAGTCTGCTAAGTATAATCCTTTGAGCCGCTCAAGCTGCCCCCAACTGACTTCTATGTACATAAATTTCGGTTTATTACGCCCAGAAGGTACGGTTGTTTGTTTTTTAAAATATTCTCTCACGAACCACCAAGAATGATACTTTTTTTCTGGATATGTTTGTTGTTGGTACTCTACACCTACCTGGGCTACGGCTTGTTGCTGTACGGATTGACCCGCCTTAAAAAGCCCCGCTCGGTTCGCTTTCATTCCGAAGCCAGTCTGCCGGAGGTGACGCTCATCATTGCCGCCTACAACGAAGCTGACTTTATCGCTCAAAAAATTCAGAATTCCCTCAGTTTACAATACCCTGAGGGGCGACTCAACATCTGGATTGTGACCGATGGCTCGGACGATGCCACTCCGCAAATCGTGGAGCACATTGAGAACGTCAGGCATTTTTTCCAGCCCGAACGTCGGGGTAAAATCGCGGCAGTCAACCGCGTGATGCCCCTGGTAACCACCCCGATTGTGGTGTTCACCGACGCCAATACCCTGCTGAATGAGGAAGCAGTAATTCAACTGGTGCGCCACTTCGCCGACGAAACAGTGGGAGCGGTGGCGGGCGAAAAGCGGGTGCTTAGTCCCGACCAAGACGCGGCCAGCGGGGCCGGTGAGGGATTGTACTGGAAATATGAATCAGCGCTGAAACGCTGGGATTCCACGCTCCACTCGGTGGTGGGAGCCGCCGGTGAACTGTTCGCCGTGCGCACCGATCTGTTCCACGAGGTGCCCGCCGACACCATCATCGAAGACTTCTACCTCACGCTGTCCATTGCCCAGGCGGGCTACCGGGTGGCCTACGAACCCGACGCTTACGCGGTGGAGGGCCCGTCGGCCTCGGTGAAGGAAGAACTCAAGCGCAAGGTGCGCATTGCGGCCGGAGGCATCCAGGCCATCGTGCGCCTGCGGGGCTTGCTGAACCCTTTCCGGCACGGCGTACTCACCTTCCAGTACGTGTCGCACCGGGTGCTGCGCTGGACGGTCACCCCGTTCGCCCTGCTGGGCCTGTTGATCAGCAACGCCTTTCTGGCCTGGGAACCGCTGCTGTTCTTCCGGTTCTTTTTTCTGGGGCAAACCGTGTTTTATACGCTGGCGATTGTCGGTTTGTTCCTGGCTTCGCAGAAGATCAAGATGAAGGTGTTTTTCGTGCCCTACTACTTTTGCGTGATGAACTACGCGGTGTTTGCCGGGATTGTTCGCTACCTGAAAGGATCGCAGTCGGTGGTGTGGGAGCGCGCTGCACGGGCCCCGGGGGCCCCTGCCCGGAGTTAATTCAGGCTGAATCCAGGTTGGCAAAGTGTTTGAAGCGCATAAGCTAACCCCTCCGTTATGCGCCACCTGCTCAACGAATTTATCTGCACCTGCACCGGTGAAGTCCGCCGCCACAATAATACCACGCTGTTTGCTTTCTACGGCGCAGGCTTCGGGCTGTTTTTGCTGATGGTGCTGCTCGACGCGCATCTCTAGCCCCGCCCCAATGCGGTATTCCGCTTTGGGTGCCCCGCTTTTTTGTCGTACTTTGCCCAGCCGACGGCGGCCCCCTGCCTCCGTTCCGGTCTCTTGGCATGCAATACAAAAAGAACAAACCTTCTGCCCACTCGGCCGACCACTTCGGGGAGGCCCGCTCCTACTGGTGGAACGAGGACTTTCTGGCGCTGATGGCCGAACGCCTGTCCCTGAACACGCGTCGATCGGCCGCTGATATCGGCTGCGGCACGGGCGAGATGACCTTCCGCCTGGCTCCTTACCTACAGCCCAATGCCTCAGTCACCGGACTGGATCAGGAAGAAACGCACCTGAAAACGGCCCGGCAGCGCGCGCGCCACCGCAAAGATGCCAAGCATACTGCGTTTTCGTTTGTTCAGGGAGATGCCGATGCCCTTCCCTTCGCCGACGGTCAGTTCGACGTTACGTTTTGTCAGACGCTGCTCATCCACACCGAAGATCCCCTGCGGGCGATTCGGGAGATGAAACGGGTAACCGCTCCGAAGGGCTGCGTGGTGGCGCTGGAGCCGAACAACCTGGTGTCTCACCTGATGTTCGATAAGTACGTCGAAACCGACTACGAAGTAGACAACGTGCTGGAAATGGTGGAGGTGCGGCTGCGCTGCGAACAAGGAAAGAAGAAGCTAGGGCAGGGATTCAATTCGCTGGGCGACGTGTTGCCCGATCTCTTCTTGCAAGCCGGACTCACCGACGTGCAAGTGTGGCAGTCAGATAAGGCCCTATCGTTGATCCCCCCTTATGATACCCGCGAAAAACGGGTGCGCGCCGCCCAACTGGTTGATTGGTTGGAAAATGACGAAGGAGGGCTGGGTTACGACGAAAACCTGCGCTACTACCGGGCCGGAGGCGGAAGGAAAGCCACGTTCGATACCTACTGGCAGCGGGTGTCACGCTACAAAGTAGGAATGCTTCGGTTGCTGAAAGACCAAAAATTTATCTCGGCCGGGGGGCAAATGATGTACCTGGTGGCGGGAACCTCATAGCCGGTTATACCAAAAAACACGCAACACTCACCCATGAGATACCAAATCACCGCGCTCGCGCTAATCATCGCAGGACTGGCGCATGCGCAACCTTCTCCCGAATACCAGGCGCGTATGGACCGCACCGAGTGGTTTCGCGACGCCCGCCTGGGCATGTTTATCCACTGGGGACTCTACGCCATTCCGGCCCGGGGCGAGTGGGTGCGTAGCCAGGAGCGAATGACCATCGAGGACTACCAGACCTACTTCGATGAGTTTGATCCGGACCGCTATAATCCCCGCGCCTGGGCGAAACTAGCCAAGGAAGCGGGCATGAAGTACGCCGTGCTCACCGCCAAGCACCACGACGGCTTCTGCCTGTTCGATACCAAAACCACCGACTACAACGCCACCCAAACCCCCGCTGGTCGGGATTTGGTGCGGGAGTTTCTGGAGGCCTTTCGAGCAGAGGGCCTGCGGGTGGGCTTATACTACTCGCTCGTCGACTGGTACCATCCCGACTATCCAGCCTACGGTGACCGGCAGCATCCGATGCGTGACAACGCTGAGTTCAAGGATAAATCGCACGACTTCGATAACTACCTCGACTATATGCACGAGCAGGTGCGCGAGTTGGTCACCAACTACGGCAAACTCAACATCATGTGGTTCGACTTTTCGTACCGCGACTACCGCGGGGAGAAGTGGCGCGCTACCGAACTGGTGAACATGGTACGCCAGCACCAGCCGAATATCCTGATCGATAATCGCCTGGGAGGAGACTTGGAACAACGCGCACCCGAAGTGTTTGCGGGCGACTTCGACGGACCCGAACAGATCATTCCGCGCGAGCCGCTGGTGAACGAAGCCGGGCTGCCCCTGCCCTGGGAGGCCTGCATGACGCTCAACGACCACTGGGGCTACTCGGCTACTGATAATAACTACAAATCGGCGCAGGATGTGGTGCGCACGCTGGTGAACGCGGTGAGCAAAAACGGAAATTTGCTGGTAAACGTAGGACCCACCGCCTACGGAGAAATTCCGACCGAGGCGGCGACCATTCTGCGGGAGGTAGGGCAGTGGATGGACCACAACGGCTCAGCCATCTACGGATGCCGGGCGGCCACCTTCGAGAAACCGGAGTGGGGGAGGTTCACCCAGCGCGGCGATACTTTGTTCGCTTGCCTGACCGAACCCAACATGGGACACATTAGCCTGAAGGGAATGAAGGGGAAGGTGGCAAAGGCCCGCCTGCTGCGCGACGGATCGGAGGTGCTGCTGAGCGACTTTTGGAACGATGAGTCGCAGTACGACGCTCCCGACGACTTGTTTATGAACTTCGGCCGACCGGTGGCGCGCACCTACCCGTTGCCCGACCCACTTTGCACCGTGGTGATGCTCAAACTCACTCCCGCGGGGGCTTCACCCAAATCCGAAAAATAACTTTAAGAGAGCGATCAAGGCGCATCCTCAATCTCGAGAACCTCCAGAATGTCCGCCAGCTGGTCGAAGTTTTGGTAGCCCGGCTTGATTTCTTCGCTTCCCCGCAGGGCAATGCCTGCCAGCGGATGTTCCTTGATCAAAGTGGGCAATTGCGCGGCCTGAAGCCCGAAGCCCAGCAGAATGGGGTACTGCTTGGCCAAAGCCAGCAGATCATTAACCAGTTCCGGTCGGGGATCGAGCGACAAATGATCGATCAGAAAATAGGCGGCTCGGTTGCGACAACCGCGCATGATATCCGCCAGCGCGACCACGTCCTCGTCGTACTTTTGGGCATCCAAACGAATTATCAGTGGCTTGTTCAAAGGTTGCAGCGCTTCGGCCTGCTGCGGTTGGCTAGTCTGTAAGTAGTCAATGCGCGAATACTCCGCAAGTGTTTGTTCAATCTCCGTCGGAGAATACGTGTTGAACTCGGCGGCAAACTTCACGCCGGCCAGCCATTCGGTGATCGCCACAAATTTTGCGGGATCTACGTAACTGGCCTGCTCTTTTTCCAGGCCAAAGCCCAGCACGTGTACTCCCATCCCGGCGCAGTAGCGCGCGTCGCTCAAATTCGTCACTCCGCCAACTTTAACAAACGTGCTTAGGGCCATAATCATCAGTGGTTTAAAAAATGAAAGCCCAAAGTAACAAAAGAGGCGGGGCAATTGCTAACGAAACTGCCGACGAACTTAGCCACGTCATATAAGCGTTAATTTTCCAATAAGGTGGTTGTTGTGGGGCCGTGCGCTTTACAATTTGGTGCAAAAGTTGCTGGTGATCTTATCCTAACCCAACAAACCGGAGGAGCGATGCGATACGATGCGGTAGAAAACCTGGTAGAGACCCGAACCGAAGGCGATTTGCTAACGGCCAGAGAAATAGTTTTGCGGGGTCAGGGTGTTCCCTCGTGGGTAGCGGGAGCCAATGAGGGAGACCAGCTGTCTAACCTCTGCGCGGCCTTGTACGCGCTAAACCAAATGAAGCAGGGGGTGCGGTTGGATATCGCCCTCCGCCAGTATAGCACCCAAATTCGAGAAGTTCCTTTTTAGCCCTCCGTAGCCATGCGTATCTCCTTAAAAACCACTTACTATCTTATCGGCTACCTCAGCAGCCTGGTTTTTTTGTTCGGATGCGCCTCCGATGAGAATTCTTCGTTCAATCCCGCCTTTGACGAGACGCTGGGCGCGCAGTATTATCCCCTGACGGTGGGCCGCTACTCCGTTTACGAGGTGGAAGACATTCGCTATACCGTGCGCGACGGCATTGACACCAGTCGGTACCAGCTTCGCGAGCGAGTAGCTGACTCCTGGACGGGGGCGGGGGGAGAAATAATCTATTCGTTAGAGCGTTATACGAGAGATTTGCCGGATAACGATTGGCAATTGGATTCGGTGTGGACGGCCCGCAAGAATGAGCAGGCGGTGGTGGTGGTTGAAAATAATGTGGCCTACACCAAGTTGGTGTTTCCCTTTCGCGACGCACTGGAGTGGAACGGCAACGCCCTGAATAGCCGCCCGGAGTTGCGCTACCAACTTACTACTACCGACAGTGCCCTGAGCAAAGAGATCGGTTCCGTTTGGAACAATCAAATAGAAAAAAGCCGTACGGTGATACAGCGCCAACTGGAAACCCTGGTCAACGACAGCGTGCTGACCGAAACCTACGCTCCGGAAGTGGGGCTTTTGTACAAAAAAACGCGTATATTACACTACTGCGCCGACGACGACTGCATCGGACAACAACAGATTGTGTCCGGAAGATCGTACCGGCAAACCTTGCTTACCTATGGTGAAGACTAACAACCTATTTTCCCCCTCTTTTCGCATTTCTTTCTTTTTGTTTTTGCTAAGTATCTTTTGGGTTGAGGTAGCCCCCGCTCAAGCGCCGCCCCGGGATCGATACGTCATCTTTTTATCCGATAAAGACGGAACGGCTTATTCGTTGGATCGTCCGCTGGAGTATTTATCTCCCGCCGCTCTGGAGCGGCGAGAACTACAGGGCATCGCGCTCGACAGTTCCGATTTGCCCGTCAACGCCGACTACGTAGCCCAACTGGCCGAAGCTGGAGCCGAGGTATACTACACCTCCCGTTGGCTCAACGCCGTGATGGTGGACGGTGACCAGGACGCGGATGCTTACCGTGCCCTAAATTTCGTAGATCGAGTGGAACTGATCAAGCCAACCCGATCGGAAGGAGGGCGAAAGAAGCAGGGATCTTCTTATGCGGGAAAGTTGCCCGCCGCAGCTCCTGAAAACCCCGAAGCGCAACTGCTCAATATGCTTCAGAACGAGATGCTGGGCATTGATGCCATGCACCAGGCGGGCTACACCGGTAAGGGGGTTTCCGTTGCTGTGTTCGACGGTGGCTTCAAGGGAGTGGATACGGTTGCTTACTTCCGACACCTGTACGAAAACGGGCAAATGATTCCGGGCTACGATTTTGTGGGCAACAGCCCGGATGTGTACCGCTACGGACAGCACGGCACCGAAGCGTTGTCGTGCATTGCGGCCTACCAGCCCGGAGTATTAGAGGCCGGGGCCTACGAAGCCAACATCATGCTGTGCATCACCGAAGAGTCGGGGTCCGAATACCGGGTGGAAGAATACAACTGGTTGTTTGCCGCCGAACTGGCCGACAGCGCGGGCATCGACATTATCAGCACCTCGCTGGGCTACACCACCTTCGACGATCCGGCGATGAACTACGAGTACGAAGACCTGGACGGCAACACGGCGGTGATTACCCGGGCGGTGAATCTGGCCGCCCAGAAGGGAATCCTGTGCGTGATTAGCGCGGGCAACGAGGGGTCAGGCCGCTGGCGCTACGTGTCCCCACCCGCCGATGCCATCGATGTCTTGTCCGTAGGAGCGGTGAGCAGCAGCGGCGACCGGGTGTCGTTTAGCTCGTTTGGTCCTACCGCCGACGGGCGCGTGAAGCCCGACGTGTCGGCGCTGGGACTCCAAACCGTGGTGGTGAATGCGCGGGGCGAAGTGGTTCGCTCCAACGGCACTTCGTTCTCGGCTCCGCTCATCACCGGCCTCACCGCCGGGGTGTGGGAAGCCTTTCCCGGCGAAACCAACCTGGAAATTATTGAGCGAATCCGACTGGCCGGCAACAGTTCACTGGCTCCCAACAACGAACTGGGCTACGGCATTCCTACCTTCTCAGCGGCCCTGCTGGTGCCGGTTCCTGATGAGGAAGAGATTCGCGAGGCCAACTATCGGGTGTATCCCAACCCCATTGAGAGTGGAAAATTGTTTGTAGAAGCCAAAACCCGCGATCTATCGTTCCCGGTGGACGTGCGCATCTACAATAGCACCGGGCAACTGGTGACTCAAACCCGCTTCACCTCCGATACCTTTAGCCCCACGCTTTCGTTAGACACTTCCGGACTCGGCCGGGGAGTGTACATTCTTCATATCCTTTCGCCCACGGCTTCCGATACGATGAAGGTGATTAAGTTTTGATGGTTGTTAGAGATGGCTAAAGGAAGAAAAACATATTTGTTAGACTACTTATTAATTGCCTCAGGATTTCTATATCGCGCTAAACCTTTGTATAAGTTTTTCGAGTGGAATATTCGCTGACTATATAGAAGTACTTGTTTGGTTTGTTTCTCGTGTTGACGCTTATCTCAACTATAATTTATCTTGATAAGAGAACTTACAAGACCTTTATGACAAGTGTTCTATTTTGCTCTATGTTTCTCATATTGAACGCTATTCCGGTAGTAGAAATGGTTGCTGCGGAAGTTCAGGAAGCTAGGTTTAACAGCATAGAAGAGCAACTTGAAACGTGCGAAATGGCTGAAAACCAGTTTAAAGTTGATTTGGAAGAAAATGACGTGAAATATTTTACGTTTGGAATGGGTGAGGATGAAGAATTTAAAGCTGAACTTGAAGAAAGATTTGGGTTGAAAGTATACCATTTAGGTTGCTCCATGACCCCACCTTTTGATTGCTACAATAAGAAAGTAGAACAGATTGTTTTTGAGTCAAATTCTGAGAAGTTCTAAAAGGCCTCTGCGCCCAAATCGTTACGCCGCATATACCTTGATGATGCTTCTTTGACCGCTAAAGCGTCTCTAAATCAACAAACAGACCAAACTAGACATTAGCTGCTTGGCATTAGCAGATCTGAAATCCCTACCTTGCCGTCTCAACCTTCGCCCGCTCAGCCATGCCCCTTGTTGCCCCCTCGGTCCTTGCCTCCGACTTCGCCAATTTGCAGCGCGAGGTAGAAATGCTTAACCGCAGTGAAGCCGACTGGATTCACGTCGATATTATGGACGGCCGGTTCGTGCCGAATATTTCGTTCGGTTTGCCCGTGTGCGAGGCCATCCGGCGGCACGCCACCAAACCGCTCGACGTGCACCTGATGATCGAGCAGCCCGAGCGGTATCTGGAAGCCTTTCGCGACGCGGGCGCCGCTCACCTCACCGTTCATTATGAGGCCTGTCCGCACCTGCACCGCGTGGTGCAGCAGATCAAGCAACTGGGTTGCCAGGCCGGAGTTGCACTTAACCCCCACACTCCGGTCGAGCTGCTGGAAGACATTATCGGCGACGTAGACATCGTGCTGATTATGTCGGTGAACCCGGGGTTCGGCGGGCAGACCTTCATCGATCAGACCTACTCCAAAATCCGGCGACTGCGGAGCCTGATGGAGCGGGCGGAAACCTCGGCGCACATCGAGATCGACGGGGGCGTGAGTGATCAAAACGCGCGCGCCCTGATTGATGCCGGGGCCGACGTGCTGGTGGCCGGTAGCTTCGTGTTCAAGTCAGACCAACCAGCGCAGACCATTCAGCAACTCAAGCAACAAATCGAACCCGCGGGCCAATGAGCCATCGGGGCTGCTTTCGGGTACTGGGCACCCTCTGGCTCGCCTGGCTGGCCACCGGGGCACAGGCGCAGACGGCCACTGTCCATGGAACGGTGCAAGACAGTGTGCAAACGTTTTTAGAAGACGTGGCCGTTCAAATACGGGGAACTGATCAGGGCGCTATCACCGGGGCAGACGGCACGTTTCGCCTATCAGTAGCGCCTGGCACCTACGACCTGGTTTTTTCTCACCTGGAGTATACCAACATCCTGCGGCAGGTAAGTTTGCGACCCAACGACACCCTGCGCATCGTGGTCACCCTGCAACCCGACGTGCGCTTGTTAGAGCAGGTAGAAATCCTGGGCGACCCCCGCGACGCCGCGCGCCGCGTGCCCGGGCTGGTGAAGCTCGACCCGCAGATCGCCCAGGATATTCCCTCGCCCTTCAACGATTTCAACCGGGTGCTCACCACCCTGCCCGGCGTGGTGAGCAACAACGAACTGTCGTCTACCTACTCGGTGCGGGGCGGCAACTACGACGAGAACTTAGTCTATGTCAATAATATTCCGATCTACCGTCCCTTCCTGATTCGGGCGGGGCAGCAGGAGGGGCTGAGCTTCATCAACCCCGACCTGGTGTCGGACGTGGCTTTTTCGTCGGGCGGGTGGCAGGCCAAGTACGGCGACAAGTTGTCGTCGGCGCTCAATGTGCAGTACAAGCAACCTACCCGCCGCCGCGCTTCGGTGCGCCTGGGACTGCTGGGCGGCGCGGCGCACGTGGAAGAGGCCCGCAAGAACGTGACCTTCATCGCCGGGGTGCGGCACAAGAGTGCCCAGTACCTGCTCAATACCCTGGAGGTGGAAGGTCAGTACCTGCCCCGCTTCACCGACCTGCAATCGTTTCTGACGGTGGACTTGGATGGAAGAGAGGAGAAGAAAACCGAACTGAGCGTGCTGTTGTCCTACGCCAACAACCGTTACCTGGTGCGTCCCGAGAGCCGCGAAACTACCTTTGGCACGCTGCAGCAGTCGTTTCGCCTGTCCGTGGGCTACCGGGGGCAGGAAGAACTGACCTACCAAACGGGTCAGGTAGGATTGCTGCTTGAGCACCGTTTGAGCGACCGCTGGCGAACCCAGTGGATTGCGTCGGGAGTGCGTACGCGCGAGCGAGAGTACTTTGATCAGTTGGCATTCTACCAGTTATGCGACATAAACAATACTCCAGGCAGCAACAATCAGGACGAGTGTGCTACGACCCTGGGCTTTGGAATCAACTACGCCTACGCCCGTAACAAACTGGCTGCCAGCATCTTCAACGCCGAGCACCGCTCCACTTATAGCCTAAACGCAAAGAATACGCTGGAATTTGGCGTGGGATTCAGCAGCGAACACATCGACGACCAACTTAACGAGTACAGCTTTAGCGACTCGGCCGACTTTGTGACCATCAACGAGCGGGTGGCCAGTGCGCTGGATTTACAATCGGAGCGCGTCACGGCCTACGTGCAGAACACCACCGAGCCGAACGAGCAGCACACCCTGCACTACGGAGTGCGGCTGAACTACTGGAGCTACAACGGGCAGTGGCTGGTGAGTCCGCGGGTGCAGTACGCTTACCGACCGAACGGGCGCAAGGATCTGGTATTTCGGCTGGGCGGCGGCTTATACCAGCAACCGCCCTTCTACCGCGAGCTGCGCAACCGCAACGGGCAACTGAACCCCGACATTCGGGCGCAGTCGTCGGTGCACCTGATTGCGGGAGTGGACCGGACAGTTTCAGATGTTCGGTCGGGATTTCAGCGTGCTGAGCGAGGTGTACTACAAGTACCTGTACAACGTGATTCCCTACGACGTGGACAACGTGCGGATTCGCTACTTCGCCCGCAACGACGCCACCGCCTACGCCACGGGCCTCGACACCCGCATAAGTGGCGAGTTTATTCCCGGCGCCGAATCATGGTTCAGCATCGGCATCCTGCGCACCCGCGAGGACGTGGCCGACGACGAGCGCGGCTACATCCGCCGTCCTTCCGACCAACTCGTCAACCTGGGCATCTTTTTTCAGGACCACCTGCCCAACGACCCCACCATGCGGGTGCACCTGAGCGTGTTGTACGGCTCGGGCCTGCCCTTCGGTCCGCCAAACCGCCCCGAGTACCGCAACTTCCTGAACGGCTCGGAGTACCGGCGGGTGGACATTGGATTTTCTAAGGAAATTTTTTTGAACAGGGCCAAGGCAAAACCGCTGTTTCGTTCGCTGTGGCTGGGCGTGGAGGTGCTCAACGTGCTGGGCACCGACAACCCGATCTCCTTCACCTGGGTGCAGGCGGTCAACCGGCAGCAGTACGCCGTACCCAATAGCCTGTCGGCCCGTTTTATCAATGCGCAGGTGATTTTGAGGTAAATAATGGTAGGATTTGGTGGCAGAAATTGTTTCTAAACTGCCTACTGACGAAATGCGCTTTACGGATGTTGTAACCCATAAAATAAAATATATTTCCGAGTAGAAAATATGGAAAATTCTATTGAATTTGCCTAGAGAAAACCTCCCTGCTGAAGGCTCAAAGCAAATAAGTGGAACCGTGAGGTTGTGTTAGACATTGCCTACAAACAGACCCATAATGTACCAGAAGATGAAAAATAAAATTAGATCTGGCTTATTTTTTTCGCTGACCCCTTTGCTGCTTTCCTTCGCCCTGGTTTTTATGGTGGCTTGCGAGGATGAGTCCAGCAAAATACCCAGTATTGCTGGCTACTACCGAGTTGAGTCTTTAAAAACGGACCAGCAGGTAGATTTAAACAACGATGGGATAGCCTCCGAGGACTTGATGGTTCAGATTAGTGAGTCGAATTTCATTACACAATACCTCTTCGATTGGCCTGATTCATATTTGGAGATCAGACCCACCAAGTACAACGACAACTTCACTCAACTCATGCTCATACCTTTTCCTAACCCTGTTGTTACTTTCACTAATTCAAACTCATCTAATGGTGCCGTAAGCTACTTCAATAACAATCTCAATGGCGTAGGTTATGAATATTCCTACAACGAAGAAACTAAAATTATTCATCTTGACCGCACTGAGGTAGATCAAAATACGGAGGAAGAGTGGGGTAAGCTGGTCGAGGCAAAGCAGATTGAGAAAGACAAACTTGAGCTGTTGGTGAGTAAGAACTACTATGACTTTAAAACTGCAAGCTGGTTAAAACTTCAAATAACTGGCGTTTACGTCAAAGTTGATAATTAAAAATAACAAGGCTACCGACGATACTGCATAGCCAATGCTTTTGCAACTAATGGGTTGAGCATTACAAATCAAGGCTAAAAGCCCGCCTCGCGCTAAAATTTGACCCTTCTCGTATTGCTTTCACCTTATCGAGAGCACGTCAGCAAGCTCAGCGGCTAAAGCAAACAAGCACAACACGAAGCAGTGCTATAACGCAAAACATCACACCACCACTTCCCCGTCCCAGTTGGTATCATCCTGATTCGCAAAGACTTCTTGCGCCCGCTGCTGGCCCAGCGCGTAGCGGCGGCGCAGCACCGCGGGGGTGGCGTTGAATACCTCACCGAGTTCTTCCCCCTGCGGCTGGATGATCTTGTAGGAAAACTGCCGCAGCGGTCGGCCCCGCGCGTCGCGCAGCGCCACATCCTGCTCCCGCGCCTGCCGCACCAGGTCGTTGACCCGCACAAACTCCCGAATGTCGTTCTCGAAGATTTCGGCCAGCGTGATCTCGGTGAGTGAGCGCAGCGCGATCTCCACAATGTTGAGTTCCTGGCGCGCTACCGCCAGCTTCCCGGAATTGTTATTGATGATCAGAATGCGGTACTCCACGTCTTCCTGCTCGTCGTCCATCAACTTGATCACATCACCCAGGGGAGAGCTGTTCTTGAGTCCGCCGTCGATGAGCTGCCGGATGGGTGGTTGCGGGTCGCGCAGGTTCACGCCGTCGATCGGGGCCCACACCACGGGCACGGTCGTAGACGCCAGCACGCCCCGGATAAAGTCTTCGTTGCTGGCGTAGTCCGTCTGTTTCGGGTTATAATATTGCCCATCGACCAACGAGACAAAACCGGAAGTGAACACCACGTCGGCCGGAATCTGGGTTCGGTTCAGGTGCTGCCGCAGCAGGTCGGCCAGCGGTTCGTTGCTGGCAATGGCCCGAAAATCCCGCAGGCGGGCGGTGGCTTCTTGCCCCACCTGCGCCAGTTGCTGCTCGATAAAGCGGTTGCGCTGCTTCGGGGACAGCAGAAGGCGTAATCCTTGCCAGAGGCCGACCCTAAGTTGATAGTTGGGGAAGAAGCGGGCTTTCAGCGTTTCGTAGTTGATTTGAGGCTCCCCGGCTTCGTTCAGAAATTCCGAACTATAAATCACCGAACTTCCCTCTTCTTCGATGCGTCGCCAGATGGTTTTCAGAACGTCGTACTGCCGGGAGGCGATAAAGGCTCCGTTGAGCGCCCCGGCCGAGATACCGGCGACCACGTCGAAGTGCAGCTCGGGATCAACCAGCCCGGCTTCGCGGAGATAATCCAGGGCGCCGATCTGAAAGGCTCCCTTGAATCCGCCACCACTGAGCACCAGGGCTGTCTTCACTCGTTTGGCCATAGCTTTTGACTGCCTGCGTCAGCGAACCCGGTTAGCTGCTGGCTTTGTCTTTTAAGTAGTCAGGAAAGTTCTTGATGAGTTTCTTCACCTTGGGCTTGGCCACCGACATAATATAGGGATTGTTCGGGTTGTTCTCGTAATAATTCTGGTGGTAGCCTTCGGCATCGTAAAACACATCGAATGGCTCAATCTGCGTTACGATGGGCTTATCGTACTTGCCGGAGGTGCCTAGCTTCTTCACGTAAGCTTCTACTGCGGCTTGCTGCTGCGGATTGTGATAATATACCGCCGAGCGGTACTGCTCGCCCACGTCGGGGCCCTGCCGGTTGAGCTGGGTGGGGTCGTGGGTGCCGAAAAAGATTTTCACGAGGTCTTGGTAGGTGATTTCGTTAGGATCGTAGTACACCTGAATGCCCTCGGCGTGGCTGGTTTTTCCGGCACTTACCGCTTCGTAGGAGGGGTTAGCCTGCTCGCCGCCGGTGTATCCCGATACCACGCTGCGCACGCCCCGGACGCGCTCAAACACCGCCTCGGTGCACCAGAAGCAACCGCCCGCGAACGTGGCGGTGTTGAGTTGCTGCTTCTCAGAATCGGTCAGGGCTGTGGGTTCCACCGTGAGCGAAGCCTGGGCCACCGAAGTTTTGCTGGGCGACTGGCAAGAGAATAGAAAAATAAGGGACAAAAATGAAAGTACGTAATTCATAAGATGAGTAACTTTTGTGTACTGCTTCCAACGCGTCAACCGAACGAAAAGTTTGTCACAAATTTGTTACGTAACGATCAGTCTTTTGGAGCGTTCGCCACGACGGATACCTGACGAAGACCGCCGCCACGGGGCCGTCGGTGGGGTTTGCCCGGTGGTAGTCAGTGCCGACCGTCGCGGTTGGCCGCGTGGGTTTTTTACAGAAAGTTACGAATTTTCGTGCCGAAAAATAGCTGCCTACCCCGGACAATCCCTTTACCTGGAGCTTTTTCTAAAAAATTGCTTGTCAGCCAAGAATGAGCTTTTTGAATTTTATATAACTTATCTAGTTTAGCGTATAAATAACTTGGTGGAACGGATATATAAGTTGTGGTTAACTGCGCCAGAATGATAAAGTGAGACTTCACTGCGCGTTTGGTTATTCGGAGTCTTTCTGACCTACAGATAAGGTTTACTTGATTTCTATCGGATGTACTTACTTGCCCGTGAGCGGAGCGGCACTTATTGATCCTTGGTTTACATTCGCGTTATTAATAATCAAAAGAAGGCTATTATGATTAAAAAGAACACCACGCTCATGCACCAAACTCCTTATCTGGAGGTGTACCATGATCACCAGATAAACGTCGTCATCTACCGGTGGATCGGTCGAGTGAAAGACCAGGACTCCAAAAGCGGTTTACACACCATCGTGGACATCATCAAAAAAAAGAAAGCCAAGTCTACCGTGGCCGATCTGACAAGATTCATGGGCGGACCAGTGGAGACGGCTAAGTGGATGAATGAGGTAGGGAGTAAGATGCTGGCAGACGCGGGTGTAGAAAAAATGGCCCTTAAATTACCCGAGAGTGCCTTCGGTGAGTTCTCGATAAAGCTGGCCCTAGGTTCGGGTTTTTCTTCGTCCATCACGGTAGAGAAATTTACCGACTGGACCGACATCTACCGCTGGCTCGAACAGCAACACGCTCCCCAAAAGGCCTAGTTCCGACCGGTCAGGGGCATTCGGTACCCCCTGGTTTGTACGCTATCTTGGTTTGATAGTGGTGTTTTGGTAAATTTTAAATATCTTTCGAAGCCACGGGCAGTGATGTTCGTGGCTTTTTATCGTCACCACCCAACCACCATGCGCCGACGCACTTTTATGAAAACCGGGGCGGCCGCCTCCGCCCTGCTGGCTACGGGGCTTCCGGCGTGCACCGCCACTCAGGTGGTGCCCGAAGTCACCGCCGCTGATATTCCGATGTGGAAGGGCTTTAACCTGCTGGAGAAGTTCAGCGGTGAGAAAAACGATCCCTTTCAGGAAGACGACTTTATTATGATGGCCGACTGGGGCTTCAACTTCGCTCGCTTGCCGATGTCGTACTGGACCTGGGGCGACGTGAACGACTGGAGCAAGATCGACGAAGCCACGCTCCGGGATATTGACAAAGCCGTTGGTTACGGGGAGAAGCACGGCATCCACGTGAATCTGAACTTCCACCGCGCGCCGGGCTACTGCATCAACCGGGGCGAACTGGAGCCGTACCAACTCTTTGAGGACGAAAAAGCGCAGGAGGCCACCCGTTTTCACTGGCGCACCTTCGCCGAGCGCTACCGGGGCATTCCCAACCACCACCTGAGCTTCGACCTGCTCAACGAACCACCCAGCATTCCCGAATCGCAGCACAACCCGGTGATGCTGTCGGTGATCGAAGCCATTCGCGCGGCCGACCCTAGCCGCCTGATCGTGGTGGACGGCCTGTCGGTGGGGCGAGAACCCATTGAGGGTTTTGTGGACCAGAACGTGGTGCAGAGCACGCGGGGCTACGACCCCATGCGGGTGAGTCACCACGAAGCTAACTGGATTCCGGGCAGCGACACCTGGGCGGTGCCCACCTGGCCGCTGATCACCGACGAGGGAGCCACGCTTGATCGCGCGGCGCTGCGGCAGCGCCTAATTGAACCCTGGCAGGCGGTGATTGCGCAAGGCGTAAACGTGCACGTGGGCGAATGGGGGGCCTACAGCCATACTCCCCACGCTGTGGCGCTAGCCTGGATGGAAGACCTGCTGCAACTGTGGCAGGAAGCTGGCTGGGGATGGGCACTGTGGAATATGCGCGGCTCCTTTGGCGTGCTGGACAGCGGACGCACCGACGTGGCCTACGAAGACTACCGGGGCCATCAGTTAGATCGACAAATGTTAACCCTTTTACAGAAGTACTTATAAACCAACGCATCCATTATGAAAAATCACTTTATCCTTTCCTTATTCTTAGCGGCAACTGTACTGCTGGGCGGCTGCACCGCATCATCGAGCAACAAAAACGAAGTCAACGTACTGGTGTTTTCAAAAACCGGCGGGTTTCGCCACGAGTCGATCGAGCCGGGCATCGCCGCGGTGAAAAAACTGGGCCAGCAGCACGGTTTTCGGGTGGAAGCCACCGAAGACGCGGGCGTATTCAGCGAGGAAAAGCTGAAGGATATTGAAGTGGTGATGTTTTTGAACACCACCGGCGACATTCTGGACACTGAGCAACAGGGGCAACTGGAGCGCTTTATCCAGGCGGGCGGCGGCTTTGTGGGAGTGCACGCGGCGGCCGACACCGAATACGAGTGGCCCTGGTACGGCAAACTGGTGGGCGGCTACTTCAACGGGCACCCCGGCGACCCCAACGTGCGCGAAGCCACCCTGCACATTGTCAACCCCGACCACGCGGCCACCGATTCGCTTCCCAAGGATTGGACGCGGCCGGATGAATGGTATAATTACAAAACCCTCAACCCCGCCAATCAGGTACTGATCAAAATTGACGAGTCTACCTACGAGGGCGGCACCAACGGCGACAATCACCCCATGTCGTGGTACAAAGAGTACGACGGCGGCCGAGCGTTCTACACCGGCCTGGGCCATACGGTAGAATCCTACACGGAACCAATGTTTTTGCACCACTTGGCGGGAGGCATCCAGTACGCAATTGGGGAAGGGACGCCGGTGGATTACAGCCAAGTCCGCTTAGAAGATCGCTAAACGGAGGTGTGGGTATGGTGGCGAAAGAACCAGGTCTACTTTTTAATCTCTTCGTACCCCGCTAAGCTCTGCGACAATTTGTCGAGTTCGGCTTCGATCTGGGCTACCGCCGCCTTGATCGTTTCGCTCGATTGCGTCCAGTCGCGCTCCTGCAGGCTCTGCACCTGGTTGATGTTGCGGTTGATGTCCTTCTTCTCCTTCTCCAGCTCGTCGATGGCCGACTTCATATCGTTGACCGCGGCATTGTTCGACGACTTCTTGGCAGTCTTCTTCAGATCATCGATGCGCTTGTCGATTTGCTTAATGCGGTCTTCAAACGTGCGCACGCGGGTAAGCTTGTAATCAGCGTAGAACTGCTGCCGGTCTTCAATGGCTTCTTGGGCTTCTTCCTGCGCTTCACGCGCTGCCTCGCGGGCATCTTCCAGATCATCCTGAATGTCGGCCTTGGTTAGGGCCCGGCTGCAACTGCTGGTATTTAGTGAAAGAAGAATTATGACAGAAGAGAAAAACAAATTTTTTAGCGTAATTTTCATCGTGAATGAGTGGTTTAAATATTTCCTACCCTAACGAACCGACTGTTTAAATGTTTTTAGAAAGTTGCCAACTATTTTTTTAGTCTATGTACCTTTTCTCGTAAAAGTGTTTTGTTTTATAAAAAATAAGTTACATTTAGCACTGTTTATTGGTAGTAAGAAATGGTTGTTAGTGAGTATCCAACTATTCGTAGTCATTATGAAGACATCTATCCGCTTTTCAGTACGGTGGTTTGCTGTTGCTCTCACGAGTGGGGCGCTACTCACCAGCTGTGTTTCCTACGGTCCGGCAATATTAGGCAACGAGCAGCCCGTGGTGCCCGTGGCCACGCTGGACTCGGTGCCCACCGTTACCACCGGAGCCTACGGCACCCTGGGTTGGCCCATCGCTTACGGGCTGGACGATAACAATATCCTAATGGGAGCCGGAGTATACCAATCGCGCAACTTGTCCTTTCACAGTACTGATCGAAAACGAGGCTGGTCGTTTGTCTACGGTGGCATGGGCTACACGGGCCGCTACCGCGTAGCGCGCGACTCAACCAACTATCGCTACGGTGGGGGCTTGCTGCACGGGTCGGCCCGTTGGCATCTGCCGATCTCCGAGCGGCTCACCTTCGTGCTGGAACCCGGCCTCAGCCTGTTCTACGAAGACGGCCGCTACCGGGATTTTCGACAGGAAGTCCGGCAAGACTCGCTCAGCTTCAGCACCGACTCGGTCCGCCCGCTGTCGGCCACCCTGCTGTTCTCGCAGACGCTCAACTACCGCATCAACGACCACTGGAGCGTTATGGGTGCGTATACCACCGGCCTGCCGACCAATCAGTTTCTGTTTCGCTATCAGTTTAGTGGCGCACTGGCCGTCACCCGAGACCAGTTCACGCTGTGGGCCCGTCCCGGACTGCACCTAAGTATCTACGGAATACTGGCCGCGGCAGATTACACCCTGGCCACCGGAATGAACTACCGGCTGAGCAGAAGGTAAGTGATTTCTCCTGTTGAATTGCGAAGTGAATTTGTTTCAAACAGGGTTGACCACATCGTGGGTTTTTAATCCCCTGGGTTGATGTTGTTGCAACAATGCCTCAAATCGCTGCGAGGAGGCTTCGCTAGGATACAGTATTTCGATTATGCTTCGGTAGTACTGCAGCACTTGCAGTGCATCTTCCGCCGAAAGTATGGGCGGCTGGCCCCGTGTAGCAGCACAGTATAACTCACTTATGTTTTTAGAAGTGGTACACAGCGTAAAGGAAGTATTGTTTAGTAGCTTCTTACTTATCGCTTGGCGAGGCGACTGATTGTCAACCGCGTAGAGCAACACGTTGGTATCTACGACTATCCTACTCATAAGCGGCTTTTCTGATGTCTAGCTGATCAAACTTGCCACCTAAGTCAAAGGTAGGTAACTTGTCAGTGCGTTGCGCTGATGAAGCATATTTTGAAGTTGGTATTCCTTCCTTGAGCAAACTTTCTATAACTGCTGTTAGTCGGTCTTTTTCGTGCTGGGATAGTCGCTCATATTTAGTGGCTAATTCATCGGCTAAGGGCACTTCGATCACTTTTTTCATTGCTGTATTGTTTATTTAAAAGAATTTCGACCATCAATTTACGATTACTAGTCCAACATCTGTCGTAAGCTACGAAGTTCCTCCTGATTTTCTTATGTCAGGCGCTCAATCTTGGCAGCATTCACCCTTCCACCAAACCCAACCAAGCCTCAAACGCTGCTTGCTCTTCCGTGGTCGCATCGTTGCGCTGCTCAACGATGTGCCCCGAAAAATAGGTTTCCCCATCGGCTTCCAGCACCCGGGTTTTCACTTGGTGCTGCCGTAGCACAGTGAGCTCCGCCCGGGTTCGGTTCAACAGCAACCCCTCGCCCGAATCGTCGGCGGGAGCCAGTCCGTCGATGGCTAGGATTTTGTCGCCCAGACTCAGTACCCGCGCGGCGGGCGAGTCGGGCGCGATCTTTTGCACCACCAGGGCGCTTTCTCCGTTGCCGGTGCGAAACCCAAAACTCCGTTCGCTGGGCCGGGCCGCCTCCTGCTGCACCAACTGGCACCCTACCGTCCGTAGCACCTCGTTGAGCGGGTCCTCCAGCGGTTCGGTGCCGAAGATAAAGCGCTCAAAGTAATCGTTGAGTTCGTTGCCCGACAGGTCGGAAACTAGCTTTTGCAGATTGGGCAGCGAGTAACCCCGCTCTTTTTTGCCAAAGTAATCCCACAAATACTGCATCAGCGTGTCCAGCGACTGCTCATTCTCGGTGCACCGCCGCAGTTCCAGATCCAGGATCAGGCTCACCAGCGCGCCCTTCACGTAGATCGACACCTTGCGGTCGGGCACGCCCGGCGCGTAGCCGTTGAGCCACAGGTCCCAGGAGGAATCCACCAGCGAATGGTTGAAGCGCCCGAAGTTGTCGAAGTGCCGCTGCAGCAGTTTGTTCAGCTCCAGAAAGTACTCGTCGCGGGTGAGCACCCCGCTGCGCATCAGAAACAAATCGCCGTAGTAGGTGGTGATTCCTTCGGCCACAAAGCCGGTGGGAAAGTAGTTCTCCCGGGTGTAGTCGTAGGGCATCATCTCGCGCGGACGGATGCGAATGATGTTCCAGGTATGGAACAGTTCGTGCGAACTCACGCCCAGAAAGTCGTAGTACAAGGCGCTTCCTTCGCGCAGTTGGTCGGTTGGTCCCAGTGCGATCACCGTGGAGTTGAAGTGTTCCACCCCGTGGTAGGCGCGGTAGGGCAGCAGGTGGTACAAAAAGTGGTAATCGTCAGAGGGGAAGCCGCCCATGATCCGCATCTGCACCTGGGTGAACGCCCTGAATTTCTCCAGCGTGGTCGCTTCGTCCAGGTAGCACTTCCCCTGAAACCACAGGTGAAAGCGGTGCCCGTCCACGGCGTACTGCCAGTGGGTGAGCTGGGCGCTGGCGATCATCGGGCTTTCGGCCAATCGGTAAAAATTCGGCGCCTCCAGCACGTGATGCTCAACTTCTTCCAGCCCTCCGGCAATCTGATAGTCTTTCGGCAAGTCAAATTTCACGCGATAGGATTCCTCTCGGCGGTCTTCCACGTAGAGCAGGCAGTTCACGAAGTTGATGTACAACTGTTCTTCGTCCAGCCAGGTGCTGCCGGCGTTCAGTTCCCCGGCGTAGTATTCGTACTTTACCGTGAACGTTTCAGCATCAGTGGCGGGCACCTCCCAGCGGTCTTTGGTCACCTTGTGGAAGGGGAGGGGCTCACCTTCCGCATCGTGCACAGCAAATTTTCGAATGTTTTTGGCAAAGTTGCCCAACTCGTAGCGTCCGGGACGCCAGGCGGGCAACTGTAGATAGGTGGATTCGTCGCTGATCTGGTCGACGGTTAGCTCCAGGGTGAGCCAGTGAAGGTTGGGGTATTCGTACGAGATACGGTAGTGAAGCATAGCACTGAGCGGGGTTAGAAAGAGCCAAAGTGCACATATTTTGCAAATATTCCGCGGATAAAGGGCTAAGTGTTGGCGCGTTCGCGTAATTTTAGCCACGGTTCGCTATCGCACTGCGCATGTCCTATTATTCGGTTTTGTTGGTTGGCTTGGGAGGAGGCTTAGGAAGCATCGCTCGCTTCTTGGTGGGGGTGGGGTGCGCCCGCCTGCTGCCCGGTTTTTTTCCCTACGGCACCTTTTTCGTAAATTTGATGGGTTGCTTTCTGATCGGCGTGTTCTACGGAATGTTCAGCCGGGAGTGGCTACACGATCCGGGAAGCAAACTGTGGATTGTAGGGTTTTGCGGAGGCTTCACCACGTTCTCGTCTTTTTCTTACGACGGACTTCGGTTGTTGCAGGAAGAGCAGTGGCTCACCTACGGATGGTACACGGGCGGTAGCGTGCTGCTGGGCTTATTGGCTACCTACGCCGGATGGACTTTAGTGCGGTGGATTTGAAAAAGGGATAAAACAAATCAGCCCCGTGGAAGATCCACCGGGCTGATTCAAATCATTTAGTTAAGGGTGTGTAAAACAAGTTGCTCTTATCAGGAAGAACAACCTGTAATTTGTCGCTCAATGTAAATGTCGCTTAATACAATAGGTTAGATTGTATAGCGGTTACACGTATGAGAATACTGTGCCGCTATCCCCTTTTCATGATAATCATCTATAAATCAAACACTTAAAATAATCAGACTAAGCGAAAAAGTTGCTAAATCATAAGTAGATAGACCCATTGTTACGCAAACTGGGGAAATGTTCCCCAGCCGCGCTGATTCGTCGGTGTCCAAAAGCAGTCGATCCGACCTGATAGATTGGTACAGATTTTTCTGTCAACCAGTAGAAACCCGTTCAAGGTATGCTAATCTCTAAAAACAACGCGCTCAAATCAAAGGTGGTGATCGGGTTTGTCCTGGTGCTGTCGGCTTTGCTGGTGGCTTGCTGGATTTCGTACCGCAGCTTTGGCGAGCTCACCCAAGCGGTGAACACCCTATCCTCACCCGACACCACCCTGACGCAAATCGACCAGCTGCTGGTCACCATCACGCAGACCGAGAACGCCCTGCAGGAGTATACCGTAGCCAAATCGCCCGAAAAGCTGGGCAACTACTCACAACTTGTGGCGCAAATCGGTGACAACGTAGGCTTACTCAAGGCGCGCTCCGATAGCACCGAAAAGAACGTAGACTCTATTTTCAACCTGATCGACGTCAAGCTAGTAAGCCTGGAATCATTCATGAAGATCAGTCGGCAGCGTGATGAGTTCGACTTCTACGATAAGGCGCTGAAGGAATTGGAGCAGGGCCGAAAGGTGCTCTCCAATCGTGATTCCGCTCACTTTCTGGAAGACTCGCGACGTAAGCAATCGCTTATGAGCCTGGAGCGCCTCAACGATCTTATTAACGCCGATGAGATAGACGCCGCCGTCCGGGAAGTGACCGAACTGCCCGCCGAATCGGTGAAAAAAATTCTTCGCCAGGTGCGCAACCAGCAGTCCGTTCGGCAGCGGAAGATCAACGAGCAAGAGCTTGCTTACCTGGAGAACAATGCGCAGGTGATGGGCAGCATCCACGCGCTGCTCACCCAGCTCAAAAACCGACAGCAGGCGCGCTACCACCTTCGCTCGGAGGGAGCCAAAGCCTCGATCCGCGACGCGCTCATTCGCATCGGTATCATCTTGCTGATCGCGCTCCTTAGTGCCGCAGTTATTGTGTACCTGATTCTGGCGGATATCACCCGCAGTGAGTTTTATAAGCGACGCTTGCTCATTGCCAAGTCCAATGCTGAGAAACTAGCGCGGGTCAAAGAAGACTTTTTGGCCAACATGAGCCACGAGATTCGCACGCCCCTCACCGCCATTCTGGGCTTCGCCGAACAGCTGGGCTACACTCCGCTCAACCAGCAACAGGACGATTATCTGCGCGCGCTGGATGCCTCTTCGCAGCACCTGCTGGCCCTGGTAAACGACGTGCTCAACTTTTCTAAGATCGAGGCCGGAGGACTGGTGCTAGAGCAAGCCCCGTTCTACGTGTTGGAGGCGGTGGAAGAGGTGCAGTATGCCCTGCAACCCCAGGCCGAAAAAAAGGGGCTGTACCTGCGCATTGAGGCCGACGAAGAGCAAGCCAACTACGTGCTGGGTGATGCGTTTCGGCTCAAGCAAATTCTCTATAATCTGCTCTCTAACGCGATCAAATTCACGGCCGAGGGCGGGGTAACGGTCTCCTTGCAAATGGCTCCGCACGCCGTCGACGAGTGCAAGGCCATCATCGAGGTGCGGGATACCGGCATCGGTATTGCGCCCGAAAAGCTAGACTCGGTTTTTCAGGTGTTTCATCAGTCGGATGCTTCCACCTCCCGCCGGTACGGGGGCACCGGACTGGGGCTGTCCATCAGCAAGAAATTGGCCGAGATGCAGGGCGGAACCATTGGTGTGACCAGCACTTTGGGTCAGGGAAGCTTGTTTCGGGTGGCTCTTCCCTACCTGACGGCGGAAGAACCCGAGTACGAAGCAAGCGAAGTCGCCATTCAGTCAGAGGTGCGGCAGTACCGGGGCCGGGTGCTGGTGATCGACGACCAGCCGCTCAATAGCCAACTGCTGGCCCTGGCGCTCGAGAGCAAAGGAGTGGCCATGGTATCGGCCGTTTCCGGACAAGAAGGTCTGTCAATACTTCAGCATCAATCCTTCGACCTTATCTTCTGTGATCTGCAAATGCCCGAAATGGACGGCAAGCAGGTGATTCGCGCGATTCGAGAAAAGCAGTCGGCCGAAGGCGAATCGGTGCCCATCATCGCCTTCACGGCCAACGTGTTGCCCCAGGAGAAATCGCAGTACGAAGCATTGGGCGTGAGCGGGTTTCTGTTCAAGCCCTTTAACCACCAAACCTTAGACCAACTGCTCGCGCAGCATCTTGACTTTGTTAACGATGTCCAGGCCGAAATTCCGAGTTTGCTATCACTGGAAACGACCGCACCGTACACCCTGGCGGGGGTGAAACAATTCACCGGTGCCGATACGGGATTGCTGGTTGACTATCTTGAAAACCTAACGCGATCGTACGCTGCCTCGGTGGGTTGTTTGCAAAAGGCACTGTACGAGCAATCGACCCGAGAACTGTCGTTCTACGCGCACAAAATGGTGTCGCAGGCCGAGTTGCTTCAGCACCGTACGCTAACCACCCAGTTGAAACAGCTGGAGCAATTGTCGGCCACCGATGCGGTTACGTCCGAGGTGAGCCAATGCGTGCGGTGCGTTGTGGAGAGCACCGAACAATTAATCGCCGATGTGCAAACTGAAATGGACCGGTTGCTTCAGCACGTGGCTTAATTAGGTGGGTACGCGCCGTTCCACGGTGGCCACGGCGCGTACCCACGTTCCCACCTAACTGATTAACTAGTTTGCGGGGCACTGGCCCCCGATTATACGCCTACCTGCATGATAAACTGTCTAAGACCCACTGCGATTCTTTCTATCGTTTTAGCGCTGGGATATCGCTCACTAGTAGCCCAATCGTACCGTTCGGAAACTCTGCTCATTGAGCAAATTTCTGATCGGGTCTATCAGCATACCTCGTTTCTGGATACCGAGAGCTTCGGCAAGGTGCCCTGCAACGGCATGATCGTGGTGAGCGAAGGGGAAGCAATTATCTTTGATACTCCCACCACCGGAGCGGTCTCCGCAGAACTGGTTGACTGGGTAGAAAACCAACTAAAGAGCTCAGTTAAAGCGGTGGTTCCTACCCACTTTCATCAGGATTGTCTGGCGGGACTGGATGAATTTCACCGCCGTCAGATTCCGTCCTACGGCTACCGGCGAACAATTAACTTGGCTAAGAAAAATGCGGTTACGCCTCCGCAAAACAGCTTCGACGAAGCGCTGGAACTACCGGTGGGAAATGAGGTAGTGAACGTTGCCTTTGTGGGCGAGGGCCACACCAAGGACAACGTGGTGGCCTACTTTCCGTCAGAAAACGCGTTGTTCGGCGGGTGCCTGGTCAAAGAAGTAGGCGCCGGAAAAGGAAACCTGGAAGACGCAAACGTAGCCGCTTGGCCCGCCACAATCGCACGATTACAGGAAAGCTACCCAAAAGTGGCAGTTATTATTCCCGGCCACGGCGAGCGGGGAGGAATGGAATTGCTTGAGTATACCCGCCAACTATTCTCAGCTCCTCAATAAGGACCTTGCTTACTCCAAATTGTATCGTTTGAGCTTGTTGTAGAGCGTTTTGCGATCGATGTTGAGCACCTTGGCCGCCTGGGTTTTGTTAAATTTAACTTTGATCAAAGTTTCTTCGATGAGGGCTTTCTCGGTCTTTTCCTGCACCGCCTTCAGGTCGGGATTGCCCGACGGGGCGGAAAAGGTGCCGCTTACCTCGCGGGTGGTGGGGTAGATAATTTCGGCGGGGAGCGCGTTGAGGGCAATCAACTGGCCGGTGGACAAAAGCACCGCGCGTCGGACCACGTTCTTGAGCTCCCGGATGTTGCCCGGCCAGTGGTAGGTCTTTAGTTTGTCCAGCACCTCGGGCTCAAACCCGTCAATAGACCGGTTTAATTCGCCGTTGGCTTGCTCCAGAAAGTAGCGGGCGAACAGGGGAATATCGCCCACGCGTTCGCGCAACGCGGGCACATCGATCTGAAACTCATTGAGCCGGTGAAACAGATCCTCCCGAAAGTCGCCCACGCGCACCGCTTGCTCCAGGTTTTCGTTGGTGGCCACAATGATCCGCACGTCCACCGAAATATCTTTGGTGCTACCTAGCTGCCGCACGATTCGCTCCTGGATGGCGCGCAGTAGTTTGATCTGGTTTTCGTAGGATAAGTTGCCAATCTCGTCAAGAAACAGCGTGCCCCCGTCGGCCGCCTGAAACTGCCCGATCTTATCCTGCAGCGCCCCGGTAAAGGCACCCTTCAGGTGACCAAACAATTCGCTGGCGGCCAGCTCTTCCGAAAGTGCCCCGCAGTTCGAGCGCTACGAAGGGCTTGCTGGCCCGCTGGCTCTGCTGATGAATCATGCGCGATACGTACTCCTTGCCCGTGCCGCTTTCGCCCTGCACGATCACCGAAATATTGGTGGGCGCCACCAGGTCAATGTGCTTCTTCACCTCCAGTGCCCGGGGGCTGGCCCCTTCTACAAAAGAAAAAGACGGGATGGACGAGCGGGACGAGCGAGATGCGCGAGGCTGCGTTTCGGGAGCGACCTTTTTCTCCGTCAGGGCCTGGTTGATCGAGAGCCGTATTTCATCGGGATTGATGGGCTTGGTGACGTACTCAAAGGCCCCCAATTGCATGGCCTTGACGGCCGTTTTGATGTTCGCGTAATTGGTCATGATGATGACCGGAAGGTGAAAATACCGCTTCTTAATGTTCTTAAGCAACTCCAGGCCATCCATGTCGGGCAAGCGGTAGTCGATCAGCACCAGATCGTACGACTCTTCGTAAACCGCCCGGATGCCCTCCCGGGCGGCGTAGGCTTCGCCCGTCTCAAACCCCTGCTGGTTCAGGAAATTTCTTAACAAGGTGCAAAAAGCAGGGTCGTCATCAATGATCAGTACGCGAGGCATCCTTTACCGTTAGGGTTCAGTCAATCTGCAAAGATACGCATAGAAAGAAATCAATCTATGGTAATCTAAAAATAACAAAAAAAGGCTTCAGACCGCTGGGGTCCGAAGCCTAGTTACGCAAAATAGCATTAGGATGTTCTACTGCTGCTCACCGTCTTCGTTATAGGTAACGGTTTCTTCGGTAGTGCCATCGGTTACGGCGATCTCGTACGTCTTGGCTTCAGTGCCTTCGGCAGCGGCCATTTCGGTCACTGACTGCACTTGCCACATGGCGTAGTCTGAACCTTCAAACGCAGACTTCACTGCATCGGGAAGTTGCTCAAACTGCACCTCTTGGGCTTGCGCTGAAGCAGTGTAATCATCGGCGGGCTGCTCAAGCTCTGACGTGGTCTCGTCTTCCATGATGCTTTCATCTTCAAGAGCTGGTTGGTCTTGGGGAGTAACTTCTTCGGTAGGCTCAGTCACCTCTTGGGCGAAAGATGCACCGGCAAACAAGAACGTCATGGCAAACAGGGCAAAAAATAACTTTTTCATAAGATGTAAAATTTAGTATTAGGTTTTAAATGGGTATGCTAAACAGATACGCAATAGTGTGCCACAAACCAATTGGTGTAATAACTTACTGACGTTCAGTGCTTTAACGAAGAGTGCGCAGCGGGTGCTACTGTAACAAAGTGGGGAAGGATGCTTTGCTCAGTGCGCGTTTTGTGGAAATTGTCTACGCTAGTAGCTCTCTTCTGCATTGGGAAACTCCTGTTGCTTCACGTCGGCAATGTACTGACGCACGGCGGTGTCCATCGCCGTTTTGAGGTCAGCGTAACGACGCAGAAATCGCGGATTAAAGTCCTGGGTGATGCCCAGCATATCGTGAAGCACCAGCACCTGCCCATCGGTGCCCGGCCCCGCGCCAATGCCAATGGTGGGAATGCTTACTGCTTTCGACACCCGCTCGGCCAGGGTAGCGGGCACCTTTTCGAGCACCAATCCGAAGCAGCCGCACTCCTCGAGCAGTTGGGCGTCTTCCAGCAGCTTTTGCGCCTCCGGCTCCTCCTTGGCGCGCACGTGGTAGGTGCCAAACTGGTAGATGGACTGGGGAGTGAGTCCGAGGTGGCCCATTACGGGCACTCCGGCACTGATGATCCGCGTGATAGACTCCCGAATCTCTCGTCCGCCTTCCACCTTCACGCCGTGGGCGCCCGATTCTTTCATAATGCGAATGGCCGACCGCAGGGCTTCCGAGGAGTTGCCCTGGTAGGACCCGAACGGAATGTCCACCAGCACAAAGGCCCGCTGCACCGCCCGCACCACCGACGAGGCGTGATAGATCATCTGATCCAGCGTGATCGGCAGGGTGGTTTCATGGCCCGCCATCACGTTGGAGGCCGAGTCGCCCACCAGAATAATGTCCGTGCCCGCCGCATCCACAATGCCCGCCATCGAGTAATCGTAGGCCGTGAGCATGGTGATTTTCTCGCCCCGCTGCTTCATCCCCTGAATTTGGTGGGTGGTGATTCTCTTGAGAGATTTCAACTTTTCTGATGGGTGTACAGACATATTGGTGGGTTTACTGCTTAAGCACAGCGATTGCCGGTGATGACTTTGCGGAGGCAGAACTCCCGAAAAATCCGGGAATCGCTTCTCGATAGAGAAAGGTCAACTTACGTACTCATAGTCACTAATAAAAACTTTTTGGCCACCCCGTGGCTAATCTTGTCCCTTTTGTTCGATAAAACTCACGCTAAAAGCGTAGTTTGCAACTCAAGCACCCTGATTTAAGTCATTATTTCGCTTTGCGAAGGCTATTTCTTGAAAAGTAATTTTTAGACAATAGCTACTTCTTCTCATCTTTTTTAGAGGGATACTAGAGATGCGCCACTTTGTAGCGTTCGCCGTCACTCCCCATAATGTATTAATATTTTAAGTATTAAATTGCACTATACAAATACTACGGACAATTATGCAACAGTATCCAGAATTGACCAGGACTTCGGTATCAGCCGAAAAGTTCTATAACGAATTCAAAGCGGTGCTACCGCAGGACAAATTCTTTACCGATCATGAGTTTGTAACCTACTGCGACGACTTCCAGAACGCCTACTATAAGTTTTTGCGCCAGGACCGCAACAGCTCTTACCGGGTGAATACGCTGATTCGTTCGTATTTCTATAACAACCGGGGGCACCTGAAGCGCCTGGCGCTCTACGCAATATTCATCAAAGAATCATTGGAAGAGATTGAGGAGATGCTGTTGGAGTGCGAGTATTACGAATTAATGAATCGTTTCAATGCCTCCAAAGAAAAAATCTCCCGCTTGGTAAGCGTTATGATGAGCGACTCGATATAATTCAGAAAGAAATCCGGAACGAATAAAGCGATCTTAGCAAAGGTCGCTTTTTTTGTGCCTAGATCTTGTTGCTCAGCCGCTTGACCACACTGGTGTAATCGATAAAGTACAAAATGCGAACGGAGATACTGTTGGTGGTGGGTGCATCCAGCATGGTGTCGACGTTGGCAAAGTAGCCGTCGAGCAGTTCGTTACCATCGTTGATGATGCTGTTCTTCCACACCACGCTGATCTCGCTGGCGGGAGCAAACACGTACTGATACACCATGTCAATGTTAAACGCGTTGTAGTTGCGGTCTTCGTTGCCCTGATAGTCGCTCTCCAGATACCTGCCTGCGTCGCTCAAATCATAAAACTCCTGGTAGCGCGCCTCCGACCAGTAGTGCCGCAGGCGGAAGGTGAGTCCCATCTTGTGGTTAAAGGTATACTTGGTGTTGAAGATATTGCTAACGATGGTGCGGTCGCGTCGTCCGAAGATGATGCGGTGGTTGTCCTCCGCCAGCGTTTCTTTCTTCGCAAACCCAACGTCGCTGTTTAGTCCGGTTTGGCTGATACTGCCCGAGAAGGCAAGCCGGTTGTTGACCCGAAACCGGGGGCTCACGCTGAGCCGGAACCGCCGCTGATCTTTGAAGTCAAAGTCGGTGTAACCCGTATACACGCCCACCGCAAAACGATTGCGCCAGTCGGTGCTGAATGATAGGTCTACCGACTTATACGAAGGAAAAACCACGTAGCGACCGTCTACCCGAGGCTCAAAGTAGTCATACTCTTCGGTGGGCGAAGTCCGAAACGACAACTCCAGTTCGTTGAAACTGCGGAAGGTGCCCTCTACCGAAGCACTCAAAACGGTTTGGGTATAGACCGAAGGATTGTACCGTTGAAAGTAATCAACGTCCAAATCGGTGCGCAGGCTAAGTAGTCGCCAGAAGGGTTTGTAGACGTTGTAGCCTAAATTGGCCGAGGTTCTGATTTCGTTGTTCGCCCGCAGAAAGCCCAGATCATTCGGGTCGTAGGTATCACTTTCGATATAGTTGCTCACCGAAGCGCGCCAATTGCCACTGGTTTTGGCCAAACTCAACAGTGACATATACCCAAATTCGTTTCCGTCTTCCAGACCATACTTCTGACTCACCGCTCCGCGTCCCGAGAGCGTATAGCGGTTTCCCCGGTTGCTCAGGCGAAACACCGTGCCGGTGAGGTTCGCGTCGTAGTATTGCCCCTGTCGGAGCACGTTGGTGTTGATAAAACTCACGTAGGAGTTATTCTTGAGGCTTTGGTCCAGGGCCAGCACGCTATAGTTGGTGAGCGGACTGGTGACCAGCGTGCGCGATTCGCCGGTTTCTTCGTTCTGAATCTGAGCCTCCATCGTGCCGGTGATGGCGTTAAATACTCCCACTCCAAACCCGCTGGCGGTACGTCCCGACACCTTGGTGGCATTGATCAGGCTGCTTTCTTGCGGATTGGAAACCAGCACTTCATTTGGAGCCAGGTTGTCGTCGGCTTGCCCGTAGAGCAGCGGTCGGCCGCCTACGCGCCGCGAGTAGAAGAAATCGCCTTTCTCGAACAGATCGGTGCCTTCCTTAAAAAACTGACGGTTCTCGGCAAACTGCACCTCAAAGGGCGACAGGTTCAGCACGCGGTTATCAGACACCACCTGTCCGAAGTCGGGCACCAGAATCATGTCCAGGGTAAAGGCATCGTTAATGCCATAGCGCAGGTCCATGCCGCCGTTGAAGCGGGTATTCGCGCTGGCGGGGTTGTTGGCGTCGCCCGAGTAGTGATCGTAGTATGCCGAAACGTAAGGAGAAACGGACAGGCGAACCGGCGATTTCAGGTTGGTGATCCCGTCCAGGCGACCAAACTGGTTCACAAAGCCGTTCTCCTGCGGGTCTATCTCGCTCCAGTAGTTGGTTTCGTTGTTGCGCCGAATGCTGCGGCGAAAGTTGACGCCCCACTGCTGGATAGGAGTTTTAGGAAACCGTAGGGCCGCCATCGGAATTTCTATTTCCACGAACCAGTCGGTGCCGATGCGCTGCACCTCGCTGCGCCAGGCGGCGTTCCAACTGCGGTCGTTACCACTGGCCGTCCAGCGGCGGTCAATCTGCACTCCGGCCGCCGACACCAGAAACTCGAAGGCGTTGATGCCATCTTGGTACGTATCAAAGTAAACCCCAAAAATATCGGAAAAGCCGAAGTCGTCGCGCTGTGAGAACTCCCGCATAATGCTATCGGCCGAGATATCGTACAAGAACGCCCCGATGTAAATAGCGTTGTCATCGTAGAGAATCTTGACCTCGGTGGGTACTGAGGGCGCTCCGCCGGGGTTGGGGCTTCGCTGCACGAAGTTATCGGCCCCGCAGCGCGTCTTTTGCCAGACATCCTCGTTCAGGATGCCGTCAATCTGAGGGGCACTGGTGATCCGGGTAGCGTATAAAAACTTAGCGGCAGCCGAAGGATCATCCGAAGCAAATGCGGTGGTGACAAAGAGAAGAAGACTTAATGAAATGAACCAGAGTTTGAGCGGCATAAAGAATTGTGATGATAAAAAAGCGCAACCGGTGAGTTGAAAAATGGTGTTTATGATCACTACAAAAAAAGCAGTAAATTGTTTGAATGTCAACATCAAAACTGGGTAAATAGTACAATTGTTAAATTGTGAATCAAATGGATTTGCGAAACATAATTTGTTATTTGAGTAAAAATTTACTGAGAATAAGACGAAAATGACAACGAGGGATCAGCCGTGCGCATAAGTCATTTAAAAGCCTAGCTTCAATCCCGCAAAATAGTTGCGGGGGGCGGATGGCTGGAAGTAACGGGCTCCGAAAGCGTTAAGATCGTTGCCCAGGCTGTACGTTTGATTCAGGGCATTGTCTATGCCTACGAACAACTGAAATTGCACCGGACTGGCAGGTGGGTTCTGGTAGCCGAGCTTCGCCTGAACCAGGTGATATCGGTCGGCATAAACACTATTGGCGTCGTTGAGCGGAATCTCGCTGGTGCGGTTGTACGTAGCATTCATAAACAGTCCGAAGCGCGTGGAGGCTTGTGCCGAAAGCACCAGCACGTGCGGGGCTACCCCCGTGAGCCGGTTACCCGAAAAATCTTCCCCTTCCTTGGCGTAATCAACGAACGTGAAGTAGTGATACGTGTACGCCCCCTGCACGCGTAGATCGCGCAACCAGCCGCGGCCGTCCTCTACCGCGTACCAGGTGCTGCTCATCTCAAAACCGCGCTGGTTGGTGCTGCCCGCGTTCTCGAACAAAGTGGTGCCCCGTTCCGATTGCTGCTGCACAATGGTTTCGTTGAGGCGAAACAAAAAGGTGGTTACGTCAAAAGTAAGAGTAGGAGTCACGTTGCCCCGCACTCCCAGTTCGTAGTTCACCCCTCGCTCGGGTTCCAGGCCCAGGCTGATGCTTCCCTCGTTGGTGCGCACCTCTTCCAGTGCCGGAGGAGAAAAACCGTAGCTCACGCTCGCGTGGGCCGCTACCTGCGAAGAAAGGGCTTTGGTAAGTCCAATCCGAGGGATCCACACCGGATCGAATGATTTATCCACGCGGTAGGAGCTGTCCAGGGCCGCGTCGGTCAGGCGGTAGATGTCGTAGGTGAGGCGATTGTGACTCAGGCCGAGGGTGAGCGAAATATCGGCAGGAAGTTCAAAGATGGCATTGGCGAAGAAAAGTGCCTGCCGGGCGCGCAATTCATCGTTGAAGTTGAGGGTATCGGGTTGCCCGCCCCGGTTGCCGAAGTTGCGGGCCACGTTGGTGGCGGTCTGGAACTCCGCCCCGGCCGTGAGGCGGGTAGCCACGCTGCCCAGAGTGGCGTCGTAGTGAAAGCGGGTGCGCGCCCCACCACCCTGCCGACTGTCGCGCTTGTAATCAAACAGAAACGGGTTCTCGAAGAAGCTGAAGTCGCCGTAGAGCGTGGTCAGGTTGCTCAGGCGATCGTTCCAGACGTATTCTTGAGACAGACCCAACAGGGCGTACTGCTGGCGAACGCCCGCCTCCGACTCCTCACTGCCCATCACAAAGGCATTACCGGGACGGGCCTGCCGGGGGTTTTCGTCGTATTGCTCCTGGGTGAGACCTCCCGGAATTTCGTAGTCTAAGTCGGAATAAAGAAAGCTGGTGCGAATTTGCCGGGCGTCGCTCACCTGAAACCGTCCGCTGATTTCCAGCACGTCGCGGGCAAACGCAGTGTGCTGCCGGTAGCCGTCCGCCTGCTGGTGGGCGTACTTGACCGATAGCGTAGTGGCCGCCGATTGGTGGTTTACCTGCGCGGTGTAGCGCTGCAATCCGTATGAACCTACTGTGGCCCCAATCTGGGCGGTGGGTAGCGGTGATGCATCAGTCTCCGGGGTGAGACTATGAATATTAACGACGCCGCCCGTACCCGCGCCGTAGACACTCCCGGCGGGGCCTTTCACCACCTCGATGCGGTTCATGTTGATCACGTCCAGCAGATTGAAGGCCGTGCTGCCGGTGGGGTCGGTAAACGGGATATCGTTCCAGTATACCTTGATGTTTCGTACGCCGAAGGGAGCGCGCAGCGAACTGCCCCGGATGGCGATGCGGTAGCTGCCCGGCGAACGTTCTTCCATCCGAACTCCGGGCAGGGTGTTCATCACCGGCACCACCGAAGTTTCGTCGTAGGCTTGCACTCCTTCGGCGTTGATCACCCCGATGGCGCCGGGAGTACGCAGTAGTTTTCGTTGGTTATCGTAGCCAATCACCGTAACCTCCCTGAGTTGCTGAGTGCGGACTACGGTGGTATCGGAAATCTCTTGCGCGAAGGTGAGCGAATACTGAAGAGAGAAGAACAGTAGCAGAACCGCTAAAAATCTATTGAGCATAAAAGTATTGATGGTGTTATAAAAAGTATGACAAATCAAATGTATCCAAACCGAACCGCCGAGCGGTTGACGTAAAGAAAGAAAGCGCAAAAGCGATGATATAGTTTTATAGCTCCTTAAAAAACCGGACTGTCGGCTCCGCTCACTCTTCCTCCCGCTTCACATACTCCTTCAAATCACTGATTGTAGTTAACCCCAACCGTTTGGCTTGCGCTTCGCGCATCATCAGGGCGGCAGTGTTATTGAAGCCCAGGGGCGGCAACAGGGTTAGGTCGAATCGCCGTTGCACTTCGCTTTGCGCAAAGTCGTATACCCGATCCTTGTTGCCGGTCAGGCTGTCCAGCACTGCCGGAGGGGGTTGCAGCATCACCAGCAGCACCGTACCGGTGTACTCCGGATAAAGGTCCACGTCGCCCAGCTTGATGGCGTCCATCAGCAGCTTGGTGCCGCCGAAGCCCTGCTTAAGCTCTACCGTAAGATTAGTGTTGGCTTCGATCAGCATAGTGAAGAGTTCGGCCAGGATAAAGTTCTCCGTGAAGTTTTTCGAGCCCACCACCAGATCGGCGTCGCCCCGCTTTTTGGCTACCGTTGCCATGCCCTGCTGCTCCAAAAAGTCGCGGGCCACGGCGCGGGGTGATCGTTGGTTTTGGTCCACCTCGAAGTTCATCTGCATTATGTCGGCGGCCGAAATTTTGTCGGCAATCTGATCGAACACCGGGCGCAAGGCAGGATAGCGTTGCAGCGTAGCCTGCCGTACCAGCGGAGCGGCGTAGTAGGGGGGGAAGTAGTTAAGATCGTCCTCCAGCACCCGCAGGTTGTAGGCCCGGATGCGCCCGTCGGTAGAAAACCCGCTGATCACGTCCACCCGTCGGCTTTGTAGAGCCTGGTACACCAAGCCAATCTCCATTTCTTGGGTAGGCATTGAGAAGCCATAGGTCCGCTGCAAGCCCTGGTAGCCATCTTCCCGTTCCATAAACTCCGCGTTGAATCCCGCCACCAGTTTGTTCCGTCCCGAATCTTCCGACCGGTAGAACAGGAAGTAAGCCAGCCCCACCAACCCGGCCACTACCAGCGCCGTCAGAAAGAGCGACCTGCCGTGTTGCCGGAGCTGCCGCGACACTGTGTTCGATTGCAATCCTCTCTCCAACCCGCCCAGCAGCACATCCAGAGCGATAGCCAGCAAAGAAGCGGGCACCGCTCCGGCCAGAATCATATTGGTGTTGTTCACCGCGATGCCCCGGAAGATGTATTCGCCCAGTCCTCCGGCGGCAATCAGGGCGCAGAGCGTCGCCACCCCGATGTTGATCACCGTGGCGGTGCGCAGTCCGGCGAAAATCATCGGCAGGGCCAGCGGCAGTTCCACCTGCTGCAGCACCTGCCGGTCGGACAAGCCCAGTCCGCGGGCGGCCTCCACCACCAGCGGGTCCACCCCCTTGATGCCCGCGTAGGTGTTGCGCACGATGGGCAGCAGGGCGTAGAGAAACAGCGCGATGATCGCCGGGGTGACGCCAATGCCGAAAAACGGAATCATAAAACCCAGTAAAGCGATGCTCGGCACCGTCTGAATGATGTTAACGAAGCCCAGCACGGGGCGCGAGAGCGGTCGGTAGCGGGTAAGCAGAATACCCAGCGAAACCCCCACCAGCGTGGCGATCAGCAGCGCCACCGAGGTAATCCACAGATGCTCGTAGGTCTGCTGTAGTATCTCCCGGCGGTGATCAGCAATGAAGGTGAAGAAATCAGAAATCATAGTACACGTAACCGTCGGTTGCGACCGACGGTTACGGATTGATCATGTTATAGAACAGCCTCGTCAACTTGGGTTCGGCTTCGCCCGCCACCCGAATGATGTCACTAACATCGACCGGTTCCAGTTGATCAGGGTCGCACAGGTCGGTGACGATGGAGACGGCCAGCACCCGCAGTCCCATGTGATTGGCCACGATCACCTCCGGCACGGTCGACATGCCTACCAGATCGGCCCCGATGGTGCGCAGGAAGCGGTACTCGGCCCGGGTTTCCAGGTTGGGACCATTTACGGCGGCGTACACGCCCTTGTGGATGCGGAAGCCCGCTTCTTTGGCTACCTGCCAGGCGTGGTGCATCATCTCCGGATCATAGGGCTGACTCATGTCCGGGAACCGCGGGCCGAACTCGTCCAGGTTCGGACCGGTGAGCGGGTTAGCCGTTTGCAGGTTGATGTGGTCCTCGATGATCACCAGGTCGCCCTTTTCGTAGCGGGTGTTGATGCCGCCCGCCACGTTGGAGATGTAGAGCGTGGTGACGCCCAGCAGTTTCATCAGGCGGATGGGGTAGGTGATCTGCTGCATCGTGTAGCCTTCGTAGTGGTGGAAGCGTCCCTGCATGGCGATCACCCGCTGGTTGCCCAGGGTGCCGTAGATCAACTTTCCCGGCGTGGGTTTCCACGGTGCTCACCGGAAAGTGCGGCAGGTCGGCGTACGAAATCGCTGTACTCGGCCTGGATTTCTTGCGCCAAGCCGCCCAGTCCGGTGCCCAGCACAATGCCAATGGTGGGGGGGGCAGTGATTTTATCAGCGAGGTAGCGCTGGGTTTCTTGGAGTTGGTCGGTCATGAAAGTGCATTTATATTTTTCTGCTGTGGAGACGCGATGCATCGCGTCTGTACAGGAATCTTAAAATTTTCGGATGGTATCCTCGATGATGTCGCAGCAATCTTCGAGCTGCGCTTCGGTGATCACCAGCGGCGGGGCAAACCGGATGATGTTGCCGTGGGTGGGTTTGGCCAGCAGTCCGTTTTCCTTCAATTGCAAGCAGATGTTCCAGGCCGTATCGCTGTCTTCGGTGTCGTTGATCACAATGGCGTTGAGCAAGCCCTTGCCGCGCACCAGGGTAACCAGCTCGTGCGTGTCGGCCAGTTGCTGCATGCGCTGCCGGAAGCGTTCGCCCAGCGTTTGGGCGCGTTCGGATAGTTGTTCTTCTTGCACCACCTCCAGGGCGGCCATCGCCACCCGGCAGGCCAGCGGGTTGCCCCCGAAGGTGGAGCCGTGTTCGCCCGGTTTGATGGACAACATCACGGCATCGTCGGCCAGCACCGCCGATACGGGCAGCACGCCGCCCGACAAGGCTTTGCCCAGGATGAGCACATTGGGGCGCACCCCTTCGTGCTGACAGGCGTAGAGCTTTCCGGTGCGGGCGATGCCGGTTTGCACTTCGTCGGCCATAAAGAGCACGTTTTTCTGCTGGCACAGTTCGTAGGCGGTGCGGATGTACCCCTCGTTGGGCACCACCACTCCGGCTTCGCCCTGGATGGGTTCCACCATAAATCCGGCTACGTGCGGATCTTCCAGCGCTTTTTCCAGTGCCGACAGATCGTTGTATGGAATAATTTCGTAGCCCGGCATGTAGGGACCGAAGCCCTTTCGGCTGCTGGGATCAGTAGAGGAAGAGATGGCTCCCAGGGTGCGTCCCCAGAAGTTGCCTTCGGCGAAAATGATCTTAGCCTGGTTGTCGGGGATGCCCTTGACGGTGTAGGCCCACTTGCGGCACAGTTTCACGGCGGTCTCGCCGCCTTCCACGCCCGTGTTCATGGGCAGCACCCGATCGTAGCCGAACAACTGCGTGATGTAGCGCTCGTACGCACCCAGCACGTCGTTGTAGAAGGCGCGGGAGGTGAGGGTGAGCACCTGAGCCTGTTCGGTGAGGGCCTGGATGATCTTCGGATGGCAGTGTCCCTGGTTCACCGCGCTGTAGGCCGACAAAAAATCATAGTAGCGACGGCCTTCCACGTCCCACAGGTGCACCCCTTCGCCCCGGTTCAGCACCACGGGCAGGGGATGATAGTTGTGGCGCTCCGTACTGTTCTTCTTGCTCAATTGCCTGCTGGCTGGTCGTGATTGTGTCGGTCATAGGGTTCGTTTGGTTTCTTGTACGTGGGATAGGGGGACATTCTGAAATTCGGCGATTTGTTCGTCGGACAATAGGCCGGAAGTGAGCATTTTGATAATAGTCTGCCGGGTTTCTTCCTCTTTGCGTCGCAGTGCTTCCTGTTTCACTTCCTCCTGGCGAAGGTTGAATTTATCTAACTCTGCAATAAACTTATTCTGATAATTCGTGGGTAGTTTAATTGTCAATTTCTTCACCGTGTTGGTTTTTTAAGGTGCCAAATTGATGGTACTCCTTCGTTTTAGACGTTTTTCCGGCCAGTATGGATATAACGTAGATGGTTCGTTCTCATTCATACGCGGCAAGCTACAAAAAAATGGGCAGCCTACTTATGGGAACTACTGACAAAAAGCGAGAAGCCCTTTTGATTCAAGATAAAATTTAAGATATTTGTGCCCTTGAATTTTTAAACGAATATCTGTTATGGCCCGAATTTGTCAAGTGTCCGGCAAAAGACCCCGCGTAGGAAACAACGTATCCAAGGCGAACAACAAAACGAAACGCAAGTTTTATCCCAACCTGCAACGCAAGCGTTTCTACCTGCCCGACGAAGATCGCTGGGTAACGCTGCGCGTGGCCACCTCTACCCTGCGCACCATTAATAAAAACGGAATCACGGCTGTGCTCAAAGAGGCGCGGGCCAAAGGAACATCTTTAGTATAATCATCGTTTAGATCAGTTCCGCAAACGAATATTTATCATGGCTAAGAAAAGTAAAGGCAACCGCATTCAGGTGATCATGGAGTGCACTGAGCATAAAGACAGTGGACTGCCGGGCACCTCGCGCTATATCACCACCAAAAACCGCAAGAACACCACCGAGCGGCTGGAGCGCAAAAAGTATAATCCGATCATGAAAAAACAGACTGTCCACCGAGAAATTAAATAATCATGGCTAAGAAAACCGTTGCAACCCTCAAAGACAAGAACGCGAAAAACTACGCGAAAGTGATCAAGGCCGTAAAGTCCAGCAAGTCCGGCGCTTTCACCTTCCGCGAAGAAATTGTGCCTCTGGAAAACGTAAAAGATCACCTGGCGAGCTAGCACGTTTCGTCCGTATTAACAGTATTTCAAGCCCCGAGTGGGCTTTTTTTGTAGTCCGTCCTCATTTTTCTCACCAAGCTACTTTCCGCCACCTAAACCCCTTTCAACCATGGCATTCGGCCTGTTTTCTAAGAAAAAGAAAGAAACCCTGGACAAAGGGCTCGAGAAGTTGAAGGATAGCTTCTTCTCGAAGATGGGCAAGGCCCTGGTGGGTAAATCCAAGGTGGACGAAGAGGTGCTGGACGAACTGGAGGGGGTGCTGGTGAGCAGCGACGTGGGAGTGGATACGATGATCAAAATCATCAAGCGCATCGAAGACCGCGTGGCGCGCGACAAGTACGTGAGCACCGGCGAACTGGACAAAATTTTACGCGAAGAAATTGCCGCCCTGCTCACCGAGAACAACGACCAGCCCGAGGCCAGCAGTGCCGACGACTTCACGATTCCTGCCGGACATCACCCGCACGTGATGCTGGTGGTGGGAGTGAATGGGGTGGGCAAAACGACGACCATCGGCAAGCTGGCCCATCAGTTTCAGAAACAGGGCAAGCGGGTGCTGTTGGGCGCAGCCGACACCTTCCGCGCCGCCGCGGTAGATCAGCTCAAACTGTGGGGCGAACGGGTGGACGTGCCCGTAGTGTCGCACGGCATGAACACCGACCCCGCCTCGGTGGCCTACGACGCCGTGAAGCAGGGCATTGAGCAGGGCGTAGATTTAGTGATTATCGACACCGCCGGGCGCTTGCACAACAAGGTGAACCTAATGAATGAGCTTTCAAAGATCAAGCGCGTGATTCAGAAGTTTGTACCCGAGGCACCGCACGAGGTGCTGCTGGTGCTGGATGGTAGCACCGGCCAAAATGCATTTTTACAGGCCAAAGAGTTCACCCGCGCCACCGAGGTCACCGCCCTGGCCATCACCAAACTCAACGGCTCCGCCAAGGGGGGCGTGGTGATCGGCATTTCCGATCAGTTCAACATTCCGGTGAAGTACATTGGCGTGGGCGAGCGGATGGAAGACCTACAGACGTTCAACAAAATGGAGTTTGTTGATTCGTTGTTTAAGCAGTAGCGTCACCGGATCAAGATGTTAGCGATCCCTAATCATTTTACTATGAAAACTATTCACTGCGCTCTCCTGATTTTGCTCACCGTTTTGGCTAGTCGGCCTCTGGTAGCCCAAGACTTGGCCCCCCCCTTCAGTGCCCGCGACCTGGAAGGCAATCGCTACGCACTGGAAGAGCTAACGGGAAAGATCGTGGTACTTAACTTCTGGTTTGTGCAGTGCAAGCCCTGCGTGCAAGAGATGCCCGAACTCAACGAACTGGTGCAGGAGTATCAAGACAAGAACGTAGTTTTCCTGGCTTTCGCCCTGAACGGAAAGGCCGAGCTAAAGCAGTTTCTAAAGAAGCGGGCTTTTGACTACCAGATTGTGCCCGATGCCCAAGCGGTGGCGGGGCAATACTCCGTAGAAGGATACCCAACGCATATTGTAATCGATGTGAAGGGAAACGTAGCCTATCGCACGATGGGACTGAGTCCGCACACAGTAGGCGATTTGGAGAAGGAGATTAAGAAATTGCTCTAAATTACTCATGGTCTTGCTGCCCGACTACGGTTTAGTACGCTGACAATTAGTCGTTTAATTCACCTTGGAAATCCGTCTGCTTTGCAGGTGGGCAGCCGGGCGGTGGTCATGTACTGCTGGCTATGTCTATCTTTGTGGGATGAGCAAGTACATTGAACGCCCTACTCAGAAAACTACCCACCCCCGTGGGACAGTTGGTACGGATCGCAGCAGAGAGAATTTTGCACTAACCTGCTTTATGCACCGGTATTGCTGGTACGCTGAGTCCAAACGAAACGGTGGAGTACCAAATGCAAAGTGCCATCTGTGCCGACGTGTACGATCTGCTCAATAAGTTTCGGCGAAAGTACGACTGCGACTACCATACCGAGAAGAGGAAGTATTTTCTTCTTTCCTACCTTCTCTGATATTGAGAATACCTATTGGGAAAAACAGCGAAGTTAGGTTTTTCATCTTCAGGAGATGCCATCGATAAACGTTTGAACAAACGCTACAATCCGTTCGGTAACCCGTTCAGCGACGGTGGCCCGCTCTTTCAGACTGGGCCGCTCGTTCATGGCGTTGATCACGCTGTCGCGCAGTGGCTTCTTCTCAGTGTAGAGGTAGTCATCCACAATGCCTTGCAGTTTGTCAGTATCAAGATTCTCCTCTTCGCTCAACTGGTTGAGTGCCGATACTCTTTCCTGATTCCAGAATGCTTCAAATTCATCCGGAACATTGTCAGGGTCTTCAATCAGGGGTAGGTTTTCCCGAATGAATTTTTCTATCAGTTCGCGTTTGCTGCGGAGTTGGGTTTCGCCTACCACCAGATCTATGATTGCCTTCTCCTGGGTGGCCTGTTCATCGGGGGCGGCTTCTTTGAGCGAAGCAATAAGTTTGAGGATGTAGGAGACGTTGACCTCGTCACGATGAATGAGCTCTAACTCAAAGTCTACGTCTTCAAGAATTGACACCTTCTCCTTCTGCTGGTGAACCTTGACCTTATCGTATAGGTCCAGGTACTTACTTTTGTAGTCCTCAAAAGACTGCTCCGGCATCGCTAAGTCATCGAGGCTAAATTCAGTGAAGGTGTTTAGTACGTTGCGCAACCGCATCAGTTCTCGGAAGGCTTTAACAAATATGAGTTCTTCTTCTTCACTGGGTAGCTCATTGACGCTATCGACCGTAGGCGCAATTTCTTGCAACGTGGTAAAAGCTGCGTTGAACTTAACGACGTAGTCCTCGTAGGGCGCCATGATAATCTCATCCTTAGCCTCCAGCGTGGAGAACAAGGCAATCGCTTCGTCGGTAGCCTCTTTAAGGTTGCGGAAGCAGACAATATTGCCCTGCGACTTCATTTCATTCAAGATTCGGTTGGTACGGGAATACGCCTGAATCAGCCCGTGGTAGCGCAAATTTTTGTCTACGTACAGCGTATTAAGGGCCTTGCTGTCGAAGCCCGTTAGGAACATGTTCACGACCAGCAGCAAATCAATTTGTCGGTGCTTCACCCGCTTGGCCACGTCGTTGTAGTAGTTGTAAAACGACTGGCTGTCCTTGGTGGTAAAGTTGGTACTGAATTGTTGGTTGTAGTGTCCAATAAATTCTTCGAGGGAGTCGCGCGAGTGCTGCGTATTGTAGATGGCAGGGTCTTCCGCTGCTTGCAAGAACTCTTCGTCCTCCACAAAGCCTACCGCCTCTTTGTCCTCTTCATTGGCTTGATACGAAAAGATGGTAGCCAACCTCAGCGAGTGATCTCCGGCTTCCTTTTTCTGATGGAACATCCGGTAGTACTCGATCAGCGTAGCAACGCCTGATACGCAAAGCAATGCCGTAAATGTCTGGTTATGGGTTTTTCGGCCGTGGTTGGCAATGATGTAATCTACAATGTTTTCCAGCCGCTGCGGGGCGTTCATCACCTCGGCCTCATCGATGGCTTCCACATCAATGTCCAGGATGTGGTCTTTTTTCTTAAAGGTCTGTATGTACTCAATGGCAAACCGTAGTACGTTCTCGTCCCGAATAGCATCAGTGATCACGTATTTGTGCAGACAGTCGCCGAACAGCATGGTGGTCGTGCGCTTCCCGTACTCATTCTTCCCAGCGTTTACTTCAAAGATGGGGGTGCCGGTGAAGCCGAACATCTGGGCATCACCAAAAAACTGCTTGATGCTTTCGTGGGTCTTACCAAACTGGCTGCGGTGGCATTCATCAAAGATGAATACGATACGCTTGTCCCGCAGCGTAGCCATCTTCCCCAGATACCGTTGCTTGCTGATGGCCGTGTTCAACTTCTGAATGGTCGTCACAATCAGCTTCGGACTACCGGCTAGTTGGGTCACCAGCGTATCGGTGTTGGTGGTGCCGTCGATGCTTCCCTGGCTAAAGCTATTGAACTCTTTGGTGGTTTGATAATCCAGGTCCTTGCGATCCACCACAAACACCACCTTGTGCACCTGGGGCAGGTTCATCAAAATCTGACTCGTCTTGAAGGAGGTTAAGGTTTTGCCCGAACCGGTGGTGTGCCAGATGTATCCGTTTTTGGTGGTGGTTTTGATACGCTCGATAATGGCCTCGGTCGCGTAGTACTGGTACGGCCGCAGCACCATCAGAATTTTCTGTGACTCGTTCAGTACGACGTACTTGGTGATCATCTTAGAGATGTGGCAGGGCTCTAAGAATATATCAGCGAACGCGGCTAGTTGAGTGATCAGCTTGTTGTTAACGTCAGACCAATAGAAAGTCTGCTTGAACGAACGGGCTTTCAGCGAGCTATTGGCGTAGTACTTGGTATTGACGCCGTTGCTGATGACGAATAGCTGGATGAACTGGAACAGTCCGTGTCCGGCCCCGTACGAGTGCCGTTCGTAGCGGTTGGTCTGGTTGAAGGCTTCTTTGAGTTCCAGGCCGCGGCGCTTGAGCTCAATTTGCACCAGCGGTAGGCCGTTGATGAGTAGGGTAACGTCGTAGCGATTCTGGTAGCTGCCCTTCATCGTCACCTGCTGGGTGACCTGAAACTCGTTTTGGCACCAGTGAATCTGGTTGATAAGCTCTACCGTTTTGGCTTCTCCGGCATCGTTTACGTAGGGTACCCGGTCGCGCAGGATTTTGGCCCGCTCGAATACGTTGCCCTTGTTGATGTAGTTGAGGATTTGCTTGAATTCGGCTTCGCTGAGAGCGGTTTTGTTGTGCTGGGCGAGCTGCGCTCTCAGGTTAGCCAATAAGTCGCCTTCATCGCGGATGATGGCCCGCTGGTAGCCTAATTTTTCTAGTTGGGCTACGAGGTTGTTCTCGAGGACTTGTTCGGGCTGAGTGGTCATGTTATGGCATTATTCTCCATTTTGTTGCTCTCTAAATAATTCGTGAAGCTTCTGCTGTAACAATTCTTTGTCAGGAAGTTGCGTTTGATACTCCGATACGAGCGTGGGAGATAGATTTCTACTCAGGGCGTACTCCACTACTTCCGTATCCTTGTCTTTACAGAGCAGTATGCCAATGCTCGGATTTTCGTGAGGCTTCCGTATGTCCCGGTCCAATGCTTCCAGGTAAAAGTTGAGCTGCCCCAGATGTTCGGGCTTAAATTTATCGGCTTTGAGCTCAAAAGCAACCAGGCACTGCAACCCCCGGTGGTAGAACAGCAGATCGAGGTAGAAGTCACTGTTTCCTACCTGTACTCTGTACTCTTCCCCGATAAACAGAAAATCTTTGCCCAGCTCCAAAATAAAGTCCTTCATCTGTCGGATCAGCCCCTTTTGTAGATCGCTTTCACTATGCGGCTCAGCAAGATTCAAAAACTCAAAGACGTACGTATCTTTGAACGCATTGGTGATATCACGGTGAGTTTCTTTTACCGCTGGCGGGAGTTTTTGATTACCGATCATTGTCCGCTCAAACGCTCCGCTGTTGATCTGTCTGTCCAATTCTCTTTTACTATACTTCTCCTGGGCGCACAGCCGAAGGTAGAACTCTTTTTCCTCGATGGTTTTAGCCCGGCTTAAAATGATCAAATTATTGGTCCAGCTAATTTCTCTCACCACTGGTGAGAGTTTTGGAAAGTCTCGGTAGGTTTCGTAGAACTGCTTCATCCGCCACAAGTTCTTATCCGAAAACCCCTTCAGATCAGGCTCGTTTTGTTGCAGGTATTCGGCTAGCTGACTTACCACCGCGTCACCCCACTCAGCATTACTGATTCGGTGACTTATGTATTCCCCTACTTGCCAGTACAGATTGATCAGCTCGGTATTGACCATCTTGACAGCCTTGATACGAGCTTGTTTGATAATCTTTATCAGTTCACTGAATGTCTGCGATGTCATGGTTTGAAAGCATTGTATCTCTAAATAGTTGCCAAAAAAATGACCCGAGCGCAGTGCTGAAGGTATGCGACCCGGGTTCTGTTTTTGTAGCTATAAATGCAAAAGACTCGCCCTGGGACGCTGTTCTAATGGGTAGCGTGGCGAGTACTGTTACTATTGATGTACGAAAATTATACGAATTTAGATGCATACCTATTACAAACGTGCTCGCGATTCGTTCGGGCCAGCGACTTCTATCAGTTGAATATCCAATGCCTGTTCAAGTTTAGCGATTGTCTCTAAGGTGAAATTCTCGCGTCCTTTTACCCACTGGTTCACCTGCTGGGAAGATACCCCTAACCGTTTAGCCAAATCTTCTTGGCTCATATCACGAGCGCGTAGTGTTCGTAAAATGGCAAGGGCCACCGCTTGCGAACGCCTCTTCCACAGATTCTCCGCAGCGCGCCGTTTTGCGTCTTCGTGCCACCGGCTAGGAGCGACTGAAATTACGCTCTCGAGTTTATTTAGTGCTTCTTGACGATCTATCATTCTGTTTCAATCTCGTTTTTCGATGCTTTCAGCGAGTCAGCGAGGCTAGTAATTTTTCCAGTCAGTTCAGCTACTACATTCTCTGATTTATCCGCCGGTTATACCGGGGGCTGAGTCTTGATACTCTGATATGGCTTGCTTAGTCAACTCCTATCACACAAACATCTTCTGTAATAAACCCTTCTTAAACGCTGTCGAGGCATTTATTTGGTCGCTGACTTTTTCAATGGTGGTATCAATGGAAGAGAGGAAAGAGGCAATTTTTTGTTGCTCTGAGGGAAAGGAAGAGGAAGATTAAAAGACTTCAGAGCATAGATAGCCAACTTAGGCTATTCATTAGTCGGTTTGACTGATGTAACTAGTTTTGTTAAAGACTTCTGAATCTCAGATAATATACACAAGTACCATTTATAGCATTTCAAATTTGGTAGCATGTCTGCATATCCTGTTAAGTGTGCATACTCTACCTCTCTAGGTATTACTCTACATTACCCAAAGCTTCCTGCCATGGAAACAAAGATGCTCATCTGTCAAGAAATTCTATAGATCTCAATTTTTGCGATGGCTTGTTTTGGTATTGTACTTGGTTTGTCAAGCCTCACTGATCCAGTATTCATATCGGAAACGGTTATATAAGGAAAGCCATTTCTATCATCTTGTAAGATATCCTATTAGGGATTCTCTCTCCATCCTTTATCATCACAAACCTCCCCCAACTTCTTCTCCTCCCAATCCGGAAAGTCATTGCCGTTTTCGTCTTTGAAGCGAAGTTCTTGCGAAAACAGCTGTTGCATCACCCCTTTTTTGTACTCTTCTAGCTTACCTTTCTTCCGTTGCAGCAGTTGGATACGCTGGTCTACCGCAGTGAGGAAGGAGGCTATTTTTTGTTGTTCGGGAAGGGAAGGAAGATTTGATTTTGAGACCTTTTAAACCCTCTGGTCAAGCTTGCCTGCACCGAGTGCCTGTTCCATACAACTCATGCTTCATTAATGCGATCTTGAATTGCGTGAAACAGCATCAAATAAGAACCACGATACCTTATTTCAGATTCAACCATCCAATGCTTTCACATCCTGAGTATAACGCAATGTCTTATACCTGCAATACCGACAGGTACTTTGTTGTAGTAGCATCGCTCCATCTAACAAGTATGAGTATGCTACCTATTTGTTGCTAACCTTGATCGCGTTTTTTAGTCCCTTAAAAGTAACTTTTCGCTCAGAATCATAGTATACATCACCTTGCATTGAAGAGGCGCTTATCCAGTGGAATGTCATCCATCGCATTAAGAAAGGTTCTCCTTTGAAGGAGTTCCCCCTGAACTCCTTACACATATCTCACCTAAAGTTTTTTCTGTCCACTCCCCCTCAAACTCAGGAAACCGCAATTCTGGTACTAATCTCTCTTCTGTCTGAATCATGATTTAGTGGATGCTAGGATTGGGTGGATTGTGCTTGGGGTTGAATACTTTCTTGAATTGTAGGCTGGTCGATCCGAAGTTGATCAGCAAGCCCACCGGTTTGTCGTAGGCCACTACGTAGTTTTTGGCCTGGGCCAGATGAACATTCTCGAGATTAATCAAGGCTTTCAGCTCAACGATCACCTGGTCTTCTACCACGAAGTCGGCCCGGCGAGTGCCTACTTCAATGTCTTCGTAGTAAATCGTATGCTCTTGCTCCCGTGCAAACCCTAACCCCGCCCTTTCCAACTCAATCGCCAAACACCGTTGGTAAATCACTTCTTGAAAACCATTGCCCAACGTATTGTGCACCTTCATCGCGCAACCGTTAATCAAATACGTCATATCATCCAATTTCATCATTCACATCTTTTTAACTTATTCGCCCCTACCTCCTGTCCATCCTCAAATCCTATAAATCCTGATTCTGACAATTAAAAAGGAGTAGCAATCCCCAGTTCATCGCAGTATTGTTTGATGGTCTCGTTCGTACGCGCCAGCTCTTCGTCCAAGGCTTTCAGCTCCGCCGAAACTGCCTCTAAATCCACCGGTTCCTCTTCTTCAAAGGTATCCACATAGCGGGGGATGTTCAGGTTGTAGTCGTTCTCGGCAATCTCGGCCAGGGTGGCCACGTAGCAGTACTTATCCACCGTTTCCCGCCGCTGGTAGGTGGCCACAATTCGTTCCACGTCCTCGTCGCGCAGCACGTTCTGGTTGCCTTCTTTCACAAAGTGCTCGTCACCACTGGCATCAATAAACACCACATTGTCATCCTGCTCCCGGCACTTCTTTAGCACCAGGATGCAGGTCGGAATAGACGTGCCGTAGAAGATGTTGGCCGGTAAGCCAATCACCGCGTCCAGCGCGTTCATCTCCCGGATTAGGTACTCGCGGATGGTACCCTCGGCCGCACCCCGAAACAGTACTCCGTGGGGAAACACGCTGGCCATCGTACCATTCTCCGCCAAGTGAAACAGCATGTGCTGCAAAAAGGCGTAGTCGGCCTTGGTGTTGGGCGCAATGCGGCCGTACTGGCTAAAGCGCTCGTCGGTTTCGTTGAGCGGGTTCTTGTTGCCCCGCCAGTGCGCCGAGAACGGCGGGTTGGCCACCACCGCCTCAAACCGCTTATCCACGTGCTGCGGATGTTCCAGGGTATCCTCCTGCCGGATGTCGAACTCCCGAAAGTGCACATCGTGCAAGATCATATTCATCCGCGCCAGGTTGTAGGTGGTGCGGTTGAGCTCCTGCCCGTAAAACTCGCTCACCTCGGCTTCTTTGGCGACTCGTAGTAGCAGCGAGCCCGATCCGCAGGTAGGGTCGTATACCGATCGGATTTTGGTCTTACCGGTGGTCACCAGCTTGGCCAGGATTTTAGACACCTGCTGGGGGGTGTAGAATTCGCCCGCCGACTTGCCCGCCCCGGCCGCGAACTTAGCGATCAGGTATTCGTAGGCATCGCCCAGCACATCGGAGTCAATTTCTTCCAGCTTAAAGTCAATATCGTCCAGGCGGTTCAAAATCTGCACAATAACCGCGTTTCTGGCTCCTACGGTCCGCCCAATTTTGGTGGAGGTCAAGTCCAGGTCTTCAAACAGTGCGTTAAAGTCTTCTTCCGATTCGGTACCCATCGTACTTTGCTCGATGTGGTTCATCACCGCCTGCAAGTCTTCCAGGATGTAGTTATCCTCGTCTTCGGTATCGGCATTACCTTTGGCGGCCAGCACTGAGAATAGTTCGGCGGGCAGTAGAAAGTAGCCCAGCTTCAACAGCGACTCCTCTTTGACCGCTGCCAGTATCTCCGGGTCGGTCACCGCTTTGTAATCCGTTACCGCTTCGCCTTCCAGCAGTTGGTTGGCGTACAGGTACTGTTTCTCCGAAAGGTATTTGTAGAAAATAAATCCCAGGATGTAATCCCGGTAATCATCGGCACTGATCTTTCCCCGCAGTAGGTTGGCAATGCCCCATAGTTGTTTTTCCAGTACTTGCTTTTGGCTTTCCGACATTGTTGAATGTTGGGTTGTGGTTTGTGTAAGTTATGTCTATTGAGTAGTAAGAACCCAAAGATAGCTATCTAGCCGACCCCGTGGCGTAGGTGTAAAGGAAACGTTCGTTTGTTTTACTCATCCGAAATGAGTACCCACCCGCCCGTTTCCGTATTGCAGCTAGTTAACAAACTCGGGTAACTTTTCAAAGTAAAGGAAAGAGAGGTATCTTAGACTTTCTTAACCCTTCTCAGCTATGAAGATTGGCTACGCAAGAGTATCAACAACGGATCAGAATGTCGCGCTACAAGAAGATGCGCTGCGGCAGGCCGGTTGCGAAAAGATCATTACTCGACCAAGATCAGCGGCTCGGTAGCCCTACGACCCGGGCTTAGTCAGGTGAAAGAACTCTTGCGCGCTGGCGATACCCTGGTAGTATGGCGACTGGACCGGTTGGGCCGTTCCCTCAAAGACCTTATTGCTTGGACGAACTACCTGGACGAACAGGGGGTGGGGTTGGTCAGTTTGCAGGAAGCTATCAATACGACTACTTCTACCGGCAAACTGGTATTTCATCTTTTCGGGGCCCTAGCTGAGTTCGAGCGCAACCTCATCCGCGAACGAACGATGGCGGGACTATCGGCTGCCCGAGCCCGCGGCAGACAAGGCGGTCGGCCGAAGGCGCTGAGCGCTGAGAAGCGGCAGCTGCTGCGCAAGCTCTACGAAGATGAAAACTACTCGGTGAAGACAGTCTGCGAAATGCTAGATATCAGTAAGCCTACGATGTATAAATACTTGAAACAATCGGTATAGCGCAGTTGCGCGATGGCAATGCTTGGTAAAAACTTATGCAACTGTCGTGGGCGCATCTTCCGTATAGATTGCCACGCACAGTAGGGGTGTAGGTATGCCCCCCCCTTTAGTTTTAAATGTAACTCGTAGCGCTACCACCATCGTTCCGCCGCGTAATTGCGCTTACGTGGGGGGGGATTACCCTTGGCTAGAAACAGGCGCATGGATTGCACTCTAAAGTGGCGCGCGCACCTTCCGCATCAACAGGCGCGCATACGGCAACCACGTAAGACGTGACACATTCAGGGGGTTGGTGCAGTGCGGACTAAAAGAACACCATTTGAAAAAGCTGCGGGGGTAGTGCCCCCCCGGGTGTAGCTATGCTTCTTCGTCTAACAATCGGCAGAATCTGTCTATAAGAAAAAGGGGGGGGGTGATAGCCTTTGCTTTTTTTTCCGCTCCTAGTGCGCACTAGGATGAGTAAAGGTGCGGGTTCTAGTACCTTGAGTAGTGCAGCAGGAAAACCCTTTAGAACAGTACGCTTTCACGGCAGCTATAGTGGTTGACGATGAGAATGGACTTAGACCAATAAAGTAGCTAACAAAATGAAATCAGAGATAGGGTAAGCAGTCGTTAGAGCTAAACTAAAACTCGTATATAACTCGTACTTACAAAAAACAAAACCCCTAACTCACTAAGAATCAGGGGTTTATATTGTCTTATAGCGGTCCGGACGGGA
>CAWHXE010000002.1:110000-239006 GCA_963833215.1 uncultured Cytophagales bacterium | reverse complement strand
GTCTGTTGGCAATCTTCATCGCTTTACTGACCATCAGCGTTCAGGCCATCAAAGCCGCGCTGGCCAACCCGGTGGATAGCTTGCGCAGTGAGTGAAGTTTTGGGAAAGTTTGATCTCCGATGGTGGGAGTGGCCCCGACAGTAGCTCGAGCTTTTTAGGACGATGGGTGAACGAAAAAGGAACAGAAACCGCAATTCGTAGAAAAAAAGTCGGGCGCGAGAAATCCACTACGGCGCTACTCTCCGTAGGTCTCCGTGTAAATTTTTTCTAACCACATTTTCCTTAACCTTCATGATCATGAGAAAACCCGCACTTTTTTCTAGCTTAACTAAAACCGCCGCCGTCTTTTTGATGGGCGGGGTTACCTTGTTTTCCACCGGTTGCGACGAGGATTACCTTCAGGATATCTTCCGAGGCGACACGAAAGATCCCGAAACGACTGATGCCCGTATTTTTGCTTCTACCAACACCGGTGGCAATTTTGCGATCTTCGACGTTTCTGACCCTTCCGATGTAGACCGAATCACCGCGAGCACGGGCAGCACCGACGCCGACGGCATCTACTACCGCGAGGACAAAGACATTGTGTACCAGCTTTCCCGTACCCAAAACGTGGTCAATGCCTATACCAACATTATGGATTTGGAGAGCAGCGCTACCGTAACCCCCGCCTTCAGCAGCACATCCGACTTCACCAACGGCCGGGAGATTGCCGTGAGTGGCAACAAACTGGTGGTGGCCGAGGATGTAGACAGCATGAACCAGTTCGTCGTCTACCACATCGAGCATGGAGCGCTAACCCTTGATCGTATTTACGACGTAGACATAGATTTGTGGGGAATACAACTGGTCGGTAACACGCTCTACGCGGTGCAGGACCAATCCAATATGCTCGCCGTATACTACGATTTCGGATCGAAGCCTGCCGGACACCTCGTCGCTGATCAAATAGTGGCTATCGAGGGCTTGGTGCGCACCCACGGTCTGAGCTACGATGCTAAGAACGACATCATGGTGCTCACTGACATCGCCGATGCCATGAGCGATTCGGACGGCGCGTTCCACGTAATTGAGCACTTCACCCGCAAGCTAAACGACGCGGGCGACGGAGGAACCATTGCCCTGAAAGATCAGATCCGCGTAGCGGGCGACAAGACTTACCTGGGCAACCCGGTAGACATTGCGTTCAGCGTTGCGGAAAAGAAAGTATACGTTGCCGAACGAGCCAACGGAGGCGGCCGCTTGCTCATCTTTGACTATCCCTCCAAGAGCGGAAGCATGAAACCCGTGGCCAACCTTGACTACGCCGGTGCCTCTGCCGTTTACCTGGACGAAGCCGCGTACTAATTCTTAAAACCGGTCATCCTGAAAAGTTGACCACAGGGGGAAACGAAGCCACGGCTCGTTTCCCCTTTTTTATTTCGGACTAGCCACCTTCAGATTAGCCCGGTTTCTCATCGTAAACAAAAGCAAGCGAAACGTTGGATTCACCCGCGGCACAACGTATCTTTTGTGCTTCAACCTACTCAAAATACTATGCTAGACAGAGTCGTACTGAAAGGACCGGAGGTGCAGATGAGCGATGCGGAGTTTCTTCGCTTCTGCCAGGATAACCGCGACCTGAACATTGAGCGCAACGCCCAACGAGAAATTATCATCATGCCGCCAACTTACGCCAGCACCGGATCTATTAATAGCAAGATCCTTTTTCAGTTGGAAGCCTGGAACGAACGCCATCAATTAGGCTTAGGGTTTGATTCTTCAGCGGGTTTCACGCTACCCGACGGCTCGATGCGCTCGCCCGACGCGGCCTGGATGACATTGGCTAAGTGGCAACAGCTCAGTGAGAATGAGAAAGAAAGCTTCGCGCCCGTGTGCCCCGATTTTGTGCTGGAGCTTAAGTCAAAAACCGACCGGGTGGCTGATTTGCAAGAAAAGATGGAAGGCTATATGGCTAACGGAGCTCAGTTGGGTTGGCTGCTGGTGCTGGAAGAAGAAACGGTGTATATCTACCAACCCGAGCAAGCGGTTCGTCAGCATTCGGATTTCAGCACGCCCCTGTCCGGCGACCCGCTGCTGCCCGGCTTTTATCTTGATTTTTCCAAGCTGAAACTGCCCTAGCGATTCGCTAATTGTCCGCCAGCGATCGCTCACGGTAAGCTTGCGGTCGGTACGCGTACGGCCAACCCGGTGGATAGCTTGCGGAGTGAGTGAAGACGCTTAACCTGCTGTTTCTTCCACCGCTGTCCACTTGCCTGCTGGGCACTCTTACCCGAAAGCGTTACATTTATCAATCATCACGTTGTAACAACTCGAAAATGGACATGGCACCAAAATCTGTGATAATAGTCTTGATGGTATCTTTGGCGATTAATAGCTGCAAACCGACCACCGAGCAGATTGAACCTGAACGCTTAACTACTCAACCAACTTCCTCGAAGATACCGGTGCTGAACTTTGCTACTTTTCACATGGGTGGTACGAGTGATGCGAATAGCGCGGAGTTTGACGAGAATAACCGAAAAAATCAAGAAGACGCTCGGGAGATAGCCAGCATGCTCGCCGAATTTAAGCCCACTATCGTTTGCGTTGAAGTACCTTTGGAAAGAAATGCGGCATTAGACAGTGTATACCAAGCGTATCTACAAAACCCAGGTAACGCATCCACTTATTATGGTGAGGTAGGGATGGTAGCGTTTGAGATAGCGAAGATTAGCCAGCTCAAGCGGTTGTATGGCATTGACCATAAAATGGATTACAATTACATGATCGGCGAAGAGATTGACAACGTTATTGACCCTGTCACTTACCAAGATTACACAGAAAATCCCTTCAAGACGACTCCCGGAATAGCGATTAATGAAGATAATTTGTCACTGTTGGATAGACTAAAGCTTATGAATCAGTCTGCGTACTTGAATTTCTTGATAGAGATCAACGCCGATATACTCACGCACGTGGGTACTGAAAACAACTTTGAAGGAGCGGATGAGGCCGCCAAATACTACCACAGAAATCTCAGAATGTACTCGAATCTAAACCGCATACCCAAGGACAGTACCGACCGAATATTTCTTATCATGGGAGGTAGCCACACCGCTTTTTTCAACGATTTCATGAGAAGAAGTCCTAAGTATGAGCTAGTTGATGTATTTGAATATCTTCCCTAATTCATTTGGTATCATTCTCTCTGGTTTGTTTGACGACCCCAGGCAAGCAAACACTGCTTTAAAGTCTTAAAATTTTGGTTAGCGAAACCCAGTCAATGGTTTACCTTGAGCACCACGGCACGATAAACCATCATTGGTCGTTTATTCTACCAGTCGGCCGCCGCCGCTCTGCTCATTAAACCAACCGGGTTATTCTCGGTTAACCTACCATGACGCGCGTACGCACGCTTATTCCTTGGATTATCATCCTCATCCTGGGCTACCTGCTCTGGACCCACCGCGATGCCATTCGGCAGGGTGAAGCCGACGAATTACCCGATATTCCTACCTCGACCGTGCTCATTGAGCACATTGAGGCAATGGGAAAGCTCGAGCTGGTGAAATATAAATTTCAGGAGATCACCGAAGTAAAGGAGCTAAGCCCCGAACTGCTTAATCTCATCAAGCTCGATGCCGACTCTAAAGCCGTCCTCATCAGCCGGGGCGAAGCCGTAGGCTGCGTCGATCTCACGCTCATGACCGAGGGCGACATTCGCGTGGTAGGCGATTCGGTCTATGTTAAACTCCCCCCGCCCGAACTGTGCTATCACAAGCTAGACGTGAACGGCACCAAGCTCTATTCGGTAGAAACCGGATTGTTCGCCAACCGCGATCAGTTTATCTCGCGTGCGTACCGGCAGGCCGAGAAAAACATCGAGAAAGCAGCCCGCAACTCCGACATTCTGGGTCAGTCGCAGTACCAGGCGCAGTTGATTTTGCGTCCGCTACTGGAAGAAGTATCGGGCAAAACCGTCATTTTCACCCAGCAACTGCCCGCCACCCGGATCGAGGCTCCATTATAGGCGAACGACTGAGCCTGGCAACCGAACGCTTGGATATTCTTCCGACGTAGCGCGTACCTTTTCTATCCCAAGGCAAAAATTATCTTTCCCAACATTTAGTACATCCGTGCTATTTTTTGTACTTTAGTAAGATAATCCCCTACTCAAACCACCCGTGCCGCGCTTTTTATTGCGCAATCCCGCATCAAGAAGACTTAAACCTCTTCGCTTGCGGTGTAATTTTTAGCCCTTTCGGCAAAAAAACGAATCGTAGCACCTGTGGTCAAAATACTGTTCTATTTTTTCGGAATAAGCTTTCTCAGCTACGCCTCCCTTTCCGCCGCCTACGGCCAAGCGGACGGCGACACGGTGCCCAATCGTATTCTGGTCAAGGTAGATGCTTCTCTCAAAGCTGAATTTGTTACCTACGTGGCGGCGCAGAACCCGCGCTTGCTCAGCGGCGGAATGCCGCCCAGCGGAGTGCCGTCCCGGTCGGGCATGACCAGCGGAGTGCCGCCCAGCGGAGTGCCGCCCAGCGGAGTGCCGCCCAGCGGAGTGCCGCCCAATGATAGGCAGCAACTTGCCCAGCTTAACCAACGCTACGGCGTCCGCACCGTGCGGCGGGTGTTTCCGGCTTCGGCCCGCTTCGAGGCAGCGCACCGCCGGTTCGGACTGCACCGCTGGTACGAGGTGGCCTTCGACGACACCCTGAGCACCGAAGTGCAGCAGGTGCTAGCCCACTACCGCGCCAATCCGCTGGTCACCCTGGCCGAACCGGTGTATCTTCACGCGCTACGATCCTCGACCACCACGCGGGCCGAGGGCGACCCGGTGGTCACCGACGACCCCCGGTTTGCCGAGCAGTGGCACTACTACAACACCGGGCAGTCGGGTGGCACGGTGGCCGCCGACATTCAGCTAACCACCGCCTGGTCGGTGACGCGGGGCGATGCCCGGGTGGTGGTGGCCATCATCGACGGCGGCATCGACACCGAGCACGAAGACCTGCGCGAAGCGCTGTGGGTGAACGAAGCGGAGCAGAACGGGCAGCCCAACGTCGATGACGACGGCAATGGCTACCTCGACGATGTGCACGGCTACGGCTTTGGCGACCGCCGGGGCCAGGTCGCTCCCAGTAGGCACGGCACCCACGTGGCCGGAGTGATAGGCGCAGTTTCTGATAACGGCGTAGGCGTGGCGGGCGTAGCCGGGGGCAGCGGCTCGGCCGATGGCGTGCGGCTGATGTCGTGCGCGGTGTTCGGGGCGGGGTCCCAGGGCGGCTTCGCCGAAGCCTTTGTCTACGCCGCCGACCACGGAGCGGTAATCGCCCAGAATAGCTGGGGCGGAGGCGACCAAAGCGTACTGCTGGAAGACGCGATTCGCTACTTCACCGAGCGCGCGGGACTCGACAACCGCGACGCGCACTTTGACCAGAACCAGCAAATAGGCCCAATGGCGGGCGGCTTGGTGGTGTTCGCCGCGGGCAACGATAAAACCGATAACGTCCGGCAGGCCTACCCGGCTTCGCTGCCCGATGTGCTGGCGGTAGCCTCCACCGATCACGATGATCATCGGTCTGACTTCTCTAACTACGGCAACTGGGTAGACCTGGCGGCCCCCGGCACCGACGTGCTGAGCACCTACCCTGGCAACGACTACAAAACCCTGTCGGGCACCTCGATGGCAGCTCCGCAGGTGAGCGGAGCTGCCGCCCTGCTGGTGGGACACTACCAGCAGCCGGGCCTTTCTCCCAACCACCTGCGCACGCTGCTACTCAGTGGAGCTGATCCCATCGACGATCGCAATCCGCGCTACGCAGGTCGGCTCGGGCGGGGACGCCTCAACGCCTACCGCGCCCTCACCCAGGATCAAGCCGAGCCGCCCGGCCCCGTCACCGCGCTGACCGCGCAAACGCAGGCCCATGATCAGATAAGGTTACAATGGATCGCCTCCGGAGCGGACGGTGACCGGGGGACGGCCGCGTACTACGAGCTGCGGTACGCCACCGCGCCAATTACCGCCCAGAATTTTAATCAGGCCACCTTGGTACCCACAAAACGTTCGCCCCGCCCTTCCGGCACGGCCGACACGGTGCTCATCACCGGACTGAACGCGACCACCCCCTACTACTTCGCCCTGCGGACGCGTGACCTGCTCGGCCAGGTGTCGCCGGTGTCGGAGACGGTATCGGCTACCACGCTGGCCCCGCCGGCAATTGCCGTACGACCGGCCGCGCTGGCGGTGACGCTGAACGTGGGGCAAACCCGCCGCGATACCGTCACGGTGGCCAACACCACGGGACTTAGTACGCTCACCTTTACTACGTCCATCGCGCGATCCGAAGGCTGGTTGGATGTTGCCGATCACTCCGGCGCGGTGGCGGCGGGGCGACAGGAGCTTCTGGTCATAACCACCGACGCCCGCCGCCTGGCCGAAGGCATTTACTATGACACACTGCTCATTAATAGCAACGACCCTACCACTCCGCAGATCAGCGTTCCGGTGCGGGCCACGGTGATGGGGGTTCCGCAGTTGGCGGTATCTTCGTCGCGTATAGTTTTAGAAGACGTGTGGGTATCTACTCCCCGCCACGTGGCGCTTACGCTGCGGAACGGGGGCACGGGCACCCTGCGCATCAGCCGCCTGGAAGCTAGCGGTCCGGGTTTTACGGTGGATACTTCTTCGCTGACGCTGGCGCCCGGCGCCCGGCACGCGGTGACTATCAGCTTTTCGCCTACGGCCCTGGGGACGGTTACGGGTACGCTTACCCTGCTCAGCAACGATGCGCAGCAACCCCGCCTCGACATTCCGCTATCGGCCCGGGTGATCCCTACCCCGCCCCTGGCGTTACCCTCCCGGCGGCTTGCGCTCACCGTAACGCGGGGCGATACGCTCAGGTACCCAATCCAATTGCGCAGTCTGAGCACCGACACGCTGGCCTGGACGCTATCAGCGGAAGCAGCTCCGGCCGGATGGATCCTTACCCCTGAGGCGGGACAACTGGCTCCTGGCGACGTAATGTCGCTTTTGCTAACCGTTGATGCCACCGCACTGGCCGCAGAAACGTATCAGCCCACGATTACCGTCCGCTCGGAAAGTGACTCCGCGGTAATGTCCGTGAACCTCGTCGTAGAAGAAGCGATCGCCCCACTGGCGTTTGCCTACGACCTGCCCGAGCAGCGGTTGCTGCTCATCGACACTACCTACCAACTGGATATCGCCACCTACGTGGGGCAAGTGCCAACCGGAACCCGGTTCACGGCAGTGACCGAAGACACTACGCTGTTGCAAGTGAAAATGGACAGCAGTCGTCTGTTGCTGCGCCCTCAGCGAGCGGGCGTCACCACCGTGTCGATAGCGTTGCAAGGTACGTCCAGCCCGGCCAGCAGCACCTCCTTCCGGGTGGTTATTGTGCCTCTCAACCGCGTTCCCGAAGCAAGCGATTCGCTGGATGCCCTGTTGCTAGTTGACCCGGATACCCGAACGCTGGTGCTATCCGAACTCTTCAGCGACCCCGATCAGGATTCGCTTACCTACGCCGCTGAATCGTCGGACCCGGCGGTGGTAGCAATAAGTCTGGAGGGTGAAACGCTCACGGTGACTTCGCTGCGGGTGGGCCGGGCGGAGGTGATAGTGCAGGCCACCGATCCGTACGGCGCCCGGGCGGCGCTCACGCTGGCCGTGGAGGTGACCGCGGTAACGGCCACCACCGACCAACATACATCCGCACTTTCGCTGGTTGGCTATCCCAATCCGGCCGACAACTGGCTCACCATTCGGTACACGCTGGCACGTTCCGGCCCGGTGCACCTGGTGTTGCTCGACGAGTACGGCCGCCCCCTTTATACGTGGGAGGCGCCGTCGCAGGCCGCTGGTTCGTATACGCTACCCTACCAAACCACCGGCTTGCCAGCGGGCATCTACGTGCTCCGCCTGTTCTCCCGAAGCGAAACCGTGACCTGTAAGATTATGGTGCGTTGAAGGGGAAAATTCGTTTAGTAAAGAGCGAGTTAGATAGGATCACAGAAGAACAACCGGGAGTTTCAGGGCCGGTTGTTCTACGCCTTGCATCTCTTGTTGTTACAAATTCTCTTCCGCCTCGGCCCGCATCTTCTTCCGCAGCACTACCTTGGAAATTGAAATACTAACCTGGTACAACAACAGCAACGGAAAGGTAACCAGCAACTGCGTGACCGGGTCGGGCGGGGTGACCAGCGCGGAGATGATCAGAATCACCACGATGGCGTGGCGGCGGTAGTTGATCAGTAGCGCGGGAGTGATGATCCATATAACAACAGCAACGGAAAAGTAACCAGCAACTGCGTGACCGGGTCGGGCGGGGTGACCAGCGCGGAGATGATCAGAATCACCACGATGGCGTGGCGGCGGTAATTGATCAGTAGCGCGGGAGTGATGATCCCGGCCTTGCTGAGGAAATACACCACAATGGGAAGTTGAAACAGCAGTCCGCAGGCTAGAATCAGGGTGATTAAAATAGAAACGTAGGAGGTGATGTCAAACTCATTGAGGATGCTGGGGTCCACTTGGTAGTGCCCCAGAAAATTAACCGAGATGGGCGTGACCACGAAGTAGCCGAACAACACTCCAACAACAAACAGCAAGCTCACGAAAAACACCGCCCCGCGGCTCAACTGGCGCTCGTTGTCGTACAACCCGGGCGCGATAAACCGCCATATTTCCCAGAACACGTAGGGAAAAGCGAAGATTAATCCGATGACGGCCGACGAGTAGATGTGCATCGTGAACTGCCCGGTCATCTTGCGGCTCTGGATAATAAAGGGCATCGATTCCATGCAAAAGGCATCGGAACCTACCATATTACCAATCCGGCAGAACTGTCGGAACGTCCAGAAGTCAACCTTCGTCGGGGCCAGAATAAGCGTGCCCCACACGAATTCCTTGGCCGCAAACGCGCCTACGGCAAACACCACGATGGCCACCAGCGCACGAATAATGTGCCACCGCAACTCCTCCAGATGCTCTAAAAAGGACATCTGTCCGGGCTCGGTTTCTAATCCGTCGTAGGGCTGTATCGGCTTGGTGCCGTTGGGATGCGGCTCCACGCCGTAGCCCGACGAGGTTACCCGATCCGCTCCGTTTTCGTTTTTATCTGGCTCTTCCTGATCCACTCCTTAGGCATTTGCTAAACTACTGTATAAAGGATATTCGGTCATCCATTGGTTCACTTGGTGCCGCACTTCGCTAATGTGCGCTTCGTCTTCGGCGTTCATCAGCACGCTGTCGATGTGCTGCACAATCGTTTCCATATCGGCCTCGCTCATGCCCCGGGTGGTCACGGCCGCCGTGCCCAGCCGAATGCCGGAGGTAACGAAGGGCGACTTATCATCGAAGGGCACCATGTTTTTGTTCACGGTGATATCGGCTTCGCCCAGCACCCGCTCGGCCACCTTGCCGGTCAGGTTCTTCGAGCGCAGGTCGATCAGCATCTCGTGGTTGTCGGTGCCTCCCGATATCACGTGGTAGCCGCGGTCCACCATCGCCTGGGCCATCGCCTGGGCGTTGCGGATCACCTGCCGGGCGTAGTCGCCGAACTCGTCGGTGAGCGCCTCACCGAAGGCGATGGCCTTGCCGGCGATCACGTGCTCCAGCGGTCCGCCCTGCGTGCCGGGAAATACTCCCATATCTACGAGCGCCGACATCGGACGGATGTTTCCTTTGGCAGTTTTTATTCCGAAGGGGTTGTCAAAGTCCTGGCCCATCAAGATGAGGCCGCCGCGGGGGCCGCGCAGGGTCTTGTGGGTGGTGGTGGTCACGAAGTGGCAGTGCGGCAGCGGGTCGTTAAGCAACTTCTTGGCGATCAGTGCCGAGGGGTGCGAGATGTCGGCCAGTAGCAGGGCGCCCACCGCGTCGGCAATGGCCCGCAGGCGTACGTAGTCCCAGTCGCGGCTGTAGGCCGATGCGCCGCAGATGAGCAGCTTGGGCCGCTCCCGCTGGGCGATGACTTCCACTTTGTCGTAGTCGATGTATCCGGCCGGAACGGTGCCATCTTCTTTTTCAACGCCGTAGAACGACGGCTGGTAGAGCTTGCCCGAGAAGTTAACCGGCGAGCCGTGGGTGAGGTGCCCGCCGTGCGAGAGGTCGAAGCCCAGAATTTTATCACCGGGTTGCAGCACCGCCAGCATCACGGCGGCGTTGGCCTGCGCTCCCGAGTGGGGCTGCACGTTGGCCCAGGCGGCTCCGAACAGCTCCTTGGCCCGGTCGATGGCCAGTTGCTCGATCTCGTCCACCACCTCGCAGCCGCCGTAGTAGCGCTTGCCGGGCAAGCCTTCGGCGTACTTGTTGGTGAGCACGCTGCCCACGGCCTCCATCACCTGGGGCGACGTAAAATTTTCGGAGGCGATGAGCTCGATGCCGCGCTCCTGCCGTTCTTGTTCTTGCTGAATAAGGGAAAATACTTGTTGATCACGCATAACGGATACTAGTTTCTGGATGACTTTCTAAAGGGCTAGATACTGGATGACTTGCTGGGGTGGTCAGCTTCTGGATGCTGGTTTCTGGTAACTAGCATCCAGTAACTAGTGTCTGGCCATTTTCACAAATCATCTAGCCTTCAAAAGTACGCCGACGTGCTGACCTTTCCAAAGACTTTGGGGTTTGCTGTTTTATGTGCCGAAGATTCTGATAACTTTGGCGTAAAAACCGGAGCCGATGACCCTCGATGAACTACGCGCCAAGATTAATGCGCTAGACGATAACCTGCTCAATCTGCTGAACGAACGCATGGACGTGGTGAAGCAGGTAGGCGAACTGAAACGCACCACCCAAGTGGCCATCTACCGTCCCGAACGCGAGAAGCAAATATTGGATCGACTCAAGGAGCGCAGCCAGGGTCTGCTCACGGACGTGGCGATTGAGGCTATTTTCCTGGAGATCTTTGCGGTGAGTCGCAACATTGAGCTTCCCGAGCGAATTGCTTACCTGGGGCCGAGTGGCAGTTTCACCCACCAGGCCGCCGAAAGCCGGTTCGGGGCCATGAGCGAATACATGCCGGTGAGCAGTATCCAGGCCGTGTTCAACGCGGTGAACGCCGAGGTGGTGCGCTTTGGCGTGGTGCCGGTGGAGAACAACCAGCAGGGACTGGTGCCCGAAACCGCCGACTGTCTGGCCGCTTACGACGTGCACATTGCCGCCGAATTGCCAATGGACGTGCACTTCACGTTCGTGAGCCGCACCGACCAGCTATCGCAAATTCGTAAGATTTATTCCAAAGACATTGCCTTTCGGCAGTGTAGCAAGTTCATTAACGAGGTGATCAACGATCCATCCGTAGAGCTTATTCCGGTGGAGTCTACTTCGAAGGCGGCCCGGTTGGCGTCGCAGGACCCGGAGAGTGCCGCTATCTGCTCGCGCATTGCCGCGCAGGATTTCCAGGTGCCTATTCTGTTCGAGAACGTAGAAACCTCGGGCGACAACCAGACGCGCTTTTTCATCATCAGTAAGTCGTTTGCCAATCAGCCCAGTGGGGCCGACAAAACATCGATCTTAGTGAAGTTGCCCCACTCCAACGAGCCGGGTAGTCTGGTGAATTTCCTGCAAGCCTTTCACCAAAGCGGCATCAACCTGACTAAGATTGAGAGCCGACCGGCCAAGGAAGGCAAGAGCTTCAAGTACTGGTTCTTCATCGACTTCGAGGGGCACGTTGAGGATGAAAACGTACGGCAGGTGATGGAGCAGTTTCGGAAGAAGATCAAGTGGCTGGGAAGCTACGTGCGGCTGTGTTGATGCTTTTCTAGTGACTTGATTCTCAGCCGAACTAGCGTAATTAGCGCTAATTACGCCAGTACGTTAGCGGTATTCGCGCGAATTGCGCTAACTATGTGTGTATACGTGCGTATATGCACCTATGGTACATATCCCCCGAACCCTGTTTCAATCTATCAAGAGCAAGATCTTAGCCTCTGATAAGATTGTCGTTATCTACGGTCCGAGGCAAGTGGGAAAGACCACCTTGGTGCAGCGTATTCTGCAAAATGTGCCGCTTAAAAAGTTAGCCATCAACGCAGATCAGCAGCAGTACGTCGACATGTTGTCCAGCCGGGATTTGGAAAGAATGAAGTTGTTGGTGGAAGGGTATGAGTTACTTTTCATTGACGAAGCCCAGCGCATCCCTGACATTGGCATCAATCTGAAACTGCTACACGATAGCCTTCCCCAGCTGCGGAAGAAAGTGACCAAAATGGACAAGATCTACTTCTACGATTTGGGGATTCGCAACACCATCATCAATCAACTCAACCCAATGGAGCAGCGAAACGATGGGGGCGCTCTGTGGGAAAATATGTTGATCGTGGAGAGGAAAAAGCTGCTCAGTTATCAGGCAGTATACGCTGGCACCTATTTTTGGCGCACCTACACCGGAGCCGAACTAGACTACGTAGAAGAGCGTGATGGCCAGCTGCACGGCTACGAATTTAAGTACGGTTCGCGAAAGCCCAAAGCACCCCAAAGTTGGCTCGATACGTACGCGAATGCTTCGTATGGCCACGTGAATCAAGATAACTTTCACTCGTTTGCGGTTGCTGATATCGAAGAGTAATCGGCGGGGTGCGAACATTTAAAAACCCCGCGCTGTTCTAAAGGCACACAATCTACTCTATGCCTGTTTCTAATAGCAAAATTGGTGTCCTGCTCGTCAACCTGGGCACGCCCGACAGCTCCAAAACCGGCGACGTGCGCCGCTACCTGCGTGAGTTTCTGATGGACAAACGCGTGGTCGACTACCCGCTCATTCCGCGCTGGATGTTGGTGAACCTGCTTATTGCCCCCTTTCGAGCGCCCAAGTCGGCCAAAGAATACCGCAAACTGTGGCAGGAGCGCGGCTCGCCCCTTAAGTTCTACGGCGAAGACGTGCGCGACCTGCTGCAAACCAAGCTGGGCGACGCTTATTCGGTGAAGTTGGCCATGCGTTACCAGAACCCTAGTATTCCTGATACGCTGGCGAAGTTTCAGCGCGAGATGGTGAGCGACATCGTGTGCATTCCGCTGTTTCCGCAGTACGCCTCGGCTTCCACCGGTTCGGTGATTGATCGGGTGATGGAGATCACCCGCACCTGGCAGGTGATTCCCAACATCCGCTTCGTGAGCAACTTCCCCGATCATCCGCTGTTCATCGAGGCCCACGCCGAGCGAGCGCAGCCGTGGTGGGGCAAAAAAGACTACGACCACGTGCTGTTTAGCTACCACGGCGTGCCGGTGAGTCAGATCAAGAGTGCCTCCTACGGTAATCAGTGCCAGGTGGGAACCTGTTGCAACAAGTACCACAAGAAGAACGAGTTCTGCTACCGCGCCCAGTGCTTCCAGACCACCCGGGTGCTGGCCGAAAAACTGGGCATTCCCGAAGAAAAATATACCGTCACGTTCCAGTCGCGGCTGGGACCGGTGCCGTGGATTCGCCCCTTCACCGACGAAGTACTGAAAGAATTGGCCGAGCAAGGCACCAAGCGGGTGCTGGTTTTCTCGCCCGCCTTTGTGGCCGACTGCCTGGAAACCACCATCGAGGTGGGTCAGGAGTACAAGGAAGATTTTAAAGAGGCCGGAGGCGAGGTATGGGACCTGGTAGAAAGCCTAAACGACCACCCGCTGTGGATCGACTGCCTGGCCGATTTGGTGGAGGGGCAACCGGCTTCGGAAGCGGCGTCGGTGGGCAACCGGACCGCCGCTTCGTTAGCTGACCCGAGGTAGCGGTCAGGGGTCTTGGGTAGCCTTTCCGGTCGTTCACTGCAAAATAGGGACGGGTTACTGCAAAAAGGTTGGCATTAGGAGGGCGGTGGTGTACTTTTATATGCACTACTCAATCCCCCGCTATGCTCTTTCAGCCCCTGAGATCGGCCCTACGAAACCTGCTTCGCCATCGGCAAAACGCGCTCATCATTATCCTGAGTCTGACCATTGCGTTTGCTTTTTCCAACCTGCTGCTGGCGTTTTTGCTGCACGAACTGGGCACCGATTCGTTTCATACCAAGAAAGACCGGGTTTATAGGTTGCTGAGCAGCGACCCTTGGGGAGACGAAAGCCGACTGCGGTATACGCTGAGCGAAGCGGCCCAGTTTATCGCAGATCGCTACCCGGAAGTAGAAGCCGTTTGCACCATCAGCAAGTTGAACAACGGCGGGGTTACTACCTCAGAATCGGCGCAGGTATTTGATGAGGTGCAGTTGATTGAGGCCGATACCACTTTCTTCCGCCTGTTCGACTATCCGAGCGTTGAGGGAAGTTTGACTGACTTCCACCGGCAAGCGGGAGTGGTACTGACCGAAGCTACTGCCCGCCAACTGCTGGGCGAATCTCCCTACACTAGCCGAACGATTGAAGTCCACGAAGACACCAGTGTGTATCAGTTGCCCGTGATCGCCGTCGTCGCTCAGCCCAAAGAAAATACACAGTTTCAGTTCGAACGGGGTGGTTATGCGGCATCAATCGGATACACACCGCGGCGGAGCATCGTTTTTGCTGGTACAGTCCGAGGCGGATATCGCTGGCCTTACGGATAAAGTTAATAGCGACAGCGATATGCCCAGCTTGGTTGGTCCCGGACGGATGACTTATTTTACGGAACCCTTTGCCCGTTCGTACTTTAGTAGCGACGACCGAAGCCAGCCCTTCGAGATCAACCGGAGCAGCTTGCTGGTGCAGGTGTGCGGGGTGGTGATCGGGCTGCTGCTTCTTTCGGCGGGCTTCAACTTTATCACCTTGCTGGTGGTCGGGTTGCTACACCGCAAGAAAGAAATCGGACTTCGGAAGACGTTGGGAGCTTCCCGCCTCGGATTGGGTACGACCGTAGGAGCAGAGGTGGGAATGTTCATCACGGTCTCCTTCATCCTTTCCGTGCTGTTGACCGCGCAACTGCTTCCTTACTTCAACACTGCCTTTGAGACAACCCTTACTTTCTCGTACCTCACGCAGGGCAAGGTGCTGGCGCTTGCCGGTGGGATAATCCTGTTGATCGGACTGCTAACCACCGTTGGCCTGGGCTACTACCTTTGGAACCTCAACACCATCAAACTGCTGAGTGAGCAAATTCACCCGCGGCTTCGCATGAACCGCTGGTTGTTCACCATTCAGTTTTTAGTTGCCACCACCCTGATGGTGTGCTCTTCGGTGATTATACGGCAGATGGACTATATCAGGACTAAGCCACTGGGATTTAACCGAAACTTACTCGAATTGCGCGCGCCCGATAAGGAGGGGCAAAGTCGGTTGGCCGCTCTCAAGAATCTGCTAATTCAGTACCCCAAGATTTCTCGGGTAGCACTATCCACAAGCAACCCCGTCTCGGGTAATTGGCTGGTGCGATACGAGCTAGAAGATGATAAGTTTTATGCTCCGTACCAGATGTCAGGAGATGAGGACCTGATTGAAACGCTAGGCTTGACCGTTACGCAAGGCAAACCCTTTCGGTCGGGTTATCCGTCGGGAAAAGTGGTGAACGAAACCTTTGTACGGCACTTCAGCATGAAAGACCCGATTGGAGAAATGATACCGGGCACGGACGATCACATTGTTGGAGTCGTCAATGATTTCAACGCGGTATCGCTCAAGAAAGACATTCCGCTCTTCATCCTCTCTTATCAGGACACGCTACCCCGTCTGCTGATGGATATTGCCGCTGCTCCGCTTGGTGATTTGCTGCCCCCCGTGCAGGCCGCCTGGGAAAAGGTATATCCCAACGAACCATTTGCGTACCGGCTAATCGATGATCAGTTGCTGGCTCAACACCACGACGACACCTTCTTTTACCGTATCATCATCAGTTTTACCGTTGCCAGCATCTTGATTAGCTGTTTTGGGTTATACGGTATTGCTTCATTTACCAGCCAGCAACGCACCCAGGAGATCGGTATACGTAAAGTGTTGGGAGCCAGCGTGGGTAGTGTGCTCCTGCTGCTTAGCAAGGACTACTTCCGTTGGCTACTGGTTGCCCTGGCGGTAGCCATTCCCGTAGCCAACTACTTTATGAACGAGTGGCTGCAAAGCTTCGCCTACCGTATTGACGTGACGGCCTGGGTCCTGCTAAGTCCGGGCTTACTGATCCTCTTGATCGGTTTGCTAACTGTTAGCCAACAAACCCTACGCGCCGCCCGGCGCAACCCAGTGGATAGTTTGCGGGATGAGTGAAGTTCGAACCAATACTTGCTCTTTGTAACCACTGTAGTTACATTTACGTATGATCAAGTCAGTCAAACACAAGGGGTTAAAATTACTTTTTGAGAAGGGCGACGTTTCTAAATTACCGGCTGCGCAGATTAACCGAATAGAAGACATACTATCAGCACTTAATGTAGCGACTGCTAAAGAAGACATGAATGCGCCCGGTTCTGGCTTCCATGAGTTAAAGGGTGATTTAAAGGGTTTTTGTGCCGTAAAAGCCACTGGTAACTATCGGATCATCTTTCGTTTAGAAGATGGAGATGTGTTTGATGTGAGTTATCTGGATTACCACTGACAAAATAGAACGTATCATGCTAAAAATGAGAATGAAGCCTTCGCATCCGGGAAGGATACTCAAAAATATGTATTTAGAACCACTCGGCCTAACAATCACTGAAACCGCAGAGGGTTTAGGGGTATCGCGCAAGCAACTTTCCGCTATCCTGAACCAGCGGGCGGGCGTATCTCCGGAAATGGCCGTACGCTTATCCGAAGCATTTGCTACCAGCGTTGAATTTTGGATGGGTTTGCAGAGTCAGTTTGATACTTGGCAAGCCGAACATACGATTTCGCGCGGTGATATCAAGCACTTTTATCCAAAGGCATCGGCCTAAGCGTTATTAATAGCGGTTCGGGCTACTTTGATGTCGTTCACTGCATAATAGCGTCGCTTCACTGCAAAAGGCTGGGTTTCGTAGACTAAGATGGGTATTGTGGCGGTATGTTCCCTTTTAACCCACTGCATTATGCTCCGCAACTATCTGAAGATCGCCTACCGCAACTTTGTCCGCAACAAAACTTACTCGCTCATCAACGTGCTCGGCCTGGCGCTGAGCATGTTCTGCGCCATGCTCATCATCCTGTGGATCAACGACGAACTGAGCTACGAATCATTCTGGCCCAACTCCGAGCGGCTGTATCGGCTGGTGCAGGCCCCGGAGTTCAACGACGGCACGGTGTTTAGGGCAGCTTCCAATCCGGCTCCGATGCCCGAAGTGATCAAAGAAAAGAATCCCGGAATTGTAGCGTACACGCGCTTCCGCCCCCTTACCAATGAGGCCGCCTTGATTCAGTATAATGAAGCTCAGTTCTACGAAGACGTAACGTTTGCAGACTCTACCTTTTTCAAGGTATTTCAACTTCCTTTCCTTATTGGTGATGCTACTACTGCTCTGTTTGATCCTAATTCGGCAGTGATCACGGCCCAGATCGCTGAAAAATACTTTGGTGCCGACTGGCAGCAGAAAGAAGTGCTGGGAAAAACCATAACCCTGAATCAGAACTTCAATTTTGCGGTTAGTGGAGTCATTGAGGACCTGCCGTCTAATACGCACTTCAAGGTTGATATCCTTCTTCCCTTTCGGAATCTATACGAAGTTGGCTGGGATATGGGTTGGGGTAACAACTATTACTACGCTTACTTCTTACTGGGTAATGAGATAAATGCGGAAGCTCTTTCCGCACAAATCGCGCAGTACGCGGCCACGCGAGACGATATTGAAGATAATTTCTACCTGCAAGCCCTTCGCGACATTCATCTCTACTCCGACTTTGATATTGACGTGTACGGCAGCACCGAGCCGCGCTATCCGTACGTGCGGATCTTTATCATCGTGGCCCTGGCCATTATTCTGATCGCCTGCATTAACTTTATGAACCTATCTACTGCCCAGTCGGAGCGAAGAGCCAAAGAGATTGGGTTGCGCAAGACGGTCGGGTCGCGCCGGGGGCAGATCGTGGGTCAGCTGCTGAGCGAATCAGTACTGCTCTCGCTGCTGGCGTTATTAATTGCCGGAGTCACGGTGGTGCTGGCGCTTCCTTATTTCAACAGTATCGTAGACAAATCCATTACATTAGATTCGGAGAAGTGGCCGACTGGATTGTCCTTTGTGGCGGGGGCGGTTGGGATCGGTCTGCTGGCGGGTAGCTATCCGGCCCTATTTCTGTCGGGCTTCAAACCGGTAGAGGTACTGAAGGGAGGCTTTACCGCCCGGCGGGGAGGCACGATGTTTCGCCGGGTGCTGGTGGTGACCCAGTTTGCGGTGACGATCATCCTCATCCTGGGCACGACCGTGGTGTACAAGCAGTTTCAGTACTTTATGGAAAAAGACCTGGGCTACGACAAAGAACTACTGGTGTATATGCCGGTGCTGGGCGATATTGTGGACAAGGGTAACTATAATGGGTTAAAAAACGATCTTACCCAGCAACCAGCGATAAAAGGAGTAACCGCTTCCTCCGATATCCCCATTCAAACCGTCCATGCCACCTACGGAGTGGACTGGGACGGTAAGGATGAAGACGACAAGACGTTGTTTCATAACTTCACGGTCGACACTGACTATATAGAAACGTTAGGGCTAGAAGTGGTAGAAGGACGGGGGTTCTCGCCGGATTTTCCGGCTGATTCCGCCAACTACATCCTGAACGAAGAAGCGCTGAAGCTCACCGGCCTTACCGATCCTATCGGAAAGCGGTTTAGTATGGGAGGCAATGAGGGTACGATTGTGGGCATCGTCAAGGACTTCAACTTCAAGTCACTGCACCAGAAAGTAGAACCCCTGGTGTTGCATATGCGCTATAATCTTGACTACGTGCTGGTAAAAGTAGCTCCCGGAAACACTGCTAATTCGCTGGCCTTGATTGAGCAAGCTTGGGAGAAGCACAATCCCAACTATCCCTTCGAGTATCACTTCCTGAACGAGGAGTACGAGCAGTTGTACAGTTCAGAACGAAGGATGGCCGATATCTTCGACTACTTCACCTTCTTCACCCTGTTCATCGCCTGCCTGGGCCTGATCGGCCTCATCAACCATATGATCGAGAAGCGCACCAAGGAAGTCAGCATCCGCAAGATACTGGGAGCGTCGGTGTCCAGCATCCTGGTGCTGCTGTCGCACGAATACGTCCGCCTGATCCTGATCGCCTTCGCCATCGCGGTTCCCGTGGCCCACTACTTCATCAGCGACTGGCTGGCAAACTATGCCTACCGGGTAGATGTGCCCTGGTGGGTCTACGTGGTGCCCGGTTTGTTGGTGCTGTTGGTCGCCTTACTCTCGGTGAGTGCCCAAACTCTGAAAGCCGCCCGGCGCAATCCGGTGGATAGCTTGCGGTATGAGTAAAGCCATTGTTTGCTATAGGTAAACTTGCTACCTTACAGAGGTGTTCAACATCATTACCAGTCGGACGATCAATGAATACTGCGAAAAGTACCCAGAGGCAACGCAAGCCCTGCGCAAATGGTACAGCGATTTCGGTAAGACTGATTTCAGTAGTGCTAACGAGTTGAAGTCAGTTTACCGAAACGCCAGTATTGTAGGTGATAACCGAGTGGTCTTTAACATCGGCGGAAATAAATATCGTCTGGTAGTTCGGGTTAGCTACTTGTACAAAGCGGTGATGATCAAATGGTTTGGAACCCACCAGGAATACGATAAAATTGATGTAACTACGGTACAGTACGAACGATGAGTACTAAAATCATACAGAACGAAGGGGAGTACGACCAAGCACTAGATAGAGCAGAGCAAATCTTTAGTGCCCAACCGGGTAGCCCAGAAGGCGATGAATTAGCGTTGCTATTGTTGGTCATCAAGGACTATGAGCAAAAACACCACCCGGTGCCCCCGCCCGACCCCATTGAAGCAATCAAACTGACCATGCAGGAACGAGGGTTGATTGCTCAAGACTTGGTACCACTACTGGGTAGCAAGAGTTACGTATCCCAGGTACTAAACCGAAAGAAACCACTTACCGCTGATATGATGCGTTCGCTTCATAAGCACTTAGGCATTCCGGCAGAAGTATTGTTAGCAGGTTGATCAGATATCACTTCCCGAGAACTTCTTACCAAGCCCGCTGCCGGTGCACCACCGGTTCGTACGGACTGAGCACGCCTTCGCGCTAGGAGAAGGTTAGGTTATTAGGCGGATTCTACGCGTCGATGGTTCGGGTAATGGTTTGGTAGCCAATGAACCCGGTTTACGCACTTGACAATTAATTGAGCAGCTTCCGGAAAATTGCTACCTTAGGGCATCTAACTGCGGCTAGCCAATCCGTAGCGTGCCAAAAAACTAACCTTAAGGGTTTTATTATGAGCTTATTTCAGGACTTCAAGAAGTTCGCCATGAAGGGCAACATCATCGATCTGGCCGTAGCCGTGATCATCGGCGCCGCCTTTGGCAAAATCGTCTCCTCATTTGTTGATGACATCCTCATGCCCCCGATTGGTATGCTGCTGGGAGGCGTGGACTTCACCGACCTGGTGCTTCCGCTCAAAGAAGGAGCCACCGCCGACGAGACGGTGGTAATCCGCATCGGCAACTTCATCCAGAATGTGATAGATTTTCTTATTATCGCCTTTAGTGTGTTTCTGGTGGTGCGGGCCTACGAAAGTACCCAGGTGGAAGAAGAACCGGCTCCGAAGGCTCCGCCCGAAGAAGTGAAATTGCTCACTGAGATCCGCGACGCACTCAAGAACCGGCCCCTCGTTTAACCACCCTAAAAACTAGGTTGACTGACCCACGTTTCCTATTTTTACGACGCTATCCAACCCCCTTAACCCACCTTTTATGAAAGACGTTGCGCTCGGCATCGACATCGGAGGCACCAACACCAAGTTCGGTTTTGTCGACCGAAATGGCCACTTGTACGCCGAAACCTCTATCCCCACCACCAAAACCCCGCCCGACGATATTGATGCCTTTCTGCAGTACCTCTACGACGAGATCGAGCTGCTCCGAAAAGCGACCAGCGATGACCTCACCGTGGTGGGCGTGGGCATCGGCGCGCCCAATGGCAACTACTTCACCGGCACCATCGAGTATGCTCCCAACCTGTCGTTTCGGGGTATCGTGCCCTTTGTGCAGCTTTTCAAGAAGTACTACAATATGCCAATGGTGATGACCAACGACGCCAACGCGGCCGCCATCGGCGAGATGATCTACGGTGGGGCCAAGGGCATGCGTAACTTCATCATGATCACGCTGGGCACCGGGCTGGGCAGCGGCTTTGTGGCCAACGGCGAACTGGTGTACGGTCACGACGGCTTCGCCGGGGAGATGGGCCACATCCTGCAAAAACCCCGCGGGCGCGTGTGCGGACTGGGGCGGCAGGGCTGCCTGGAGAGCTACGTGTCGGCTACCGGCATCAAGCGCACCGTGTTTAAGCTGCTGGCCGACATGACCGACGACACTCCGCTGCGCGACGTGACCTACAACCAGCTGGCCGCCAAGCAGATCACCGAACTGGCGCAGCAGGGCGACCCGGTGGCGCGCGCCGCCTTTGACTACACCAGCCGCCTGCTGGGGCAAAAACTGTCGGATATGGTGGCGATCTTTAGTCCGGAAGCGATCTTTCTGCTGGGCGGACTGGCCAAGGCCGGCGACGAACTGTTCTTTCAGCCGACCAAACGCTACATGGAAGAGTATATGTTCCAGGTGTTCCGCGACAAGGTGAAAATTCTGCCCTCGGCCCTGGAAGATAGAAACGCGGCCGTACTGGGCGCCAGTGCCCTGGCCTGGAAGGAGATGGGAGTGGACAAGCACCTGCGCGACATTCCCCGCCCGGAGTAGAAGGGTTATCTTTTCTGGTTGGTTACTTATCCTGACTTAGGGTACACTCATTAGTATTACCCTAGCTCCGCGAGCACCGTGCTACTGGCAAGAGTGAGATCGACTTCCTTGTGTCTCATCACCATAGTAGCACGCAATGAAGACGTGGTTTTTGTTCCGGTCATCGATTTTTCTCAACCCGTATAACCCAACCACATCATGAAAGACCCCCAAACGACATCTAGCGACCAATCGAGGCTACTTAATGCCCCTCCCGAAGAAGTCGACGGCCACAACCTGATGGAAGCCCTGCAAAGTGGCCGAATCACTGAAGAAGAGTTAGAAGCACTTAGCGCCAGCAGTGGCTTGTTGCCAGGCAGGACTCCTTATCCCGTCGTTCCCTTTCCACTGTTCTATACCGCCAGTGGATTGTACGAATGGAAGTTTAGGTTTTTTCCGTTTCCTCCTCCGCGTCCGGTCCCCCAACCAGTCCCCTTTCCTGAGGCCGGACCTATCCAGGCCGGACCTATCCAGCCCGGTTCTTATGATGAAGCTACTGAATCAACTACCCACGAATCGGCCCAGTTGAGCCCTTACTGGTTTCAGCGCGAAGAGTTTCAACTGGATATCAACGGGCGCCACCCGTTGATGCGCGCCAGCGGGACCCTTTACAACGGTTTCTCACTGCGTATCCACTGGATTGCTGATCTTGCCCGGACCGGCACCAATTCTTACGCCGGAAACATCTGGTTCAAGGACGGCACCACCAGTTGGTTGCCGCAAACCAAGGTCAAAATTCAGGTAACCAAGTCGTTCTTTTCGCACCAACGCAAGGTCACGGCTACCTTTGTGGGGGGAGGGGCCTCTTCCCGCACCCGCACCTACCACTGGAAATCGGCTTCCTACCATTCGGTAGATTTTGAGTACGATACGGTGGAAGGCACCACGGCGGTCACACAAATTAACACGGGCGACCATCCGAACCGTCCGAGCAGTTTGCCCATCGAGAATCTGTCTATTGAAACCGTGTTCCGACGCGCTGGCTTCCAGGTAACCACCTCACCTGCGGGGTCGGTGCCCATCAGCGCCGCCGGGGCCAATGCCACCTGGAGCGACATGGAAATGCACGATGCCATGCAAGTCTACTGGTCGAACTACGCGGACAATCCCCAGTGGAAAATGTGGGTGCTCTTTGCCTCGCTGCACGACATGGGAAGCAGTTTGGGCGGTATTATGTTCGATAGCATTGGGCCCAACCACCGGCAGGGGACCGCCTTGTTCAACAACTCGTTTATCAAAAACGCTCCGGCCGGAGACGCGAATCCGGCGGCCTGGGTGCGGCGCATGAAATTCTGGACGGCCTGCCACGAGATGGGCCACGCCTTCAACCTGGCGCACTCCTGGCAGAAATCACTAGGAACGCCCTGGATTCCGCTGGCCAACGAGTCGGAAGCCCGCAGTTTCATGAACTACCCATATTTCGTATCGGGTGGGGAGCCCGCTTTCTTTGCTGATTTCGAGTTTCGCTTCAGTGACAATGAGCTGCTGTTTATGCGGCACGCCCCGGAACGCTTCGTGCAAATGGGCAACGCCGACTGGTTTGACGATCACGGTTTTGAGCAGGCGAACGTATCGGCGTCGTCGCCATTGGTGCTGAAGCTCCGAACCCAGCGTCGCACCCAAAACTACTTCGAATTTATGGAGCCGGTGGTCGTTGAACTCAAACTAACCAACCACTCGGACCAACCCCTGATTGTTGACGAGAAGGTTCTGGAGGAAACCGACGACATGATTGTGATTATCAAAAAGCGGGGAGGCGCTGCCCAGCAGTGGCAACCCTACGCTCGCTACTGTCATCGTAGCGACAAAAAGGCCCTGACGCCGAACGAATCAATCTACGGGTCGCTGAATATTGCAGCGGGTCTCAGCGGCTGGAACCTAGCCGAACCGGGCTACTACACCGTACAGGTGGCCTTGCACCGCGAAGAGGAAGACGTGGTATCCAATGAGCTTCAGGTACGGATTGCCCCGCCTCGCAGCTACGAAGAAGAGTTCGTGGCGCAGGATTTCTTTTCGGAAGAAGTGGGGCGCGTGCTGGCCTTTAACGGCACCCGTTATCTTGATCAGGCCAACGACACGCTGCGCCAGGTAGTTGATCAGTTTGGTGACAAGCGGGTGGCGCACCACGCACGGTTGGCCCTGGGCAATCCGCTCACGCGTAGCTACAAGTTGCTGAACGTAGCGGATGATCCCGAAGCGGCGGCGCAGGATCAGGAAAAGCGCTTTAAAGTGCTTAAGGCGAAACCAGACGAGGCCCGAGAGGCGTTGTCGCACGCGTTGCTCGACGAACCGGCCGAAGCGGCTGACACGCTGGGGCATATCGCATATAAGCAGGTCGTAGAGCAGTACAGTGCGTTCTTAGACGAAGAAGGTGATCCGAAGGCGGCCGCCAGCACCATGCAGAAAGCGGAGAAAACCCTGGCTGATCGCGGAGTGCTAGATTCTGTGATCCATACGATGGAAGTGCAGCGCAAGCGCTACGCCAAGAAATCGGACAAAAAGTAGTTTCGAGTAGATGAACCACGTGACAAAGCAGCAGTCATCATCGTGGGTTAGCAGGGCCAGAAAGACCCCGGTTTTTCTGGTTCCCTGCTTCCTGCTGATGCTGGGCAACCGTTGCCAACCCGAACGAGCCATGAATGATACCGCCCAAAATACCGATGCCTTGCTCAGTATTGCGCTGCAAGACGGCTTTGAGGGTGTGCCCGTGATTGTGCGCGTTAATGCCAAAGAGGTGTATAACCAGAAATCGGTGCAAACCGACTACCGGATCAGCCTGGCGGCTTCGTTTGAAGTTCCGCTGCCAGTATCGCCAATCGTCGTTGAGGTAGAACTGCCGCAGCAGCAGGTCACTGATACGCTTCGGCTGGCCACTGACACCACCGTTTACGTTGGTATCTCTTGGCTTGAGGGCAAGTTGATCCTCAAATCTTCTAAAATTCCTTTCGGATATATGTGATTTGCAGGGCAGGTAAAGAGCAGAAGCATCAGCAAAAAACGCCATCCTTGGTTCGTCGGAACAATCCGAAACGAGGCCAGGATGGCGTTCTTAATTAGCTTGGCGCGCTGGTTTACTTCAGCGCGATGCTCTTTGAGTAAACGTAATTGTCGCCGGTGAGTGACAAAGAGTACTGGCCAGCGGCTAGCTTCGAGAGGTTTAGCCCTTTGGCGTACTGCTCCTGGCAAGCCACGGTTTCCTGATACAGCACCTCACCGTAACGGTCGTACAGTTTCAGCGATACCGGAGAAGCAATGCTGTTCTTGAACATCACTTTCACCATTTCTTCGTCGATCTGCACGGCGGGCTTAAAGTAGATTGCCTGGGCGGTGCCCTCGTTCAACGTGAACGTTTCCTGAGAAATACCCTCGGCCGAACGCACCTCGAAGGTATACTCCCCCGCTGGCAGACTAGCCATATTATACTTCTTCATGTAGGCGTCGCCCTTGATCGCTTCGCGGTGAAGCACCCGACCTTGCGCATCCTTGAGCCGCAGCACAGCCGTGCCGGTTGATAAATTGGCTACGCGAACCAACGTTTGCTTTTCTCCCTGCGACTTCCGAATGCTGATGTCAGGATCAGAATCGCCCGCGAAGACGCTACCGCCAACGAGCAGCAGCGCAATCGCTACCAAAATTTGATTTGTTACCTTTTTCATTTTGTTTTCCTTTTTGTGATTGAACTTAATTAATGCATGAACTTGATATCGTGTTCACTGCAAACTTACGAAGAGTTTGGACATTTTGTTATGAAAAAAATAAAATAAGCGGGTTTAAATTTTTATATGCGTAAATAAATACCCTATAAACTAATTTTTTCGTAATTCATTTTTATCTTACCCTAAACTATGGAGAAGAGACCACCCCACGTTTAACGATTTTCAAAAAACAGCCATATAATTTAAAATTATTGTAATTGAGGCAAGAGCGGGTTTCTGGTAACTTTTTCTGATAATTAGTGCACAAAAAAAGTCGGAATAAATCCGACTTCTGAGAGATGTGCGGGTATATCAAAATACGCACACAAAAATATACAAATAATTTCTTTACAAAATGCAAAATAGGCCGCCAGCCAAGCTGCTTATTTTTCGGTGAACGAGTTAACTGTTGTCTTTAGGGGGCCGTTTAGCCCATATTTATTCGTCCCACAGGTTAGCCAGAGTATACGAATTGCCCTTCATCACCCAGGTAGTACCATCCACGTAGCGGCTGTGGCGGTCCAATTCGGCAATCTTTTGCATATCCTGTTCGTCTAATTCCACCTTGGCAGCGGCCAGGTTTTGCCGGATACGCTCGGGGTTCACCGATTTCGGGATCACGGCGGTGCCCCGCGCCACGGCCCAGCGGATGAGTACCTGCGCGGTTGAGCAGCTATGTTTGTCAGCAATCTGCCGGATGGTTGGCTCTTCCAGCAGGTTGATGTGATCCTCATTCTTGAGCCGTTCCGGACGGTCGCCCGAACCCAGCGGAGAGTAGGCCGTGAGGTGGATGCCTTCCTGCTGACAAAACGCCATCAAATCGCTTTGTTGCAGCAAAGGATGCATCTCCACCTGGTTCATTTCGGGAGCGTGGGTAGCTTCCTGCTGCAAAGCGCGTAGCTTTTTCACGCTGAAGTTCGACACGCCCAGGTGCTTCACCATTCCTTGCTCGGCAGTGGCCTCCATCGCTTGCCAGGTTTCAATCAGCGGCACCTCTTCCAGACTCAAAAAGTCCTCGGCCCGCTCGGGGAAAGTGGTCAAGTCCGGCTGCAAGGCAATGGGCCAGTGCATCAAGTACAAATCAAGATAGTCGAGCTGCAGATCGTTCAGCGTTTTCTTCAGGGCGGGGAGCACATCTTCTTTTCGGTGCGCCGTGTTCCACAGCTTAGATGTGATCCACAGTTCTTCTCGCTGCACGGTGCCCTGATCCAGCACCTCGCGCAGCGCCTGCCCGATTTCCGGTTCGTTGCCGTAGATCGCGGCGCAGTTGATGTGGCGGTAACCGGCGTGCAGGGCTTCCACCACCGCGTGGTGCACTTCGCCGGGAGCCGATTTCCAGGTGCCTAGTCCGATGGCGGGTAAGGTATCGCCGTTATTAAAGGTGAGCTGATTCATACGATGTTGGTTCTTTGGTGTAGTTGTTCAACCCCAGGATCGCTCGAGTGTTTCTACTTAGGTTTCGTCTACCGCAAAAAGCACGTTACGCACCACCGAACGCGAGTCGGCCGATCCTCCCAGCGAACCCGATAGCACCCCCACCGCTGCCAAGAAGGCGACCAACCGCATATGGGCCGCAAACGAAGAACCATCCTGATCGGAAGTCCAGGTACTCATAAGTGGGTCCGGAAAAACGAACACTACCACCCCGTACATCAGCAGTCCGAACAGCACAAACAGGCACAGCAGCGTGAGCACCAGGGCCAGGTAGGTGGCGCCCGCCGTAACCACCGAACTCTCGGAGGTGTTGCCGTGGCGCGTTGAAACCAGCCGGAAGGAAAACGCCCGGTACAGCACGAAGGTGGCCGCCACGAAACTAGCGACCACGAAAACCGCGAGTTGTCCGTACGATACCGATGCGGCAAAATCCCACGTCTCGCCCCCGAAGATCAGGATAATGATCACCGACAGGGCCGTGGCGATCATGGTGGGCAGCTTGGTCGCGATCCTGAGCGGATTGGCCCGAACCGCGCCCCGTACGATGCGCGGCACGTTGCTGGCTACTTGCCGAAGCACGAACGAGTATTTATTGCCCCGCGAGAAGCGGTCGTTGGCCTCCCGGGGCAAGTTTTTAGCCATATGATCGAACTGCTGCTCGGTGAACCGGTCCATTGTGTCCAGGTCGTCCGGCACCTCGATCTTAGCCATGTAGTTGGTCTTGTCCGAATGGTAGCTAAGGTTCAGCAGTCTACCGAAGCAGTGCAGCATCAGGGTGCTGAGCCGGTTAGTCATGAGCGCCTGATTCCGGATGTCGGCCGATCCGTAGTCGGCCAGTCGCCGGGTTGAGATGATGGCCACGTTGGTGAGCTGAGACGGCAGGGCAAGCAGGTAGGAAAGCGAAGCGGCGGCAATCTCTACCTCGGTGATGATAATCAGGAAAGCAAGCTGGCGCTCGGTTTTTTCGTTGATGCCGATCTGCACGAAGTCGAGGGCGCTGTAGCCGTGTTCGTCGGGGGTGAGGTTCGGTTCGTCGAAGGACAGCGACTCGATGGTAAGTTGTGTTTCGCGCTGCACGACGTGCGCGAACTGCCGGGTGGCCTGCTGGGTCAGGTTGCTCAGCGAGCGGTCGTCGGCACCGGTCACATCAATTTTCATGATGCCTACGGCTATGGTTCTTTCGGTCATGCGTTGATTACGGTTGACGGGACTCGGCGGGTACAAATAAGATCGTGTTCTTCAAAAGCGTGCATTATCATCGGCTAATTTTCAGGCTAGCGAGGGGTCGGTTCGCCATCTGCAATTCAACCCCTCATTGCCAAAGGTACTGATACCCAAGATACTGGTTGCCGAATGCTAGGATAGCTACCGGGTGAGCTGCTGATTGTCAGGATACGGAGGTGACTGATGCGTCCTGTTTGGTACCACGCTGCGCTTCGACTGGGCAATATGCTCCCGCAGCGCGTGCATCTGGTCGTCGATCTTGTCGTGGTTGAACAGGTACGTCATTGACGCCAAAAACAGAAACGACTCGCCCAGATAGGGATGCGGTTCGCACAACGTGACCTCATGCACCCCGATAAGTACTTTTAGTTCTATATTTGCGATCTCTTCGGGCAGCAGAAGAATTGTTTGTTGATCCTTTACGCGCAGTTGGTCATCCTCCCAGGTTACCGTTCGTAGTTTACGCATGCCCCGCAAGATAGTGAATATCATGATCCCACTGCTGAGTAAGACTAGCAGCACCCGCCAGTCGCCTTCTAAAAGTGCCGGAATGGACAAGGCAAAAAAGGCTACCAACAACGCGTAGCACAGCCCTTTAAAAAACGGAAGAAAACGAGTACTCAGACGAGTTTGATGGTGAGTCATAACAGATTAGATTGTGAAACACCAATATAGAAAACCCTACCCAATGCGCATAATTTCCGGTGTGATCTATGCTGTTCGTGGGCACGATCTGCGTACCTATAACACCCCCTCGTCGGCAAAGCTATAGAACCCATGATCGGTAAAAATCAGGTGGTCCAGCACCGGCAGATCGAGCAGTTGCCCCGCTTCCTTGAGCTTCTGGGTGAGCCGGATATCCGCCTCGCTGGGCGTGAGGTTGCCCGACGGATGGTTGTGCACCAGGATGATCGAGCTGGCCAGTTTGTCCAGCGCCGCCTTGAAGATCGTTTTGGGATCGGCCACCGTGCCCGCTAGGCCGCCCTGGCTCACGCAGTGCGGTTTGAGCACCTCGTTGGCGCGGTTGAGCAACAAAATCCAGAACTGCTCCAGCGGCTGGTCGAGCAGGTAGGGCTGCATCACCCCGTAGGCATCGTCCGAGCAGGTGATTTTGTCGCGCCGGGTGGGTTCGCTTACCTTGCGCCGCCGCCCCAGTTCCAGCGCACTCACGATACTGATGGCCTTGGCCTCGCCGATGCCCGGAAACTTTTTCAGTTCATTGACCGACAGTTTGGCCAGTTCGTGCAGATTGTGCTGCGCCGACTTCAGAATGTCTTTGCTTAAATCAACCGCACTCTGCTTGCGGTGTGCCCGAACCGATCAGAATAGCAATCAGCTCGGCGTCGGTGAGGGCTGATCGACCTTTTTGCAGGAGCTTTTCGCGGGGACGATCGGCTTCGTCCCAACTGAGAATACCGGTTTCACGAAGGACTTTTAGAGACATAATAGTGATAATTGGCAGATGTGCACCGCTGGCCAGCAGTATCCAACCGCGCTGGCAGGAAAAACCACTACCGCCGGTGGCTCAGCGCGTCGAAGCCAAACGAAACGTCAAGGCGCACTTCGGGATAGGTAACCACCTCACCATTAAATCGCTGAGAATGAGAACTCACATCCATTTTCACCGCCACCTGGTTAATCGGACGATACACTAAACCCAGTGAGATTTTAGAAAACCGCCCATCATCAGCAATTCCTGCTTCGTTGTCACCGCCGTACGTCTTGCTAGCAATTACCTCCGGATTTGACAGACCGTCGAAGAAGGCGTACGGCACAAACTGACCGACGCTGGATTTAATGTTATAGCTAACGCGGGTATAGAAGGTGTACGTCGTGTAGTTGACCGGCCTAATCACATTGTCGGGAGTTAGTTCGGCGTCGGCGATTGGAGAGTTTTCTCCCAAAAAGCGGGTACGCTGGTTCTGGTTGATACCGGCCTCCCGAATCATCGTCAGTACATGCTCGGGGTTGCGCACCGCTTGGTGGTTGGCTCGCCAGTAGGCGGTCTGAATCAGCCACCGGTTGAGCCGCTTTTCCAAAAAACCGCCGATTACCGTAAACCGATCTTCTTCCATCCAGGGCAGCACGCCCCCGCGCGGCGAACCGGTTCCAAAATCTACGGTGGAGGTGGTCGGTTGTCCGTTGATGCCCGAAGCGTAGCCCGAAGTACCCACCAAGACGCCAATTTTTTCGGCCCGGTAACGAAAATCCCAACCCAGCGGAATCACGTCCTTTTTGGCGTTGCCACCTTCGGCGCTTCCGGTTGTTAATGCGTAAGAGAGTTCACCTTGTCCCACCTTTTGATTGCCATGCAGCATGAGATTGGTAGTCCGGGTCAAAAAGAGATGGTCCTGATCGAAAAGCTCGGGCGGTTCAATCCCGATGATGGTAGGAATCTGGTCTAGCCGCTCGTTGTACAGCCCGAACCTGCGGTACATCTTACCAACCCTAATTTGCCAGGCGTCAGTAATTTTGAAGTTGCCGTTAGCTTCTCGTACTTCCAGCCGTTCGTTGCTATACGCCAGGTTGAAAAACACGCTGATGTTGGGTGAGAGATTGCCCGAACCGTAGATGTGAAAATTCTGAACCGGCGACCATGCGACGGGTTCTGTTTCCGTCACGGTTCTTCCTTCACTATCCACCGAAGGAACGTTGAATACCTTTTCGGTATTGGCGTTGATAAATCCGTATAAATTGAACTGATCATCGTATAAATCGATGTCCATCAGTTCTTCCAGAGACAGGTCGAAGAGATCTACTTCACCATCATTTTGCGCTTGTGCCCAAACGTAACTTCCGTTTAAAAGAGCTAAACACACAATCAGTAGATTCTTCTTCATATTTCCTCGTATATCTTTCTGTTTTGCAACAAAAGAAAACTATACGACTGAGTGCGCCAAATCATGTGCAGTTGCCGATTGGCAAAGCAGGTAAGTTATAGTCAGAAGATAAATCTATTAGCAATAGCGGTGTCAGAGTGCTGGAGAAATTAGTTGGGAGTTACGGCGATTACCTTCTCTATAATAGAAATTGTTTTACAAAATCTTGTGAAAACAAAAAAGCCCTTCACTTATTCAGCAAAGGGCTCAGGAGTATCTCGAGAAGTAAGAATCTACGCCAATTGGTTGACGTATTTGGCGAGTTGCGACTTTTTGTTGGCCGCGTTGTTCTTATGAATGATGTTGTTCTTCGCTAGCTTGTTGAGCATACCTTCCACGTCTTGGAACAGCTTCTGGGCTTCCGACTTGTCGGTGGTTTCGCGCAGGCGACGCACGTAGGTGCGCGTGGTTTTCAGTTGGTAGCGGTTGCGCAGACGCCGCGTTTCGCTGGATCGGATGCGCTTGAGGGACGATTTATGATTGGCCATGTCTTCTTGTTCGGTTGGCAAAAGAACGAACCTTTGCCCATTTTGGTTTAACGAGTGGCAAAATTAAGAGAAATCCCTCAAGAAACAAAGCAGTGAAGAAATCATATTTCCATTTTTCGTTTTCTGTCGTTCTGTTTTCCTAACTCCAAGCATCCAGAATTTTTTGTACCTTCGTCTCACCAACCCTAACCCATTTATGGAGTACCTCAACACCCTGAACGATCCGCAACGGGCGGCTGTGGAGCACACCGAAGGACCCACCATGATCATCGCCGGGGCCGGCTCGGGCAAAACCCGCGTGCTCACCTACCGCATGGCCTACCTCATCCAGAAAAAGGGCGTGGATCCGTTCAGCATTCTGGCCCTCACCTTCACCAACAAAGCGGCCAAGGAGATGCGCAACCGCATCGAAACCGTGGTGGGCAACGAGGCGCGCAACCTGTGGATGGGCACCTTCCACTCGGTGTTCGCCCGCATGCTACGCTCGGAAGCCGACCGCCTGGGCTACCAGCGCAACTTCACCATCTACGACACCGACGACTCCAAAACGCTCATCAAGAAAATCGTGAAGGAGGCGGGGCTCGACGACAAAATGTATAAGGCCAACGTGGTGCTCAACCGCATCAGCAGCGCCAAGAACAAGCTCATCTCCTGGCAAACGTACCGCGATAACCCCGCCATCCGGGCCGAAGACGAAGCCGCCGCCAAGCCGCACATGGCTAAGTTATACCAAACCTACGTGGCCCGCTGCTTCCGGGCCAACGCCATGGACTTCGACGATCTGCTGTTCAACACCAACGTGCTGTTTCGCGAACATCCCGACGTGCTCAACAAATACCAACAGCGCTTTCATTACGTGCTGGTGGATGAGTTTCAGGATACCAACGTGTCGCAGTACCTGATCACCAAAAAACTGGCCGCCGTGCGGGGCAACATCTGCGTGGTGGGCGACGATGCCCAGAGCATCTATGCCTTCCGCGGCGCGGATATCCAGAATATCCTTAACTTCGAGAAAGACTTTCCGGAGCTGGAGGTGTTCAAGTTAGAGCAGAACTACCGCTCTACCCAGAGCATCGTGAACGCGGCCAACTCGGTGATCGGCCGCAACAAGGCGCAACTGAAAAAATCGGTGTGGACGGCCAACGAAGAGGGGCACCTGATCGAACTCCTTAAAGCCACCTCCGACCAGGAAGAAGGGCGGCTGGTGGCCTACTCGATCTTTGAGGAGAAGAGTAACCAGCACCGGCGCTACGGCGACTTCGTCATCCTGTACCGCACCAACAGCCAGTCGCGCGCGATGGAAGAAGCCCTGCGCAAGCGCAACATCAAGTACAAAATTATCGGCGGATTGTCGTTCTACCAGCGCAAAGAAATCAAGGACCTGATCTCCTATATGCGCTACTCGCTCAACGTGAACGACGAGCAGGCCTTTCGGCGGATCGTCAACCTGCCCAAACGGGGTATCGGTCCGACGACGGTGGATAAAATTGTGGTTACCGCCTACGAGCACGACATTTCTATCTGGGAGGTGCTTGAGAATGCTGACCAGTTTTTTCCGGCACGGGCCGCGAATACGCTGATCCAGTTCAAAGATTCCATCAAGGCGTTTCAATTAGAAGCCGAGCGCAAGGATGCCTTCGAAGCCGCTTCGCAGATTGCCAAGGGCTCGGGGCTGCTGCGCGAACTCTACGAAGACAAAACCATTGAGGGACTGAGCCGCTACGAAAACGTGCAGGAATTGCTCAACGCGGTCAAGGTGTTTGTTGATGACCCCGAAAACGAAGACAAAAGCCTCACCGCTTTTTTGGAGGAAGTGGCGCTGCTCTCTTCGGTGGACCAGGACAAAGACGACGACCAGGACAAGGTGACGATGATGACCATCCACATGGCCAAGGGGCTGGAGTTTCCCTACGTCTACGTGGTGGGCATGGAAGAAGACCTGTTCCCCTCGCAGATGATGCTGGGCAGTCGGCAGGATTTGGAAGAAGAACGTCGGCTGTTCTACGTGGCCATCACCCGCGCTATGAAAAAGTTGACCCTTTCTTATGCGCTCACGCGTTATCGCTTCGGGCGACTAAAGAACTGCGAGCCGAGCCGGTTTCTGGAAGAGATTGATCCGGCCTACGTGATGGTCAACAAAAAGCTAGGCACCCGCTCGCCCGTGGGCGACACTGACCATGCTCGCATCTTGCTCAAAAGTATCAAGCGCGACCGCAGCCGACAGCAGGCCCGGCCCACCAACCGCAGCACCTACAAAGCCTCCGCCGACTTCGCGCCCAGCGACACCAGCCAACTGGAAGCCGGGATGAAGGTGGAGCACCCTAAGTTCGGGTTCGGGCAGGTGAAGGGCATCGATGCCGACGGTGCCAACCGCAAAGCCCGGGTCGAATTCTCCGATTTTGGAGAGAAGACATTATTACTTAGCTTTGCCAAACTTAAAATTCACGAGTAGGCTAGGGTTTGGGGGTTAGGGATTGGGTGTTTTGCTCCAACACTTAGTTTCCAAAACCCAATTCCCAAAACCCTGGCCACCACTACAAATCCCCCATGCACCACTACAATTCAGTCCTTCCCCCGCTCACCCTGCGCGAGTACGGACGCAATATTCAAATGTTAGCCGACCACTTAGGTACGGTTGAAGATCGGGAGAAGCGCACCAAGTACGCCTACACCCTAGTTAATCTGATGCGGCAGCTCAACCCCACCGCGGGCCTCGACCCCGAGGAAACCACCCAAAAAACCTGGGACGACCTGTTCATCATGACCAACTTCACGCTCGACGTGGACGCCCCCTTTCCTCCTCCGGCCGAAGACATCCTCACCAAGAAGCCCGAGCGGATGTCGTACAACAAGACGTCGGCGCGCTACAAGCACTACGGTCAGAACGTGGAGAAGCTCATCGCGCTGGCCAGCGAAATTGAGGACGAAGAAGAGCAGCGCGGAGCGATCATCTACCTGGGTAAGCTCATGAAAACCTTCTACACCACCTGGAACCGCGACAACGTAGACGACAACACCATTGTGGGGCACCTGAAGTCAATGTCTAATGACAAACTGCTCATTGATGTGGAGGAGGTAAAAGCCAAAAACCTGTTCGATAGTGCCATTGCTCCCAGCAGCAAGGGGCGCAGCAACACCAATAGTAGTAATAACAATTCGGGCAAAAGCAACAAGGGTCGTCGGAACAATCGTCGTAAGAAAAACAACTAATGGCATTTTTCAAGATAGAAGGCGGAAACTCGCTACAGGGCGAGATTGTGCCCCAGGGAGCCAAAAACGAATCGCTGCAAATTCTCTGCGGCGTGCTGCTCACCGCCGAGCCGATGACCATCCACAAAGTGCCCAATATCCGGGACGTGAACAAGCTCATCGAGCTGCTGGGGTCGCTGGGCGTGGAGGTTGAAAAGCTGGGTGAGGAGTCGTATCGCTTCACGGCCAAAGACATTGACGTATCGTATCTGGAAACCGCCGAGTACAAGAAGCAAGCGGCTTCGCTGCGCGGATCGATTATGACGCTGGGTCCGCTGCTGGCCCGCTTCGGCAAGGGTAAAATTCCGAAGCCGGGCGGAGACAAAATCGGGCGTCGCCGACTGGATACGCACTTTATTGGCTTTCAGAAGCTGGGCGCAAAATTCAACTACAACGCCGACGACGGCTACTACAGCATCGATGCCTCTAATTTGCAGGGCACCTACATGCTGCTGGAAGAAGCAAGCGTGACGGGCACCGCCAACGTGGTGATGGCCGCCTCGATGGCCAAGGGCAAAACCACTATTTACAACGCCGCCTGCGAACCCTACCTACAGCAACTCTGCGAGATGCTCAACCGCATGGGCGCCAAGATCACCGGCGTGGGCTCTAACCTGCTGCACATCGAGGGCGTAGAATCGCTGGGTGGCACCGAGCACACCATGCTGCCCGACATGATTGAGGTAGGGAGCTTCATCGGCCTGGCCGCCATGACCGCCTCGGACATCACCATCAAAGGAGCCGGAGTGCACCAACTGGGCATCATCCCCGATACGTTTCGCAAGCTGGGTATTAACTTTGACATCAACGGCGACGACATCCACGTGCACGACAACGAGCACTACGAGATTGAGACGTTTATCGATGGCTCCATCATGACCATCGCCGACGCCATCTGGCCCGGCCTCACGCCCGACCTGCTCAGCATCCTGCTGGTGGTGGCCACCCAGGCCAAGGGCACCGTGCTCATTCACCAGAAGATGTTCGAGAGCCGCCTGTTCTTCGTGGACAAGCTCATCGATATGGGCGCGCAGATCATCCTGTGCGATCCGCACCGCGCCACCGTGATCGGCCTGGATCGCGTTCAGTCGCTGCGCGGCGTGTCCATGACTTCGCCCGACATCCGGGCCGGAGTGTCATTGCTTATCGCGGCGCTGTCGGCCGAAGGAGAAAGTGTGATCTACAACATCGAGCAGATCGACCGCGGCTACCAGAACATTGATAAGCGTTTGCAAGCGCTGGGTGCGAAGGTTGAGCGGTTTGATAGTCTGATATTGAGTTGACTTATCTTTTTGCCTCTCTATCTTCTTCAAAGTCCAGAATAAAGTTCTCTGATACGCGCAGCATGTTGTCAGTCTATTACCTCGCTATCTTAAAAGCGCAGCACGGTGATACCAAGTGTGTTCAGCCGCTCTTCTTTGATTGCATCCTTGCACCGGTAGCCGTACCAAACGTCTCGAGCCACTGTAGTTAGCAGTAGAAGGCCACGCGGGCAATCGTCTGAAACTCAATAAGCAAGCCAGATCTATAGCACACTTTGTGTTTTCTTTGCCCTGCGTTTCTTGCTTCCCCTGTCCCTCTAATGAAAAGCAGTCTGGCATGCGATATAGCAATTCACTCACTTTTTGCATCGGCCAACTGCGACACGCATCCTACAAAGGGGGGGCCAAATTACGGAGCCGAAATTCTACTACTCTCTTAAAAGCATTGCAAACGTAAGGTAGCGCCTGTTTCACCGGAAACTAATTTAACTGGGGTTTTAATTTTGTGCTGATCATTTCACCAGCGTTGATCAGTGGAGTTCAGAACCACTTTAAAAACGAGGCGGACCCTGAAAAGCCTTACGAGTAGGACAAATCGCAAAGTATAAGAACATGAAAATTTTCAAACTAAACTCATTGGTTGTACTGTTAGCTATTGTTACAATGTCAAGTTGCACGTATCGTTTGGTCGACTTCACCGTGATCAGCACCAAGAATGCCGAGATTGGGGTGGACAGGACCAAAGGAAAACCCACTGAAGGAAGTAAGGCCTATTTTCTAGGATTCGGCTGGAACATTAAAGATGCTGCCGACGAGGCTTTAGAAGTGGCTGGCCCCAAATATGATTTGCTTCTTGATGGGGTGGTTACCTACTCTAGCTTCCCCTTTGTTGCGGTAGTTAAAGTGAAAGGAGTAGCGGTATGTTCGCAAGAACTACGCGCTGAGTTAGGTAATGAAGGCTTCAAAAAGTGGGCAAACAACAGCAACGTGTTCGATGCCGATGAAGCTGAGACTCAATCAAAATAGCTTTCTACTTATAAATTCTAAACTACCTACGGCAGAACATCTTTAAGCTGGTAGAGGATGCTTCGGTAGGTAGTTTTGCTTTTTTCTCTCTTACATCACGCACTCTCATCCAATCCTCCTCTCACCATCCAGCTCCTAGAGTTTCGCTTCCACAAAGTCCGTCATCATCGTGAACAGGTGCAGGCGGGTGTTGCCGCCGTAGATGCCGTGGTTGCGGTTGGGATAATAGAACGAATCGAACTGCTTGTTGGCGGCAATCAGCGCGTCCTGGAGCATCACCGCGTTCTGAAAATGCACGTTGTCGTCGCCGGTGCCGTGGATGAGCAAGAAGTTGCCGCGCAGCTTGTCTACGTGTGACAGCGGTGAGTAGCGGTCGTAACCTTCAGCGTTGAGCTGCGGAGTTTGCAAATAACGCTCGGTATACACGCTGTCGTAAAACCGCCAGCTCGTCACCGGGGCCACGGCGATGGCCGCCTTAAACACCTCGTTACCCATAAACAGCGCCAGCGAAGACATATAGCCGCCGTAGCTCCAACCCCAGATGCCAATGCGGTCGGCGTCCACGTAGGGCAGTTGGCCCAGATACTTCGCGCTGGCAATCTGGTCCTGCACCTCCAGCTTGCCCAGTTGGGCGTAGGTACCGTGACTGAAGTCGCGGCCACGGCCGCCCGTGCCCCGGTTATCGACGCAGGCCACCAGGTAACCGCGCTGCGCCAGCACGTGAAACCACCCCTCGCGGTCGCTCATCCACTCGTTGTTCACCATCTGAGAACCCGGTCCACCGTACACGTACGTCAACAATGGGTACTGTAGGGTGCTGTCGAAATCGTTGGGTTTGATCAGGTAGCCGTTGAGTGCCACGCCGTCGCCCACGGGCACGGTGATCTCCTCGCGGGTGCCCCAGCGGTACTTAGCCACCGCTTCCCGTAGGGCTTGATTGTCTTCGAGCGTACGGATGGTTTTGGCTGAAGGCGCCTGGTGCAGCTCGACCACCAGCGGGTGCTCGACCGAAGAATAACGGTCTACGTAGTAGCGGGCGTCGGGACTAAAGTCTACGCGGTGGGTGCCAGGTTCCTCACTAAGCCGCTGCTTCTTTTTGCCCTGCCAGCTAATGGAGTACAATTGCCGCTCGAGCGGCGATGCTTCGGTCGATAGGTAATACATCAGCTTCTGCGCTTCGTCGATGGCGGCCAGTTCGCTCACTTCCCAGTTGCCCTGGGTCACCTGCCGCACCCGTTTGCCCGCCACGGTGTACAAATAAATGTGCTTATAGCCGTCCTGTTCGCTCGTATACACGAAGTGCTGCCCGTCGCCCAGGTAGGTCAGATCATTGTTGTAATTGATATCAACGTAAGTATCGCTCTCCTCGGTAAGGATCGTCTCGGCCTCGCCCGTGCTCGCGTTGGCGTGCATAATGTCCAACCGGTTCTGCAGGCGGTTCAGGCGGGTGACCGAGAGCGTGTTATTGTCGGTGGTCCACTGCACCCGGGGCAGATAGATATCCGTTTCGGAGCCCACGTCCACCTTCGTGGTCTTTTTGCTGGGCAGGTGATACACCGAGACGCGCACCGCCGAGTTGGCTTCGCCCGCTTTGGGGTATTTAAAGCGATCATCGAGTGGGTACAGATCGCCCCACTGTTGCATATTGTATTCCGCTACCGCCGACTCGTCGAACGAGATAAAGGCCAGCTGATCTCCCGCGGGCGACCAGTAGAACGCTTTAGTAAATCCGAATTCTTCTTCGTAGACCCAGTCGGTGCTGCCGTGGATGAGCGCGTTGCGCTTACCGTCTTCCGCGACGGCCGTAAGCGACCCGTCGGCTAAGGTAACGTAATACAAATTGTTATCGCGTACGAAGGCCACCCGGCTCCCGTCGGGCGAGAAAGTGGCGTACGATTGCTTGCCGCCCTCGGCCAGCGGCTGGAAATCGCCCGTGGTTAGGTCATACACGTAATAATACGCCTTGCGGGAGCGGCGGTAGATGGGCTCCAGTTCGGTGGCGAACAGAACCTTGTCTTCGCGCGGACTCAGTTCGTAGTTGTCGTAGGCCAGTGCCGGAGTGTCGGGCGCATCGCGGGGCAGCAGTTGCCGACCGTTCACCAGCGTGTCTACCGCTTCGCCGGTGGTGACGTCGTAGCGCAGGATGTGCTGGTAATAGACCGTGTCTTCGGACACCTGGGCGGTGTAGTAGCGCCCGTCGTTCATCCACCGGATGCTCGACACGGTTTCTTGCTGTAGCAGGTTATCGGCAAAAATAGCTTCCAGGGTGAGTTCTTGGGAGCCGTTGGTCGACTGGGCAGTAGCCGGTTGGGACTGACTTATTGCGATGAGCGCCAGCACATAGCCAATACGTATAGTTGATTTCATGAAGTAATTAGGCTGAATCATCATTTGAGGGTAATAGGTTAAGAGGTCGCGCTATCAAGCTTTTCTATCCTGACGGACTTCACGTTGCCAAGCCACCGGGTCAGGAATGGCTTTAGTGATCGTGTCCTGTTCTGCTAATTTTTCCAGGATCTGAGCCATTTCTTTTCCGCTGTTGCTCTGCTTTTGCTCAGGCGAACCTTTGGTAATAAGTCCCATTTTGGTAGCTAGGGCTTGAACCGGAGCAATGTCCTCGTCATCATTGTAGTATACGGTAAGGTGCTTCATCGTTTCTGCATAAGATAATTTTTATTACTCGTTTTTTCACGAATCATGTAGTAATAGCTAAAACCTTACGTGCGTAGGGCCGTTGGAATGCTCTAAAATTAATGATAGAAAAGCGAAGCACCAATCAACGGTTGGTACTCTTTTTGCTTAATAACTACCAAACACTTCCTGTAAAGTGTTGTTAAAAAACTTTCGGAACCCCTATTGTTGCGACTTTTTAGATTAATAGAATATTAATTTTTTATTATTTATCCGGAAGACCGCCTTTCAACTGTCTTCGTATCCCTTAAACCTTACATATTCCTACTGAAACCTTCGGGTCTTGGTATAGTTTATGCAATTGTAATTACCAGCAGCTTATGCGTACTAGTAAGAAAAAAAGCTTTAGTCAATTAATCAACGAAGGAGAGCAGCCCGTGCTGGTCGACTTTCACGCCACCTGGTGCGGACCCTGCCAAACGCTGAGTCCGATTGTGCAGGAAACGGCGCAAACGTTCAAAGATCGGGTGAAGGTAATTAAGATCGACGTTGACAAAAACCAAGCATTCGCCAACCAGTATAAGGTGCGCGGCGTACCCACGCTGATCTTGTTCTGGAAGGGACAAATCTTGTGGCAACAGTCGGGCCTGATGACCAAGCGCGACTTAGCCGCTAAGATTAACGGTGCTTTAAATCGCAGTTATGCGTAGAAAACGAATGCTGGAAGGATTGAATGACGGAATGTTATTTGATTTTTCCAGCATTCAATCATTCTTTCATTCAATTATTCATTTACCACAATTATTTATCAAACAAAAACCGATTATGAGAAAAGTAACCAATTATTTAATGATGTTTATGATGGCGGCCACCGTGCTGTTCGTCACCAGTTGCGGCGAGGATACTGAGAATACCGATCCGGTTCTTGGTATTTCACATAGCTGCTAGTGAACTTCAACTATCGGTATTCTGTCCAGGAGATACCGTAGAGCTAACTGTTACCCTTAATGGTGCGCCTAGTGATGCAGAAGCTACTGTTGTCTCTGATAACGGTGGCGAATTTCTACCGGATAACACTATAACTTCTGGAGAAACTTTAGAGTTTGTGATTCCTGAAGATGCTGGCGGAGACAACATAGTTTTGACTTTTACTTTAGTTGATGGAAGCGTACAGGAGTCGGAGCAAATTACTTTGAACGTTAAGTTTGAAACAGTTGTCCAAGTGGCAGCAAGTAATCCTGACTTTAGCACTTTGGTTCAGGCACTCACCACAGCCAACTTAATTACCACTCTACAAGGTGACGGTCCTTTCACTGTGTTTGCACCAACCAATGCGGCCTTTGATGCGCTGACCACTGAGTTAGATATCTCTCAAGCTGATCTGCTTGGTTTGGATAATCTTGGTGATATACTATTATACCACGTAGTTTCTGGAAGAGTATTATCTACAGACTTGCAGCCTGGACCGGTAGAGACAGTTGAGGGCAGTAGTGCTTTTATCACTACCGAAGGAGGGGTAAGATTAAGATGGAACTATTACGCACTGCCGATATCCAAGCAGGCAACGGAAGGTAGTTCACATTATAGACGCTTGTTATTACCAGAAAGCTCAATAATTGAGTCAACAGCAGTACTATTAGGTGGACAGTGGAACACGACAAACGGAAGTTTCTATAATGTAATTGATAAACCGTTTATTCAGCTTCTGATGCTCACGCCAACGGAAACGATGTAGATCTTGTCTACTGGTTGGGTGAAAATAGCAATCATTCGATTGCCTAAAGAGTTTGTGATGATGCATTTGAGAATATGGACTTCACTAGATCCTGAATATACGTGGTTTAGATCTACGGCCGGACACAGTAATTTGATGAAGCTGCAAGCATAGATGCTGCTAACTTAGACCAGATTGTGTCGCAGAAGCTCTCAGATGACTTTTGTTGATGATGTAGTGATCAACAATCAAGACTTACCAATTTAACGGTAGGTCAAGTATTTCTGCTAAACTAGATGAAGAACGAGGGGGCATGAAGGTCTTGGAAAGTTGTTAGTATAAGCGGAACGCAAGGTTCTCAGCGACAGATTACACTCGAATAAAAGCGGTAAGGCTTCAATAGTGTACTGGTATTCTAATGCCCTTGATATAAAACTGCTTAAGTAAGTAGTAGAAAAGAGTTTATTTTAAAAAGCGTCTGGCAGATTTGTCAGACGCTTTTTTTATTTCTTCTTACCCATCTCCTGCAAAAAGGCTATTTCCTCATCTTTGTCTTTGAGTTGAGCCTCGTACTGCTGTCTTTTTTGCTCATCCGTGGGCGAATTTGAAAAGTTCTCTACGGGATGACCGGGGTGGTGACTGGCTTCGCTGATCTAGGAATCCATCTCCGTCTGGTCGGAGGGTAGCAGAGCAAGCGGTGCCTGGCATCCTCCGACCTATATAGACAATCCTTTATTGGTAACGTTGCATGGCTTGCCCCAATCATAACGCTTCCTAGCCCTTCTATTCCCACCGAACAACGTTATTCCCATCGGACGCGTTTGAAAGAATATCTCGCCTACCTACATTGCAACCTTTAAAAGTGCCGACCCTCGAGAAGGCACTTCGTGTTCACGGGCGACTGTTTGGCCTGTTGCGCGATCAATCCGTTTTTAGCTATATTTACATTTTGGCCGCCGTAGCCCAGCGGAGCGCTTTATTGATTTTTTCACTTCAATGGTTCAACCATTACAACACTTTTTCAACTATGAGAAACCTAATCAATCATCTATGGACGCTGATGATGGTGGCAAGCGTGTTGTTCGTCACTAGTGCCTTCGGCACTAAGTAAACAAGCTAAGTGTTATGCTGTTTTCACATTGACAAACCAGTCTATCTATGAGCAGAGGAAAACCTGCTACTATGGTGGCACTCACGCCACGCCAGCGAAGCTTACTTATCAAGCAACGCAACAAAGCTAGGGTTACGGTGCAGCAGCGCAACCGGATTGATATTATTCTAGGTGCCTCTGCCGGTCAAAGCAATTTGCATCTTTGCCAACGGTTGAGCGTTGGGCGTAGCATGGTAACGCATTGGCGTAAGCATTGGGCAGTTTCTTATTCATCTCTATGTACTTATCAGGCAGGCGTAGCTGGACAAGGAGTGAGTGACCGAGACCTGCTCTCCAGGATGTTAGCCGTGCTAGAAGATGCTCCTCGTAGTGGTGCGCCGGTGCGTATCAGCATGGCTCAAAAGCAACAGATTACCGCGTTGGCTTGTCGTAAGCCACAAGACTACGGGATTCCAGTCACGCAATGGAACCGGAAGATGCTAGCCCAAGTGGCTGTTGCTCAGGGTATCGTAGAAACCATCTCCCCTCGCTATGTAAGCGAGCTTTTAAAAAATCAACGCACTACAACCGCATAAATCAGACTATTGGCTCAACCCAAAGATTAAGGACTGGTCAGTCTTTGTAGTGAAGATTAGTTTGATATGTCAATTGATTTTAGAAGCTATTCGTGGTCAGTATCCCACTCGGCACCTGATCAGTGTAGACGAGAAAACGGGAATACAAGCACTGGAACGCATTGCTGCTGACCAGCCCCTACGAGCAGGACAGCCTCGCAGACTAGAATATGAATATGAAAGACACGGTACCACGTGCTTAATGGCCGCTACTGATGTGGCGCAAGGAAACATCATGCATCATCGCTTGCACCCCACTCGTACTGAGGAAGACTTCTTGCTCTTTGTGAAAGGAATTGTGGCCCGACTTCCCCAGGATGAGCAAGTAGTTTTATTGGCTGACCAACTCAATACGCATCTTTCGGCTTCGCTAGTAGAGTGGATCGCTCAACAGATAGGCTTCCAAGATGATCTGGGCAAAAAGAATTACCGAGGTATCTTGAAAAATCAGCTCAGCCGCAAGGTCTTTTTGGAAAACCCGGAGCATCGTATCCGCTTTGTGTATACACCTAAGCATTGCTCCTGGCTCAATCCAATTGAGAATTGGTTCGGCAAACTACAGCGCCATGTGGTTCGCTATGGTAATTTTGCCTCCGTCACAGAACTAGAAAACAACATTGATGCCTATATTGCCTATTATAACGACTGCTTGGCCAAGCCCTTGAAGTGGAAATTTGAAGGGTTTGTCAAGTCCACGAAAAATAGTGAAAATAATTGCACGAAAACTTAGTGCCCAAGGCACTAGCTGTGACGAAGGTACCTTGAATCCAACTTCAGGCGATTCTATTACCCTGTCCACAAATGATGCAACCATCGCTGATGGTAGATTATTGGCTGCTCCCGGAGCACAGATTGAATTAACTGCTTCTCTAGGAACCAACAGCAGCGAAGAGATTAGCGTAGTGACTGATAACGCTGCAGCTGCTTCTTTGTCATCGGCCAGCACTTTTGCCTCCGGCGGTTCAATCACCGTCACCGTAGGCGGAAGTTCTGGGGATGAAGCCACCCTTACTTTTTCGGGCGGTGGTGCCACCGAGCAGTTGGTCATTGATGTGGGATACAACACGGTGGCCGATGCGGCTTCGGCTACCAGCAACTTGAGTACCTTGGCTGCTGCCCTGCAAACGGCCGATCTGGTAACCACCCTCCAGGGTAATGGTCCGTTCACCGTTTTTGCTCCTACCGATGACGCGTTTGCGGCACTGGCTGCCCAGTTGGGAGTGAGTACTGATGCACTGCTGGCTCGAAACGATTTGGAAGACATCTTACGCTACCACGTGGTTGGCGAACAAGCTGAAGCAGCCGATCTAACGAATGACCAAGCACTAGAGACCGCAAGCACCGGTGGCTTGCGGGTGGTGATCACCAAGTCGGGTGATGCGGTCATGGTCAATGATGCCAACGTGACCACCGCTGACATCAGAACCGGTAACGGAATTGTGCACATTATTGACAAAGTGTTGTTGCCCCAAAGAGTAGCCGCGTACGATGCCGTGCTACTAGCCGCTCCGCTCAAGGACCCGGATAACGTGGTAGGCACGCGAACTTCCGAAACTTTCTTTAGTGCTGACGATGGCTTAACTTATTCCGTGGAGGATGTCGTGCGTGGGGCCAGTGTTAATTCGGCTGACATTGACTTTGGTTACTACTATGGTGCTACGGACCGGGCTTCCCTGGCTTCACCGGCTGAATACCCCAAGGAGATTTACGACCTGACCAGTACCGGCGCTAATTGGAATGATGTGAACGCAACTGCCTTTCGCCCGGTAAACAATTTCACTTTGGATGATTTCGATGCCATTACCGAAGCTGATGCTGCCAGATTGGTGCAGGAGTACGAGATTTCTAGCGGGGATGTAGGTCAGATTACTGATCTTGCGGCCGGAGATTTGTTTGCTTTCAGAACCGTAGACAATCGCTACGGCATCCTGCGCGTGTTAAATATTACCGGTACCGATGGCTCTGACGGGCGAATCGACTTGGAAGTGAAGGTTACCAAATAGTATTGGCTGTAGCGTAAGTTGATAGAAAGGGTCCCTAATCTGGTCGTAGCATATGCCACAACCTAGCGCAAGCAGCCGTGGTTTGATAAGCAGCTCCCTTTGGTCGGAGGGTAGCAGAGGGTCCTCCGATCCGTGGAAATAACACATTGGGTACGCTTGAACGAGTTCTTTCGCCTACCTGGATAGTAATCCTCAGAAGTGCCGACCTTCGGGTGGGCACTTTTTGTTTCTGGGCAACTGCCATGCGCTGCTTTTCGTTAAATTCAAGCATCAACGTTGTTTGACCAGCAAATGCACCACTTATGAATGCCGCTACCAAGTACAAGATCGTCGAGAAAATCATCAATTCTGAAGATGAAGTCCTTTTAAAAGAAATTAACGCGCTATTGGACACAGAGGATGCTGGCCTATGGGACCAACTTCCGGCTGCAACGAAAGCGTCCGTTCTAAGAGGATTAGATGACGCTCAACAAGGAAGAACCCGCCCTCATCAGGAAGTGATGAATGACATTAAGTCGCATTTCACCAAATAGGCTGGGCAATGAATTATACGGTCGTTTGGTCAGCAGAAGCTGAGGTTACCTATACTGATATTGTTTCTTTCCTGGAAGAACACTGGTCAGAGAAGCAAGTCTTACGCTTTGTTGAGAGAACTGAGGAAGTGATCCGTATTATTGAGAGCAACCCCAGGATGTATCCTCATTTCAAAGATAGAGACATACACCGCGCTGTGGTAAACAAGCAGACCAGTTTATACTACTACATGACCGGTGATCTAGTTGTACTGCTTAGCTTTGAAGACAATCGTCAAGATCCCGATAAGATAACCTATTGACGCAAAAAATCAGCATAATGTGGTTTAAGAAGGGTTATTGCTTTAGACAATATCATGAGCGACGATGCTAGACGCCGGGGAGATCAGGTTAGAAATGCACTACACAAGAAGATAGACGAAGAACTGAAAATCCTAGCCGATTTGAAACGGTACGTTTTCACTGCTTTCATAGCCGTTGCGGTGGGCACCTTTAATACGAATATGATTAGCTACGATTCCATCTTTATCTTCTTTAACTATGGAAAATACTATGCTTATAGAAGTCACCAACCGAAAAGCCGTGCGGCTTTTGCACGAGTTGGAAGAGCTGCAGCTTATCAAAGTGTTGCAGGAGAACGTAGTGCCCGCCGATACAAAACTTTCAGATAAGTACAGAGGCATTGTGAGTCAGTCAAAAGGAGAGCAGCTTAACCAGCATATTCAGCAGATGCGCGGCGAATGGAACGATACCTGATCACACCAATGTAGTATCCGACTATTTTGCGGAGAATTTGACGGAACCAGGCCTTCAGTTCATAGACAGGGTGGTGAATGCTATTCCAAACCTTTCTATTATTACTCAACTAGACGGCGACCTCCTTGCTTACCACAACAAGGGTTCGCTACTGCGGTTATCGCCGAGACAACAGCGTGAATGTATCTTCTCCAGCCACTAACTCCTCAAGCCGCCCTCGTCTTTCCAATCCTGCCCGAATAGCTGCTGCCCCCCCGAACTGAAAGCCTACCTGGGTAGCGTAAGCCGCACACGCCGCAATCTTCCGATCCGCAAACGCTTCTACGTCAATTTTCACTACCGCAGAACCGGGGTGCGTGGCCAGTTCATGAAGCACGGCCCAGCCGGTGCCACCCGCATCAATCACCTGCTTTGGATACTGCTCCGGATGACGCGCTAAATAAGGCTCATCATACCAGCGCAGAAAGAGCGTGCTCGGAGATTGCTCTTGCAAACGGACCACCGCCCGTCGCACCTGCCGATGATCCACGTGGCTTCCGATGCCCTGCGGAGAAAGAATCAGATCAGGTTCAATCATCGCTACCACATTCTCTAATTGTTCTTGCAATTCGGATTGAACCGTATCCCCTTCCGCAAAGTCGCCGAACAGGGCGGCGGCCGAGTGGTAGCCCCGGTGCGGCGCTTCGGGCAAGTTGAGCCAGTGCGGTTGGGCGTTCAACAGGTCACAGGCGCGTGCGTCCTCTTCCCGGCGCAACTGCATATAATCCACCTCAGCCGATAGCCCCTTGTCGAGCTGACAGTCCAACGCAAAGCCAGCAGGGTGCGGCACCGAACGGGTGAAGCAGGTCACCACGTGCACTTCGTGGCCCTCGTCGGCCAGGACGGCCATGAGTCCACCGACCGAAAATACGGCGTCGTCGAGGTGGGGCGATAGCAACGCAATCTTCATAGCAGATGGGGGTCCTGGCGAAACCGGCAGCTCAGGTCAGCCTCCGCTACGGTAGATTCAATATCGTATATTCCTTGCCAAGCGTGACCAAGTTCCGTGTTGCGCACCGCTTGATAGATGCCCTCCAGTTGCTCCGCCACCACCGGCCACGAGTACCGACTGATCACCTCCTCGTAGGCCCGTTGCGCTACTCTCACCCGATAGACTTCGTCGTGCAACATCCGCTGCGTGGCCTGGGTAAGCGCATTCACGTCGCCGGGTTCTACCAACGCAGCGTTCACTTCGTCTTCCAGGCAGTCGACCACCCCCACGGTGCGGGTAGACACGATGGGCAGACCGCTAGCCATTGCTTCCAAAATGGTATTGGAGAAGCCCTCAGCGTAGGTAGGAGAGATAAATAAATCACCCTGCGCGTACACGCGGGCCGCCTCATCGTAGGGCACCGCTCCTAAAAAGTCGGTTTGCTCGGTCATCTCCAGTTCGCTGACTAACCGACGGGCGGCTTCTGCATCCGGACCAATGCCCGAAATGATCAAGCGCACCGACTCCCCGGCATCTAGCAACTGCCGCCCGGCGCGCACGAAATCCAGCACTCCTTTGCGCTGGTCCACCCGACCGTGGTAGAGCAGTCGCGACGGATCGCGCAGTGCTCCGATGGCTTGCGTAGGTTTAAACTGATCCACGTTGGTGGCTCCGGGCACGATGGTGAGGCGATCCGGCGGAATACCGTGATTCTGCACCACCTCGTCGGCAAAGCTGCGGCACCCAATCACCAGCGCCGTGGCATGGTTGAGCACCGCTTGCATGGCCTGCCAGTGAGTCGTGCAGCACAAACCCACCCAGTGCCCGTCGCCTCCCTGAATTGAGACCACGCTCGGAATGTTCAACTGCCGACTGATCTCGAGAGCGGCCAGCCCGGTAGGATAGCAGTACTGCGCGTGTACTACGTCGAAGGGCGTTTGCCGGTGGTGGCGAAGGGCTTCTTCGATCATCGCCTGGGTGTCGCCCTCGAAGTCGGCGGGAGTCTGGGCGTCGGCGCGTTCTTCGCCGAACGAGCGCAGTCCGTGCACCTGCATCCAGGGTTCGTCGGGGGGCGGACCGCCGCCGTAGATACCCACGCCCCGTTCGTCTTGGCGGTACTGGCTGATCATCACGATTTCGTGGCCCCGCTCGGCCAGCGCCCGCGTCATGTTGCGCGCGTAAACGCTCATGCCCGACACGGCGGGAAAGTAACGACGGGAAAGAAAGCAGATTCTCATGGTGGGAAGGTTTAAGCAGTCAATAGTCGGCAGTCCACGGTCGATAGTCGACCGCCCGCAGCCGACCGTCCACAGACTACGGTTGACAGTTTTCTGCGCTCTTAGCTGTAAACCGTCGACTGTGGACTATCGACTATCATCTATTGACCGTTTTCTATTTTCTTCAATACTTCAATGGTTTCGCCAATCGCCTGGTGGGCCCGGTGCGAGTCGCGCGACAGTTCTACGCAGATAAGCCGGTCAAAGTCAATCTGCTGGAAGCTTCGGATCAGGCCAGGCACGTCCATGTCGCCCTGGGTCACGGGCAGGTGTTCGTGCACTCCCCGGTTCATGCCCTCGATAGCGGCGGTGCCGCAGGTCTTCCCGTACGTTCGCACCGCTTCGGCGGGGTCCATCTCGCCGGTCACCCACACGTGCCCCACATCCAGCGCCAGGGTCAGGGCATCGCGGACCGCCGCGGGCAAACTGGCTTTGATGCGTTCCAGATCGGCGATGGTTTCAATCTGCATGCCGGGCTCCGGCTCCACCGCCAGGGTCACCTGCTTCGCCATTGCGTAGTCGAGCAGTTCGCCGATGCCTTCGGACAGCCATTGGTTGGCCTGTTCGGACGAAACGGCCGACTGCCGCACTCCGGCCCAAAACGATACCGCTTCCGAACCCAACGTAGCCGCAATGTCCACGGCGCGTTTCAGAAACTCAACCCGATGCTGGCGCCCCGCTTTTTCGGGATTAATGAGCGTGGGTTCGTGCTTCACCTTGGCATTCAGCAGAAAGCGCGCGCCGGTTTCGATCACGCTGCCCAGCTGTTTGTCATCTAGCACCGTACGCAATCGCTCGGTTTGCTGCTGCCAGTCGTCGGCAAACGGATCGAGGTGGTGCCAGTCAAGCGTGAGAGCGAGTCCGTCGTAGCCCGCGTCGGCCACCAGTTCAATGGCATCGTAGAGGCGGTGGTTGGCGCAGCCGTTGGTGTTCCAGGCGTAGCGAAGGGGTTTTGATGACATGATTTGGGTTATTGGGTCAAGTGAAAGTACGTTGCGAACGCGTTACAAACGCGCCCGATTGAAGACATGGTTTGAATTATTAGATTAATTGAAAGCACGTTACGAACGCGTTGAAACGCGCCCGACCACTGTTTTAGGTAACTTTTTGGTCGAAGTACCCGGTTTCTCGCGCGAAGGGGGCGGAGTGTTCCGAAGGTTCTCGGTAGAGCGGATACAGCGGGGCTACCCGTTCATCCAACCGCGCAACATCCAACCAGCAGGGGCCGCCCACGGCTTCTTCCTGCGCGTCGGTGAGTCGCACGCGCGCTTTGCCCGCCCCAGCCGTGCGACTGATGAGTTCGTCCTGTCGGTCGAGTAGGCGCTGCACGCCCCGTGCTCCGAGACGGTGGTAGCTTCCCAGTTCCATTTCCATGCCTGGCACGATGGCCTTGGTGACCTGCACCGGGTGGTCGGCGGGCGTAGCGGCAAAGTAATAACGCCTCCATCCCTTCCGCTGCAATACCCTGCCGCACAACGCGCAATCGTTCATTAATATCCTCCGAAGCGAAGCGGGGGAAGCTATCCGGGCTAATGATCTCTCGTTGAGAAAATACCGTATCGGTCAGCCGTTGGTACAGTTGCTCGCGGCTCAGCGATAGCCACCCCACCAACGCCTCCAGGGCCCGGGGTTCTTCCTCTTCCAGCACCAGTTTATTGGTGTATTTTTCAATATAACCCGGCGGAGCGAACTCGCTTTTCCGCTCGAACGAACAGTGATAAAACAGCTTGCGGGCGTGGGAAGAAGCGCACTCCAGCACCGCCTTGTGCATAGCGCGGTCAAAGTTCGGGTCGGCCGCCTCTCCGCAGGCGGTCACGCTCAGCGGAAACGGATCGTCGGAGCGGTCGTTTCCTACGGCGTAGACGCTCACGCATCCGCAGGTCAGGCGGGCTAGCTTAGGAATCACCGTGAGCCCTTTGGCCTCCAAATCGGCCATGAGTTGGCGAGTAACGGGCGCAATGCCGTTCACGTCGATAACTTTGCCCTGATCCAGCGCCCTAAATGAGTCGCAGTTGCCGTCCCGCTGCAATAGTTCCAGCAGTCCGTGCAGCAGTGCCCGCTCGCGCGAGTCGCCCGCCCCGTCGCCGTTGGTAATCGCGGTGGTGAGCTGCTGCGGATAGGCCACGTCGGCCTGAATGTTGGTCACGAATTCGCTGGGTACCCAGGCGGGCGCGTCGTCCGACAGCCGCTTCACCTCGGTCCACCGCAGCGGGGTATCGGGGGTGTAGGGCGACCCGGCCGGAAGCGCCATCGTAAGCGGATCGATCACCTGAGCCCCCTGCCGTTGAACCATTTCCCGGTAGCTACCCTCCTGCCGGGGGGCGGATAAAAAGGCCTCGGAGATCGCCATAATCTCGTACATTTCACCAAAAGCGCTCAGGCGGGCGTTTAGCTCCGTTTCGCCGTAGCCAACGCCGTTGTATAACCTTTCGTAGGGCTTCGGCAGGAAGGTGACATCCACAATGGGCACTCCTAGGTAATCGATGGGGTCGATGCGAAAGCTTTCCAGTTTGCCTTCGGGCAGGTTATCCTGGTAAATGCGCAGCACGCGTTGCAAGTGAGCTTCGTTCATGACAGTAGTTCTTTGATCAGAACCGGCTGGGTGTGCGGTTCGGTTTGTAACAGATGATTAATCAGCGCCATTGCCTGCCGCTGCGACACGCCCCGCCCGAACTCGAAGGGCGTGCACACGTGCTCAAAGTCGAAGGTAGCAAACACCTGCTGGTAGTGCAGCAGTTCGTCGCGGGTGAGCGGAATGTGGTAGTGATAGCCCTTGTGACAACTCAGCGCGTGGGGCACTTCGTGCTCGTCGAAGTCGATCTTAAGGGCATCGCCCGCGAACAGAATCTTTTTTTCCGCATCGTAAAGGGCGGTTTGCCCATCGTAGTGTCCGCCCAGGCGCAGCATCACCCGCTGCTCGTCCAGCACCTCGCGGTCGTCGATGGGGTGGTTGACGCGGAAGGCTTTGGTGTGCTCCAGATCGTCTTTGTGAATAATGAGTTGCGGCGAAAAAGCTTCCTGCAACTGCCACAGCGCGCCGTAGCCGTGCGGGTGCGAGGCCGACAAAATACTTATTCCGCCCAGTTCGGTAATCTTCTCAAAGGCAGCTTCGGTATAATAAGGAGCCGCTTCGAAGGCAATGTTGCCCGCCTCGCGCTGAATGAGCCAGCCGTGCGAACCCAGGCCCAACTGCGGTTCGGTATAAAAATCCCACAGTCCGGGCAGCACCTCGCGCCAGTGGGTGGTGTACTTTCCGTCGGCTTCTTTGATCGGCAGATAACTAAAGTCTTCGTCGGGCAGGGCGTTGCGCACGTCCATGCAGTTGGCACAGTAAACCGGTTCGCGGGTGTCGAACCACAGGATCCAACTGCCGCAGTGGGTGCAAGCGTAGTGGGTTAGGGCCATAAGGTTTTAGGTTGCGTGATGTGGTTGTAGTTGCTCGTCGGCCGTGGCCAGCGCGTGGTGAAGTAAGTTGAACAGGCGAAGATCATCGTCGGGAGTTCGCTGCGGAGAACCTCCTAGCAAGATTTGGTCAGCAAAGTCGTTGATCTGTTGCTCGAAGGGCAATGCTTTGGTATTGAACGGCACCCGCCGTTCGCGCTCGCCATTGGCCCGAAACAGTCGCAAGGTGCCCCCCGCATCTTGCCCCAGGGTGTTTTCGGCCACCAGCATGCGCTCGGTGCCAATGATTTCCAGGCGCCGCCGGGGGAAAGTGTCCGGTCGATTATAACCCACGTGCAACGTGCCCAGCGTGCCGCGCGCAAAGCGAAGCAGCAGTACCCCGCCGTCGTCCACCGCATAGGAGTGCACCGCTCGCTGGGCGTACAGCGTCAGTTCGACGATACGATCGCTTAGCAGCGTCTCCAGCAAGTCTAAGCCGTGCGGAGCCAGGTCGATGATGGCCCCGCCGCCCGCCTTGCTGCGGTCTACGCGCCAATTGTCCGGTGCCCAGTCGGCGGGCAACCAGCAGGCGTAATCGATCTTCACCTGGGTGATGGTGCCCAGCAAATGGTTCTGAACAAGTTGTTGAATGACCCGGTGGGCCGGATGAAAGCGCTGGTCGAAGGCGGTGGCGTATATTTTTCCGCTGCGCTGCGCCGCCCGCACCATTGCTTCAGCATCTTCCGGAGTGGTGGCCATCGGTTTTTCGCACAGCACGTGCCGTCCGGCTTCCAGACAAGCCACCGCCTGGGCGCCGTGCAGGTGGTTGGGAGTGGCGATGTACACCGCGTCGACGGAGGTTTGCCGGAGCATATCGGCCAGATTGGTGAACTGCGGCACCTCGGCGGGCAAGTCAGCCATATCCGAAGTATGCGCACTGCACACCGCGGTGAGCACCACCCGTTCGCTTTGGCGAATGGCCGGAACCATGTAATCACGGGCCACCCAGCCGAAGCCCACGATGCCCAGTTTGAGTTGGTCTACCATGCGGGGGGAAGGTCTAATAAGATTCTGCTTCTAAACAAACGGGTTCGTTCTTCGTCTCCTAATGCTTCCCAATTATCACCGAGCAAGTTACCTTCCCGAAGGTAAGAGGCATCAGCTTCGTACTCATCCCGAAAGCGCTCGGTAGGCCATCGAACGGTGCCGTTGAGTTCCAGCAGAGGATTGCGGGACAAAGGCGCGGCCGGACGATCCAGCGAAAACGGTGAAGAATTCGGTTCACCCTCTATCCAGGCCACCGCTTCGGCTTGGTTTAGATTTTCGGTTAGTTCTACGGAAGGCAGTTGTTGCGTGAGCCAAGCGGTGATGAGCGCTTTATCATCGTAAAAGCTTGCGTCGGCGTTAGCCATTCGCCCGTAGGCTTCGGCCGATTGCAGCGTACCCGCTACTCCGTGGTCGATGGCGTCGGTGTGCACGTGACCCAGGGCAAGTGGTCCACCGGCGGCCAGCGTTCGCAAACCGCTCAGCACCGATTCTTTGTTTTCAAAAAAGTAAAAGGCGTCGTGACAAAAAACCGTGGTCGGTTGCTGACTGCGCAGTGGTAATGCTTTAGTGTCGCCGCAAACGAGCGTTCCTTGTACTCCCAGGTAGCGACGCGCCAGCCAGAGTTTGGAAAACACCAGATCGACTCCGGCCGTGGTTATACCGTTGGCTTCCAGCGCTCGTAAGAAATGGCCCATGCCGCACGCGATCTCCACCACCGGCCGCTGGGCCTGCGTAGTTAGTTGCAGCAGCGCCAGTCCCGACAAAAAAGTAGGCGTAGCCCAGCGGTAGGCGAAGTAGTCGGCCACCGGCCCGTAGTTGAGTATTTGCAGGGCAGTGCGCAGGTTGAGGCTCTGGTTTTCAATCAGTTCTCGCAATGTTTCGGCATCGGGCGGAGGCAGCGGGGCAAATGGATCCTGGTCTTGAAGCAAAATAACGCGTGCTTCCCGGAGCTGGTTTTGTTGCAGCAAAGCAACAACTGCTTCGCGCACGGAGTGCTTGGGGCGTAGGTAGGCAATGCCGTCCACCACCGGCCACCGCAATTCGCCGTCGGTCAGCAGATTGGGGGCGTATTGGGTTAGCGGATTTCCGTTGTGCGGACTGATCAGTTCCGCAGCGTGAATTCGCTCCAATGTCCCCGGTGATATTTTACTTTCCGCAGTAGTACGCACCATTAGGTTGTTATGCTTTGCGCCTTCGCCATACATTGGTGGCGTTGAGAATTTCCGTTTGAAATCGTTTGATTGGTCCTTCGTGCACCAAATCTAGTTCTTCCAAAATATCTTCGTCTTTGACCTGAGCGGCTCGCGTTCGCCACTTCACGTCCAGTACCCGATCAAGCACATCGGCCGCGCTGGCGGCTCGTCCTGCGGCCAGACCTAAATTCTCGTGCGTCCCAACTGCCTCGCGCACTTGCTGCGCCAGATCGGGTTTCAGATCTGCCAACGCCTTGTCTTGCGCTCGCTGTATAATATCACCCAACCACACATCCAACAGCACCTCGCCGCCAAATCCACAATCGGGCAGCACCGCGTTGTGTAGGTGGTGCGACAAGCCCGTGAGAAACGGCAAACCCGGCGATGCTCCAAAAATGGGAGACAACAGCACGGCGAACACCGCGGTGGTGAGGCAGTGGTCGGAATGCATTTCCGGCGGCACCAGCAGCATCCGCGGCCGCCCCGGCTTGGTGGCTCCCGCCCGGGGTTGTCGGCACAGCACGTTTACAAACCAAGCTTGCTTTTGAAAGTCAGGCTCAGGTAGCTGCTCACTAGCCGTCTGCGCAAAGTATTCATCAACCAGGAGTGGAATACTGGCCGAAAGCCGTTCGTACAGCGCGTTATCCAATCGTTCGCGGGTGCTGGTGCGCAGCGCTTTTTGGTAGATCTCCACCACGGCCGACTTCTCCAACCCCGCTTCCCGGACAAAGTGCGCGTCGCAACCCGGCAGCAGCACCGCGACAATCGCTTTCGTGGTGATGGTGGTCGCAACGCGCTCAGCGTCCTCACCCGCTAACAGCCGCTGCCAGCTTTCTACAAAAAGCGTGGAAGCAATGCTCTGTGCGTAGTGCGCCGGTTGCTGTCGCTTTAGGTCTTCCAACTCGACCAGCAACGAGCGCAAACGGTGCAGCGCTGCCGGGTTGGCGGTGGGCACAGTGGATTCCATCAGTTACTCAGCAACCACCGCTTCGGTCTCGGCCTCAGCCGGAGTAGATGCTTGCTCATTGAGCCGGTTGAGCCATTCCAACAGAACGGTTTGCTGCTCGGGAAAGCGGTGCTCGGGCGTGCTTCCGTTGACGGTGAGCGGAGCCTTGAAAAATGCTCCCAGCTCGGCGATCGGACCACCCTCACCGCAGCGGCGGGCCAAATCCAGGCAACGACAGATTTCAATGACCAACGGAGCGGCCAGGATAGAGTCTTTGCACAGAAAGTCAACCTTGATCTGCATCTTGTAGCCCAGAAAGCCGGACACGTCAATGTGATCCCAGGCTTCTTTGTCGTCGCCCTTTGGTTTGTAGTAGTGGATGTGCACGATGTGATTTTCTACCGGATAATCCAGGCAGGCATCCAGTACGTTGCCCTTGGTGTTGATCTTAGACTGTAGCGATTCGGGTTGATCGAGCGCTTGTCCGTCACGGTTGCCCAGAATGTTGGTAGAGAACCAGCCGTCTACGTGCAGCGCGCGGGCCCGCAAGGCGGGAGCCAACACCGTTTTCACGAATGTCTGCCCGGTTTTTCCGTCTTTTCCGGCCACCGGCACGCCTTTCTGCACCGACAGTTCAATCAGGGCGGGAATGTCAACCGCCATACTAGGGGTGAAATTAGCGTAAGGTACGCCCTGCTCGATGGCGGCGTACGCGTATAGCATTGCGGGAGAGATCAGGGGCGAGTTATCGTCCAGCGCCTGCTCGAAGCCCCGCACGGTTTGGAAAGCAGCGTCTGAGACGTTGACGGCGTGCTCGGTGGAGGCGAGGTTCATCACCACCACCGGACCGTCCACTTCGTCGGCAAACTCGGTGATGTTTTGCTGGATTTGCGCCACGTGATCGCGCAGCGTTGCCTGGCTGGTTTCGCCGTTGGTCACTCCCGCGCAAAAGGCTTTATTGGCCGTGGCCGACCAGGGAGTAATTGACTGCAACTCCTCCTTAATTGTTGACAACTGTTCGTTGTCGAGCACCTTGTGGCGGCGCGCAGCCTCGTAGAGGTTATCGTCAAAAATGTCCCACCCCTTAAAGCGCAGGTTCTCGTAGGCGGTTAGGTTCAGGTGGCCGAGCTCCGCCAGCGGCAGTCCCACCTTGCTTTGTTCGCCGCGGCGAATGAGCAGGCTGCCGGCCACCGCGGTGGTGGCGACCGCGCCGCCTAATCCGACGATGGCAATGCCTAGATTCTTAGATCCGCTTTGTCCGTTGGTTGTGTGATTTTGCATGATTATGAAGGGTTATGAAGTAGAAATTAGCTATTCAAAAAGACTGAATCAATCAGCGGTGCTGCGATACCGGAGGTCAGCCCGGACTAAGTTAAATACGAGTTGCCCAGAAGTAAACAGGGGCGGGTTGGCTTAAGAGAATAGCGCTCAAAACCTGATTTGGTTCGCTTCTTCTGCTAATCGGTCTGCCAAAAAACGCCGAATCTGATCTTCATCTTCAGTTGCTCCAGTTTCCAGAAGGCTACCTATAGAGCAGAAGAAGTGATTCCTGCGTCCTGACTGTTTTGGTCGGGGACTTAGGATAGCTGGCGTTACTTTTGACTGACTTATACATTTCCTCCCCTTCCAACGATTGCCGTAAACATCCTTAATCTGTTCACCGCTCAGCGATAGATCACTGCTCACCAGATAGTACCCCTTGGCTACCGTCCTTGTTGTGGTAGACCGCTTTGGTGAGTAGCAGGGGGAAATCGACTTGCTCAAGTTGATTCCAGCTTGCCCTTCTGTAGTTGCAACCAACTCCATACCCACCGGCAGGGAAACCCCAGCACGGTAAAGTAACTTTCACCTCACCGATTTGCCAACGGTATGTGCCAGCAAATCTTCGCTTTCATCCGTACGCAAAAAACGGGTAATCTTGTCATATGGAAAAAATATAAATTACTTACAAGCGCTATATTTAGAACCGACGAAGAAGATTGTGAGGGATGACCTTCGTTAGTGGTGATTATTCTGCTTATTTGCGAATAACCTTAGCGCTGGGAGATCAGGGGTTTTGCTCGAGTATTATTTTGCAATTTTTATTGAAGACGAGCTGAAGGTAGCGCGCCGCAACGTTAAGCCGCTCAGCGGCGTAAAGTAACTTCCCTAATGGTTTGCGGACTTATGTGCCCAGCAGAACCTTAACCCGCTTCCACCGACTGCCTCACGCCTACCAGTGCCTGTTCCAGATCATCAACCAGATCATCCGCGTGCTCAATGCCTACCGAAACCCGCAGCAGCGCATCTTCCACTCCCGCCCGTCGCCGCTCTTCGGAAGTGAGTTTGCTGTGCGACGTTTGCGTCGGAGGAACAAATTAGCGTTTCCACCCCGCCCAAACTGATCGCGGGAGTAATCACGCGCAACCGCCGCATCAGGGCCACCGTTTCGGTGAGGCCCGGCACATCCGGCACAAACGACAGCATGCCCCCGAAGCCGCTCATCTGCTCCCGAGCCACGGTGTGTCCCGGATGATCCGGTAGGCCAGGGTAGTGCACGCGGCGCACGGCGGGGTGCTGGTCCAGAAACTCAGCTATTTGCTGCGCATTGCGGTTCTGCTGCTGCACCCGCAGGTGAAGCGTCTTGAGGCTTCGCTCGATCAGCGCGGCGGTGGTGGCGTTGATGCTTCCTCCCAGGTTGATGGCCCGCCGGTGAATCCGTTCGCGCAGCGTAGCAGACGTCACCACCGCGCCAAAGCACAGGTCGCTGTGTCCGCCCAGGTACTTGGTGCCGCTGTGAATCACCACGTCGATGCCCAGCGCCAGCGGATTCTGGTTAACGGGCGACGCGAAGGTGTTGTCGATCACCGATACCAATCCGTGGCGCTGGGCGACTTGGGCCACCGCGCGCAGGTCAGTGATTTTTAGGAGTGGGTTAGAAGGGGTTTCCACGTAGATGACGCGGGTGTTGGGCTGCACCGCCGCGGTGAAGTTATCCGTATCCGAGGCATCCACCAGCGTATAGGCAATACCGAGCCGTTGCAGTTCGGCCGTCACGAAGTGATAGGTGCCGCCGTACAGGTCACTCTGCAACAGCAGGTGGTCGCCCGCTTGCAGCAAGGCCAGTAGCGTGGTGCTGATGGCCGCCATGCCCGAGCCAAACAAAGATCCCCGCTTCGCCCTGCTCCAGCGCGCAGAGTTTGTCGACCACCGTACGCTGGTTGGGCGTGTTGTAGTAGCGCGGGTACTGGTTTTCGTCGGTATCCAGGTAGCCGAAGGCCGACGAGGTATACACTGGGGTGTTTACGCCATGACGCGGATCGTGGTGTTCGGTTCCGGCGTGCACGCAGCGGGTGGCAGGGTGATGGCTAGGCATAGGGGCAACTTTATGTGGCAATATCCGATAAAAGTAGGAAGTCGCTCATCCATCTCAAAGTTATTGTTGCGTATATGTCTAGTCTGGCCGACCTGGAAGCTCCCATTGCCATTTGTTACCTGCACCGGGCCGATGATGAGCGCAACCGCGGTTGGCTCACCGAGCGGCATCTGGTGGTGCAGTTCCGGGGCAAGAAACACGCTTTTGAGCGGGTGTTTCTCAAAACCGTAGCCATTGAGCAACGACGGGCCTGGCTGCCCCTGATTGCCGGGGGCATTGCCGCCCCGCTCAGTTTGCTGGCGTTGATGCTCAGCCTTTACAACTCTTGGGTGCTGATTTGCGTGTTTTTGCCCGCCCTGCTGCTGCTGTACCTGGGCTGGTTGCCCTACCCCGTGCTGGCGGTGCATGATGCGGTGAAGCCCCACGATTTTCGTTTGCCCGCCGTAAGTGCTAATTTACGCACGTTCGTCCGTTTCGCCAACCGAATTATTTTGCAAGGAAATAACTACATCTATCACGTGGCCCGGGCCCAAGACTGGACCGATACGGAAACCGTCGGCTACTACGCTCCGGCTAGCCTGGCCGACGAAAAGTTCATTCACGCCTCGCAGGCCGATCAACTAGAGCGCCTGAAGCGAAGTGGCCTGTTCACTGCCGACACCAACTGGGTGGTGTTGACCATCGATCTACTGAAGGTGCAGGCCGAAGTCAGATACGAACCAGGGGCTGATCCTCCCGGCGTCACTTCCCCTCCGAACGAGTTATTCCCGCACATTTACGGTCCGCTCAACCCGGAGGCAGTAGTGAGAATAGTCCCCCTATAACTTTGCTTGGTTCCAATCCAACTATCCAGCTATGCTCCTAAACCTGCAGCCTACCCTAGATGATGAACTGGTCCTCTTACGCCCCCTGGAAGAGTCGGACCGCGAAGCCTTGTACGCGGTGGCCCAGGACCCCTTGATTTGGGAGCAACATCCCAGCAAGCGGTACCAGCGAGCGGTGTTTGATGATTTCTTTCGGGATGCAATCAGCTCGCGGGGCGCATTGCTTGTTTTGGACAAAGCAACCGGCCAGGCTATTGGAAGCAGCAGGTTTAATCGGATGGAGGGAATTGATTCAGCGATTGAAATAGGCTGGTCGTTCTTGAAACGGGCGTACTGGGGCGGGAAGTACAACCGCGCCGTCAAGAAGCTCATGATCGAGCACGCGTTCGCATCGGTGGAAGACGTTCTTTTTCACATTGACCTACAGAATATCCGTTCTCAGCGGGCGGTTGAGAAACTAGGGGGAAAGAGAATCACCGGTCCAAAGCACGCCCACCTGATCAAGCAAGACCCGACTTACTGCACCTATCGAATCAACAAGCAAGCTTGGAAAGTCTAACGCCCACCCCTGTACCCCAGTGGGGTGTCTTCGAGCAGCTTTTCCGCAGCGAAGCGCTCTACGAAAACCCCTTGCACGAGGTGCGTTCGTTCCGGATCACGTTCACCGCGCCCTCAGGAGCGCAGCAGACGGTTCGGGGGTTCTGGAACGGTGCGCACGACTGGCGGGTGCGGTTTATGCCCGACGAACCCGGCGCGTGGCACTACCAAACGCAGTGTTCCGACGCCGACAACGCCGGACTTGACGAGCAGGAAGGGCAGTTTGAGTGCGTTCCCAATCCGAACCCATTGCCCCTCTACCAGCACGGAGCCATTGAGCACCGCTCCGGCGAACGCTTCCTTCGCCACGCCGACGGCACGCCTTTTTTCTACGCCGCCTGCACCGCCTGGAACGGTCCGCTGAAATCGACCGATGCCGAATGGGGCACCTACTTGACGCACCGGGCCGAGCATCATTACTCCGCCATCCAGTTCGTGGCCACCCAGTGGCGGGGCTGCGATACCAACCGCCAACTGCAAACCGCCTACACCGGACAACGCCGCATTGTAATCAATCCGGCCTTCTTCCGGCACCTCGACCACAAAGTAGACCAGATTAACGCGCACGGACTGCTGGCCGCCCCGGTGCTGCTGTGGGCGCTGCCCTTCGGAGCGGGCCGATCACTCAGTCCCGGAGTCACTTTGCCACGCGATCAGGCGGTGCTACTGGCGCAGTATATCGTGGCCCGCTACGGTGGCCATCACGTGCTCTGGCTGCTGGGCGGCGACGGCTACTACCTGAACTTTTACGCGCGGCGCTGGAAGCAGATCGGCCGTAAAGTATTTGGTGATGCGGCTCAGCACGGCACTTCTCCGGTGGTTGCACTTCATCCGATGGGCCGGTCGTGGATCGGTGAGGCGTACGCCCGGGAGCCGTGGCTCAACGTGGTGGGCTACCAATCGGGGCACGGCACCGACCAACCGGCGGTAGACTTTATCACCCGCGGTCCGGCGGCCCGCACCGGGGCGCAATTGCCCACGCGGCCCACCATCAATATGGAACCCTGCTACGAAGAACTGCGGCCGGAGATCGATGCCGAAGCGGTGCGCAACGCTTCGTACTGGAGCGTGTTCGCTACGCCCCCGGCGGGCATCACCTACGGGGCCAACGGCATCTGGCCCTGGATCAGGCCGGGCGAGCGAATCTTGAACCACGGGGCCCTGGGGCGGCAACCAACGCGCTCGTGGCGGGAAAGTATTGATCTTCCGGGTAGTCGGCAGGTGGGATACTTATCCCAGTTTATGCAGAAATTCCGGTGGTGGGAGCTTTTTCCCGATAACGATTTGTTGGCGGAGCAACCGGGCGACGAAGACTATCAGCACTTTGTATCGGTGTTGCGCGGCGACGATCACCGCACGGTGCTGGTTTACCTGCCCGCGGGCACTTCAGTGGAGCTGTACAATCCGCAACGGCTTGCTTACCGGCTTCGCTGGTTTGACCCGGCCGAAAACACTTACGGGCCAAACGAGACGGACGCCGATAAAGATATAGTGTCGCTTACTCCCCCCGGTGCGCAAGGCGCGGTGGCGGTATTGGAAGCGTAAAGAGCTAGGGCGTGTTGACATATAAGCTTAGACAGTGCTTTCCGACTGTTTTGGTCCTACTCTGCGTCGCTTTCGTTGGCCGATAGCACCGCATCGCCCGCCTTAAGCTTCTTGATTAGAACAAAAACAGCCTCGAAAGCCCTTGTCAATCTATATGTCAACATGCCCTAGAAATTGAATCCAAAGTGCAACCCTGGTTCAGCGAAGAAAAATTTAGACCATTTATCGTCCAACTGCTTAAATGCGTCGGGCATGGCGGTGTGATAAGGACGATGCGTAACGGCAATGGACGGCTCAATGAAAAACCGACCCTTGAAGAGCTTGATATGGTAACCCAGTTGATACGTATTGAATATTTGAAATCCGTTGTCTACTTTCTTACCATTATCGTCTACAAAAGATTGCCAGGCATTCATCACGTGTACGCCCGCGTATAAGCCTTTCCACAGAAACCTTTGATAGACAAGGGCAAAGCCATACTCTCGGATGTATCCGGGAAATTTTTCTTCAGGAGCTTCGTGTGATTCTCCGTACGGAATGCCCAGCGACCAGGCATACTTCCAAGTTTTCAACTCCAGGGATACGACATCCTTACCCGTTAGGCGATAACCTAAGTTGAGTTGCCCAAAGTCAGGTCGGTTCAATGGAAGGAAATTGCCTAGCATGGCGAAAGTGCTCCCCACAAAACACTTTTTGTAGGTGCTGTCGCGCTTGGCGTATTGGGCACTGAGTTGGGTGACGGCGGCCAGCATGAAGGCCGAACCAAGTACTAGAATCTTGCTTTGCATATCTTTAATTGTTAGTGAATAGTGATATGACAAAACTAGCAAGGCAATGAGCGACTCGACGTTCACTTAAGTTAATAAGCAAAACTCAGTGCCTGCTTTTTTCAAGAATTCTTGCTCTCATCCTGCTCAGCGACTGGGGTTTGATTCCCAGATAGCTGGCCAATTGATGCTGGGGCACGCGTTGAATGAGGTCGGGCCTTTTTTGCAGCATATCCAAGTATCGCTGTTCGGGTGAAGAGGTCTTAAAGTCGTCGAAATTGATTTGTTGTTTGGTCATACGTTCTTCTGAGAAGACCCGACAAAGCGTCTCAAATTTTGGAAATTTTTCAAAGATTTCGGTTTCCATATCCTGATTAGATTGGGTAATTACGGAATCTTCGGTGGTAGCGACGTAGTACTTAGAAGGCTTCTTGGATAAGACGCAGTGGGGAGTGGTTCCTTCCATCTCCGTGTAGAATGCCGTTGTTTTCTCTTCTCCGTCAATGATGTAATACGTGCGGATGCATCCTCTTAGAACAAAGTAACCGTCTTCTGACCTTTGTCCTTCTCTCAATAAAATAGTCCCTTTTTTCACCGTCCGAAAAATGTTTAAAGAAACCAGGGCGTTCTTTTCATCTTCGGTAAGTGAAATATATTTTGAGATGAAATCAAATAACAAGTCTTGCATTGTTCTTTTCTTTTGCGTTGTTGTCTGGCTACGTTTGCCACCAGCAGTGGGTTTAAAAGCCCCCATTGGTGGGTTCGGAGGAAGAAGTTTCTCATCCGATGCATCATTTACCTTTATTCAGGAATATCCCTGATCAAAATGGGACGGGCTTTGCGTCGCTGCAGGGGAATGCGGTAGAAAATAGAATAGTCGAAGCCGAAGCGTTCGGGACGGTCGCTGCGTCCGAAGCCCGGAATGTAGTAGGGCAGCAGCGCCGGTTCATCGGAAAAGCCCTGCGCAAACTTAAACCGGAGGTTGTAGCCCAAGAATAAGTTTTTGATCACCTCCACCTTCACCCCGGCGGTCATCTCGGCCCAAGTGGCCACCAGTCCGTTGTTTTGTTGGGTTAGCACGTGGTTCCCCACAGCGAGTCAACCAGTTCGTACGACAATTGGTCGTTGATCTGCGCCCGCCCGAAGCGGAGTCCGAATAGCAGGATGCTGCCGGCCGCGTCGTAGTCGTTCGCTTCGCGGTCCTTGAGCAGGTTCACATCAACGCCCACCCGGAGAAAAGATCCCTGGCTGTCGTAGGTGTAGGGCGAGGCGAGGCGGTCGGGGTTGTTCTGCTGCTGGGTGTTGGCCACGCCGTATTCGCCCACCAGCATAAAGCGGCCGAAGGCCAGGTCGCCCTGGAAGCTGTAGCGCGTGTCGGCGGCGTTGGTGGCCGTGCGAATCAGGTCGTTGAGCGTCACCCCAACGCGCAGCACCGACGGACGAAAGTTGAATGCCCGACGCACCGTGGTGTCCGCTTCGGTTTGGGCGTAGCTTGACGCGCTGCCCAGCACCAGTGCGACTAGCCACGAGAAAATAAGCAAGCGGTACGGACTACGGGATAAAATCAACGATGCGTAGGTTTAAAGATACATCTTCGGCCAGTTCGCGGTTCTCGATCCGCACCGAATCGAAGGTGGTGCGCGCGCTCAGCGTATCAAGATTAAAGAAGCGAGTTTGTAGGCGGCAGTGCTCGGCGAACTGGACAGCTTCCTGGTCGTAAGTAATCGTGAGGGTTTCGGTGCGGGCCGGTTGCTCGCCGTGCGCCAGCAGCTCGAAGGTAAACTCCGTCCCGGTCAGCCAGTGGGTTAATGGGCAAGCGCAGGGTGCCGAACACTGTATCGTTCGCCACCAGCACCCGCCCGGTTTCGTCGCGTAATCGTGCCGAATAAACAGACTGTCGGTGCGCACCGAGATGTATCTTTCTGCTGAAAGTTGAGTTTCACCTCCTGGGTGTAGAACTCGTCCTGGCAGGTATAAATTTCCAGATTAGCATCTGGTAAGGGACGACAGTTCAGGCTCGATCAAGCGGAAAGAGTCCAGACTGGTGAGACTCTCCTCGTAGTATCTACTCTCAGATTGAAGAACCGCTGGGTGGGGCCGCAATCGGGTGAAATCAACTGCTGCTCACGTTGGTAGCGTAATACGATGGTATCGCCTGTTCCATCTTCTCTGAACAAATAAAAGATAGAGACATCTTCTGCCGGATTAAGACAGAAGCGTTCCGCCGGGAACATCTCTAGCCGGACCTTGAGCTCCCAACAGTTGGATTCCAACGTATCTTCCTCCTGCCGGGTCTGCGTTTCGTGTGGTGGTATCATCTATTCTGAAGAAATTCAGCTTAACTATTTCATTATCCGTCACACAACCCGGCTCATCCTCGCAAGCAGCTAGGCCGAGGAAAAGCACCATCGCCAGCAGCGGCAAGCAATTTTTCAAAGAAACAAGGGGAAGAAGATTCATGCAGAAGGCAACACGCGGAAAAGCGAACGCCAAGATAACGAATCAGCGTCCGGCAAATTTTGTTAATTTTGTGAACATTTAAAAGAAGTTAGCTTGAAGACCAAAGGAAGAAAGAAAGATACCGTCAACATTGTCACACTGGGTTGCTCCAAAAACCTGGTCGACTCCGAAGTGCTGCTCACCCAACTGCGGGGCAACAAGATCACCGCCACCCACGAGGCGCAGCAAGACGACGCCAACATTGTGGTAGTGAACACCTGCGGCTTTATCGACAACGCCAAGCAAGAGTCTATCGACACCATCCTGCGCTACGCCGACGCCAAGCACGACGGCCTGATTGAGAAGCTCTACGTCACCGGCTGCCTGTCGCAGCGCTACAAAGACAGCCTGGAGCAGGAAATCCCCGAAGTAGACGCCTTTTTCGGCACGCTTTGAGCTGCCCCTGCTGCTTAAGCGACTTAACGCCACCTACCGGCACGAGCTGCTGGGCGAGCGCATCACCACCACCGCCCGCCATTATGCTTATCTGAAAATTGCCGAGGGCTGCGACCGCCCCTGCTCGTTCTGCGCTATCCCGCTGATGCGCGGCAAGCACGTGTCCAAACCGATGGAAGACCTGGTGAAAGAAGCGCAGTCGCTGGCCCGCAACGGCACCAAAGAACTGCTGCTTATCGCGCAGGATTCTACCTACTACGGGCTGGACCTGTACCGCAAGCGCAACCTGGCCGAGCTGCTGCAGCGCCTGTCGGACGTGGAGGGCATTGAGTGGATTCGGCTGCACTACGCCTTTCCGGCGGGTTTCCCCCTGGAGGTGCTCGACGTGATGGCCGAGCGGGCTAACGTCTGCAACTATTTGGATATGCCGCTGCAACACGGCTCCACCGCCATGCTGCGCCGGATGCGCCGGGGCATCACCCGCGAAAAGACCGAGCGGTTGGTCGACACCATCCGCACCCGCGTGCCCGGCATCGCCCTGCGTACCACCCTGATTGCCGGTCATCCGGGCGAAACCGAGTCTGACTTCGCCGAGATGCTCAGCTTTGTGGAGCGTACGCGCTTTGACCGGCTGGGCATCTTCACCTACTCCCACGAAGAGGGCACCCACGCGCACAGCATGCTCGACGATGTGCCCGATGAGGTGAAGCACGAGCGTGCCAACCAGGTGATGGACGTACAGCAGGGCATCTCGGAAGAACTGAACCGCGCCAAGATCGGCCAAACGATACGGGTACTTATTGATCGCATGGAAGGAGGTAACTTTATCGGCCGCACCGAAGCCGACTCGCCCGAGGTAGACAACGAGGTGCTTATCCCGGCGCAGAATCAGTACCTGCGCATCGGAGACTTTGCGATGATCACGATTACGGACGCTTCGGAATTTGATTTGGTGGGGCGGCCAAACCTTAATTCACTTGTGTCGCGATGAGCGAAGACAAAATATTTCTGATTGACATCGAGGTTGATAAGCTGACCAATTCTATAGAGAACTGCATCTCAGGAGATTCGTTTGACACCGAAGTGCTTCCTTTTTCTCCGAATGAGGGAGGCTATAAGAAATCACATTGGAGATTTGATTGGAAACTGGAGTCAAAAAGCACTGATAGAGACCTTTGTAAGTTAGTAATCAAAAATAATTTAAATGTCATCCAAGGTCTGATCAGCTTAAGCGACAATCATGACCACGTTTTTATTCACCTTATTGAGAATGCTAAGTTCAATCAGGGTAAAAACAGGTTATACCGAGGCGTAGCCGGAAATTTGTTTGCTTATGCTTGTAAACTTTCCTTCGACAAAGGATACGACGGATATATATCTTTCTTTGCAAAATCGCAGCTAATCAATCACTATATTAAGACGCTAGGTGCCCAAAGGATGAGCGGGTTGCAGCTAGTTGTTGATACTTTGTCAGCAAAAAAACTTATTAGTACCTACTATACGTAAGCTATGGGATATATTAAGGAACCAAAGGAAATAAACTTTACGGTAATTAATTGAGAGATGACAGCAGACGAACGAAAAGAGCTGTCTGACTTCATTGCTCGGAGAAAAAAGGAGATTACAGCCACGCAAAGCAAACGGAAGGGACAGACTTCCCAACTTACCTCTTAAAAGATCAGTCTAAAAGCCGCACCGAAGCCGACTCGCCCGAGGTAGACAATGAGGTGCTTGTTCCGGCGCAGAGATCAGTACCTGCGCATCGGAGACTTTGCGATGGTTACGATTACGGACGCTTCGGAGTTTGATTTGGTGGGGGAGATGCTGGTGCCGGTGCATCATTAGTAAAAATGAATAGTCGGCGGCCTTCGGGAAGACTCAACTAAAATCAACTCAGATGATCAGGAGGATTGAAGCAAAAAACTACCGGTCACTTAAATACATCGATCAGTCGTTGGGTGATTTTCACGTGCTGGTGGGACCCAATGCGAGTGGAAAAACCACCTTTATGGATGTGGTGAGCTTCCTTTCCGATATTGTGAAACTGGGAATTGACCAGGCTATTCAAAAGCGCTCGGCCAATTATAATGATCTGACCTTTTCCTCTGAGGGTGGAGACATTGAATTAGCCTTGGAGCTAACCATTCCTAAAAACATTCAAGTGTCTCTGGAGAACCGATTTGATTTAGTACGGTATGAAATGCGGTTTGGGCTGAGTGAGGATACGCAGGAGCATGCTATTAAGGAGGAAAGGGTATTACTATCGGCATCAGAACGGATTGATGAACATCTAAATTACAAGACACAGCAACGCACATTATTTCCTGAGTCAAGAACTGAACCGACGTCTATACTAAATAAAAAGTATCCGGGAAAGTCCGGAGAGGCTTACCAATTAGTTATTATAAAGAAGCCTCAGGGGAACGACAATTTTTATGATGAGACCTACCGAGCTTCCGGCAAGGGTTGGTTACCTTCTTTTAAGCTAGGTGTTAAGCGTTCAGCATTGGCCAATCTACCGGCTGACGACACTAAGTTTCCCGCTTCCACTTGGTTAAAGGAGTTTTTGCTCGAGGGAGTACAGCTTTTCGTTTTAGACAGCCTCAGCATTCGCGCAGCAAGTCCTCCCGGACAAAGCAAAACATTTAAGCCCGACGGTTCCAACCTGCCCTGGGTGATTAACGACCTAAAAAAGAACGAAAAACAATTTAAAAAGTGGATCGCCCACGTACAAACCGCTTTGCCCGACATCATTGATATTGATACCGTGGAAAGAGAAGATGATCGGCATCGCTATCTTCGGGTGTTTTACGAGGGAGATATTCGCGTTCCCAGTTGGCTGGTTTCCGACGGAACGTTGCGACTGCTTGCGCTTACGTTGCCTGCGTATCTGTCGGACTTCACCGGTGTCTATCTAATAGAAGAACCCGAAAACGGAATTCATCCGAAGGCGGTCGAAGCGGTTTTTCAGTCGCTTTCCTCCGTTTACAACGGTCAGATTATGCTCGCTTCTCATTCGCCGGTAGTTTTAAGTCTGGTAGAGCCTAACCAAATTTTGTGCTTCGCGAAGACCAAGGAAGGAATTACTGATATTGTGAACGGGGCCGACCATCCAGCTTTGAAGAATTGGAAGCACGAGACCAATCTTTCGGTGTTATACGCAAGCGGAATCTTAGGCTGATATGAAAGATTTAATAGTTTTGGTAGCCGACAAGAATATGGAGTTCTTGATAAAGGGGCTGTTCCCAAGAATACCGGCGACGGAGCAGATTCGGGAATTTAACTTTGAGTCTTTGGTACACCCTTACCGTGACCCCGGTATTTATAACAATGCCGATGATTTTTTAAGGTCACAGAACGATAAGTATAATTACGCCCTGGTCATCTTAGACCACGCTGGTTGCGGTAGGGAAAAAGAAGCGCGAGAAACCATTGAGGAGGAGATAGAAGGTAAAATATCTCGGTCTGGTTGGCAGGATCGGATGTGCGCTATCGTCATCGAACCGGAGCTTGAGAATTGGATATGGGTAAACGAAACCCACGTGGCGCAGGCAATTTCGTGGGAAGAAAGCACCAAAGTATATGATTGGTTACATGCAAACAACTGGAAAGAGGTAGAAGAAGCAAAGCCCACTCGTCCGAAAGAGGCGTTCGAAGCCGCGCTGAGATTGTCCGAAACTCCCCGATCTTCTTCTATCTATCGTGAAATTTCCAGTCAGGCCAGCTACAAAAAGTGTCAGGATCCAGCGTTTTTAAAAATGTTGAACCAGATTAAAGCGTGGTTCGGATAAGAAACAGACTTCTCAATTCATCTCATAAGCTCTAAAACCATGAACAACCCCCGCCGCACCTTTCTAAAAACCGGGCTAGCCGCCGGAGTAGGCACTACGCTACTATCGCCCTCACCGGCCGTGGGCCGACCTGTCTTCCGCAGAAGCCCTCAGGGCCGACTACGCCAAGCTCGACGCAGCCCTGGCCAAACCGGTGCTTAAGAAAGAGTTGTTCGCCGACCCGGTGATCATCGAAAGCTGCGAGTTGCTCGAGTACCAGGGCAACTACCTGTGCCGGGTGCGCTCCACCGACGGGGCCGAAGGCTACTGCGTGGGCCACAACCTGCGCATGCCCCATCTGTATCCATCCAACTCATGCTGGTGAACCCCTACTTTGTGGGCAAAGACGCTCGGGAGTTGGATCAACTCATTGATGGGGTGTTTATGCACAAAAACAACTACAAGTACCAGGGCTATACGCTGTGGATTCCGGTGGCCACGGTAGAAATGGCAATACTGGACATGCTGGGGCGCATTGCCCGCAAGAGCATGGGTGAACTGATTGGAGACATCCACAACACCGAAATCGCTATCTATCAGGCCAACAACAACCGGGGCCGGTCGGCCGAAGAAAGCCTGGAAAGTATCAAAGCCCTGCAGGCGGAGACCAACGCCAAGGCCGTAAAGTTTAAAATTGGGGGCCGCCGCAGCAACCCCGAAGTGCCTACCGGTCGCACCGAGCGACTTATTCCCATGATGCGTCCGGCCTTTGGCGACGATATAACCATCTACGCCGACTGCAACGGCAGCTACGGGGCTCCGGAAGCCATCCGTGTCGGTAAACTGCTGGAGGCTCATGACATTGACCTGTTCGAGCAACCCGTGCCCACCGACTGGTACGAAGACTGGAAGCAAACCGCCGACGCGCTTAGCATCCCTATTGCTTCGGGTGGCGGCGAGGTGAGCCTACGTAATTTCCGCTGGTTGATCGGCAACGAGGCGGTGCAGATGGTGCAGCAGGATTTGTTCTACTTCGGCGGGATGATTCGCTGCATGAAAGTGGCCCGCATGGCTGAGGTGAAAGGATACCCCTGCACGCCTCACATCTCGGGAACCGGGCTGGGCTACATTTACATGATGCAGTTTGTGTCGGCGCTGCCGAACGCCGGGCCCTTCCACGAGTTCAAGGGGCTGAGCACCGAGGTGCCCTTCGAGTGCGCCACCTCATCGCTAAAGCCCGAAAAGGGCATTCTGCACCTGCCGAAGGGCATTGGTAGCGGCGTGGAGATTGATCCGGACTTTATTGCCAAGCACCGGGTGTTGCGGGCTTGATACTAATGATGAACCCACTACGGATTCAATTCAAAAATTATCTTTAGGAACAGTAGGCTGGTTAACCCGAACGAAACCATGATGACACCCCTCAAAACAGGGAGGACTCAGCGTAAGCGAATCAGGAGTCAACAGGGTGATGTAGGCAACGGACTCATCGGCGCCCGAGCTGGAGAACGCTACGTAGTCCGTTGCCTGGGTAGAATCGCTTACCAAACGATACTGGCGGTGCGAATCGAAAAAGCCTAGTTGTTCGCCTTTCACGTCTACTGTCCCGTTGCTGCGGAAGGTGATCGTTTGTGCCGGAACCGAAGGGACTTCTTCAACGAAATAACCCGATCCCGGAGACCATCCGTACTCGTATAATTGCCATGTGCCTACCAACTTTTGGCTGGCGGGTGAAAGATCGCTTTCTTCACAGGCGACAGTGATCAAAAACAAACCCAACAGGGTTACTAATCCAAGATGTTTCATAGATAATGCGTTTAGTCCTCGTAAGACCCGCATTTGCAAGGAATGGTTGGAATCGGAGTAATACGGTTCGCAGTAACGAGGGGCTGAAGCCCTTTCGCTGTTTATGGCACGCGCTTTCAGCACATCACTCAAACTTTTACATATTATTGTACCCATTTCCTGAAAACCAGCCAAGCTTACCCAATGGCCTGCTCCAGGTCGCCAATCAAATCCTCCACGTCTTCAATGCCGACGCTCAGGCGAATGAGCGAATTACTTAGCCCGGTTTTGGCGCGTTCTTCGGGGGGAATGCTGGCGTGCGTCATGCTGGCCGGGTGCCCCGCCAGTGATTCTACTCCGCCCAGCGACTCGGCCAGCGAGAATACCTTGAGCTTCTCCAGGGTACGGAAGGCGTCCTCCCGCCGGTCGCCCTTGAGCACGAACGACAACATACCGCCGAAGTCGCGCATCTGCCGCTTAGCCACTTCGTAGCCCGACGACGACTCTAGCCCCGGCCAATAGATGCGGTCCACCTTGGAGTGATCGTTGAGGTATTCGGCTACTTTTCGGCCGTTTTCGCAGTGACGTTGCATGCGCAGGTGCAGGGTTTTGATGCCCCGCAGCACCAAAAAGCAGTCTTGCGGACCGGGCACCGCCCCGCAGCTGTTCTGAATAAAAGCCAATCGTTCGTCCAGATCGGCATCTTTCACCACCACGGCCCCCATCACGGTGTCGGAGTGCCCACCCAGGTACTTCGTGATCGAGTGCAATACCATGTCGGCCCCCAGATCCAGTGGATTTTGCAAGAAAGGGCTCGCGAAGGTGTTGTCCACTACCGACATCGCGCCGTTTTCTTGGGCGAGCTGCGCCATCGCGGCAATGTCCACGATGTTCATCATGGGGTTAGTAGGGCGTTTCTACCCACAGCAGTTTGGTGTTGGCCGTGATCTTTTCTTTCACCTTGCCAAGGTCGCTCATCGCCACAAAGTGGAACTTGATACCGTAGTTGGCAAATATCTTGGTGAAGATGCGGTAGGAGCCACCGTACAAGTCGTTGGTGCTGATCACCTCATCGCCGGGCTTGAGCAGCTTGATGATGGCATCGACGGCGGCCATGCCCGAGGCGAAGCAGCGGGCGTGGGTGCCGTTCTCCAGAGCAGCGAGGTTTTTCTCCAGCACGGTGCGGGTGGGGTTCTGGGTGCGGGCGTATTCGTAGCCCTGGTGCTCGCCCGGTGAGCTTTGTACGTAGGTGGACGTCTGGTAGATGGGCGTCATAATGGCCCCGGTGGTGGGGTCGGGTTTGAGCCCGGCGTGAATGGTTTTGGTGCCGAATTTCATGGGAACGTTGGTTCTGAAAACAATAAGGGTATGATACTATTACTATTTATTCGTACCAAAGTTGTCGTTCCGCTAAAATTACCGCGTGACCTTCCGCAAGCCCCTCCCCTGGAAATCGTTGCTGCTCACCTTGTGGGTAACCGGCATGCCCCTGGCAGTGAGTTCGGTAGTTACCTACTATGCGCTCATCTACGAAACCACCATCCGGCAGTTCGATCCGGGCGCGTGGATGGCTGTCTTTACGGTAAGTTGCGTCACGATGGGGCTGGCGCTCACGCCTACTACGTTTATTGCCCTGGCCAGTGGCTACTTCTTGGGGTTACCGGCGCTAGTTGGGGTGGTGATCGGTTACACGGTGGCTTCGCTGATCGGGTTTTCGCTGACTCAGGCCGTGGACGAGGGGCAGTTGATGAACAGTATCTACGGCTGGCTGGGCGATGAGCGGGCAAAACGGTTGCGACAATTATTAGCGGGCGTTGCTGACCATCAGTTTGGCATCATTGTGATGGCCCGGCTGTCGCCCCTGCTGCCCTTCGCGCTAATGAACGTGGCGCTGCCGGTGGCGGGAGTGCGCTTGCGTCCTTTCTTGGTGGCCGGTACGCTGGGGATGCTACCCCGCACCGCGTTTTTTGTGTGGCTGGGAAGCGAAGCCAAGAACCTGCGCACGCTGGTAGAAGAAGGCGGAGCCGGATTGGTGCCTCGCCTGCTGTTGATAGGTTTGCTGGTGGTATCGTTGGTGGGGTTCTTCTATTACGGGCGGAGGATTTTGGATCGGGATGTTCAGGATGAAAGGGGATAGCCAAGATAGTACGCGGAGTAGTGGGGCGGAAGGGGGTTGTTTGTTCTTGCTTCAGTGCTTCTTATCGACATGAAGCCTCAATAATAGTTGCCACCCGGCAGAGCCGAGTGGCATAACAAACTATAGCAGCGCGAGTAGCAACCTGTGGCAGCGCGATTAATCGCGCTGCTACGGGGGTCTACAAATGGATCACCTCCTCATAGGCCGCGGCCGTCGCTTCCATCACGGCTTCCGACATGGTGGGGTGCGGGTGGATGGCCTTCAGGATTTCGTGCCCGGTGGTTTCCAACTTGCGGGCCGTCACCACCTCGGCAATCATCTCCGTCACGTTGGCCCCGATCATGTGGGCGCCCAGCCACTCACCGTACTTCTTGTCGAAGATCACCTTCACGAAGCCTTCGTTGGCCCCGGCGGCGGTGGCTTTTCCGCTGGCCGAGAATGGAAACTTGCCCACCCGGATGTCGTACCCGGCTTCCTTGGCCTGCTTTTCGGTGTAACCCACCGAGGCCACCTCGGGCCAGCAGTAGGTGCAACCCGGAATGTTGTGGTAGTCAATGGGTTCGGGATTCATCCCGGCAATTGCCTCCACGCAGGTGATGCCTTCGGCCGAGGCCATGTGCGCCAGGGCCGGGCCCTTCACAATGTCGCCGATGGCGTAAACGCCCTCCACGTTGGTGCGGTAGAAGTCGTCGACCTCCACCTTATCTTTGCGCTCGTTGAGTTTCACCCCCGCTTCTTCCAGCCCGATGTTTTCCAGGTTGGTGGCCACGCCCACGGCCGATAGCACCACGTCGCACTCGATGGTGGTTTCTTTGCCGTCTTTGTTGCCCTTCACCGTCACTTTGCAGCCCTTGCCTTTGGTGTCGACCTTGGTGACTTCGGAGTTGGTCATGATTTTCACACCCGCTTTCTTGTAGATGCGCTCCAGTTGCTTGGACACTTCTTCGTCTTCCAGCGGAATGATATTGGGCAGGTACTCAACGATGGTGACCTCGGTGCCGATGGTGTGGTAGAAGTAAGCGAACTCCACGCCGATGGCTCCCGAGCCGATCACGACCATCTTCTTGGGCTGCTTCTCGAGCACCATGGCCTTGCGGTAGCCGATTACCTTTTCGCCATCAATCGGAATGTTGGGTAACGCCCGGGCGTGTCCGCCGGTGGCCAGAATGATGTGCTTGGCCTCGTAGGTGGTCTTCTTGTCGCCTTCGCCGGTTACTTCCACTTTTCCTTTTCCGGCGAGTTTGCCGTGACCCACCAGGGTGGTGATGTTATTCTTCTTGAACAAGAACTGGATGCCCTTATTCATCTTACCCGCCGATCCGCGGCTACGCTGAATCATATCGTTGAAGTTCACCTTCGCTTCTTTCACGTCGATGCCGTAGTCTTCGGCGTGTTTGATGTAGTCATACACCTGGGCGCTCTTGAGCAGGGCTTTGGTGGGGATGCAACCCCAGTTGAGGCACACTCCGCCCAGTTCGGCCTTCTCTACCACACCCACGTTCATGCCGAGTTGCGCCGCGCGAATTGCCGCCACGTAACCGCCGGGGCCGCTGCCGATCACAATCAGATCATATTTTTTATCTGCCATAGTTGTTTTAAGATTTGTGCAAAAATAAGCGAATTGCTTACATATGAAAACACCGGTGAGGTGGGAATGATTGCATCGCGTTGCTCAAACCGCCTTCATCATCACCGAACAAACCTCGCTTTCCGAATCATTTATCGGGGCACTGGGCACTTCTGTTGCTACCTCGCTACCCGAATTGGTAGTTTCGGTGACGGCAGTGCGGCAGGGGGCCCTGACCCTGGCGGTGAGCAATATCATTGGGGGGAACACCTTCAACGTGCTGTTTCTGGCCTTTGCCGATATCGCCTTTCGCGAGGGTTCGTTGTATCATTTCGGCACCGACCGACAGTTGTTTGTTATTTCCCTAACTATCCTGTTGACCGGCATCTTGCTCCTGGGACTGCTGCGCCGCCAGAAGTATGGCATCGGAAAAATAGGATGGGAGAGCGCCCTGTCTATTCTTCTTTTTCTGGGGGGATACGCGGTGCTGTACTTTATGTAGATCAAGTGTTTTCGAGCGCTTAGAATAGTCTCACTACGCACATCCTCTAACTACCAAGCGCTGGATGGATAACGCCAAAAAGAAAAAAGGCGACGAAGCACCGCGCTTCATCGCCCTATAACTGCCAATGAATTAGCTTTCTAGAAAGTTTGGCCAATTGAAACCTGAACAACGGAGTTGGACCCCGACGCTGACTTAAAAAAGTCACTACCCAGCGCATCGGCAAAGCCTTGCTGATAGCGCAATCCTAGGTTAAACCCACTGTTAAAGGTATAATTGGCTCCGGCAACGAAGCCTACGTCTACGAAGTTGGTCTGGTCAGCATCTGCCTCTATTCCCTCTCGGGTTTCGTCTAATCCACCAAAGCTCTGTTTAGCTCCCAGTAGCACCCCCAGATACGGGCCTAGCTCCAGGCGGAATCCGTTGGCCACCTCAAACTCGCCCGTGACAATCAGTTGCAAGTAGTTGAGGTGAATAGAGTAGTCATCAAAAATGTAGAACTCATCGGCACGCGCTCCCAAGCTGGAATACATCACCTCTGCCTTACCACTTAGGCGCTCTGACCACAGGTATCGTCCGAACAGCCCTAGGTGAAGGCCCGTTTGCGAATCAGGATTAAACGTTTCGGCGTCGTTAAAAGTAGAAAAGTTGAGTCCAGCTTTCACCCCAAATTCCGCTTTGCGCTCCAGGTAATCTTCTACCTCATCAATGGCTTGTTCTACTTTCTGCCCAGCTTGATCAACCTCTAAACTATCTTGCTCTTGGGCAAACAGAGAATGGCCGGACGCTAACAGGGCAAACACAAAATACACTAAAAAAAGTCTCATAATAAATTAGTTTAAGTTAAAAAATTAGTAACTAGCCCTACAACGAGGTATACTGAAAACGGTTTTCTATTTGTCAATTTACTTCTCAGAACTCGCTATCAATACTTACTCTAACTAAGCAATTATAACTACTCAATGGTCGAAAATAGCGGTGTCTTGCCAGTGGTCACCAACCTTCGTTCTCCGATTTGGGGTGAGCAGTATTCGTAGGAGGCGCGTTGTTCAGTTTAACTATATGCAGCGAAACGAGTTTAAGCATAACACCCAACAACCTACCGTATGAAACGCTTGCAAGGACAAACCGCCATCGTCACCGGCTCTAGCTCCGGACTAGGCCAGGGCATCGCCATTGAGATGGGAAAAGAAGGAGCCAACGTATGCATCAATTACTACAGCGACGAAGAAGGCGCGAACACCACCCTGAAAGCCGTCGAAGAAGCGGGCGGACAAGGCTTCACTATCCAGGCCGACGTGAGCGATCCCGATGACGTGGAGAAGATGTTTCAGGAAACCATCGACGCCTTCGGCACGCTGGATATTCTGATGAACAACGCTGGTATCCAGAAAGACGCTCCCTTTCTGGAGATGACCCACGAAGATTGGCAACGGGTGGTGAACGTGAACCTGTCGGGACAGTTCTACTGCGCCCAGGCCGCCGCTAAAGAATTTGTGCGCCGGGGCATGACCGACTACTCCAAGGCGCTGGGCAAAATTATTTGCATGAGTTCGGTGCACGACATTATCCCCTGGGCGGGGCACATCAACTACGCTACCGCGAAGGGTGGGCTACTTATGTTTATGAAAACTCTGGCGCAAGAACTAGGGGCACAGAAGATTCGCGTGAACGGCATCAGTCCCGGCGCAATTAAAACGGACATTAACGAAGACGTTTGGGGCAACGAAGCTACCATGACGAAACCTGAACAACGGAGTTAGACCCCGACGCTGACTTAAAAAAGTCACTGCCCAGCGCATCGGCAAATCCTTGCTGATAGCGCAATCCTAGGTTAAACCCACTGTTGAAGGTATAATTGGCTCCGGCAACGAAGCCTACGTCTACGAAGTTGGTCTGGTCAGCATCTGCCTCTATGCCCTCTCGGGTTTCGTCTAATCCACCAAAGCTCTGCTTAGCTCCCAGTAGCACTCCCAGATACGGGCCTAGCTCCAGGCGGAATCCGTTGGCCACCTCAAACTCGCCCGTGACAATCAGTTGCAAGTAGTTGAGGTGAATAGAGTAGTCGTCAAAAATGTAGAACTCATCGGCACGCGCTCCCAAGCTGGAATACATCACCTCTGCCTTACCACTCAGCCGCTCTGACCATAGATATCGTCCGAACAGCCCCAGGTGAAGGCCCGTTTGCGAATCAGGATTAAACGTTTCGGCGTCGTTAAAAGTAGAAAAGTTGAATCCGGCTTTCACCCCAAATTCCGCTTTGCGTTCCAGGTAATCTTCTACCTCATCAATGGCTTGTTCTACTTTCTGCGCAGCTTGATCAACCTCTAAACTATCCTGCTCTTGGGCAAGCAGAGAATGGCCGGACGCTAACAGGGCAACCACAAAATACACTAAAAAAAGTCTCATAATAAATTAGTTTAAGTTAAAAAATCAGTAACTAGCCCTACAACGAGGTATACTGAAAACGGTTTTCTATTTGTCAATTTACTCCCCAAACTCGCTATCAATACTTACTCTAACTAAGCAATTATAACTACTCAATGATCGAAAATAACGGTACCTTGCCAGTGGTCACCAACCTTTGTTCTCCGATTTGGGGTGAGCAGTATTCGTAGGAGGCGCGTTGTTCAGTTTAACTATATGCAGCGAAACGAGTTTAAGCATAACACCCAACAACCTACCGTATGAAACGCTTGCAAGGACAAACCGCCATCGTCACCGGCTCCAGCTCCGGACTGGGTCAGGGCATCGCCATTGAGATGGGAAAAGAAGGAGCCAACGTCTGCATCAATTACTACAGCGACGAAGAAGGCGCGAACACCACCCTGAAAGCCGTCGAAGAAGCGGGCGGACAAGGCTTCACTATCCAGGCCGACGTGAGCGATCCCGATGACGTGGAGAAGATGTTCCAGGAAACCATCGACGCCTTCGGCACGGTGGATATCCTGATGAACAACGCCGGTATCCAGAAAGACGCTCCCTTTCTGGAAATGACCCACGAAGACTGGCAACGGGTGGTGAACGTGAACCTGTCGGGACAGTTCTACTGCGCCCAGGCCGCCGCTAAAGAATTTGTGCGCCGGGGCATGACCGACCACTCTAAAGCGCTGGGCAAAATTATCTGCATGAGTTCGGTGCACGACATTATTCCCTGGGCGGGGCACATCAACTACGCTACCGCGAAGGGTGGGCTGCTGATGTTTATGAAAACCTTAGCCCAAGAACTGGGTGCCCAGAAGATTCGCGTAAACGGAATTAGCCCCGGCGCGATTAAAACGGACATTAACGAAGACGTTTGGGGCGACGAAGCTACCCTGAAGGAACTACTCACCCTCATTCCCTACCAGCGCATTGGCGAAACCGAAGATGTGGGCCAACTGGCCGTCTGGCTGGCCTCCGACGAGTCGGACTACATACACGGACAAACCATCTACATCGACGGTGGCATGACGCTGTACCCCGGCTTTGTGGGGAATGGATAATTCGGAAATAGTTCGATTGCTCAATTGTTGTTCCTAACAATTGAGCAATCGAGCAATCGAGCAATAAAACCATCAAACACAAAGAACAAACCATCATCCAATCCCCCACCCCACTTGAGCAACCAGAAAAACGACGAACACTACCCTCCCATCGCCAACTACGGCGTCATCGGCAACCTGCACACCGTGGCCCTGGTGGGCAAACACGGCGACATTGATTTCATGTGCTTCCCGCGCTTCGACTCACCGTCGATGTTTGCGGCCTTGCTGGATTATAAGAAGGGAGGCAGCTTTCGCATCACCCCCGACCTGCATGAAGTGGAACACAAGCAACAGTACTTGCCCGACACCAACGTGCTGCTCACTCGCTTTCTGGCCTACGAAGGCATGGTGGAGGTTACCGACTTTATGCCGGTGAAGCAAAAGGGAGAACAAGACGAGTGCGCGCTGATTCGGAAAATCACCGTGATTCGGGGAGAAGTGAAGTTTGATGTGGAGTGCGACCCGGAGTTCGACTACGCCCGCGCCCGGCACCACACCGAACGGTGGATGAGCACAACGTGATCTTCACCAGCGAGGGCGACGATAAGACCATTGTGAAACTGGCCAGCGATGTTCCCCTGCGGGTGGGCGACGACGGGGTGCACGCCCATTTCACCCTGCGAGAGAAAGAGTCGGTATGCTTCGTGCTGTTCGCAGTGTCGGATCGCGAGAAAACCATTCCTAACTTATTTCCCCTCGATGATTACGTGCACCGCAACTTCATCGAAACGGTGAACTACTGGAAACGCTGGATTGCCAAGTCAAACTTCAATGGCAAGCGCGAGAGCATCGTCGACCGCTCGGCGCTCACCCTCAAGCTGCTCACTTCCCGGCAGTTTGGCGCTCCGGTGGCGGCGGCCACCTTCGGCCTGCCCGAAAAGGTGGGTGGCACCCGCAACTGGGATTACCGCTACACCTGGATTCGCGATGCGGCCTTCACCATGTACGCCTTCATCCGGCTGGGCTTCACCGAAGAGGCGGGTGACTTTATGCACTGGATTCGTGATCAGTTTGACAAGAACATCGACAAGAACAGCGATTTGCAACTGATGTACAGCATCGCGGGCGAAACCGACCTGGAAGAAATAGAGCTCGACCATCTGGAAGGCTACCGGCAGTCTAAACCGGTGCGCATTGGCAACGGCGCCCACGGGCAATTGCAACTTGATATCTACGGCGAGCTGATGGACAGCATCTACCTGTACGACAAGTACGGCGAACCCATCACCTACGACTTCTGGGAAAAGCTGGTGGGTTTGATCGACTACGTGTGCGACAACTGGCACCGTCCCGACCACGGCATCTGGGAGGTGCGTTCTGAGGAAAAAGAATTTGTTTACTCGCGCGTGATGTGCTGGGTGGCGGTGGACCGGGCCATTCGCCTGGCCGAAAAGCGTTCGTTTGATTACGATTGGGACAAGTGGCGCAAAACCCGGGGGGAGATTTTCCACGACGTGTACCACAACTTCTGGGACGAAGAGTTGCAAAGTTTCGTGCAGTACAAGGGCAGCAAGAGCGTGGACGCGGCCAGTCTGCTGATGCCGCTGGTGCGGTTTATCAGTCCCTATGACCCCCGCTGGGTAGGCACACTCCGCCGGATTGAGAAAGAACTGGTCACCGACACGCTGGTGTATCGCTACAATAACGAGCGCAACCACGACGGCATTGATGGCGACGAGGGCACCTTCACCATGTGTTCGTTTTGGTACGTGGAGTGTTTGTGCCGGGGCGGCGAGGTAGAAAAGGCCCGTTTGTTCTTCGAGAAGATGCTCGGCTACGGCAACCACCTGGGCCTATTTGCCGAAGAAATCGGCCTGCGGGGCGAGCAGTTAGGCAACTTCCCCCAGGCCTTCACGCACTTAGGGTTGATCAGTGCCGCTTTCGCGCTGAATAGGGAATTGAAGCATACGTAACAACGCTCTCCGGTTCGAGCGTCCCGCTGGATCATTTATGACCGCGTCCGCTCAACTTGCGCCATTGTTGGCAAGCAAAACATCAGTCTCCGCCCACCGTCACCGAAATCGTTTCTCCGTCGTGCGCGTTGCGGATGATGAGGACGGCTTCCTCCTCCAGATTCCAAAGATCACCCAGTAGCTCCTGCGCATCAAAGCGCACCGTGTCGGTGGGGTAAGCTTCGCAAAGATCGCCTCGGTCGTCGTGATACACGTTGACGACCATCTGCGGAGGAAGAGACTTGGTGGCAACCCCGTCCCAGTACACCCTAAACCGATGGTCTTCGCATCCTCCGCTGTATCGAACTACCAAAGTAACCATCGTTCCTTCTCGGCTTACTGATTGCAATTTGAACGGATCGCTTTCCGCCGAGGGTGGAGAGGATAAAATCACAGTATCAGCACTGCGGTCGACGATAGCCTCATCCTCCGATTGGCAGCTTCCGGTGAGGATGCTCAGCAACAAGAGCAAAATGGTTAAACGGTTCATACGATGAATGTTTAAGTTCAATCAGCTACTCACGCGTAAAGACACGAAGCGTGCCAAAAGGGTTGGTTCTGCTCATCAACTAATTGCAATTCGCTGCTCTTGCACCTTACTACCTAACCGCTTATCTTTCCAGCATGCACCGTTACCTACTCCTTCTTGTCTGCCTCGTCGCTGCCTGCACCGCGCCCGAATCCGCTGAAACTTCCGAAGCCCCAATCCAACCCAACATCCTCTGGATCGTGGCCGACGACCTAGGTACCGACCTGGGGTGCTACGACGACGCGCTGGTGCACACGCCTAACCTGGACCGGCTGGCGCAGCAGGGCACTTTATACTCCAACCTCTACACCGTTACCGCCGTGTGCTCGCCGAGTCGGTCGGCGCTGATCACGGGCATGTACCCGGTGAGCATTAACGCCCACCAGCACCGCACCTACTACAAAGACTCGCTGCCCGAGCCCGTGCGGCCCATCACTGCGTATTTTCAGGAAGCGGGCTACTTCGTGAGCAACGGTAGCTTCAATAACTTAGACAAGTTTGGCAAAACCGACTACAACTTCATCCACTCCAACGAAGACTTGTACGACGGCACCGACTGGCGGCAGCGGGCCGCGGGGCAACCCTTCTTCGCCCAAGTGCAAATCTTCTACCCCCACCGCCCCTTCAAGCGCGACCCGTCGCACCCGGTGAATGCCGACAGTGTGCGGTTGCCGCCCTACTACCCCGACCATCCCATTGCGCGGCAAGACTGGGCGCTGTACCTGGAGACCGTGCAGCACGTGGATCAGGAAGTGGGCAAGGTATTACAGCGCCTGGAAGACGACGGGCTGGCCGACAGCACTATTGTGTTTTTCTTCGGCGACCAGGGGCGGCCCCACGTGCGGGCCAAGCAGTTTTTGTACGATCCCGGCACCCACACCCCGCTCATCATCCGGCAGCCGGGTGCAGCGGCCGGGCAAACCGACGACCAACTCATCAGCAACATCGACCTGGCCCCCACCGCGATGCACTTAGCGGGCATTCCCGTGCCAGACTACGTGCAGGGACAAGACTTCCTCGGCCAGTCAGCGACGCCGCGTGAGCAGGTGTTCACCATGCGCGACCGCCGCGACGGCACGGTGGACCGCATCCGGGCGGTGCGTACTAAAGACTATAAATACATCCGCAACTTCTACCCCGAACGACCCTACACCCAGTTCAACGGCTACAAGAAATACCGTTACCCCGTGCTCACCCTCATGCAAATGATGCAGCAGCGGGGCGAACTCACCCCGGCGCAAGCCCGCTTTATGGCCGCCACCCGCCCCCCCGAAGAACTGTATTACCTACCCGATGATCCCTACGAAATAGATAATCTGGCCGATGATCCGGCCCACCAGAGCAAGCTCGTGGAGCTGCGGCAGGTGCTAGATGCCTGGCTGGCCGAGGTGGACACGGCCACCTACCCCGAAGACCCAGCCGCCGTGGCCTACGCCCAGCAGGACATGCAGCAGAACTTCAGGGAGCACATAGAGCGTGACGGCCTTTCGCCCGACATCTCCGACGAAGACTTCTTTAGCGCGTGCAAACATATAAGCTAAGACGGGGCTTTCTGGCTGTTTTTGCCTGGCTCAAACAACTTCTATCAGATCCCGTTGCTAAAGAATCAATGGTTAAAACTGATTGCTAACCAAACAACTGACGATGGCAATTCTCGTAAAATGGGTACTATCCGCGGTGGGCGTGCTGATTGCAGCCTACATTCTGCCGGGCGTGGCGGTGACCAGCTTTTGGACGGCCCTGATCGTGGCGGCGATCCTGGCGGTGCTCAACGCCATCCTTCGTCCCATCCTGGTAATACTCACCATTCCGATTACCATCGTTACGCTGGGCTTATTTCTGCTGGTGATCAACGCGCTCATCATCCTGCTCACCGACTCGCTGATCTCGGGTTTTGAGGTAAGCAACTTCTGGTGGGCTTTAGCCTTTAGTCTGCTAATTTCGGTGCTGGGTGCCCTGTTCGATGACGTTGCCGAGCGTATTTAGACCAGGATGAACAGGATGGAAGATAAGGATAAGTAGGACTTGGAAAAAGACCTTCGGCTGGCCCGTATTTTATTCTGACTATCCTACTTCATCTCGTGCATCCCGGTCAAAAGAAGGCCATACTCAAAATCCCGCCCAGCATCAACAGCTTGCAGAAATTGCTCAGGTAGGTAAAGTCGCGTTTGGTATCGGCGTACACCAGGCGGGTGATAAAGTAGGACAGCGGTATGATCAGCACCAGAAAGTAAATAACCAGCGTGCGATTGCCCAGCGCGCCGGACATCAAGAAGAGCAAGAAGATAAAGAAGCCCGACAGTCCGTACAGCAACTGCTTGGTTCGACCGATGCCCCACACGATGGGCAGGGTGCGGCACCCAAAGGTTTCGTCGCCCCGCACGTCTTCCATGTCCTTGATGATTTCGCGCACCAGGGAGATAGAGAACGCGAACAGCGCGTAGGTGAACACCAGAAACTGCTCCTGCTTGTAATACAGCCCAATCACCGCGATGGCCAAGCCCGACAGCAGGGCGATGCTCACGTTGCCCACCAGCGGGTAGCGCTTCAGTTGGTTCGAGTATAACCAGAGCAAAAAGGCCGCCGCCGCGAAGATGAGTCCGGCCTTCCACGACAGGTAGGTGCTGATGAGCACGCCCAGCAGGGTGAGCGTGACGTGGGCGGCAATCACCACCCGCCGCCGCAGCACCGTGCCCACCACCACCGTGCGGGGCCGGTTGATGAAGTCGATCTTCACGTCGTAGTAGTCGTTGATGATGTAACCCGCTGCGGCAATCATCACCGTAGATAATACCAGCAGAAACAACCGGCCGTCGAGCAGGTAGGCCCGGTGGGTGGGGTGCACATCCACCAGAAAGTAGGCCGTGAAGTACTGCGTCAGGGCCAGCATCACCAGATTCTGCGCCCGCGTGATGCGCAGCAGCCCCTGCATCCACCGGGGGGGACGATACGGTCTTTGCGTAGGTTGATGCTTGGTCATTGTCTGAACAGCGTTGTGGTCACTAGCGTACGGCACCGACAAAGGGCACCGCGTATGTTTTTGGGGACTGAACTAATTAGCGGCATGCTGAATTATAGTAGGCCAAACATCACCGGGAACCCGGTGCGATATATATAACAAACGCTTAGATAGTTTACAAATTCTGCATAAATTTGATAACTCACTGGCGACCTCAGAAACTAATGGTAGACAAGAAGGAACAACTCACGCGTTTAGCCCAAGAGCGCATCCTGCTGCTGGACGGAGCAATGGGCACCATGATCCAGCAGCACAAACTGGGCGAATCGGACTTTCGCAACGCTGATCTACAGAATCACACCCACCCGTTACAGGGCAATAACGATCTGTTGTCAATCACCCGGCCGGACATTATCCGGGGCATTCACCAAATGTACTTCGAAGCGGGGGCCGACATTGCCGAAACCAATACCTTTAGCTCTACCCGCATCGCCCAGGCCGACTACGGACTCGAGCACTTGGTCTACGAACTGAACTACCAGTCGGCCCGGCTGGCCCGCGAGGTGGCCGATGACTTCACCGCCCGCGAGCCCGGCAAGCCTCGCTTCGTGGCCGGTTCGCTCGGCCCCACCAACAAAACCGCCTCGCTGTCGCCCGACGTGAACGATCCCGGCTTTCGGGGCGTCACCTTCGACGAACTGGTGGAAGCCTACACCGAACAAACCCACGGCTTGGTCGAGGGCGGGGTAGACATTCTGTTGATAGAAACGGTGTTCGATACCCTTAACGCCAAGGCCGCCCTGTTTGCAGTAAATAATTATCTGGAAGATAACCAACTCATCCTTCCCGTGATGGTGTCGGGCACCATCACCGATGCCAGCGGGCGCACCCTGTCGGGACAAACAACTGAAGCCTTCTGGACCTCGGTGATGCACGGCGAACTGTTTAGCGTAGGTCTCAACTGTGCCCTGGGAGCCAAAGACCTCACCCCCTACCTGAAAGAGTTGTCACAGCACGCCACGTGCCTGGTGTCGGCCCACCCTAACGCGGGCTTGCCCAACGAGTTTGGCGAGTACGACCAAACCCCGCAGCAGATGGCCACCGAAATGGAGGAGTTCGTTGGCCGCGGGCTGGTGAACATCATCGGAGGCTGCTGCGGCACCACCGCCGAACACCTGCGGGCCCTGGCCGAACTGGCCGAGCAGTATCCGCCCCGCCAGCCGAAGGATGCGCTGGTAGAGATGGCGTAAACTGTTTGGGGTTTTCACAACACTTCATGAACGTAGTAGAAGTTGAGACCGGTAAGCGAATCAAAGCATCAATTCTACCGTTGAATGGTGGAGGTAGAAAGCTGCCAAAGTCTCAGTTTGCTCTCGATTGGACGAGAGAAAATATTTACGAGGTATACAATCTTCAGATTGTCGCTACAGAGGAGCTTGTCGGATTAGTTTCAGCTATTGATTTTCCAGAGGAGTACCGTATTCATATCAACTTATTAGAGGTATCGAGGGAAAATGTAGGTAGCAAGAAGCAATACCGGAACATAGCCGGATGTTTATTGGCCTACTGTTGCCGCCTCTCTTTTGAAAGAGGGTTATGATGGCTTCGTATCGTTAATTCCTAAGACGCAACTCGTTAGGCACTACCAAGAGAAATATGGGTTTGAACAATTTGGAAGGCAATTGGCAGTATATTCTACAACGTCCGAACACCTAATTCAAAGATATTTGTGAAATGAAAGATGTTTATCAAAAACTAAGTCAGAAATATACGGATGAAGAAATTGCTGAATCTTTCATTCTTCCGCTGAATTTGACAGAAAAAGAACAGAAGGAGATGCACGATACGATGTGCGACTTGCGTAAGAAGCAGCGGGCGGCAATGAGTGAGCAGGAAAAGATGTATTCTGCTTTGATGCAGTTGAAGTATCAGATAATCAATTCTACTGAACACGAGTATGATGCTGAAAATAATTTTAGCAATTACTTAACGCGCTACGTAGCAATCGTTGATAGAACACGTAAGGAAATGGCAAGCGAGATTGGAATAACACCAAGAGCGCTGAGTGAAATGCTAGCAAATATCAAAGAGCCAGATCAAGGAGTATTTTTTCGTTTAGAAAACCATTCCGGTGGTCTTATTCCTGCCCTACTGTGGTGGAAACTGACAATAAGAAAGCAGGAATACGAAATTACAGAGGACAAGCAAAGAAGAAAGAGGGAGTATGCTAAAGTTAAAAACAGCGTTCGCATACCCGTCACTAAATGAGTGCTTGTATTTTATTAAGTAGCGCTTTTTCAACTATTTACAATGAATACCAATTCCCAGGAAGATACCATAGTAGCCAATATCACCCGTGATGAAACCATCGCTGACCTGCGCCTGAGCGGGCTGGAACCGCTGATCGATCAATGAGGTTACCGGCTTCGTGAACGTGGGCGAGCGCACCAACGTGACCGGTTCGCGTCGCTTTGCCCGCCTGATTGCCGAAGAAAAGTACGAGGAAGCCGTCGCCGTGGCCCGCGACCAGGTGGAGGGCGGAGCGCAGATCATCGACGTGAACATGGACGACGGTATGCTCGACGGCGAAGCCTGCATGGTGAAGTTTCTGAACCTCATCTCGGCCGAACCCGACATCGCCCGCGTGCCCTTTATGATTGATTCATCGAAGTGGGACATCATCGAGGCGGGACTCAAGGTGGTGCAGGGCAAGGGCGTGGTCAACTCCATTAGCCTGAAAGAGGGCGAAGAGAACTTTATCCGACAGGCCAAGAAGGTCAAGCGCTACGGCGCGGCGGTCATCGTGATGGCCTTCGACGAAGACGGGCAAGCCGACAACTACGAGCGGCGCATCGAGATCGCGCAGCGCTCCTACGACGTGCTGGTGCATAAAGTCAACTTCCCGCCGCAGGATATTATCCTCGACCTCAACATCTTTCCGGTGGCCACCGGCATGGAAGAGCACCGCCGCAACGCGCTGGACTTCTTGCTGGCCACCAAGTGGGTGCGCGAAAACCTGCCCGGCGTGCACGTGAGCGGCGGGGTGAGCAACGTGTCGTTCTCGTTTCGGGGCAATAACTCGGTGCGCGAAGCCATCCATTCGGCTTTCTTATACCACGCCAAACGCGCGGGTATGGACATGGGCATCGTTAACCCCACCATGCTGGAGATTTATGATGACATTCCAAAAGACCTGCTGGAGCTGGTGGAAGACGTGCTGCTCGACCGCCGCGACGACGCCACCGAGCGACTGGTCGATTACGCTGAAAAGAACAAAGACGACGGCAAGGTCAAGAAGAAGGACGAGCAAGTATGGCGACAGCAGCCACTGGGCGAGCGCCTCAAGCACGCGCTGGTGAAGGGCATCACCGAGTTCATCGAGGCCGACGTGGAAGAGGCCCGGCAGCAGTATGATCGGCCCATTGAGGTGATTGAAGGGCCCGCTGATGGATGGGATGAACGTGGTGGGCGACCTATTCGGGGCGGGCAAGATGTTTTTGCCCCAGGTGGTGAAGAGTGCCCGCGTGATGAAAAAGGGCGTGGCCTACCTGATTCCCTACATCGAGGCCGAAAAAGGAGACAAACAAGAGGCCAAGGGTAAAATCCTGATGGCTACCGTGAAGGGCGACGTGCACGACATCGGCAAAAATATCGTGAGCGTGGTGCTAGGCTGCAACAACTACGACGTGGTGGATATGGGCGTGATGGTGCCCACCCAGGATATTCTGGACAAAGCCCGCCTGGAGAGCGTCGACGTGATCGGGCTGAGCGGACTGATTACCCCCTCCCTCGAACGAGATGGTGACCGTGGCCAAGGCCATGGAACAAGAAGGATTCACTTTACCCCTGCTCATCGGTGGGGCTACTACTTCTAAGATTCATACCGCCGTGAAGATCGAGCCGCACTACCACGGGCCGGTGATCCACGTGCTCGACGCTTCGCGCTCGGTGCCGGTGGTGAGCAACCTGCTCAACAAAAAAGCCAAAGACGAATTCGCCCAGCAGGTGCGCGATGAGTACCAACAGATGCGCGACCGCCACGCGGGCAAACAACAGAAGAAGAACTTTGCCCCCCTGGCCGAAACCCGGGCGAACAAATTCCAAACCGACTGGACTGCTCGGCAAGTAACCCGCCCGCAGTTCTTGGGCACCCGGGTGTTCGATGATTACTCGCTGGACGAGATTGCGCAATACATCGATTGGACGCCCTTCTTCATGACCTGGGAGCTGGCCGGACGCTTTCCTAAGATTCTGGACGACGAAGTGGTGGGCGAGCACGCCCGTGATCTGTACCGCGATGCCCAAGCAATGCTCAAAAAGATCGTTGACGAACGTTGGCTAAAGGCCAAGGCGGTGATTGGCTTTTTCCCCGCCAACGCCGTCGGCGACGACGACATCGCGCTGTACCAGTTTGCGGGCGACCGCGAAGACCGTAATCAGCCGCTGACTACGCTCCACCATCTGCGGCAGCAAACCCAGAAGGCCAGCGGCAAGGATTATTTGAGCCTGACCGATTTTGTGGCGCCCGCCGACAGCGGAGTGGATGATTACGTGGGCGGCTTTGCCGTGACGACCGGGATTGGTTGCGACGAAATTGCCAAGGAGTTTGAGCGCGACCACGACGACTACAACGCCATTATGGTGAAAGCCCTGGCCGACCGCCTGGCCGAAGCCTTCGCCGAGTTAATGCACCAGCGGGTGCGCCGCGAGTTCTGGGGCTACGCTCCCGATGAAGACTTAGACAACAATGCGCTAATCCGCGAGAAATACCAGGGCATTCGCCCCGCTCCCGGCTACCCCGCCTGCCCCGATCATACGGAAAAGGCTACCCTATTTGAGTTGCTGGATGCGACCAGAAATACCGGAATTACCCTCACCGAAAGCTACGCGATGTTTCCGACAGCAGCGGTGAGCGGTTGGTACTTCTCGCATCCCGAAGCGCGGTATTTTGGCATCTCCAAAGTAGATCAAGATCAGATACGCGACTACGCGGTGCGCAAAAATATGCCAGTAGCAGAGGTGGAGAAATGGTTGGGTTCTTATTTGGGATACGAAGTGTAACCCAGTTTGCAGCAGCAGCGTCAGGATTTGCCATTATTCCCGCTGGATTTTTAAACACCCGGCTAAGGCCGCTGTTTAGTAAGTAATGTAACCCTACCAACCCACACCCCTATGGCTGTTATTGATGATGCTACCGAATACACCACCCACGACCGCAAACTGGCGAGTCAGTTGCCCGATACCGGACAACCACGCCTGGTGGTGATCGGCGGAGGGTTTGGCGGTATCCAGTTACTCAAAAACTTTAACCTCAAAAACGTGCAGGTGGTGATGCTTGATCGGCACAACTATCACACCTTTCAGCCCTTGCTCTACCAAGTGGCCACCGCCGGACTAGAACCTGACTCAATTGCCGCGCCACTGCGCAAGGTGTTCGAAGACCGCAAGAACTTTTTCTTTCGCATGGCGAAGGTCGAGTCCATCAGCTCCGATGAGATGATGATCAACACTAACATCGGTCGCATTCGCTACGATTTTCTGGTGATTTCTACGGGTACCCACACCAACTACTTCGGCAACGAGAAAATTCGTAACCTGGCGTTTCCGCTCAAGCAAGTGCCACAGGCGCTGAACCTGCGCAGCCAGATTTTGCAAAACTTCGAAAAAGCCGTCACTTCCGATGATCCCGAGGAGATTGATCGCCTCACCAATTTTGTGGTGGTCGGCGGCGGTCCCACCGGTGTAGAACTGGCCGGAGCCCTGGGCGAACTCAAGAAGTACGTGCTTCCCCGTGACTATCCCGATCTGGATTTCAGGACGATGAAGGTTTACTTAGTGGAAGGATTAGACCGGCTCCTGCCTCCCATGTCTGAAGAATCAGGCCGTCAGGCGCTCAAGGATTTGGAAGAGCGCTTCGAAACCAACGTGCTGCTCAACACGATGGTAAAGGACTACGATGGCTACGAAGTGACGCTGAGCACCGGCGAGAAGATTATCGCCGAAACGCTGATCTGGGCCGCGGGGGTCACCGGCCGGATTGTGAAGGGACTGGACAAGGCCAAAACCGAAAAGAGCCGCTACGTGGTGGACGAATACAACCGGGTGGAGGGTTACACCGATATTTTTGCCATTGGCGACATTGCTTATATGGAATGTGAAGATTATCCGAAGGGACACCCGCAGGTGGCTCCCGTAGCTATGCAGCAGGGCGAACGCCTGGCTAAAAACCTGAAAGCGCTTTTCGAAGATAAGCCTTTGAAGCCTTTTGACTATTTTGATAAAGGAACCATGGCCACCATCGGCCGCAACCGCGCCGTGGCCGACCTGCCCAACGGCATGAAATTTTCGGGCCTGCCCGCCTGGCTGGCCTGGATGTTTGTGCACCTGCTCTACTTGGTTAGCTTCCGTCAGAAATTGATCACCCTGGGCAACTGGACGTGGAACTACTTCACCTACGACCGGGGCACCCGCCTCATTATCCGCCCCTTTAACTACCGCGAGGCGGTGGCGAAGAAAAAGACGCGCTTCGACGAAAGCGAGGAAGTGAGCGGACAAAAAGAAGGTGAGGTCAAGGAAGCAGAGGAAGGTTCTTGGTCGTCTTAAATTAAAAACCCGTTCGAGCATTGCTCAAGCGGGTTAGTTGGTTGACTGCATTAGTAGTGGCTTTCTAGAACCTGAATGAAACTCCCACATTGATCGGAATGTAAGAGACGTTTTGATCAAAGGCCAATTCGGTGAATGGGATTGACTCGTTCACAAATACCGTATGGTATTCGGCATTGGCGTGAATGGCGATTTGGGAGTTTATCGGATAGCGTACGCCCACGGTCGGAGCCAGTCCAAAGTAACTGCGTGAGATACTCAGAAAAGTGTTGACCCGAACGTTATACACTCCGCCACTAAGCCCAATGTATGGTTGAATTCCAGCGGTGGCGGGTGAGAAAGCTACCGAAGCGGTAATTGGAGTCATCGTGAAGTCCAGTCCGGGAATGCTGAACCCGGCGGCGTTAGCGCCAAAGCGGTAGTGCTTGAAAGATACACCCGCCTGCACGTGTTCGTTAATGGTATAGGAACCCTCTAGCCCGAAACCGAAACCCATCTCCGCTAGGTTGGCAAAATTGCCGGTTGGAAAGGCCGGACCCGCTGAGGGAGTCAGGATGAATTGTGCTTGGCTGACCGTCCAGCTTCCGGCGGTCAAAAGTAAGGTGACTAATATCGTTTTCATTGTATCGTAAGGTTAGGATTAAACATCGTTGATACCTTACGTAGGCAAGATCTGTGCTATTTGCGCAGAAAATAGAAAATTTAGCACAATTTTTGATAAACCATATTTACAACTAACTGACAACCAAAGCTTTAGCTTCTATAATTTACTCTACATCAATCAGAAAGAAAGCTTCAGCAATGCCATCGGCCATCATTTTGCCGCTATTTGTTAAAATAAGCCGGTTTTCTTGCACCATCGCTTTACCCTCCCTGATAAGTTGATCAATGTAAGCCGCATGTTCTTGGTACAAGTCGTACTGAAACTGGGCTTTCAATGCTCCCAGATCACATCCCCACTTGGTGCGCAGCCCCGTCATCACCCGCTCATTGATCTGATCGTAGCGCGATAATTCTTCTCGCTCGAACGGTACCGTTCCCTCCGCTAGTGCCTGCAAGTACCTGGCGTTGTGCGCCACGTTGTGCTGCCGACTCACGCCATCGTACGAATGAGCGCTCGGGCCAATGCCCAGGTATTTCTGGTTTTGCCAATAACTCGTATTGTGCTTTGCGTAGTAACCCGGTTGGCAAAAATTTGACACTTCGTACGGATCGAAACCCGCCGCGGTGAGGGTAGCAAGCAGTAGCTCAAACTGTTCGGCCGCGAAGGCATCGCTCACCGCTCTTAACTTGCCTTGCTGCTGCCACCGCCCAAACACGGTTTTTTCTTCGATCGTCAGACAGTACGCAGAGATGTGCTGGGGTTGTAGGGCTACCGCCTGGGTCAAGTCGCGCTCCCAAACGTCGTGGTCTTCGGCCGGAATGGCGTAGATCAGGTCGATGCTGATATTGTCAAAGCCAACATCCTGGGCTTGCTGCACGCAGCGCGTGGCTTCATCGGCCCGGTGCGCCCGGTTCAGATACCGCAGATGCGGTTCGTGAAACGACTGAATGCCAATGCTCAAGCGGTTGACGCCCGCTTCGCGCAGCTCCTTTAATTTGGCTGGATTCAGATCATCAGGATTAGCCTCGAGCGTAATTTCTGGCTGAGTGGCTACCGAATAGTGCTGATAAACCGTGGCCAGTAGTTGTTCCAATTCGGCAACCGTGAGCAACGAAGGGGTTCCGCCACCCAGGTAGATCGTCTGCACCGGTTCTTCACTCAAGTAATCACGCTGAAGGGCCAACTCTTTCGCTAGGGCAGCAACCATCGTCTCCCGCTGTCGGGTGTTCGTACTAAAGTGAAAATCACAGTAGTGGCACGCCTGCTTGCAAAAAGGAATGTGAAGATAAATCCCGGCCATAGACATGCTAACGCCTCCCACCCCCGCCCTGTTCCTAACCCAATCTATTCACTCATTCTATCAATCACTCATTCGTTCTTCTCCCTTGAATCCTGACCATTTCCTGCTTAACCTTGCCCGATGGAAATCAACTGGATAGAAGCGCTGGCCCTGGTGTTCGGAGTAGTAGCGGTGTACCTCAACACCCGCGAAATTGTGTGGGGCTGGCCGGTGGGCATTGTGGGCGTGGTGCTGAGTGGCATTCTCTTCTACGAAGTTCGTCTCTACGCTGATCTGATCCTGCACGTAGTTTACGTCGTGCTGGGTTTCTACGGCTGGTACGAATGGCTTTACGGAGGCCGGAACAGCGCAGAGTTGCACGTGACCACGCTTTCGTCTACTGCGATTCTAGTGCTGCTGGCACTGGGAGCCATAGGAACGGGAGCGATTGGCTACGCCTTTGATCGCTATACGGATGCCGACTTAGCCTACTGGGACGCTTTCACCACCTCGTTCAGCCTGGTGGGACAGTATATGCTGGCGAAAAAGAAGCTGGAGAATTGGCTGCTGTGGATTGGGGTGGATGCGGTGGCTACGGGCATCTACGCTTATAAAGAACTTTATTTGTTGTCGCTGCTCTATTTCCTCTACCTCGGGTTAGCCACTTACGGATATTATCAGTGGAAAAAAACGCTTACTCATGCTTAAAGTAGTGGTCACCGGTCCCGAATCCAGCGGAAAAACCACCCTAACCCAAGCGTTAGCGGCGCACTACCGGGTGCCGTGGGTAGCCGAATACGCCCGCACCTACATTGAACAACTCACGCAACCCTACCAAGAATCCGACTTGCTGGCGATTGCCCGAGGGCAGGTGCAGCGCGAAGACGAACAAGCGCAAACCCATCCGCACTTACTCATCTGCGACACCAGTTTGCTGGTGATATCCGTGTGGAGCCACTACCGCTACGGTCGCTGCCACCCCTGGATTGAAGATCAGCTCGCCCAGCGCCCGGTGGACCACTATCTGCTCTGCTCTCCTGACCTCCCCTGGCAACCCGACCCCCAGCGCGAAAACCCCAACGACCGCTCCGAGCTATTTGTCCGGTACGAAGAAGCACTGCGCGAAAAACCGCATACTATTGTATCTGGTCAGGGAAGGGCGCGCCTAGATGCAGCGACCAATGCCATCGATCACTTGTTCAAACCGTAGTTCCTGTCTATATTTGTCGCACAGGGGTGCCCTATAACAGCGGGCTGAGATTATACCCATTGAACCTGATCCGGGTAATGCCGGCGAAGGGATACGGTATGGTAATTATAAGCGGGGCAGCCCACGGAGGGCGATCCCGCGGGAGCACTCCCCTCGCTCCCGATTTATTTACCAAATTACAAATCAACATGCGATCTGTTTTTATTGGCCTGATGGCCAGTGTGCTGCTCCCCGCAAGCGGGTGGGCCCAGCACCTGGTGCAAGGCAAAGTGACCGACAACCAGCAGCAGCCACTGGTAGGAGCCACCGTTGCGGTGCCCCAAACCACCCAAGGGACGGTAACCAACTCCCAGGGATTTTATCAGTTGAATTTAGAAGCAGTTCCCTTACAAATTCAGGTGAGCTACGTGGGCTACCAAACCCAAACGATCCCCCTCACCGCCACCGGCGACACCCTTATCCAAAACGTGACGCTTCGCGAAAAAGCCTCGCTGGAAGAAGTGGTGATCCGGGCCATTCGGGCCGATGAACAAGCTCCGGTAACCCAAACCACCGTCGATCAACAGACTATCGAGTCGGTTTACGTAGGACAAGACGCGCTTTTTATCCTAGAAGAACTCACGCCCGCTATGCTCACCTATTCCGAATCGGGTACCAGTGTGAGCAACTACGGGCAAATGCGCTTGCGGGGCATCGACCAAACCCGCATCAACATCACCCTCGACGGGGTGCCGCTCAACGATATGATTGACCAGGGCGTGTTCTTTTCTAATTTCACCGACTTTGGCAACAGCATCGCCTCGGTGCAGGTGCAGCGCGGCGTGGGCACCAGCACCAACGGCACCGCTTCCTACGCCGGTTCGATCAACTTTGAGTCGGTCAACCTCAACGATAGCGTGCCGAGCGTCGAGGTGCAACTGATGGGTGGTTCGTTCGATACCTATCGCGCCAGCGGCGAGGTGAAAACCGGTTTGCTAGATAACCAGACCGCGTTCTACGGCCGCTTCACCCGCACCCTTTCCGACGGCTACCGCGACCACACCAGCACCAACTCCTACTCGTTCTTTTTCTCCGGCGGCTACTTCGGAGAGAAAGATTTGCTGAAGATAACCGGTTTCAGCGGACAAAGTCAGAACGGTCTGGCCTACCTGCCGGTGGCCTTGTCTGACATTCAGCGACGCCCCGAAACAAACTACGTCTCGGAGAACGACGTAGACGATTTCGGACAGTCACTGGTGCAGTTGCAGTACACGCGCTTCGTGGGAGCGAACACCGCTTGGACGTCAACGCTCTACTACGGAGCGGCCGGAGGCGACTTTCCCGCCGGTTTTTCAGCACCCTTAAATACATTCTCGGTTGATGGATCAGATACCACCTTTACTACGACCGATCAGTTCACGCAGTTCAATTATCCGCTGTTCAACCATCACTACGGGCTGATGTCCTCGGTGGGTCACACCTCCGGGGATGGCCGCTGGGAGCTAAACGGTGGGTTGCACGCCTACACGTTCCGCAGAGAAAACCGGGAAGCGGTGATTCCCGACAATGTTAATCCCTACTATCAGGATCGCTCCCGCAAGGATGAGTTCAGCGCTTTCGCCAAAGTCAGCTACTCGCCGGGTAACTGGTTGCTGTTTGCCGATCTGCAACTACGTGCGGTGGAATTGGGGTTGCAGGCTGATACTGCATTTCTGGGGCAACCCGCGCCCATTCCCGACCGGCAGTGGTTTTTTGTGAACCCAAAAGTAGGCGTAACCTACTCGGTAAGCACTCAGACCAATCTATACGCTTCCTACGGCCACAGCGGTCGCGAACCGACGCGCTTCGATATTTTGGGGTCTACCCAGATCAATGCGTTTAACTTAGCCAGCGTACTGGATGTGACTGCGGTAAAAGCTGAGTACGTCAATGACTTCGAGGCGGGCGTGCGCTTTCAAACTGAGCGTCTGAGCGGACAGGCGAACCTGTTCTACATGCAGTTCACCAACGAGATTGCTCCCATCGGGCAGGCGATCCCCGAGGGGTTTGTGCAACTGCGAAAAAACATTGCGAGCAGCTACCGCCGCGGCCTGGAACTGGAGTGGCAGTACCGTCTTTTTCCGGCACTATCGTTCGTGGGCAATCTGGCCTACTTGCAGAGTAACATCGATACGTTCAATCCGGAAGACGAAGAGCGCGTTTACCGCAACGTGGAGCCAATTATCAGCCCGAGTTGGATCGCTAACGGCGCTCTTCAGTACCAGACCAAGCCGTTTTCGGTGGCTCTGAATGCCCGCTACGTGAGTGAGTCGTTTCTGGAGCCTACCAACCGCCCCGATCTCACGCTCCCGGCTTTCTTCGTGCTGGACGCGCGGGCTTCGGTTCGCTTTTTAAAGAATCAAGAATTTAGCTTACATCTTGACAACTTGCTGAACGAAACGTACTATGCCTACGGACAGCCGATAGACGCGGGTGGCGGGCTGGTGCCTGGCTACTTCGTGCAGGCGCCCTTTAGCGTTTATGCCCTGCTGCGACTGAAATTTTAAGATTATATTGCCCATCGTACAGACGCGATGCCTCGCGTCTCTTTGCCATTTTTCTTTATTTGTACAAAAAAACCCTGACCTATGAAACTTACCCTTGCCCTTGACTGGTCTCCCAACACCCTCCACGCCGGTTACTTTATTGCTGAAGCCGAAGGTTACTTTAAAGACAATCTGCTGGACGTAACGTTTGTCACGCCGGAAGAAGATAACTACGCCACCACTCCGGCCAAAAAACTCGCCGACTGGCAGGTACACGTAGCAGTGGCTCCTTCCGAAAGTGTCATCAGCTTCAACACGCTACCCGATGCGGTGCCCCTGGTGGCGATTGCCGCTGTGCTGCAAGAAGATGCCAGCGCCATCGTGACCCGCAGCGACAGTGGCATCACCCGTCCGGCGCAGCTCGACGGAAGAACCTTTGCTTCGTACCAAGCCCGGTTTGAAGATGACATCGTCCGCCAACTCGTGCGGGCCGATGGGGGGCAAGGCGATTTGGTGATATCAAATCCCGACAAACTGGAAATGTGGCGCACGGTGGCCGAAGGTACCGCCGATGCCACCTGGGTTTTTCTGCCCTGGGAAGGGCTCAAAGCCCGCCATGAAGCGCAGGTTGCTTTTAACGCTTTTCGCCTGAGCGATTATCGTATTCCGTATGGTTATTCTCCGCTGTTGATCACCCATGAAGAACTCATTGAGCAGGAGCCCGACCTATTGCGGGCGTTCGTTCGGACGGTGGAAAAGGGCTGGCGTTTCGTCAACGACCACCCCGGCCGGGCGGCCGAAATTTTATGCGACCATATCCGCCACCCTGACTTCCGGAATCGGGAGATGATCAAAGAATCGCTAGATTTGCTGCAACCCGCTATCCTGGACGATAGTGACCGCTGGGGCTTCATGGACGGGACACGCTGGCTCGCTTGGGTGGAATGGATGATTGATACGAAAGTGCTCAAAGATATTTCCGGCACTCCCATCAATTTCGGTCAAATCGACACCTCTATGTTTTATACCAACGACTTCTTTAAGTAGCATAATTGGTGTTTTAACTTTGAGAAGACATCCGTGCTGACCGCCGCTTTATTTTGGTGACTTGTACGACACCCGGTAGAAATTAAGCACCTTCTTGCCAGTGTAGCTATCTAAACCAAGGTACAGTCAAAGCGTTTGACAATCTCAATAATTCGCCGGATACTATAAATTTTCTTGATATAATTTTATTTATCTACTTATCTCTCTCTAGTGAGAAAGTGATTCTGAGAATGTGCGTCAATTTTTGATCGAAACAGTACCTCACCTACTTCTGGGGTAGTACCTTTGCGGTATAATTCGTGTACTAGGCGTAGCAGCTATCACCAGTCATCCTATGGGCAAATTGTTCGTCATCGTTTTTTTACTAACGCTAAGCTCTTCGGCGAAGGCCCAGTCCGACGACAAACCCTATCATTTGGTCGAGGACCTTCGTCTCGAGTGGCTCACCATTGATCAGCATAACCGGTACGTGCCTTTTGTGGCGAGTGACCGGGCTAACCCCACTATCATTGGCGTTCGTTTGGATTTAGAAAAATACGCTGGAAATCAATTGCGCTGCTGCGTACCGGCTCAAACTTCATTGCTGATTGAAAGAGAAATTCTTACCAGTGTTGACCGGCCCCGTTGCCTCATCTACTCAATCGATAGCCTTCGCAACGCTTATAAACAACCCGTTCTACTACTCACCGTCTATCAGCCCGCTAGCAAACTCTCCCAGGTTGAACTACAAGTGGTGAATAATACGAGTGCCCCGCTGGCGCAACCTTATCCAATTTTTTCCCGGATACTATCGTCCGAAGAAAATTTCTTCGTCCTAGGATTAGTGTTTATACTAATGTTTTACGCTACGCTGATTAACCACTACCCAAAAGCATTTCGAAATATCTATAACCTTCCGCGAATACTAGCACTACGCTCTAGAGAAGAAGACCTGCGAACCCGTTTGATAAGCGAGCCGCATACGCTCTTTCTGATTCAGCATTGTCTGGTGGTTGCGTTTCTCTTCATTGTGCTGATTCCTGACGTAGATCAGTGGATCCCTTCCGGTTGGTTCACTTCACCCGGTGTAGGAAGCTACTTAGGGCTGTGGTTACTGCTGAGCCTGATCGTGTTGCTTACCGTTTGGATTAAGTACCTGATTGTGGTTCTGTTTGGTTCACTGTTCAAACTAAAGCAGTTTATGTACTTGCATATGTTTGACTTTATGCGTCTGTCAATGATGTTTTGGGGGGTTGTGTTTCTGCTTGCAATTTGCGTTCACTATAACTTTGCGGTTCGCGACGACATTTACAAACACGCGCTAACGTACCTGTTTATAGCATTTGCGCTAGCCCGGGTACTGATCCTCTACCTACGGCTTTTCAGAAATAGCACGCTCAAAAATATGTATTTATTTTCCTACATTTGCACCGCCGAAATAATACCCTTGTCAGTAGGACTGGAATTATTAATCGGTTAATAGTTTTGTACAAAAGAATTTCGTCTTTCTTTTTTGTGTTGAGCGTTTGAGCGAAGCCGTGATTTTTCTCACGGTCAATGCAGAAATGCAAGGCGCCAGCCTTTTGTGAAGTCACCTAGTCATCAATCACTAATATTAGGTTTACCTATGAATAGTAGTGCCGTGAATATTCCACAAGAACGACTATCAAAAGTGAAAAGCATCCTTGTCTCTCAACCGGAGCCTCAGAACGGTAAATCACCCTATTTCGATCTTGCCCAAAAGCACAATTTACAGGTAGATTTCAGGCCGTTTATTGAGGTGATGCCGGTAGGTTTGAAAGAATTCCGGAAGCAGAAAGTTGACATTCTTCAGCATACGGCGATTATCTTCACCAGTCGCAACGCGGTTGATCATTTCTTCGGCATCTGTAATGAGATGAAGATTGAGATGCCCGCTGACATGAAGTACTTCTGCATCTCAGAGCAAACGGCTAACTACCTTCAGAAATATATCATTATCCGCAAGCGCAAAATCTTCACGGGCTTCCGAACCGCGCAGGACCTTCTTGAAATTCTAAAAAAACACAAGGACGAAAAGTACCTTTTCCCCTGCTCCAGCATTCGCAAGAACGATATACCCGACTTTCTGGAAAACAACCAGTACCAATATACCGAGGCGGTCATGTACGAAACCGTCGCCGCTGATCTATCCGATCTGGCCGATGTCAATTATGACGTAATTGCCTTCTTCAGTCCCTCGGGCATCAACTCTTTGTTCGTTAATTTCCCTGATTTCAAGCAGAACAACACCCGCATTGCTGCTTTTGGCCCCACCACCGCGCAGGCGGTCCGCGAAGCAGGGCTGATCTTAGACATCGAGGCCCCCCTTCCTAATGCCCCTTCCATGACGGGTGCCATTGAAGTATACATGAAAGAGGCGAACAAGAAGCGATAGTTTTTCTCATCTTCACCCGCGTACAATTAGAACGATAAGTATACGTTGTATGGAAAAGCCGGAAATCAAAAAAAAAATGTCATTCGCAAAACTATATCTTTGGCTGCGTTAGTATCTCGCTCTATGAAAGTAAAATTACTGTCTATTCTCTCTGGATTTGTGCTGTTAAGCGGTTCAGGCGCGTACGCTCAGCAGAGCGCGCAGTTTAGTCAGTATATGTTCAATACATTGTTTTATAACCCGGCCTACGCCGGAGTAGAAGGGGTTACCACCTTCACGGCTTTTCATCGCACCCAATGGGCGGGTTATCAACCCACCAACGGCGATTTGGCGGGTGGCATCAGCACCCAGGTAATCAGCCTTAACACTCCAATTCTGGGATTGAGAGGCGGTTTTGGGGTGCACGTGGTCAACGACCGCATTGGCCCTCTTACCAACCAAGAAGCCCAGCTTTCTTTTGCCTATCATTTAGGAGTAGGTAGCGGCAAACTAAGCCTAGGTGTCCGGGCCGGAGCATTCTCCCAAACCATTGACTTTGATGAATATCTATGGGTTGACCAACTTGACCCACTTCGGCAAGCCGGAAAAGACTCTCAAATGCGTCCTGATTTTTCCGCGGGTATCTTTTATCGGGCCCGGCAGTACTACGGAGGCATCAGTTTTCAACATTTGTTAGATACGCAGTTCAGTTTTGGAATTGATACGCTCAATAATCCGTTAGAGAACCTGATGGTGGTCACGGGCGGATTTGATTACGAACCTACTTACAAGGTGCGTCTTACCCCTTCATTTTTAGTGCAGTCCGATTTAAATACTTTTTCGTTTGACGTCGGAGTGCTTGCCACTTACGACGATACCATGTGGGCGGGGCTGTCATATCGACAACAAGAAGCCTTAGTCGGAATGGTTGGGTACAGCTTTTTTAAGGAGAAATCGCTCAAACTGGGGTACGCCTTCGATTATACAATCATCGCTCAAGAAGCAAAAGCCACGGCGTCTCATGAAGTAATGCTGCGGTATAGTCTACCTTTTGCCTCGCAGAGTAACAAAAAGATTGTTCGAACGCCCCGCTTTAGACAGTAGACCCCGCTAAAGTAAAATTATAACATTTATTGAATAAATTATAAAATGTTACAAAGCAGTGAATTGCCCAAAAACGAGTAGTTCATTTGCCAGACTATCGCAATATTTGTGTTCGTGTTTACGTGTATGTATAAAACAATGTGTGTTATGTGTAAAATTTTTCGCTACAGTAGTGCCGCCCTCTCGATGGCCGTACTGTTCGCCCTGCAAGGATGCGGCCTGTTCGGCGGCAAGGGCGAAGACTTCGGTCAATTGGTAGGAGTATCCGGACGAGAGTACGACGGGATGCCTACTCCCTACGGCATGGTCAGAATCCCCGCCGGAACGTTCCATATGGGACAAGCCGATGAGGATCCCGTGGCTACGCAGGTCAGCTTCAACAAGCAAATCACCATCGGGGCGTTCTTTATGGACGACACCGAAATCACCAACAACGAATACCGGCAGTTTATCTACGAACTGCAAGAAGGTGAGGGTGAGTACGACTTCCTAGTTGGTAAAGGCGCTAACTTCATCATGGACGAGTTGTACCCCGACACCGCCGTGTGGCAGCGTAACTACACGCACCACATGGGCGACCCCCTGGTAACCTACTATTATTCACACCCGGCTTTTGACAATTATCCGGTGGTGGGCGTAGATTGGGAAGCCGCGCAGGTTTTCTGCCAGTGGCGTACCTCTTACCTCAACAACTATCGCGAAAGTGGCGGTATGTTCATTATGCCTAATTTTCGACTACCCTCCGAAGCCGAGTGGGAATATGCTGCTCGCGGTGGACGAAAAATCGCCAAATATCCCTGGGGTGGTCCTTACATCCGCAACTCGAAGGGCTGTATGCTGGCCAACTTCAAGCCCGGCCGTGGCAACTACTTCGATGATGGCTTTGCCTACACCGCCCCCGTTAACTCTTACTTTGCCAACGACTTTGGTCTCTACGATATGTCGGGCAACGTGGGCGAATGGTGCGAAGACGCCTGGAACCCCGCGGCTACCGCTATCGTATGGGACTTGAACCCTACTTACAACGACCCCAACGAACCCCAGAAGGTGGTGCGCGGTGGTTCTTGGAAGGATATCTCTTACTTCTTACAAACCGGAACCCGAGGCTACGAGCACAAAGACTCTACCACAGCCTACACCGGCTTCCGATGTGCCATGACCTACATTGGTCGCTCTGGCGGAAACGAACTCAATTAATCAAATCAAATAAATCAAACTCTAAATCAATTAAAACTCGACAAACATGAGCAAGAAAAAAGGTGGATTCACAGATCTTCTTTACGGATCAATTATGCCCAAAATCTACGGAATTGGGGCGGCAATCGTAATCGTTGGTGCAATGTTTAAAATCCTGCACTTGGAAGGCGGCGGACTGATGCTCGGTATCGGTTTGACCACCGAAGCAATCATCTTCTTCCTGAGTGCCTTTGAGCCTCGTCATCAAGAGCCCGATTGGTCATTGGTATACCCTGAATTAGCGGGTGGAGCGCCGGTAAGCCGCAAGGCCATCAGCAATGGTTCTACTTCTAAAAAGCTTGACGCTATGCTGGAAAGCTCAAAAGTGGGCCCCGAATTGATCGATAGCTTAGGACGTGGTATGAAAAACCTGTCTGAATCAGTAGGAAAAATGAGCGACCTGAGCAATGCGGCGGTAGCGACCAATGATTACGCAAACAACGTGCAGCAGGCTTCTAAGTCGTTGGTTGATATGAATAAGTCATACGCTACTACGGTAACGGCAATGAACGAAATGGCCGGGGCCAGTAAAGATGCCAAAGAGTACCACACGCAGGTGCAAACCGTAACCAAGAACCTGGCTTCTCTGAACGCGGTATACGAAATGGAGCTTCACGACGCGAATAGCCACCTGAAGTCTATGAACAAGTTCTACACGAACCTGAGCGGTGCTATGGAAAACGTGGCCCAGGCGAGCAAAGATGCCGAGCAGTTCAAGAACAACTTCTCGTCGCTCAACGGCAACGTCGCTTCGCTAAACAAGGTGTACGGCAATATGCTGACCGCCATGCGTGCGTAATCCTAAATTGATCATAAACCACATAATAAAATAAATTATGGCTGGAGGAAAAGAAACTCCCAGGCAGAAGATGATCGGGATGATGTACCTGGTACTCACCGCGCTTCTCGCCTTACAAGTAAGTGATACGATTCTGGAGAAGTTTATCTTCATGGACCAGAGTCTGGAACAGTCGGCTGTCAACACCAAGGTGAAGAACAGCGGCACCGTAGAGCGCATCCAGGCGGCCGTAGAGGACGCCGGTAATCGGGCTGAGGACGTAGCGGTACTCAAAGAAGCTCAACAGGTTCGTGCTAAGACCACTGAAGTCCTAACTATGCTCGATGAGTTGAAGGACGAGTTCGTGGTAATGACCGGCGGGTTAGAAGATGATCAAAGAACCTTTAAGGGTGCCAAGGAAGAAGCGAAGATCGCCGAGTTGATGATCACTGGTGGTCGGGGCAAAGAGTTGAAGGAAGACCTTAACGGTTACACCGCTTTCTTATCGAAAGCTGTCGGAAAAGACTTTGATAAAATTGCATTGGATGCTTCCGAGAATCCAGTTTTCAAGAGTGACCCTGAGCAAAAAAACAAGAATTTCTCAGAAATAACCTTTGAGAGCACTCCAATGGTCGCTGGTCGTGCTTCCCTTGCACAATTTAAGACGGAAGTTTTGAACCGTGAGGCTGAGGCGTTAGATGTTCTAGCTCGTAAGGTAGGCGCCGCTGATATGAAGTTTGACAACATTGTAGCGATGGTTCGTCCTGAGTCTAACGTTGTTGCCGCCGGTACGAAGTACAAAGCTGATCTTTTCATTGCTGCCTCTTCCAGCGCCGTTAATCCGGTGATGACCATCAACGGTAAGAAGATTCCCGTTGAAGGTGGCATGGGTAAGATTGAGTTCCCGGCTTCGGCAACGAAGTACGACAAGGACAATCGCTCTGAGCAGAAGTTTAAAGCGTCAATCACCGTAGAGCAAGGTGGTAAGTCAGAAACCTACGAGAACACGGTTTCTTACTTCGTAACCAAGCCGGTGATTCAGGTGCAATCTCAGTCGGTGCAAGCCCTGTACTTGAACTGTGGTAACGAGCTGCAGATTAACGTACCGGCCTTAGGAACCACCTATAACCCTGCTTTCTCAGCCAGTGGCGCTACCGCCATTAAAGGCAAGAAGACGGGTGAGGTAACTATCATTCCTCAGGCAAAAACGGTTTCGCTAACGGTAAGCAGCGGTGGAAACCGCATCGGCACCGAAAAGTTCGCGGTGAAGCGAATTCCTACCCCGACCATCGAAGTGTTCGGTCCGGGAAACAAGCCCTTGAACTTGCGACAGGGTGAGGCAATTAACCGCCTGCGCGCTGTTACGGTGAAAGCCGTGCCGGACGAAAGTTTTGCTACCTTCCTGCCGAAGGATGCTCGTTACCGAGTGACCGACGCTGAAGTGCTGCTGGCCCGGGGAAGCCGTCCTTTAGGAAAGGCTAACTTGAGCAACCAGTCAGCAAATCTAAGCTCACTAATGTCTAAAGCAAAGCCGGGCGACCGACTGGTGATCGACATCAAAAAAGTGCAGCGCATGAACTTCCAAGGGAAGACCGAGAACGTATCTATCGGAAAAAGTTCTTCCGTAGTTACGGTTCCGCTGAACTAGTAAAGAATAATTACCGGGCCGGGGATGTGTACCCGGCCCGCTTTTTACGATTAAAACAGGTGTGTTATGAAGCATGTAAAAAAATTTGTGGGAGCCGCGATGGTGGTCTTAGCCAGCGGCACCTTGGTGCAGGCGCAGGTAGGCGACGTTGACGGTTTCAACCCCAATTCGGTTCGTCCCATTCACGAATCTGATCAATTGTATAAGACTCGGGTGTGGCGCCGAATGGACTTACGAGAGAAGCAGAACAAACCTTTCTTCTCCGAAAATAGACGCATCACACGCGTACTCATCGAGTCAGTGCTGAACGGCACTTTGTATCCCTACACGAACGACTCGTGCGTGACCCGGATGTCGAAGGAAAAGTTCATTGAGAATATGACCATCCCCACCGACGCACCGATGCTGACCGAAGAGGAAAAGGCCATGGGCTTTGGTGAAGAAACCGCGGCCGATGACGGCTGGGGGGGCGGCTGGGGCGACGAACCCGCCGATGCTGGACAAGGAGCCGAAGGCACCGCGGTGGCAGATGCTGCTCCGGCCCAAGATAGCTACTTGTTCACGCCGCGCGATGTGAGCGTTCTGGAAATCATGGAAGATATTATCTTCGACAAAGAACGTGGTCGTCAGTATTATGATGTTCAGTCGGTTACTATGATTCTGCCTCCCGGAGAATTTTCCAAATACTGGTCTGCTGAAAGAAGTGGCTTCTTTCCGCTACAAAGACCTGATTCGGGTCTTTCAAGAAAATCCTGAGATCGCGGTCTGGGTAAACCCTAAGAACGATGCCATGCACCTTAATCTGGAGCACGCGTTTGATCTGCGGTTATACAGTGCGCACATCATCAAGTATTCTAATCCCGACGATTCGCGGATTGTGGATATGGTAGAGGGAGATCGACGACAAGCGCTGTTGAAATCCTTAAATTATGAGTACAAACTGCTAGAAAGAGAACACGAAGTTTGGGAATATTAATAATTCTTCGCAACACACTTGTTTGAAGGGGGCTCATTTGAGCCCCTTTTTTGTTGGAAGCTAACCAAGTCTGGCTTCGCCCGTGCTCCGAATGTATTTTCCATACTACAGAGAAGTCTCCTTCGTTATGAAATCGTCCGCATTTTTCATTACCTTATCGCTACCAGTCACAACCACCGCTTGCCCGTATGAAAGCCATCATCGAAACCCAGGCCATTGCCAAGACCTATCGCATGGGTGGGGAAACTGTGCACGCACTTAAAAGTATCTCCATCCAGGTGCAGCGTGGCGAGTACGTTGCCTTTATGGGCCCGTCGGGTTCGGGCAAGTCCACGCTGATGAATATCATCGGCTGCCTTGATACCCCCACTTCCGGCACCTACCACCTCAACCAAAACGACGTTAGCGATCTGACGGAAAACGAACTAGCCACCATTCGTAACAAAGAAATTGGCTTTGTCTTTCAGACCTTTAACCTACTACCGCGCTCCTCGTCGCTCGACAACGTGGCCCTACCGCTTATCTACGCCGGAGTGAATCGCGCTGAGCGACAGGAACGGGCGCGTCAGGTGCTAGCCAGCGTTGGCCTAGGTGACCGTGCCGACCACCGACCGAACGAACTTTCCGGAGGGCAGCGACAGCGCGTGGCCATTGCCCGGGCATTGATTAACAATCCCAGCATTATTCTAGCCGACGAACCCACGGGGAATCTAGATAGCAAAACGTCGTACGATGTGATGGAGCTGTTTCAGGATCTGCACGATCAGGGCAATACCATTATCATGGTGACGCACGAAGATGACATTGCGCACTATGCGCATCGTATTGTCCGGCTCAAAGACGGGCTGGTAGAAACCGACGAGACCAATACTGAAATTACGCGCCGCCCCGAGAGAATTCTGGACACTAGCGCTTAGTGGGGGGGGTATTTGCTTCTCCTTTATAATTTTACGCAAGCAACCTAACCACCGCGCTCATGGCAAAGAAAATTGCTATTGCCTTCGTAATACTCGCTCTGTTGGCAGGAGGATACTATTTCTCTCAGACTCAGGGGAAAGAAGAAACTGCCGAGATTACCACCAAGGTCCGCCGAGATAACCTGAAAATCAACGTTACCGTATCGGGAGAACTGGAGGCCAAGAACTCGGTCAACGTGATGGGACCCACCGGCTTGCAATCGGCCCGGATCTATCAAGTGAAAATCGACGACATCGTTCCCGAAGGAAAAGTGGTTCAGAAGGGTGATTTCATTGCCGCCCTGGATCGCTCAGAGTTGCTGGAAAAGATCCGGGAAGAAGAACTAGACTACGAAGAAAGCCTTAACAAGTACGAGCAAACCCGCATCGACACCGCCATTGACCTGCGCGCGCAACGCGACAAACTAGTGAACGCGGAGTACGATGTAGCGGAGAAGCAACTAATCTTGGAACAGTCACAGTTTGAACCCCCCGCTACGATCAAACAGAACGAGCTCGATTTGGAAAAGGCCAAACGGACGCTAGTCCAGGGGACGCAAGAATACGAACTACTCCGGCAAAAAAGCACCTCCCAAATGGCGCAGTCCTGGGCAAAATTCAAAGACGACAAGGGCGATTTGTCATTCCTACAAGAATTGTCTCAGCGATTCACCATCAAGGCTCCGGAGAACGGCATGGTAATCTACGATCGCGATTGGAACGGACGCAAAAAAGAAAAGGGTTCGCAGATTCAGGCCTGGTCGCCGGTGGTGGCCACCCTACCCGATCTTTCGGCGATGGTTTCTAAAACCTACGTGAACGAAGTGGATATCAGTCGCATCAAAGATGGGCAAACCGTGGAGCTGGGCTTAGACGCTTTTCCCGATAAGCAACTCAGCGGCACCGTGACGCACGTAGCCAATATTGGGGAACAGCGCCCTAACTCCGACGCCAAGGTGTTTGAAGTTACCGTAGAAGTGCACGAGGCCGACACCACCCTGCGCCCCGCCATGACCACCAGCAACATGATCATCACCGACTACGTGGAGGGCGTACTTTTGGTGCCTCTGGAGGCGGTACACAACCAGGGCGATTCGCTGACCTACGTTTTTCAGAAAAATGGTTTTTCTACCCGGCGGCAGGAGGTGGCCCTGGGGGCGAAGGGCAACGACTTGGTGGTGGTTACCGAGGGGCTGGAGGAAGACGACGTAGTGTACTTGTCTATCCCTAAAAATGCCGAGGAGAAACCCATTGCCCTGCTAGAAAAGTCTGAACCGCTTACTGCCCGGAGCAATGATTGATCGGAGTCCTCGCTAATTTCTCACTTGCCCTGGAAGCGGTACTAGCCAACAAAATGCGCTCGGTACTCACTGCCCTGGGGATTATTTTTGGAGTGGCCGCCGTGATTGCTATGCTGGGCATCGGCGCCGGTGCCCAGCAGGAGATTCTCGATCAGATCAAACTAGTCGGGGTGAATAACATTATCATTACCCCGGTGGTGGAGCAAACCGACGAAGAAGTAGAAACTGAGAGTCCGTTGACCGAAAAAACGAAGTTTTCACCGGGTTTGTCACTGCGCGATGCGGCGAGTATTCAGCGCATTGTGCCGGGCATTGCCAAGGTGAGTCCGGAAGTGATTTTGGATAAATACATCATTAAAGATGGCATTCGTCGTTCGGCCAAACTGGTGGGAGTGGACAATCACTATTTCGACATCGCCAATTTTGAACTTGATCAGGGCGAACTGTTTACCAAACGGCAGCGGCAAGACGGTGACCTGGTGTGCATTATCGGCAAAGCGATTCAGAGTCGCTTCTTCGCCGAGCAAGAACCGATCAACAAAATGATTAAAGTGGGTGACCAATGGCTGCGGGTGGTTGGGGTGCTTGAACCACGCATCATCACCGATGAAAACATCAATCGCCTGGGAATTCGCGATTACAACATGGACGTATACGCGCCGATTAACACGGTTCTGATCCGCTACCGGGACCGTTCGCTCATTACCAAAGCCCGGATTGAGGCGGCCAAGCAACGCTCGCGGGGCGATGACGAAGAGCCTTCGGAAGATGCCTTTGCCGAGCAGCGTAACTATCACCAGATTGATCGCCTGGTGGTGCAAGCTGAAGAAACCGGTACGCTAAGCAAAATGGCCGAGGTGATGTCGCGCATGCTGGAGCGACGGCACTTCGGGGCGGTTGATTTTCAAGTGGCTATTCCGGAATTACTCATTAAACAGCAGCAACGAACCAACCAGATCTTCAACGTGGTGCTCGGGGCACTCGCCGGCATCTCACTGTTGGTTGGTGGTATTGGCATCATGAATATTATGCTCGCCTCGGTGCTGGAGCGCATTAAGGAGATTGGACTGCGGCTAGCGGTGGGTGCTCAAAAAATGGATATCATCTGGCAGTTTCTGCTGGAAGCCACCCTAATTAGCATCACCGGGGGGCTTATTGGTATCGCGCTGGGGATGCTTATCGCGGTAGGAATCTCCCGCCTGGCTGATATCCCTACGATCATTACCCTTCCCTCTATCCTGCTTTCCTTCGGAGTGGCCGCCACCGTGGGCCTGATCTTTGGCATTGCTCCGGCCCGCAAGGCGGCCAACCAAGACCCCATCACCTCGCTGCGCTATGAATGATCAAATTCTGAAGATACTGTCGAACAAGGAATACCGAATGTTGAATGGCGAAGTAAAAAAGAACCAATTCGTTATTCGGTGTTCAACATTCATTATTTATTATTCAATTTTCTTTGCCTTTCCATGCTTCGCGCAAACTGATTCTCTGACAAACGTACGGCAGTTCACACTGGAGGAGATTGTGCAATTAGCTCTGGATCGTTCTCCACGATCATTACAGGCCGAAACGCGCAAAGAAGTCGCCTACTGGCGGTGGCGCTCGTTTCGCTCCAATTACCGACCGCAACTAGCGTTAGAGGGTACTTTGCCAGACTTTAATCGTACCAATCAGGCGATTAGACAAGACGACGGGTCTTTTGCCTTTCGCCGCGTATCAAACAACCTAAGCGATTTATACCTCACCGCGAGTCAGTCTATTGGTCTCACGGGCACTCGATTTTTTGTTAGTTCTGGTGTCGAGCGGTTTGATAACTTTATCAACGACGCGACTACTTACAGCAGTCGACCCGCTCGTATTGGGTTACAGCAGTCTCTATTCGGCTTTAACAGATTGCGTTGGGACAGATCCATTGAGCCGCTGTACTATGAAGAGGCGCAGCGCGGCTATGCAGTACAGCGCGAAGCGATTGCGCAAGACGCGACCGAACTGTTCTTCGCTGTGTTGATTCAGCAAGTAAACCGAGAGCTAGCGCAAAAGAATTTAGCAAACAACGATACCATCTATCAAATCGGGCAGGGGCGTTACAATCTGGGGCGGATCACAGAAGATCAGTTGCTTAACCTACAGCTCAACGTGATGAACTCACGTCAGGAAGTGGCCCAAGCCCAATTGGAATTAGAAACCAGTACGCTGGCGCTAAAATCATTCGTTAGTTTGGGCGAAGGGCAATTGTTGGCAGTTACGTTGCCCGCCGGAGTACCAGATTTCGTTATTGACGAACAGTTAGCGATACAACAGGCTCTAACCAATAACCCTGATATGGTAAGCTTTGAGCGTCGGATCAAAGAAGCAGAGTCGGAGGTGGCGCAGCGAAGGGCTGAAAACGGTTTTCAAGCTGAGTTGCAAGCAACCTACGGACTTACCGACCGGGGCACTACCTTCGCAGAAATATACGAACAGCCTGAAAACGAACAAACGGCGCGCTTAGCATTTACCATTCCGGTGCTGGATTGGGGGCGCTCTCGGTCGCGTATGCAGCAGGCCAATGCCTTTCTCAAACTGGAGCGGTATACCGTAGAACAGGAGCAGGTTAATTTTCGGCAGGGAGTCTACACGCAGGTGCGCACCTTCGCTATGCAGCGCGACCAGGTGAAGATCACCGAAGTGGCCGACGACATCGCCCAGCGTCGCTATGATATTGCCAAACAGCGCTATCTGATCGGCAAAATCGACATCACTGATTTGAGTATCGCGCTGCGCGAGAAGGATGAAGCCCGCCGCCGCTACATTGAGTCGCTGCGCGATTTCTGGCTCAACTACTACGAAGTTCGGATGCTGACGCTGTATGATTTCGCCGTTGGGAAAGCGTTGCTACAGCAGGAAGGATAAAATAATTTTACCCTCCGCCCGGTTGCCCCGCCAAAATCCGTATTTTTGCCGTCCCAAAACGGGCGGCATCTATGAAAATATCCATTAACTGGCTCCGTGATTTTATTGACCTGCCCGATTCGGCTGAAGCTATCGCTGATAAGCTCACCCTGTCTGGTTTGGAAGTTGAGGGCATTGAGCACTACGACCAGATCACCGGCGGACTAGCCGGGCTGGTGATCGGTGAGGTGCTATCGGTGCAGCCCCACCCCAACGCTGATCGTCTTCAAATCACCTCGGTTGATATTGGTGAAGAAAATCCCTTGCCGATTGTTTGCGGAGCGCCCAACGTGGCGGCGGGGCAACGCGTGGTCGTGGCCACCGTAGGAACCACTTTGCACCCCACCCGAGATGAAGCGTTCACCATAAAGAAGGCGAAGATTCGGGGCGAAGAATCGCGCGGAATGATCTGTGCCGAAGATGAAATTGGGCTGGGCACGGGCCACGATGGCATTATGGTTCTCAATACCGAAGTTCCCAACGGTACGCCCGCTGCCGATTTCTTCCGTCCGGTGTCTGATACGGTGTTAGAAATTGGACTTACCCCCAACCGGGCCGACGCCGCCTCGCACCTGGGCGTCGCCCGTGACCTGAAAGCCCTGTACCGAAAGCCGATTACGCTCCCGTCGGTAGATGAATTTCGCGTAGATAACCAATCCCGCCCTATCCGGGTAACGGTAGAAAATACTGAAGCATGTCCACGCTACAGTGGCGTGACGCTGAGTGGAGTGCAAGTGCAGGACTTCTCCGGACTGGTTGCAGCGCCGACTGAGAGCCATCGGCTTGTCGCCGATAAACAACGTGGTGGACGCCACCAACTACGTGATGCACGAGCTGGGGCAGCCGCTGCACGCTTTTGATGCCGGTGCCATTATTGGCAACGAGGTGATCGTGAAGACCTTATCGGCGGGAAGTGAATTTATAACCCTGGACGGAAAAGAACGGAAGTTGCAAGCTAATGATCTGATGATCTGCAACGCCGAAGGCGGGATGTGCATTGCCGGAGTCTTCGGCGGGATTGGGTCAGGGGTGAAAAACAGCACAAAAAATATTTTTCTGGAGAGTGCCTACTTCGCCCCGGAGTATATTCGGCGCACCGCGCAGCACCACAGCCTCAAAACCGACGCTTCGTTTCGCTACGAGCGGGGTACCGATCCGAACATGACGGTGTTTGCGCTAAAGCGCGCCATTCTGCTCATTCAAGAAATCGCCGGAGGGCAAGTTTCTTCTGAACTGGTGGACGAATTTCCTGCCCCGGTAGCCCCCTTCCGGGTAACGGTGAAATACGCGCACGTGGATCGGCTGATCGGGAAAGTGATTGACCGATCGGAGATCAAAACGATTCTCACTGAATTAGATATTACGGTAACCGAAGAAAGTGACGAAGAAATCGTCGTAGCGGTGCCGCCCTACCGGGTGGATGTGCAACGCGAGGCCGATGTTATTGAAGAAATTCTTCGGATCCACGGCTACGATCAGGTGCCTACCGCCGCCCACCTGAAGGCTGATTACCTGGCGAGTTTTCCAGAGTTAGACGGGGCAGCGTTGCGGGCAAAAGTCAGTGAAATGTTGGTAGGCAGCGGTTTCTACGAAATTATTACCAACTCACTCACCAAACCAGCGTATGCTCAGGCCCTTCAGCAAGCCGATCGTTCGGTTGCGATGGTGAACGCACTCAGTGAGGATTTGAGCGTGATGCGCCAAAGTTTGTTGTTTTCAGGCTTGGAGGTAATTGCCCACAACGTGAATCGGCAGCAAAAAAATCTGAAGCTATTTGAGTTCGGAACTACCTACCAAAAGCACGAAGATAAGTACGTGGAAACAAATGAGTTAGCGATTTTCATGACGGGCCAGGCCCAGTCCGAAAGCTGGATGACCAACGAAGAGCCGGTATCTTTTCATCATTTGTCCTCGCTAATCCGAAAAATTTTTAATAGGTTTGACATAGACGCCTCCGGCCAAAATATGGCAAATCTCCCTGCTTTTGACTATGGTCTGCAATACGTTTCTCAGGACGAAGTTCTCGCGAATGTAGGTCTGGTAAGTGGTTCTATCGCCAGTTTGGCGGGGGTTCAGCAGCCGGTCTTCTACGCCAATGTGCAGTGGCCTAAATTGGTAGTTAGCGTTCGCTCCGCTAGTCAGAAAGAACGTTTGGTGTATCAGCCAATATCAAAATTCCCTGAGGTGCGCCGCGACTTGTCTCTGGTGCTTGATGAGCGAGTTTCGTTTAGTCAGGTAGAAGAAATTGTTAAACAAGCAAGCAATCAGCTGGTTCGTCAGATTAATGTGTTTGATATTTACCAGGGCGAGCAGTTAGCGAAAGGAAAGAAAGCGTACGCGCTTAGTTTCACTTTGCAAGATCAAGAAAGAACATTGACCGATAACCTGATTGAGAAAACCATGAACAAGCTTATGAACACCTTAGAACGTGAACTAAACGCTACTATCCGTAAATAGTCATCGCTACCGGAGGCTGGTTGTTTCACAGTCCGCCTCCAAGAATGCCAATTATCGTCTGTTAACAACGAATCTACTAACAACCAAGCATGCTAGTCGCTACTGAGGGCTCTACGAAGCACCAGAATTCTGTAATGTCCGAAATTGTTGCGTTAGAGCGCAAGGTTGAGCTATTTATCCAGCAACAGAAGGATGCACAGGCGGAAATTCAACAGCTCAAAGAGGATAACATACGCTTGGCTTCGGAGCTGGGCCGGAAGGATGAGCAGATCGCTCACTTTCAAAATACGATTAAAATCAATAAAATTGCGAATCAGACAGTAGCCGATAAAAGCGAAACTACTGAACTTAAGCGTACAATTAACGAGTACATAAAGAAGATTGATCGCTGCATTGCCCAGTTGAGTCAATAGCACGTGAACCAGGAGTACCTTACAATGGGAGAGCTTTCCATAAAAATCAAAATTGCCGAACGGGAATATCCAATGCGGGTAGAAGCGGGAGAAGAAGAGCGCTTGCGCCTGGCTAGTCAACTCATCAATGAGCAGGTTCGCCGCTATCGCGAACAGTATGGCACCACCGACAAGCAAGACCTACTGGCCATGGTTGCCTTCGACGCGCTGGTGCAGAAGCTGGAACACGATAAGTTGCAACAGGATACAACGCAAATGATCGCCGAGCGCCTCGGCAAGCTTAACCGCCAGGTAGGCCGAGCGGTTTCTGCCAAGGAGCAGCGCACTACGTACTAAAAAATTACTCGTTGATCAACGCCCGGTAGTTTCGTTAAACTTTGCAACCAACCGTTTAACGAACTAACATCATGGGTGAAACAATATTACTCCCCTTGCTAGCGGCCCTTATTGCGCTAGCCATCGGATTCTTCGTCGGAAAAAGCCTTTCCAACAAAGCTTCTTTACAACAAGAAGAACAACTCAACGCCCGCGAAGAGAGCCTCCGCCAACGCGAAGAAAAACTGCAGGAAAAAGGCAAACTCATTGTCAAAGAGGCCGAAATCAGCGCCGAAAACCTTAAAAAGGAGAAGCTATACGAAGCCAAAGAAAACTTCTTGCGCTTAAAGACCGACTTTGAGGAAGAATCCTCCCGCAAGAAAAACATTCTAATCACCAACGAGAACAAACTCAAACAACGCGAGAAGGTCGAATCAATGAGCAGGCCGAAAAGGTTCGCGCTGCCGAAACAGCGCTAAAAGACAAAGAAGAAACGTTGGAGGCGCAGTTGGAAGCCAACCGCCGCAAGCAGGCTGAGCTGGAACGCGTGAAGCAGCAGCAGATCGCCGTGCTAGAAAAGGCTGCTAACCTCACTGAAGCAGAAGCGCGCCAGCACCTCCTAGAAAGCTTAGAGGCCGAAACCCACACCCAGGCGTCGGCCATGATCAAAGACATCATCGAGGAAGCGAAGCTCTCGGCCACCAAAGAAGCCAAAAAGGTGGTTATCGCCACCATTCAGCGCACCGCCACCGAGCACGCCATTGAGAACTGCGTCTCGGTATTTAACATCGAGAGCGACGATATCAAAGGAAAAGTGATTGGCCGCGAGGGGCGAAATATTCGGGCGTTGGAGGCCGCCACGGGCGTAGAAATCATTGTGGACGACACCCCCGAGGCAATAATCATCTCCGGTTTCGATCCGGTGCGCCGCGAGATTGCCCGCCTGTCGTTGCACCGCTTGGTGGTGGACGGGCGCATTCATCCCGCCCGAATTGAAGAAGTGGTGGCCAAAACTACCAAAAACATCGAGGAAGAAATCGTGGAAATTGGCGAACGCACGGTGATTGACCTGGGCATTCACGGCGTGCACCCCGAACTGATTCGTATGGTAGGCCGGATGCGGTTCCGCTCGTCCTACGGGCAAAACCTACTACAGCACTCGCGCGAGGTGGCCAACATGTGCGCCACCATGGCCTCAGAACTGGGCTTCAATCCGAAACTGGCCAAGCGGGCGGGTCTGCTGCACGATATCGGCAAGGTGTGGCCCGAAGAACCGGAACTGCCACACGCCATTCTGGGCATGAAACTGGCCGAGAAGTACGGTGAGCAACCCGACGTGTGCAACGCCATCGGTGCCCACCACGACGAGATAGAAATGACGGCCCTGATTTCGCCCATTATCCAAACCTGCGATGCGGTTTCGGGCTCACGCCCCGGAGCGCGCCGCGAGGTGGTCGATTCCTACATCCAGCGACTGAAAGACTTGGAAGCACTAGGTTTAGACTTTGAGGGAGTGAGCAAGTGCTACGCCATTCAGGCCGGTCGCGAACTGCGGGTGATTGTGGATGCCGAAGCCGTTACCGACGAGCAGGCCGGATCGCTTTCTTTCAACATTTCGCGCAAGATTGAGAAGGATATGCAGTATCCCGGCCAGGTGAAGGTGACCGTTATCCGCGAGATGCGGGCGGTGAGTTTTGCCAAGTAGTGCGTACCAACTAATTTAATTTCCTGCTGGCTCTTCCGTCGGTTTGACTTGGCACCGCGGGGCAATGCCGTTAACGTACTTCTGGATCGCTCCAATCTCTTCTGCTACTGAACTTCCGTCGAAGCCTACGATATCGGCGTAGCTAATTTGCTCGTTATACTGCTGCAAAAACTGCTGAGCAAGCGGCAGGTAACTCCAGTGCCACTTCTCTTCGTGGTAACCATCGGGTCGGTCTTCATCCTGCTCGGTGTATACTTGGCAAAACCCGTAGTCGCTGGCATGAGACACGAGCCAGTCGTACTCTTTTTGTCCTTGGCCCGAAGCAAAATAAGTATTATTCAACGCGTTTAGGTCAATGTCGGTGCCCCAGTGGTGGCGCGAGGTGCCGGGCATTGAGCTGTATTCTAGAATCTTTAGCGCCCGTTGCTTACGGTTGGGGATAGTTTCTTTTAGGTTTTGGTCCGCCACTTTTCATCCCCGTTCCATTTAGATTCCCAAATACGCCTCTGTGCCGCAAAGTTACGCGTAGCCGACTTGATCCGTAAGTGATGCCCGCTTCCTGGGCTGTCTTCGCCATCTGAACAAACGCTTCGTAGGTTTGCCTTCGCAAGTAGATGTCCTCGGTGTCAGTGTATACGCGGATGAGATAGGCACAAACGCTACTGTCGGAGGCTGGGTCAATTTTTCCCAATAACAAAGGTTTTTCCAACGTTTCACCGGTAGACTGTCGCTTACCGAGCAACAGAGAGAAAAGAGCTTTCGGCTGAGGCGAGTGACACGCTTTAGCAGCAACAGAAAGAATACATGTGTCATTGCAACTTTTTGTTCTGCCGGTGACGATCCTTATCCCGTAACGACTTTTTCTCCATATTCTTTTGAAAAGCCTCGGTTAGATCAACCCCGGTTTGGTTAGCCAAACAAACAACCACCCACAGCACATCGGCGAGTTCGTCTCCCAGTTCTTTCCCTGCATCCGAAGCTTTAAACGATTGTTCTCCGTACTGCCGGGCGATGAGCCGGGCCACCTCGCCCACCTCTTCGGTGAGGATTGCCAGGTTGGTGAGTTCGCTAAAGTAACGCACCCCTGTGGTGGTAATCCACTCGTCAACTTGACTTTGTATCTCCGTTAGTGTGATTTCATTCATCCCTAAGTCTCTTCATTTTCATCCTGACCATCCTGCATATTTATCCTACCCATCCTGATCATTTTTTGTCCTGCGTATCAATAACGATAGTTACCGGGCCATCGTTGGTGAGCGCTACCTGCATATCGGCACCAAACTCACCGGCGGCCACTGGTCTGCCCAGCGATTGTTCACAGGCGGTCATAAACCTTTTGTACAGCGGTTTGGCTATTTCGGGTTTTGCGGCCTTGAGATAAGAAGGTCGATTTCCCTTTTTGGTGCTGGCGTATAGCGTAAACTGGCTTACTACTAATAATTCGCCCTCTACTTCTAGCAGGCTGCGATTCATCACCCCCTGCGGGTCGTTGAAGATACGCAGATTGATGATTTTCCGGCTCAGCCAAGTGATATCTTCGTCGTCGTCAGTGTCGGCGATGCCTAGCAACACGAGCAATCCTTGGTTGATTGATCCTAGCAGAGCACCATCCACCGTGACTGATGCTTGGGAAACGCGCTGTAGAAGGGCAATCATCCATTAGGCGTACTGAACCAGCGCCTGGATCTTATCCGATTCAAAGACGAACGTTCCGCTTAGTTCTTTCCGAGCCACGTGTACCATCGCTTCGGCCACCGTTTCGGCGGGAATGGCCTGGTATTTCTTGAGTCCGCCAACCATTAGGGGAGCAACGCCCTGCATCACCACCTGTCCAATTTGCTCTCCGATACGGGTTTCGGTGCGCTCGCCGAGCAGCATCGAGGGGCGAAAAACGTGAAAGGCATCAAAACCCAGTTTGGCAATGGCCACTTCCACTTCGCCCTTCACCCGGTTGTAAAAGATGTAGCTAGATTCGTCGGCACCCATCGCTGATACCAGCAAATACTGTTGAGCTCCCTTGCGGCGCGTGATCTCGGCCACCCGAAGAGGATAGTCGTGGTCTACTTTACGAAAAGCGTCTTTAGAACCGGCTTTGTTCATCGTGGTTCCTAAGCAACAGAAAACATCATCTACCTCCGGCATTTGCTGGTCGGTGAGCTTATTGTAATTCACAATAATGGTTTCTACCCGCTTGCTGCTGGTTTCCACTTCGTGCCGACTCAGTATAGAAATGGTGTGATACTGACGTCCGCGAATCAGTTGCTGAAGCAGTTCGTTGCCAACGAGCCCCGTTGCTCCGGCGATAAGTGCGTGCTTTTGTGCCATGTGGTTTAGGTATAGGTGATGTTCGTAGCCCCTAAAGTAGCGAAAAGGATTAAATTAGTGCGGAGAATGCTGGGCAAATGAGAAAGCAAACGGCCATTGAGCCCAAAAAGTGGTTCAATTCCACTCGGTCAGCAACGCCACAAACTCTTTTTGTATCGCTTGGGTACGATCGCGGGCGTACCACAGTTGCATCTCTTTGGCCAACGCCTGATAATCTTCATCCGGATGCTGTTGCTTGAAATCATTCATTAGTTGCTGCGCCTCGGCCGGTCGCGGCCCCCAGGTTCCAACTTCTTGCAAGTCTTCGGTGAGACAGATGAGCTTCGGAATTGAGCGACTACCGTTGGTCAGGTAAGCATCCATTACCTCCGGATGTTTGTCGCGTAACAACAACTTTAGCGTTATCTGGGGCGATGCGTCGGCCATTTTGGCCATCAGGGGGATGCTCTGCGCCGCATCACCGCACCAAGCTTCGGTGAGCACCAACCACGTCCAGCGCGTAGACACCGACGCCAATTTTCCTTGCAAAGCATCGGTGAGCTGAGCCGTTTTGTCCAACCGATGCATCCGCTGCTGGTTGAGCTCGGTGTAGTGAAGCATTGCTTCGCTATGATTATCGCCCGTTGTTTTGTTATCGGCAAGGAGCGCAGTAATCATTTGCTGATACTCCTCGTAGGATTGGCTAGCCGCTAAATGATCTGGGGTGATCACTGATGCGTCGGTCATGCTGTTTCAGCGTAGGTTTCTTCCCACTCCTCAAACTCCTCCAGGTCGCCCTTGGCCGAGTTGGCAATCCACAGCAGCACCGAAATGTCATCGAGATAGCCAATCACGGGGATAAAGTCGGGAATCAGATCCAGCGGAGAGACAAAGTAGATGATACCGGCTACGGCGAGCAACAGCGTCTTCCAGGGAGTTTTCTGGTACTCTTTGCTAGAGTAAGCTTTAATCATGCGGTTAAAAGTGCCCACGTAACGCTGAAAATCCTGCATTTCATCGCTGTTGTTGCGCAGGTCTTTGATTTTCTTCACCGACTTGTCTACCAGATTTCGCAACCGCTCAGGGTCTTGCAGAATGCCCGAAGCCTGCCGTTTTGCTTTCTTGAAGCTTGAACTGTCATTTGCCTTATCAAAAAGTCCCATACCAATGTTGTGTTTAGTAAAAGTTGAATGTAATAAAAACCTTTCTACCTACTACTAATTTCACTAGAACATTGTTCGCACCTCTTGCTTTAAAACTCCTAAGGCGTGCTCGATAGGGTCTGCCTGCTTGCCGCCCTGAATATCAAAAATCTTCTTGGCTAGGTCTATGCCGCGGGCATCTTTCGGTAACATATCCGCTCCCTGGTTGATGGTCATCACCACATCTTCTACCGCGCTGGCGGTAAGGTCCCAAACCTGGTCGCTCACGTAGATTTGCTGCGAGAGGTTGTGATTGTACTCTTCGCGCACGTGTCCCACCAGAATTTGCTGCAATTCTTTGTAGGAGTAGCTGCTGTCATTGAGCCGTAGAACGAGATTGTTGGGAGATATTCGCTGCAAAAGTAGGCTAATTCGCTCATAAGCTTGCAAGCGAATTGGCAGGATATCTTTGGCGTTGGCCGCCCGGATATCCGTGAGGCGCTGTGCCATCTCCTTGTCTAAAAACGATTTGACCACCAGATACATAGCGTAGAGCACGATTGCGGCCGGAATGATGAGTTTGGCGAACTCGATAATGATTGTATCCATTGGAAGTTTGATCCGTAAGTTTTTGCTAACTTAGAAGAAACCTAGGTAGCTAAAAAATGATTTTCTGCGTATTTCTGTTGCCACCAAACGGCACCGCTGTTAATTTATTCAGAACATGATTCCCGTTCAGATAACTCCTCGCGCCCTGGCCGAGATTAAAAACACTATCGCTACGAAGAATATCCCGGCTGATTACGGTCTGCGCGTGGGGGCCCGTGGTGGCGGCTGCGCGGGCACCTCGTTTATCATCGGCTTCGACCATCAGAAAGAAAGCGATATGGTCTATACTATTGCAGACCTACTGGTTTACGTAGAAAAGAAAGATATTCTGTTTCTGCTTGGTACGGTAGTTGATTTTTATGAAGGGAACGAAGCCCGCGGCTTCACCTTTGTAAAAGCAAATGAAGAACAATCTGTCCCGTAGAATCTATAACAGTTCGCTCACGCTAGCAATCAGCTTCGGCTTTTACGCCCTGATTTTTGCGTTTACGCTCTCCTGTGATGCCGAAGAAGGGCCCTCCTTGCCCGCGGATTCTGCCACGGAAGAAGCAATTCCGGCTGATGCTACCCTGCCCCTTGTCAATGATGCGGTCTCTTATGTGGAAAATATCACCAATTAGAGACGTTCTGTTGGGGATAATTTACCCAATCTCTTATTGATATTATACCAGTAATCTTCTTAATTTAATAACTCTAATACGTTTTTGTCATATCATCCGGTGTCACTACGATGATGTCAGCCTTCCCCTTGTGCTGAGTTTCTAACTGACTGATGTCTTGCTGAGCGACGCAGCTAATGGTTTTGATAGATGTCTCAGGGCTATTCTGCTGAATGAACCAGTAGATTCCTTCGTAATCATCGCTATGATATGACCCATTCAGGTGCAGAAAAGTTGTCTGCCGGGTGCGATTCAGTAGAATGAAGTGGGCCATTGTAGCATCCTTCAGCGCTTGAGCATTGACCATATTTTCGCCGCTCATCATTCCGTGGTTCGCGTTACCTCCCATCATTTTCATCATTGACTGATAACCCGGTAGCGAAAAGTCTACCGCTATCGGTAGCGGGGCCATTAGCTCCTGGGCGCTGTCTGGCAAACTGTCTAGTCGGTCTAGTCCCTCACGGGCTACCAAACTCGCGTAGCGGCGGGGAACATTGGTAGCAATGACCGGTATCTGATGCTGTCGCGCAAATACTACAATTGGGGCGTAGTCGGTCGCGTAGTTATTCCACAACTTTGCTTCCTGCTCAAAGTGGCGCTCCTCAATAGTTCCGGCAATGAACTCGTCAAGCAACAATTGGTTATCGGTTTCAAACATCTCAGCACCAATCATCAGGTTGCTATCCTGGGCAAACAGATCCTTCGCCACCTGCAGTTCCAGCCAGTGAACGAGGGCGTCGTTGTGCAGTTCGCCAAACAGCACCACGTCGGTTTGGGATAATTGCTGCAGCATACGGTCGTAGGGCAGTACGTTTCCGGCAGAATCATAGAGGGAGTAGGCAGGCTTTTGGGCACTGGCTATTTGCGATCCGAGGCTAACGCTAATCAACAATAAGCAGGTTGCCAACAGTGGTTTGTTCATAAAGAAGCCGCTACGCGCGCGTTCGCTTGAGGGTGACCACCGCCCGGCGGCACACTCCGCCCACGGGTGGGTTAAATTTGGACACACTAACCTCCACCGTAGAAATCTCTGGAAAATCCCGAAACGTCTGCTCGATGAGCCGATGCCCAATGTGCTCAAGTAACTTCGAAGGCTTCTGCATCTCTTCGCTCACCATGCGGTAAAGCTTTTCGTAGTTCACCGTTTCCTTCAGGCTATCTTCCTCGGCGGCTTGTTCAAGATTAGCCTCTACCGAAATGTCAACGCTATAACGGTTGCCCGTTTTTCGTTCTTCCTGATAGTAACCGTGGTAGGCAAAAAATTCTATTCCCTCTAGCGTGATCTTTTCCATGGCTGATCAGTCTAGTTCGTCAAAGAAAGACCGGCGTTTCAACCCAGCCGCCTTAGAGGGTACCAGAGCCGGGTCCGCCTCGTCGGTGGCCCACACTGGTTCATAAACTTCGGCGGGCGCTTCTTGCTGAGCGGGCGCTTCTTCGGGTATGCTCAACGCTTCCTTTTCGTTTGAAACACCTACAGTATCTGAATACTGATGCTCAGCAGGGTTTTCCTCCGCTGACGTTTCGGTTATTTCAACCGGCGGGGCGGGCTGATTATCTACGCTATCAGGGACCGATTCGGTGGTCGATACATCATCGCCTATTTGTTGGAGAATGCCTTGGGCCAACGCCTGCAATCGGGCCAGGGCCTGTTGCCGGTGGGTTTCCGCCTCAGTGACTTCCTGTTTCAGTCGCGCAACCTGCTGGTGTGCTTCCTCGATAATGCTTGCGGCTTGGCGGTGCGCATCCTCGATAATTTCTTGGCTCTGCCGTACCGCTTGTTCCTGGACATCGTCGGCTTCTTTCTGCGCTTTGTTGACAATGCCCGCGCTGGTGTCTTCGGCGGTTCGCAGTGTTCTAAAGAGGGCTCCTTCTACTTCGCGCACTTTATCAATGTCTTTTTCGGCTTTCTCTAGCCGAGCGGTCTTCTCCCGGTTTTCTTGTAACAATCGCTCCCAAGCCTGGGAAAGGGTGTGCAAGAACGCATTGACTTCATCTTTATCGTAGCCACGAAAGTGCCGTTCAAACTCTTTTTGTCGTATCTCTATTGGAGTAATATTCATAATGAGCGGTTGCTTTTATTCATTTTGGCCGAAGCGTCATCGGCTTCGCCCCAGTGCCACACCGAGATCGTTCGATCGTCACTGGCTGACAATAGGGTTTCGCTATCGTCTTTCATCCATAGCACCCGGTTAACCGAAGTGCCGTGCCCGGCGTGGCGCGCTTTGTCGATCACCTTCAGTAGCTTAAACGCGTGCGCATCCCATATCTTCACTGATTTGTCCATACTACCGGTAGCAAAGTACTGCCCGTCGGGGCTAAAATCCAGGTGGTTGATCGCGTACATGTGGGCCACAATCGATTTTGTAAGTTGGTAATTTTTCTTGACATCCCAAATTCTCAAGTGGGCGTCCCTTCCGCCGCTCACCAGATAACGCTGGTCGGGGGTGTATCTGACAACGAAAACCGAATTGTTATGGTCGGTGAGCGTCTGCTTTAGTTGATAGTTCGTTGTGTCATAAATGCGTACGGTATGGTCGCTGAAACCAATGGCCATCTCTTTCTTCGGCACGTTAACAGCAATAGATCGGGCCCGCTGCTTGGCAGCCCGAAATCGATGCGTAATCTTTAGCGTATCGTACGCGACCACCACTATTTCTCCCTCTGCGGTAGCAACTAATAAATGGTTCTCTATTCTGACAACGTCAAACAAAGCAGCTTTGCTTATGCTTACTACTCCTTCTTCTCGTCCGTTGTTTAAATCGATGACTCGGAGCCCCTCGTAGTTTTGGCCAATCACTAACCGGTTATTTACGCTATCATAATACATGGCGTAAACGGAAGCAGGCACCTTTGCTATCACAGTTCCTTGGTCGGTATTTTTCAGGTCCCACCGCACGATCAATCCATCTCCTCCCGCCGAAAAAAACCGATGCTCATTTTCCTGAGCCAGCGTGTACACACAGTCTCGGTGTCCTTGGAGCGTTCGTTGTTTGTTAGCAAAAAATGTAGGCATTGTTGGTCAGGTATTATAGGCTTATCTTTGTCGGCGCAGAAGCACTTGTTTATGGCACTGGTGAAATTGGTCCGGATCAACGATAGCTCCCTCTGGGCAGCTTGGAAAATTGAAGAATCCTCAACTGATTTGGTAGCGTGCACACGGTTACCACCGGCCGATTTGGCGGAATGGCACACGGTTCGTCATCCGCGCAAAAGTTTGGAGTGGCTGGCCAGCCGGGCCGCCCTTGCCGCCATTTTGAATAATATTGGGCTTCCCGTGCCGGGCATCCACAAGGATGATAAAGGCAAACCCTACCTTAATAACGAAGCGTATCATATTTCGTTAGCCAATTCCTATCCATATGGAGTTGCAATGGTGCATTCCCACGCTTTGGTCGGGATTGATATTGAACCGCCGAGTGATAAACTACTCCGAACCCAGCATAAGTTTCTTAGCTTCCCAGAGATAGAAGCTGCCGGAAACCGCCTTCCTCATCTCTGCGCTTACTGGTGCGTTAAAGAGGCGCTATACAAATTATACGGACGCAAACTGCTCAGCTTTAAAGACCAGATTCGGGTTTGCTCCCTGCGCTTCGAGGATAGGATTTATGCTGAAGCAGAGATTGTCAATTCATCACACGATGCTCAGTATCGCCTAGAAGGCACTATTATTGACGGTTTTTATGTTATGTACGTAGTGCTTTAATCCTGTGCCAGCATTACCCTTGATTTGACCATTATGCGCTACCTACTGCTTTCTTTTATTTTGGTGATGACTTCTCTGACGCTATCTTTCGCGCAACGGTCTGATTACGTTGAAGATTTCAAGCTATCTAATTTAGTTTCCGGAAACGAATTTTCTCTGAAGGACTATTCTGCTCCAACGGTTGTGGTCATCTTCACTAGTTTACACTGCCCGTACGCGCAGTTGTATGACCAACGAATTACAAATCTCATCAATGACTTTGAAAGTGACCAAATTCGTTTTGTGCTTATTAATCCTACAAACCCCGCTAACCATCCCCAAGATGCTTCCGATAATTTGAAAAAAGCTATTGAGACCAACCAGTGGAAGGTTCCTTTCCTTATTGATCCGAGCCAGCGAGTAGCTCGCCTACTGGGGGCCGAAAAGACTCCGGAAGTGTTCGTTCTATCTCGGCAGCGAAGTTCCTTTAAAATGGTTTACCAAGGGGCTATTGATGACAATCCGCAAGTGGCCAACGATGTGCACCATAACTATCTAAGAGACTTCTTGAAAGCCCAGCGCACCGACCAAACAGCACCGGTGCGAACAACCCCCGCTACTGGTTGCCGAATAAAGTCCTAACGTTGTTCATGTTCTTTTAGAATCTCCTTCAGAAAAACCAGAAAGTCAGTCGCAAACTCTTTTCGCCGCAAGGCAAATTCCACGGTGGTTTTCAGGAAATCCAATTTATTTCCTATATCGTAACGCTTTCCCTCTATGGTGTTGGCAACCAGCGTTTCCTTCTTCATGAGCAAGTGCAGGGCGTCGGTCAGTTGCACCTCGCCCCCCTTGCCGGGAGTAGTCTGCTCCAGTGCTCGGAATATTTCGGGCGTTAGAATATATCGACCGGCAATTGCCAGGTTAGAGGGCGCTTCGTCCATGCTTGGTTTTTCTATGAGTTGGTTTACCTCCATCAGTCGGTCACTGATTGCTTTTCCGCCCGCAATACCGTAACGTGACACCTTATCCTTTGGCACTTCTTCCACGGCAATCACCGTGCACCGGTACTGTTCGTAGGTATCAATGAGCTGCTGGGTCACCGGAATCACTGAATCAACAACTGTATCTCCCAACAGCACCGCGAAGGGCTCGTCGCCCACGTGCTGTTGAGCGTGGTAAATAGCGTCGCCGAGTCCATTGGTTTCTTTCTGACGGATGAAGTGGATATTCGCCATATCCGCGATGCGTACCACCTCGTTGTAGAAGTTCTCATCCTGTTTCTCCGCCAATCGCGATTCCAGCTCAAAGTTTCGGTCGAAGTGATCTTCGATGGTTCGTTTTCCTTTTCCAGATATAATCAGAATATCATCGATGCCCGAATCCACCGCTTCCTGCACCACGTACTGGATGGTTGGCGTGTCAATAATAGGCAACATTTCTTTAGGCTGCGCTTTGGTGGCAGGCAAAAATCGGGTGCCCAAACCGGCGGCGGGGATAACTGCTTTTCGTATCATGTTATAGGATATAGGGCTTGATTACCCGAGCGTTAATTTTTTTGAGAGAAATTACCAGTTTGTTAAGTACCTCGTCGTTTTCGTAGATTCCAATAATGGAACCACCGGAACCCGTGAACTTTGCTGATGCCCCGCAGGCCCGAGCCGTTTGCACTAACGTCTTATTTTCATCGGAAATATTCATGATTTGGCACCGCAAATTGAAGTTTTTATTGATGAGTTTATTAAGTTTTTCAGTATCCTTATCTAAAATTGCCTGCCGCCCTTCTGCGGCGAGTTGGGCCATTTCGCCCAATGTATCGATCACCGATTGGTCCCCTTTGTCGTAGCGCGAGCGAATATCATTTAGTACGGTTCCCGATACTTTCCCCAAATCTATTTTATAGGCCAAGTATAAATTCGGCAGCAGCTTAGGGTCTATCGGTTCGTAGTTGCCATAACCTTGCGCATCAACTAGCGCTTTGTCGAAGTTCATGTATACGCAACCTTCGTACACTTGCGCAACCCGGTCTTGTAATCCGGCAATGATTCCGAGTTCATCCCTTTCCGCTGATAGAATTATACTGGGCAACACTTCGCGCGGAATGCTCACATCGTAGTACTGCATCAGTGCCCGCATAGTGGCGGTTACAATGGCACTCGATCCGGCTAAGCCCACTTGCCGAGGGATAGACGAGTGGTAACGTATTGTGAAGTTCTTGTTGCCTATTCGAATGTCTTCTTGATCACAGTATTCGCTAAATTTTTTGATTGTTGCCTTCACCAAACGCGACCCGCCATAGTAGCCGGTGAGACGCACCGAGTCCACTAAGTGGTACATATTTCGGTAGATGTTAAGGTCCTGCTCCTGGGGTTCAATGCGGAGTTCAGGCGAGGGATATAATGATATACGCGCTCCGAAGTTGCGAACGATGATGGAGATCGTTTTCCCGTGGTACCCATCGGTAGGGTTGCCTAGCAATCCAGCCCGGGCGTAGGCGCTGGTTTCTATAATTGAAGAATCCATTTATTTGATTCGGGAAGATACTCAATATTAAGAAGCAATTTACTCAAAACATAGCATTCTAAAATACTCACCTGGTTTTGCTACCTTGCGAATAGTTGCTGTTGAGAGGATCCACACGACGCCCCTGCTTGTTGCAACAAAAAAACCCTCCAAAAGCGAACAGGCTGATGGAGGGTTTAAGAATAAAAAGGCGGCGACCTACTCTTCCTCGGAATGAAGTACCATTGGCGCGCCCGGGCTTAACTGCTCTGTTCGGGATGGGAAGAGGTGATCCCCGGGGCTAAAGCCACCTTAAGTTTTTAAGGGTCTTGGATGTTAGGTATTAGGTTTTAGGTATTAGCGATTGATTACCGTGTCAGCTTTTTTCACCCATTGTAGTTACTATTCTTGAGCAGCGTTGACTAGCCGCGCAACCCATAGGCTACATCAATAACAACAAAGATCAGAGACAATTGGTAAGAGGAATGTTGTAGAGAGAGGGTTAGGGCAACTGGTTTGCTTGGCGGTGTTCAGCGTGTTTACTCTAAAGTATCCGTGCTAAAGACCAGCCAAGTTTATTCCGCTTGAGTGGAAGGTCTATCGGGTGATTAGTATGGCTTGGCTTTGTCATTTCTGACTTTAGACCTACCACCTATCAACGTTGTAGTCTACAACGACCCTTCAGGGAAACCTCATCTTCAGGATGGTTTCGCGCTTAGATGCTTTCAGCGCTTATCCTTTCCGAACGTAGCTACTCAGCAATGCACCTGGCGGCACAACTGATACACCAGCGGTTCGTCCAACCCGGTCCTCTCGTACTAAGGTCAGAGCCTGTCAAGTTTCCTACGCCCACCACAGATAGGGACCGAACTGTCTCACGACGTTCTGAACCCAGCTCGCGTGCCACTTTAATGGGCGAACAGCCCAACCCTTGGGACCTTCTCCAGCCCCAGGATGTGACGAGCCGACATCGAGGTGCCAAACCTCCCCGTCGATATGAGCTCTTGGGGGAGATCAGCCTGTTATCCCCAGAGTACCTTTTATCCTTTGAGCGATGGCCCTTCCATGCGGAACCACCGGATCACTATACCCGACTTTCGTCCCTGCTCGGCTTGTTGGCCTCACAGTCAAGCTCCCTTATGCTATTGCACTCCACACACCATTACCAACGGTGTTGAGGGAACCTTGGGAAGCCTCCGTTACTTTTTAGGAGGCGACCACCCCAGTCAAACTACCCACCACACACTGTTCTCTTTCCAGAGTTAGGCACTAACGGTCAGAAGGGCGGTATTTCAAGGACGACTCCACAACGCCTAGCGACGCCGCTTCCTAGTCTCCCGCCTATCCTACACATCTAACAGCCAATGTCAATGTGAAGCTATAGTAAAGGTTCATGGGGTCTTTCCGTCCCGTGGCGGGTAATCGGCATCTTCACCGATACTACAATTTCACCGAGCGCGTGGCTGAGACAGTATCCAGATCGTTGCACCATTCGTGCAGGTCGGAACTTACCCGACAAGGAATTTCGCTACCTTAGGACCGTTATAGTTACGGCCGCCGTTTACTGGGGCTTCGGTTCAATGCTTTGCCGGATTACTCCCGCTAACATCCCCCCTTAACCTTCCAGCACCGGGCAGGTGTCAGGCCTTATACTTCCGCTTTCACGTTGGCAAAGCCCTGTGTTTTTGTTAAACAGTCGCCTGGATCGATTCACTGCGGCCTGCTAGTTCATCTTAACAACAAACCAGCGAGGCGTCCCTTCTCCCGAAGTTACAGGACTATTTTGCCTAGTTCCTTAGCCACGGCTAACTCGAGCACCTGAGTGTTCTCCACCCGACTACCTGTGTCGGTTTACGGTACGGGTAGCTCATTGCTAAAACGCTTAGAGGTTTTTCTTGGAAGTCCGATTACCGCTATTATCCGCGCAGCCGTAGCTTTGCGGTACTATCAGCCTTTAGCAATCTCTACGGATTTACCTATAAAGATTATACCTACAGCCTTCAACGTACTATTCCGTCAGTACGCAAGCGTGTCACCCCTTCGTCACCCCATCACTCACAATAAGCTAGTACGGGAATATTAACCCGCTGTCCATCGACTAGAGCTTTCGCCTTCGCCTTAGGTCCCGACTAACCCTGATCCGATTAGCGTTGATCAGGAAACCTTAGTCTTTCGGTGTGGGGGTTTCTCACCCCCATTATCGTTACTTATGCCTACATTTGCTTTTCTATACTGTCCAATACCCCTAACAGGATACCTTCAACCCGTATAGAATGCCCCCCTACCACGTGTGATTATATAAATACAATCGCACATCCAAAGCTTCGGTGATAGATTTGATGCCCGTTTATTATCGATGCCCCGTCACTCGACCAGTGAGCTGTTACGCACTCTTTAAATGAATGGCTGCTTCCAAGCCAACATCCTGGCTGTCTTAGCAACGAGACCTCCTTAGTTCAACTTAATCTATACTTAGGGACCTTAGCCGTTGGTCTGGGTTCTTTCCCTTTTGGACTAGGACCTTAGCACCCTAGCCCTCACTGCTGAGTTAATTTCTGCGCATTCGGAGTTCATCAGGATTTGGTAGGCTGTGACACCCCCTAGTCCTATTGGTAGCTCTACCTCGCAGAAACATTACCCAACGCTGCTCCTAAAAGCATTTCGGGGAGTACGAGCTATTTCCAGGTTTGATTGGCCTTTCACCCCTACCCACAACTCATCCAAAGACTTTTCA
>CAWHXE010000002.1:0-105000 GCA_963833215.1 uncultured Cytophagales bacterium | reverse complement strand
CCATATCCGCCCGCAGGGCCACCACCGGACCGGGCAGTCCGCCGGTGAGCACTCCCACCACGCCGGTGTGGGCCACCTCGGTTTGCACCTCGATACCTAGACTACGCAGGTGCTGGGCAACCTTCTCGGCGGTTTTGAACTCCCGATTCGACAGTTCGGGGTGCTGGTGAATGTCGTGCCGCCAGGCGATGACCTTGTCTTCCAGGGCGCTGGCTTGCTGGTCCACGCGGGCAGAGAGGTCGTTTTGGGCAAAGGCAGGGCAGATGATGAGGATTAACAAGAGAAGAATAGAAATATTGCGGATCAGCATGGGTCAGGTAAATTAGCGTAGTGAACTGAGGCTAAAATAGGCAAAAGTTTTCACTCCGTTTCTATTTCTGAACAACTTCCAAGATACGGGAATAGGCAAGAAAGGACGTGAGGCGAACGCTGGTTCCTGAAAATTGGTCAAGACATGGGCGCTCCGGTCATACTGGGCTACTTTGGAATCAGATACTTAAAAGCAGCTAATCGTGAACATTCTGCCGCCCGTTTTACGTTGACTACTTATGGATTTTGAACTCACTTCAGAATACGAACCCACCGGCGACCAGCCCGTCGCCATCGAGCAACTAGTGCAAGGTCTGCGCGATGGCGAGCGTGCCCAAACTCTGTTGGGTGTGACCGGTTCGGGAAAAACTTTTACGATGGCCAACGTGGTTAGCCAGGTGAACCGCCCAACGCTGGTACTCAGTCACAACAAAACCCTGGCCGCCCAACTCTACGGTGAGTTTAAGCAATTTTTTCCTGATAACGCGGTAGAATACTTTGTCTCGTACTACGACTACTACCAGCCGGAGGCGTTTATTCCCACTTCCAACGTTTACATTGAGAAGGATCTTGCCATCAACGAGGAGATCGAAAAACTGCGGCTCAGTGCCACTTCTTCTTTGCTTTCGGGGCGGCGCGACGTGCTGATTGTGGCCTCGGTGTCGTGCATCTACGGGTTGGGTAATCCTGATGAGTTTGGCAAAAACGCCATTCGCTTGCAGGAAGGCGATCGCTTGTCGCGGCAGAAGCTACTCTACGCGCTGGTGGACATTCTGTACAGCCGCACCGAAGGTGAATTTAAGCGAGGCAACTTTCGGGTGAAGGGCGACACGGTGGATATCTTCATCGCCTACGCCGACTTTGCGTACCGGCTTTATTTCTGGGGCGATGAGATCGAGGCCATTCAACGCATTGATCCCTACACTGGCAAGAAACTCGCTGACGAACGCATCGTGACCATCTATCCGGCCAACCTGTTTGTCACTGCTAAAGACAATGCTCAGAAAGCTATCTACGAGATCCAGGATGATTTGGTGGAGCAGGTTCAGTTGTTCGAAGACGAAAAACGCTTTCTGGAAGCGAAGCGCATTCAGGAACGGACGGAGTTTGATCTGGAGATGATCCGCGAGTTGGGCTATTGCTCGGGGATCGAGAATTACTCCCGCTACTTCGACCGCCGCCAACCGGGGCAGCGTCCCTTCTGCTTGCTCGATTACTTCCCCGAAGACTTCCTGATGATGATCGATGAGAGCCACGTCACCGTGCCCCAGGTGCGCGCCATGTGGGGCGGCGACCGCGCCCGAAAGGTCAACCTGGTCGACTATGGCTTCCGGCTTCCCTCGGCAATGGACAACCGACCGCTTACCTTCAACGAATTTGAGTCGATGATCGGCCAAATTATCTTCGTGAGCGCCACGCCTGCCGAGTACGAACTGCGCGAGTCGGATGGCGTGGTGGTGGAGCAGGTGATTCGCCCCACCGGTCTGCTCGATCCGATCATCGAGGTGCGCCCCAGCATCAACCAGATTGACGACCTGCTGGAAGAAATCAACGAGCGCAGCGACAAGAACGAGCGGGTTTTGGTGACCACCCTGACCAAGCGGATGTCGGAAGAGTTACAGAAGTACTTAGAGCGCGCCGGTGTGCGCAGTCGCTATATGCACTCGGAGGTGAAGCCGCTCGACCGGGTGGAAATTCTGCGCGGCCTGCGCCTGGGCGAATTCAACGTGCTGGTGGGCGTGAACCTGCTGCGCGAAGGGCTGGATTTGCCTGAAGTATCGCTGGTGGCCATTCTGGACGCGGACAAAGAAGGCTTCTTGCGCAACGAACGCTCGCTGGTGCAAACCATCGGTCGGGCGGCCCGAAACGAAAACGGCGTTTGCATCATGTACGCCGACAAAATGACCGGTTCCATGCAAGTCGCTATTGACGAAACCAACCGCCGCCGTAGCAAGCAGATGGAGTATAACATCGAGCACGGCATCACCCCTAAAACGATCATCAAGTCACGCGAGTCGATCATGGGGCAAACCAAGGTAGCCGACTCGCGCAAGGCCCCGGCTAAAGCCTACACCGGTCCTTCGGAAACCAGTGTCGCCGCCGACCCGGTGGTGGCTTATATGGCCAAGCCTGAACTGGAGAAGCTGATTCAGACCACGCAGAAAAATATGGAAAAGTCCGCCAAGGAGCTAGACTTCATCGAAGCCGCCCGCTTGCGGGATGAGCTAAGCCAGTTGAAGGTGCTACTGGAGGAGAAGAAGTTAGTGAAGGGGTAGGTAGAAAAAGGCTATGTGTTTACCGACAAAGGCGATAACGGATGAGCGCTGCTGTAGTACCAATGATGTGCTTCGGATACGTACCCAGCCTTCACCGGATTCTGATGGATGTAGTCCACTTTTTGCTGAAAGATGGTGGCGTTGTACAGTTCGGTTGGATGGCTGGTCTTTTGCCAGAATAAATACTGCGGATTTTGTTGTTGAAATTTGGCGGCGTATGAGAACATATGCAGCAGCCACGTACGACGGCTTTCGCCGGTTTCCTGTTTGATTGAGCGAATAACTTGTTTGGCCGTGAAACTTTTAAAGTCACGAATCACCCCACTGAGTTGTCCTTCGGGATGGGCCGCAATCAGATGTAGATGATTGCTCATAATGACGTAGGCGCATATCTCTAACTTCTTGTGCGCTTGACAAAAACGCAAACTATTGATGAGAATATCGCAATAGCGCGTCCGCGTAAAAACGTCTACCCACTGGGTCACCGTAAAAGTTAAGAAATATGGCTGTTCGGTGGTCGCTTTTCGCAGTTCAGACATACGCACAATCGGCACAAACATTTCACCAATTCAATCATCCGTATGGCCATTGTCGCGCGAAATATTACACCCCCGCAAAGTCGCTTGCCTCCGGCAAGTGACGACTATCAAACGTCCCTGTCATTTTGGTACGAAACCTAAGTTGCGAGAAACGATATTAGTCACTCGGTATAACCGAGCGACTTTCAAGATCATTTGAAGCAATCAAAGTTAAAGGCTAAAACTTGCAGCACTTAAAATTTCGTATACCTTTGTAAATGCAGAAAGGCCGATAAGAAATGAAACTTACCGACCTCTTCTGGCCCCTAAATGAAGGGGGCTTTGCTCTACTATTCACTGTATATGCTTGCAGTAGATAGCAAGGGTGCTTCGGAGCACCAGTAAATCTGACTAACGTATTTCAACGCTAGTTGGGAGTTGAACGGTAGTGGGCTGTAACCTTTTTACCGTTGTTAGTGTGCGGCTTAACGTACACTATTTTCTTCCCTTGAGCTGTTTTTGCCATTAGCTTAAACAATTTTGGAGATTAAACATACTGGTTAACACTACGCCGTAACCGACTCGGCACTAATTATTAAGGGGGCTACTGCAATAGCTCCCTTAATATTTTATCGCGCTACCCCTTCGCTTCCACCTTCTCCGGCTCTTTTTGCAGCGCTTGCTTGTCTACCGTGAACTTGATGGCGTCGGTGGCGGCTTTGGTGCGCAGGTAGTACATGCCCGTCTTCAGGCCGTTCTTCCAGGCGTAGAAGTGCATGGAGGTGAGCTTACCGAAGTTGGGGTCTTCCATGTGGATGTTCAGACTCTGACTCTGACAAATGAAGGCTCCGCGTTCGGCAGCCATATCGATGATCGTCTTCTGCGAAATCTCCCAAGTGGTCTTGTACAGGTCTTTCAAATGCTGCGGAATCTCTGACACATTCTGGATCGAGCCGTTTTCAGAGATTAAGCGGTTTTTCATGTTCTCGTTCCACAGTCCCATGTCCACCAGGTCGCGCAGCAGGTGCTTGTTCACCACGATGAACTCTCCCGATAGCACCCGGCGGGTATAAATATTGGAAGTATATGGCTCGAAGCACTCATTGTTACCCAGAATCTGCGAGGTCGAGGCTGTCGGCATCGGAGCCAACAGCAGCGAATTGCGCACGCCGTTCTTTTTCACTTTCTCTTTCAGTGCATCCCAGTCCCAGCGTCCGCTGCTGGGCGTCACGTTCCACATGTCAAACTGGAAAATGCCTTGTGACACCGGCGAACCTTCGTAGGTTTCGTACGCACCTTCTTTGGTTGCCAACTCCATCGAGGTTTCCATCGCCGCGTAGTAGATGGTTTCAAAGATGTCTTTGTTCAGCCCCCGCGCCTCGTCTGACTCAAACGGCATGCGCAGCATAATGAAGGCGTCGGCCAAGCCCTGAATACCAATGCCAATCGGACGGTGTCGCATGTTAGAGGTCTTCGCCTCGGGCACCGGATAGTAGTTGACGTCGATCACCTTATTGAGGTTGCGCGTCACCACTTTGGTGATTTCGTACAGTTTCTGATGGTCGAAACGCAAGTTGCCGTTCTCACCCTCGGTAATAAACTTAGGCAAGGCAATGGAGGCCAGGTTACACACCGCCACTTCGTCTTTAGAAGTATACTCTAAAATCTCGGTGCACAAGTTAGACGAGCGGATTGTGCCCAAATTTTTCTGGTTCGACTTCTGGTTTGCCGCGTCTTTGTAGAGCATGTAGGGCGTGCCGGTTTCGGTCTGCGACTCCAGCACCTCGAACCACAGATCCTGGGCGCGTATGGTGCGGCGGGCCTTGCCCTCGCGTTCGTACTTTTCGTACAGTCGATCGAAATCTTCGCCGTAGGCATCGTATAGGCCAGGGCATTCGTTGGGATCGAACAGCGACCATTGTCCGTTCGACTCCACCCGCTTCATGAACAGGTCGGGCACCCAAAGGGCGTAGAACAGGTCGCGGGCACGCAGTTCCTCTTTTCCGTGGTTCTTCTTAAGGTGCAAGAACTCAAAAATATCGGCGTGCCAGGGCTCCAGGTAGATCGCGAAGCTTCCCTTGCGCTTGCCGCCACCCTGATCCACGTAGCGGGCCGTCATGTCGAAGTTACGCAGCATTGGCACAATCCCGTTGGAGGTGCCGTTGGTGCCCCTAATGTACGAACCCGTAGCGCGTACGTTGTGGATGCTTAGTCCAATGCCTCCCGCGGATTGCGAAATCTGGGCGCACTGTTTCAAAGTGTCATAAATTCCGTCGATACTGTCATCCTGCATGGTGAGCAAGAAACAACTGCTCATTTGCGGCTTCGGAGTGCCCGCGTTGAACAGCGTCGGAGTAGCGTGGGTGAACCATTTCTCCGACAGCAGATTATAGGTTTCGATGGCCGCGTCTATGTCCTCCTTGTGGATACCGACCGCCACGCGCATCAGCATGTGCTGGGGACGCTCCACTATCTTGCCGTCTAGTTTAATAAGATACGAACGCTCCAGCGTTTTGAAACCGAAGTAGTCGTAGCTATAATCGCGGCTGTAAATGATGGTAGAATCGAGCAGCGCCGCGTTTTTCTTGATGACAGCGTACACGTCTTTGGCAATCAGCGAGGCGTTCTCGCCCGTGCGCGGGTCCACGTAGGTGTAGAGCCGCTTCATGGTGTTTGAAAACGACTTGCTAGTGACCTTGTGCAGGTTCGAAATGGCGATGCGCGCGGCTAGCACGGCGTAATCGGGGTGGGTGACGGTGAGCGTCGCGGCGGTTTCAGCTGCCAAGTTGTCCAGTTCTACGGTGGTCACCCCGTCGTAGATGCCCACGATCACCTTTTTGGCCACCTCGACCGAACTTACGTAATTGGTATCGAGTCCGTAACAAAGTTTTTCAATTCGGGCGGTAATTTTGTCAAACTTTACCGACTCATGGCGGCCGTCGCGTTTGATTACTAGCATATTTCTTTCGGTTTAGTTGTGGCAATGTGGTTGACAAGTGCTCTTTTCGCTCAAAAATCCGGTTTGTAGTCGCTTCGGTTGCTGTTCACCAGTTTCATGTAGACCAACGCGTGGTCGGTTGCCTCGAACGTTTTTTCTATTTCAGCGGTCAGAAAGGGCATTAACTCACGGTACTCTCCGTACACCTGGGTGCTTAATGGATTCTCTAGTACCGTGAATTTTGACGATCGAAGTCGTTTGATAAACGCGCTGATCGGCCCGTTGAAGTCATCTTGCAGGGGCGAAAGCGTTAGTTCTACGGATATTTGCATACTGGTTAGAAGTCTTCGTTAAGCGAGAATTTCTGGGATTCTTGTTCGCTGGCGCTATTCTTCACCCCAGCCTTTTGGTACTCTCCTACGCGCTTCTCAAAGAAGTTGGTTTTGCCCTGTAGCGAGATCATTTCCATAAAGTCGAAAGGATTGCTGGCGTTGTATTCTTTGGCGCAGTTCAGTTCGCTCAGCAGGCGGTCAGCCACAAACTCAATGTACTGCCGCATCAGTTCGGCGTTCATCCCGATCAGGCTCACGGGCAAAGCATCGGTGACGAATTCTTTCTCAATTTCTACCGCGTCGGTGATAATCTTGCGCACCGTGTCTTCGGAGAGGTGCTGCTTCAGGTGTTCGTTATATAAGTGGCAGGCAAAGTCGCAGTGCATGCCTTCATCGCGTGAGATGAGTTCGTTAGAAAAGGTGAGTCCGGGCATCAGGCCGCGCTTCTTGAGCCAGAAGATGGAGCAGAAACTGCCGGAGAAGAAAATGCCTTCTACCGCCGCAAAAGCAACCAGTCGCTCGGCGAACGAGCCTTCGTCGATCCAGCGCAGTGCCCAATCGGCTTTTTTCTTCACGCAGTCCATCGTCTCCACCGCTCGAAACAGGTGATCTTTTTCCTTATTATCCTTCACGTAAGTATCGATCAGCAACGAGTAGGTTTCCGAGTGGATATTTTCCATCGCGATCTGAAAGCCGTAGAAGAACTTTGCCTCGGTATACTGCACCTCGTTCACGAAGTTTTCGGCCAGATTCTCGTTTACGATACCGTCGCTGGCCGCGAAGAAGGCCAGCACGTGCGACACAAAGTGCCGCTCGCCGTCGTTGAGTTCGTTCCAGTCCTTCATATCCTGGCTCAGGTCGATCTCCTCGGCTGTCCAGAAGCTGGCTTCCGACTTTTTGTACCACTGCCAAATGTCGGCGTGCTCAATGGGAAAAAGAACAAAGCGATTCGGATTTTCCTGTAGGATGGGTTCTAATGCTTCAGTGTGATTACTCATAGGGGAAAGATTATTAGTTATTTCTTTAATCAACGATTAGATCAATTAGTTTCGACAGTCACCAATTTTAAGTACGGATAACCTACTGGGCGATTGGCGAAGGGGTGCTTACAAATATGCCGATTTCGGTGAAAAAGTAAAAAGCATTTGGTGCATTTTAACCTGCTCTTTTCGTTGACTATCCAACCAATTTCTAACCCGTAGATCTGCAATAAGTTGATGGGTAGCTAGTTACCGTTTCCCTCCTCACCCGTTCATTAAAGTGAAATTTTATTCACTCCGGCTTGCCGCACCTTATACTTGAAAAACGTATCGATCTAAAAACTGTTCGGAAAATCCGGACGATTTCAGCCAAAATCAGTGATAAGACCGCGCTGGTGCTGATAGTCATGCGTTAGAATGAATAATCGCGCGTGCAGGTTTGTCAAAAGCATAAAAACCCTTATATTTGCGCCTCAATTTTAATCAAGAAACTGTCCCAAGAACTGGTGCAGTGAATGCACACTATATAAATCGAGCACCCCATGTACGCAATTGTTGAGATCGCCGGAAAGCAGTTTAAGGTCGCCCCCGACCAGCATATTTACGCTCCCCTACTCGCGGGCGAGGCTGGGTCGTCCGTAGAGTTAGGCAACGTGCTGCTGATGGGCGAAGGCGATGACCTGGAAGTGGGCGCTCCCTCGGTTTCCGGAGCACGCGTGGCGGCCACCATTGTGGAGCACGTGAAAGGCGATAAGGTAATTATCTTCAAGAAAAAACGTTGAAAAGGCTACCGTAAGAAGCAGGGCCACCGTCAGCAGTATACCAAACTAATGATTGACGAAATTTTAGGCGACGGTCAGCAAGCTTCTCCGAAGAAAAAAGAAGAACCGAAGCCCGAAGCAACCGCTACTGAGGCCGCCCCTCAAGAAGCATCAACACCCACCCCCGCGCAGGCTTCTTCCCAAGAAACTTCGGCCACCGAACCGGCCCACGTGCTTCCGGCCAGCGATGAACTCACTCCCGCCCCGGTAGATGCGTCAGCCGATACTACCTCTTCTTCGGAAACTGCTTCCGATGATGCTCCTGAGCAAGGTGATTTGAAAGACATCAGCGGCATCGGGCCGGTTTTTGAAAAAGAACTAAACGACCGGGGCGTGCACACCTTTCAGCAACTGATCGATCTGACCGCTGAGGAAATCGAAAAGTTAGACGTAGAAATTGATGGGGTAACCCGCGAAATGATTGAGGACGATTGGATTCCTCAGGCCAAAGAACTTATGAATAAGTAAGCACCTGCTTATTCCATCATTCATCACTTCAATCCTTCAAATTATGGCACACAAAAAAGGAGCCGGTAGCTCCAAAAACGGTAGAGATTCGGAAAGTAAACGGCTCGGCGTAAAAAAATTCGGCGGACAAGCCGTGATTGCGGGCAACATTATCGTGCGGCAGCGCGGCACTAAGCATCATCCCGGCCTCAACGTAGGACTTGGCAAAGACCATACGCTGTTCGCGTTGTCCGACGGCACGGTAGTGTTTAAGAAGGGACGGCAGAACCGTTCGTACGTACACGTAGAGGCAGAAGCAGCCGTAGCAGAAGCGGCGCAGGCGTAAGTACCAGCCTTATCAACACACCACATTGCCAGACGAGTCTAACTTGCCTGGCTTTTTTTGTTTCCAACCAAAACCGCCCCGCAACCTTACAGTGTACCAAAGCACTGGCTTTCATCCGGTTATTCGTCCGCTCAGCCCGTAGATTTGCTGACCGTAATGAATAACCTCCCATGAACAAAATAGCCTCCTTTGCCCTATTGCTGGTCTTACTAAATGCCCCTGTTCTGTGGGCTCAGTCTCCTGACGTGCCCCCCAATCATCTGCAAATTGCCGAAGAGAAATTGGCTGCCCAGGACTGGTCCGGGGCCAAGATGGCGTTCACCCAGCACATCATGGCGCATCCGCAGGAGGCTACTGCCTACCAGGGGCGCGGTATTGCTAACTTTCACCAGCAGAAGTACGGCGCCGCGCTGGAAGACTTAAATAAAGCAGTGGCCCTGCGCGCCTCCGACCAAGCGGTGTATTACTACCGGGGACGCGTGTTCTACGAGAATCAAAAATACCGCAGTGCCATCAGTGATCTGACCAAAGCGATTGAGCGGGGAAACGAAGAGGCCGAGGCTTACTACACCCGAGCCAATGCCTACTTTCAGAACGAAGACTACGCTAAAGCAATTGCTGACTACCAGCAGGCCGTGCAGCGGGGGAAAGACGACGAAATTGTTTACAACAACCGAGGAAAAGCCCTCTTCTATCAAAAGAAATTTCCAGAAGCGGTCGCAGACTTTAGCGAAGCAATTGAGCGAAAAGAAAGTTACGGAAAGGCGTGGAGCAACCGGGCGGCGGCGCACTACGCGATGGAACAGTGGCCAGAGGTGATCCGTGATTACACCAAAGCTCTGACCCTAGGCAGTGACGAACCGGAAGCCTACGTTCGAATGGCCCGGGCGCACTATGCCCTCCAGCAGTACACCGAGGCCATTTCCGCCTACGATCAAACCGAACAGCAGGGCACTATTGATGATCAGGGATACCTCAATCGCGGCTACGCCCACTATGAAACCCAGCACCCAGCTGAGGCGATCCGTGATTTAGAACGGGCCAAATCGGGCAAGGTGCCTACGGATCAGCGTTTTTACGAAACCTTAGGACGGGCCTATCATGCTCAGCAAAACACCGATCTGGCCATTACGAATCTGGAACAAGCGGTTGCTTTGGGGGCGGACAATAAACAAATATTTGCGATACTGGGCGAAGGCTACTTTGCTAAAGAAGATTATCAGAAAGCAGTAGACGCGCTCAATAAAGTGGATTCTGACGCTGAAACGCATCGTAAGCTAGCCACGGCGCACATGAAACTAAACCAGCCCGAAGCGGCCCTGCCACACATCGAGCAGGCCGTGGTGGCGGGAGTGGCCGATGCGCCGCTGTATTTCTACCGGGGCACACTTTTTCTCGGGAAGAAGCTATACTCCGAAGCGCTCACTGACTTTGAGGCCGCCGCTACGCAGGGGCAAAAAGATGAAGCATTGTACGCCGCCCGCGGCATCACCAAGTTTTACCTTGAGCAGTACGCTCCTGCGCTCGAACGATTTAAACCGGGTAACCAACCCAGACGGAAACACGGCCGAAGTGCTCTATTGCCGGGGCAATGCCTTCGCTGCGTTAGGTCAGCACAAAAAAGCCATTCCCGATCTGACCGCCGCCGTTCAGCAGGGCAAGGCCGACGTCCGCACCTATCGGAACCTAGGAACCGCTCACTACTTTTTAAAGGATTATGCCGCTACCGTTTCAGCCCTGGACCAAGCCATTGCCCTCGGTGCCAACGAGGCCACGGACTATCTGCTGCGCGGCAAGGCCAAGTATAAACAGCAAGAAAAGACCGCCATCGACGATCTAAACAAAGCAATTTCGTTAGGCGCAAAAGACACCACCGCGCACCTTCACCGGGCAGCGCTGCGCCTTTCGTACGGCGAAACCGCTCCCGCTCTGGCGGACCTGGACCAAGCAATCCAACTCGGAGCCAAGGGAGCCGACGTGTACTTTCGACGCGGCCGAATCAAGGGAGAAACAGATGACTTGGCCGGAGCGGTGGTTGACCTTGATGAAGCTTTACGGAAAAACTCGAAGCTCATCGAAGCTTATTTCGCCCGCGGCGTAGCGTACTATCAGCAGAACGATTACATCAAAGCCATTGCTGACCTCACCCACGCCAGCGAGCAGGGCATAAGCACCGCCGAACTGTACAAACTGCTGGGCTACGCCTTGTTCGAAACCGAAACAGTATCCCCGCGCCGAGCAGAAACTGTCCGAAGCCCTTCGGATGGGAGTGGACGAGGCCAAAGCCTACCATTACCGCGCTGTCATCTCACTATCAGCAAAAAGATTATCGCAACGCGCGCTCCGACTTTGATCAGGCATTTGCCCAGGGGCTAACCGATCCGGAGGCCTACGCGATGAGCGGCATCGCCAGTGCGCAACTGAACGATCCGAACCGAGCCGTCGCCGACCTGACCAAAGCAGTTGAGGGCGGAGTGGATAACCCCAACGTACGTTTCCATCGAGGCAACGCTTACTACGAACAGAATAACTATCCCGCCGCGGTGACTGATCTGACCCAAGCAACTGAGCAAGGAGCTGACGATCTGGTAGGCTTCTATCATCTGGGCAACGCCCACTTTTTGACGGACAACCCTGCGGCGGCAGTACTGGCCTACGACCAGGCACTAGCGCACGGCGGCACCACCGACTCCGAGCGGGCCCACCTCATTTACAATAACCGAGGTAAAGCAAAATTTTTGCTACAAGATGCCCCCGGAGCCATCACTGACTACGACCAGGCACTGAAAAAGCAACCTGACTACGGCAAAGCGTTCCTCAACCGGGGCAACGCCAAGTTCGAAACGGGCGACTACGCCGGGGTGATCGACGACCTGGAACGCGCCCGCGAACTGGACGCCACCGAAGCCGAGGGGCCGCGCTATCTGGGCATTGCCTACTACGAAATTGGCGAGTACCCGACCGCCGTTGAAGCACTCACCCAGGCCGTTGACCAACGCGTGGCCGACGCCAGAACCTATTTGAGCCGCGGTATCGCAAACTATCACTTGGCGAAACGAAAATCGGCCAACAATCCGGAGGCGCACTATTCTCAGGTGGTCGCTGACCTGGGGGAAGCTCAAAAATTAGGATTAGCTACTTCAGAAGTGTTCGCGTACCGGGGCACCGCCCAGTTTTATCTACTGGACTACGCCGCCACCATTCAAGATCTGAAAAAAGCGGCAGAACTAGGCGCCGACAGCGCCGCAACCCACTACCGGCTGGGGTTTGCGAACTACGAACGCGGCGACTTCCCTGAAGCACTACAGTCACTCAACGCGAGTTTGAGTAAGGACGAAAACTACGCTCCGTCCTACGCCGCCCGGGGTGACACCCGCTTCCGCTTGAAAGACTATCCAGCTGCCCTGTCGGATTATAATCGGGCCATGAAACTGGGCTGGAGCGATGCGGTGACCTACAACAACCGGGGCAAAACCAAATTTATGCTCGAAAGATATGACGACGCCGTAGAAGACTACCACCGGGCCATTGAGCTTAATCCCGAGTACTGGCGCGCCTACGAAAACCGGGGCATCGCGCACTTTCGCCTCAAGCAGTACGAACCCGCGAAAGATGACCTGCGGACGCTGGAAAAAGCCAGTGAAACCGTGTCGGTCACTATTTTGTACTACTTAGCGGATGCTTATTACGCGTTAGAAAACTACCCTATCGCCATCAGTTACTACGATCGGGCCATCGGTGAGGGTTTGGAAGAAACCGAAGCCTTCCGCCACCGAGGCTTAGCGCACCTGAAACGAGAGGCGTATCACGAGGCAGCGCAGGATCTCACCCAGGCTATCAGCCGGGATAAAAGTGACGCCCAGCTCTACGTAGACCGGGCCACGGCGTACACCTTCCTGAACCAGTACCGGGAAGCATTGGGCGATTTCAACCAAGCTGCCCAGCTTGATCCTCAACGAGAACAGATTTACTTCAACCGAGCCTACCTGAAAGAATCACTGGAGGACTACGAAGGGGCTGCTGCGGACTACACCAAGGTTATTGAGCTACAACCGCGGGACGCCGAGGCTTACTACAGCCGGGGTAATCTTAAAGTTCAGTTAGACGATGCCGCCGGAGCCCTGCTGGACTTCAACCGCGCCATCGAGCTGAACGACCAGACCGCGGAGTTTTACCGAGGTCGGGCCATGACCCACTACCAACTCGGCGACCAGCAGGCCTGCTCCGACTGGCAACAAGCCCACTCCCTAGGCGACGGCCGTGCCGACTTCTTCATCAAAAAATACTGCACGAAGTAACGAAGCCGCCACTACGAGGCAGAAACCTGCCTCGGAAAACATCCGGAAATCAGCCCGCTACTCCAAACCATACTAAGTGGCAGTAGCTTCCCCTGCCGAAGTAGTCTCGATCACAAACAATAGAACCCAGCTTGATGCTTCGGTTTCCTACTAATCACCCTCCACCGGAAACCCCCGGTCGCGCATCAGCGCTTCAATTTCCGCATCGCGGCCGCGGAACTTCTGGTAAGCTTCGGCCGGGTCCATGGCGTTGCGCGGGGCGAACAAGTATTTGATCAGCTTGGCGGCCATTTCCTTGTCGTAGAACCCTCCGGGTGCGTCAGCAAAGGCCTCGGCGGCGTCGGAAGTGAGCACGTCGGCCCATAGGTAACCGTAGTAGGCCGTGGCGTAGCCCTCGCCGGAAAACACGTGCCCGAACTGCGGGGTGCGGTGGCGCATCACCAGTTCTTCTGGCATATTCATCGCCGCCAACGTCTCTCTTTCAAATTCATCCACATCAAGACTATCCGGGTCAGCCAGGTGGAGCTTCATGTCCATTAGCGCCGAAGCCAGATACTCCGTGGTGGCGAAGCCTTCGTTAAAGGTGGAGGCCTTCTTAATTTTTTCTACCAGTTCTTTCGGCATGGGCTCACCGGTTTTATAGTGCACCAGAAACTGGTTGATCACCTCATCGGTAGAGAGCCAACGCTCCAGTAACTGCGACTGAAACTCGGTGTAATCACGCACGCCGCTGTTCAGCGTGGGGTAGCGCACCTCCGAGGCAAAAAAGTGCAGCGCGTGCCCAAACTCGTGAAAGAAGGTGGTCGCATCGTCCCACGAAACTAGCAAGGGCTCGCCAGGAGCGGGCTTCACGAAGTTAGAATTGTTAGAAGCCAGCACGGTCTTTTCCCCATCGAAGTTGGTATAACTGCGGTAGGTGGTGGCCCAGGCGCCGGAACGCTTGCCCGGCCGGGCGTACGGATCAAGGTACCACAGCCCGATGAGTTCGCCCGACGTGCGGTCGGTCACTTCCCACACGCGCACATCTTCGTGAAACACCGGCACCTTGCCCTCGGGCAGCGGCGTGAATTCGTAGTTGAACAATTCACCGGCCACGAAGAACATGGCTTCGGTCAACTTATCCAATTGCAGATACTGCTTCACCTCGTCCGAGTCCAGATCGTACTTTTGCTGCCGCACCTTTTCGGCGTAGTAGCGATAGTCCCAGGGCTCGATGGTAATGCTGTCACCCCGCGCGTCGGCCACGGCTTGCATATCGGCCACCTCTTCTTCCACCCGGGCGATGGCGGCGGGCCACACGGCATTCATCAGGTTCATCGCGTTTTCGGGAGTTTTCGCCATCCGGTCTTGCAGACGCCACTCGGCGTAATTGTCGTAGCCCAACAAGCCGACGCGTTCCTTACGAAGCTTAAGAATTTCTGCCACAATCTGGTTGTTGTCGTGCTCGTCGCCATTGTCACCCCGGGCGTAGTAATTCTTCCACACCTGCTCGCGCAGCGCTCGCTCGTCCGAATAGGTCAGGAACGGGTCCATCGACGAGCGGGTGTTGGTCACGGCGTACTGCCCTTCTTTGCCACGCTCAGCCGCCGCCTGCGCGTACGATTTAACCAGTTGCTCCGACAAACCACTCAGTTGGTCTTTGGTTAGATAAGTCACGTAACTCTCTTCGTCGGCCAGTACGTTATCCGAAAACTTATTGTACAACTGGGCTAGTTCCTGGTTAATCGCCGCGTAGCGTTCCTTCTTTTCCGGGCCGAGTTCCGCCCCATTCATTTCGAAGTTCTTGTAGATCAGCTCTACCGTGCGCTGCTGGTCATCTTCTAAGGGTTTCTTTTGAGCACGCTCGTATACTGTCTTGATTCGCTCGAAGAGCTTCTTATTTTGCGATATTTTTGAGGAATACTCCGAGAGCTTCGGAGCCATCTCGCTCTGCACGTCGCGAAACTCGGGTGACGATACGTTGCTGCTGTAGATACCGTAGTAGGTAAACACCCGGTCCAGCGCCTCGCCCGACTTTTCCATGGCCACAATAGTGTTCTCAAAGGTGGGCGCTTCCGGATTGCTGGCAATACGGTCGATATCGCGCAGACTCATCTGCATACCCTGTTCCAGCGCCGGTTTCACGTAGTCCACCTGCATTTCATCAAAGGCGGGCACGCCTCCGTAGGACCCCGTCCATACTTTGAGTAAAACGTTAGCAGTATCGGCGACAACGGGCGGCGGCAAGCTCTCCGATTGAGATAGGTGATTCATAAGCAGTAGAAAAGAGAAAATAGTGAAACCAATGCTCGGTAGGTGTGATTTTCGGGTCATGATGTTTAGGCTAGGTAAAAAAACACGTTTTGAAAACGTATAACGCAGAAAATAGCGTTCCGTTCGCCGAAAAAACTCTTTAGTGAAACTATCGCTGGCTAATTCTGGGGTTTTGATGGGTCGCGCACGGCGGGTGTGAATATTTTGTACCTTTAAGGATACGACTTTAGCAACTTGTCCCCTACTGATGCAACCGACCCTTCATACTTTCGCTTCTACTTTATTGGTACTATTCGTGCTTGCCACCGCCTGTAGCATCCGCTCTGACAATAACCAGGAAGAATCCACCGAATTGCGCACCCTCACCGAAACCGTAGCGCGCAACAATGTAGACCGCCTCACTACCCGCATCAGCATTGGTGCGGGCAAGTTGTTGGTCACCGCCGGGGCCGACCAACTGATGGAAGCCGATTTTGAGTATAGTCAAGAAAGTTGGAAACCGGAGATCGACTTCCAATCGGAGGGTGTCGAGGGACAACTTTCTATTGACCAACCCGGTCTCACCGACGACTTCAATTTCAATTTCGGAAACAACCAGCGCAACGAATGGAGCATCCGCCTCAACGACGAAGTTCTCCAAACCCTGGAATGCCGGATGGGTGCGGGAGAGAGCGAACTCGACCTACGCGGCCTCACCCTGCGTCGGGTGGATATCGATGCCGGAGTGGGCGAACACGAGATCATTCTGGCCAACACCTCCTTGCCCGAACTCACCGTAGACGTGGGCGTGGGTGAAGTGACGCTCGATCTGAGTGGCACATGGAGAAATAATTTACGCGCCCAAATCGACGGCGGCATTGGCGAGTTGAATCTGAGGGTGCCTGCCAACGTCGGGGTGCGGTTAGATGTGTCGGGCGGATTGGGTTCGGTGGATGTGCCGCCGAGCTACACCAAAGACGGCAATGTTTACGTGAACGCCGCTTATCAAGAGGCCGAGTACCGGTTGGAAATCGACGTTGATGCCGGCATTGGCAGCGTTGAGGTGGAGGAAGAGGAAAATTAGCTACGGGTGAGGAGATGGCGACGTTCGCGCGTAGTAGCGACAAAAACTCGTTAGCCCACACGCCTCGCACTTCGGACGGCGCGCCACGCACACGTAGCGTCCGTGCAGGATTAACCAGTGGTGGGCACGCGCCACGTACTCTTTGGGAATGTGACGAACCAATTGTTTTTCTACCTCCAGGGGAGTCTTGGCGGTCTGCGTAGCTAGTCCCAATCGCCTCGACACCCGGTACACGTGGGTATCGACCGCCATGGCCGGTTGGTTGAAGATCACCGACGAAATCACGTTGGCGGTTTTTCGGCCCACGCCGGGTAACTTTTGCAGGTTTTCAACAGTGCTTGGCACTTCCGATCCGAACTTATCGACCAGCATAGCTAGCCATGCCGAGCAGGTGCTTGGTTTTGTTGTTAGGGTATGATACGCTTTTTATATAGGGGTGAAGCTCGTCGAAGTGGCTAGCGGCTAGTCGTTCGGGAGTAGGAAAAGCATCAAATAGAGCGGGGGTCACGCTGTTAATACGCTTGTCGGTACACTGGGCGCTTAGAATGACCGCCACCAACAGTTCGTAAGCGTTGCGATAGCGCAGTTCGGTTTCGGCTTCCGGAGTGTGCTCGGAGAAGTAGCGGATGAAAGCGCTGAAGCGCTCCTTTTTGGTCATGGCTGACATACGGATGATGTCTGTAACCGATTCTTTGCTGGCACACTCAGTGAGAAGCGGCAATGTTGTACGTTTGAGAATATTCCAAGATACGGTTAACGACCCGCTCGGGAGGGCTCCTTAAGCATTTGCGGAGCGTCTATCGACCTGACGGACCGCACTAAGTTGGTGAAACATGTCTCGGAGTTCATCATCGAACACCAGGGCTTCCTGAAACCTTTCGGCTTCTTCGGTGGCCATTTCTTGGTAGGCGTAACGCGCTACATCATCTAGGGTAAATGTTTGGATCATACGTAACATTGTGTTTTTCCATTTTTTTCCTCAGATTAATGAGTGCGTAGCGCATGCGGCCCAGTGCGGTATTAATGCTCACCCCGGTGGCCTCGGCAATTTCCTTAAAACTCATGTCCATGTAGTGGCGCATGGTCAGCACTTGCCGTTGAGCGTCAGGCAACTCCTTAATCAATTGCCTTAGTAACGTATGGGTGTCCTTTTTTATTTGAACCGATTCGGCAGAATCTTCGGAAAAATCCAGGGTGTTGAACACGTTGTTGCCATCCTCCATAATAATGGTGGGGTAACGGCGGCTTTTTCGGAAGTGGTCGATGGATAAGTTGTGGGCGATGCGCATAACCCAGGGCAAGAATTTTCCCTCTTCGTTATAGCGCCCGGACTTGATGGTATTGACTACTTTGATAAATGTCTCTTGGAGAATGTCTTCGGCAATATACTCGTCTTTCACAATGAGATAGATGGTGGTGTAAATTCGAGACTTATACCGCTCTACCAATTGCTCAAACGCTTTCTCTTGTCCGCTCTTATAGAGAGCGACAAGCTGACTGTCACTGACTTCGTACTTCTTCATTATCTATGGTTTTAGTTAACGTAGAAGTTTATCTCATAGTAGCTGTTTAGTGAAAATGATGCGGCTTTTGATACTATACAATCTTTAAAAGTAAATAAGTTGCAAAAAACATGCAAGTATTTACGAAAAGAAGTGAACAATTAGATTTATGTCCACTTCTTTTCCGAAAGATCAGTACAAAAGTAGAGAAAAAATAGCGTCGGCGCGACAGTCATGTAGTATTTAACCAAATTTAAGACTTTTCCGCTTCAGAAAGTCAGCGTGGCCACCGCCTGCTTTTTGTTTTTCTCTACCGGAAGCGTGAGCAGCCCGGGCGTCAGGGAAATAGCGAAAGCCGGAACCGCCCGAAGGCGAAACGAAGAACGATCAAACAACGTCTTCAGACCAATGTCGCCCTTGGGAGTGATAGACACCAGCGATACGTCGGTCATGTTTTTGATACTATTGTTGAACAACAAATAGTAACCCTGCTCGTCGTGCGTGAAAGCAAAGGAGGTGAGCACATCGCGTTCTTCACTCGAGCGCTGGGTTTTGTCCACAATCTTTAGCCAGTGGTCACCGCCGGGGCTGATCTTCACGGCCAGTATCTTCCGATAAATATCACCCATTTCCAGGTCGGTGTCAATAGGACTGAACCCCCCTAAGCCCAATTTCGGCTTCAGAATCGGGCCCCGCTTGTAAGACTCAGCAAAGAAAACCACGCTTCCGTCTTCTTCCAAAACCGTATTTTTTACGGTGTACTCTTCGGCGTAGTTTTTATCTTGCTTGGTATTGATTTCGGATACTTCGGCCTGCTCAAAAGCAAATTCGGCGCAGTTGTCGCCCGCGATGCGCACTCCGCCCAGAATATCGTTGGTGGTGGCATCAGCATATACTCCGGCCAACACGGGCTGTTGGTTTTGGTCTAACTGCATCCCCAGGTTGATAATAAACTTGCCGTTGGTCTCGAAAGCCACTTCCTCAACCGATTTCTGGGCAGGATCATAGGCGTAGAGCAGGTACTCAAAACCGATGGCGGTTTTCTTGAAGTTCTTGTCATCAAAATTAGCCACCAGCAAATACAGCTTGCCATCGTTGCTCACCGCGTAGTCTTCCAGCATGCGGTACGAACCGGCGGCATCGGGAAGCTGGATATCGGCAGCCCATTCCTCCTCCAGATTTTCATTAAGCACCACGGCATGAAATTCGGCATTGGCATTGCCGAAGAAGTTGTAGTTGAACAACAGCGCCAGTTTCTGGGCATCATCGCTGGTTTTGTGGTTATAGAAGAAACTACGCCGCATTTTGCCGTACTGGCTAGAGAAGTAACTCTGGAAGAACGAACCCACGTTGAACGTAAAAATATACGGATACAGTTGGCTGATCTCCCGCTCCTCTCCCACCCGGCTCAGGGTGTTATCGTAACTTTCCAGGTAAATGCCGTATAGTTTTCCGTCGTCCGGGTCGTCATCGTACTGCAACAGGTGTAGTTGATCCTGGAAGTAGAACGAATAAAAGTACTCGCGCGACCGCTTCTCCGGCTTAAGCACCTTGCTCTGCTGCTGACCTTTTTGGAAGTCGTAGTAGTTGATTACCTGCTTGTTGTTAAAGCCATTGTAGTAATAGTCGTCACCGATGCCGGTAAACACGCCCTTTTCGTTGCCGCCGATGATAAACAGGTCGTAGCGACTTTTCACGCTGGTGTAGTCAGAAATGGTCACGTCTTGCGCCCCGGCCAGCGAGGCGCCTAATAGGATGATGCTGATAATTCGAAGGAAATGCATAGTTGGTTTCGTTAGTTGGTGGTACGTTAATTAATCCGGCCAACCAACGATAGGTAAACACGCCCGGCAAAAAAAGAAGGTAGATGCCGTGACATTTCGTCTGGAATACGCCTTGGCCAAGCAGATTACTCCTTATATACGGCTCCTTCTTTCATCACAAAGGTCACGTTTTCCAGGGTGCCGATTTGCTCCAGCGGGTTATCGTCCACCGCAATGATATCGGCTAGTTTGCCATCTTCAATCGTGCCCAGTTCATCTTCCAGGCCCAGCACCGTGGCCGCCACGGCAGTCGCCGACTGGATGGCTTCCATCGGCGGCATGCCCACCTCGGTCATGTAACCAAATTCCTTGGCGTTTTTGCCGTGGGCAAACACTCCGGCGTCGGTGCCGAAGGCGATCTTCACCCCGCGTTCGTAGGCCTTCTCAAAGGTTTCCTGAATCTGCGGACCAATGGCCAGCGCTTTGGGCACTACGATCGACGGATAATAACCCCGAATCTTCGCGGAGTCAGCCACCGATTTGCCTGCGGTGATGGTGGGCACGTAGTAGGTGCCTTTCTCAATCATGCGGTCCATCACCTCCTCGGTCATCAGGGTGCCGTGCTCAATGGTGGTGATGCCTGCTTCCACCGCCCGCAGCATGCCTTCGGCCCCGTGGGCGTGGGCCGCGGTGTGCATGTCGTAGTCGTTGGCGGTTTCTACGATGGCCCGCAGCTCTTCGTCGGTGAACTGGGGGCGGGTGCCGTCCTTGGCGTAGCTGAGCACTCCGCCGGTGGCCGTGATTTTGATGAGATCAGCGCCGTTCTTGTAGCGTTGTCGCACCGCCTTGCGCGCCTCATCGGCCCCGTTGATCACGCCCTCGGCCGGACTGGGGTCTCCCATCAGGGTGTTGCGCCAGCCGTTGGTGGGGTCGGCGTGCCCCCCGGTGGTGGCGATGGATTTGCCCGAGGTGAACATGCGCGGCCCTTCGATAATTCCGGCGTTGATCGCGTTGCGCAGCGCGATGTTGACCCCGCTGCCGCCCACATCGCGCACGGTGGTGAACCCGGCCAGCAGGGTGGTGCGGGCGTAAGGGATGGCTTGGAACGCAATATCAGCGTCGTTAAGGCGAAACCCTTTTGAGTAGTTATCGCGGCTGCTCTGGTTCTGCAGGTGCACGTGCAGATCAATCAATCCGGGCAGCACTACCTTTTCCTTCAGATCAATCAGCCGGGCGTCGGCCGGGGGTTGTTCGTAGCCCGACACCACGCGCACAATGCGGTTGCTGTCGACGACGACCGTCATTTCCGATAGCATCTGGTCGCTTTTCCCGTCGATGAGGCGGCCGCAGTGCAGATAGGTAGACTGAGCTTGAAGAACAGTAGCGCAAGAAATGAGAATGAGTAGCGTAAATAAGTATTTCATAGGTTCGGTAGGTAAGCAGCCAATATAAGTGGACTTGGGATGCTAATCAACTGTCTTCTGCCAAGCCTATCATAATTATCAAAGAATCGTTCTTATTTATTTTAAAAAAATCACATTCTTCTTACCTTTACCCTGCTGGGCGTTTTTACCAGGTGCCACGGCACCGATCATCCATTGTGCTAACAGTTCCAAACTACCTACCCATGCCTAAGCTGTATTGCTCCCTCCTGTTTCTTGGTCTCTCCACGGCTGCCCTCAGCGGCACGCCCCCCGATATCACCTTCGGTAAGGTAGACGAAGCCACGCTTGCCATGACGCATCACCCGCTCGACAGCACCGCCGGAGCCGTGGTACTGGGCGACTACGGAAGCTCCCGCATTGATTACAACCAATCGCAGGGTTTGCAAATTATCTTCACCCGGCACACCCGCATCAAAATCCTCAACAGCAGCGCCTACGACCTGGCCAACGTCTACGTGAACCTGTATAAGCAGGGCAACGACGAAGAGAAACATCTCCCAGATCAAAGGCTACACCTACAACCTGGAGAACGGCAAGATGGTGAAGACCAAGATTAACCGCCGGGATGTTTTTGAGAGAAGCCTACAGCGATAACCTGAATCGAGCCAAGTTCACGCTGCCCAACGTGAAAGAAGGCTCAGTGATCGAGTACAGCTACCGCATCACGTCAGAATTCCTGTCTTACCTGCGCGATTGGGAGTTTCAACGGGAGATTCCCACCGTCTGGAGCGAATACAAGGTGACCATTCCTGAGTACTTTCATTACAACCAACTCTCGCGGGGGTATCATCCATTTGCGGTAAACGAACGAAGCACCTCTCGGGAAGCTTTCACTTCAACAACAAAGAGCGCACTGGCGACCGGGTAACTCAAACCGAGATGAGCCACAGTACGATGGACTTTCAGCACTCGTGCAGCGCTGGGCCGCGCAAGACGTGCCCGCCCTCACCGAAGAGCCTTACATTACCACGATGAACGACTACACCACGCAGATAGTATTCGAACTATCCAGCGTGAATATTCCCGGACAGCCCTTTCAGGATTTCTCCAGCACCTGGGAAGAGGTGGATAAAGAACTGATGGATCATACCCACTTCGGAGACCTGCTCTCGTCTTCCCAGTCGGTGCGGAAAACCGCCGAAGCGGTGGTGACCGGAGCCACTTCCCCGCACGAAAAGATGGTTCGACTCTTCAACTACGTGCGCGATCACATCAAGTGGAACGAATCGTCCCGGCTGGTGGGCAGTCAGTCGCTCAAGAAAACCCTGTCGGAGGGCACCGGTAATTCGGCCGACGTCAACCTGTTGCTCATCGCCCTGCTGCGGGAGGTCGGCCTCACCGCTTATCCAGTGGTGCTAAGCACCCGCGACCACGGCATTGTGCTGGAACCGTTTCCCCGCATCAACCAGTTGAACTACGTGATCGCCCAGGTGCGCGTAGACGACACTTCCCAATTGCTCGACGCCACGGACCCCCTGTGCCCCTACAACTTACTGCCCCTTCGCTGCCTCAACAACCGGGGACGAAGCGTCGGCCCTACGGTCGCTGAGCACTGGGTTCCGTTGCAGACGAACACTCCTTCTGCACACATGGTGATGGCCAACCTAACCATCGAAGACAAGCAGTTGGTGGGCAGTGTCACGCGCTCTAATGCGCAGTACGATGCGCTGCGCGTGCGCAAAGAATTAGCCAGCTTCAGTAGCAAGGATAACTTCGTGACCAGTGTAAAACAATCGCAGCCGGGCATTCAGCACTACGAACTAGCGCAGGGCGAGGCGCTGGAAGAATCGATAAAGGAAACCATGGAAGTTGCCTTTACCACCGGACTTCAGCAGGCAGGCAAGGTAATCTACATCGATCCCTTCGTCATCGAGGCCGAAGAAAATCCTTTCAAATCCACCACCCGCACCTATCCGGTTGACTACCCCCACCTGATGCGGCACCTCTACATCCTCAACCTCACCATTCCCGAAGGCTACGCCGTAGACGAATTGCCCGAGGCTTTATCTATCGCGCTGCCCAACGACGGAGGAACGTACCGCTTCGCCGTTACCCAACGTGGCAACGTTTTGCAGATCAACAGCCAGCTAAACATCAGCAAGACCCGGTTCTTTGCGCAGGAGTACGCCGCCCTCCGACTCTTTCACCAGCAAGTGGCCGACAAGCAGCGCGAGCAAATCGTGCTGGCCAAACAGTAAACAACCGCTCATGATCCACTGCACTACGCGCTGTTGCGCCCTACTAATTTGTATCGCCACTATCCCGGCCGTAGCCTCCTCCGGTCCGGAGCCCTACGCCGCTTCCTCCATCCCCGCCGAACTACGGGAGAACGCCCACGCGGTGGTGCGAGAAAGTCGGGAGGAGTTTGTCATTTATCGCCCCGACGCCGCCACCTACCGGGTGCAGCACGCCGTGACGGTGCTCAATGAAAACGGCGACCGCTACGCCAATCTTACCATCTTTTACGACAAACAGCACAAGATCAGCGACGTGCGCGGCGAGATATTCGACGCGGCGGGCCGCTCTGTAAAGAAAATCAAAAAGAAGGACCTTACCGACCGCAGCGTAACGAGCTACTCGCTCTACGACGACAACCGCCTCCTTTCCTACGAGTACCAAACCAACAACTACCCCTACACCCTGGTCTATTCTTACGAAGAAGACTACGACGGCATTCTGTACTGTCCCCGCTGGCAGCCCGTTCGAAGGCTTTGGCCTGTCGGTGGAGCAGTCGTCCTTCACCGTATCGGCCCCCGCCAATGCGCCCTTCCGCTCCCGCGCCCACCACGTGAAAGCAACCGACTCGACCGCTACTGCCGAGGGAATCACCACCACCTGGCAGGTGACTAACCTGCTTGCCCAGCAGCAGGAGCCCTTTCAACCCGCCTTGTCTACGCTCACCCCCACGGTGGTTATTGCGCCCACCCGCTTCGAGTTCGAGGGATACGCGGGCACAATGGACAGTTGGAAAAGTTTCGGTCAGTGGGTCTACCAGCTCAACGCCGGTCGCAACCAGTTGCCCGAGACAACGCAACAAGCAGTGAAACAACTGGTGGCCGAGGTGCCCGACACGCTGGCCCGGGTGAAAAAGCTGTATGAATATATGCAATCGAAGACGCGCTACGTAAGCATTCAGCTGGGCATTGGGGGGTACCAACCCTTCGAGGCGCGCACCGTAGACGAGCTGGGCTACGGCGACTGCAAGGCACTATCAAATTATATGCAGTCGCTGCTGCAGGTGGCCAACATCCCGTCGCGTTACATCCTGGTGCGGGCCGGACGCGGCAGCCGGGACATCCTGACCGACTTCCCCAGCACGCAGTTCAACCACGCCATTCTGTGCGTGCCTATGGAGCGAGACACCCTGTGGCTGGAGTGCACCAGTCAGACCAACCCCGTGGGTCATACCGGCTACTTCACCTCAGGGCGGCACGCGCTGCTCATTGACGAAACGGGCGGTCATCTGGTGAACATTCCGCACACCACCCAGCCGCACAATGCCCAGACCCGCCGGGGCACGCTGCAACTGGACGACGAGGGCAACGGCACCCTGGAGGTTACGACCCGCTACGCCGGACTGCAGTACGACCACGTGGACAACATCGTTCGGCTTCCTGCCGCCGAGCAGAAAAAACAGCTCTACGAACGCATCGATCTGCCCAACTTCCGGCTGCTAAGCTATGCCTACCAGCAGGACAAGCAACCCGTGCCGACCACTGAAGAGCACCTCACGCTGAGTGTGAGCGGCTACGCCTCGGTGAGCGGCAAGCGCTGGTTCATCAACCCCAACGTGCTCAGCCAGTGGGATTATCTACCCGCCCAGCGTACCAATCGGCAGACACCGGTAGAGATTGACTACGCCTACGTCGACACCGATTCTATGGAGATTATCCTGCCCGAAAACCTGTACGCCGAGTACGCTCCCGAACCGATCGTGATTGAGTCGCCCTTTGGAGAATACCGCAGTGCGTATACCATTGAGCAGGGCCGGGTGATCTACCAGCGCACGCTGCGGATCAACCGGGGCACCTTCCCCGCCGAGCAGTACGAAGAACTGGTGAACTTCTACCGATCAGTGGCAACGGCCGACCAGGAAAAGGTGGTGCTGAAGAAGACTACCTAGGTCGGGGGTTTGGGGGATGCCGTATCGTCTGCCGGGTGTCGCCGGGTCCTCTATCGAGTGACCCCGCGGGTGCTGTTTAGAGATGCAGGGGAGTCTGTTCGAGCGACCCGGCTAGCACCGGGGAAGAAAAACAGGAACTGGTCGTAGCGCCCGCTACGATCCAAGCAGCGACGCAAACTATGGGTCGGAAGACGCTTCGCTACCCTCCGACCAGAACGGTGGTTTAGGTACATTGATCCGTTGACCGCGAAACTTCGTCACCATCTCCATCGCCTACGGACTAATCCGTGGGCGATGGAGATTATGGAAAAACCCAGCAAAAACCCTTCACTTCAGCAGATCGTGCTGCTTCAACTGCCGGATCACTTCTTTCTCGGGCAGCGCTTTCACGGTGCCGTGGTGGCCGTTCATGTCTTCGGCGGCAAACAAGGCGTTGTAGATTGCTTCTTCCGTTGCCTCAATAACGGCCAAAAACAAGGGCGACATTTCATCGTTATGCAGCACTTGTTGGCTGAGCAGTGGGGTGCTGCTTTCGTAAGGCACCCGTAAACTATCCGCCGTAGAGAAGGCAATCACGTAATCGCCGCTGCCGTTGGAGGCGATGCCCCCGGTGCGGGCCAGGCCGAGCATGGCGCGCCGGGCGAGTCTTTTCAGGTTGCGGCTGTCCAGCGGTGCGTCGGTAGCGACCACCATCATACAAGAACCGTCCGTATCGCGTTGATAATCCCGCAACCGTTCCCCCATCGGCAGTCCCTTTATCTGCAACACGCCCCCGAAGTTGGCCTGCACCAGCACTCCCACCGTATAGGCCCCCGCCTCCGAAGGCAACCGGCGCGACGAGGTGCCGATCCCTCCCTTGAAGGTAAAGCAGCGCGTGCCCGTTCCGGCTCCCACGTTGCCCTGCGCCACCGCCCCGCCGGAAGCCTGCTCGATGGCCGCCCGCACGTGGACCGCTTGCACGTGCTGCCCGCGAATATCGTTGAGGTAACCGTCGTTGGTCTCCCCCACCACCGCGTTGACCGACCGCACCGCTTCGTTGCCCGGCTGGGTGAGCGTGTAGTTGACCACGGCCTGGATCGCCGTGGAGACGCTGAGGGTGTTGGTTAAGATGATGGGCGTTTCCAGGTTCCCTAGTTCCTCCACCTGGGTGTACCCGGCGAGTTTTCCGAAACCGTTGCCCACGTAGATGGCGGCGGGTACCTTCTGCTGAAATATGTTTCCGGCACCGGGGATGATGGCCGTCACACCGGTTCTTACGGAGTCGCCCTCGATGAGGGTCACCTGCCCTACGCGCACTCCCGCCACATCGGTGATGGCGTTGTTCTCGCCCACCGGCAGGGTGCCTATTTCCACGCCGTAGGCCCGCAGGGGAAGCGTTTGGGCTGGGGCAACGATGCCCACTATAGTCGCAAAAGCTAGGGTTAATGGTACGATTTTATCTAGAAGATTGGGGTGATAAAAGGTCATCAAGGGGGGCATTGGTTGGTTGTGGGATGGATAAATCTACGGGAAAGGCGGCCCGTTCTTATAGCCCACGAATTAATTCGTGGGCTATAGGATCACGACCGCAACGAGCGCCGTTGCAATTTATTAGAGGCGGTGCGGGGCAACGACGGCTTGCGCCACCAGGCGTTGAATGCGGAACAACGGATTGAGCTCGGTAGACAAGGTTTTCTGCAGTTCTTTTTTCAGGACATCAGTAGGCATCTCTGCCGCCGCCACGTAGTGCACCACCAGTTGCTCGGGCCCTCCGTCGGGCGGAGCCACGGCCACGGCAGCCGACTCCTGCACGGCGGGGTGCTGGTTGAGCACCTTCTCGATCTCCACGGCACTCACCTTGATGCCGCCCAGGTTCATACTGTCGTCGGTGCGGCCCCCGCTGCGGTAGAAGGTGGTGTCGCCCACCCGCCCCAGCACCCGGTAGGTGTCGCCGTGCTTGCGCAACGGAGTGCCGTCGTCCAGGGTGGGCACCCCGACGTAGTATTCTTGGTGGTGGTCGCGGTTGAGCAGCCGCTGCGACAGCCCGATGGCGGGCGGCACAATGAACACTTCTCCCGACTGATTTGAAGAAAGTTGCCCGCTGGCTTCGTCGCGGAAGCGCAGTTCGGTGCCCAGCGTAGGCGTGGTGAAGGTGGCCGGAGCGGCGGGCTGCACCACCGAGCCGGTCAGGTAGCCGCCGCCGATCTCGGTGCCGCCGCAGTATTCTACGATGGGGGCCCGAAAGCCGGTGAGCCACATCAGGTAGAAGTAGTCGTCGGCACTCGAAGGTTCACCGGTGGAGCTGAGCACCCGCACCGGCCAATCGTACTGTTCCATCACCGGCGTGCTGCGCCACACCCGCACCAGCGAGGGAATGGTGCCCAGCACGGTGACGCCCACGTCCTGCATAAACCGCCCAAACTGCGGGCTGGCCCCCGACCCCACGAACAGAGCCAACGTGGCGCGGTTCATCAGCGCCGCGAAGATCGCCCAGGGCCCCATCATCCAGCCCATCCCGGTGGTCCAGGTGAGCACGTCGTCGGGGTGCACGTCCTGGTGGAAGTGAGCGTCGGTGGCGCACTTGATGGGCGTGAGGTGCGTCCAGGGAATCGCTTTGGGTTCTTGGGTGGTGCCCGACGAAAACAGGATACTGATCAGATCGTCGGGACTCGCCTCGTGAGTAGGTGCGGCGGAGTCGCCGAGGAAGTCGGACCAATAAAGGTCATCGGGCCGCAGGGAAATTTCGCCCGCCGCTACCACCACCGCCCGCGGCGACTGGGCTTGCTTCACCCGATCGTAGACCACCAGTGGTTTGTTATTATAGGAGTAAGTATCCACGGTGATGAGCAGTTTAGTGTCGGCCAGTGCCAGGCGTCGCTCCAACTCCCCCGCCGAAAAGCTATCGGCGATGAGCACCGCCACCATCCCTGCCCTAATGATACCCAGGTAGGCGGCCGCCGCTTCGGCACTCAACGGCATATACAAGCCGACCCGGTCGCCGGGAGCCAAGCCCAGCGTAGTGAGGCCCGATGCGACGCGTTGCGTCAGGGAGTCGAGTTCGGCGTACGTCCAGCGTTGTTCGTTGTCCGCCTCGTCGCGCACCACCAGGGCGGTCTTGTCGGCCGCAGCCTGAAAGCAACTCTCCACAATGTTGAGGCGCGCGCCGGGCAACCAACGGGGGTGTTCGGGTCCGTCTGCTAGGTCGAGCACCGTTTGGTAAGGGTGACGGAACGCAATTCCCAGGCGGTTGATGGCTGTTTCCCAGAAGTCCGCTTTGTTTTCTACTGACCATTGGTAGAAGTCCGCGTAGGAAGCCAAGCCGAGCGCCCGCTGCACTTGGGTGATGTTGGCCTGCTCCACCGTAGTTTCATCGGGCCACCAGGCCACAGGCACCGGGGAGTTGGCGTGGATCGACCGGTAATGTCGTTGGGCTTCTTCCCAGGACCAGAAGGAACCCTGCTGTTGAACCAGGGCCTGCCACCGCTGGGCTTGGTCGGGCATTGATGGGGAATTGGGAGGGGTCATATGGGTAAATGTAGTACCTTGGGCGGGAATTAACATATTAGCGCGTGAAACCGTATGCAATTCTATAACGTCATTCCGGAGCGTAGCGGTAGCGAAGGCCCGGAATCTCCCGCAAAAATGATGCGGATGAGCGGCCTATCGTGCGCTGTTTACGACATCTTCGTCACCCTTCCCAATAAATCAGACAGTATGAAGTTAGCGCTATTCTTGTCGTCATTCCGGCCGAAGCGACAGCGTAGAGCCGGAATCCCCTCCTTTGTAGCGGGAGATTCCGGGTATTTTCTTCCGTTGCTCTATAGAAAATCCCGGAATGACGGCTCCGGTTGGTCGTTTTTCAACGCCAATTATCTACCTTCACCCCCTACAAACGCAACGTAGTATACCCCGGTTGGTGCCCTCACCAACCGAATTTGCGTGGTATATTGACAATAAAATTAACTAACCTCTCTAATAAAACCTATGATGTCCTCCTCCCAATTCTCCCTATCAAACGGGCTGATGCCCCTGCTACTTTCTGTTTTGTTGCTCACCGGGGCCTGCTCTGCTGAGAAGAAACGGGTGGTGTTCTTCGGGGATTCTATCACCCAGGCCGGGGCCGAGCCGGGTGGCTACATTGAGGTGATGAAGACGCTGGTGGATACGAGTCAGTACGAACTGCTCGGCGCGGGCATCAGTGGCAACAAGGTCACCGACCTGCAGGCCCGTATCCAAACCGACGTGCTGGACAAGAATCCCGACGTGGTGGTGGTCTACATCGGCATCAACGACGTGTGGCACTTCTACAAGTTTGAGGGCACCACCGGCACCGAGGCCGACGCCTACGAGGCCGGACTGCGCGACGTGGCCCAGCGCATCCAGGCGCAGGGCGCTACGGTGCTGTTCTGCACGCCCACCGTCATCGGCGAAGACGTGGACAGCGACGCGGAAGAAAACGTGCGCCTCGCGGAGTACGCCGACATCGTACGGCGCGTGGCCGACGACACCGACAGCCAGCTGTGCGACCTGCGCCAGGCCTTCGACGACGAGTTACGCACCATCAATCCAGGACTGGCCTACCAGGGCGTGCTCACCACCGACGGGGTGCACATGAACGAGGCGGGCAACCGCTTCCTGGCCGAGCGCATCCGGGAGTGCTTGCCCTAGGGACGGAGCGGATACACCCATACGTCACGAATTAGTCTACGTGCTTAATTAATACCTTCTTCTGCTGCCCGCCTAGGAGTCCCTTTCAGGTGACCCCTAGGGTGCCCGTTGAAGGGAAGACATTCGCCCTACGCTTCCACAGCACCCGCCGGGTCACTCGCAGAGGACCCGGCGCCACCTGGCAGACAGCCCTGCATTACCCGAAGACACACAGCCCACCGGATATCCGGCTCCTACCACGCTCTTCATCGAACACTACTACGAACCAAGCCGCATTTCACGACGAACAGTTACGTATGTACCATATCGCTATTCTCACGCGGGCGCATGCACTTTCTTTGGCCTCCTTTTTGCGAGGGTGATCGCTGAGTATAATTTGCAATGATGATGCGCAGTAGTTTACGTAACGTATTTCTTCCCCGCCCCAAAGCGCAGCCCGCGTTGGCAAGTGTTTTCCGCACCAGATCCAACCCTCCTCCGCGCTAGATAATCCACCTGCCCTCACCCTTCGCATTGATTCGCGCAACCAAACGTCTACCCGCCCGGCTCCTCCGGTCGGGTTTCTTGTTTTTAGGGGGGAAAACGCCGCGGAGAAGTGCCGGAAATGCTGGTCAGCTTTTATTTTTTTCTGCGGAGAACTTCAAAAGTTCACCGGAGAAGTTTGAGAAGTGCTCCCGAGGACTCGGAAAAGAGGTGACAGAGCAGTACTTTGGCTCGCGGGCACTAAAGGGGCGTTTGTAGCCTTTTGTGGGACTTCTTTCAAGTTATAGTGACCGTTAGCCATGCATTTAGCCGGTAGTCACCCCGGCGGCCGCTGAGAATATCGGCAAAAAACAGGCAAGAATGCCGGGAAACGCAGCGCAGGGCCTGCTTTTGACCAGCCCACCCGCACATAATAGGGTTGCACTTCGTTATTTGACTTGTTCGTTAAATTTAGTGATATCACCAACAGTTTCCGGCCGTTGGTGACCAGCACTACTGCGCTTCCAGTCGGTAGGTATCGGCACTTTGGGTGTCAAGGGATCGGGTTAGCCAAAGGAGGTCGTTTTCACGAAGGAAGTGATACCTTCCGGACAAGATAAGCGTAGCGTCAAACTCAGTGGTCCAGGCGGTGGTGTTCACGAATTCAACCGAATCGGCACCAACCAGCCGGTAGGTGCCTCCACCAATGGCGGGGTAATTAAACTCGCTACCTTTGCCGCTGAACTTCCCATCGCGCAGCACGAGTGTCACGTCTGACTCAACAAATTTCACGGAAGGATTTGATCGGTCGAATGTTCCTTCGTAAGCGCCGTCAAGGGGGCTCAGTTCGGGTTCGTCGCGGTCGCAGGAAGCCAGTCCCCCCACGAGGATCATCAGCATCAGTAGGTATCTCATGGATTGTAGAGTTTGCTTAGTAAGACACCACGCACCACGATTTGGTTGGAGGGGATGCACCCAATAATTACTCCTGAAAGCGCAGCAGATGGGCCGCAACTTCTTCCACCGAATCATACAAGCCCGTGTTCAGGTTGCTTAGCACGCCCCGCGACTTCATCCCCTCAATCACGGGGTACACCGGGCGCTCGTGCGTCCAGTAGTGCGTATCCAGGAACACCATCGGGCTGGCGTAGTCGTGGGTTTCGTAGTGGTTTTGGGCCAGGTCCTGAAAGATTTCTTGCAGGGTGCCCGCACTGCCGGGAGCGAACACCACGCCGCCCTTGGCGATGGTCAGCAGTCCGTCTTCGCGGATGCTGTTGGCGAAGTACTTGGCAATGTGGGAGGCGAAGGGCGTAGGCGGCTCATGACCGTAGCCCCAGGTGGGGATGCCCACGCTGCGAAACGCGCTGTTCGGATGCTGCTCCAGCACCTCGAAGGCGGTGGGCAACCAGTGCGGATCGTCGTAGTAGGGCGCTCGACTCAGATGAGTGATAGCCTCAGCCAGCACGTCCGCCGACTGACCCGCCAACCAAGCGCCCAGATGGGTGGCCTCCATTGCGCCCGGCCCGCCCCCCGACACCAGCAGAAATCCTTGCTCCGTTAACCACTTCGACAGGCGGGCCACCTTGGCGTAGGTGTCGCTGTCGCGGCTCAGTCCGTGGCCGCCCATCACCGCCACCACCTTTCGTTCGGGGTACTGCACCAGAAAGTCGTGCAACGCATCGGTGATGGAGTGGTCGTGCAGGCGCTGGGCCAGGGTCTCCATGATGTTGCCGTACTCTTTGCCCACCCGCACGAAGTGGTCGTAGGTAACCTTGTCCGGGGTGCGCTGGTAAGAAGCCGGTTGCCGGGGGTCGTAGTCCTCGTATAAAGTATGCCGGTCGTAGAGCGCTTTCGGGTAAGGGTTATAGGGCACGTCGAGGTGCGGGAAGATGTAGTTGTGGCGGTAGATGTGCTGCAGCAGGCGGTCGGTGAAGGTGCACCCCAGAAACAGGCACCCGCTGATGCGCTTGGTCAACAGTTGCGCTTCGTGCGGTGCTAAGTCCAGCGACTGAACGGCCAGGTTAGTAAGGGTTGGTTCGGTAAGGGCTTGGGTGAGGGCTTTGGGGGTTTCTATTTCTTTCATACTGGTGCAAATTAGGGGTTGTTGCGCGCTTTTCTTGGTCATTACGCAGGAAATGTTTCGTCCTTGTGAGCTAAATACGTGCTTCTGCCTTACCCACGGTCGGTGCCCTCACCGACCGTTAATGGTTTACGCACGTTGGGTTCGGAGAGCCCGTTTACTTCGGTCACCGGGCCGGAGGCCGGGCGCCAGGGTTGATTTAGACGTAGCATGGGATTTTATCACCGTTTCTATAGACCACGGTTTTAACCGTGGGTTATAGAAAGGGATTCAACGAGGTATTGACTCAACGATGGACTTGGTGAAAAAGAGATCAGTAACCAAACCCAGCTCTCCCTGGAAACCGTTCGGAAGATCATTGCCGCCGGATAAGTTGCGCAAGATACTGAACCAAGTACCCGCGCTCATTGTCTTTTATGCATGAAAAAACGCGTAGTAGTAGGCCTGTCGGGCGGAGTTGATTCTTCGGTGGCCGCGCACCTATTAGTGAAACAAGGGCACGAGGTGATCGGCCTGTTTATGAAGAACTGGCACGACGACAGCGTGGTGATCAGCCGGGAATGCCCCTGGCTGGAGGACAGCAACGACGCCCTCATTGTGGCGCAAAAGCTGGGCATCCCCTTTCAAACCATCGACCTGAGCCGGGAGTACCAGGAGCGCATCGTGGACTATATGTTCCGCGAGTACGAACGGGGCCGCACGCCCAACCCCGACGTGCTGTGCAACCGTGAGATCAAGTTCAACATTTTCCTGAAGACAGCCCTCAAACTAGGGGCCGACTACGTAGCCACTGGCCACTACTGCCGCCGCACCGAGACCCAGGATGCCGCGGGAAACGTGACGCATCATCTGCTGGCCGGACGGGACAAAAACAAAGACCAAAGCTACTTTCTGTGTCAGTTGAACCAAGCGCAACTGAGCAAAGCACTGTTTCCCATCGGGGAACTAGAGAAGCAGGAGGTGCGGCAGATCGCGCGCGAGCAACAACTAGTGACCGCCGATAAGCGAGATTCTCAGGGACTCTGCTTCGTGGGGAAGGTGCGCCTGCCCGAGTTTCTGCAACAAAAACTGCATCCCAAACCGGGCCGAATTGTGGAGGTGCCCACGGATGCGCCTATTTTCGAGCGGGCGCTGGTCAGCGTTGGTACGGAGGATTATGACGACCTACCGGAACTAACGGCTCCCTACTCCTACGCGCCCGACTTGGGCAAGGTGGTTGGTCAACACAACGGAGCGCACTACTTCACCATCGGACAGCGAAAAGGACTCAACGTGGGCGGCACGCCGTTGCCGTTGTTTGTGCTGGCTACCGATACGCACCAGAACATCGTGTACGTCGGACAAGGCGACTCTCACCCGGGTTTGCATCGCGCGGGATTGTTCATCCCGTCCGACGAGGTGCACTGGCTGCGCGAGGATTGGCGGTTGTCGGTGGGAGCGTCGGCGCGGTACCGGGCGCGCATCCGCTACCGACAGCAGTTGGAAGATGTTACGCTGCACCAGCGGACCGAAGGGCTGTATCTGGTGTTTGATGCGCCGCAGAAGAGCATCGCCGCCGGTCAGTTCGCCGCTTGGTATCAGGGCGAGGAGCTAGTGGGCTCGGGAGTGATTGCGTAGCGTTTTTGCACGGGACAAGGCAGGCTTTGCTTACGTGCGTGGGGTTCGGAGAACCCGCTTACGTTGGTCACTGAGCCGGAGGCCCAGCGCCAGGTTGGCAGTTTATTCTCTTAATTCCTCAATATCAAAATCATCGGAGGTGCCATACTCCACTAGTTTGCTGAGGTGATACGTATCCAGCGACAGCCGGTCTTTCAGCAGAAAGTCTCCTTCCAGCACCTCCAGCACCTCAAACTCCGATACGTCCCCGTAGTTAGTGAGTCGGTAGTGCTTCCCAACGCGGAGGTTATCGAACGACATTGTGAGTGACCTTGGCTTCTTCATTAGTCGCGGTTCTTGACGATGAGTAGGGTAATCGCTGCGCCGAGCAGGGCGGTGCCGGTGACGGCAAGCCAGCGGTTGGGCAGCACGAAGTCGGGCTGGTTGCTGTTCTTCCAGCCGCCGCTTACCTTGCCCCACTGCGGCATGGGCTCAAAGAGGTTGCCGGTGGTTGGGTCGGCCGGTTCGTCACGGAAGTGTCCGTCGGCGATCATCTTGCGGTACCGTTTGTCGAACGTAGCCGGGGCCACCGAGCGAGCGAGTCGCATAATTTTGCCCATACCGCCCACGATGGCCTCCTCCTTCGGGTGCTTGATCATAGAAATGATCGTTTTCGTTACCTGATCGGCCTTGATGCGGGGCTTGGGCGCTTGCACCTCCTGGCCGTAGTAGTTTCCGGCTTGGTTGAAGATAGGCGTGTCGATTACGGCTGGATATATGGTGCCCACGTGGATGTCGGGCTCATCGGCCAGCTCCTGCGCTAGGCTCAGGCTCAACCCCCGAATGGCGAACTTGCTCAGCGAGTACCCACCGGTGTAGGGTTGCCCCACCAGGCCCACCACCGACGACACATTGATCAGGTGACCATGCCCCTGCTGCCGGAACTGAGCCACCGCCGCGCGGGCTCCGTAGATGTAGCCGAAGAGATTCACTTCCAGCAACTGCCGAAGGTCTTGTGTAGGAATTTCGTCAAAGCGACCGAAGAGCGATACGGCGGCATTGTTGAGCCACACATCAATCTTCCCGAAGCGCTCGATGGTTTCTTGGGCCAAGGCATTGACTTCTTCTTCTTTGGTCACGTCGGTGGACCGCACCAGCACGGCACTGCCCCGCTGTCGGCACAGTTCGGCCACTTCGTCGAGGGCTTCTTTACGACGGGCTGCCAAGACAAGGGAACTTTGGTGGTTGGTGGCAAGGGCCAGGGCGGTAGCGCGTCCGATGCCACTGGAGGCTCCGGTGATCACGATGGTTTTAGCGGATAACATAGGCAGATCAAAAAGTTAGGTACACTCAGAGAATGCATCTTACCGAAAAATGTTTTAAAAAGTCGCTACGGATAGAGCGTCTTCCTTAGGTGAGATCCGCCGTTTTCTGCGCAGAAACATCAGCCTATTGCTCGCCGGTAGCGATCAAACTCCGCTTGATTGACGCGTGGGTCAGTCACAATTTCCAGAAGCTTGGCATGATCGCTTTCCCGACCGTAGAAATCTGCCAGGTAAGTAGATAGCAACGGGTACGTTCCGGGTTCGGTGAGATCGATCTGATGGTATTCCATACCGTAGTCTTCGGCCGTCCGCCGAGCAGACAGTGCCTGGTGCGTCTCGAAGTATTCTTCTAGCTCCGGCTGCTGCCGGGGTCCGTCAATGAGCCGGAAGATGCCGCCCCCGTGGTTGTTGAGCAGCACAATTCGCAAGTTAGGCAACGGGTAATTGTGCCAAAATGCGTTGCGATCGTAGAAAAACGCCATGTCGCCGGTAAGCAACACCGTCAGTTGGTCGGCGGCCAGGGCGACTACCCACGGCGGTGCTGTTGCTGCCATCGATGCCGCTGGTGCCTCGGTTGGCAAACACTTCCACCTGCCCGTGCTTGTCCGACAGTCCAATCAGGTTGGCATAGCGCACCATCATACTGTTGGCCAGGTGCAGGTTCACCGCATCGGGCAGGTGGTGCAGCACGGTTTGGAGTGCCTGAAATTCTCCAACGCGGTCGGTGGTCACGGTGGCAAAAAGCGTATCGATTTGCTGCTGCGCTTCGGTGTCCTCCTGCTGCCATCCTTTATGGTAGGCCGACTGCGAAGCGGAAGGTTCGGTGAGTGAGGCTTGAAGCTGAGGGAAGAACCGAACGGGCTCGCAATAGATCACTTGGGTAAGCGATGAAAAAGTATCGGCAGCAACACCCGCCGGTTGAATGTGCCAGTGGGCTATCGGGCGGTGGTTTCGCAAGAAGAGCTTGAGGTTTTTAGAGATAACCGACCGGCCGAAGGTGATTAGTAGCTCTGGTGCCAGAGCATCATCGGGTTTGGCTAGGACTACATCGGCATGCCGCAGGGCCGAAGCAACGGCGTGCAGATTGGAGATTACGTCAGCCACCACGGGTATCTGTTGTGCGCTACTGAATGCGCCGATCACTGAAACTACGTCCGCATTCATGGCTTCCTGTCCGCCCACGATCAACTTATTCTTCGTAGCGCTGCCAGTCGTTGGTCAGCGTCTGAATGAAAGTCTCAGAAAGCACAGAAGCGACGGAACTGGCACAATCACTTTAGTGCTTTCATCAAATTGTATTTCTTCGTCGGCGGTCGGGTAGAAAGGTTCGCGGATGGGTACATTGAGGTGCACCGGTCCCGGCGGGTACACCCGGCTCAGGTTAATCGCTTCGGACACGATTCGGGCGGCGTACGCAATGTCGGCTTCGGTTTGGCCCACGGGCAGTTCGTAGCTCTGCTTAACGTGCGCCCCGTAGAGGTTGCGCTGGCGGATGGTTTGTCCGTCGAGCTGGTCGATCCACTTCGGCGGACGGTCGGCGGTGAAAATAACGAGAGGCACCTGCTGAAAGAAGGCTTCGGCCACCGCCGGGGCATAGTTATAAGCGGCCGAACCCGAGGTGCACACCAAGCCGACGGCCTGCCGTAGTTGCTGCGCCATGCCTAGCCCAATGAAGGCCGCCGAACGCTCATCGCTAATAATTCTGGTAGTAATGTGCGGGTGGCGAACGAAGGCGAGTGTGAGGGGAGCACTACGCGACCCGGGAGAGAGAATGATATGATGAACGCCCAGTTGAGCACAGATTTGAGCGGTATTAAGGATGGATGGAAGAAGCAAGGTTTTCTTTTCAGAAGATAACCTACTAACTTCTTGAAGGTTTTTTGACTACCGTATACTGTCTTTGAACACATGATAATCCCAAACTCCTTCCACAAAATCAGCCTCAAAGCCTCCTTGAATTATTTGTGCTTCTGTAGCCCCTCTTTCATCACCTTCGCAACCTTTTGAACTTCGTAGGTACTCTTCGTAGGATGCTTCCTGTGTTTCGAATCCAACCAGTTCATCATCAAGATAAAACTGAACTTTGCTACCCGCTTGGCGGTAGTGGTTTCCAGCCTTTAGAAGGCAGCCTATTAGAGCCAAACACACTGGCTGCTGCGTAGCAACCGATTAAGTACTTTTTCATCAGAGAGAGTTTTGTGGTTATTTTCTGCTTAGGCGACAGAAAAGCCGATCAAACAAAGGGAATATGGTATTTCAGCAAAGAATTACCCCGGTAAGATCTTTCCCGTACCAGTTGAGCGTTCCGGATAAACGGAGGATTGCTTCACAACGACTGATTCTCGATGGAAGCCAACTGCACCAGCACTTCGTACTCTTCGGCGGTGATGTCTTGATAGAAATAATAAATAGGATTCACGCGCTCATCGTCGCGAAACACTTCGTAGTGCAAGTGGGGAGCGGTAGAGGTGCCCGTGTTGCCCACCTGCCCGATGCTTTGGCCGCGTTCCACGTTCTGCCCCTGCTTCACGCTAAAGTCCTGCAGGTGGGCGTAGCGGGTGCGGTAGCCAAAGCCGTGATCGATGATTACTTGCTTGCCGTAGCCCGACAAGGAAGTTTTCACGATGGCTACCGTTCCGGCGCCCGTTGCGTAGACCGGGGTGCCCTGGGGGGCTGAGAAATCGATGCCGGGGTGCATCATTTTCACCTTATAGATCGGGTGCACCCGCATGCCAAATCCGGAAGCAAGGCGGCGCAACTCTTTGTTAGAAACCGGCTGAATGGCGGGCAGTGAAGCCAGCATGTCCGACTTGTCGGTGGCCAGGGTTAGCAGGTCATCGTACGATTTCGTCTGAATGTACAGTTGCCGGTCAAGTTTGTCGATGCGTTGAAAAGTAGTAGCAATTAGCTCTTCACTATCCAGCCCGTTCTCTAGCAATTCTTTGTAGCGATCCACTCCGCCCACCCCCGCGCTGCGCACCGATGAAGGAATGGGTTCTGCTTCAAAAATGGTTCGATACACATTGTTGTCCCGCTCTTGTAGCGAGTTTAGCATCTGATTGGCACGGTCCATTTCCTTGCCCAGCATGTCGTAGTAAAAGTGCAATTCTTCGTTTTCTCGCTTCAGTTTGGCTGCCTTCGGTGACTCAAAGTACGTGTCGAACACAATCACCAGACAGATCCCGGCAACCAGCACCAATACCATAAAGCCCAGCACGTTCAGGAACACATCCCAGCGACTGGTGCGTACCCGTTCGTACTTGCAGGTTTCCGTATCGTAATAATATTTTATTTTTGGCATCCCAAGCGCTTATCTTTGGCGATTCGTCCTACTTTTGTCGGACCTTTTTGTCTTTAACGAACTTAAAGCAGACCCTGCTTAGAATTGGTTAAGATTATTTTCTAATTAGCAAGTTAGCGGTTTTCGCGTTGGCAAAACCGGTGAAGCAGTAGCAAAAATTACATCCCATGAATTCTCAGGAAATCCGGTTGGCCTTTATTCGCTTTTTTGAACAAAAACAGCACCAGTTCGTGCCCTCGGCGCCCATCGTAAGCAAAGACGACCCCACACTGATGTTTGCCAATGCGGGCATGAACCAATTCAAGGACTATTTTTTAGGTAACGAACCACCGCCCTACCCCCGGGCGGTTAACAGCCAAAAGTGCCTGCGGGTGTCGGGCAAGCACAACGATCTGGAGGAAGTGGGCCTGGATACCTACCACCACACCATGTTCGAAATGCTGGGTAACTGGTCGTTCGGCGATTACTTTAAGCAAGAGGCCATTGCCTGGGCCTGGGAGCTTTTAACCGAAGTCTATCAGTTGCCCCAGGAGCGGCTCTACGCCACCGTGTTCGGTGGTGATGAGGGTGATGGACTATCTGTGGACCAAGAGGCATTTGGTTACTGGAAACAGTGGATTGCCGAAGACCGAATCTTGCTAGGCTCGAAAAAAGACAATTTCTGGGAGATGGGCGACACCGGCCCCTGCGGTCCCTGTTCAGAAATCCACATTGACCTGCGGACTCCGGAAGAAATTGCCGCGGTGCCCGGCCGTGAACTGGTAAACCAGGACCATCCGCGGGTGGTAGAAATCTGGAACCTGGTGTTCATGCAGTTCAACCGCAGGCAGTCCGGTGAACTACAGCCGCTGACAGCCCGCCACATCGACACTGGCATGGGCTTCGAGCGGCTGGCGATGGCCATTCAGAATAAGACCTCTAATTACGATACCGATGTGTTTGCTCCGCTCATCGCGCACGTGAGTCAGCGGGCGGGGGTGACCTACGGTGACAAGCCAGAAACCGACATTGCCATTCGAGTGATTGTGGACCATATCCGGGCCATCACTTTCACCATTGGCGACGGACAATTGCCTTCTAACAATAAAGCGGGCTACGTGATTAGGCGCATCCTACGGCGGGCGGTGCGCTACGGATATACTTTTTTAAACTTCAAGGCGCCCTTCCTGTATGAGTTAGTACCCATCCTTGCCGAACAATTCGCGCCGATTTTTCCGACGGTGAAGGAGCAACAAGAATTCATTGCCAAGGTGATTCAGGAAGAAGAGCAGTCGTTTTTGCGGACGCTGGAGGTGGGATTACGCAAGATGGAACAAATCAATCAGGAATACCGGGCGTCGGGCGTCATTCCGGGTTCGGTGGCTTTCGAGTTATACGACACCTTTGGCTTTCCGCTCGACCTAACGGCGCTCATCGCCCGCGAGAACGGCTTGGCGGTGGATGAAACAGGCTTCGAGCAGGAAATGGCGCAGCAGAAAAAACGTTCGCGCGCCGCCGCCGTGTCTGACACTGGCGATTGGACGCTGGTGAACGATGCGCCCGTCACCTTTGTGGGCTACGATCATCTCACCGCCGAAGCGCAGATTGTCAAGTACCGAGCGGTGAGCGAGAAAGACCGTACTTATTTTCAGGTGGTGCTCGATACCACTCCCTTTTATCCCGAGGGCGGCGGACAGGTGGGCGACACCGGCTACCTGGAAGCTAATGAAGAAAGAATTCGCGTGATCGATACCAAAAAAGACAACGACCTGATTGTTCATATCACCGAGCAGTTGCCCGACGACACGGCGAGCACCTTTCGCTGTGCGGTGGACGCAGGCAAGCGGCAGCGCACGCAAAACAACCATACCGCTACGCACCTGCTGCACGCCGCCCTACGCGAGGTGCTCGGCGACCACGTGCAGCAGCGCGGCTCGCTGGTCAACGACCGACTTTTACGCTTCGATTTCTCGCACTTCGCGAAGCTCAGTGACGAGGAAATCAAAAGAGTAGAGCAGCAGGTAAACCAAAGAATCCGGCAGAATATTGTTCTTGAAGAACGACGCAGCGTGCCCATCGATGAGGCCAAAGCGATGGGCGCGATGGCCTTGTTCGGAGAAAAATATGGTAACCAAGTGCGCGTGATCATCTTCGACCCCGCCTACTCGGTGGAGCTTTGCGGGGGTACGCACGTTACCGCGACCGGAAACATTGGGCTGTTTAAGATCATCTCCGAGGGGTCCACGTCGGCGGGCGTTCGCCGCATTGAAGCCGTCACCGCGGGTGCGGCTGAGGCACTGGTAGATCAGCAAGAACAACTCATCCGGGAGGTGCAGGAGCTACTCAAGCAGCCCCACGATTTGAAAAAAGCCGTCGAAACGCTGCTGCACGACAGAAACCAGTTACAAAAGCAGTTGGAAACCCTGCAGCAGAAAGAAGCGGCCGGGCTTAAGGACGATCTGCTTAAGAAAGTGTATTCGGTGAAGAAAGTAAATATTATTGTTGAGCAGGTGAGCTTACCCAGTGCTGATGCGCTAAAGAAGCTAGCGTATGATCTGAAAAACCAGCAAGAAAGCCTAGTATTGGTACTAGCGGCCGACGTGGCCGGAAAGCCTCAGATTGCTATTGCCATCGACGAAACGCTAGTGAAGTCGCACGACCTACACGCCGGAAAGCTGGTGAAAGAACTAGCCAAACACATTCAGGGCGGCGGCGGCGGACAACCGTTTTTCGCCACAGCGGGCGGAAAGAAGGTAGAGGGACTGCCCCAGGTGGTGGTTACCGCCAAGTCGCTGCTGATGCAAGCGCTGGACCGTTAATTGTAAAATTGCGGAGCAAAAACGTATGACAAAACGGGATCGGTCACCGCAATTTTATTCTTGATTGAAATCAATTTTATCAACCATATAGCTGCTGCCGAACTGTTTGATCAGCATAAACACCCGAAACTCACCCCGGTCGTGGGTATAGGTGCCTACGGTGTACTTCAGCCCCTCTTTCGAAGACCCTTGGTGCACGTATCGAAACCCCTGCGGAGGATATTTGCTGAAGAAGTCTTTCAGGATAAACTCCGCCTGGTTGCGGCTGTAACTGGCCTTTTCGCCATTGATGCTAATTTCGACGGTGTTATTGAAGTGATTGCCCAACTCTCGCGAACTACCGGTCTTGAGCGCATCACGCACGTTGTTGATCACCTCATTTTGCGCACTAGCGGGCGAAGCCCCCAGCGAAAAAAGGCAGAATGCGATCAACCAAAACCATCTTCTGTATTGAAAACTCATATTCGTTTACCAACTTTACTGAGTTGTTTACCAAAACTGTGCCAACGGTTTGCGCACGGCATCCACGTTGAGGTCAATCGGCTTCGCAATCAGTAAAGTAGCGCAACATAGCAAAAACTGATATTAAAGTTTGTGTGTTTATACGAATTTTAGAAATCAATGAGGAATTTTAGCCTTTTTAGGCGCTTACGAAGAATTACCCTGAACCGACTAGTAATCGGCATGGGTGTCCTGGTTGTAAGCCTGATTATCGGGGAGGCCGGATTTATGCTGGTAGAAGAGTATTCTCCCGTTGAAGCCTTTTACATGACCGTGATCACCTTATCCACCGTGGGGTTCTCGGAAGTGAAGCCCCTATCGGACGCTGGGCGCTTGTTTACCAGTTTTTATATTATCTTTAACCTCGGAATTTTCGCCTACGCCATCAGTCTGCTCACGGCCTTTATCGTGGAAGGAGAGTTCCGAGAAACCTTTCGAAAATACATTACCAGCCGACGCGTGCAGCGACTATCCAATCATATTATTGTGTGTGGCTTCGGCCGAAACGGGGTGCGCACCTGCGAGGAATTGCTACAGAGCAATCGCTCGTTTGTGGTGGTAGAGCAAAATCCGCAGTTGATTAAGAGCTTTCCGGATAGTGCCAATTTTCAGTATATTATTGGTGATGCCACGGCCGACGACACCCTGCTGGCGGCCGGTATCGACCGAGCCGAGGCCATTATCACTACGTTGCCGAAGGACACCGACAACGTATTTATTGCCCTAACCGCTCGGGAGCTCAATCCTGAAGTGACCATTATTTCGCGCGCATCGGAAGAAAGCTCCGAGAAAAAACTATTGCGGGCCGGGGCCAACCAGGTGGTGATGCCCGACGCCATCGGGGGCATCCATATGGCCCGCCTTATTACCAAACCCGACGTGATTGAGTTTCTCAACATCCTTACGGGAGTGAGCAGCGAGCACCTCAAGCTAGAAGATTTCACCTTTGAGGAGATCAAAGTAGAATACCAGCACCAGACGCTGCGGCAACTTAACATTCGCCAACGTACCGGGGCCACGGTGATCGGCTTTCGCCATCAATCTACCGGTTTCACGTTTAACCCGCACGGTGATCTGGAGTTTGGGGAAGGGGACACGATGATCATCATCGGCACCGACCAAAATATTGAGCGTTTCAAGACGTACTACACATAATTCGCGACGGTCAGATCAGTGCATAATAATAACAAACTGTCAGTCGCGAATTATTACCACTCAATCTCTGGTTTGCCGTGCTCTTGGAGGTAGGTGTTGGCCTGCTTGAAGTGGTCGTTGCCAAAAAAGCCTCGATCGGCCGCGAAGGGCGACGGGTGCGCTGATTTGAGCACCAGGTGCTTGCTTTCGTCAATCACGGCTCCTTTCTTCTGGGCGTAGGCGCCCCACAGCATAAATACCACGTGTTCTTTCTCCTCGGAAACCTTACGAATCACGGCGTCGGTGAATTCTTCCCATCCTTTCTTTTGGTGGGAACCCGCCTGCCGGGCCCGCACCGTCAGGGTGGAATTGAGCAGTAGCACGCCCTGCTTGGCCCAGCGCTCTAGGTTGCCACTACTAGGAACTTCCTGATCGTACTCGGTTTTGATCTCCTTAAATATGTTGATCAGCGACGGTGGTTTGGTCATGCCCTCGCGCACCGAAAACGCCAAGCCGTTGGCCTGCCCCGGCCCGTGGTAGGGATCTTGCCCCAGGATAACCACCCGGGCCTCATCAAAGTCAGTAAGATCGAAAGCGCGGAAAATCTCCGGGCCGGGCGGATATACCGTATGGTTTTTGTATTCAGACTTAAGAAACTCAACCAAACTCAAAAATTGGGGTTTACTAAACTCGCCCGAGAGCCGGTCTTTCCACGAGGGTGCAATTTTAACGTTCATTTTATTCCGGTTAAATAGGTTATCTTAAACATATAATTAACTTTAGCCGTGAAAAAGCAAGCAGTCACACGATGGTAACAGAAATCACGGCAGGGGTCAAAGTAACGGTAGAAACAGAATATCAACCCGATTATTCTAGTCCTAGCCAGAGCCACTACGTGTTTACTTATCAGGTCACTATTGAAAATAACAGCAACCACACCGTAAAGTTACTTCGTCGCCACTGGCATATCCACGATGTTGGCTTTCCTAAGCGAGAGGTGGAAGGCGACGGAGTGATTGGAAAGCAACCGGTGCTAGAACCGGGCAATGCCCACCGCTACGTGTCGGGCTGCAACCTGAAGTCAGGCATTGGCAAGATGAAGGGCGCCTACCTGATGCAGCGGATCATGGACGACCATCAGTTGGAGGTGGTCATTCCTGAATTTACGATGATTGCGCCCTACCGGGCCAACTAGCCCCGGGTGCCGCCTTTGTTTTCAGACAACCTTTCGTTGGTCCGCGGCTATCTGCACCACTGGCTACACGCCCTCAACGAGCACTCGTTACAGGCGCCCTTTCGTTTACGACTTGTACTGCAATGTTATCAAGAATGATCGGTTGCTCCCGGCGTTTCAGCCTATTGAGGCCGTTCGCCGTCGCCAGCTTCGTTGCTCCGACCAAGTGACGGTCAGTAACCTGGGAGCCCCCTCGCGGGTGTCGGCGCAATCAACCCGAAGGGTGAGCAGCGTGGCTCGGCACGGTTTGAGTTCAGCTAAGTTTGGGCGACTTCTATACCGCTTAGCCACTTATAATTCGTCGAACTATTTACTGGAGTTGGGTACCTCGCTCGGGATAACCACGCTCTATCTGGCAACCGCTCATTCTTCGGGGACGGTGTACACGCTGGAGGGTGGAGAGGCAATCGCTGACCACGCTGAACGGGTTTTCAGCGAACTAGAGTATCCTAACATTCAATTGGTGCGAGGCGACATAGACCAGACTCTTCCCAATGTGCTCCAACAAATGCCCCGGGTGGACTTTGCCTACTTAGATGCTAACCACCGCTACGAACCAACCGTAGCGTATTTTGAGCAGGTGGTGGCCAAAACCAACGAGCGCAGCATTGTGGTGATCGACGATATTTACTGGTCGGGGGAGATGCGTCGGGCGTGGCGGCACATCCGGCAGCATCCGGCGGTTACCTTAACTATAGATTTGTTCGACGCGGGACTCGTTTTTTTTACCCCACTAAACGTCCGCCAAGATTACGGGTTGATGTTTTAAAGCACTCTGTGCTACTTCCGAAGCTGCTCGGGATCAAGGTAAGCGTCTAGCGTAGCGGTTTGCTGAGAGACTTCGGCCCAGGGCACCGGAATTTGCAGCAAAAATAGCCCACCGGGAGCCATGACGTTCACTGGCTCGCCCGTTAAGTACTCGGCCAGATACGTGAGGGTAGGATTATGCCCAACGATCATCAGGCGGTTGACTGCCTCAGTTTGCTGATTGATCAGTGAGAGCACCGAACGCACGGAAGCCTGATACAACTCATCAGAGTAATCAACCCGTCCGCTGTAGTGCATTTGTTCGGCCAGTATTTCAGCGGTGCTACGGGCCCGCTGGGCGGTGCTCACCAGCATTAAATCAACAATTTGCTGTTGCTCGCTCAGGTGGTGCCCCAGGCGGGTGGCGTCCTGATAGCCCTTTGCACTCAGCTCTCGCTCACTGTCTTTTTTGCCTCGTTCCGCTTCGTTGGCCGTGGCGTGGCGCACTAAAAATAATTCTTTTGTCATACGAAAGGGTGTGGTTTGACCGCGAATGCGGCCGCTATTTGCTAGGGTCTGTACCATTTAATAGAACTTTGTTTTGGGAAACAAGGTATTAGTACAGTACTTCGCGCCCCACGTAGCGTATCCTTTGTTTGTAGGACGACCTGCGTAGGATGTTGAGCAGAAAACGATTGGTTTAGCCGATCTAACTCCGGCAAGTTACCACAAAATAGCCGAGCAAACCCATTCATTATGCCTAAGAACCTTGTAATTGTTGAGTCACCCGCCAAAGCCAAAACCATTGAAGGATATTTGGGAGGAGATTTTAAAGTCATGTCTAGCTACGGTCACGTGCGTGATTTGCCCAAGGACGACACCGGCGTAGATATTGAGAATGGCTTCAAACCCACTTATCTGGTATCTCCTGACAAAAAGGAGATTATTGCCCAACTCAAAAAGCTAGTAAAAACTTCCGATACAGTTTACCTGGCCAGCGATGATGACCGGGAGGGCGAAGCGATCTCGTGGCATTTAAAAGAAGTATTAAACCTAGACGACAGCCGCACCAAGCGAATTGTTTTTCGTGAAATCACCAAGAAGGCCATCCTCAACGCTATTCAGACGCCGCGGGGCATCGACATTGACCTGGTGAACGCGCAGCAGGCGCGCCGTATTCTGGACCGAATTGTGGGCTATGAACTCTCTCCGCTGCTGTGGAAAAAGATTAAGCGCGGGCTGTCAGCCGGTCGGGTGCAATCGGTGGCCGTGCGCCTGGTGGTGGAGCGCGAGCGCGAGATTGCCGACTTCAGCACTAAGTCCTCGTTTCGGGTCACCGCTGAATTCAAGCTGGAGAACAACAGCGTGCTGAAGGCCGAACTGCCCAAGAAATTTGAGACCGAAGAAGAAGCTTACGCTTTTTTAGATACCTGCAAAGCCGCTGATTTCTCTATCCAGAAGCTGGAGATGAAACCGGTGAAGAAGTCTCCGGCTCCGCCCTTTACCACCTCCACCCTACAGCAGGAAGCGTCGCGCAAGCTGAGCTTCTCGGTGTCGCAGACCATGACCCTGGCCCAACGCCTCTACGAAGCGGGCAAGATCAGTTATATGCGAACCGACTCTCTGAACCTGTCGGAAGAAGCGGTGGAAAAAGCCAGTGGTGAGATTACGGGGAGCTACGGTGATCAGTATTTACAAACCCGTAAGTACAAAGCCAAAAAGGATTCTTCGGCGCAGGAGGCGCACGAGGCCATTCGTCCCACCGATTTTTCGGCCAAGGAAGTCAGTAGCGACCGGCAGCAGCAACGTTTGTACGAGCTAATCTGGAAGCGCGCCATCGCCTCACAAATGGCCGACGCTCAGATCGAGCGAACCACCGCCACCATTGCCATCTCCAACAGTCCTCTTACCCTCACCGCCTCGGGCGAAGTGATCAAGTTTGATGGATTTTTAAAGGTGTATCTGGAGTCGTCGGACGACGAGGAGGACGAAGACAAGAAGGGCATGCTGCCGCCTCTGAAAGAGGGACAGGAACTTGACTTGGACATTATGCAAGCGCGGCAGACGTATACGCGCCCGCCCGCCCGCTACACCGAAGCCAGTTTGGTGAAAAAGCTGGAAGAAATGGGCATCGGTCGTCCTTCGACCTACGCTCCCACCATCTCGACCATCCAGAAGCGGGGCTACGTGGAGAAAGAAGACCGGGATGGAAAGGAGCGGGAGTACCAGCAGCTCACCCTGCAAATGCCCACCACCAAGGTGGAGACTAAAACCCTGACCGAGATCACCGGTACCGAAAAGAAGAAGCTGTTCCCCACTGATATTGCGATGGTGGTGAATGATTTCCTGACCGAGTATTTCTCAAACGTTTTGGACTACTCGTTCACGGCGAAGGTAGAAAAAGAGTTTGACGAAATCGCCCAGGGCGGGAAGCAGTGGGAAAAGATGCTAAGCGAGTTTTATAATCGATTTCATCCAAAAATTGAAAGCACCGGCGAGGTAGATCGCACCACCATCCAGAACGACCGGCGCCTGGGCGACGACCCCAAATCCGGCCTGCCGGTGATTGCCCGCCTGGGCAAGTTTGGGCCAATGGTGCAGATTGGCGAAACCGACGGCGAAGAAAAACCGAAGTACTCAAGCCTGCGCAAGGGGCAGTTTATTGAGACGCTCACACTAGAAGAGGCCTTGGAGCTGTTCAAATTACCCCGCGAGGTAGGTGAGTACGAAGGGGAAGAGATGGTGGCGGCCATCGGGCGCTTCGGACCCTATGTGCGGCACATGGGCAAGTTTGTCTCGCTTACCCGAGAAGACGACCCCCTGACCATCGGTGCCGACCGGGCTATTGAGTTAATAGAGGCGAAGCGGAAGTTGGATGCCGAAAAATACATCAAGGTGTTTGACGAAAACCCCGACATTCAGGTCTTAAAGGGCCGCTACGGTCCGTACATCAAGGCGGGCAAGAAGAACGTGAAAATTCCCAAAGACCGACAGCCCGAAGAGCTCACCCTGGAAGAGTGCGTGACCCTGGCCGAAGCCACCCCGGAGAAGAAAGGCCGCGGGGGCGGGCGGAAGAAGAAGTAGCCTCCTTCGGTAGAACTAAGACGGCTATAGCCAATCAATCAGGAAATCAACTCAGGGCTTAGGGCGCGACGGCGTTGCACGCGCCGGATCACCGGATAGGCCAGCACCGACAGCAAAATGATGGCCGTGCCCACGTAAAAGGGCACCGACATAGCTTCCTTTTCCCCAAAGATTAGCACTGCCAGCAGAATACCGTAAACGGGTTCCAGGTTGTTGGTCAGGTTCATCGCAAAGGCCGTTACGTAGCGCATCAGGTTCACCGATACCGAGAACGCGTACAGGGTGCATATCAGCGAAAGAACCAGTAGATACATCCAGTCAGAAGCGGTGGGAACGAGCAGCAATGTGCCTGCTTCGCTCAGGTAGGCCACGTACACCGGAAAGAACAGCGCTACACTCAGACAAGCGCCCACCATTTCGTAGAACGTGATCACGTAGGCATCGTGCTGCTGCGCAAACTGGGCATTCAGGATGGTGAACACCGCTCCGAGTATAGCCGAGCCAATGGCCATCGTCAGGCCCGTCGCGTGGTCGAACTCGAACCGAAAGATTACGTACAGCCCCACAATGACCAGCAGTCCCAAACCCACCTCGTAGACTCTGATCTTCCGCCCGGTCATCCAGGGTTCGAGCAAACTGGTCCACAGCGAGCAAGTAGCCATGCCGGCCAAGCACACCGAGGCGTTGGCCACCCGGGCGGCAGCAAAGAACAAGATCCAATGCGCAGCGATGAGCGCGCCCGTTCCCAGAATGGCAACTACCGTAGTGCGTGGCAAAACCCACGGCTTTTTTCCAATCAGCAAGACTATCGCCAGGGCTACCGAGGCAATCAGGGTACGGTAGAACACCACTTCCACCGCCGGAATACTGATCAGCAGGCCTAAAACAGCCGTGAAGCCCCAGATTAACACCACAAGGTGGAGCAGCAGGTAGTGCTTGAGCTGAGCCATTAGCGCGGAACGGTGTTGTAGAGCACCACGCCCACCGCCGAGAAGACGATGTTAGGCAGCCAAACCGCCAGCAGGGGATTGATGGAGTTTACTTCGGCCAGGCTTCGAGAGAAAATGAAGAAGATGATGTAGACAAAAGCGATCAGGAACCCAAGCGCAATCTGAAAACCGGAGCCTCCCCGGGATTTGCGGGCCGACATGATCACTCCGATGAAGGTGAGAATAATGGCGGTGAAGGGCGACATGTACCGAATGTATTTTTCTACCCGGTAGATAGGAATATTATTTCCGCCTCGCTCTTGCTGTTTGGCGATGTAGCTGTCTAGTTCAGGCAGGGTCATCGTCTCGAACATTTGGTAGGTGCTGCCAAAGTCATCGGGATGGATGTTGATTGTGGTGTCCATTTCTGAGCCGTTCTGAATCGTTTCTTCCTCTCCGGAAAAGGTATGCAGTGTCCAATCCTTTAGTTTCCACTTGGTGTTGGTGGAGTCCCACTCGATGCGTCGGGCCGACAATTTCTCCAGCATTTCGTTGCCGCGGATCTTTTCCAGAGTGAAGCGATACCCTACCTCAGAGTTGTTGTTGTAGTTCTCCATATAAGCGTAAGCTTCGGGGGCCACTTTAATATGGATATCGCTTTCATCAAAATAAAAGGGCGATTTAACGTATTTGAGTTCGAACTCAATGCGCCCCTTGTTGGCGTTGGGAATAATCCATCCGTTGAGCCAGAAGCTAACCCCGGCGATCAGGCAGGCGCCCAGAAAATAAGGAAACAGCAAGCGACGAAAACTCACGCCGCCGCTTAGAATGGCGATGATTTCAGTATTGCCCGCCAGTTTAGAGGTAACAAACACCACCGCGATAAACACCGTGATGGGAGTGATCAGGCTGGCTACGTACGGAACAAAGTCTAGATAATACTTCAGAATCTCAAGCGTGCCTAATTTGTGCTCCAGAAAATCATCGTTCTTTTCGGTGAAATCGATGACCGACACAATCGATACCAGCAGCAAGACAACGAACAAAAACGTGCCTAAAAACTTCTTGAGTACGTACTGGTCAATGATTTTCATCTATTGCTCATCAGGCACTAAAGGCTCTTGATTTTCTCTAGCGACAAGCCAGTTATTTCAAATATTTCATTTAGAGTCGTATCCCTTCTGCTTCATATCTTTTGCCACTTTCTCCATGCCCTTCTCTATTCCCTTCTCCATTCCCTCTTCCATTGCTTTCTCCGCTGCTTCTTCTATCGCATAATCCAGCGTGTTCTTCCAATCGCGTTTGTACTTCAAACTTGCTTGATACTGTTCCATATCTCGTTTATTTAGTTTCGCTACTTCAGCAATCTTAAATGCTTTTCTAAAAATTTTTTCCTGCAATACAGCAGGTATCTCCTGAAAGCGATGTAAGTTCTTCAAAAGAAACAACCACTTCTCAAAATGGGTTGCCAGTTCTTCTTCGGTTTTATTGAACTTTGTCATCTCTAAATAAACAAAGGTCAGTTTATCGTAGAAAATTTCTTTCCGCTGGGTCTCCATCAACTTTACTTCGTGAAGAAACTGGTCGGGATGGTTATCGTCAAACGCGAAGTCCATAATACCAATAGTATAGACTTCGTTTAGTTTGAAATTCCAGTCTTTTCCCTTCTGTCCCTGTTCTTGAATAGGAAATGTGGCATAGAACAAGCTTCGGTCTTTAAAATATCGCTGCTTGGCTTTTTGCAGCTCCACGATGAATCGCTCTCCATCTTCACTTATACAATACAGGTCAAAAATGGCCTTCCGATCCTCGTCCGTTTTCCCGAGGTGTTCATTTTGAGCGTAGTTTAACTGCTTAATTTTTTTCCGCCCCCGCAACAACTCGTTCAAAAAGTCTATCAGCAATTCTTTATGCGGCTCGGAGCCAAATAACCGCTTAAATCCGAAATCAGTAAATGGGTCAATATATTTGCCAAGGTCTTCCATGCTCGGATTATTAGTTAGCTTTCAGAGCCGCTGCATCACCTGCGTAATCATCTGGTCTTTCCATGTCCCGAAATCTCCTGCCTCAATGTGCTTACGCGCTTGCCGGACCAGCCAAAGATAAAAGCTTAAGTTGTGAATACTGGCAATTTGCGCGCCTAACATTTCTTTGGAGTGAATCAAATGCCGCAAATACGCTTTGGAGTAAAAGGTGCTCACGTAACCACCCAACGCTTCATCAATTGGCGACAGTTCATTCTTCCACCTTTCGTTACGGATGTTGATGATGCCCTGGGTGGTGAACAGCATGCCGTTGCGGGCATTGCGGGTGGGCATCACACAATCGAACATGTCCACTCCCAACGCAATGGCCTCCAGAATATTGGCGGGTGTGCCCACTCCCATCAGGTAGCGCGGTCGGTCAGCGGGAAGAATCTGGCACACCAAATCGGTCATGGCGTACATTTCTTCGGCCGGTTCGCCCACCGCCAGTCCGCCGATGGCGTTTCCCGCCCGCCCCAGCGCGGCCACTGTCTCGGCCGATTGGGTGCGCAGGTCGGCGTAGGTGCTGCCCTGCACAATGGGAAACAGCGTCTGCTGATATCCATACTTTCCCGGTGGTGGCATCGAACCGCTCACAGCAACGGTGCAGCCAGCGGTGCGTGCGCTGCGTCGACTCCTTTGCGTAATCGTAGGCACACGGAAAAGGGGTGCACTCGTCGAAGGCCATGATAATATCGGCTCCAATCACCCGCTGAATGTCGATAGCCCGCTCGGGCGAAAAGGTATGCTCACTGCCATCAATGTGCGAGCGGAACGTGACGCCCTGTTCGGTGATCTTTCGTTTATCGGCCAGCGAATACACCTGGTAGCCACCACTGTCGGTGAGCAGAGGACGTGACCAGCCGTTGAAGCCGTGCAGCCCGCCGGCCGCTTCCAGCAGTTCTAACCCCGGACGCAAATACAGATGGTAGGTGTTTCCCAGAATAATTTCCGCATTGATGTCTTCTTTCAGCTCCCGCTGATGCACACCCTTCACCGTTCCGGCGGTGCCCACTGGCATAAAAATGGGCGTACGAATTGTTCCGTGGTCGGTGGTGATTTCACCAGCGCGGGCGTTGCTTTTGGCGTCTTTGGCAGTAAGCGTAAATTTCACGGGCGTAAAGGCTTAGACGATTACAAAGTTAGCTACTCACCGGTCGTTGAGTGCGAGGGACGTTCTGTCGAGCTGTAGCCCACTGTTTATACCACACGTTGAGCACCACTCCGGCGATTACCAGCGCCATGCCCGCGTAAGTCATCCAGTTAAACGTTTCCCCAAAGAAAATGAATCCGAAGCTTAGCGCGTAGATGATACTAAGATACTTTAGGTTAGCCACTTTAGACACTTCTTCGGCCTGATAGGCCTTGGTCATAAAGTACTGCGCAAACTGGGTAAAGGTGCCAATACCGAGCAAAAAGGCCCAGTCCCACCCCTGCGGCATCACCCAGTGGAATGCCGAATAGAGCCCAACGATGGGCATGGTCACCAGCGGAAAGTAAAGCACAATCACCAGCGGATGCTCGCGCTGGTTGAGTTTGCGGATGATGGTGTAGGCCAGTCCCGAACCCACCGCGGCTACCAGTCCCATCAGCAGGTGCACGGTGCTAATGCGGGCGTCGAAGCCGTTGATGACGAGCATTCCACCGAACGACAGCAGAAAGAACAGCCACTGCCAGCGCCGCATACGCTCGCCCAGCAGCAGCACTCCCAAAAAAGCGGTGACGATGGGCGACAAAAACTGCAGGGTAACGGCCGTAGCTAGTGGAATTTGCTGCAGCAGTATGAAGTAAAGCACCAGCGCCACCGCGCCGGATAGTCCGCGGGCGATGAGCAACCGGCGGTTGTTGCCCCACAGGTATATCCCTTGTGACTTGAGCACTGCATAACTCATAACCAAGGAAATGGCGCATCGGAAGAACACAATTTCTACGGCCGGGATGTGCGGAACGAACTTGACCAGCACGTTCATGCACGAAAACAAGAAAGTAGCCAAGAGCATGTACTGTACCCCCTTGGATAAGTGCATAGTTGGGTGTTGACGAGAAGGTGAAGGTAGCGTTTACGCGAAAGAATCTCGGAGGTTACTACGCAACCACTTTTTCTAAAGAGGGTAGCGGAGTTTCTACCGAGTGGGCTGTCAGACTCCAACGGGATACTGAAGTAAAATTTGCTTCCTCGGCCCACTTCGCTTTCTACGGCGATGGTGCCGCCGTGGGCCTCAACCACTTCCTTAGAAATGGCCAGCCCCAGGCCAAGGCCGTGCTTGTTTTTGGTGCCGTTGGTAGGCAGTTGCACGAATTTGTTGAAAACGAGCTGGGCGTTTTCTCGGGCGATACCCGGTCCGAAGTCGTAGACCGAAAACTCGATCCGATCGTCGTACTGGTGCGTTTCAAGAATCACCTTGCCGTTTTCGGGCGAGTAGCGAATGGCGTTGGTCATGAAGTTGATCAGCACCCACGACACCTTCTCAGGATCTACCTGAATGTCGACCATATTCTCATCGATGTGCTTTACGATTCGGATGTTTTTCTCTTCAAACTTGGCCAATACCGGAGCGACGGCGTACTCAACCAGGATGGCAGGCGATACTTGTTTCTTCTCCAGGTTGATCTTTCCGCTTTCCACTTTAGAAAGGTCCAGCAGTTCGGTAACCATGTTCACCAAGCGGTGCACTTCTTGCTTCATGGAAGCGGCAATCTTATCTTGCTCCTCACTGAGGGTACCGAAGCGCGCGTCGCGCAGCAGCATCAGGCTCATGTTGAGCGCCGACAGCGGCGTTTTTAGCTCGTGCGAAACCACCGCGATGAACTTTGATTTGGCATCGTTTGACTCTTTGAACGAGGTGATATCTTTCAGAATGATGATGTAGCCGATGAATCGCTTCTGCACCTCATCGCTGTATACTTTTACTATTTCCTTGGTATAGAACGACACCTTTCCTTCGCGCTTCACCTTCAGGAAGTTGTGCCGCTCTTCCTTCATCACCTTCGAACGGTCGTCGAGGTGCGCGGTGTCGTGCCGCAACGAGTTGGATAGCTCGCGAATCACCTGGCTATTCTCCTCCAGCGCGGTGAGCCTCTTGCCGACCAGCTGTTCTTCGTCGAAGTCAAGGATTTGGGTGCTTGAGTCATTCACTAGAATGATGCGTTCTTGCTCGTCGAGAATGATGAGGCCGTCGCCCATGCTGCGAATGATAGATTCCATCCGGCTTTTTTGGGTTTGCACTTCCTCGATGTTTAGTTTCTCAAACTCCTGCAGTTTGATCGACATGGAGTTGAACGCGCGGGCCATATCTCCCAGTTCGCTGCGAGAATCCACGTTGATGGCTTGCTGGTATTCGCCCTGGGCAATGCGCTTAATTTTTTCGGTGATGTCGGTGATCGGCTTCACAATCTCGTGGGGCACCTGAAACAAGGCCCAGATTACAATTACTAGCACCAGAATCACAATACAAAATACGTATATCTTGGAGCGGAAGTACAGGTCTTGCGCGATAGCGTCTTCCTGGCTAAGTTGCGTGTGGTTGATAGCGGCCAAATGCACGCATTTCTCCCGCATCACCTCGTTGAGCCGCTGAAGCACCGAAAAGTAAAGCCCCACCCGGTCTCGGTCTTGGGTGCCTTCGAAAAGCTGAATATTTTTTTGGTAATCGGTGTAGGTAGCTTCTATTTGAGCAAACAAGCTATCTTCTTTGCCTCCTTCCAGATTGTTGCGACAAGTGGCCAGTTGATTCGCCAGCACCTCTTGTTCATTGTTCAGGATAGTGAGCAGCGTAGAATCGTTGTAATTAACGCCTAGGCAAATTTTTGAGAGAATCTGGTCAGTCTTTGATAAGGAGACTACCATTCCTTCGGTGGCCTTGATAGATCGGTAGTTGTCTTCCAGGATGCGGTTGGAGGCCGTGCCCAGGTTACTCAAGTAATAGATCGTGACTCCGGCCAGCACGCAGGTGAGCAGCAAGATAAACAGAAACCCCGACACGATTTGCGCCTTAATCCTCATGGACTTATAATACCGGTAGAAACTAAATAGACGAAGTTTTTTCTTCTTCACGGTATGCGTCGCAATTATTGGTCAAACAAGAAACATTTGCTGAAACTAGCGAAAATCGCTCTTTATTACCTGTCAATATGATAAGTGGTTATCACATTGACAGCACACTGAGAATTTTGGTGGCAATCAGGTGCTGATTTTGTACTCTTTCAGTTTTCGGTACAGGGTTGCCAAACCGATATCTAGCCGTTTGGCGGCTTCGGACTTGTTACCGTTCACCATGCCCAACACCCGCAAAATATGGTTTTGCTCCACCGATTTCAAATCTACCGTGCCCTTGTTCGCTACAGGCACACTGGCAACAGGGGCTGCCCCCCCCAAGGCACCTGAAAAAGATGCTGCCTCGACAAGCACCGCCTCCTGGGGTTCGGGCAGGGCCTGACCATTCAGAATTTCTCGGGGAAGCGTATCCACGGTCAGTTCGTTGCGGTCGGACAAAATCACCGCGCGTTCCACCACATTTTTGAGTTCGCGGATGTTGCCTGGCCAGTCGTACTTTTTAAGTTGCGCGATAAAGTCCGGATCAACGCGCTCTATTTCTTTGTGGGTACGCTCCACGTTTTCCTTGATCAGGTGCATCACCAGCAGGTCGATGTCGTCTTTGCGGTCGCGCAGCGGCGGAAGATCGATGGTGAAAGCGCTCAGGCGGTAGTACAGATCACGGCGGAACGACTCGTTGTCTTCGGTGACCAGGTTGCGGTTGGTGGCCGCGATCACCCGGATGTTGACCGGAATGGGTTGGGTATCCCCTACGCGGTTAAAGGTTTTGGTTTCTAGCACCCGCAGCAGCTTGGCCTGGAGTTCAGGGCTCATCTCACCCAGTTCGTCGAGCAGGATGGTGCCCCGGTCGGCCACCTCAAAGTATCCCTTCTTGTCGGTGACTGCTCCGGTGAACGCCCCTTTCTTGTGGCCGAATAACTCGGACTCCTGCAAATCTTTGGGAATGGCGGCGCAGTTAATGGGAATGAACGGCCCCTTGCGGCGGCGACTCGCCAGATGGATAGCTTCGGAGAGCAGTTCCTTACCGGTACCGGTTTCGCCCAGCAACAGCACGGTGGTATCGGTGACGGCCACTTTTTTGGCCAGCTCGATGGTTTGGTGCACCGCGCTTGACTTACCGATAATCTTGCCAAAGCTCGACTTTGCGTCGAGGCGAAACTCCATTTCATTCACCTGGTGGTTGAGCAGCGCCTTTTCCATGGCCTTGCGCACCACAATGGGCAGGCGGTCGTCGCCGTCACCTTTCGTCAGATAGTCGAAGGCGCCTAGCTTCATGGCGCGCACGCCGTCCTTCACGTTGCCGAAGGCCGTGAGCACGATCACCTCGGCCAGCGGATATTCGTTTCTTACGTATTTGGTGAACTCAATACCGTTCGAATCGGGAAGCATCACATCGGTGAGCACCAACATAATCCGTTCTTGGCGCAAAATTTCCTTGCCTGAGGCCACGTCACCCGCTTCGTATATCTGATGTCCCTCTAAGCTTAGTATTTTAGATAAAAGTCCCCGCAGATTCTCTTCGTCCTCAACTATCAAGATAGCGTTGCCTTGTTGACTCATCCGTTTTTTTGAAAATTGGTTTAGCGGTAAAAGTACAACTTTCGGAGGTGCACCGAAAGTTACAACCGTCTAAAACGTGCTATTCGTTGTATTTGCTCGCTAATGTACCGATTATCGCTGATTATCTCGTTTTTCCGGTTAAATTTATGTGCAATGCGTTGCACTCTATTCTAATAAAATTATATTTTAATGACTATGGCTTTGGCAGTTGATCAGATAGCACCCGACTTCACGCTCCCTTCCACCAGCGGAGAAAAATTCCGTCTCCGTCAAGCGTGGGCGGGTCAGCCGGGTATTTTGTACTTTTATCCGAAAAACTTTACGCGGCAGTGCACCAAAGAAGCCTGCGGTTTTCGGGATGAGTTTTCCTTCTTTCGTGACCTAAACATTACAGTGGTGGGGATTAGCCAGGATACGCTCGAATCGCACAATAAATTTAAGAAAACCTACCAACTGCCCTTCGAGCTGCTGGCCGACGAAGCCGGAAAGGTCAGCAAATTGTACGGCGCCCGGGTTCCCCTGGTGGGAATGACCAAACGGATTACTTACTTGTTGGACGAGGAACACCGGGTGGTGGCGGTCTACGAAAATATGCTCGGCGGCGAAAAGCACATCAAAGAGATGATTGAGGCCCTGGAGAAGCGGCAGTGAGTTGCGTGGATTTTAATGAAACAGGTGAAGTAAGAGTCGCTGTTCTGAGGTTCAACGGGTAGATGTCACGCCTTTGCTAGCTTCCGCTAGCGACGCCCCGCTCCCAGGTGGTGATGATGCCGTCCTTAATTTCTAGCTTGCGATCGGCCATGTCGGCCAGTTCGTCGTTGTGCGTCACAATAACAAAGGTTTGTCCGTACTCATCGCGCAGCCGAAAGAAAAGATTATGCAGCTCCTCGGCATTTTTGGAGTCCAGGTTGCCACTGGGTTCGTCGGCAAACACCACCAGCGGGTTGTTCATCAAGGCCCGCGCCACCGCCGTCCGCTGTTGCTCGCCGCCCGACATTTCGGAGGGTTTGTGGTGCATGCGCCCCCCGATGCCCAGGAGTTTGAGCAGGTGTTCGGCCCGATTCGTAATTTCTCGTTCGCTTTTATTATTGGCTAAGTAGGCCGGGATGCACACATTTTCTAAGGCGGTGAATTCGGGCAGCAGGTTGTGAAACTGGAAGATGAAACCGATGTTCCGGTTGCGATACTCCGCCAAGTCGTTGCCCCGAAGTTGGGTGAGGTCGACGTCGTTGAGGTAGACGCTGCCCTGATCGGGTTGATCAAGCGTGCCCAGAATATGCAGCAGTGTGCTCTTTCCGGCCCCCGAGGCTCCCACAATAGAGATGATCTTTCCTTGCTCAATAAACAGGTCAATGGACTTGAGCACGGTCAGATGGCGGTAGCTCTTCACAATGTCGACTGCCTTCAGCATAAGCGCGTACGTTGGTTTGATTCTGGCCCGCTAGATAACACAATTTCAGCGATAGTGGCTCATTTCTTTTCTTTAGCAACGAAGCGCGGGCCAACCTAGTGTTCCCTTTTTTCGGGCGGAAGGTGACAACTAAAACGATTTTTTGATACATTCGTGAAAAAAAGCGCAGGATGAACATTCACGAATACCAAGCGAAGAACCTACTCAAGGGCTACGGAGTAAAAGTGCAACAGGGCATTGTGGCCGACACCCCCGAAGCGGCCGTGGAAGCCGCCCGCGAACTGAACTCCGAAACCGGCACCGAATGGTTTGTGGTGAAAGCCCAGATTCACGCCGGCGGCCGGGGCAAGGGAGGCGGAGTGAAGCTGGCCAAGAGCCGCGAAGAGGTTAAGGAGATCTCGAAGCAGATTTTGGGCATGCAGCTCGTGACCCCCCAAACCGGTCCGGAGGGCAAGCGGGTGCATAAGGTACTGGTCGCCGAAGACGTATACTACCCCGGCCAGCACGAACCCAAAGAATACTACCTGAGCGTGCTGCTCGACCGCGCCAAGGGTTGCAACGTGATCATGGCCTCCACCGAAGGCGGCGTAGAGATAGAAAAGGTAGCCGAAGAGACTCCCGAAAAGATTGTTAAAGAGTGGATCGACCCGGGCATTGGTTTGCAACCCTACCAAGCGCGCAACGTGGCCTTCGCCCTGGGCTTAGAAGGACAAGCATTTAAAGAAATGGTGAAGTTTGTCCGCTCTTTGTACCAGGCCTACGTGGGAGCCGACGCCTCTCTGTTTGAGATCAACCCGGTGCTCAAGACCTCCGATAACAAGATTCTGGCGGTAGACGCCAAGGTGAATCTGGACGACAATGCGCTATACCGTCACCCCGAACTGGCCGAACTGCGCGATATCTCCGAAGAGGAAGAGTCAGAAGTGGAGGCCAGCAAATCGGGACTGAGCTACGTGAAGCTCGACGGCAACGTGGGCTGTATGGTGAACGGCGCCGGACTGGCGATGGCCACGATGGATATCATCAAACTGTCGGGTGGTGAGCCCGCCAACTTCCTCGATGTGGGCGGCGGGGCCAACGCCGAAACGGTAGAAACCGGTTTCCGCATTATCCTGAAAGACCCCAACGTGAAGGCCATTTTGATCAATATTTTCGGAGGCATTGTGCGCTGCGACCGGGTGGCCACCGGGGTGGTGGAAGCTTACAAAAATATTGGCAACATTGATGTGCCGATTATTGTGCGTTTGCAGGGCACCAACGCCGAAGAAGGCGCTAAAATCATCCAGGAATCCGGTCTCAAGGTATCTTCGGCCATTCTGCTGAAGGACGCCGCCGAACGGGTGAAGGAGGTTTTGCAGTAGCAGGCAGATCGCCCGTAGCATCTGATTGCAATCAGATGCTACGGGCAATCATTTCCGATAACTGACCAAGAACGGTTGCCATTCTTTGCGCATCCCGCCTGCGTGATCGCGCAAGAACATCATGTAGGTAGGCTTCTGGGGCTTAGACCGCAGTTTCAGGTTGGCCTGATCGGGAGTGCGGTCGCCCTTGCGCGTGTTGCACGGCTGACAGGCAGTGACCAAATTCGACCACGAGGTTTTTCCGCCCTTCGAGCGAGGAACAATATGGTCTAACGTCAGCGTTTTGGGCGAGCCACAGTACTGGCAGGCAAACTTGTCGCGTTTGAACACATTCTGTCGGGTGAGCACTACTCCCCGATACGGCAAGTTGATGTAGCGGAACAAACGAATAACGGCCGGCATGGGGTAGGTTTGGTCCACCGTGCGGATGGCTTCATCCTCGGCGTGCGTTAGCAGTTCGGCTTTATCGAGAAAAACCAGGATGAACGCGCGCTCCATGGAGCAGGTGGTAATCGGACTGTAATCCTGGTTGAGCAACAGTACACTTCCTTTCATATCAGATCACAAGCTTCAGCGAAATACTTTCCAAAAAGGTAGAAATATAAAAATATTTACTCGTTTATGCCAACGGTGATCATAACTTAAGCCGATCAAGCTCCCGTTTGGTGTCCTTTTGCTTGATATCCTCCCGCTTGTCGTACAGTTTCTTGCCCTTCGCCACCGCAATCTCTAGCTTAGCCCATCCTCGATCGTTGATAAACAGGCGAGAAGGAATAACCGTCAGCCCTTGTTCCTTTAGCGTATCCTGCAGTTTGTTCAGCTCCTTGCGCTTGAGCAGCAAGCGGCGCTCGCGCACCGGGTCGTGGTTGAAGTGCGTGCCCTCGCTGTAGGGGGAGATGTGCATCTGCTTCACGAACAGTTCGTCGCGGTTAAAGTAGCAGAAGGCTTCTTGCAGCGAAACCTTGCTTTCTCGAATAGATTTCACCTCGGTGCCGGTGAGTTCTATACCCGCCACGTACGTATCCAGAAAGTGATACTCGAACCGCGCCTTTCGATTCTTAACCTGGACTTGCTTAGCAAATTTTGACTTTTCTGGCTTGGACATTACGTAATGGTAAACGTTGGTGATGGCGAAAGTATTCCCCAACCGGTGATTTTTTCGCGCTTCTACGAGCATAGGTCTCGGCAATTTACCAGAATTATGTACACATTGAGCGGAACGCGCAAAATCAGTTACTTTAAACGATAGCGGTCGTGTACCTTCGTGCTCCTACCATAAATACCAAACTGCGTTATGGATTTTCAGAAAAAAGGCTGGTTGAGAGACTACATTCAAACCCGCAACCACTACGCCCTGCATCGGGAGTACGAGCGGGTTACGGCCCTGAAGGCATCGACGGAGTTGCCCGAGCAGTTGCTCTACGAACTCATTCAGCCAACGGGCCTGCTGTATGGCTACCCAACCCAGCTTCCGTACGCCTATAAATCCCTGCTGCGGGCCGTGAAAACCGATCAACTTCCGGTACAAGACAAGAACAAGATCATTCTGCTGGAAAGCCTACTCTACAGCGCGCTTACCTCCGAGCGGTATCAGCAACTGGAAAGCGAAATCGACGTGGCCGACGCCTTTCTGGAAGCAGCCTTTCGGGTGGGGACTTACTACAAATCGGTGTACCACAACCTGGACACAAAATACAAAGGACTGCTATTTTACCGCGAACGGCGTGGTTTAGAACTTACTGAGTATATCTTGGACAGTCGCACCAGCTACCCGCAGAAAGAAGGCAAGTTCTGGACGGTGTTTATCAACAGTAGTTTGCTCTTTATCGACATTTTGTTTTTCAACCAGTGGATGACCGCTTCTACGGAGGACGTGCGCGAGCGGGTTGCGCGGGAGCACGAACAGATGCGCCTGCTGTTGCTAAAGACCATGATTGTGGCGGCCTATGCCAACCAAACCATTGAGAAAGAGGAGGAGCGTTTGATGGCTTACTATCGGGAGGCTGCGCTGCTTTCGGAAGAGATGCAAGCGAGCAGCGCGGCCCTCATCAAGCAAAAGCTCACCATTGCTCAGTTGCACCTGGAGGATGTTACCTCGCCGGTACTGAAAAAATACCTGCTTGAGCTAGCCGTGTTGGTGGTGAGTGCCGACAATATCATTAGTGAGGAGGAAGAAGCGTTTATCAAGCAGTTTCGAAAGCAACTGGGGCTACCCAAGGCCGATGCTGACGCCAGTATTCTCACGGTAGAAAGCTTTATGTGCGCCCATTGGCAAAATATCGGTTACGCCCGCCACCGCGACAAGCCCGACGCGCTTCGGCAGCATCTGATCAACCGAATCAAGCGGATTGGCGAGACCTATAAGAAGACGCTGCAAAACGCTTTGGCCAAAAACCAGCCCTTGCTTGAACTATGGCGCGCCGGGCAGCGCAACCAACTGCGTACCCAGGGCAAAAAAGAACTCCGGCAGGGTTTGCTCGGTCTGCTGGCGCAACTTCCGGTGTTCACGCCCAACACTGTTCCCACCTCTTTGCTCACCTATTCAGTGCTGCTGGACGTGCTCCCTGCGGATTTAGAAAAATAGTGATATCTTGACGGGCGATTAACCCGTGCTATCACCATGCTACGACCATTACTGTTTGGAGGGTGGGTGCTGTTGTCGTCGACGCTCATGGCCCAGTCTCCGTCCCTTCCCCGTGATTCCTCTCAACAATCCGCTTTCTCTGCCGAACGCCTTCAGCGCGTCGACGAATTTCTGCAATCGTGGGTAGAAGCTGGCAAAATACCCCACGCGCAATCGATGGTTGTGCACCGGGGCGAGGTGGTTCACCACCAAGTTTACGGCACTTCCGATGCCGAGCGCAAGCGTCCACTCACCAAGAATGCTATTTGGCGCATTGCTTCGCAAACCAAGCTGGTCACCACCGTTGCGGTAATGATGCTCTACGAGGAAGGAAAGTTTCTGCTCGAAGACCCCATCAGCCAGTACATTTCTGCTTTTGACAGCGCCCGGGTACTGGTTTCGCACGACTCGGCAACCCTGGCCTACGAAACGCGTCCCGCCGCTCGCGCGATCACCGTCCGGGATTTGCTTACCCACACCTCGGGCATCGCCTACGAGCACCCGCTGCAGGATCACCTGGAGTTTGAGGTACCCTTTTACGCCTCGCTCGACGACGACCTGCTAGAAGAAGTGGTTGATCGCATTGCGGCGCGTCCCCTGCTTCACGATCCTGGCGAACAGTTTACCTACGGACTCAGCACCGACGTGTTGGGGCGTTTGGTGGAGGTGATCTCCGGGCAATCGCTCGCCGATTTTTTTCAGCAACGCATCTTCGCGCCGCTGAAGATGAACGATACGTACTTTTACCTCCCGAAAGAAAAGGAAAAACGCTTGGTTACTTTGTTTCGAAAAGACCAGGCCGATGCTACCCTGGCGGTGCAGCAAGATCGGCTTTTCCAAAACTTTGCCCAGCAGGGCGAACGAACTTTCTACAGCGGTGGAGCCGGACTGGTGAGCACCGCCGCTGACTACGCCAAGGTCGGGCAGTTGATTCTAAACGAAGGCGTGTATCAAGGCATCCGCCTGCTGAGTCCCTTTACGGTGCGCCTGATGACCCGCAACCAGATTGGCGACCACGAGGTGTGGGACCGGCACGACAAATTTGGGTTCGGTCTTCAGATTATCACTCCCGACAGCCGCTACGGCGACCTGGCTCCGCCCGGAGCGTTGACCTGGGGCGGATTATACTGTTCGGAGTATACCATTGACCCGGCCAACGAACTGGTGATGCAGATTTATACCAACGTGTATCCTTTCGCGCACTACAGCGAGTTGGTTCGCACCTACCGGGTGCTGGTCTACGGAGCGCTGGTGGAAGGGGTGGATTGAGGGCTTGGAAATTAGGCCGCCTGCATTACGTAGTCCGCAGTTGTGCGACTAACCGGAAAACAATGATGCGACAAACTGCATTAGTTGATTTTCGTCGAAAATAGCGGGTATGGGAAGCACCAGCGATTGGATAGCAAAGCTGCGGTGAAACCAGTTCGTCGGGATTGATGGTGCCAGCCGCGGCTTGCTAGGCGTACCCGATGGCGATGATGACTTTCACCGTGCTGGCCAGCGGCATCACGCGGTCGGCGTGAAAGTTGGTCGCATAGTTTTCTTCCTTCAAGAAAAGCCGTTACGTCGCCAACGCAAAATTTACTTGACCACCGTCGCCCTTTCGCTGACCAATGCGTCCGAACATCTACCAACAAATCCGCGAGAGGTACAATCCGGATACGATCAAACTACTAGCTTCACGATTGCGGACGGTTAGAAGCGAGGGCAAGTCGATGGCGAACCGGAATTTCTTTGCTATTTTACGTTGAAACCCAGCCATATTCCTCAACCAAACCTTCCCCCCCATGCTCAAAAACTATTTCAAAGTTGCCTTTCGCAATCTGGTTAACAACAAAGTATACTCGGTGATCAACATCGGGGGACTCACCCTAGGCATCGCCACCGCCCTGCTCATTCTGCTGTGGGTGGGCGACGAGCTGAGCTACGACCGCTACCACACCAACGCCGACCGGCTGTTTCGCACCGTGGTGCTGGGGCAGGTGGCCGACCAGGAGGTGGCCTACACCACCACGCCCGCTCCGTTCGCTGAGTTGGCAAGTAGTGAAATTCCCGAAATCCAAAGCACCACCCGCGTCAACCTGGTCGCCCAGGCGCTGTTTACCCACGAACAGCAACCGTTTCAGGAACCCGACGGCGGGTACGCTGACCCGGCCCTGCTCACCATGTTTAGCTTCAACTTCATAGAGGGCGACCCCACCACGGCGCTCGCCGATCCGAAGTCGGTGGTACTGTCCGAGACACTGGCGCGCAAGTATTTCGGTGACGAACCGGCGGTGGGTCAAACGTTGCGCCTCAACAACGCCGACGATGTGACGGTGCGGGCGGTGTACGCCGATATGCCCAAAACCTCGCACCTACGGTTTGCCTACCTGCTGCCCTTCGAGCTGTTCGTGCAAAACCGGGGCATCGGCGACGATAACTGGAGTGACTTCAACTACTACACCTATTTGCAACTGGCGGACGGTGCTTCGGCCGAGACGGTGGGCGACAAGATTACCAGCGTGCTCAACAAGAAGTTTGAGGATGACCCTTTTGTGAGCGATATCTTTCTGCAACCTATCACCGATATTCATCTGTACTCTAATTACAGTATGGATATCAGCGGCAACGGTGACATCCAGTACGTCTACATCTTCTCGGCCATTGGTCTGTTTATCCTGATTATCGCCTGCATCAACTTTATGAACCTGGCCACCGCTCGCTCCATCAAGCGCTCGAAGGAGATCGGCCTGCGCAAGACGGTGGGGGCCATCAAGCCGCAACTAGTGGCCCAATTCCTGGGTGAGGCCCTGCTGTACTCCTTCATTGCCGTGGCGCTGGCCGCACTGCTGGTGAAATTCGTGTTGCCCCTGTTCAACGACCTGGCGCAAAAGCAGGTCTATCTGCATCTGCTCGACGGGCGGGTGCTCGGGCTGTTGGCCATCATCACCCTGGTTACCGGCATCCTGGCGGGCCTGTATCCCGCCCTGTTCTTGTCGTCGTTCAAACCGGCCAAGGTGCTGAAGGGCACGTTTCGGGTGGGCAGCGGCAGCGCGCTGTTCCGCAAAGGGCTGGTGGTGCTTCAGTTTGCCCTGTCCATTATTCTGATCGTGGGCACGCTGGTGATCAACGACCAACTGAGCTTCATTCGCAATAAGAAATTAGGCTACTCAAAAGACAATACGCTGGTGCTTCCCATGTCGGGCGACATTGGGTCAAGTTACCTGACGTTCAAGAACCGCCTGCTCGAGCAACCCGGCATCCGGTACGTCACCTCGGCCAGTCAGGACCTCACCGACGTGTTGAGCACCACCAACGGAGCGGACTGGCCGGGAGCGCCCGAAGACGGCATGCTACTCAGCCAGTTGTCAGTAGATCGGGACTTTATTGATGCCTTTGGCATCCAAATGGCTGACGGTCGCGCCTTCTCTTCGGAGCGCAACGCCGACAGCACGGCCTTTATCCTGAACCAAGCGGCGGTGAAGATGATCGGGGCCGATAATCCGGTGGGCCTGTCGTTTTCGGTGCACGGGGTGGAGGGCACGGTGGTGGGCGTAGCCGAGGACTTTAACTTCCAGTCGGTGCGGCAGGCCATTGCGCCGATGGTGCTGTTTGTGTCGCCCAACTGGCGTAACAAGGTGTACATCAAAGTGGAACCCGACCAGCTTTCTGAGGCGATTACCACCGTGGAAGACACCTGGAAGCAGATGAATCCGGCCTACCCCTTCGAGTACCGCTTCCTGGACGAAAGCTTTGACGAACTCTACCGGGCTGAGCAGCGCACCGGCGAGCTGTTTAACTACTTCGCCCTGATTGCTATCTTTATTTCCTGCTTAGGGTTGTTCGGCCTGTCGGCCTACACCGCCGAGTTACGTACGAAAGAAATTGGGGTGCGCAAGGTGTTGGGCGCTTCGGTGCCGAGCATTCTGGCGCTATTCACCAAAGACTTTCTGATTTTGGTGCTGCTGGCCTTCGCGCTAGCCGTGCCGGTGTCATACTACCTGATGCACACCTGGTTGCAGGGCTTCGTGTATCGCACTAGCATCGGACTGACGGTATTTGCGCTGGCCATCACGTTTGCCGTACTCATTACCCTGCTCACGGTAAGCTACCAATCGCTACGGGCGGCGCTGGCCAACCCGGTAGATAGTTTGCGGAGTGAGTGACAGAGGTTGTAAACCTTCGATCAGGCCTAACAACCTAAACGAGTTACGGATCGTAGGAGGAAAAAACAGACACCCAAAGAAGATGAGATTCCATCCGATAAATCTGTTATCTTTACTAAAAAAGCTATGGATCAGGTAGTTGATATTAAAGCCGAACTGCAGGAACTTATTGCCCAGGAAAGCGATGTAGATATCTTACAGGCCATCCGGACCCTGTTGCAGAAGACCCGCCTTGATACCACTTGGCAAGAGAAGCTCACCCGCCGAGCGCAACGAGCCGAAAACGATATTCAGGCTGGGCGTCTGTACAATCGTGAGCAGGTGGTTGCCCAGACCAACCGTAAGATCCAGTGATGGAGGTCATCTACACTGAACAGGCCCTAAGGAGTTTGGAAGAAGTTCTAGATTTTTTGATGGAACAGGAAGTGCCTACAGATCAAGTTATTGCTACTCGTGATAGTATTTTGGATAAGGCGGATTCTCTCACTAAGAGTCCGTGGAAAGGGCAACAGGAAGAGTACCTAATGCATCTGGGAAAGGAACACAGACGCATTGTTGAGGGACATTACAAAATCATCTACCGAGTAGAGGGACAAGCCATTTATATCACTGATGTTTTTGACAGTCGACAAAACCCGAGCAAGATGAAGGATTAGCTTAGCCTCAATATTTTCTCCTTTACTAAAGTATTCTTGACCATCGCTACGGGCGGCGCTGGCCAACCCGGTGGATAGTTTGCAGAGCGAGTAAGCTCCTCTTCTTTCAAAAGGTTTAGTCGACCGCAGCCAGTGAATCTACCCGGCCTTCGTGAACCAATTATACAGTACGGGCACAATGATCAGCGTCAGTAACATTGAGGATATTAAGCCTCCGATCAGGGTCCATCCGAGTGGTGACCACAGCGTGCTTCCCGAAAAGGTGAGGGGAGCCAACCCGAGAATCGTCGTGAGGGTGGTAAGCACGATGGGAATGAACCTTCGCTCAGCCGCTCGCTTGATGGCGGTCATCTTTTCCACCCCTTCCCGGATCAACTGGTTGGTGTAGTCTACCAGGATAATCGAGTTGTTCACAACGATACCCACCAGGCTAATAAAGCCCACAAAGGCGAAGAAGGAGAACGACCAGCCGCTTAGAAAAAGCGCGATAAACGAACCGGTGAGCGCCAGCGGAATTGCGGAGAAGATAATCAATGGTTGCACCAGCGACTTAAACTGAAGCACCAATACCGCAAAAATGCCCAGCATAGCAACCGCTAACAGAATTCCTAAATCTCCGAAGCTCTCCTGCTGGGTTTCATACTCTCCTCCTAGGTAATAACTATAACCCTCCGGCCAGTCGTAGGCATCGAGCTTAGGAATAATTGCCTGCGTGATCTGGGTGGTCTGGTCTGCATCCAGCACGTTGGCGGTGATTCCGATGGATCGCTCCTGGTTAAAGTGATCAATTTTAGCGTACTCAGACTTAAACTCAACGTCAGCAACTTGCGACAGCGGAACCTGGTGTCCGGTGCTGCTGGCCAGATAGACCTTCTGCAGGTCCGTAATCTTCGGCTCTTCGTCAAAAGGAATCCTGACCGTCATCGGGTAGGTTTCATCATCTTCATCAATGGTAGCATCGTCTACCGAAATACCGTTGAGGCTTGCTCTGACTGCCCGGTCGATGTCTAGTAGCGAAAGGTTGTACAACGCTGCTTTGTCGCGGTTGATATTGACCTTGATATCGGTCTTGCTCAGGGCCAGGGGGTTGTCAACATCTTCGGTGCCTTCGGTCTCCCGAACGATTTTTTCTATATCGTAGGATATGCGTTTCAGTACCGGTAGCTCATCTCCCAGTAACAGTACCTCTACGGGAGCCTCAAAGGGTGCCCCGTTTTTCAGCTCCCGAAAGTATATCTTCCCGTCAGGATAAGCCTTGAACGCCTTCCTAAGCTGCTGAAGGGTCTGGTAGAACGTAGCGGGGTCCCACGCCTTAAAGTTGACGACCACTTCTCCGTGGTATTGTTTGTACTCTTCGGGAATTCGGTTGTAGTAGACCTGCGGGTTGCCGTGTCCGGCATTGGTAATGTAGCTATCTACATAGTCCGTCGTGTCTAGCACCCCTTCCACGTAGGCCAATGCTTTGTCGGTACGCTCTACATTGGAGGTATACGGCAAGTTTACCGAGATCAGCAGCAGCGACTTGTCAGCCGTAGGGAAGAAGCTAACCCCGATTTGCGGAAACAGGGTAGCGGCCAATCCCAAGGACAGAAATCCCGCCAGTACGACTACCCAGCCCCGCTTCAGGGCAAAAGCAATAGACGGGCGATACACCTTGCGAATAACTTTATCCAAAAACCGACGCACCCAGGTAGCATCGTTCTTCACTTTCTTGCCCGCTAGAATCTGACTCGATACAATAGGGGTAAATACCAACGCCAGAAGTAAAGAGGCTACCAGGGCGAAGATTACCGTCAGCGGTAGGCTCCGCAGAAACTCGCCGGGGCCGCTTTCCAGCAACGAGAGGGGCGCAAACGCCAGTACGGTGGTCGCCGTAGAACTGATGATGGCGTACCCCACTTCCTGCGTTCCCAAACTGGCCGCTTCCTCAATGGAGTTGACCGTCATTCCTGAAGTTAACGATGTTCTCAATCACCACAATGGCGTTGTCTACCAGCAACCCCAGGGCGATCACCAGTGCGGCAATGCTGATTTGCTGGAGGGCGTAGTTGCTAAAGTCCAGCACGGTAATGGCCAAGATGATGGACAGGGGGATGATGGTCATCACCACGAGTGCCGGCCGCCACCCCAGAAAGATCCAGATGATCACCCCCACCAGCGCAATGCCTTGCACCAGGTTGATGATAAAGTCGTTGATCCGAAAGCGTACGGCGGGAGCTTGTTCGAAGGCGGAAGCCAGGGTAACACCGGGCGGCAACTGCGGCCTAAAAGCATCCTCTGCTTCTTGAAGCTGCCCGGCCAGGGTAAGAATATTAGAGGTGCGCTTCTGGTTAACCGCCAGATAAATGCACCGTTGCCCCTTATAGCGCGCAAACCACTGCTGGTCGTCGTAGTCAAAAGCTACCGTAGCGAAGTCTTTTAGGTAGATAATTTGATTGTCGGCCGACCGAATGGCGGTATTCTCGATCGCTGCCAGGGTTTTGTAACCACCGGTCGATTGGATGTTGAAACTGAGGCCATCAGCGGTAATGTCACCCCCCGGAATGTTGGCGTTGTTCCCTTCTAATGTACCGAGCACCTGGCCGAGCGGGATGCCCAACCTCGCCATCTTCTGAAAGTCGACGCTGATCCTGATTTCTTCTACCGGATAGGCCTCGATATCGCTTGATTTAACAAAATCAATCTTTTCGATCTGATCCTGGAAGTCCTCGGCGACATCGTACAACGTTTTGTAGGAAGCGGACGCTGAAACGAGCGCGTACTGCTGGATAGCCACCCGCTCTTCGGGCTTAAACTGGTTAACCTCTAGGTTGAAGATGTCTTCGGGAAGTTCGCTCCTGATTTCGCTGACGGCAGCCAGAATCTCGTCGTACTTGTCGTCGTAGTTAATTCCAAACGTCGCTTCTACCTGCAGCACCGCCAAGCCATTGGTAATTTCAGTGCGGATTTCGGTGATTTCATCCAGGTCGTCAATCACCTCCTCGATGGGATCAACCACCAGGTCTTCCATGTCTTCCGGACTGGTGCCCGGATAGATAACGATGATGGTGTAGTTGGGAAGCTCCAGAAATGGGTCTTCAGATTTCGGCATGCTCAAGAAAGACCGTATCCCAATGAATAATGCCAGCCCAACCATCACGTAGATGAACTGGCGATTCTTGATGGCTAATGAAGGAAGTGTCATGTTTAGTTAATGATTTGGATGGTGTCTTGATCATTGAGGTACGCGCCCCCTTCCATAACCAGCCACTCGTTTGGGCTTAGCTGAAGGGCATCGACGGTGAAGAAATCGCTGTGAATTTCATCCACCCGAAGCACTTTTTTGCGAACCGTCACTTTGTCTTGCGTCGTGAATACGTTGGCGGTCTTCTCCTTCCCCTCGATGAGGGCCGTCATCGGAACCTTGTAGTGCTTCGGCACATTGGTAGGAAAAACCGATACGTAGCCCACAAAGCCGTTCTTGAGTTCAGGAAAGTAGCCCGTGAGGGTGAGCTCAACGTCAAAGGTGCCCGTGAAGGGGTTAGCCTCTTCTGAAATCTCCGTGATACTCGCGGCGTACTGCCGGTTGGGGAAGGCATCGAACCGTACTTGGGCGGTATCGGTGGCCTTTAGTTTAACAATCTGCCGGTCGGCGATGCCGATGTTGATCACCTGAGAGCCGGTTGTTCCGGTACTTCCCACCGAGTAGATGGGCTGCCCGGGGGTTACTAACTCGCCTCGTTCGGCGCGCTTATCCAGAATTTTGCCATCGAAGGGGGCCACAATACTCGCGTAGCGCCGGTTGAACTGGGCAACGTTCAGAGAGGCGCGCGCCAACTCCAGCGCGGTGGTGGCATCCTGCTTCTGCTCCAGGGTTGCCACCGTATCCTGATACAAGCTTTCTACCCGATCTAGGTCTCGCTGTGCCTTATCAAAGCCGTTCTGGGCCTGCGTTACCTGCGCGTTGATCTCTGCCAGATCCAACTGAGCGAGCACCTGCCCTTGCCGTACCGACTGGCCCTTTTCCGCGCTGAGACGCTTTATAATGCCCCCAATTTTAAAGGACAAATTGGCTTCGGTTTCCGAGGCTAATACTCCGCTGGCGACAATAGGTACCGCAGTGGTGCTTTCTTCCAACTTTTTCACCACCACCTGCTTTCTGGTGGGTTGAGAGGCCGGTTCCTCGGTTACGTAGTTCTGCTTGCAGGCGGTGCCGAAAAGCACCAGCAGTAGTATAAAAACAATAGGATGATTCGTATGCATGGGAGTGATTGGTTTTAGGGAATGGCTAATCGTCAAGGTGGATGGCTGCCTCTAGTTCGGCCTCTCTTATTTTGAGGGTGTACTGGGCAATCGTTTCCTGTAACTGGGCGGTGGTGAAGGCGTTTCGAGCTTCGTTAAAAGCCACCAGCGGAACTTGGTTCTGCGCGTACTTCTTCCGAATAATCCTGAAATTCTCCGCAATGCTTTGGCGCTCCGCCTGCCGGGCCTGCCGGGTTTTGGTCGCTTCTTCCAAGCCGTAGTAGGCCTGAGCCACCTCGAGCGCAATCATGTCCCTGATTTCGGTAAGGCGCGACTCGATCTGCCGCTCCTGAAGGAGAGACTGCTGAACTCGACTCCGGTTCTGGAAACCCTGAAAAATAGGCCAGGTAAGGCCAACTTGCACGAACCAGAAATCCTGAGTATCGTCGAACTGATAGGTAAACCCCTGGTAGCCTAGGTCGCCCACTAAATTGATTTTAGGAACGATGTAGCTTTTGCTTAGGCCAGTAGCGGCCTGGCTAGCGATGAGTCCGTAACGAAGCTGGTTGATCTCCGAACGACGCCCCAGCGCAGCGGTGGTGAGTTTGCCCAGATCAGGAAATACGTAGGGCTTGGCTTCCGGCGACTGCGCTTCGTCGATCTCTTCCTCCAGTGCGCGTCCGATTAGTTGGTTAAAGAAGATGCGCGACACGTTTTCTTCTCGCTCGGCTCGGGCCATCTGACTTTCCAGGCGACTTAGTTCAGCCTGGGCCCCGTAGATCACCTCGCGGGTGGCGCGGTTATTTTCCACCTGTTTGGTACTCACCCGCAGTAGCTCCTCCAGCAGGGTCCGCGTATCTTCTAAAATGAGCCGCTGCCCCCGGGCCGACAAGTGGTTATAATACGCCACCTTAATTTCTTTAACCAGCTGGTTTTCGTAAGCCCTCTGTTTGGCCTCCTGCGCGGATAGCTGGGCCTTCTTTGCCTTGTAATTATAGTAGATGTCGGTGTTTAGAATCGGCTGGATCAGGCGGATTTTGGTTTCGTGAAAGTCGTTGGGTAGTAACTGCTCGCTTACGTTCGGAATATCAGTGGGGAAACGGTCTTCGCCAACCACCTGGTTGAGGCCGCGGTAAGCAGGATTGATCAAGTCACCGGCGGGAATCGTAATGAGTCGCCCTCCCTCCGCCCAGATGTAGGAAGCATCCAGGGTGATGTCGGGCAGGTACTTGCCGCGGGCTTCCTGCAGTAGCTGCTCCTGAAGGCTGGTGCTTAGCTGCTCTCGGATGAACGCTTGGTTGTGTTCCATCCCCTGCTGGACGTACGCGTCAAGAGGAGGCACGTTCTGAGCGACGGCCAACGACGGGATCAGCAGAAGCAAGAATATCCCTGGCCTAAGTTTGGTAAACGATAGCATTTCTTAGTTCAATTAAGTGTGATAATAAAGTTTACAGTGTTTAGTAAAATTCAAAATTTTTTAGGCGTTTCTCAGCATTCCCTGAAACATGTCGAAGGCGCCGTTGGTGATCTCATCGTGTCTGGTGGGGTCGTACATTTTCATCCGATCCCGAATTCGGAACGACACCAAACCATGCACAAACGACCAAAGCATGAAGGCCACCTGGTCGGGGTTCTGCCCCTTAAAGTGCCCTTGAGCCAAACACTCGTCCACCAAGTTGGTAAGCACCTCGTGGTTTTTTTTTCCCAGGTTCCAACTGGCCTCGTTCTCCTCGGTAGCCATCGGCGCGCGGAGAATAAACATCAGGTCGTAGTAAGCGGGGTTGTTTAGCGCAAACTCGAGATAGAGGCTACCTAGGTGCCTCAACTTCTCGATGGGGGGCACATCCTGGGGGATGCGCTTCAGGTGCTCGAAAAAGCGCCGGAACCCTTCTTCACTGAGGGCAAAAAAAAGGTCATTTTTGTCTTTAAAGTAGAGGTAGATGGTTGCCGGGCTATATTCTATTGCTTCCGCGATATTTCGGATGCTAGTCTTTTCAAATCCATTATCCAGAAATATTTCGGCAGCGGTTGATAGGATCAACTCGCGCATCTCGGCTTTCTCTCGTTCTTTTCTCTCTGAAATACCCATGTTGCAATCGGTGTTAATTTAGTGAACGGTGTTTATTAAATTTAGTTACTGACTTTAGATAAATTTGGTTAACTTTTTAAAATTAATCTGTAAGTTTCTGACAATCAAGATTTTGTATGTATTCAAAGAAAAGATTTGCTAATCTAGCGCTAAGGATAAGCTAGACGCGTACAAAAATTTCGCACCGGAGCGGAGATTCTTCCGGATTTCAAACGAAAACCGCGAAGTCTACCAGCATTGGTCTATTTGGATGCTGCATAAGCTATTTGCGTGGCTAGCTCTCATAACCCACCGCACAATTTTAATTAACAGCTGGGATAAAGGTGCTTACTAAAAGCTTTTTTATCGTTTTGATGCTTTTATTTTTGCGCTATGGAAGAATTTAGAACCCTACTGGAGAAGGTGTACTTTGCCAACACCATACGCAGAACTACCTGATCGCGCTCGGCATCGTTGTGATTGGTATCTTCGCAATCCGTATTTTCAAAAGCGTAGTCAATAACCGGCTGCGTAAGCTGTCGGAACGCACCAGCACCAACATTGACGACTACGTTATTGAAAGCATCAACCGCTTTGGTATTCCCGTTCTGTACTTCACGGTGGTGTACCTGGCGCTAAGCTATCTGGTACTACCTGCCCGCCTGGACAATATCCTGCGGATTGCCGCCACGGTGGTGGTCACCTTCTACGCGGTGCGCTTCATCGCTAACACCCTGATGCTGATGCTCAAATCCTACATCCGCAGCAAGGACGGGGGTGACGAAAAGGTGAAGCAACTGCGCGGCATCATCCTGATTCTGAACGTGATCATCTGGTCGATTGGCCTGCTGTTTTTGTTCGACAACCTGGGTTATGACGTCACCACGGTGATTGCCGGGCTCGGCGTGGGTGGTATTGCCGTAGCCCTGGCCGCGCAGAATATCCTGGGCGATCTGTTCAACTACTTCGTCATCTTCTTCGACCGCCCCTTCGAGATCGGTGATTTCATCATTGTCGACGACAAGATGGGTAATGTGGAGTACATCGGCATCAAAACCACCCGCCTCAAGAGCCTGTCGGGCGAGCAACTGGTGTTCTCGAACAGCGATCTGACCAGCTCGCGCATTCACAACTACAAGCGCATGCAGCGGCGGCGCATTGTGTTCAAACTCGGAGTGGTGTACCAGACTTCGCTCGAGCAGGTGAAGCAGATTCCCGGGGTGCTGCGCGCGGCAGTGGAGGCCCAAAATGAGGTTGAGGAAACCGTGCTTTTCGACCGGTCTCACTTTGCCTCATACGGCGAGTTGAGCCTCAACTTTGAGGTGGTCTACAACGTGCTAACGGGCGACTACGCCAAGTACATGGACGTGCAGCAGGCGATCAACTTCCGGGTGTACGAAGAATTCGAGCGCATGGGAGTGGAGTTTGCTTACCCGACCCGCACCCTGCACATTGCCGGGCGCGCTGCCGAGAACGGCGTGGAGCTGAGCAACGGATTGGGAGATCAAAAGGGCAAATAAAGGCAGCTGTTGATCAGCGCAGGACTTCAGTCCTGCGTTGGGGAAACCCATCCTAATCCTGGCTACGCAATATTGGTATACACCGCCTGTACGTCATCGTCTTCTTCCAGCTTATCGAGCATCTTTTCAATTTCTTCTAGTTGCTCATCGCTAAACTCCACCGGGGTAGTGGGCACCCGGCGCAGCGTAGCGTTCTCTACCGCAATGCCTTGATCATCAAAGGCTTGCGACAGCGCACCGAACTGGGTGTAGTCGGCGTAGGCGTAGGTGGTATCGTCTTCTTGCTCGAGTTCTTCCAATCCGGCATCGATGAGTTCTAGCTCCAAATCTTCCAGGTTTTTGCCTTCGGGCAGCTCAAACTCAAACACCGCCTTGCGGTTAAACATAAACTCCAGCGAGCCGGTGGGCACCAGTCCGCCGCCCGCCTTGCTGAAGTAGGCCTTCACGTTGGCCACCGTGCGGGTGCTGTTGTCGGTGGCGCACTCCACAAACACCAGCACGCCGTGCGGACCCTTGCCCTCGTAGTTCACCTCCACGTAGTCGGCGGCGTCTTTGCCCTCAGCCCGCTTGATGGCCGACTCGATGTTGTCTTTAGGCATGTTCTGCGCCTTGGCGTTCTGAATGGCCGTGCGCAGCTTGGCGTTCATGTCGGGGTCGGTGCCGCCCTCTTTGGCCGCCACGGTGATGGCGCGGGCCAGTTTAGGAAAAATGCGGGACATCATGCCCCAGCGTTTCTCTTTGGCGGCGCGTCGGTATTCAAATGCTCTTCCCATGGATCTAGGTTGTTTTTGTAACGAATGAGTAAAATTACGAAGGCGGTCAAAAAATACGGACAGCTAAGGTAGAAAAAATTCGAAAGTAACGATTATTGTCTAGCTTCGTTCTCATGAAACAATCAACCGTCGTACTTCCCGCCGAGTGGCACCCACAGTCGGCCGTGCAACTCACCTGGCCGCACCCCGCCACCGATTGGCAGGCCGACTTGGAGAATGTGATACAATGTTTCCAGCGGATTGCCTACGAGATAGGTTCAAGACAGCCGCTGATTATTGCCTGTCATAATGTAGACGAAGTGTGGGATCAAATTGACCATGAATCTATGGAAACGGTAAAGCTTTGCCAAATAACCTCCAACGACACCTGGGCACGCGACCACAGCGGCATCACCGTTCTGGAAGCAGGCAATCCGGTGCTGCTCGACTTTCAGTTCAACGGCTGGGGACTGAAATTTCCGGCCAACCTGGATAATCAGATCACCCGCCAATTGTACAATTGGGGAGCGTTTCCCGGCGCGGATTATCGCAACGTGAAGCAGTTTGTACTGGAAGGGGGTAGTATAGAGTCAGACGGACAAGGAACGTTGCTTACCACCGAAGCCTGTTTGCTATCGCCCAACCGCAACGACGCGCTAACCAAGGATGAGATAGAAACGTTTTTGAAGGAAACCTTCGGATTGCAGCGGGTGCTGTGGCTGCGGCACGGCTACCTGGCGGGCGACGATACCGACAGCCACGTGGACACGCTGGCGCGTTTTTGTGACGAACGTACCATCGCCTACGTACAGTGTGCTGATCCGGCCGATGAGCACCATGAGGCGCTGCGCCGGATGGAGGAGGAGTTGCAGGCTTTTAGAACGACGGAAGGTCAACCGTATCGCCTGATTCCCCTGCCCATGGCGGAAGCTGTGCGGGATGAAGACGGAAATCGCTTACCGGCCACCTACGCCAATTTTTTGATTATCAACGAAGCGGTGTTGCTGCCCTTCTATGGCACCGCGCAGGATGTGATAGCGAAAGAGCAATTGCAAACGGTGTTTCCTAACCGCGAGGTAGTCGGCGTTGATTGCCGAGCCTTGATTCGGCAGCACGGCTCGCTGCACTGCGTGACGATGCAGTATCCGGAATGAACCGAGCAGACGGCATCCCCACCTTCCATGCCAAAGACGGCGCGGCTTGGCGGCAGTGGCTGGAGGAAAACCACGCCCAAGCAGCCAGCGTGTGGCTCATTATGTACCACAAGGGCAGCGACACCCCCAGTGTGTACTACGACGAAGCCGTGGATGAGGCGCTGTGCTTTGGGTGGATCGATAGCAAGCCCAATAAGCGAGACGGCGAAAGCTATTATCAGTTCTTCTCGCAGCGAAATCCCGAAGCAACTGGAGCGGGGTGAATAAGAAGAAGGTGGAACAACTGCTGGTGCAAGGAACGGATGGCCCCGGCGGGTTTGGCGACGGTGGAGGAAGCCAAACGAAGTGGCACCTGGACGGCCCTAGACGAAGTAGAGAAGCTGGTGATTCCCGCTGACCTACAAGCGGCATTTGAAGAAAACGAAACTGCTTCAAACCATTGGAACAACTTTCCGCCCTCCTCCAAACGGGGCATTCTGGAATGGATTTTCAATGCCAAGAAGCCTGAAACCCGGCAGAAGCGGATTGATGAAACTGTAGCGATGGCCGCGCAGGGCCTTGCGGGCCAATCATTATCGGCAACCAAAAAACAGCGCTAAATGACTACTTTCCCAGTAATTGCCTCTACACTTTCGGCAGAACATCTTATTAAGTGGGTGAAAAAAAAGTACGGTTTGGCCGAAAGCACTACTTGCAGGCTCTTCCGAACCGGCATCAATCACACCTACTTCGTCTCAGAGAAAGAGAACCAGTATATCCTTCGGGTTTATAGTTTCGATTGGCGAACTGAGTTAGAGATAGGAGAGGAGATAAGAGTGCTGAATATGCTGAAGGCAGCCGGTATCGGTGTTTCCTGCCCTATCCCGGATAAAAAAGGGGAGTATGTTCAAAGAATTAGCGCGCCGGAGGGAATGCGTTACGTGGTACTGTTTTCCTTCGCGGAAGGCGAAAAGGTCCGGCATATGGCCGAAAGCACGTGTGCCGTCGTTGGATCACTTATGGGCGAAATGCATAAAATAACCCTGAACCGGAAGGTAAAAAGAATTGAGTATACCCCGAGAACACTGGTTCAGTTGCCCTATCAATATGCCAGCCGGTATTTTTTAGAGTCTTTGTCAGAAATGGTCTTCGTGAAAAGTGCCGGTGAACATTTGACTACTTTGTTTTCTCAAAAAAATAATGAAAATGTAAGAACCGGAATTGTGCATCTGGATATTTGGTACGACAACATGAGCGTTCTTGATAGCGATAAAATAACTTTATTTGACTTTGACTTTTGTGGTAATGGGTGGCTTATTTTAGACGTAGCCTATTTCTGCATGCAGTTGTTTCACATCGAAGCTGACAAAACGCAGTATGAACTTAAGGCAAAGAGTTTTCTGGAGAGCTACCGAGATGTGATGCCCATTTCCGAGGAAGAACAGAGATTACTTCCTTACGCAGGACTAGCCATTTGGCTCTTTTATCTGGGCGTACAATCGCGTCGGTTCGATTGGTCCAACGTGTTTTTAACTGAAAACTATCTGAAGATGTACATTGGAAAAGTCAAACAGTGGCTAAACTACCACGAAGTTGCTATTAACGAAACTGACGCTTGTTGACCAGTTGTTTAAAATCAGAAGCAAAGACCAGCAAATCCTATCACAAGGATCTATCAGAATAAACTCTAATAGTAAACGCTTTTTGGATAACCACTTTCATGCTTTCCGCAGTATAGCTAACACCTTGGCAAGAGGACAAGGTAGTCGGAGGGGACAACATTGCATGTACGAAACCGGACAAAAGTGTTCGTTTCTGAACGTAAAGGTGCAAGCGTGATTCTATTAACGTGCTGTAAATCAACGCTTTGTGAGGATAGCACATTAGTTGTACGACCTAATTCACTTTGAACCTAGCCACCAAAATATGCTGAGCAATTACTGGAAGATTACTCTTCGCAATTTCTTCAAACACCGAACCTACACCTTGATCAATCTGATTGGTCTTACGGCCGGATTCTCCAGTTGTTTGTTGGCGTTCTTGTACGTTCACCACGAGTACTCCTATGATCGTTTTCATGAGGGTTACGATCGGGTATACCGGGTGGTCAGTCACTACCGCTCTCAGTTTTATCCGGTGCTGGGATTTCCTAACTACAATAATGCGGATGCGAACAGTCAACTGGAGAAAGTAACGTATCTACAAGAAATCCCCGCCGTAGAACAAGTTGCTCAGTTTGTTGTCACCGGAGAATTGGAAAATTACGCTACCTACGGCGAACAGACCTTCGTCCAGAAGAATATCCTCTTCACCAACACCGGACCGGCGTTCTTAGACTTATTTTCCTGGGATTTTCTAGCGGGTAGCTCATCCTCTTCATTTGCCAATCAGAACAGTGCCGTACTCACCGAAACTACCGCCCGGCGTTATTTTGGTGAAGGCTACCTTGAAACCGCGATAGGGCAAACCATCCGATTGGATAGTACTGACTACCAGGTAACGGGTGTTATTGATAATATCCCGGATGTTTCTCACTTCAGTTTCGAGATGGCCTTGAATCCCGCGCGTATCCCCTATTGGGGTGCTTATACTTACTTACGCACCAATGATAGGGTAGACGACGACCGGTTGGCAGAACAGATTACCAATGCATTCAACCGGCAAAATCCGCTGCGTATTGATGACCCACTGGTTCATGGTGAACAAGTGCAGCGCTTGGCAGATATTCATTTGCACTCCGATGTTCTTTATGAATTAAAACCGCCGGGCGATGCCCGCTATCTTTACCTGTTCGCGTTCATTGGCACCCTGGTCTTGTTGATTACGCTGATGACGTACCTCAATCTATCGGTAGCGGTGTATGGCAGCCGAAACAAGGAAGTGGGACTGCGAAAAACGCTCGGCGCTCAATCAGGCGGCATCCGATGGCAATTTTGGCTGGAATCTTTGTTTTTCGCCACCTTTAGCTGGTTGCTTTCTCTGCTAGTGATCGACGCGGCCATTCCGTGGTTCAACCAGCTGATGGGCTTGAAGTTGACCAACTTGTACGTAGAACGGCTACGCTTTGCCGTGTTGCCGGTGGGCTTGGTGTTGTTCACCTCCCTGGTCGCCAGTGCTTACCCAGTCCTCATTTTGGCTAGCCAGCGGGTGAGTTGGTTGTTTAAGCCCAAGCAAAGCCCGGGGCACCACCTTGCGTTGCGTCGCACTTTGGTGGTAAGCCAGTTTGCCTTCGTGATCGGATTGGTTGGAGTAACGTATTTTATCAACCAACAGCTTCGCTTCGTACAGCAAAAAGACCTGGGTTTCGTCCGGGAAGGAGTGGTGCAAATTCCGCTGGACGATCCGGCTGCTTATCAGCGACTTAAGCAGCGGCTGTTGCGCTACCCCACCGTTAGTCACGTGGGGGCTGGTTTGCTCCCCGGTAGCGAAGCGTTCAATAACACCGATTATCAGCCGGAAGGAGTAGATGTTGTTTTAGACGATGCACACACACTGTACTTGGATGTAGACTACCTCAAAACGCTAGGCATCAGTGCTCCGGCGTTGGCCCAGGCTGACCTTCCTAACGCCCCCGGCGAACTGTTCTTCATCAATGAAACCGCCGCCCGGCAATTCGGATGGGACGAACAGTCAGCGATTGGAAAGACCGTCTTATTAGAGCCCTTGTGGGAGAATGAGGAATTTGGGCGAGGAGTGCCAAAAAAGGTAGCGGGAGTGTTGCCTGACATTCACTTCTTCTCGCTTCAGCAAGCCGTAGGACCCGTGTTCTATCAGGTGTACCAGGAGCCGACGTGGCTTTACCAGATGGTGGTTCGCTTTGATGCCACGCAGGTGGCCGATGTGTTGCCCATTCTAGCGCGCGAGTATCAGGAGGTCGTATCAGACGAACCGTTCAGCTATGAGTTTCTTACCGAGCGCTTAGCAAAGCTCTACGAGCAGGAACGGCACATCACCCAACTCACGCTCATTATGAGCGGAATAGCTATTGTCTTAGCGTTGCTAGGTCTGATGGGATTGGTGGCTTACTTGACGCAACTGCGAACGAAAGAGATCGGAGTCAGAAAAGTACTGGGGGCGTCCACCGGGCAAGTGCTGCTGCTGCTCAACCGGGAGTTTGTGATTGGAGTGGTGTTGGCTACGCTTATTGCCAGCCCCATAACGTTCATCATCGCCCAGCGGTGGCTATCCGATTTTGCCTACCGGGTTGATGTGAATCTAGTAGCGCTGGTAGGCATTGGCGCATTGGTGGTAAGCATTACCGTGCTGTCAGTTAGCCTACGTTCGCTGCGGGTGGCGAGGGCCAATCCGGTAGATGCCTTGCGCGACGAGTAGATAATAAACCATCGGTTGTTCAACGTAGTTGTGAACCAAACGAAATCACCTGCTATGAACCACCTCTCCGTCGGACTCGTCCAGCAAGCCAACACCGCCGACCCTGAGCAAAACATTGCGAAGCTCAGTCAAAATATCCGCCGCTGTGCCGCGCAGGGTGCGCAACTGGTGGTGCTGTCCGAATTGCATAACGCGCTCTACTTTTGTCAAACTGAAGACACAAATGTGTTTGATTTGGCCGAACCCATTCCCGGCCCTTCTACCGAGCGGTTTGGAGCGCTAGCTAAGGAGCTGGGCGTGGTAATCGTGGCTTCGCTATTCGAGAAACGCGCGCCCGGCCTGTACCACAACACCGCTGTGGTGCTGGAGCGCGACGGCAGCGTGGCCGGAAAGTACCGCAAAATGCACATTCCCGACGACCCCGCCTACTACGAAAAGTTCTACTTCACGCCCGGCGACCTGGGCTTTCGTCCGATCGACACCTCCGTAGGCCGCCTGGGCGTGCTGGTGTGCTGGGACCAGTGGTACCCGGAAGCGGCGCGCCTGATGGCGCTGGCCGGGGCCGACCTGCTCATCTATCCCACTGCCATCGGGTGGGAATCAACCGACCCAGACGACGAGCAACAACGGCAGCAAGATGCCTGGGTAATTTCACAGCGCGGCCACGCGGTGGCCAACGGACTGCCCGTGGTGGCGGTGAACCGCGTCGGGCACGAGGCTGATCCGTCGGGGCACACCAATGGTATCCAATTCTGGGGACACAGCTTTGTGGCGGGTCCGCAGGGCGAAATTCTGCACCAAGCATCTTCCGAAGAGGAAACCAGCGTGGTGGTCGTTGACCTAAAGCGCTCGGAAGACGTGCGCCGCATCTGGCCCTTCTTCCGCGACCGCCGCATCGATGCGTTTAGTGATCTCACGCGGCGTTTTCTTGATTAGCGGGACAGAGTCTCTGGGAATAGGGCGGATACATATCTGGACCCGCCCCTGATAAATCACTGCCGACTGCGCCTTTCGCTCCTTCTCTTCCGACGGTGGTCCTGCCGATCATCGCGACGGGCTTCGTACTTTTGTACTTGCGCTTCGGTGAGCACTTCCTTGAGGGCCGCTTCTTGGTTTTGTCGGATCTCTTTCATCGTGGCTCGAGCTGCTTCGCGCTGCTCCCGCGTTTCGTCTCGAAAGTCAGCGGCCTCCTGAGCGTACTTTAGGTTAATTTCAGCCACCGTAGCCCGTTGCTCCTCGGTGAGGTCGAGGTTTTCGGCCATCTTTGCGGTGAGCTTGTCGGCCCGTTCGCGGGGCGTGCCTCCCCTTTCCAAGTTTGACTGGGCCTGCGCGGTAGCGATTGTACCCGTCAGGCAGGCAATCATCCAGAATCGTTTCATGTTTGTCTTATTTTCGTTAAACATATATTCCCCTTGGAGACCAGCCAAGGGAAATGGTTTAACGGGAAGCGACAAAAAAACTTATCTAGCGGCAGATTAAACCTTCGGGCCGCTCCATGATCTAATCAGTAGATACGCAATAAATTAGTCCTTCGTGATCGCAGCAAGCAGTTTGGAAGATGAGCAGCTTTTGGAAATGTTTCGGCAACCCGATAGCCGGAACTACGCCTTCAACCTGCTAGTGCGCAAGTACCAGGAGCGCGTCTACTTCCTGATTCGCAAAATGGTGATCGACCACAACGATACCGACGACTTGGTGCAGGAAACGTTCATCAAGGTATGGAACCACCTGGATAGCTTTCAGGGCGAAGCGCAATTGTTTACCTGGATTTATCGCATCGCCACCAACGAATGCTTGCGCTTCCTGAAGAAAAAACGCCGCCGCCTGTTCGTTCCGGCCGCGGAGGTAACCCGTGAACTATCCAATAAGATTGACGAATCGGTTCACCTCGACGGCGATGCGGTGCAGCAGACACTACAAAAGGCCTTGCTCACGCTACCCGACAAGCAACGGCTGGTGTTTAACCTAAAATACTTTGAGAAAATGACCTACGAAGCGATGGCCGAAGTCACCGGCACCAGCGTGGGCGCACTCAAGGCCAGTTACCACCATGCGGTGAAGAAAATTGAAACCTACGTTCAACAGCAAACGCAGTAGCTATGAAATCATTTCAGCCGGATAAACCAAAACCATCGCACCCGTTCGTGGCTCCCGAGGGCTACTTTGCTGACTTGCCCACGCGTATTCAGCAGCGGGTGAACGGAGCTTCTACGCAAAACCCGGCTCCGAAGCTGTTTCCCCGCTGGGCCTACGCTGCGATAGGTATTTTTGCCGTAGCCGCAGTTTCTGCCTGGTTAGTAACCCGCCCGACGGCTCCGACAACTACCCTAACCGGTGCCTCGTCGGCGGAACAACTGCTGGCTGAGGTGCCCACCGAAATCCTGGTAGACTACCTGGTGCTCGCCGAGGTGGACGTGATGAACGCCGAAGCGCTAAGCGAAGCCGAGCAAGCGGAACTACTGGAAGAATTTGACACAGGCGATTCAGCCAATGAACTTCTTTTTGATGATACAGACGATGAAGACAATTAATACCGTAGAACCGTGGTTGCTCCTCCTCATGGTTTTGACGATAAGCACGACCGCGCAGGCCCAGCATCCGCGGGGCGAAAAGTTGCAGAGCGCCCGCAGCGCGCTGTTCACCGAGCGCCTGTCGCTCACGCCCGAAGAGGCCGAGCGGTTTTGGCCGGTGTATAATCAGATAAGCGAGCAGCGCACGGCCCTGCGGCGAGAGGGCATGCGGTTGCAACGGGCGGCCGACAGCGATTCGCTCACCGACGCGCAAGCGCAAGACCGTATCGAAGAATATCTTGACCTAAAGCAGCGGGAATTTGCCTTGGAACAAGCTTCTACCAAAAAGTTGCTGAGCGTATTATCAGCTTCGCAGGTACTGCAACTGCTCAGGGCCGAGCGGGATTTCCAGCGCATGGTGGTGCGACAACTGGGCCGCCGACGCGGGGGAAGGCATTAGGCTGTTCGGATATAACGACCAAGACAGTGGCGCACCGCACCCCAGCGAACAAGAAACTGACTTCGCTAAAGAATTTTTGTGCCGAAAAAACGTTTATTTCGCGAGTAAGTACCCTCGCTCCGTATGAACTATTTCTTCCTTCTGTCTGGCTTTTTTCCTTTCAATTACCTTCGGTCACGCACAATCCGATAGCACCAACCTGCCCGAAACCTTCCGGTTTGCCACCGTGGGCGATCAGCTTCCGCCGGAACTGCTGCACACCAAATCGGTGGTCTTCGTAGACGTGATCGATGCGGCGGGCCGCCGTCAGGGCGACTGGCGAGCACTGGCCCGCGAAGTGCACGGCACCTTCAAAGACCTGGGCATCGATGCGGTGGCCTACTACTACTGGCCCGACGCCAACGCCGGACCCGATGCTACCCGCCAGCTAGCGAAGCAACTCAACCAGCGCTACGTCGAGAACATCATCTACCTGGCCCATGACCAGTCCACCAAGGAATACGTGCTGCTGATCGCGCGCTTTGATACGGAGAATCCCTACGTGAACCGGGAAAAAAGAGCGTTTAAACTGGTGGCGGGCACCCCGGCCACGCTGGCCCGTCAGCTCAACAACGTGGTGCGCCGCAGCGGTCTGGAAAAACAAAACTTTCTGGTAATCGACGTCCCGGAGTTTTTTGTGGGCTCGGGCAACGTGATTCGGGGCAACCGGGCCGAAGGGTTCGCCCAAGACCTAAAGCTGGATAAGCTGGCGATCCCGCGCCTTGGCGGTGAGCAAGACTCGGCCCTGATGCGCATTATGAAGCCCTATCCCTACGAATATGCGCTGGTGGATGCCAACCGCGCTGAAGACGAGCTCCGGCAGGATGGCTACCAGTTTATTCTACAGCGGCTGCACACGCGGGAAGACAACCTCAAGAAGATGTTAGGTTATTCAGCAAAGTCCGGGAAGACGAACCAGGAACCGGTCTATAAGTACTACGTGAAGCACATCTACACCGGCGACGTGTACCTGGGCAACGCCTGGGATGCTGACGCCTCGTGGGAGGCCGCCCTGATCAACCACCTGCGCAACATGCGCGACGATATGACGATGGGGCGATAAGCCGTTGCTCCCTTCGTGCTTTCTGGCTACTTTTGCCCGCTATGAGCGTCGCCATTATCAAATACAACGCCGGTAATATCCAATCGGTGGTCTACGCCCTGCAACGCCTGGGCCTGGAACCACTGCTCACCGACGATCCCACCGAAATTCGGCAGGCCGACAAGGTGATCTTTCCGGGACAGGGCGAAGCCAGTTCGGCCATGCGCTACCTGCGCGCCCGCGGCTTGGACGAGGTCATCAAAGGCTTGACCCAACCGGTGCTAGGTATCTGCGTGGGCCTGCAACTGCTGTGCCGTCACTCCGCCGAGGGTGACGCTGACTGCCTGGGTATCTTCGACGTGGCGGTAAAGCGGTTTCCACCCGAGCGCAAGGTCCCCCACATGGGTTGGAACGATATCACGGTGACCGGCGGCGTGCTCTGCCACAACCTGCCGGACAATGCTTTTCTTTATTACGTGCACAGCTACTACGCCGAACTAAGCGCGCACACCACGGCGACCAACGATTACATTCTTCCATTCAGCGTGGCGCTGGAGAAGGATAATTTTTACGCAATCCAGCCGCACTTAGAGAAGAGTGGGAAGGACGGGGAGATGATTTTGCGGAATTTTCTGGCGTTGTAATTCCGTAGTCCCATGATTAATCATGGGGTTACTACAATCAATCATGGGGCCCATAATTATTCCTTCGGCACGTATCTTTCCAACACGCTTTGCCAGCCCGAGCCGTTCACGGTTTTCAGCAGCGCCCGGTTGAGGGGCTCCCGTAGCGGACTGTCGGCGGGCAGCACCAGGGCGTAGCGCTGCGGCCGCACATCCGTGGCCTCCACCTTCACCGACAGATTACTGTCTTCGTTGACCCAGTAGCGCAGCACGGGAGTGCTGTGCGCGAATGCTTCCAAGTCTCCTTGCTGCACGGCTTGCAATCCGCTCGGCACCGAGTCGTAGGACTGAAATTTGATCCGCTCTTCGCCCAGGTACTCGGCCGCGTCGGTGCCGTCGATGCTGCCCACCTTCATCGAACGCAGTTCGTTGGGCACGTTGATGCTGCCGCCCGAGCCTAAGCCCACGGCCGACACCAGCGAGGCGGTCAGACTAGCCGTGACGGCCATCGCGATCAGCATCCACAGCAGGGCCACCGCTCGGCCCCAGAAGGTGATGGGCGCCTTGTCGCCGTAGCCGATGGTGGTCATGGTGACACCCGCCCACCAGAAACCCGAACCGATGCCTTGCCAGGGGTTACGCTCGCCCCCGAAGTTGTCTTCGTTGCTGCGGCGCTCCAGCAGCCAGATAGCGGTGCCCACAATGAGCAACAAAATCGATAGTCCCAGCACGATGTTAAAAAAGCGCTGGGTGAAAAGCCCTTCCAGGATACTGCCCATGCTTTGGGTGGTGGAACCCGCCACTCCGAGGGTAGTCTGAAAATAATCGTGCGAGAAGTCGACGCGCTGTTCATCTTCGGCGGTCACGGTGCCCAGCAGCGCGACGTCCAGTGCACCGCGGGCCACCATTGCCACCAATGAATCCGGGGGCACCTCTCGAAATTCGTAGTTGATGTTCAGTTCGTCGCTCATCTGGCGCCACAGTTGCACGCTGATGCCGTCCCAGAGTTTGTCCTGGTCTTTGATGACAAAAGGGGGCATCACGGCAACGCCGACGGTGAGGGTGCTGTCAGAAGAAACGAGGGTGGTATCCGACTGAGCTACTGCCCTGCCGAACACAAAGACTATTGCTAATGAGAAAAGGGATACAAAACGGGAGAGGTTGTTCATGTGCAGAACGGGTGAGGTATCGATGAGAATGCTTTACTTGTTTTTTGGCATTGATCTCGAGAACAGGTCGCTCACGTTCATGTTAAATCCCGAAATAGCGGGATCAGCCGAGCAAACATCACCTTCGTGGCAGATGGTCACCTCTTTTGGATTGGTATACACCCAAACCTGCTTCTGCTCGGGGTAAATGTACCAAACGACCCGCGTGCCCGCTTCAAAGTACTCCAGCATCTTGTTGATGTTTTGTTCGCTCTGAGTTGGAGGGCGAAGACACTTCAATAACCAAGGCCGGAGCCTCGCTGGCGGTTTCGGGATAGTTAATCTGTTCTTTGGTTAGGTAAGCAGCGTCCGGACGGCGGTATGCCCCAATAGCGCTCAGGTAGCAGTCAGCTTCGCCCATGATTCGGTTGCCTTCCTGATAGTCAGAAAGCGTATTATACTTAGTCACTATATTGTTGATGATATAACGTTCGCTCGCTTTCATATATTCTTCTTTTTCTACTTGGCCGTCTTTCCATTCATATTTATAGGTGATTTTTTCCAAGTACTTTTTCTTGAAAGCCTCCAGTGAGATCGCTTTTCTCTCTGCTTTTTTATTCTTTCTGCTGGGTTTCTCTGCAACTGTCGTCATATTGCTGATCGTTTCGTGAACAAATTGAAAAGTACAAAATAAAGCGTAGCTATGGAAATTATCCCCGCCATTGACCTCATCGAACGGCAAGTGCGTCCGCCTCACGCAGGGCGATTATACCCAGAAGAAGGAGTACAGCAGCAACCCGCTGGAGGTGGCCCAGCGCTTCGCCGACCACGGCATCCGCCGACTGCACCTGGTGGACCTCGATGGGGCGAAACAAAGAACCGTGGTAAACCTAAGAGTACTGGAGCAGATCGCCACCCACACCTCGCTGGTGGTCGACTTTGGGGGCGGGGTGCAGTCGGACGAGGATTTGCGGCGGGTGTTCGAGGCGGGGGCGCAGCAGGTGACGGGCGGCAGCATCGCCGTGCGGCAACCGGAGGTCTTTCTAGGGTGGCTCAACGAGTATGGAGCCGACAAAATCATTTTGGGAGCTGACGCCCGCGATCGGCTTATCGCCATCAGTGGCTGGCAGGAAAAAAGTGCGCTCAATGTGATTGACTTCATCCGCGACTACGCGCAACAGGGAGTGCGCTACGTGATCTGCACCGACGTGGCCAAAGACGGTCTGCTGCAGGGTCCGTCATTTGCGCTCGTACGAAGAAATCGCCAAAGTGCCGTCGGTGCACCTCATCGCCAGCGGCGGAATCACCACCGTCGACGACCTGCGACAACTAAAGGCCAACGGACTGCACGGAGCCATCATTGGCAAAGCCCTCTACGAAGGCACCCTCACCCTCCCGGACTTGGCAGAATTTTTATAACTTGCGCTATGCTCACCAAACGAATTATTCCTTGCCTGGACGTGAAAGACGGGCGCACCGTGAAGGGCATCAACTTCGTGCAGCTGCGCGACGCGGGCGACCCGGTGGAATTGGCCAAAATCTATGCCGATGAGGGGGCTGACGAACTGGTGTTTCTCGACATCACCGCCACGGTGGAGAAAGCGTAAAACGCTGGCCGAACTGGTACGGAAGGTAGCCGAGCAAATTAACATTCCCTTCACGGTGGGCGGGGGTATCAGCACGCCGGAAGACGTGGAAACGATGCTCTACACCGGTGCCGACAAGGTGTCGATCAACTCGGCGGCGGTGCGTCGTCCGGAACTCATCGACGAACTGTCGGCCAACTACGGCAGCCAGTGCATTGTGGTGGCCATCGATACGCGCCGCGTAGACGACCGTCACGTGGTGCACACCCACGGCGGACGCACGCCCACCGAGCGCGAAACTTTCGCCTGGGCCCACGAAGTGCAGGAGCGGGGCGCGGGCGAGATTCTGCTCACCTCGATGGACCACGACGGCACCAAGCGCGGCTTCGCCAATGACATTATGGCCCGCCTGTCCCGCGAACTCAGCATCCCGGTGATCGCCTCGGGCGGGGCGGGCACCAAAGAACATTTCTACGAGGCGTTCACTGCCGGACAGGCCGATGCGGCCCTGGCGGCCAGCATCTTTCACTTCCGCGAGATTCCCGTACCCGAACTGAAGCAGTACTTAATAGAGAAAAATATTCCCATCCGAACGCTATGAACCATTCTTCCGCCACTGATCTTAGCTTTCTCGCCCAGTTGATTGATATTATCCACGAGCGTAAGCAGCAAATGCACGCGCCCGAGGCTAAGTCGTCCTATACGGTGAGCTTGTTTCATGATGGCCTCAACAAAATTGCCCAGAAAGTAGGCGAAGAAGCGGTCGAACTGATTATCGAGGCCAAAGACTCAAACGATGACCGCTTTAGAAACGAAGCGGCCGACTTGATTTACCACCTGCTGGTGCTGCTAGAAGAAAAAGAGATTCCGCTGGCCGACGTGGTTAAGGTGCTGGAAGCCCGGCACGGGCGTTAAGGCACCATTCCGTTTGCTTATCGAGCCGCGACTGCTTGGCGCTGCCCCTGTTGGTCGGTGACGTGAAACGTGCCTTGTTCAACCCACAACGCCCGCGCCATTCCTGGCGAAGCGCGGGTGGGCTGTTGCACGTCAATGGCGTATAACCGTCCCTCAAACAGACTCACAATGTCCGGCACCACGGTGTGACCCACCACCATCTGTTCGGCTTGGTAGGTTTGCAGCACCCGCTCAATGTGCCGCTGCGTGATGTTACCTCCGAAGTAGCCTCGGTACCACAGCGGGCCGTTGTTGCCCATCAGCAGTTCGCCTTCCTGATCAACTTCGGCCATGCCGATATAGCGGCGCACGGTGCGATTAATCTGCCTGAGGGTGAGTTTTGAGTCTTCTACCAGGTAGCTGATGCCGCCGTGCACAAACAAGGTGTTGCCGATTTTTTCTACGGAATTTTTAGTGCGAATCCACTGTCCCAACTCGCTGTAGTTGCTAAACAATTCGTAGTAATTCACCCCCAGTTCGCGCGCCAGCCATTGGTACTTTTCCTCCAGGTGTCGCTCGTCGCCCCGCAGGTTCATCTCTTCGTGGTTCCCTAAGATAAAGTGCACCCATCCGCCCTGCGCCGCCGCTTCCTGCTCTAGCTTATAGATCAACCACAGGCAGGGCAGCACGTTGATGTCCCGATCAAACAAATCGCCCAGCAGCACCAGATGGCCCTCGCCAAACGTCCAGTTAAAGTCCTCGTCTATCACGCCATTACCCACCAATAGCTGCTGAAAGGCGTAGAAATTACCTTCAATATCCGACACGGCCAGCAGGCGTTCGGGCAGATCGTACTCCACGGGGGGAATGTTCAGATTCTTCCGAAGCGTGAACTCGAACGAAGTGGGAATTGCGCTGTCGGTGTAGCACGAGAAGGCCAGCGCTTGCCGTTCGGAGAAGGGCAGTTCGTCTCGCAAGACAACGGGTTTGCCCTCGTAGGTTTCTCCCCGGTGAACCAGCATCTGTTCGCCCAGGTAGGTGATGTAAGGGCCGTCGTGATAGATCGTGGAAGGAGCGGTGCGAAAACCTAATAATCCTCTAACGTCTTTGTTTTTTCCTACCAAAAGAACCCCCACCACCACCAAGACAACCACTGTGATTACTGAAGCAAGGGTGAGTAACATACGTGCGCCAAAGGGGGGCAATTATAACAATAGGGAGCCACCCAGCAGCGGGTGAAGTTTTTAGTAAAGGAGCCAGGTGCGTGGGAATGACGAATAGAATAACTCACTGCACCCGGCTACCTGAATCAGATTACGTTGGTTTTTCCGGGAACCGGCACGGGATAGTGACCTTCTACCGGCATCACGGGGGGGTTGGCGTCGAAGGCGTACTGCTGCGGAGCCAGACTAATTTCTGAGTTCAGGGCTTCGTCCCAGGTGATTTCTTTGCCCGAGTACGTCACCATGCGGCCCAGTAGCGACGTCATGGTGCTCTTGGCACCGTTTTCCGCGTCGGCGAGCGGTTCGCCCCCCTCCACAATATTAGCAAACAGGCGATCATGTTCCACTTGGTAAGGATTGGGGTCGTTCTTGCCGCGATGGCGCCACAGCGACTTGCCTTTCAGGTCGGTGATTTCGGTATTGCCGTCGGTGCTGGCCCGCCCCTTGGTGCCTACGAAGGTCTCGGCTACCTTGTTCACGCAGCCTTCCATGTGGCGGCACTGGCTGTTGATGATGGTGCCGTCGTCGTAGTGAAACTCTACGTAGTGGTGATCGAAGATTTGCCCGTGGTCGAGGCCGGTGCGCACCTCGCGGCCGCCCATGCCCTGCGCCCGCACCGGGTAAGCCTGCTTGGCCCAGTTGGCCACGTCGATATTGTGGATGTGCTGCTCCATGATGTGGTCGCCGCACAACCAGGTGAAGTAGTACCAGTTGCGCATCTGGTACTCCATTTCGGTTTGCTGCGGTTCGCGGGGGCGCACCCACACGCCACTACTGTTCCAGTAAACCTGTCCGCTGGTGATGTCGCCAATCTCTCCGGCGTGCAGCCGCTTCATCAGCTCCAGGTAGCTGGGCTGGTAGTGGCGTTGCAGTCCGACCACCACGTTGAGATTTTTCTCCTTCGCTTTCTTCGCAGTCTCCAGCACCTTGCGTACGCCGGGGGCGTCGACGGCCAGCGGCTTCTCGGCGAACACATGCTTTCCGGCGTTAATGGCTTCCTCGAAATGCATCGGGCGGAAGCCGGGGGGAGTGCACAGCAGCACCACGTCGGCCAGCGCAATGGCCTCCTTATAGCCATCAAAGCCTACAAACTTGTGTTCGTCGGGCACGTCTAGCCGACCGGATTCACCGTGCTTCTTCTTCAGGTTTTCGTAGCTCTCGTCAAGCCGGTTCTGAAAGGCGTCGGCCATGGCGACCAGTTTCACGTCTTGTGAAACCGACAAAGCCTGGTCGGCCGCTCCGGTGCCGCGTCCGCCGCAGCCGATCACGGCCACCTTGATGGTTTCGTTGCCCCGCACGTAGGCGCTGGCCTCTGCGGGCAGCTGGCTGAGCAGTATCCCACCCGCCGTAGCAGCGGCCGAGTTTCGAACAAATTTGCGTCGGTTCATTCCTAGTTTGTCATTCATAGTATTTGGATATTAGGGTTGACGGTTCAATGGCTCTATTGTTAGGTAGCAATTGAGCCATCGAACCATTTTTAATTTTCTATAAATCCTCAATCGGGGCTAGCCAATATTTCTGTTGCTCTTCAGGCGATGGCGGGTTGGCCGGTCGCACCAGGCGGATGCCCACCCAGCGCGCGTCGGTGTGCCACCAGCGGCTCTTCGGAATCTGCGGATCTTGTTGCTTCCACTTCGGATTAGAAGGCATGCGCGCCGCCGAGCGCAGCACCTCCGGGTCGTCGTCGTACGAGCCGCCCCGGGCGGTGCGCGGGTACAGTTCGGTAGGTCGGTTCCAGGGATTTTGGGCCGCCTCTTCGGTTAGGGTGGCGTAGATGGCCGGATTGTACTGATCCATCGTCCACTCGGCCACGTTGCCGTGCATATCGTACAAGTCCCACGGATTCGGCCTTTTGGTGCCCACTTTTTCGTAACCGCCGTTGGTATTGCCATAGTGCCAGGCGTAGTCATCGAGCTGGGCCACGTCGTCGCCGAACGAGTAGGCGGTGGTGGTGCCCGCCCGCGCGGCGTATTCCCACTCAGCCTCGGTGGGCAAGCGATAAAAGTCGCCGGTTTTGGCGGTGAGCCACTGGCAGAACGAGGTGGCCGAGTAGTGCGTCATGCAGATGGCCGGGTAGCCGTACTTGCCCATGCCGAAGCTCATGTCGAGGTAGGGCGGCGTGGGCCGCGATACGGCATCGACACTCGGAATGTTGGCCGCTTCCAGTCCGCCCGATTCTGTGGCCAGTCGTTTCTCTAAATCCTGAAAAGCAAACACCTCGAACATATCCCAGGTCACTTCGTACTGCCCCATCCAGAACGAATCCACGGCAATTTCTGTCTGCGGACCTTCATCTTCCCGGTGGTTGGCTTCACCCTCCTGACTGCCCATCAGAAAGGTGCCACCCGGAATGGGAACCATGTCGAAGGCGATGGTGGTGCCCGGAATGGTTTGTGAGTAAGCCGCAAATGATTGCGGAGAAGCCGGGGGGAAGAAGTGCCGCTCAATATGGCTCTGAAAGACCAGAACTGTTGCTACCGCCAGGGTCAGCAAGCGGTTGAACAGCGTGAGGCGAAGGGGAATCAGCGTAAGCACCCGCGAGAGGCGATGCGTAGGTAATCTCATGAAGTAGCGTAGCGTCGTGCGGTGAGTTAGGTCGAGATCAAAAAGCGACCCCGTCTACCCATCCGGGTGAAATAGGTTGATAAACAAAGTCTTACAATGTATCGCTTTTTTAGGATTTTTGCAGCGAAATAGGCTTTATTTTATCCAACGGGCCTACCGCACTTCAATTTTCAGTTCCACATTTTCACTGTCTACCCGCAGTTTGGTGTTGTCAAACGAAGGGGCGCTGAGCCGGGTGCCCCGGGTATCGTTCGAAAAACCGTAGTCTTCTACCGGAACGCCCAGCAGGTTTTTGTCCAGCTTGCCATTGCTGTTTTTGTCGTGATACACCGCCACCGCATAATCGCCCGGCGGCAGGTCCTTAAACGTTATTTTCAGGTCGTTGTCGGCCGTGATGTTGAGCACTTCGCCCCGGTAGGGCTCGGTTTCGGGGAAGTCTTTGTCGGAATTGTACAGCGCTACCTGAAGCTTTCCCTTGCGTTGCTTCACTCCGGAAACATTGATGGTTAGACTAGCGGCAACATGGGTGGACATAGGCAAAGTGTTTACGGCCGGAGGGCCCACCGGAGGTAGCCAGGCCAGGGTGATGAAGAAAAGTAGATACGTCATCGTTGCTATCGTTAATGCGTGAAACATAAGTTAAAATTTGACATCATTAACTAGGCCGGTAGCGCTACTGTTTTGCCGGTTTTGAAAGATTCGTCGGCGGCCAGCACCACCCGCAGACTGTTGATGGCGTCGGCGTGGTGCTGCGACAAATCCTGGTCTTCGCTGATGGCCCGGTAGAAGAACTGCTGCTCCAGGTCGCACAACTGTTGGTGGTCGGGTTCGTCGGCCGTGCTGATGGTTTCGTCGGGGTGCGCAAAGGCTCCCTGGGCATCACGCTCGGCCCGGTGCAGCAGCAGCGCGTTGGTCTTGGAGTGCGAATCAATATCATCCGAATCGCCCTGGGCCCCGCTCACGATGCTTACCGAGCCCTTCGGTCCGATCACATCCTTCACGAAAAAGGCAGTTTCGCTCATCATGGGTCCCCAGCCCGCTTCGTACCAGCCCACCGAGCCGTCCTCGAAGGTCACTTGCAACTGTCCGTAGTTATACATATCGTCGGCGATCTCGTCGCTCAGTCGGGCGCCAATGCCGCTCACCCGCACCGGGCGCGACTCGGTCATCAGGCACATCACGTCCACGTAGTGCACGCCGCAATCCACGATGGGCGACATCGACTCCATCAGGTTGCGGTGGGTTCGCCACTGCTCGCCGCTGCTCTGCTGGTTCAGGTTCATGCGCATCACCAGCGGCTTGCCCAGGGTTTGGGCCAGTTCAATAAACTTGCTCCAGGCCGGGTGCACCCGCAGGATGTAGCCCACCACCAGCTTTTTGCCCAATCGTTGGGCGGTGGCCACAATCTCTTCGCACTGCTCCACCGTGGTGGCCAGCGGTTTTTCGGTGAACACGTGCGCCCCGGCGTTCAGACTTTTCATCACGTATTCGGCGTGGGTGTCGGGGTAGGTGTTGATAGACACGGCGTCGGGCTTAGTTTTAGCCAGCGCATCGTTGAAGTTGTCAAACTGGGCAAGTCCGCCGAGCTCTTCAGATAGTTTACCCCGGCTTTCGGGTCCGCGGCTCACCACGCCTACGAGGTTGAATTCAGGCATCTTATGATAGGCCCGGGCGTGCGAGGCTCCCATGTGTCCGCAGCCGACGACTAATACGTTGATAGGTTTCTGTGGCATGAAATACTGATTGACGATGAAGAGGTAATGATAAGGATTTTTTACGAAACGTAGGGAAAGTGGGCAGTATTCAGCAAAAGCCGACCGTATTTAGCGTATATTCGGTTAACTTTTGTTAAAAATGAATGGCAGGCCCGGCGCCTGCTGTTACAAAAATGTAATAACTACCGGGCAATCTTTCTGCCGCCCGATTGGTTATCATCTCAACGAAGTAACAACGCATAAAAGACGAACAAATGACGATATTCTCGAAATACCCTAGTTACTTATTGGTTACGCTTTTAGCCATTGGAGGGTGGAGCTGCCAGGAGGATGAAGAGGTGATTGTTCCTCAGGAACCGACCCCAGCGGTGGCCATCACCGATAACGGTCTTCGCGACACCACCTTCCGCATTATGCAGGAGTGGTACCTATGGAACGACAAGATGCCTGACGTGAACCCTGACGACTACGGCAGCGCCGACGAACTGCTCAACGCGTTGCGCTTCGAGCGGGATAAATGGTCGTACATCACCGAAGAAAAAGAGTACGACGATTACTTCAAGCGGGGCGAGTACCGAGGCTACGGCTACGGTCCGGCCTTTGACGAGGCGGGTGATTTACGGATAAGCTTAGTTTACCAAGATTCTCCCTTCGGCCGGGCGGGCGTGGAGCGGGGCTGGATTATTAGCAAGATCAACGGGCTGCCCATCACCCGCAGCAACTACTCAAACGACCTGCTGGAGGCCCCTACCAATGCCTTTGAGTTCTTAAATGCTGAGGGAAAGGTGGTAACTGAAACGCTGACCAAAACCACCGTGGGCATCAACACCGTGCTAGACCACCAGGTGCTGCAAGTAAATGGCCGTCCGGTGGGCTATTTGGCTTTTAATGGGTTTATCGAAAAGTCGTTGGACGAGCTAAAACCGGCTTTTGAAGAGTTTCAGCAGGCGCAGATCACCGACCTGGTGCTCGACCTGCGCTACAACGGCGGCGGGCGCATCGACGTGGCCGAATACATTGCCACCAACCTGATCGGCACCCGCGGCACCGACCGGGTGTTCGCCCAGGACTCGTACAATCCTACTATTCAAAGTGCTATTGACGCCGATCCGGAAACCTTAGCCTTCACCACCCGAAAGTTTGCTGCTCCTGACTTTCCGCTGGACCTGAATCGCTTGGTGGTGATCGCCTCGGGCCGCACCGCGTCGGCCAGCGAACTGCTGATTAACGGACTGCGTCCTTTTATGGACGTGCTGATCGTGGGCGAAAACACCTACGGAAAGCCGGTGGGCAGTCGGCCGTTTCGCTACGGCGGCTACGCCATCAGCCCGATCATTCTCAAGATTGTGAACGACAATGGTGAGGGAGAGTACTACGAGGGCTTTGCCCCGGACGTGCTGGTGGCCGACGACCTAAGCCGCAACTTCGGTGACCCGGAAGAAGAGCGTTTGAGAGAAGCCCTGCACTTTATCCAAACCGGAGCCTTCAATGATGAAAACGCGCGCCGCGTGCCCTTTATCAAGAGCCAGCCGATTGAGTTCCGCGGGTTTCAGCAGGAGATTGGCACGTTGTAGACTGTCAGAAAGCCTTAAGATTGCGCTTGACACAAGATGAATAAAGGAGACGAGTCTCCTTTATTCGGTTGTTATGTGTCAGCTAAAAATGACCAAGTACCAACTATCAGAGAAGAATATGTAACTTTATTTTATGAAACCAAGGCTGTATTTTGATACTTCTGTTTTCGGTGGGATTTATGATGAAGAGTTTCAATTTGAGACAGAAAAATTATTTGAGATGGTTGAGAATGGAGATATAATTTGCGTTTACTCTGATCTGACCATAACCGAATTGGAAAATGCGCCTGAAAAAGTAAAAATGCATTTCAAAAATTTACCCTCTGCCAATATGTTAAAAGTTGAAATCACAGAGGAAAGTTTTTCGCTTGCAGATCAATACATTGCTGAAAAGGTAGTAGGCAGAACAAGTTATGATGATTGTATTCACATCGCTACTGCCACTTTGAACAAAGTTGACTATCTGGTTAGCTGGAATTTCAAGCACATCGTAAACGTATTTAGAATAAGGGGCTACAATTCGATAAATATTAAAAACGGATTTGTTCAATTAGACATCCGTTCACCAAAAGAAATAGTGAATTATGGAACCACGGATTAAAGAAAAACAATTTGATAGCGTAAAGTTTTTTCGTGAAGAGAAAGAAAGAATATCTCGCGAAACTGAAGGTATGACCTATAAAGAATTTAAAGCATATCTCGAGAAGCATAAGAAATGGGCTGAAAAAAGATAAAGCCGAATACACAATATTATGTATGAAATCATAGCCGCACAAGGCAATCGCACAAGCCAAAGCTACGATTCATATATGGGCCATTGTGCCTCATGCAAAAAACGAAAGTAGAATTTACCTACACGAATAAAACGAAGGTAAATTATTAGGCCTTTTACCCTCAAGTAAAGCACAAGTGTAAAACGTACTCTCTTTTTATGAATTGAATGGATTACTGATCAGACGGCTTGGCCGGAAGGGTAAGGCCCAAAGCTTTGATCACCAATGAAGTAACATCGGCCTCTTCCGGCCGCTGGGTGTGGATCAAAAATAATTTTCCCTCTACCTCGGGCGAAAACACGTAGGTGTAGCCATTGGCCCGGGCCACCGAGTCGATGGCCTGATCCACCTTCTGCCGCAGGGGCGACAACACCTGCATCTCCTTGAACTGCAACTGATACTGCGCAGTCTTTTGCTCCTGGGTGATGTCTTGCTGCAGGGTGCGCAACTCGTTTTCTCGCTGCGCCCGCACCGTGTCGCTCAGGTTGGGCAGCTCTCGCTGAAGTTGAGCCGCCTGAAACTCCAACCCCTGCCGCATGGCGTTGAGGCGGTTGCCCACCTTCCGTTCAAATTCAGCAATGTCGCGCTGCGCCGCCTGCGCCTCCGGAAGCAGTCCTAAGATATAATCCGATTGCGCAAACCCTATTTTAGCCTCCTGCGCCTGGGCACTAAACGTTAATCCGGCCAGCAGAATTAAACTACTAATAACCACCTTTTTCATACGACAAATTATTTAACCCCGAAAGTAAGGAAAGCCTATCCATTCCCCTAATGCGCGCCGATTATTTAACACAATTTAACCGAGGGCAGCCTGACAAGCGGTAGCCCAGGCGTTGACGGCCTCTGGCAATTCGCTCGGGTGATGTACGATCGTGTAAGGGTTGGCTCGTTCGAGCTTATGCGTGTCGTTGGCTCCCCAGCTCACCGCGACGGCGTGGAGACCGCAGACTCGGGCGGCTTCCACGTCGCGCACTTCGTCCCCGATATACAGGGTGTCGGCGGCCACCAGGCGCTGTTCGCGCAGCACGCGCTTCAGGGTGCGATGCTTGCCCAGCAGCCGGGCCGAAGAACACACAAAGGCGAAGTATTCCATCCGCTGGATACTGAGAAACTCCCGAACGTTGGCCACCGAATTGGTGGTGAGGATGCCGAGCTTATAATTACGGGCGAGTTGCGTCACAACGGCGGGCATTGATTTGATTGGCCCCACTGATGGCATCTCACGCTGCAGTTCGGCCCGAATGCGGCGGGCCAGGCGGGGCAGTTTGTACCAGGGCACGCCCAACCAGCGGATCACCTCGCGGGCGTGTAAGCCACGTAAAGACTCAATGTCTTCTTCGGCCACCTGTCGGTAGCCATACTCCGGTGCCAGTCGGTTGCTTAGCGCCAGCAGGTGGGGCAGCGTGTCGGCCAGGGTGCCGTCGAAGTCAAAGATGAGGGTGGGTTTAGGGCGCACGGCGTCCGGTTCCGGCAGGCAGTGGAGCAACTGGGCGGTCAGCAGACGAATACTTGTTGGTTGCGGGCCCGCCCGCCCGGCCGATGAACTTGTTGGAGTTGAGCAGCAGCAACGCTCCCGAGAAGCCGATGACCCCTCCGGCCACCACCAGGGGTTGCCCCCAATCACTGTACTGCTGGCTACCTAGCAGCACGCCGCCCAGAATGGTGATAGAGTAGCCGATGCCCGACACCAGGATACCGCCCCGGAACTTCCGGTGCGAGATGCGTAAATTGTCGCGCGTAGCGTCCAGGTCGGTGCGTAGCCGCAGAATTTCGGCGCGAAGCGAGTCAGCCCCTGGTTTGGCAGATGAACGGTCTTGGGCTTGCGTGGAAAGATGACTGCCTAGCACCAGGGCGACCACCAGCAGGCAACGGATTGGTAGAAGAAGTCGGGGCATGGTTGATGTATTGTAATGTGAAAAATGAACTCTAAAGTACGCAACTATTCGTTAGCAAACCAACCGGCCAGCTTACTGATCTAACCACGCTTTAAAGGCCGAAACCCGCTCCCGACTCACGATCATGTCGTTCTCACTGGGCACCAGCGTAAGTACTTTAAGGCGTCCGTTCACGTAGGAGTGCACCTCGCGCAGGCCATCAATGGGCACCATAAACTTGCGGTTGATGCGAAAAAACTGCTTAGGATCCAGCTGGGTGGTTTCTAAAGTCTCTAGGGTATGGTCCAGCAAATAGCGACGTTGGTTCGTTCTCGATACCAAATACGTCACCTTGCCGTCGGCGTAGAGGTAGCCAATATCCTCCACCGGAATAGTTTGATAGTGGTCGCCCGTTTTCACCAGGAAGCGACTCTTGTAAGTGGGCAATGGCTGACGGTAAGCCTGTTGCAACAAGCGGTGTTCGGGTTGCGGTAGAAACCGGTCGACCTGCGCGAAGGCCCGTTGCAGGTCCGACAAGTTGATAGGCTTGAGCAGGTAGTCGATGCCCTGCACCCGAAAAGCCTGTAGGGCATACTGATCGTAGGCGGTGGTGAAGATCACCGGACAGGAAACCCTGACGCGCTCAAAAATCTCGAAGCTCACTCCGTCCGACAACTGAATGTCCAGGAACAAAACATCAATTGAGCGACCTGATTTAAAGAATTGCACGGCGTCCTCGACCGAGTCGAGTTCGTCAACCACGGTGATGCGGGCGTCGTGCTGCGCGATCAGCTCACGCAGGCGTTCGCTCGCGAAGGGTTCGTCTTCTACGATAAGCACCTTCATGGCGTAGGCGACACCGTTACCCGCTTGATGAGCGGAAGCTTCACCATAAATAGCTCTCCGTCGTCGATTACTTCTACCGCGCGATCGACCAGGTGCTGGTAGCGCATCTTGATATTGTTGAGCCCCATGCCGCCCGGCAGCGTGGTCTTGGGTACGCGTTGCAGCGTGTTTTGCACCACCAGATAATCATCTTCCACGAAGATGCCGACACGGAGTGGATTTTTGCGGGAGGTGACATTGTGCTTGATAGCATTTTCGACGAGCAGTTGCACTGAGGCGGGGGGAAGCTGGAACGCGTCCTGGACAGTGTCGTCAATGTTTTGGTCGATAATCACCTGGTCGGCGAAGCGCAGCTTGAGCAAAAAAACGAAGGCATCGATAAACTCCATTTCGGTGCGCAGCGACACCGTTCTGTTTTCTTGGTTGTAGAGCAAGTAGCGATAAACATTGGCCAGTTGCTTGATAAAATCCGAAGCCAAATCAGCATCCTTGTGCACGATGCCGGATAGTACGTTGAGGGAGTTGAACAGAAAGTGCGGATTGATCTGATTGCGCAACGCTTCAAACTGCGACTCCACGCTGAGGGTTTTCAGGCGCTCAGCCTCCAGCACGGTGTTCTTTAGCTTTTCATTAAAGTAGGTGATGGCATTGATGGTGTGCAAGAACAAATTGATGCGAAAGGTGAAAGCCAGTGCCAGCTTAAACTGACTCCAACTTTCGGCCTGCGGCACGTCCGATAGGGCCACTGCCGCGTAGGTGGTCGCTGCCGCAATCAACACTACTCCCACCAGACTAACCAGGAAGAAGGGAACCAGCGGAGTAAGTCGGCGGGCCAAGGGGCCATCGCGGTGCTCAATGAGGTGAAACAGCCCACGGTTAACCTCCCACACCAGGGTGACCATAATAATAATGGCCGCAAAAAACTGCCAAAGAGCAATCTCCAATCCAAACAGACGGTTGCCTCCGGTGAATAAAATATTCAGATACGAGTAGCCAGCCAGCAACGCAATGAACAGATATCGGTAGCGACTCTTAAACATATATTTCTAGTGGCTTAGACCTCTTTGAAGCGAAAACACTGGAGCCGGACACCAAACTAGGTTGGTATCCGGCGCGCAGCGTCAATAATAGTAGTTCAATATAGCAACAGAAAACTTATTCTGGCAACAAAACCTGATCAATGGCGTGAATTACGCCGTTGGTCGCCAGCACATTGGCAATTACAATGGCTGCATCCGAGCTAGCGTCGCTGCCGTCGGTGATGGTCAATGCGTCTAAATTGACGGTGATGGTGCCTCCGCCAACGGTTTCGGCCTGCCCATCTTCCAGCAAATCCAAATCTGTTGAGAACACCGGCTCGCCACTGATCACGTGGTACAATAGCACCGCCTGTAGCGTTTCAATCGGAATCTCGTTCACTCCGTCCACCCCTAGCACTCCGTATAGCGCTTCAAAGGCGGCGTTGGTCGGGGCAAAAACGGTGAAGGGGGCCAGACTTTCGTCACCACGTTCACTGTTCAAAATAGTGACCAGCGGCAACAGGCCGTTGTCAGGGGTGCTAGCTTCCTGCACGCGGGTCAGCGCGGCCACTAATTCGCTGAAGGCGGGGTTCCCCACGGCTACATCTACCACTGATCCGGACGGAGGAAGCAGCACCGCATCAAGCACGTGCGCCGTAAACTCCTCGTTGGGCGTGGCAATGTCGGCCTGGATCACCTTGGCGTAGCCGATCAGGATCAAGCTACCGTCGGCCTCGTTGCTGTAGTAAATCTCCAGCGGACTGCCGCTCTTCGGGTTCTGCAAGCGAGAATGCGTGGCCGAAGAAGGGGCACTTAGATCGTCGCTTGACTTTTGGACAGCCCCAATGTGATAAAGCAAAATCTCCTTCAGATTATCGGCGGCCAGCACGTCTTCCAGGCTGCTGAATGCATCGTTTCCGGCGATAAGGGCCTCAAAAGCGGCGTTGGTCGGGGCAAACAGGGTGCCATCCACGTCGTCGCGAATCAGGAAGTTTAGCACGTCCGGCACCGACTCCACCGCGGTGAGTAGCGTGGTGAATCGTCCTTCAGCGTCAAACAACAGAGGCTGCACAGCAGTGCCCAGGGCAGCAGCGATAAAGGGCGGGATCAGCACTTCGTCAATCACGTGCACCACGCCGTTGGCCGCTTCGATGTTAGCCAGGTCGAGGATTACATTAGATGATCCGTTGATCACAACCCCACTGGTTTTGTCAATGCTAATATCCGCCCCTTCCAGGGTAGTTTCGGTAGCACCTAAGTCAGCGGCTAATTTTCCGGCTCCCAGAATGTGGTATTCTAGCACCCGACGCAGCACGTTGTCCGGAATATCACTCAGTTCTTCCAGTCCTAAGGCACCCAGCAAAGCCACAAAGGCATCGTTGGTAGGCGCAAACACCGTTAAATCGGCTTCCCGGTTACCGGCTGCTTGCAGCAAGTCTGGGGCACGTTGCAAGGCTGCTACCAAAATGCTCAAGGCTTCGGTATCTACGGCAATATCCGCGATGGTCGGCTCGAGTTGCAGCGAAGGCGGTAGCAATACCTGATCGATCAGGTGCACCACTCCGTTGGCCGCTTCAATGTTAGGAGAGGTAACGTTTACCGATCCGTTGATGACTACACCATTGGTTTTGTCGATGCTTAGCGTTTCGCCCAGCAGGGTTGTTTCGGTAGCTTGTAAATCGGCTCCTAGCTTTTTGGAGGCCAAGATATGGTACTGAAGTACTTGTGCAAGCACGTCGTCCGGCACATCGGCTAAGCTGCCGAAGCGAGGATCGTTCGCGATAAACGCGGCGAAAGCATCATTGGTAGGCGCAAACACGGTGAGCGAGGCTTCTCGGTTGTCAGCCGCAGCTAGCAAATCAGGAGCGCGTTGTAGCGCGGCTACCAGCGTGCTTAGATCGTCGGTTGCCACGGCCAATCCGGCAATGGTGGGTTGCGGTTGCAGCGAGGGGGGCAGCAGCACTTTGTCAATTAAGTGCACTACACCGTTGCTCGCTTCAACGTTGGCGGCAGTCACTTTCACGTCTTCATTGATGAATACGCCATCGTCAGTCTTGCTAATGCTGATGGCTTCTTCATTGAGCGTGGTTTCGGTTTCGCCCAGCTCGGCAGCTAGTTTGGCACCGGCCAAAATGTGGTACTGCAACACCGAAGTGAGCACGTCGTCAGGAATGCTGGCCAGGTCGGTGAAGCGGTCGTCTCCTTCCAAGAAAGCTACAAACGCCGCGTTGGTGGGAGCAAACACGGTGAGGTCGGCCTCGGGGTTGCTGGCGGCTTCTAGGAGCGCGGGTACCCGCTTCAGTGCATCAACCAGCGTGCTCAAATCTTCCGTGTCGGTGGCAATCTCGGCAATGGTACCGGGCTCTTCGGCCGCGGTGCGTAATACGGCATCCACAATGTGAATCACGCCGTTTGAGGCGCGAATGTCGGCGCGCACCACCCGGGTGGTTCCGTTGAGCACCACTCCGTTGTCGGTGGTCACCGCGATGGTTTGTCCGTCGAGCAGCGTGGGCAGCGAACCGGCGGTCAGGTCGGACGCCAGTTTCGTGCCGGGCACCACGTGGTACTTCAGCACGTCGGCCAGCACGTCATCTGGAATGTCAGCGAGTGAACCGAAGTCCGGATTAGCGGCCAGGTAGTTAGCAAAGGCTGAATTGTTGGGCGCAAAAATGGTGATGGGGGTGCTTTCGTCCGACAGCGCGTCGACTAGTCCGGCCTGCTTCACGGCGTCTACTAGGGTGCTCAACTGCGTCTCGTTCTCGGCGAGCTCTACGGCGTTTAATTCCGGCTCGGGAGTGGAGTTGTTCTCGCCATCCTCGCCGCAGCTGCCTAGCCAAACGGTGGCAAACAGCGCCAGGGCCAGGGTTTTCAATCGGTTCAGGTTAATCGGTCGGTGCTTCATAGTTGTTTACAGTTAATGGAAAAATGTTAGATAGAAGATGCGGTTAGAACGCGTTGCCGACGAAAAAGAATAGCGAAAAGGACTGAACCGGAGGATGCAGGGAGTGAACCGTAGGAAGAAGGGAGTGAACGGGGTGTTGGATGCTGGGGGCCGTCGCGCGGATGACTTTCTGGGAGAGCTGGTGTTGAACGCCTGATGATTTGATTCGTGAGCAAAGTCTCGTTTTTCTTTGTTTCATACTTCACTCTTTCTCATATCTCATTCGGCAGCAGCCGTTCGCGCCGCAGCAGGGGTTTGAGCTTGCGCCGAAAGTTGAGTTGCTGGCCCGAGTTGGGGTACTCAATGAGTTGATCGTGAATGAGGTTGAAACCGCTACCGCGCAGGTCGGCACCAATGGCGCGATAGACGACAGCAGAAACCAAAACAATGGGAGTTCGGGGCGAACCCAGTTTGAGCAGCGTGGCCATCAGTTGGGGCAGATTTTCGCGATAGGTTTGGGCGCGGGAAGCCGCGGTGGTGCCGGGCAGCGGCTCGTCGTGGGCGTGCAGCAGCAGGTAGCCCTCTTCCTGCAGGCGTTCCAGAAAGTACGCCTTTTCGGCGCGTAACTGCTTCACCGTTTCAAAGGCGTTAACCTCCTCAGGAAACAACACTTTCATCAGTTCCAAAAAGAAGCTGTCGCCCCGGCGCACCTGCTCGAAGTAAAAGTAGCGGTGCCGGTCGAAGGGCGGCGGCGCTTCGGTGATCAAGATTACTTTGATCTTATTCGGAGTGTATTTCTGGCGGGCTTGTTGGTAGATGTCAGGACGCATTGTTCAGGAAAAAGGCAAAGGTAGCAAGTACAATGCATAGAGTATCATCAACTACTTCATTCGCCGATGGACTGTTGAAGTTACCTTTGAGGAAGGTTGTAAAGCCCCCCGGTCTCAGGATTAGCAAACAGCGAGTTATCCTCGCTATACGTGATAACGCCACTATTTTGTGCCTGTGCAGAGACGCCTATCACCGTAAGCGATACGATTAAAGTCCTAAAAATAGTCATTTGGGTGTTTATGAAGGTGATGAATATAAAGTCTACTCGATACGAAAAATTAT
>CAWHXE010000001.1:107500-429316 GCA_963833215.1 uncultured Cytophagales bacterium | reverse complement strand
CTGCCTGATTTTCAGAGTAGCGGGGGCAGGACTCGAACCTGCGGCCTCCGGGTTATGAGCCCGACGAGCTACCAACTGCTCTACCCCGCGGTGTATCGTTTAAAACGAATCACAAAAGTAAAGGTTACGTTCATAAAAACAAATACCTTTGCGGGATATTTAAACACTATGAATACTACGCAGCCAGAAGACGAAAATTCGCCCAATGAAGCCCCACCAAGTGCGGCCCAACCGGATGCGAACCCAATTTGACAAAACCCAATCTAGTGCGTCTCAGTCCAATGAGATCCAGTCCGGCGGAGAATCATCCGAACCGAATCACCGGGCGGGCTTCGTGAGCATCGTGGGCAAACCCAACGTCGGCAAATCAACCCTGATGAACGCGCTGGTGGGCGAACGCCTATCAATTATCACTTCCAAAGCACAAACCACCCGCCACCGCATCATGGGCATTGTGAACGGCAACGACTTCCAGATTGTCTACTCCGACACCCCCGGACTGGTGAAACCGCAGTACGAACTGCACCAGGCCATGATGCGCTTCGTCGACATCGCCCTGGAAGACGCCGACGTCATCCTGTTTGTAACCGACTTGTACGAAAAATACGATGCGGATCCCGGCGGGGACGATGCTTACGTGCAGAAGCTAATTAATTCGGAAGTGCCCGTGGTGCTGGTGATGAACAAAATTGACCTGGCCAAGGGGAGTCAGGCACTGGACAAGATGACCTACTGGCAGGAAATAATCAAGCCCGCCGAATCGATTATGGTGTCGGCCCTGGAAGGGCTCAACGTGGCCGCTGTGTTGCAGGCTATTCTGCAACGCCTGCCCGAGCATCCGCCCTACTTCGATAAAGACCAGATCACCGACAAGCCCGAGCGCTTTTTTGCCGCCGAAATTGTGCGCGAAAAGATATTTATGAACTACAAACAAGAAGTGCCCTACAGCAGTGAGGTGGTGGTGACAGAGTTTAAGGAAGACGAGCAGATCATCCGGATGCGCTGCGAAATTTACGTGGAGCGCGCCACGCAAAAGGGAATTCTGATTGGCAAAGGCGGGGCGGGCCTCAAAAAGGTGGGCATACAGGCCCGAGCCGACCTAGAGAAGTTTTTCGGCAAGCAGGTGCACCTGGAACAGCACGTGAAGGTGGTGCCGAATTGGCGACGCGAACACCGCAAACTCCAAAACTTCGGCTACCGTTCGTAGCAAAAATTTCCTATTTTTACCAAACAGACCGCCCTTATTTTTTACAACCGATCAACCCAACCACCATGTCAAATATTGTAGCCATCGTCGGACGACCCAACGTAGGGAAGTCCACCTTTTTTAACCGCATGGTGGAGCGGCGGCAGGCCATCATGGACGACGTGAGCGGCGTGACGCGCGACCGCCACTACGGCTACGCCGAGTGGATCGGCAAGCACTTCACCGTGATCGATACCGGCGGTTACGTGACCAACTCGGACGATATCTTTGAGGAAGCCATTCGCAACCAGGTGCAACTGGCCATCGACGAGGCCACCGTGATTCTGTTTATGGTGGACGTGGAAACCGGCATCACCGACCTGGACGAAAGCTTTGCCGCCCAACTGCGGGGCACCGAAAAGCCGATCTACATTATCGCCAACAAGGCCGACAACGCCGAGCGCAACTATCTGGCCGCTGAGTTCTACGGCCTGGGCATTGGCGAGGTGTTTCCCGTATCGTCGGCCAGCGGCAGCGGCACGGGCGACCTGCTCGATCAGGTGGTGTCGCACTTTGATATCGACGATGCCGAAGACCCCGAAGCGGGCATTCCGAAGCTGGCCATTCTGGGGCGGCCCAACGTGGGCAAATCGTCGCTGCTCAACGTGCTGCTGGGCGAAGAGCGCAGCATCGTCACCGACGTGGCGGGCACCACCCGCGACGCACTGAACGCTCGCTACAATCTGTACGGTAAGGAGTTTATTCTGGTGGATACCGCCGGACTGCGTAAGAAAGCCAAGATTTCGGACAATATTGAGTTTTACTCTACCCTGCGCAGCGTGCAGGCTCTGCAGGATTCGGACATCTGCATCGTGATGCTCGACGCCCAGCGCGGTATGGAAGCTCAGGACATGAACATCGTGCAACTGGCGCACAAGAACAATAAGGGCATCCTGATTCTGGTGAACAAGTGGGATTTGATCGCCAAAGACACCCACACCGCCAAGCAGTTTCGCGAACTTATCTACGAACGCCTGGGAGAGTACAATTACGTTCCCATTCTGTTCACCTCCATGACCACCAAGCAGCGGGTGTATCAGACCATCGAGAAGGCAGCGGAGATTCACGAGAACCGGCAGCGCCGCATCAGCACCTCCAAGCTCAACGACACGCTGCTGCCCGAGATCGAACAGAAGCCCCCGCCTTCGGTGAAGGGAAAATATATCAAGATCAAGTATATCACGCAGTTGCCGGTGTACACGCCCACGTTTGCGTTCTTCTGTAACCACCCGCAGTACGTGAAGCAGGCCTACACCCGCTTTCTGGAAAACCGCATCCGCGAGCACTTCAACTTTGAGGGCGTGCCGATTCGGGTATTTTTTAGGAAGAAGTAGGGATTGGTCCAACGGCATCGTTGAGGTGCGCCCGTTCTGATAGCCACTCCGCCGCTTCCCATAGGCTGCTCACGGTCGTCTGGGCGGTGGTTTCCGGATGGGATTCATCAATCAAAATGCCCGGAATACCCAATTTCTGCGCCGGAAGCAAGTCGCGCTCTTTGTCGCCTACCATCCACGAACGGGCGGGGTCAACGTTGAACTTGGCCATCGCCCGCTCGAACATCAGACTGTCGGGCTTGCGGGTAAGCGATTCACTGACCGACGGATGGTAGGGTGCGTAGTAAATTTCGTCCACTAGGTGCCCGGTCACCATATTCATAAAGTCGTGGCAGGTCTGCATCTGCTCGCGGGTATAAATGCCCTTGGCAATTCCCGATTGGTTGGTGACGATCACCAACCGGTAGCCCGCCGCTTTGAGCCGCCGCAGGGCTTCGGGCACCCGGGGCAAAATCAGGAAGTCGGGCAGTCGGTAGGCGTAGTTCACCCGGTCGCGGTTGATCACTCCGTCCCGGTCCAAAAAAATGCAGGGAACTCCTTTAGCGGTAGCGTCCATAGAGGGTTTATAGCAGGCGGTCAGCGTTTTTTTTATCGGCGAAAGCTGGCTATTTTTGGCCTTTTATCCTAATTGCTAGTTAGTGAGCTCCAACCGCAGCCTGGTCATCATCCCCACTTACAACGAGAAAGAGAATATTCAGCTATTGCTAGAAGCCATCCTTTCGTTGCCCGTAGCCTTCGAGGTATTAATTGTTGATGATAATTCACCCGACGGCACCGCCGACATTGTGCGCGGACTGCAAAGCACTTATCCTGACCAGATTCACCTGCTCGAGCGGCCCGGCAAGCAGGGACTGGGCACCGCCTACATTGCGGGCTTTCGCTACGCCATTCAAAAGGGTTACGACTACATCTTCGAGATGGACGCCGACTTCTCGCACAATCCCGAAGATTTGGTGCGTCTGCATAAAGCCTGCGCCGAGCAGGGCTACGATCTGGCCATCGGGTCGCGCTACGTGACGGGAGTTAACGTGGTGAACTGGCCGATCAAGCGGGTGCTGGTCTCGTATTTTGCCAGCCAATACGTGCGCTGGGTCACGGGTATGCCCATCAACGACGCCACGGCGGGCTTCAAGTGCTACCGGCGTCGGGTGCTGGAGGCCATCGACCCCGACCGGGTGCAGTTCGTCGGCTACGCCTTCCAGATATCGATGAAATTCAACGCCTGGAAACACGGGTTCCGGATCACCGAGGTGCCCATCATCTTCACCGACCGCACGCGGGGAGTATCAAAAATGTCGAGCAAAATCTTCTGGGAGGCCTTCGGCGGAGTGATCCTGATGAAGGTGCACAGCATGTTTCGGAAATACGAGTTGAAGGTTCGGGGGTAAAAGGTTCTGAGTTTACTAAACCTAGAACTCCGAACATCTAATCAAACCGAATGGCCTTGATCGGATCGATCCGCAGAATTACCACCGTCGGGATGCCCAGCACCAGTGCCACCACCACAAAAGTGAGCAGGTTGAGCAACACAATCGTTAGAAAATCCCACTGAATGGGCACGAAGCTCATGTAGTAGTTTTCCGGGTCAAGGGGAATAATCTTGAAATGCGACTGCAGCAGCCCGAAGCCAATGCCAATCACGTTGCCGATGAGCATGCCCTTCAGCACCAGTAACAGACCGTTGTAGGTAAAAATCCGGCGAATCTGTCCGTTCTTAGCACCCAAAGCCTTTAGAATGCCAATCATCTGGGTGCGCTCCATAATCAGAATCAGCAAAATGCTGATAATATTGAAACAGGCCACGAACAGAATAAGCGCCAGAAAAACCACCACGTTGTTGTTGATTAGGTCTAACCACTCAAAAATCTGCACGTATTTATCGCTCACCTTTTCTACGAACAAGCTATAGTCCAGCTCGTCTTGCAGCGCCACTTCCGCTTGGTCTGCCTGGTCACTGCTCTTTAAAAACACCTCAAACCCGCCTACCAGCGAATCGGGCCAGTCATTAAGGCGCTGAATCATGCGAATGTCGCCCAGGATAACCTGATCGTCGAACTCCTCAATACCGGTGTCATAAATGCCCCGCACGTGCAGCTTGCGAATCCGGTTGTTGGGCGGATCGATAAAGTACATACGCACGTTGTCGCCCGTGTCGAGCAGCAGGGTGTTGGCGATTTTCTGGCTGATGAGCACGTCGGTGGAGTAACCACTGCTGTCATACCGAATGAAGTGCCCCCGGCTGATGTTGCGCTTGAAGCGGGTGCTGTCAAAATCGGTGCTCACTCCCTTGATGACGGTTCCCAGCACCTCATCCTCCGTCTTGAGCAAACCGGCCTTATGGCTAAACACCTGCACGTGGTCCACCGCCTCAAAGCGCTCGGGCTGCTGGTATAAAAGGTTGTTGGTGGATATCGGCTCCTCCTGCATGGAGTTGTCGAGCGAGTATTTGGTAATCTGAATGTGTCCGCTAAATGAGTAAATCTTATCCTTCACCTCCTGGCGAAAGCCATCGAGGATCAAAAAGGAGATCATCATCACGGCCAGACCCACCGCGATGCTGGCAATGGCGATCTTGTTGATGGTCGACGAAAAGGATTTGCTTTCGGCCTGACTGATCTTTTTAGATATGAAGTAAGAAAGGTTCAAGGGGACGGAAGCAGGTTAATCGTTAGGACTGAAACGAACGGCGCGAAGGTTGCGGGTAAAGTACACGAACATTTCGCTGATTTGCAATACATTTGATCTTCCTGTCAACCCGTGGTGGGAGAAGTAATGAGGAATTCCATGAACAAAACTATCCTGTTGATTGCGTTGCTCGGTATGGCTACTGCCTGCCAATCGCAGACTGCCACCCAAGAAGCCACCCCGCCGGAGACGGTAGCTGACCAGCCCATTCGCCCGGGAGCCTACCAAACCAATGCCTACCTGCCTTTGCTAGCAGGAAAAGCCGTAGCGCTGGTGGTGAACCACACTTCGTTAATCAACCAAACCCACTTGGTAGATTCGCTCGTGGCGCTGGGCGTAAACGTGAAGCAGATATTCGCGCCTGAGCACGGTTTCCGGGGGGAAGCGGGCGCGGGAGACCTTATTAACGACAGTACCGACCCCACGACCGGCCTGCCCATCGTGTCGCTCTACGGCAAAAACAAAAAACCCACGCCCGAGCAGTTAGCGGGCATTGACTTGGTGATTTTTGACATTCAGGACGTGGGCGCGCGCTTCTACACCTACATCAGCACCATGCACTACGTGATGGAAGCCTGCGCCGAACAAAATAAAAAGATGCTGGTGCTAGACCGGCCCAACCCCAACGGCTTTTACGTGGGCGGACCCGTTTTGCAACCGGGGGTAGAATCTTTCGTGGGCATGCATCCCATCCCGGTGGTGCACGGCCTCACGGTGGGCGAACTGGCGGGCATGATCAACGGCGAAGGCTGGCTCACCGACAGCGCGCAGACCGACCTTACGGTGATTCCGGTAGCCAACTACTCCCACCGCGACCGTTATAGTTTGCCGGTGCGGCCGTCGCCCAATTTGCCCAACGACCAAGCCGTCAATTTGTACGCGGCGCTGTGCCTGCTCGAGGGCACGGTGGTCACGCTGGGGCGGGGCACCGATTTTCCGTTCCAAGTGTACGGTCATCCGAGCCGCGCCTTCGCCGAGGTGAACAGTGCCGCCGATACCTTTTCGTTTGTGCCCTGGGCCATTCCGGGAGTGGTGAGCAGCCCCAAGCACGAGAACCAGCGCTGCTACGGAGCCGATTTGCGCCAGGTTGAACCCCTGGATCAGTTCACGCTCAAGTACGTGCTGCTAGCGCACGAGCAGGCCCGGGCGGGAGGCATTTCTGATAAGGATTTTTTCCTAACCGCCACCTTCCGGATTCTAGCGGGCAACGAAACGCTACAGCAGCAGATCGCGGCGGGGCAAACCGAAGCACAAATTAAGCAAAGCTGGGAGGCCGACTTAGCCCCTTACCGGGCGATGCGCGAGCAGTACTTACTGTACGAAGATTTTGAGTGACAATGGCTTAAGCAAACCATCAGCGATAAAACAACGTTAATCGAGTGGTGCTAACCCTCAATTCGGTCCACTACTGCCGGTTGGCGATCTAGCCATATTTGCGTATTTTAGGGGTCTACCAGTCCCCGTAACTTGTCGTCCGTTATGCTGAAGTTCTTGCTGATCACCATCATATTCATCTATATCGTCTACAAAGCGAGCAACTTTGTGCTCAAGCTATTCTTTCCCCTCGAGCACGCCCGTCGCATGCAGCAGGAGTACGCCCGAAAGAACAAATTCGGCCCTAAGTACCGTCGTGAACAACAGCAACACCGCACTCCCGACGGCCATATCCACGTCGATCATATCCCCCCGGAAGAAAAGAAAACGCGCAGCACCGAAGATTTTAAGGGCGGCGAGTATGTTGACTACGAAGAAGTGAAATAGACAATGATCGAAACTACAACCATACCGCTTCCTGACCAGGTTCTTTCCGAAAAGGTGCCCGACGTGCTGGTGTACGAGGAAATGGACGGGAGACCAATCTACTACCGGGGATACCGCGACGTGTTGGCCAACCAAAAAAACCCGGAAGACATTATGGGATGCAGCGACGTGCAAGGTATCATTATTTCTGCTGTGCTGGAGTATTTGTATCAGCATGTGGCAAGTGATCATTATAAAATCATCACCAACGAAATTGGTCTACACCTTGAACGGGGCAATAACCTGTCGTCTGACATTGCCATCTATGAAAAATCTACGCTTCAGCGTACGCCGCTCAAGAACAAGTATTTTGACATTCCTCCGCTGGTAGCCATTGAAATAGATACCAAAGCCGACACCAGCAGTTTCAATACTCCAGCCGATTATTACCATACCAAAACCGAGAAGTTGTTTGCCTTTGGAGTGAAGCAGGTGGTTTGGCTCTTTAGTGCCAACCGGAAAGTGACGGTGGCCTATCCCCAGCAGGATTGGATCACCAAAGACTGGGACAAACCGGTCACTATCCTAGAGCAGTACAGTTTTTCAGTGGCCGACCTGATCAAAAAGGGCGACATCGACCTGCCCGCTTAGCTACTCTTCTCCCGATACCAGTACCGCTGAATCAGTTCCAAGAACTCTGGGTGGACTGTTCCACCGGACACTAATTCGCCCCCAAAGATATAATTGTCCGTTCCGCTAAAAGTGGTGACCGTGCCCCCGGCCTGCTGCACCAGAAACACTCCCGCCGCCACGTCCCAGGGTTTCAGATTATACTCGAAAAACCCCTCAAACCGACCGCAGGCCACGTAGGCCAGGTCTACGGCAGCGCTGCCCATCCGGCGCAAACCGTGGGTGCCCTGCATCAGGTCCTGCACGATCTCAACGTACACGGGCAGGTTTTTAAACTTAGAGTACGGAAACCCGGTCGCCAGCAAACTGTTGGCCAATTCGCCTATTGGCGACACCCGGATCTCGGTGTCGTTGAGATAAGCAGGGCCACCCTTGATGGTGTGGAAACACTCGCCGTGGTTGGGTTCGTTAATCACTCCCAACACCACCTCATCCCCGTCCATCAGCGCAATGCTGCTCGAGTACAGCGGCAGGCCGTGCACGTAGTTGGTGGTGCCGTCTACCGGATCGATCACCCAGTTATAACGCTCGGCCCGCCCCACGTCGGTGGTGCCCTCTTCGGTGATAAAACCGGCCTCGGGCAGCAGGTCGCGCAGCCCCGCCACCAGGATTTTCTCGGTTTCCTTATCTACGTACGACACCAGGTCGTTCTTGCCCTTATACTCGATAGCCGAAAGCTGAAACTTGCGGGCTTCCTCCTGCATAAAGTCCCCGGCCTGTTTGGTGATGGCAACGGTTTGTTGAAGAATGTGGTCTAAATTCATAGTCTGAAATATTGATATGAAATCTGTGGCGGCTGATTGCATCAGCCGTTACGTAATCTTACCTTTCACCAAGGCGGCCAGCAACACGAACACCGACAGCCAGGCGGTGGTGCGGGCCAGGTAGTCGCCGTGCCGGGCATAAAAGGTGAGATCGTCGTTGGCCCGGATGCTGCCCCGGATCACGGCTTGGGTCCAGTATTCGGTGGCCTGATGAATATCTCCCCGCTGGTCGATGAAGGCCGAGATACCGGTGTTAGCCGAACGGGCCACGCTGCGCCGGGTTTCGATCGCTCGCAGCGAGGCGTAGTGCAGGTGCTGCTTATGTCCGGCGGTGTTACCCCACCAGCCGTCGTTGGTGATGATGAAGATCATCTGGGCCCCGTTGCGCACGAAGCGTGTGAGGTAGTCGCCGTAGATCGACTCGTAACAAATGGCCGGAGCGCCGCCCAGCGAGTCGGAATTATACAGTACGGTACGCTCGGCCTGCCGTCCGAAGCCGCCGGAAGTGCCGCCCAGATCAAAGATGAGGGTAGAAAGAAAGCCCAGAATTTTAGGATACGGCATAATCTCCACACCGGGCACCAGCCGTGATTTATGATAGAATACCGGATTGCCTTGGTTGGGCACGAAGAAGGCGGTGTTGAACACGTCGTACGAGCCGATGTCTTCGCTGTAACGCGCGGTGGGCGTAACGTCTTCGGGACGGTCGTAGCGAATCAGCGAGGTCATGCCCGTCACCAGCGACACGTCGGGGTTTCGTTCTTTAAACGCCATGATGCGCTGGTACACGTCCGTATCCGCAAACGTGGGTTCCCAGTAGGCGCCGTCGAAGGCTGACTCGGGCCAGAGCACGAACTGCGTTTGGGGCGTAATTTTCTGCTCCGCCAGCGCCGCAAAACGATCTACCTGCTCGGCGTAGGGGATGAACGCGTCACCGTCGGCGAATTTCTCGGTATAGGGGTTGATGTTAGGCTGCACCACCACAATCTCGACTTCTTGTCCCTTCTCTTCGTAGCGCAGGTAGATCACGTAGGAATAGGCAATCGGCAGCACAATCCACAGCGCGGTATAGATAAGGCTGCGCCAACGAATCAGGCCCTGCCAGAGCGCTCCGTCGCGCAGGAAGACGTAGTAGAAGGCGATGTTGCCCAGCAGAATCCACAGCGTGCCGCCGAACACGCCGGTGTACTCGTACCACTGCACCCACGCGGGAAAAAAGGCGAAGCCGTTGCCCAGCGTGAGCCAGGGCCACGACACGTCCCAGTTAAGGTGCACATACTCGAAGGTGACCCAGTAAAGCACGAAGCCGAAGAAGCCCCAACCTTCGCCCGCGGCCCGTTTGGTGAGGCGAAACAACACAAAAGGGATACTCATCAGCAGCGCATTGGCCAGCAGCATAAACACCGCCCCCACGGCCGTAGAGTAGTACACCCACCAGGTGGTGAGTAGGTTCCAGAGCAACAGCGTGAGGTAGGTGTAGCCGAAGAACACGCGGTCCCGGATGCCGGTAGTGCTCGTACGACGCGCGTTTCTCAATGGCGAACAGCGGCGCCATCGCCACGAACAGCAGAAACGGAAAAGGCTTCACCGGCCAGCCTAACCAGAACAGCAAGGCACTGCCGACGGACAGGACGAGGAGGTAATATTTGTTCTGGGGGAACGGAAGCTTATTTGCCTTCAACAACGATCACAATTTCGCCCCGGGGGGGAGTGGTGGTATAGTGTTCTGCTAACGCGGCCAACGTATCGTTGCGCGTCTCTTCGTGCAATTTAGTTAATTCTCGCGACACCGACGCGCGTCGCTCTCCGAAATACTCGGCCAGTTGCCCCAGTGTCTTCACCAGCCGGTGCGGTGATTCATAGAAGATAAGCGTGCGGCTTTCTTCGGCCAGTTGCAGCAGGCGCGTTTGTCGGCCTTTTTTGGGCGGCAAGAACCCTTCAAACACGAAGCGGTCGCTGGGCAGGCCCGACTTCACCAGGGCGGGCACAAAGGCCGTGGCTCCCGGCAGACACTCCACCGCCACCTCCGCCTCCAAACAGGCTCGCACCAACAAGAACCCCGGGTCGGAGATGGCCGGGGTGCCCGCGTCGCTGATCAGGGCCATGCGCTCGCCCCCCTGCAAGCGGGCCACCAGCGCGGCCACCGAACGGTGCTCGTTGAAGGCGTGGTAGGGCTGCATCTTGGTGGGCACGCCGTGGTGCTTGAGCAACTTGCCCGACGTGCGCGTATCTTCGGCCAGAATCACGTCAACCGACCGCAGGATGCGCAGCGCCCGCAGGGTGATATCTTCCAGGTTGCCAATGGGCGTAGGCACCAGGAACAAAGCGGCGGTTTCGGGAAATTCAGACATGAGTTTCTACGGGGTCAGGTGCTAGATGATTTTCTGGACTGGTCAGATACTAGATGCTAGCAACTAGCATCTGGCCATTTAGCAAGTCATCCAGTGACCAGTAGCTAGCCTCCAGTAACCAGCATCCATCACACTAGTTTGTCAATCGCCTTGGCCAGTTTTCGGTCTTTGTCGGTGACGGTGTTGCCCGCGTCGTGGGTGCTTAGGGCAAGGTTCACCTGGTTATACACGTTGGTGATGTGCGGATGGTGGTTCATCTTTTCGGCTACCAGCGCCACGCGCGTCAGAAAGCCGAAAGCCGCTACAAAATCGGCAAACTCGAAGTCTTTTTTAAGGGCGTTGTTTTCTTCTTTCCACATAGGGGTTGGCGGTTGGTTGGTGCAGGGATAACCCGTATGGGTCTTTAAAAGTTATTACTTCACTCCTCCGGCTGCTCGCCCAGCGCATCAAGCAGGCTGGCCGTTACGTTCAAAAAACTTCCCTCGGAGATGATGCCCACCAGCCTGTCCTTCTTCACCACCGGCAGGCAGGCGGCGTTGTTTTTCTTCATCACCCGCATGGCCTCCATCACCGTTTTCTCCGGCGAAATAGTGATCGGGTCCGCGATCATCAAGTCGGCCACCGTGCAGTTGCTTTCTTCCTTGTTGGCCGCCCGATCAATCAGGTGCCGAATAAGCTTGCGCGCCGATACCAGGCCCAGCAAGCGTCCCTTATCGTCCTCTACCGGCACAAAACGCACCTTTTGCCAGTCCATAATGCTGGCGGCCAGCTCTGGAATATCGTCCTTTTCTACGGTGAAAACATCGCGGGTCATAAACTCCTCGATCAGCAACGAGGTGGGCGACCAGGCCACCGAATCGTCTTTGGCCGCCAACTCCCACTGGTGCACCGGTCGGCCCGATTGCTGGTGTTTGATCATGGCCGAGGTGAGCGTGGCCGACCGCTCGTCGTGCATCACTTCTTTGCCAATCTTGTGGTACGACTTCAGCAACCAGCCCGAGCCGGTTTGGCGGGTGCGGTTGCGCTCAGCGATAATGCCCAGGCAGTGGTCAATATCCGAAGCGGCCACCTGTCGTTTCTTAAGGCCCGCCTCCGCCAGCGGCAACAGTTCCTTCTCGATCAGTTCGGCCACCGACAGTTTCTGCCCCTTAATCCAGGTGATTTCCGTCTCGTGTCCCGAAAAGGCGGCCGCCACGAAGTTCGCCTGCACATCGTCAAACTCCAGCCAGCGGGTGATGTCGTCGTAGGCATCGCCAAAGCCTTCCATCAAGCCCACCCAGAAAGCCGCGTTGGCCACCTCGTCGGGCACGCTGGGCCCGGCGGGCAAGATGCGGTTCTCAATACGCAGGTGGGGTTTCCCGTTGGGACTGATGCCGTAGCAGGGGCGGTTCCAGCGGTACACCGTTGAGTTGTGCGTCATCAGCGCCCGCAGCTCAGGGGTCTTTCCATCGGCCAACTGCTCCAGAACGTTCTGTTCGTAATCGGCCATCAGCATGGGGCGGAAGCGCGCGATGTCTTCCCGGTAGAGATCAATGACCGAACGGGTGAGCCAGTCATTGCCGAAGGTGACGCGCGGGCTGCGGTCGCGCAGGTGCTCCGACACCGCGCGCGTATCGATCGACTGCTGAAAGAGGGCGATGCGGGTTTCGTTCCACAACCGTTTGTTGAACAGCAGGGGCGAGTTGGCGGCAATAGCCAGCACCGGGGCGGTGATGGCCAGCGCGATATTGTACTTGGCCACAAACTCGGCGGGCGCTATTTGCAGATGCACCTGAAAGCTGGTGTTGCAGGCCTCCAGCAGCGCCGAGTCGTGCTTCACGTTGAGTTCGTCTACGCCTCGGATGTGCAGTTCGTGCTTACTACCGCGCATCTTGCTGATGGCTTTCACCAGGGCGTGGTAGCGATCAAGCGGAGTGAGGTTGCTCATTCCCAGGTCCGATTTGCGCAGCGTGGGCAGGATGCCGGTCATCACCGTCCGGAAGTTCATGTCTTCGCCCAGCGCCGCCAGCTCGTTGAGCTTCTCCTGGGTGTTGGCCGCCATCTGACTGAAGCAGTCGCCCGTGAACTCCAGCGGATCAAGATTGAATTCCAGGTTGAATTTGGCCAGTTCAGTGGTGTAACCATCGGAAGTGAGCCGCTCCAGCACGGCCATCGAGATCGGGGCGGGCTTGCAGTGTTCATCCACCAGGCACAGTTCCTGCTCGGCCCCGATGTGGATAGGCTCTTCGTTGAACCAAGCGTTGTCAAGCATTGACTCGAGCGCCTTAAGGTCGCGCAGAATGCAGCGGGTGTTCTCGTTCTGGTCCTTTTGGCTATCGACGAGCTTAACGTTGAGATTTCCCATAGAATGCGTGGTTTAAAAGGATAGATGCCTCCATAGTAATCTGAAAACCAGTGGTTTTGTTGCGGAAGGGAATTGTCGGCACTTACCAGGGTTTCGCCGATAACTGTTGCGGTGGGTTATTTGCCCGGTGAGACTTCACCCACCATTCTCCGCAAAGAGAGTTTCCAGTTCGGGCAGGGTGGTTTCGTCGGTGCGCAGGTCGCGGATGATCTTCCCCTGATGCAGCACCACAATACGGTTGCACACCTCGGTGACGTGGCTCAGATCGTGACTGGAGATCAGCAGGGTGGTTTGCTGTTCACTGGCCGTTGTCGTGAGCAGATGCTTGAGCCGAATCTGCGTGGTGGGGTCCAGGTTCGAGAACGGCTCGTCGAGGATGGCCACGGTGGGACGAATCAGCAGTGCCGCCGCCACGCCCACCTTCTTGCGGTTGCCCTGCGAGAGGTCGCGAATGTACTTGTTGCCGTTCAGGATTTCCTGGTTGAACAGTCCTTCCAGGGGTTGTAAGCGGGCGGTCACTTCGGTAGCCGACAGCCGGTGCAGTTGCCCCAGAAACGAGAAGTACTCTTCGGGAGTGAGATAGTCGAGCAGAAAGCCCTCGTCGAGGTAGGATCCGGTGTAGGTCTTCCAGTGGTCCGACTGGTACACCGGCTGCCCCTGGCTACGCACCTCACCCGTTGTGGGCCGCACCAGGTTGAGCAGCAGCCGAAAAAGGGTAGTCTTTCCTGCGCCGTTGTTGCCCACCAGGCCGAGCCGTTCGCCCGGAGCCACGTGCAGGTGCTCTACCGAAAGCACTTCCTGCTTGCCGTAGCGCTTGCTGAGTTGGTTTACTTCAATCATATGTTAGTTGGTTTTCTGCCGGAACCCGGCGGCCATGACATACTTTTTCCTGCCGAAAGCGCCGGATAGTCTGGGCAGCCAGATGCGGCGGGTGAACCAGCCCAGCAAACCCAGTCCGGCGATCAGAACCACGCCCGCCCCCGGTATCCACCAGTTGCCCAGCGAGCCCAGGAGCACCGGAACCAGCAAGATCAGCGCCGATAGCCACAACTGGGGCGTGGTAACCCCTTGCCAATTGAAAAAACTACTTGACGTCAGATCTGACGCGCTCCCGGTTGTAGGTGGCAAAGTAAATAACAATCCAACTGCTCACCCCCCAGTTGAACAGGAAGCAAGCGGTGTTCACCACCAGAATCGGCCACCCCAGCAACCCCAGCGGCAACGTAATCAGGTAGTTAACCAGACAAAAGGCCGATAGCAAACGATACTTGCTCCTGATATAAGTGCGGAGCGGGACATTGGCGACCAGCAAACCATCAAAGTATGCTCCCTCCCAGGCCAGCAGAAACTGCCCGTAGGTGAGGGCAACGCTTCCCGTGATTGCCACGCCGGGCAAAAGAAGTGCGCCGTTGCCAAGCTGCATATCGTTCTCGTCGGTGTAAAACAACAAACCGTAGGCAATAATAATGAACAGGCTACTAACGATAACCGTGCGGGATCGACGGTGGCGCGTAATGATCTTGAACTCGTTAAGCATCAGTAGCCCCTCTACCCGTAGCGTTGCCGCAGTCGGGAAATGTCTAGTCGTCGTAATCCGGTGGAACCCGGACGGGCGGGAAGGTCTTCGGCGTAGAACCCGCCCCGCATCCATTGATAGATGCCCATCACCAGCGCCCCCGCCAGCAGCACCGGCACCACCGCCCAGCCCGGAGCCGCCACCACCGCCCCAAAGGCTGCGGCCGACAGCGCCGACAAAGGGATCACTTCAAACCGGTCGAGCACCAGCAACATGATCACCAGGGTCAACGCGATGAGCACCCGGGCGGGCCGAACGGACACCTGCAAGCGGGCGAAGAAAACCAGGTAAGAGCTGATGAATAACAGCATCGCCAAGGTCGCTACCCAACCCACTGCCGCCCCAAAACCAAACTGGGGATACACCAAACTGGCCACAAACGGACCCGCCACCAACCACGGCAGCACGTTGAAGAGCGTGAGTGGCACCTGCGCCAGCACGAAGCGAAGCAGGGCAGCGTTGCGAACAGGCAGGTGCCGGTAGGGAGCCAGACTAGCCGTGGGCATCCCCTGCACAAAGTAGCGCCCAATGAGGTCGAACAATAAATAGTAGAGTAACCATCGGTGAACCACCTCCACCGGATCGCGGCCGGGAAGAAGTTTGCTGAATACTTGGCTTAGGTTTTGTCCCAGGGCGAACAGAGAGACTCCCATGAGCAGCACTACCAACCCCAGCAAGAAAGCGCCCGCCAGACGCTGCCCCAGGGCGGGCGAGCGGAAAAAGGCTTTCCAGCGGTGCTGTAGGAGCAGAAGGGTGAGCCTCATGCGGTTTGGTTGAGGTCTTGCCCGCCGTAGTACTGCAGGTCCACGTTCTTGCGCGTCTTCACAAAGTAGGTGATCTGCCCGGTGTGGTAGGAGAAGTGCTCGGTGACGTGCATCAGGATGGCTACGCCGGTTTCGTCGTAACCCTGCACCCGGTAGGTGGCCAGCAGGTCGGCGGGCGTGAGCCGGTCGAGCACCGCCGCTACCTCGGTCGTCAGGGCGTTGAGCGGCGGCAGCAGTTCGGCGGTAGGCAGCGGGTCGGTGTGGTCAAACTCGCGGTTACGCTGCCGGTGGTCGGGCTGCCCGCCCAGTCCGCTGAGCACCCACTGCCGCAGGTTGCCCATCAGGTGCAGCACCAGGTTGCCCACGCTCACCACGTTTTCGTTGGGGCGGAGCCAGATTTCGTCCGTGCTCAGTTGCGAAAGACACTGCTTGATACGCGGCACCGATTCGCCGATGATGCGGCGCTTCACCTCGTCAATGAGGGCGCGGTGGAGGGGTTGGGTGAGGTCGCTGGTCATGGTAGGCGTTGGTTGCCCTCAAGTAGTGGAATTGCTTTGAGAAATGCACGCGGGCGGATACATTTTCCTTCCCCGGTTCGGGTGGGTTCGGAGAACCCGTTTACTGTAGGCGCCGTACCGGAGGTACGGTGCCAGACCGATGCGTAGAATTGTTTTCTTTTCAACATTATCGATGTTTTAAATGTCGAACCGGGCGCCGGGCGCAAGGAAGGTCGAATGATGAATTTTGAAGGAATAGAGGGTATTTCGGTTTGTGTCTCCACGAAAAGGAACGCTAAACCATAAACCGGCAAAACCAGCAGAAAACATACCCCGGAAGCAGCAGTTTTTCCGCTTCAAACCCGCTCTCGGAAGGCCGTGCGCCACCTCCGCGGTGGCTCAAACGCTTCTCGGTGGGGCTGGGGAGCACCTCCGCGGTCGTAGATTGGGTCGCCGGAAGGAGTGGGAGGCTGCCTCCCGGTCGTCCAGACGCGCCGCGGAGGGGCTGGGGAGCAGCTCCCCGGTCGTTCAGCCGGTCATCGGAAGGACTACGTAGCAGCCTCCCGGTCGTAGATTTGGCCGTCGGAACGGGTGCGCAGCAAAAATTATCGGGCCAAACCGGTCATTTAAGCGCAATTGGTGGGTCTACTCACCGGCAGTTGGCCCCACCAACGATGTATGGTCCGGGCGGCTTTTGTCGGTTTGGCCCGCGTTTTTGTCGGGCAATTCAGATACAGAAACGCGAAACGGTGCGACGGTGAAGCGATTGTCTAAGAATGGTTACGAAAGTTCTTGGGATAGTTTTGAAAAAACGGCTACCCCGGGCCAGTGGCGATCCTCCGGGCGAAAACCAACATCCCCCAGAAAATTCGATAACTTTGCCCGCGGTTTCAGTATCATTGCGCAACTTTGTGCCTAACAACTTTTCCCTTCATTCATGTACGCTTACTTACGCGGCAAACTCGCTCACAAAGAACCTACTTTCGTCATCATCGACGTGCAGGGGGTGGGCTACGAGGTCCGCATTTCACTCAACACCTTTAACGCCCTGGGGCCCGACGAGGCGTGCATGCTGCACACCTACTTGTACGTGAAGGAAGACGCCCAGTTGCTGTTCGGCTTCGCCGAGGCGAATGAGAAAAAATTGTTCCTGGATCTGCTCAGCATCTCGGGGGTGGGGCCCAGCCTGGGGCTCACCATTCTGTCATCAATGGACCCCGAAGAGATCAAGGCCGCCATTGTGCAAAACGACATCAAAACCATTCAACGCATCAAGGGCATCGGGGCCAAGACGGCGCAGCGCATCGTGCTGGAGTTGCAGGATCGTATCAAGAAGGATATGATCAGCAGCGGGGCCTCGCCCGATAAGGTGCGGGGAATAGGAGCAGGGGCGTACAATACCCTTCGCAACGAGGCGTTGTCTGCTTTGGTTACGCTCGGCATCAGCCGGAACATGGCCGAAAAAAGCATCGAGAAAGCCATCAGCGAATGGCAAAAGAAGAACGAGTCTACTGAACTGCGCCTGGAAGACCTCATCAAATTGGCGCTAAAAACCACGTGATCACCACAAATTTGCTTCGTGCTTTCTACGTACCGGTTTCGTTTATATACGGCTAAAGTAAATCGCGGGTTGACCCGGCCGCTGGGAATCAGTCTGCTGCTACTGCTGGGGTTGGTCCGGGTAGGAACAGCGCAGGATGCCCCGCCCCCGGCGGCCGATTCTACCGCCACTGCCCCGGCAACCGATCCCATTACTCCAGCGGATACAGCCCCCGCCGCAACCACCCCAACCGAAGCCGTGCTAGCGGCGGACACCATCCCCAATAATCAGGGCTACCAACCCTCGGCCCAGCCCAACTACCGGCAGCCCGACCGCTACGGCGACCCCTTCTCCGACCCGCCCCCGCGCACGCCCCTGTACCCGCGCGACCCCACCCAGGTGGAAACCGACATCACCGTCAACGACTCCACGGTGAACTACTCGATCTACGAGCGCATCAACGGGCTCGACTACCGGGCCCCGTCCTACCTGGACTTTGATCAGTACCAGCAGTACCAGGATCGAAAAGCCCTGCAAGACTACTGGCGCAGCCGCTCGTCGGCGCTGGACGGCGAAAGTGCGGTGAGCGGCAAGCGGCTCATTCCGCCCATCTACACCACGCCCATCTTCGACCGCCTGTTCGGAGGGTCGTTTGTGGACATTCGGCCCAACGGCTTCGTAACGCTCGACTTCGGGGGGCGCTTCCAGCGGGTGGAGAACCCGGCTATCCCGGTGCGGCAGCAGCGCAACGGCAACTTTGAGTTCGACCAACAGATCAGCCTCAACGTGATCGGCAAGATCGGCGACAAGCTCGCCGTGACGGCCAACTTCGATAACAACAACTCCTTCGACTTCCAGAACAACATCAAGGTGGAGTATACCGGCTACGACCACGAGATCATCAAGAAGATCGAACTGGGCAACGTGAACCTGCCGGTGAACAACAGCCTGATCACCGGGTCGCAGAGCCTGTTCGGCCTCAAGACGCAGCTGCAGTTCGGGCGGCTGTTCGTCACCAGCGTGGCCTCCATCCAGCGCGGCAGCAGCGACGCGGTCACCATCGAGAACGGTTCGCAGAGTAGGGAGTTCGAGGTGCGCTCGTCGGAGTACGACGAGAACCGCCACTTCTTTCTGGGCCACTTCTTTCGCGACAACTACGAGCCGTGGCTGGCTACCCTGCCCCAGGTCAACTCCCGGCTCAACGTGACGCGGGTGGAGGTGTACGTGATCAACCGCACGGGCAACACCGAAACCCTGCGCACCGTGGGTGCCTTCATGGACCTGGGCGAAGGACTAGACCGCAACATTTACCGCAGCGAGGTGCTGGAGGGCAACCAGCAGCCGCCCACCGCCAACAACGCCAACAACCTGTTCGCCACGCTCAAGAACTTCAGCCGCACCCCCGACGGGCTGGAGGCCGACCTGCAACAACGCTTCCCCGACTTCGTGAGCGCCACCGACTACGAAGTGAAAACCTCGGTGCGCAAGCTGAGCCCGCAGGAGTACGTCTTCAACAGCCAACTGGGCTACGTGACGCTGAACCGCCAGCTGCAGAACGACGAGATGCTGGCCGTAGCCTTTGAGTATACCTACAACGGACAACGCTACCAGGTGGGCGAACTCACCGAAGACTATCAGAACCTGGACGACGACCAGGCGATACTGCTCAAGTTGCTGCGGCCCACCAAGATCAACACCAACGTGCCCACCTGGGACCTGATGATGAAGAACGTGTACTCGCTCAACGCCAACCAGGTGACGCGCGAGGGCTTTCAACTGCGCATTGTGTATCGCGACGACCGGGCGGGCATCGACAACCCCAGCCTGAACGAGGGGCCCGACAACGTGCGCGACCGGCAGTTGATCGGACTGCTGGGGCTAGACCGGCTCAACCCCAACAACGACCCGGTGGGCAACGGCGACGGCAACTTCGACTTTGTGGAGGGCATCACCATCGACCCCAACCAGGGGGTGGTCTACTTCCCGGTGCTGGAACCCTTCGGGAGCTACCTGGGCCGACAGTTCGGACCCAACGCCGAGAATCTGGTGGAGAAGTACGTGTACGACGAACTCTACAACAGCACCCAGAACGACGCTTCGCTGGAGACCAACAAGGACAAGTTCTTTCTGGTGGGTAGCTTCCTGGCCGGTTCGTTCGAACGAGATTATGCTGCCGGGCATCAACATCTCCGAGGGGTCGGTGCAGGTGATCGCGGGCAACACGCCCCTGACCGAAGGTTCTGATTTTACGGTGGACTATCAGCTGGGGCGGGTCACCATTCTGAACAGCGGAGTGCTCAGTTCGGGCAAAGAGATTCGCGTCACCTTCGAGAAGGCCGACCTGTTCAGCTTCCAGCAGCGCACCCTGCTGGGCACCCGCTTCGACTACAAAGTGAACGACGACATTAACCTGGGAGCCACCATTCTGCACCTAAACGAGCGGCCCACCATCACGCGCCCCAGCATCGGCGACGAGCCCACCCGGAATACCAAGTACGGCTTCGACCTGAACTACCGCAAAGAGTCGCGCTTTCTGACCAAGATGGTAGACGCGTTGCCACTTATCCAGACCAAAGAGCCCTCGTCGGTGGCGGTGAGCGCCGAGTTCGCCCAACTCATCCCGGGCACTTCCAACGTGGTGAACGGCGACGGCACCTCCTACATCGACGACTTCGAGAACTTCGCCACGCCCTACAACCTGAGCGGCTGGCGAAACTGGCAACTGGCGGCCACGCCCCGCGTGGGCGGTCGTCCCATCGGCGAGGAAACCGGGCTGCCCGGGCGGTTGGGCGAAGGAGCGCAGCGCGCCAAGCTGGCCTGGTACGTGGTGGACAACTTGTTCTATATCAACGGGAGGCTGAAACCAGATAACATTCCGGCCAGGATTGCCAATCACTACGAGCGGGATGTTATTCCGCAGGATGTTTTTCCCCAGCAGGCCGAGCAGCAGCAGAACATCAATTTGCAATTGTTCGACCTGGCCTACTTCCCTGAAGAGCGCGGCCCCTTCAACTACACCCGCGATCTGAACCCCGACGGCACCCTGGCGGGCGACCCCACCGAGCACTGGGGAGGCATCACCCGGGCCATCACCGCCGACGTGGACTTTGACAAGATCAACATTGAGTACGTTGAGTTCTGGATGCTCGATCCTTTTATGGAAGGGCCGGACGGAGTGGTGCAAGACGGACGGGTGAACCGCAACAACACCACCGGCGGCAAATTGCTCTTTAATCTGGGCAGCGTGTCGGAAGACGTGATCCCCGACAGTCGGCACTTCTTCGAGCAGGGCCTGCCCGATGAGTATGCTTCGGGCGACGTGGTGGTGAGCGAAACGGGGCGCGCGCCAACCGCCCAATTGCTGATTGAATCGTTCTCAAACATTTCGGCCGAGGTACGCCAAAACCAGGACGTGGGCTTCGACGGGGTGAAGAATGGCGAGGGCGAACAAGAAGAACTGAACTTCTTCTACGCGGGCGAAACGGTGCCCGACGCGGTGCGGGCTGACCCGTCGGCCGACAACTTCCGCTACTACCTGGGCGACGAATACGACAGTCGGAACGCGCAGATTGTGGAGCGCTACAAAGATTTCAATGGCACCGAAAACAATACTCCCTTCGGAAGGAGCGATAACCCCGCCTACATTCCCTCGAACGGCAACGACCCCGACAACGAAGACCTGAACCGCGACAATACGCTGTCGACCCTGGAAGAGTACTACGAATACGAGATAGACCTGCGCCCCGGACAACTGCGGGTGGGCAACGGTTACATTGTGGATAAAACCACCGTCGCTGATGGGAAAGGAGCGGGCGAGAACTGGTATCTCTTTCGGATTCCCATTCGGCAGCCCGACCGGGTGGAGGGCGATATCCAGGGGTTCAAAACCATCCGCTATCTGCGCACCTACCTGACCGGGTTTAGCGAACCGGTGGTGCTGCGCTTCGCCAAGTTTCAGTTTGTGGGCAGCCAGTGGCGGCGCTTCACCCGCGACCTGAACCAGAAAACCCTGACCGAATACGGCGAAGACTACGACCCCGGCTTCACCATCTCGACGGTGAACATTGAGGAAAACAGCACAGTGGACGAAGGAAGCACCAACGCTTCGCCCTACGTGGTGCCGCCCGGCTTCGTGCGCGACCTGGACAACACCTCACCCATCCAGCGCCGCCTTAACGAGCAGTCGATCCAACTGTGCGTGGACGACCTGCGCGACGGCGACGCCCGGGCGGTGTTCAAGAACTTGCAACTCGACCTGATCAACTACGGTAACCTGCGGCTATTTCTGCACGCCGAGGCTCCCGAGGGCGGCACCCTGACCGACGGGGCCACCAGCGCGTTCTTGCGCATCGGCAACGACATGACGCGCAACTACTACGAGGTAGAGATCCCGCTGACCGTTTCGCCGCCCAGCAGCGCCGTGCCTCGCGACGTGTGGCCCGAGGCCAATGATATGGACATTGAGCTCAACTGGCTGCACCAGCTCAAGGCCGAGCGTAATAGAACGGGTTTCTCTAAAGATTTGGAATTTACTGATGAGCGGCCAGATGAAGACGGGAAATACACCGTGAAGGTGCTCGGTAGTCCCGACCTGAACAACATCCAGGTGATGATGATCGGGGTGCGCAACCCCCGCTCGGCCGACCGCGCACCGCAGTCGGTGTGCCTGTGGGCCAACGAGTTGCGGGTGGGCGACTTCGACCGGCAGGGCGGCTGGGCGGTGAACGCCCGGGTGAACACCCAACTGGCCGACTTTGCCAACGTGACCGCCTCGGTGCAGCATTCAACCTTCGGTTTCGGAGCGTTGCAGTCGCGCATCTCCGACCGCACCCGCGAAGAGCGCACCGCCTACGACGTGTCGGCCAACGTGAACCTGGATAAGTTCTTCCCCGAGAAGTTTGGTTTGCAGATTCCGATGTTCGTGAGCCTGGAGCGCGAGCGCATCACCCCACAGTTCGACCCGCGCAACGAAGACATTCCGCTGGAGGCCACGCTCAATGCCATCGAAACCAGCGGAGGAGAGCAGGGAGCGATCGAGCGCGCCGCGTATCTGGATATTGTGACCGGACAGCGCCGCGAGCGCAGCCTCAACTTCACCAACGTGCGCAAGGTGAAAACCAACGAGGAGGCCAAGAACTACTTCTTCGACCTGTCGAACTTTGCGTTTTCGTATCAGTACAGCGAAGAGGTGGCCAGCAGTTTCGAGATTGCCGACTTCCAGCGGCGGCTGGTGCGGGGCGGTATCGGCTACAACTACGCCTTCCCCGACCTTACCATTGAGCCCTTTGCCAACGTGGGCTTCTTACAGTCGCCCTGGCTGGCGCTGATCAAGGACTTTAACTTTTCGCCCGCCCCGAGCAGCATCAACGTGCGGGCCGACGTGTCGCGCAGCTTCGTGAAGTCGCAGTACCGCAACAACGCGCTGACCACCTTCAACTCGGAGCCGCAGTTTCAGAAGATCTTCACCTTTGATCGGGTCTACGCCCTGCAGTGGAACCTAACGCGCAACCTGGCCCTCGACTACAACTCCCGCGCCCTGGCGCTGATCGACGAACCGGAGGACGAGGTAGAGGGAGCCATCGACACCGAGGTGGAACGTTCGTTTGTTCTGGATCAGCTTAAGAAGATGGGCCGCATTAAGAACTTCGACCAGTCGCTCACGGCTACTTACACCGTGCCGCTCGACAAGATCCCGCTCACCGACTGGCTCAGTGCCGACGTGCGCTACGGAGCCAACTACACCTGGCAGGCCGGTCCCTACGACCCTAACCCACGGCCGGACCCGTTTCGGCCCGACGAACCGGCCGTTAACCCCATCGACACCATCGGCAACACCATCCAGAACAACCGCGACCGCGCCGTGAACGGCAAGGTGGATATGGTAGGCTTCTACAACAAAATCAAGTTCTTGCGCGAGATCAACGGAGCCGGAGGGGGCCGTGGTCGCGCGGCTCGGGGGCGTCCGGCCCGAACGGTGGGCGCGCCGAGCGATAGCACCCAGGAGGAGAAGCCCAAGCGCGAACTGAAGGCGCTGAAAGGATTCTTCCGGGCGTTGATGTCGCTGCGCACCATCAACCTCACCTACTCGCTGAGCGAGGGCACGCTGCTGCCCGGCTTCCGCCCTACGCCCTACGTGTTCGGGCTCGACGATGGCTTCAACGCGCCCGGCCTGCCCTTCTTGCTGGGCAGCCAGGACCCGAGCATCCGCACCACGGCGGTGGAGAACGGCTGGCTGGTGGGCAGTGCCCTGACGATGCCCTTTCAGCAAAACCAACTGGAAAACATCGGGGTGCAGGCCGCCATCGAGCCGTTCCGGGACTTCCGGCTGACGGTGGACTTCAAGAAAACGGTGACGTCGACCTACCAGGAGATCTTCCAGGTGCAGGAGGGCAACTACGTGGCGTTGAACCCGGTGCGGTCGGGCAACTACAACGTGTCGTACCTCACCATCCGCACGGCCTTCAGCCGCGACGATGGCAACGACAATTCGGAAACCTTTACGAACTTCGAGGCGAACCGCGGGATCATCCTGAACCGTCTGGAGCGGGAGAACCCCATCGATACGGCGCAGTACCAGCGCAGTTCGCAGGACGTGCTCATCCCGGCCTTCCTGGCGGCCTACTCGGGGCAGGACGCCAACAACATTGACCTGAGTCCCTTCCCCAATCTGCCGTTGCCGAACTGGCGCGTTGATTACGCCGGATTGCCCCGTTTGTTTCCCAGCCTGAGCGAGGCATTTCCGACGCTGACGTTGTCGCACGCCTACACCTCGAACTACAGCGTGAGCAACTACACCAACGCCCAGGAGTATACCGATGGCTTCAACCTGTTCGAACCGCGCCACCGATTATCCCATTGCCTACGAGGTGAACGACTCTTCGTTATTCGTACCCTTGTACGTGGTGCAACAGGTCACCATTACCGAGCGCTTCGCGCCGCTCATTGGGTTGAACATTCGCACCAAAGGGCAACTGTCGGGCCGGGTGTCGTACGACCGTGAGCGCAGTCTGTCTCTGAACATGTTGAACGCCCAGGTGACGGAGCTTCAGAGTCAGGCCATCACGCTGAACGTGGGCTTCACCAAGAAGGGGCTCAAGCTGCCCTTCCGGGTGCAGGGCCGCACCATTGCGCTGGACAACGACATTACCTTCAATATGGCGGTGGCCTTCAAGGATACCAAGACGGTGCAGCGACAGTTGCCCAAAGACGGCGAGGAGGGCGACAACACCATCACCAACGGCAACGTGAACTTCCAGGCGCGCCCCACGGTAGACTACCGCATCAACGATCGGCTGAACCTGCAACTCTACTTCGCCCGCACGATTAACACCCCGCGCATCACCAACTCCTTCCGAAGAACGACCACGGAGTTTGGTACGCAGTTGCGGTTTAATCTGGCGCAGTGAAGAGGGGTTTACCGTTTAAGTATTCTGAGAGAATATCCAAAGAAGGCTGCGGTAGCGTTAGTACAAAGAATACTAAACCGGTTGCAAGAGCTGTGTAATGACTTCATTCGTTTGCAGAAGCACGTAAAGCAGTTAACAATCCTCAGTCGTTTACATGAATTGGAGGGAGCAATGGCTTTACTGGATGGGATGGTCACGTTGCTACTATCAGACATTTACCGGAGGGCCATTGGCGGATAACTTCACTCATCCCTCAGGCTGTCCACCGGGTTGCGCGTAGCGGCCTGACAGGTCCGCCCACTCACGACAAGCAGCGCTAGTAGCAATGTTGCTATACCAGGAACAGCGTACATCCACCATTGCATGGGAATTTGGTAGGCAAAACCTTGTAGCCATTCCTGCAATAAATAATTAGCTACGGGCACGGCCACCACAAAAGCCACCAGAATCAACTTAATATAATCTTTGGATAGCAACAACAGGATGTCGCTCAAAGAAGCTCCCAGCACCTTGCGGACACCAATTTCTTTGGAGCGTTGCACAACGGTGTAGGAGGTGATACCAAACAACCCTAGGCAAGCAATCACGATAGCTAACCCCGAAAACATTAGCAGCATTTTCCGCATCGTGTTTTCGGCTACGTACATCTCCTGCAGGTCATCATCCACAAAGCTATATAGCACTTGCGTTCCGGGCAGCAGCGCGCCAATCCTGTCTTCAATTTGAGCTACCGTTGCCTGGGGATTAGCACTCTCTGTCCTGATCAGCAGGGTACCCACCCAGGTAGGACGATACTCAATGAACAAGGGTTCTACATTGTGGTGCAGTGAGGCGAAATTAAAGTTCTTTACCACTCCCACGATTTCACCTTGCGCACCATCCGCCGTATTGCTGGCCAGCTTCCCAATTGGATCGGGCAGGTGAAGTACTTCCACGGCCTTTTCGTTCAGAATGAACAGAAGCGAGGTGTCGGCGGTAGGCTGAAAATTGGTTCCCGCCACGAGTTCCAGGCCCAGGGTGGGAACCAAGCCTTCGTCGGCCCGGATGCAACGCATGGTAGGGGCATCTTCTTGCCGGGTGCTATTCAGCAGCTGCAAGCCTTCTACACTCAATGCGTTTCCTAACATTCCTGAGGTGTTGGCGGTGCTTACCACTCCCGGAATACGACTGAGTTCATGGCTGAAAACCTCCCGATGCTCCACCGCTTCCTCCCACAAAGGTCCATATAAACGTACCGAGATAAGCTGCTCCTGATTAAATCCCACGTCTTTGTCCTGCAAATACTCCATCTGTTGACTGATAACTAGCGTGCTGATCAGGATAAAGATTGAGATGATGAACTGAAAAGCGACCAGCTTTCGTCGAGCCTTCAGCAGCCAGGACGAAGGTAACTGATTACCTTTGATGGCTTTCAGCACCGAAAACCCTGAAATAGCGAACGAAGGCACACCGCTGGAAAGCAATACAATCATCACTACAATACTTGATAAAAGAAGCAGGTTGTTTACTTGGAAAAAATCGGTTAGCTGAATAGACAGTTCGGTGACACTATTATAAAAAGGAAGCAAAGCGATGCACAGTAACAGCGCTAACAAGGTAGATAGCCTAGTGATCACGAATCCTTCACTCAAAAACTGCCAGAAAATATGCGACCGGCCCGCTCCATTCACTTTCCGGATACCAATCTCTTTGCTGCGTTTGATCACCTGGGTAGAAAACAAATTAACGAAGTTCACACTGGCTACCAACGCAATCAGCAATGCTAAAGCCGCAAAGATGTAGACATACACCATGTTACTATTTTTGCCCATCTCCTGCTCTCGGTTACCATCCAGATGAATACTGATGATAGGATGCAGTTCGTAGAAAAGCTGACTTCGTTTCACCTCTTCTCGATCACCCAGGGCCTCATAAAATTGATAGGAAATCTCTTTCATGCGCTCACTGGCCTCCTGCATCGCTTGCTGATCTCTGAAAAGTACGTAGGTGTACACTGACATCCAGCCGCGCGATTCCTGCGAGTCGTCGGACAGCCAGCTAAACTGGGTGGGCATGGAGATCAGGTACTCAAAATTGAAGTGCGTGTTCGGCGGCAAGTCTTGTATCACGCCGGTTACTGCCAGCTCATCCATCCCGCCAAACTTGATAGCGTTGCCTACGGGGTCTTCGTCACCAAAGAGTTTGTGCGCAACCCGTTCAGTCAGCACGATGGTGTGGGGGCGGATTAAGGCTTCGTTCGGAGAGCCGGATAGCAGCTTCAGGTCAAGCATAGCAATTGCCGCTTGGTCGGCGAAGTAGCCATTCCGCACCGGTACGTGCCGGTCGCCGTACATCGCCACATCAAAGGGCCCACGCTGCCCGAAGCGGGCGGTTTGCTCAATGGCCGGAAAGGCTTTTTCTAATTCAGCGGCCAGTGGTAATGATGACTTGGCCCATTGGTGCAAAGACGCCCGGCTGATGCGTTCGTGTTTGGGAAAACTTGTTTCGTACGAAAGTTCCTGACGGATATGCATTAGCATCATCAGGCTAGCCGAAATGCCAATAGCGAGTCCCAACAGGTTCACCAGGGCGTACGTCTGGTTGCGCTGTAGATTTCGAATGGCGATGAACAGGTAGTTTCTAAGCATCATAGTAATAGGAGAGTAAGGAAGGCTCATGATACACCACGTGCTTGTTTTTACCAAACCTTTTGCAGTAACCCGTCCCTATTGTGCAGTGAACGACACAGCGCTTCCTGAAAAGCAGGAGTCAAACGGCAAATTGGCCATGCTTACTTTACTTTCTGGCCTTAGATAAGTATCTTACTCCAAAAAAACGATGGAAACGTTAGTAGTTAATCAAAGCCCGCTAACCACCGAAGCCTATTTGGAAGCCGAACACAACGGCACCAGAGAGGACTACGGCAAATACGAATACCACAACGGAGAACTTGTACTTATGGGCGGAGCCAGTAAAGAACACAATCGAATATCCTTGAACCTAAGTGGCTTACTTTGGCAAGCACTGTTAGAAAAGCCCTACGAAGTGTTCCATTCGGACATGCGCACCTTCGCCCCCGATGCCAATAGCTACTTCTACCCGGATTTGGTTGTCTGCCGGGGTGAAGCGCAGTTTAAGGACGATGCGTTTGATAATTTAATTAACCCGGCGCTGGTCATTGAGATCCTGTCTCCCTCTACCAAAGCCAAGGACCGGGACTTCAAGTTCGAGGCGTACCGCAGCATTGCCACCCTCAACGAATACTTATTGATCTGCTCCTGACACTTTGATGATAGAGCATTATCAGCGGCAGCAACCCAACGAATGGAAACTGACTATCTATCAGCAAACTGACGACACGCTACGACTACTGGACGGTGCCGTGGCCCTACGCCTGACCGATATTTATCAAAATGTTGTTCGTGGTTGACTCACTCATCCGGCGAATACCTGGCAACGTATACTATCCGCTCGCCAGCCGCTTCACTCCCTCCCGGTAGCTTCGGCTGCTGCGGAGCGTTGGGCCATTGCGCAGCACCACCGCAAACTCGCTGCCGTGCTCCTGGGGCAGCAGCGCCTCCACATACCGGCGGTTCACAATGCTGGACTTGTGGATGCGCACAAACTGCTCGGACGGCAGCCGTCGTTCCAGGTGCTTCAGACTATCGCGCAGCAGGAAATAGCGGTCGCCCACGTGGATTTTCACGTAGTAATCGTAGGCTTCTATCCAGATGATGTCGGCATAAGCGACGAAGTGTACCCGTCCGTCGGCTTTCACGACCAGTTTATCTTTCGTGGCCGGGTTTTCTTCTTGAATCAGGGTGGACTGATCCGCGGTTTTGATCTGGGGTTCTTGCAGCAAAGATTGCAACGCGGAAGGTTGCTGGGCGCGGATGAGTTGTTTGGCGTGGTTCAGGGATCGGAAAAAACGCTCGTCGGTGAAGGGCTTGAGCAAGTAGTCGATGGCGTGCACCTCGAAGGCTTGCAGGGTGTACGCGTCGTAGGCGGTGGTGAAGACAACCGCGGGGCGTTGTTCGGGAGCCAAACTGTTCAGCACCTCGAAGCCGTTCACCTGCGGCATCTGAATATCCAGAAACAGCAGATCAGGAGCATGACGCTCAATCGCTGCAATGGCCTCCAGTCCGTTGGCACACACGGCTACAACCTCCACCTCCGGATCGTCGGCTAGCAGTAGGGCTACACCTTCTCGGGCTTCCGGTTCGTCGTCTACGATGATGGTGGTGAGTTTGTCAATGTAGATTGGTTGGCACTACTATAATAAAGGAATTGTTGTACATTTATCGTGAGAACTCCAGAATTCATGAAAGATCAAAATTCCCTGCTAGATGAACTGCAAGCTTCTCCTGATGCCTTGCTTCTTATCCAAAGCGTATCCAACAGTCTTCCTCGAAGCGCCAAGCGTAATAGCTCTTAAAATTTTTCGAACTGGTTCATGAAGACCATAAGGCAGAAGTTCATCAACGGTGAAGTTGTTTTTCACTCACCGGTGCGAAAAGCCCATTGGTCGGTTTCTACTGAGTTGGTTAGGCAACTGAGCAACTTTGTGAAAGAGCATGATTTGGGAATTGTAGGATCAGAAAAAGTGATGATCTACCTTATCGCGCAACGACTACGAACCGGATATTTGTTTTTTCAGGAAAGAAATAGCTGACCAGTTTACCGATGAACAGATTACAGTTTCCCGCTCCCGAATTTTGTAATTGAGATACTGTCTGACTCTACCGAAGACCGCGACCGGGGCGTAAAAATGCGCGACTATGCCGCGCACGGTATTCCGGAATACTGGATTGTAGAGTCGGCGCAACAAGCCATCGAGCAGTATCTTCTGCACGAGTACCGCTACCAGCTGCACCAAAAAATAGCGGAAGGACATCTAACCTCACAGGTGATCACGGGATTCAGTGTTGCCATGAATAGCCTGTTTGCCTGAAGAAGCGTAGTGCCCGTCCAATGGCAACTCCATCCGCACCAGCAGTCCGTCCGCTTGCTCGCGCATCTGAAAGCGGAAGTCTCCCTGGTACAAACGCATCAGCCGGTTTACGGTGTTGCCCAGACCGATGCCCTGGTGCTTCTGCAAGTTCCAGTCCTCGGGCAACGGCTGCCCACTGTTGAAAACTTCCAGCACCAGCCGCCGCCCTTCCTGCCGGGCACTGATCCGCAGGTGGGCCACTCCCAGGCAGTGCGCGATGCCGTGCTTGAAGGCGTTCTCCACCAGCGGTTGCAAAATTAGGTTGGGCACCCGCACCGAAAGCACGTCCGGAGCAATGCACTGCGTGACCCGTAAGCGATCCTGGTAGCGGGCTTTCTCAATGGATACGTACTGATCCACCAGGTGCAGCTCCTGCTGCAAGGTGACCCACGGTTGCTTTCGGTCCAGGTGGCTGCGCAGCATCTGGCCCAGGCTGGCAATCATGGTCACCGCTTCGTTGCTTCGGTTGCCGCGCACCATCATGGCGATGGTGTTGAGGGCATTGAACAGAAAGTGGGGCTGCAACTGCGACTTCAGCGCCTAGCAGCTGCGACTGCGTTAGCTGGTTCTGCAGCTCCAGCGCCCGCACGTGCTCGTCGCGAAACCGTTGTCGGTGGTCGAGCATCAGCAGCACGAACAGGATGACGAAGTACATCAGCACTCCGTACAGCACGTCAGGGAAGGTCTGCTGCCACAGCGGGATCAACTCCTGCCACGTTTTGGTTTCGTGGGGCAGCCACAGGCGCTCGAGCAGCAGCCCCACCCCGTAGCTCAGGGTTTTATGGAGTATCCCGAAGCCCAGGGCCACCAGACTGTGGATCATCCAGAAGACCAGCGGTTGCCGGGCGTGTCGGCGGCGGGTGAGCAGGTAAATATCAAACACCAAGAAGCTGAGTATCCAAAAGGTGAGGTAGGTAGCCAACGGGTGCCGAACAGTATCTTCCCAATCAAACAAATGATCCGGGCTCACGGTGCGCGCGTAGTGCTGGGCCAGAGCCACAGCGGCTAATCCGCTCCAAAATAGGGCGTTCAGCAGCAGAAAGTGCCTTACCTGGAAAAGACGGGCCAATCGTGACATGCCGTAAAGGTAGACAAAATGCTTTAGCCACGGAGGATCAATACGCCTACTGTACTACCGTTTGTTCTTGAGAATCATCAGGTTCACGTTTGCCGTTTGCCAGTGCTCCAGCGCTTTTGCCGACTGCCGTCCCATGCCCATATTAAACGCCCCCAGCATCAGCGCCGGGTGGCCGTCCTGCCGCAGCGTCTCCATCAACAGCCACCGCCCTTGGTTGAGTCCGCCGAGCGAATGAGGAATAAACTTCAGCGAGTCGGTGCTGGTGTTTTCCAGGTAGACAAAGCTACGGGGATGATCAGCACCAAAATCCGGGAAGTAGGCCGACACGGCGATGTCTATGTCACCATCGGTGTCAAAGTCTTCACTGACCACGCGGGTGGCGCCGTGCATGGGATAGAAGTAAGCTTCGAAAAACCGGTAGTCGCCGTCGTTGCGGTAGACCCGCAGACCGTGGTAGGGTTTGAGCACCGGCGAGAGGTCGGCGTTGTCGCCCTGCACCAGCAGCAGATCCTCATCGCCGTCTTGGTCTATATCCGCCAGGGCAAAGTCGCTCGAGCCGTACACCGGCGGAAACTGCAGCAGCGGTTTCATCCTAAACTGACCATCGCCCTGGTTGTAGAAGGCGTATATTCCCTCGCGGCCCTGCGCCATCAGCACCAGCAGATCGGGCCGACCGTCCCGGTCCAGGTCGCGCACCGCGGTTTTCACCGCCCCGGGGTTCTCCCACAGCACGCGCTTCTCAAACGCACCATCGGCCGTTTTCCGAAACCACGACAAGCGGCCAATGTAGTTACCAAATTCGCATATGACCACGTCCTCCCGTCCGTCCTGGTCCAGATCGTGCCAATTCATGTGCACCGGGCGACTCAACCCTTGAATCAGCGATTGGTGGTTGCCCTGCGCATCCATAGTCAGCAATTCGCCCAACGGTTCGTCGTGGGGGTCCAGGTTGCCTACGGCCAGCAGATACAGATTTCGATTCGAACCGAAGTGCAAGTCAGACACCGGGCCCGGCAATTCGAAGAAGTCCTTCGTTTCGCCCGCTGAATCTAACTGGTAGAGCATTCGGGTACCGTCGGCCAGGTAGATATCACCGGTTTCCGGGTGCTGCCGCAGTAGGGTGGACAGTCCGCCGGTGCTGAGTCCGAGTGAGACGGATTGCGCAGCGAAAGGAGCCAACGAACGGCTTAGACTGGTTTCAGTGGGCAGTGGAAGGGTAGCCGGAGCCAGCGAGTCGTAGTAGTGCACGATGCGCTGCCAGCTATCCAGGCTTAGTCGGGCACTGTCGGGAAAGATACCGGCCTGCCGGATGAGGAACTGCTCGCGCATGTTTCGGCCCATCGGGGGCCGGTAGGTGGTATCGCGGATGCCCAACCGCCACGCCATCGCGGGCAGCACCGAACTGGTCCAGGTAGCTTTGTCCAGCAAAGCGGGTTCGGGAAACCGGTGGCACGAAGCGCAGTAGCGTTGCGCGAGTTGATCACCCAACAGTGCTTCATCGGGCAGCCCGGTTACGGGGTCGGTAGGTTGGCAGCGCAACAGCAGCCCCCCCACCAACAAGAAAACCATCCACCACAATAAACGCATTTGAAACCAGTTAGGAAAAGTGGAACGAAGGCAGAGGTCGTTCGGTTCACCGTGCAAGTAAAATAGATTTGTTGTATCTTTGGAACGTACCCCTAGCAACTGAACATGGAGAATTTGCCCAACGGAGACTTCAACGACTGGCAGGACATCGTGAAGATTCTGGCCGAAGACATTCGGGAAACCAAAAAGCTCACCAAAGAAATCGCCGAACTGAGTGCCGAGACTCGTGAGATGGTGATTGAAGCCCGGCGTAGCGCGGATGCTGTTGAAAAAACGTCCCAAGCGGCAATGCAGCGAGCCGATGCCGCCTGGGAGTTGGTGATAATAACGCGCAACCAAATCACCCGCCCCTGGTATAAGAAACTACTGGGCATGGAGTACTCTGCCTGACCCAAGTTACCGAGCATATAACCTATTTTTTAAACCACGAAGTCCGGTTTAGCCCTGGCATCTATACATCCACATCCTACCCTTATGAAAAACCTACGCTACGTGGCCCTGGCCGCCCTCTTTCTGCTTACCGTCCGTTTCATCCTCCCCACTCCCAACGATCCTTCACCCGCCGCTATCGCCGACGAGTCGCAGCGGGCCAACGAATTCTTCGAGCGCGTCTACAACGAATCCATCGACCGCGACCCGGTGATGCAGACCTACCTGGGCATCAAGAAGGACTACGACCAGTGGGACGATCCCACCGAAGAGTTCGCCCAGATGGAGCTTGGTATCACGAAAGAAGACCTGCAGTGGCTCAAAGACTCTATTAACTACGATGCCCTGAACCCGGCCACCCAACTGAGTTACGACTTATTTGTGCAGAAGGCCGAGAATGAGCTGGCCGACTTCAAGTACCGCTACCACACCTACCCGGTGAACCAGATGTTCGGCTTCCATTCCCAGGTGCCCTCGTTCCTGATCAATATGCATCAGGTGAGCAGCAAGGAAGACGCCGAGGCATACATTGCTCGTCTGCGCGGACTGCCGGACTACTTTGACCAGCTCATCGCCAAGCTGCAAACCACCGAAGAAAAGGGCATCATGCCCCCCAAGTTCGTCTTCCCCCGCGTGATCAGCGACGCCCAAAATATTATCACGGGACTGCCTTTTGCCAGCAGTGGCGACAGCAGTGCGCTCTTTCAGGACATCCATCAGAAAGTGGCCAAGCTCGACGCCGACGAAGCCACCAAGCAAGATTTGCTAAAGCAGGCGGAAAGCGCCCTAAAAAACTCCGTGCAGCCCGCTTACCAAAAGCTAATCTCCTTCTTGGAGGAGCAGGAGCAACGGGCCACCAACGACGACGGTGCCTGGAAGTGGCCCGACGGAGAAGCCTACTACGCCAACGCGCTGCGCCGAACCACTACCACCGATCTCACCGCCGACGAAATTCACCAGATTGGACTGAGCGAGGTGGAACGCATTCACAACGAGATGCGCGGCATCATGAAGCAGGTAGGCTTTTCGGGTGACTTGCAGGCGTTCTTCACCTTCATGCGCGAAGACCCGCGGTTCTACTACCCCAACACTGACGAAGGCAAAGAGGCTTACATGGACAGCGCCACCGCGATTATCGACAACATGCGTAACCGGCTGGACGAGCTGTTTATCGTGAAGCCCGAGGCTAACATGCGGGTGAAGCGGGTAGAAGACTTCCGCGAGGAATCGGCCGGTAAGGCTTTTTACAGCCGTCCGGCCCCCGACGGTTCGCGCCCCGGTATTTACTACGCCAACCTGCACGACACCAAGAATATGCCCAAGTACGAGATGGAGGCCCTGGCCTACCACGAGGGTATCCCCGGTCACCACATGCAAATCGCCATTGCCCAAGAACTGCAAAACGTGCCCAAGTTCCGCAAGTACGGCGGCTACACGGCCTACATTGAGGGCTGGGGCTTGTACTGCGAGAAAATTCCCAAGGAAATGGGCCTGTACCAAGACCCTTACTCCGACTTCGGACGGCTAGCGATGGAGCTATGGCGCGCCTGTCGGCTGGTGGTGGACACCGGCATCCACGATAAGAAATGGACGCGCGAGGAAGGCATCGCCTACTACCAGACCAACACCTCGGCCAGCGAGCGCGAGTGCGTGCGCATGGTGGAGCGCCACATTGTGATGCCCGGTCAGGCCACCGCCTACAAGATCGGCATGATGAAGATTCTGGAACTGCGGGCCCAGGCCAAGGAGCAACTCGGTGAGCAGTTCGACATCCGGCAATTCCACGACGTGATCCTGAAGCAGGGAGCCCTGCCGCTAGACGTGCTGGAGGAGCAGGTGGATCAGTGGGTGGCGTCGCAAGACGTAGCTAGAACCGACGACTCAAGCGATACTGTCCGGCCCCAATAAAGATCAGGCTGATAAACAGGATAGCTGATTCTACCGCGTGTGAGTAGCGCACGAAGCCGTCGCCCTGTGAAATATGCATGATGGCGGCCACAATCATGGTGAGGATCAGCAGAAAGCAGGCGGGCACCCAAAAGATGCCCAGCACCAGGCACAGTCCGCCTACGAACTCGGCGAAGCCCGCCATAAATCCCCAAAACGCGGGCAGAAAATCGATGCCCAGGTTGGCCATCGACTGCCCGACTTTTTCCCACTGTTCGGGCCCGCCCATCAGTTTGGGAGCGCCGTGCAACATAAACATACTGCCAATGCCAATGCGCAAAATTAAGAGGCCAAGGTTAAAATTAATCGCCATAAATGAGTTAGATAGTAAAAGAAGATGGCACTAAACAGCTTTGTACTTCTTCCCCAGTGTGAACCACAGTAAGGTTCCCAACAAGGGGGCAATGAGCACAATCAGAAGCCATAGTAACTGATGCGTGCCCTCTCTAAACCGGCTCAGTGCTACGCTTCCTACGGTGAAAATATAGACCACAATAATGAGTAGACCAACGGTTTGCCACACCAACAAGCCCGTCGCTGGATTAAAAAATTCCATACAAATGATTACTTATGCTTAATAGGTTCATGCTGACTGCTCGCCGCCCAATATACCAAAAAACCAATTACGGGCAACAGCGTGACCACCGCCACCCATCCCCAGCGCGCCGCAGGCGACCGAAAACGGCTGTGGGCAATATTGATAAGCCCGGCCAGCCACATCCCTACAATTAGTGCCAGCAGAAGCACCAGCAACGGAGTGCGCCAGCCGTCTACCGCCCCCAGGGCCATCAGCCGCACCGTATTCATCCTTCTTCCACCTTGTATCTTCTTCCCAACACCAGATAAACAAGCACTCCCAGCACCGGGGCCAGCGTAATCACCATAATCCACAGCAGACGGTCGGTGTCGCTGCGGAATTGGCTACGGATGATGTCCACCAGGGCAATAACCCAGGCCAAAACGGGCAGCAGCAGGAAGAGAAGAATGAACATCATCTCCCCTCCTCCCAGACCGCCTTAAAAGAGTTGTGTACACTTCCATATCAATTCACGTTATCATACTCATTAGTAATGCCTCCGGTGAGGCGTAGCAGTTCGGTTTCCGACTCGATCAAATTGTACTTGGCCTGCAGATTGTTTAAGGCCGTGTTCAGGTAGTTCACCTGAATTCGCCGTAATCAAAGGAATTAATCGTACCACTCCGGAAGCGCTCTTCAGCCAGGGTCAGGTTCAGGTCGGCACTCTCCACGTTCTGCTGCGAGATGCTCAGCAGCTTCTGGCGCACGTTATACAGGTCGTAGGTGGCCACCAGATCGTTGCGCAGCGTTTGCTTTAACTCATCGATTTGCAGTTGGCTGATACGTTGCTGGGTAGTGGAGTTGGCAATGGCCCGCCGCACCCGGCCCCCGTCGAAGAACAGATAGCTCAGGGTGAGTCCGCCCGCGTAGTTGAGAACGCGTGTTTGGGTAATCGGATTCTCAATGGGCCGCAGCAGTTCAGCGTTGCTCAAATCTTGCCGACTCACACTGTACGAACCGTTCAGGTCCAGGCTGAGCCGCGGGTAGACTTCGGTCTTGGCTAGTCGGATGTCCGCCTGGGCTATTTCTAGGTTAAGATATTGGTTGCGCAGGTTACTGTTGTTGGTGATCATTCGCTCGTACAGATTTTCTATTTCGTAGTCGTTGGGCGTCACCTCCAGGCTGTCGGTGAGTCGGTAGCGCTCGCCCACCTCCTGCCCCATCAGCAGGTTGAGGTTGCGCCGGGCATTGATGGCCGTGATCTCCTGCGTCACGTAGTTCGACGAATCGGTCAGAAAGGCGTTCAGCTCCTGTAGCACGTCGAAGGTGACCGCGCTGCCCAGTTCGCTGCGTAGCTTTACGTAGGCGTAGCGGTCTTTGGAAAGCTGAAACACCCTGTTAAGCACCGATAGCCGTTGCTGCTCCAGTTGCACCAGGTAGTACTGGGTGATGATGCCCTGCACGGCGTTCTCGATCACCACCTGGGCGTTGCCCTCGCTGAGCCGCTCCAGTGCCTGCAAACGCTCGCGGTTGGCCACCACCCGAAATCCGTCAAACAGCACCCAGCTTACCCCCACAAAGGGCGTGATGTCGTTCGAAATCGACAAGCCTTGCAGAAAGCTCGCCGGGTTGTCCACGTCGCGGAAGTTGTTGTTCTGCGACACGTTGAGCGAAATCGTCGGCCAGCGCCCGGCCGCGCCCCAGGTGTTGTTGGTGCGGGCGATTTCCACGTTCTGCTGCTCGATACGAATGCCAAAGTTCTCGGCCAACCCCACCTGAATGGCATCGGAGAGTGACAGCGGCTCCCGTTCCTGCGCCCGCAAGGTGGCCAGCGGCAGCAGGGACAGAACAAGGATAAATAGAATAGATTGCATAGTGTAGCGTTATTTGATTCGAACAGTGGTTGCGTCGTAGGAACATTTAGTATGGTACGTGATTAGCATATGCCTGTTCTATAGCCTTCTACACTTCGAGATTCATTATTCCTTGTTCGATATTCAATATTACTCGAACATCGGTATCGAGCAGGGGATATCGAGTGATGAAGTGATACAAAACCATGCTGCTAATCATTTTACCTGGGGCGCGTTTGTAACGCGTTACAAACGCGCCCCAGATAGTCCACCATGGACACGGGGCCCAAGCGTGGACGCGGCATGTTTCTACTGGATATTACGTGCGCTGCAACCGCTGTTTCTCCCGCACCGCCGGTTCCACTCCTTCGTGGTCGGGCATCAGCCGCTCCTCGTCCGGGTTCATGTAGCGTTGCAGCTTCACCCAGCCCTTGTTGAAGTATAATTTAATATCGTTGAAGGTGAGGATGATCACCGGGAAGAACAGCAGAATCATAAACGTGCCGAACATCACGCCATAGGCCACCGAAATTGCCATCGGAATAAGGAACTGCGCCTGAAAGCTCTTCTCCAGAATAAGCGGAAACAGCCCGGCCACCGTGGTAATGGAGGTGAGCAAGAATAGCCCGGAAGCGCGCTTTTCCCGCGTCAAAGGCCGCTTCTTCCACCGTGAGCCCCTCGCGCAGGTTCTGGTTATACTTGTCCAGCATCACCACCGCATCGTTGATAATCACGCCCGACAGGGCAATCATGCCGTAGGCGCTGAGCATGGAGATCGGCTGGGCGTGGATCAGGTGCCCCAGTGCGGCGCACACCAGACCAATCGGAATCAGCAGCAGGATGAGTGTTGCCTGGTAGAGCGAGCGAAACGAGAGCGTGATCACGAGTATCATCATAATGAAGGCCACCGGAAATACCTTCATAAAGGAGTTTACCGTGCGGGCCGAGCGGCGTTGCTGCCCCTCGAACGAGTAGGTCACGCCGGGATACTTGGCCAGGATGGGCGGCAGAATCTCGGTGCGCACCTTCTCCACAATGGGCGGCACCGGTTCGTAGGGGTCCACCAGGTCGGCCTCGATGGTTACCTCGCGCTTGCCGTTGAAGTGGTTGATGTTGATCACGCCCCGGCCCACATTGTAGTCGGCCAGCTCGGTCAGCGGATACTCGTTGCCCTGCAAGTCTTTGATCTTCATCGACTCCATTTGCGAAATGCTGAGCCGGTCCTCCTCGGGATAGCGTACCCACACCCGCACCTCGTCGGTGCCCATGATCAGGCGCTGCGCCTCCTCGCCAAAGAACGCCTGCCGGATTTGGGTGGTGATGTCGGCCTGCGAGAAACCCAGAAAATAGGCCTTGGGCTTCAGCTCCAGTTGCAACTCGCGCTGCCCCGAGGCCGTGTTGTCTACCAAATCCTTGAGCGATGAGATCTGCGATATTTCATCCTTCGCTTCTTCCTTGGCGGCCATCAGGTCTTCCAGGTTGTTGCCGAACAGCGCCAGCGAGAAGGGCGTGCCGAAGCGGTTCGATCCGCCCACGTTAAACTTCTCGGCCACCGGCACCGGCCCGATCTTCTGCCGCACCTTGGTAGAAATATCGAAGCTCGATATGTCCTCAATGCCCTCCATATCGGCCAGATCCACCCGCAGGTGCCCGGTGTGGCTGCCCCGCTCGGTGGCTCCGCGGCCGCCGCTGCTGCCCACGTTCAAGCTCACCGTCTCGATGAGCGATTGGTCATTGCCCCGCTCCTCCTTGATTTCTTCGTTCACCGCCCAGATGGCTTCTTCAAACTCCCGCAGGTACTCCTCGGTAATGTTCTCCCGGGTACCCGGCTTCAGTATCAGCGACACCTCAAAGTCGTCAAAGGGAATGGAAGGGAAGAAGGTGGTCTGGATGATACCACCCTGGATCATGCCCCACACCGCCATAAACAGCACAATCGGGAACGCGAACGACAACCAACGCCAGCGGATGAGTACCTTGAGCGCTCCGCCGTACCAAACATCGCGCACGTACTTAATGCCTTTATCTAGTCCACCGCGAACGCGGTCTTTCTTAGGCTTCGCTCCGGGCTTGGCTACCTTGCCCATGGCCAGGTGCGAGGGCAGTACGAAAAAAGCTTCTACCAAGGAGAACGCCAGACAGCCAATTACCACGATAGACAACTCGGTGGTGAACCCCTGGTTGTCGAGTACCATCAGCGGAATGAAGGCGATGATGGTGGTGAGCACCGAGGTGAACACGGCGGGCAGCATCTCCACGGTGCCGTCGATGGCGGCTTGCTTTGGACTTTTGCCTCCCTCGGCGTGGGTATGAATGTTCTCGGCAATCACGATGCCATCGTCCACCAAAATACCCACCACCAAAATCATCCCGAATAGCGACAGCATGTTGATGGTGACGCCCGCCAGGTTGGCCACGATGAACATGCCCAGGAACGAAATCGGAATGCCGATGGCCACCCAAAACGACAGCCGCAGGCTCAAAAACAGGCCCAGGGCCACCAGCACCAGAATAAGTCCGATGAGTCCGTTGCTGGTGAGCAGGGCCACCCGCTGCTGCAGCAAACTGTTGAAGTCGAAGGTGGTGGTGAGCTTAAACTGCTCGTTCTGGGCGTTGAAGGTGTCCATGTAGCCGTCTAGCCACTCGGAAATCTCCTGCAGGTCTTCTTCGGGTAGCTTCTCCACGTTGACGGTCACGGCCAGTTGCCCGTTGGTATAAGAGCGGTTGGGCGTGTCGGCAAACTGCATCTTGAGGGTGGCGATGTCGCGCAGCAGCAGGTTGCTACCGTCGGGGTTGGCGCGCAGCACAATGCGGCCGATGGTTTCGGGAGCATAGGTCTGGGAATTGGCGCGAATGCGAATTTCTTCTTCCACCGTCTTGATCGATCCACCTGACACGTCGCGGTTGTTGAAGCGGATGGCGTTGGCCACCTGGCTGAAGGTGAGTCCGTAGCGCGACAGGTTGGCTTCGGGCACCTCGATCGAAATCTCTAGGTTGGGGTAGCCAAACACGGTTACCTGCGAGATTACGCCCGAGTTGAGCAGGTCGTCTTCCACCATCTCGGCCTTCTCCTTGAGCGCCCGCAGGTCGGAGCCGCCCGACAGGTTCAGGAAGGCGGCTCGGGAACTGCCGCCCATGCGGTCTTTCAACACCAGGGGCGGTTCGGCCCCCACCGGGTAGCTACTGATACCGTCCACCGCGTTCTTCACCTCGGCCAGCACCTCGTCGATGTCGTAGCCATCGCTGGTTTCAATGTCGATGGTGGCAGTATTTTCTGAGGAAGTAGAGGTCACTTCTTCGATGCCTACGATGCCCTTGAGGGCCTCTTCAATTTTGATGGTGACGCCCTCTTCCATCTCCTCGGGCGAAGCGCCGGGGTAGGCCACCCGCACGGTGATCTCGTCGGGCGGCAGCTCGGGGAAGAACGACATCTTCATGTTGAGGTAGCCCAGCGTGCCGAAGATGACGATGATCACCAGGATGGCGTTGGCCCAGATGGGGAAACGCACAAAGAACTCTACTACTTTTCTCATGTGGAAGGCTGGTTTTCAATGTTTACGGTGTCAGGCTGGTCTTTCTTGGCGGCCGGGCGGGGCGATACCACTTCGGTGGTGACCCGCATATTTTCGATGGCGTTGGAGGGAGCCTCCACCACCAGGCTGTCGCCCTCGTTCAGGCCATTGGCCTCCAGTGGGCTGATGAGCACTTGGTCCTGGTTGACCTTCTGCACGTTTACCTTGCGGGTTTTGAGCACGCCCTTCTCCACTACAAACACCTCATCGTCGTTCACCAGCACCCGGCGCGGAATCTCCATAGCATTTTCCAGGCGCGAGCCGGGAATGATGGCCCGTAGGTACAAGCCGTCGTACAGGCCGCTGTCGGGTCCGGCGTCCACCCGGATGTAGACGTTAATCGACTGGCTGTTGGGGTCCACAAAATCAGCGATGCGCGTCACCTCACCGGTCCACGAGCGGCTGCCGTCTTCGGAGGTCACCTCCACGGCGCCGCCCTCCTTCACCCACCGCACGTTTCCCACTTCCATGGGGATTTCCAGCTCCAGTTCGTCGGTGCGGATAATGGTGGCGATGGTGGAGCCGGGGTTCACCACGGTGCCGGTTTCCAGGCTCACGGTGGCGATGCTACCGTCGTAGGGCGCGTAAACGTAGTACTTGCGCAGGTTCTCTTCGGCGCTCTTGATGCTGTAGTAGTCGCGCAGGATGTTGCGGGTGGCCAAGAAGGTTTTCACCTTGCTGCTGCTGGCCTCGGGCAGTTCGGGCAGGGATTTATCGATCTCGAGGCGCTCGAAGTAGGTTTGCCAGGCCGCGTAGTCATCGGTGAAGTCGATCTTGAAATCGGGCAGGCTGGAGGCGATCAGGTTCAGAAACTCACTCTTACGCGACTGCAAATTGAGCCGCACCTCGGCATCGTTGATGCGGTACAGCAGTTGCCCCTGGCGGAAGTTGATGCCCGGTTTAAGCAGCACGCTGCCCCGGAACAGGCGTCCGCCCACCTCGGCGATCAGGGTGAGCGGCTGGGCCGACGTGATCCGGCCGTAGGCCACCACTTCGGTGTCGAGCTCGCGGTAGGCCACCTGGTCCACCTTCACGAAATTGGAAGAAACCACCTTAGGGCGCTCGGGAGGCAGGGTTTTCATGCTGGCGAACTGCCGCATAAGCAAGTAGCCCCCCAGCAAAATGAGCACGAAGACGCCCAGGACAATCAGCTTTTGTTTATTCATCGGTAAGGTTGTGATCGGGAACAGGAAAGGTAGGTAAAGTAACGGATAAATACGGCCGAGGGTACGGAATAGTTAGGTAAAGTTTGGCAACAGGCTTTCGTAGCAAATCAGATAACGCGCTTGGGGGGAGCACCCGTTCTCCTAAACCCGTTTGTGCTCCCGAAAGTTTACCCCCCCTGCCTTCCGGGCCATTCATATCCTTCTTTCCTTCCGTCTGTTCCAACCAGATCGCTGCCGAGTGGGTCTTAGGTGCTCACCATTTGATGCAATAACTCCATGAAAAAAGCAGTATATGTTTTGTTGATCAGCGCACTGTTCGTTCGGTGCTCGGACAACCAGGATGCCGCCCCCGCCAACCTGCCCAACCTGGCTCCCCTGTCGGGCGAAACCTGTACGCTGGTAGAGAGCAGCAACGGGTTTGCTCTTGATATCTTCCGGCAGGTGTACCAAGCGAACCCCACCGAGAACGTGGTGCTCTCGCCCCTGAGCATCGACGTTGCCCTGCACATGACCACCAACGGGGCCAGCGGCGACACCAAAGCCGAAATGAAGCAGACGTTGGGCGTGGCCGAGGCCAGCGATGACGAAATCAACCAGGCCGCGCGCGACCTCAGCGCCCAACTGCTGAGCATGGACCGGAAGGTGACGCTCTCGTTGGCCAACAGCATCTGGTATCGTGATGAGTTTACCCTACAGCCCGGCTTCGACCAACTGATTCAGACCTACTACGACGGTCGCATCGAGGGGCTGGACTTTGAAGACCCAGCACCAAAGATCGCATCAACGGCTGGGTGGCCGACAAAACCCAGGGCAAGATCACCAACCTGCTGGAGGAAGTCAAGGACGATGATGTGATGTACCTGATCAACGCCATCTACTTCAAAGCTGACTGGCAGTACCGCTTCGATGCGAAGCAGACGCAGGACGCGCCCTTTTACCCGGAAGAGGGCCGGGAGGTGATGGTGCCCACCATGTTTTCGGAAGGGGTGAAGTTGCGCAGATACTACGGTTCCTCGTTTGAGTTACTGGACATCCCTTACGGCAATGGGCAGTTCAGTTTGGTGATTCTGCTCCCTCACCCTGACGGTAGCTTAGCAGAAACCATGGGCCAACTTAACCCGGCCGACCTCAGCACCTGGATCGCCGAAGCCGATACCCTCATCGCCCCAACTGTATCTACCCAAGTTTAAGGCCTCCTTTAAAATGGATGCGAGAAAAGAGTTGATGGAATTGGGAATGAAGCTGCCGTTTCTGGCGGAGAAGGCTAATTTTAGTGGGTTTTTCAACGAAGTGCCTGGCGAAAGGCTTTACATTGATCGCGTGATCCACCAGGCGGTAATTGAGGTCAACGAAGCCGGTTCCGAGGCAGCGGCGGCTACGGCAGTAGCAATTGCAGAGTTTCTATCGCTAGGAAGCGACACCGCAACCCGCCGTGGTGCGGGTAGATCGGCCGTTTGCCTACTTCATTCGGGAACAGCACACAGAAGCTATTTTGTTTGCGGGCACGATGATGAACCCAAGTGCGAGCCGTTAAGTCGTTGGCTACCTTTCCGTTTCGCCATCCGCACCCTTAGATGGTAGCGGTGGTTGCCAGGGCACAGCTCCTCCCCGCTGTAGGTGCCCCTGCATGAGCCGGTCGAGCTTGCGCCCCACCTCCGGGTACGCTTCCAGCACGTCGTTCTGCTCCTGCGGGTCTTCTTTGAGGTTGTAGAGTTCTCGCGGAGCAAACGGACTGTTTTGCAGCAGTTTCCAGTCGCCCAGGCGCACCGCGTTGATCATCTTGCCGCCGTAGGCCATTCTGCCTTCGCGGCGGGTGAAGAACAGGGGCCGGTCGGGTTCTTGCTGCTGCTCTCCCAACAGGGCGCGCAAGAAGCTTCGTCCTTCTACGTCCGACGTAGGCTGGGCCCGAGCCACCTGCAACAGCGTGGGATACAAGTCCATCGATAAGTTTATTTGCCCCGAAACCGTTCCGGCCGAGATCATGCCGGGCCAGGTGAGGCAGGTGGGCACCCGCAGTCCGCCTTCGTACACGTTCTGCTTGCCGTCGCGCCACGGCCCGTTGTTGGCCTCACTGGGCAAGTGTCCGCCGTTGTCGCTGGTGAACACCACCAGCGTATTCTCGTACTGCCCGGTTTCCTTGAGCGCCTGCACTACTTGGCCAATGCCGTCGTCCATATGCTCGATGAAAGCCACCAGCGCGGCGCGCTTCTCCGACAGCTGGGGTGCGCGCTTCTTCACCCGCGCCAGCCAGTCGGAGGGCGGTTGCACCGGGAAGTGGGGAGCATTGTAGGCCAGGTACAGAAAGAACGGCGCTTCCTCTTCGGCCCGCTGCTTGATGTAGTCGACCGACCACCGCGTGAACAGGTCGGTGGCGTGGCCCGCCGGGTCGATGGTGTCGCGGTTGTGGCGCATGTAGTTGATGTCGTGCCGCCGGTGGGAGTAGTAGTCGTCCATCATATCGCCCAGCCAGCCGTGGAATTCGTCGAAGCCCCGCTCGTTGGGGGTGTTGGGACTTTCCAGTCCCAGGTGCCACTTGCCGATGAGGGCGGTGTGGTAACCGGCTTCTTTGAGCGGAACCGGCAGCAGCACCGCGGCGGGGTCGAGATAGCCCCAGCTATTGTCGGCGTGGGTTCGGATCACGCCCGGCACGCCCACGTAGTCTTGGTAACGACCGGTGAGCAGGGCCGCGCGGGTGGGCGAGCACACCGGGCAGTTGGCGTAGAAATTGTCGAAGCGCATGCCCTCGGTGGCCAGTTGGTCGGTGTGGGGAGTCTGAAGGTCCTGGGTGCCGTAGTACGACACGTCGTGGTAACCCTGGTCGTCGGTGAGGATGAGTAGGATGTTGGGCGAAGCCGAAGCGGTAGACGCGCGAGATTGAGCGCGCAGCGCGCTAAACGAAAGAAGGGCAACGACAAGAACGAACGAAAACCATAGTTTCATCATAAATAAGGCAGTGAGGCGGACGGTTAAGTAACTAAAAATATCCGGCATGGGCAATATTGACTGAGTTCTATACTCGTTAAGGTGTAAAAAGGTGATCTTGAAGACAGTGGTTTCTTTACCAAATGTTCGTTCAGTTGGGTCGGAGGACGCTATCGCTACCCTCCGACCAGAAATCTAAAATCACTAATCTATGTCTCAACGAGTATAGGTTCGGAGTTATGAATTACAAACTCAGAACCTAGAACTTTTCAACCTAGAACCATGCACTAGCCCTACAGAAAGTCTGATCTTTCTCTGGAAGTTGACGCGCTTCTTCGTTCCTTTGGCGTTCTAATTGCAGGACCTTATTCTATGAAAAACGTACTCGTACTCGGAGCCGGTCGGTCGGCGACCGCCCTGATTGATGAACTGAGCCATACCGGGCAGCAGCAGGGGTGGACCATCACCGTGGTGGATGCGGTGGAAACCACCATTGCCGCCTACGCTCAGCGCTACGCCAACGTGCGGGCCCTCACCCTGGATATCTTCGATGCCACCGCCCGCGGACAGTTGCTGGGCGAGGCCGATCTGGTGATTTCCATGCTGCCCGCCCGCTTCCATATTCACGTGGCAGTTACCTGTTTAGAACTGGGTAAGCACCTGATCACCGCTTCCTACGTGAGCGAAGAGATTCGGAAACTGGCTCCGCAGGCGGAAGCGAAAGGTCTCATCTTTTTGTTCGAGTGCGGCCTGGACCCCGGTTTAGACCATATGTCGGCCATGCAGGCCATTGACCGTATTCGCGATCAGGGGGGCACCGTTGATTCGTTTCAGTCGTTCTGCGGCGGACTGATGGCGCCGGGCTCCGACGACAACCCCTGGCGTTATAAGTTTACCTGGAATCCGCGCAACGTGGTGCTGGCCGGGACGATGGGCACCGCGCAGTACCTCTACAAAGGGCGCTACAAAAATATTCCGCACCACCAACTTTTCAAGCGGCTCACCGAGATCAGCGTGCCCGACTACGGCGACTTTGAGTCGTATCCCAACCGCGATTCGCTGCACTACCGCGAGTTATACGGTCTTGATGACGCCCAGACCATCCTGCGGGGAACGCTGCGTCGGCCGGGCTTCTGCTCTGCTTGGCACGCCTTCGTGCAACTGGGCCTCACCGACGATCGCTACGAGGTGCGCAACGTGGAGAACATGACCTACGCCGACTTCGTGCGGGCCTACCTGCCCTATAGCGAAGACGATCTGAAAACTAATTTTAGTCGCTATCTGGGAGAAGACATCAACTCCGAGCGCATGCAGCGCATTCGCTGGCTGGGCCTGCTCGACGAAACTCCGATTGGCCTGAAAAAGGCTACTCCCGCCGACGTTATCCAAAAGCTGCTGGAGAGCAAGTGGACCGCCGAGCCCGACGATGAAGACATGGTGGCCATGCAGCACCAGTTCGAGTACCAACTGGACGGCCAACGGCGCCGACTGACCACCTCGCTGGTGGTGACCGGGCAACTGTCGGGCCTCACGGCGATGGCCAAGACGGTGGGTTACCCAATGGCCGTGGCCACGCGCTTGATCTTGAACGACCAAATTCAGAAAAAGGGGCTACTGATTCCGATTCATCGGGAAATTTACGAACCTATTCTGAAGGAGCTTCCCCGCTGGGACATTCATTTCACCGAAAGCGAAGCACCACTTGCGGCCTCGAGAAAATCTCATATTTCGGCCGCCGTCGTTTAGGAGGCAGGCTGCGTTTAGAAATAGTACCGACAACCCACTCCGCCCTGAAAGAACGGAAGGAAAGGATCATCCAGAAGCTCTAAGAACAGGTTCACGTCGGCGAAAATGGTAATTGGAACCTCCTGCCACGAATACTCCAGACCTAGGATGCCATCGACACCAATATCGGTATGGGTGACCCGCTCGGTTCTGGTTATCCCGTTTTTCTTGCCTGCGGCGGCGTAGTACCGGTAGCGGTAATCGACGCTGAAGGTGCGTAGCTGTGCACCAATGCCGTAGTACCAATCCAGACCGCGCGCGTCCTTCACTCCCAAATCTTTGTGGATTAGGTAGCGCGCCTGCAAACTCACCGCTGAACGCACTTGGTGCCAATCATAGTCATAGAAATCGCGGTTATACTGGTCGCGGCGGTAGAACGCGTTCGTATAATTATAGGCCCAGGTGCGCCCCACGTTGAATTCTACCGCGCGTTGCCTCGATAGGTACTTCTTGGCGGTGAGTCCGGCGGGGTCGCCCAACCGCAGACCTATTCCCCAGTTTTTGTTTTGTTGCGCAAACACGGTGGTGCTTACCAAGCATAGTAGCAGAAGAAAAAGTTGTTTATTGATCATCTTATTGTTTTTGTGGATACTTGGTTCTTTGGGGCGAAAGTAGGAGCCTCGGCGTTCTCCTTTACTCGAAAGCAGGGGAATATCCTACGCGTGTAGTATATTGCGAAAAGCCGATAAAACGTGTTCTAACCCTACTAAAATCCTAGAAACTATGTCGATGACAAACTTGCCGGACCTGCTCGAAAAGATGTGGGCCGATTACACCACCATGAACCCCCAAGCGCTGAAGATTTACCAGCTTTTTCAGGAGCAAGGCGATCAGGTTCAGAACGACCATATTGCGTTGCGCACCTTCAACGACCCGCGGGTGAGCATCGACGTGCTGGCGCAGCCCTTCCTGGACAGCGGCTACGAATACGGACAAGACTACCACTTTACCGAAAAAAAGCTGTACGCCAAGCACTTTCAGCATCCCAACGCATCGTATCCTAAGATTTTTATTAGCGAACTGAAGCTGGAAGAGTTTGACGAGGATTTACAAACGACCGTGCGGGAGCTTATCGATCAGGTTCCGGAAGGGCAACCGCAGGAGTTCGACTTCTGCTCGCAGGGGCGTCCGTGGACGGTGAGCTACGAGACGTACGAAACCTTGCGCGAAACGAGTGAGTACGCTGCCTGGATGGCCGCCCACGGCTACCGCCCCAACCACTTCACGGTGCTGGTAAACCAGCTGAGCACGCTCAACGACATCGTAGCGGTAAATGAATTTATCAAGAGCGCGGGTTTCCAGATGAATGACAGTGGCGGAGAGATCAAGGGCTCGCCCGAGGTGTTCCTGGAGCAGTCATCCACCCTGGCCGACACCGTGGAGGTCGACTTTGCCGACGGACCGCAGCGAGTTCCGGCTTGCTACTACGAGTTCGCCCAGCGCTACCCCTTACCCAGCGGCGAACTGTACCAGGGTTTCGTGGCCACTTCGGCTGACAAAATTTTTGAGAGCACCGATAAGGGGCAGTAGTTGCAAATTCGTCAAAAAGGAGCTACATTGGAAGTTCCTTTTTGTGGTTTAACTTAATAATGCAGAAAGCCCGGCGAATTCCGTCGGGCTTTTTGTTTTACACGTTCAGTGGCTTCCCGCCGCGAAAGTCCCGGCTTAGGCAAAGTCACGCTTGAGCACCGCTTCAAGCGTTTCAGGCTTTTTGCCGGTGAGCTTTTCTAGGTTGTCGGTCACCCCTGCTACCTTGCCGTGCTTAATCATTCCGTAGACCGGAATCATATAGTCAGCGATCATCGGTGGTGCACCGGCGTCGGCCAGCACCTGACGGTACGTAGCCTCGTCCGGATTGGCGTACGAAATGGTTTCACCCCGGATTTCTGACAGCAGATCGGCTACCTCGAAGTGCGAGTAGGGTTTGCTGCCGGTGAGTTCATACACCTGGTGGGCGTATGAATTGTCCTGTAGTAGCACAGCCACCGCAGCGCCTATGTCACGGGCCGAGATAAAAGCCGTTTTCCCTTCGCCGGCGGGGTTGAAAATTACTTTGCGCTGCTCGATATTTTCGCGCTCGTAATTGCCAAAGTTTTGCATAAAGAAGCCCGGTCGCGCCACGCGCCAGTCTAGATCGGTCTGCTGCAATTTTTCTTCCATCTGCGCGTGAAATGGCAGTTCGGTCAGGTCTTCCATCCCGTAGGCCGACAGATACACAACGCGCTGCGGTCCGGTTTTAGCCAAATAATCAACAAAAGGAGCCACCAGTTCAAACAAGTTCGGATACAGGGGCGGGCCGAGCACAAAGACTCCCTCGGTGCCTTCGGCCATGGAGAAGGTTTCTGGATTTTCGTAGTCAAAATGAACCGCTTCCATGCGGTCGCCGATGCGACGGTCTCCGAACTGCGTCCGGCTTTTATCGGGATGCCGACTTGCGGCCTTCACCTGCTGTCCTTGATCAAGGAGTGCTTCCACTACGGCGCTGCCGACTGTGCCTGAAGCCCCGGTTACTAAAAATGTTGCCATCGTTGTTTCGTTTATTTAATGAATACTTTTTGGTAAATTTGGCGGAGTACCTGCTGAAAAGCAAGTAGGTACTACAGAGTGGTATAGTATTGTAAAAGTAACTATTGCTGAAAATCAACACGTTATGCATGAAGAAAATGAGTTAGTATCGCAAAAAAAAGTGGATGCCCCATCGCGTTGTCCGGTGATGACAACATTAGAAGTGATTGGTGGCAAGTGGAAACCGGCTATTCTTTGGGAGCTTCAGCGCTTTCGCACCCAGCGGTTTGGGGCCCTGAAACGGGCATTGCCCACCATCACGCAGAAAATGCTTACTCAACAACTGCGCGAGTTGGAAGCTGATGGGGTGATCCATCGGAAGGTGTACGCTGAAGTGCCGCCTCGGGTGGAGTATACCCTGACTGATTACGGTGAGAGCCTCACCCCTATCCTCAACGAGATGGCTTACTGGGGAATGAATCACCAGGAAGCAAGCGAGAAAAAATAATCGCAGCAAGACGCAACCTTATTCCCAGACTGTTGTATATACAATGGATAGGCTCGATACGTTGACCAATCTCAAGACCTGAGTAGTTGCCAAGCGTCTATCCACTCAGAAACAGTATATACTTAAACCAATACATTGATGCTTTTTGAATCGTTTAAACTAGGCAGCCTGACGCTGCAAAACCGGGTGGTGATGGCCCCCATGACGCGTTCGCGCGCCACTGATAACGTTCCCAACGACCTGATGGCCGATTATTACGGACAGCGTTCGGGCGCGGGCCTTATCGTGACCGAAGGTACCGCTCCCTCGCCCAACGCGCTGGGCTATCCCCGCATTCCGGGTGCTTTTTCGGACGAGCAAACGCAAGGCTGGAAAAAGGTGACCGATGCCGTGCACCAGGGCGGCGCAAAGATATTTCTTCAACTGATGCACACCGGTCGCGTGGGGCACCCGCATAATATGCCTGAGAAAGCCGAGGTGGTGGGCACAAGCACTACCGCCGTAGAGGGCGAGATGTATACCGACGAGGCCGGTCCGCAAGCCTATCCCTCAGCCCGCCTAATGAACGAAGATGATATTCAGCAGGCCATTCAAGAGTACGTACAGGCGGCTAAGAACGCCATTGAAGCGGGGTTCGACGGAGTGGAACTGCACGGAGCCAACGGTTACCTGATTGAGCAGTTTCTGAACCTCAATGTGAACGAGCTTGACAATGCGTACAATGGTTCAAAAGAAGCCCGTAGTAAGTTTGCTCTGGAAGTTACCAAAGCGGTCGGTGAAGCCATCGGTTTTGAGCGCACTGGCATTCGGCTGTCGCCCTACGGCGTGTTCAACAACACCGGTCCGTTCGATGGAATAGACGAAGCCTACGAATACCTAGCGAAAGAACTCAGTGGATTAGGCATTGCTTATGTTCACTTAGTGGACCATGAGGCGATGGGAGCACCCGAGGTGCCCCGCTCCATCAAGGAGAAGATTCGTGATGCCTTTGGCGGCACCATGATTATCAGCGGCGGCTACGATAAAAAACGCGCCGAAAAGGATTTAGCCGACGGACTCGGTCACCTGGTGGCCTTCGGGCGACCGTTCATCGCCAACCCTGATTTGGTGAAGCGCATGAAAGAAGGCGCCGAGATCGCCGAGCCCAATCAAGATACGTTTTATACTCCCGGCAAGGAGGGGTATACTGATTATCCTACGTTGGAAGAGGCAGAGATGGCTTGAGCGTGGCTGAGAACGAACCAATGAAAGAAAGCCCGGCAGATTTGCTGGGCTTTTCTGTGTTTCACCTTCCAAGATAATGCTTTAAAAAACCTTCCTTCTTTGCGCCCAAGCTTCTCTGGCGATCAGCCATAGTAATATTTTCTTCCTTGCTAACAATTAAAGCGTTGTAGTTATAATTTGTAACACTTCTGCCCACATTGACAATATATTTTGAAGACTTCACAGGCGAAGATTTACCGCCAAATAGGATCATAATCATCACTTCATATGGGCCAATTGAGAGTTCTCCAATCCCAGACAACTTCTCTTCAGGAACGACGATTCTTTCAGAATGTACTGCATGAAGACCGAAATGGAGAGTTTTAATAAGATTTTCTATTCTTAAACGATGCCCATCCTGGGAATATGATTTTGTAGGGTCCGTATTCGATTCCCATCCATAAAATACTCCTGGGCCTACTGTAACATCTAGTAGAACATCTTCTTCGTTTTGGAATTCAGAAAAGTTACAAATCATCATATCTATATCAAGAATGAAACTGTAAGTCTCACCTGTTCTGTTTGTCTGTATATTGGTAATCTTTAAATACGCTTCAATGTTAGGATAGGTAACTCTTCTCATCAACGCCTCTACCAAATAATGCGGGGCCGGGCGGGTTTGTCCGTCCAGTTGAGCGTAGTAGATGTGCTTATACTGATGCGGGCGGTAATTGCTTACCTGTACTTCAAAAACATATATGTACTGACTACTACCGTTATCCAGTATCTTTACCGTTATCCCAACGGGCAAAGGATTGATTGTGTCTGAGATTGTGTTGATTAACCCGTCCTTCGCCTTCAACTCATCAACCGGAAATAAAGCACCCTGAAAGACCTCTTCTTGTTTGCCTTCTATTTTTTGTCCTTGGGGCGCGCCCCAAATCAGTATGCCGCCCTCAGAGTTGAGCAAAGCGCACAACCCGCGAATTACTCCTTCAAGATTCTTTTTGAAGTTACCGTGCTGAGTTGAGTACGATTTGAACTCAATCCGGGTTGATTCTTCCTTCGCTTCTTTAAAGAAATCTTCTACGTTCTGATACGTTAAATCGTCCAATAACTTACCAAAGCACGATTTTGCGTAATCCATATCCTTATAAATTGTGGAAACCGAAATTATAGTTCTCTCAAAAACTGATCAAACATGATTGCTTGCCGAAAGCCTTGCTTCCTAATTCCGTCTACCAACGGCTTATCCCGACTAAGTAGTACAGCTTCAGTCTGTAAAGCCAAAGCAACGTAGGCTTGGTCCTTAGGATCGATGTCCTGAATTAGCTGCTCGGCTCGCCGTTGATTATCAGGGTCAATAGCAAAGGAAGGTACGATACGCAAGGATGGAAACAGGCGGCGGGCGAAATCACGTACCTCAGTAGCTTGCAAGCGACTCTTCTCGAATATCACCGATTGATATTCGTCTATCTCTTGCAGGGCGTAGGTGGGAGCATAAAAACGGAAGGCTTTAGTTAGGGTGTAGTAGCTGGCTTTGCTAGTAATTAACATGCTAATCAGCACATTCGCGTCAATCACGTAGTTCATCAGCGGTCAGCTTGCTTGCGTTTTTGCCACGCTCTTTCGCGCGCTTGCTTCCATTGGGGATCATTGGCAATGTCTACTTCTTCCAGACTACCCAGAGCATCGCGGGCCGCGGCCTTGAGTTGCAGTTGTTCAACCATCTCTTGTAAAAACTGCTCAAGTTGCCGTTGACTAAAATTAGTCAGTAGCTCGTCATCCACCTGTACTTTTATCTCAGTCATTTTTTCTCTGTCTTAACCGTACTAAAGATCGCCAAACTTCCCCTAAATATCAAACCGAATGCCCTGCGCCAGCGGCAACTCGGTGCTGTAGTTGATGGTGTTCGTCTGCCGTCGCATGTACACCTTCCAGGCATCAGAGCCCGATTCGCGGCCACCGCCGGTGTCTTTCTCGCCGCCGAAGGCTCCGCCGATCTCCGCTCCCGACGTGCCGATGTTCACGTTGGCAATGCCACAGTCCGAACCGCGTTGCGACAGGAAGGCTTCGGCCTCCAGTAGGTTGGAGGTGAAGATAGCCGACGATAGCCCTTGGCTCACCGCATTGTGCAGTTTGATGGCCGCGTGTACGTCTCCTTCGTACTTGATAAGGTACAGAATGGGGGCGAAGGTTTCTTCCTGCACGATGTCGTAGTGGTTCTCAGCTTCCACCAACGCGGGCGTCACGTAGTTACCCCCGGCGTGTGCGTCGTCGCTCAGCACCTCACCGCCGGTCAGTAATTCTCCGCCCGCTTCCTGCGCGGTTTCCAGGGCTTTCGTGAAGTTTTGCACCGCTTCCTGGTCGATAAGTGGCCCGACCAAATTCTTCTCGTCCAGCGGGTTGCCGATGGACAGCGAAGGATAAATTTTAAGCAGCCGCTCCTTCACTTCCTCGTAGCGCGTTGCGTGCACAATCAGGCGACGGGTGCTGGTGCAACGTTGCCCAGCGGTGCCCACCGCCCCGAACACGGTGGCCCGAATGGCCATTTCCAGGTCGGCGTGCTCGGTGATGACGATGGCGTTGTTGCCACCCAATTCCAGCAATGCACGGCCAAGTCGCGCTCCTACGGCTTCGCCCACCCGGCGGCCCATGCGCGTGGAGCCGGTAGCCGATACCAGCGGCACCCGCCGGTCGTGCGCCATCAGCGAACCGATTTCGGCGTCGCCGATGATGAGGTTGAAGATACCTTCGGGCAGATTATTGTCTTTGAGCACCTGCGCCACGATGCGCTGGCAGGCCAGGGCGGTGAGGGGAGTTTTCTCCGAGGGTTTCCACACGCAGACGTTGCCGCTCACGGCGGCCAACATGGCGTTCCAGGCCCACACGGCCACCGGGAAATTGAAGGCCGAGATGATACCGATTACTCCCAGCGGATGATACTGGTCGTACATGCGGTGCTGGGGCCGTTCGGAGTGCATGGTGTAGCCGTACAGCTGCCGGGACTGTCCCACGGCAAAATCGCAGATGTCGATCATCTCCTGCACCTCACCGAGGCCTTCCTGGTAGATTTTGCCCATCTCGTAGGTCACCAATCGGCCCAGTGCTTCCTTGTGCTCACGCAACTGGTTACCGATTTGCCGGACAATCTCGCCCCGCTGCGGCGCGGGCATCATGCGCCAGGTGGCGAAGGCTTCCTGCGCCAGGTCGATCACCTGGTTGTAATCGGCTTCGGTGGCCATGGTGACGCTAGCGATCAGTGAGCCGTCGGCGGGCGAGTGAATGGCGCGGGTGTTACCTACGCTGGTACCACTAGGGCCAAATTTCTGGCCGGTGCTGTAGGCGGGATTATGGTCGTGGATATTGAGTTGTTCGAGGGTGGATTGGATGGTGGTCATATTTTAAGCACGGTGGAGACGCGTTAAGACGCGATGCATCGCGTCTGTACGGAATAGAAATAAATGAATTTGTTTGAAGCGGCAAAGGTAGAAAGAGTTCGGGAGGATTTTTAGGATAGGTACGCTAATTGTACGAGTCACCTGAAAAAGAAACGTACTATGAAGAATTATTTGCTCGCACTCGCCCTCCTGGCAGGATGTTTTACCGCCGCCACTGCTCAACTAGTGGGCACCACCTTCCCAAGTATAGAAAGCGAAACGGTGGAGGATAAAGTAGTCACCCTGCCGAAAGATGCGCAGGGCCGGATTACGCTGGTGGCGATGGCCTACTCCAAAAAAGCCGAAAAAGACCTCAGCTCGTGGCTCAGTCCGCTGTTCAATACCTTTATTAAACAGAAGGTGAGCGATGGCGGCTTGTTCGCCAGCTTTGCCCACGACATCGACGTGTATATTGTGCCGATGTTCACCGGCATCAAGGCCGCAGCCCAGGGAACGGCTAAACGAAAGGCCGCCAAAAACCTGGATGCGCGACTAGTTCCCTACGTATTGTTCTACAAGGGAAAGCTCAAGCCGTATAAGGAGGCCCTGGAGTTTGACAAAAAAGACGTTCCGTATCTGTTCTTGCTTGACCAGGAGGGAAAGATTGTTTACGCTACGTCAGGCGCCCACTCGAGCAAGAAAATGAGTACGATTGAGGAAGCTATTGATGCGCTCTAGGTGCTGATTTCGACCAGCCGCTAATGGTGCTACTACTTACAAACGGCGACTACGGCTATTCTCTTACCCTTTCACCCTCGTACAGGTAGCGATCCTGCTGGTTCACTGGCATTTGCATGGCGGCCTCGGTCGTTCTTCCGCCGATTCGTTGCGCCCAACGATCGTATTTGTTGATCATCGTTTCGGCACGTTGAGCGTTCTGATTGATCAGGTTGTTCATTTCGGTGCGGTCTTCCCGAAGGTTGTAAAGTTCCCATGCCCGACCGCGTTCGCCTACCAGTTTCCAGTCGCCCTCACGCACCGCCCGGCTCCCCATATATTCCCAAAACATAGGTTGCTCCCGGCGCAGACTGTTGCCCCGCCAGCTAGATAGCAAGCTCACCCCCTCAGCGGGCAACAACGTGCGATCTTCAAATTGCTGGGGATAGGCCACCCCGGCGGCTTCCAGTAGCGTGGGCATCAGGTCCAGAATTTGTCCGGAGACCGAGGAAAGCGTATTGGCAGCGATCTCACCGGGCCAGCGAACGATCATGGGCGTAGCAATGCCTCCCTCGTGAATCCACTGCTTGTAGCGGCGGAACGGAGTATTGGATACCTGCGCCCACTCAGTGTCATAGGTGCGGGCCGAAGAAGCGGGGCCGGGAGGTTCCAGGGGAGCGCGGTTGGCGTCGAAAGGGCAACCGCCATTGTCGGACAGAAACATGATAAGGGTGTTATCAGCCACTCCGGAGGCGTCCAACTGATCGAGCAAACGGCCAATTTGCTGATCCAGCCGGTCAATCATCGCGGCGTAGACTTCCATCAGGGCCTGTTCTTTCTGCTGCTGAGCGGTTGTCAGACTGGCCCAGGCCGGGGCCAATGTGTCGCGGGGCGAAAGCGGCCATTGTGGATCAATAATTTTTAGCTGTTGCATACGCTGGTAGCGCCTCTGACGCAAGCTGTCCCATCCCATTGCGTACTTCCCCCGGTATTTCTCAATGTTCTCTTCGGGAGCATGAAGGGGATAGTGCGGAGCGTTGTGGGCCAGGTAAAGGAAAAAGGGCTGGTTTTGCCGGGCTGCCTGCGCCACCTCCTCAACAGCGAAATCAGTAAACCGGTCGGTCGTGTAAAAGTCATCCGGGGCTTCGTAGACCGCCGTGTCCAAACGCATATAGTTCTGATTCGAACCATAGTCCCGGCCCGTAAAGAAATTGCTCGCGCCATTGAGGAACCCAAAATAGCGGTCAAAACCCCGGTTGTTAGGCACGTCCTGTTCGCTCTCCCAGTTACCCAAGTGCCACTTGCCACTCATAATGGTTCGGTACCCGGCCGTCTGTAGCACTTCGGCCAGTGTCACATTGTTATCACGACGTGTCAGGTTGTCTGTTTGCTGATGATAGAGGCCCGACAACATCATTGCTCTTGACTGGGTGCACTTGGCCGTGTTGTAAAACTGGGTCATCCGCAGACCTTCGCGCGCCAACTGGTCCAGATTGGGAGTCTGAATTTCCGAGCCATAGCAGCCCAAGTCAGAGAAGCCCAGGTCATCTGCCATGATGAGGATGATGTTAGGCTGGTTTGGCGGTGGTTGGCCTTGTCCGTGACTAAGGGGCGAAAGAAGGCATCCGGCGAACAGTAGAAGTATAAGGTGGATTGTCATGAGCAGCAAAAGTGAGGGTCAGGCAGTAAATTGTGCAGAAAAGCGGATAAAGTAATGGGTTTCTGAGACAATCGTTGTCGAGGGGGTATTTTCTACTCATCTTTTACGGAGTTGTATCTGCTGAAAACCTTTCTCCCGCTTTTTGATTAAAATAAGAAGTAACCGTTACGCTTAATGCGGCGGCATCTACCTACTTCTTATTTTATGAAACACATTGATATCAACCACGAACAAGTTCCGGCCCTAGGATTAGGCACCTACTCTTTAAAAGGAAAAACCTGCCAGGAAGCGGTAGCCGACGCTATTGACATCGGTTACCGCCATATTGACACCGCTAAGATGTATGAGAATGAGCAGGACGTGGGACAGGGCATCCGTAATTCAGGCATCAACCGGGATGAGTTGTTTATCACCACCAAAATTTGGTATACCGACCTAAAGCGTGACCAAGTGCTAAGCGCCACCGACGACAGCCTCCGTCGACTACAAACCGACTACGTGAATCTGCTGCTCGTGCACTGGCCCTCGGAGCAGATACCGCTGAAAGAAACCCTCGACGCCCTAGTAGAAATACAGAAGCAAGGCAAGGCGCGGCTCATTGGGGTGAGTAACTTCCCCCCCGCGATGCTGAAGCAAGCTTTCTCGCTGGCTCCGGTGGTGTGCAACCAGATAGAATACCACCCGTATCTGGGACAGAGTGCCCTGATCAATATGGTGCGCGAGCACAACATCATGCTAACGGCCTATTCGCCCATTGCGCAGGGAGCGGTGCAGGAAGACGCTACGCTACAGGCCATCGGTGAGCGCTACGGAAAAACGCCCGCGCAGGTGGCATTGCGGTGGCTGATCGAGCAAGACAATGTAGCGGCCATTCCCCGCGCCAGTAATCACAAACATCGAGCAGCTAACTTTGACATATTTGATTTCTCGCTCACCGATGAAGAGATGGAGCAGATATTCAGCTTGAGCCGCCGCGAACGACTGGTTAATCCGCATTGGGCTCCGGTTTGGGACGAGGTGTGATGATTTGCTGGGCGCCCTAGATACTGGAGACTTTCTACAAGGCTAGGTGACTACCTCTAAAATCGTTTTTTTCCGTACGAGTGAGATGCAACCAAGGGTTCCACCATCTCTATAACCCATATTTAATCGCGGCGGCCGACCTTTAATGGGCTTCAACAATCCTCATCATCAGACCTCAAAACGATACCATTTCTCGTTACTCTTGCTCGATTCCACCACGTTTTTTACGAAGGCCATGCCGCGCACTCCGTCGGCGATGGTGGGGAAGTCGGTCGCCAGCGGATCGGGATTTTTCCCTTCCAGGCGGGCTTGCAGCGTGAGGGCGAAGTTGCGGTACACGTTGGCAAAGGCCTCTACGTAGCCCTCGGGGTGCCCGGCGGGCAGGCGGGTGTTGAACTGTGCATGGTCCGATAAATAGTCATGATCTACGCCGGTGCGGTAGATTTCTACCGGACGGTCGGGCCACTTCACCAGCAACGTATTGGGGTTCATCTGGTGCCACTCTAAGCCAGCTTTTTCGCCGTAAACGTAGATTTTGAAGGCGTTTTCTTCGCCTACCGAAATCTGGCTGGCGTGCAGCACTCCTTTGGCCCCGTTGTCGAAGCGCAGCAGCACGTTGCCATCGGTATCGAGTTCACGACCCTCGCCAAAGGCGGTAAGGTCGGCGCAGAGTTCGGTAATTTGCAGACCGGTGATGTATTCGGCCAGGTTCTCGGCGTGGGTGCCGATGTCGCCCATGCAGTTGCTGATACCCGCCTTATCCGGATCGGTGCGCCACGAAGCCTGCTTGCTGCCCGACTTCTCGAGCAGTTGGCCCAGCCAGCCCTGTGGGTACTCCACCACCACCTTGCGAATCTTTCCCAGCGTGCCGGAGCTGACCAAGTGCTTGGCTTCCTTCACCATCGGGTAGCCGGTGTAGTTGTGGGTAAGGGCGTAGAGTAAGCCGGTGCTCTCTACCAACTTTTGCAGTTCTTTGGCTTCTTCTATTGTGAAGGTGGCCGGTTTGTCCGACACCACGTGAAAACCGTTTTCCAGGGCGAGTTTGGCCGGGGCAAAGTGCATGTAATTGGGCGTGACCACCGACACGAAGTCCATGCGCTGGTCTTCGGGCAAGGCTTTCTCCTGCGTAATCATTTCCTGAAAGTCTCCGTATATGCGGTTATCGGGCAGGTAGAGCTCTCGGCCCGATGCCAGCGATTTTTCGGCGGTGCTGCTAAACGCGCCGCACACCAGTTCGATGTGTCCGTCCAGGGCGGCCGCCATGCGGTGCACCCCGCCGATGAAAGAACCCTGGCCTCCGCCGACCATGCCCATTCGAAGTTTTCTACTCATGTCAATGTGGTTTAAGTTGTGAAGTTGGTAAAAAAAGAATAGCTTTCTGAGATCAGGAAAGCAGGAAATCCGCAAAACAACCGATCCCCCACAAAGTTATAAATTTGTCGGTCATACGCTACCTGACCTTACTTATCAATCTAACCCTACATCGCTAGTTCCCTATGAAAACGTATTTATCCTTATATACTTTTGTGCTAACCTTTGTCTTCTCTTGCAGTGCTGTTGCTCAGCAAATGATGAAAGAGGGTGAGTATAAACCCGAAGACACCGAATTCTACGAGCCCAAGGTAGAAAAAATCACCCCCGGCGAAAACAATAAACCTCCTTCCGATGCCACAGTGCTGTTCGGTGGTCAGGACTTATCAGCCTGGGAGAGCGCCAAGGACGGCAGTAAGGCTCCCTGGACGGTGCAAGATGGCTACTTCACGGTGAAGCCGGGCACGGGAAACATTAAAACCAAGGAAGACTTCGGCGATTTTCAGTTGCACATCGAGTGGCGTTCGCCCCAGAAGATTGAGGGAGAAGGGCAGGGCCGGGGCAACAGCGGCATTTTTCTGCAAGGACTTTACGAGGTGCAGGTGCTCGACTCGTACGAGAGCAAAACCTACGTGAACGGACAAGCGGGCAGCATCTACAAGCAGCATCCGCCGCTGGTGAACGCCACCAAGCCGCCCACCGAGTGGGACGTGTACGATATCATCTACAACGCGCCTAAGTTTGACGAGAAGAACGGCGCACTGCTGGAAGCGGGCTACGTGACGGTGATGCACAACGGCGTGGTGGTGCAAAACCACTCGAAGTTGCAGGGCACCACCGAGTACATCGGCACCCCGAAGTGGGTGGCGCACGGCGACGGCCCTATTGTGCTACAGGACCACAGCAACACAACGAGTTTCCGCAACGTTTGGATTAGGAAGTTGTAGTCATTAGACTAAGGTCATTTAAGCTTTGGACTTCTAAGAACCGAAAAGCTCTTTCACATTCAGCGAAAATCCTTCCAGCACCGGTGAAGTAATTTCGCCTTCTTCTACGGCGAAAGAAACTAAGTCGTAGTCGTTGTCTTGGTGCTGATAGACTTCTATCGACTGGTTTTTGGGGTCCACGATCCAGTATTCGCGCACCTGGTGCTGACGATAGATTTTCATTTTGTCGCCCCGGTCATGCTTCATGGTGGAAGGTGAAAGGATTTCTACTTCTCCGTTGATTAGTTCGTAAATAAACCCGGGCTCCACGTCCATCTCCAGAAAATCGGCTACCTTTATTTTTTCGGCTATTAAACTGTTCATACATGATCCTTTAGTGGTCGCAGTGCGTTTTAGACTAAAGTTAAGCATTTATCTCATGGAAACCGCCACCACCCGCCGCTCACTCACCCCAAAAATTGTTAGCGGGATAATTATGTTACTGTTTCTTTTGTTTGCAGCTTTCCAATACAATGATCCCGACAGCTTCTCCTGGATGTTCCTCTACGGCTACGTGGCCCTGATGGCCGGTATGGCGTTGTTTGGCAAGTACAATCTCGCGCTGCTCGTGCCCGGTATTGCTATTTTTGCGCTGTACTTCGTTTATCTCTTGCCCAGTGTGTTCGAGTGGATTACCAGCGACGATAGCCTGATCACCGGTATGAGCCCCGACCGGATGTACGTGGAGCGCTCGCGCGAGGCGTTCGGACTGCTCATGGGGCTAGCGGGTTTGCTGTTTGTATTCTTCAATCGCCATCAACTCGCCTCAAAGTGAGTAAACGAGCACTGGTGGTGGGGGCGGGTATTGCGGGCATTGCGTCGGCCATTCGGTTGGCTAGCAAAGGCTATCGCGTCGAGGTTTTCGAGGCGAATGACTACCCAGGCGGTAAGCTGTCGGAGGTTACGCAGGACGGCTATCGTTTCGACGCGGGGCCGTCGCTGTTCACCATGCCCGAACTAGTACAGGAACTGTTTGAGTTGTCGGGCGAGCGCGCCGAAGATCACTTTCGCTACCAACGTTTGCCCGTCAACTGCCACTATTTTTACGAAGACGGCACGTTTGTGGAGGCCTTTGCCGAACCGGAGGATTTCGTTCGGGAGCTATCGCAGAAAACGAGCGAAGCACCGAAGAACATCCAACGCGCTTTGCAACAAAGCGCCTTTCTGTATGACCACCTGGCCGAGCTGTTCATGAAGCGCTCGCTGCACCGCTGGCCCACGTTTGTCAACAAAAGCGCGCTGCGTTCGTACCTGAGTTTGCATCGGTTAGACTTTTTCCGCACCATGCACCAGGCCAACCATCAGCGGTTCACCGACCCGCGGGTGGTGCAATTGTTCAACCGCTACGCCACCTACAACGGCTCGGACCCGCACCAGACGCCCGCCACCATGAATATCATTCCCCACCTGGAATTTGGGCGGGGAGCGTTTTTTCCCGAACAAGGTATGTATTCGATTACTACCAGCCTGTGCGAACTGGCGCAACGGCAGGGTGTGCAGTTTCATTTCGGAGCGCGCGTGGAGGAAATTCTGCTGCGTGGAAACCGGGTGCGAGGCCTTCGCGTAAACGGCGAAAACCAGGAAGCCGACGTGGTAGTGAGCAACATGGACGTGGTGAGCACCTACCGGAATTTGCTACCCAACGTGGCTCCGCCCACCCGTCTGCTCAATCAACCAAAGTCGAGTTCGGCGCTGATTTTCTACTGGGGCATTCGGCAGACCTTTAAACAGTTGGATTTGCACAATATTTTCTTCAGCCATAACTACCGAACCGAATTTGAACATATTTTTCAGCATCGCAGCGTGCACTACGACCCGACGGTATACCTTAACATCACCTCAAAGTATAAACCCGACGACGCGCCGCCCGGGTGCGAAAACTGGTTCACGATGATCAACGTGCCCAACAATTCGGGGCAAGATTGGGACAATCTCATTGAGCGGGCCCGGAATAACGTTATCGCGAAGCTCAATCGGATGCTAAATACCGACGTAGCCGCCCTCATAGTCACCGAGAGCATCCTGGACCCGCGCAGTATTGAGCGCAAAACTTCGTCGTCGCAGGGAGCGCTCTACGGAAACAGTTCGAACAACCGCTACGCGGCCTTTCTGCGACACGCCAACTTCAGCCGCCGGTTCAGAGGGCTATACTTCTGCGGAGGCAGTGTGCATCCAGGCGGGGGCATTCCGTTGAGTTTGCTATCGGCGAAGATTATGGCCGATCAGGTGGCACCCGTTTAGGGTTAAGATGACCCGTGAGGTTGTGAGACATAAGTTGGCCGTCGCGGAGCGGTTGGTGAGAACACAAACCACTGGGTTCGAAGATTAGGCCGAAACGCTGGCCACCGCAGTGCCGTGGTTCACCAACTGCTGATAGCGGTTGTAGCGCTGCAAGATTTCGCGCACGTAGTTCACCGGTTCGCTGCCCCGACAGTAGCCTGACTTCACCACCGGGTCGTTATAGTACTCTGGCTCTGACTTGAGTAGCAGAAAATGCGCTACGTCCGCCCAACGTTCGGGGTTTTTGCCGTATTTGCGCGCCAGGCGGCGGGCGTCGAGCACGTGCCCCTGTCCGGCGTTATACGAGGCCAGCACAAATTTGCGCCGCTCTTGTTCGTCCGGCACGTACTTCGTCCAGATTTTGTCCAGCCAGCCCAGGTAAGCCGTGGCGGCCTTTAGGCTCTGCGTAGGGCTCATCATATCGGTGGCGCCGTACATTTCGCCCGTGGTAGGTAAAAGTTGCATCAGCCCTTCGGCTCCGGCCCAAGATTTTGCCTGGGCATCAAACTTCGACTCCTGGTAGACCTGCGCGGCTAACAAGCGCCAGTCCCAGCCCAGCGTATCAGCGGCCTGCTGCAGCAGTTTGTCGTAGGGAGAAATGTATTCTCCGGCCACGCTTGAGTAGTCGCTGCGCACCCGCCGAAGCGTAGTCTTAGGACTTTTGAAGTATTTGTTATAGATGACGTAATAGTCAGTGCCCTGCTTCATCTCATGAATCCAGCCGTTAACGGCCGAGAGAAACTCAGGAGCGTTCTGGCGGGTGGCCCAGGCTACTTTCTGCGGAAAGCTCACCGGGGTGCGCACGTCTATGGAAGAGTGATAGGTGGCATTCACCAGTGCGATGTCTTCGTCGGCCACGGTGTAGTCTATCTCCCCGTCGGCCACCATTTTAATCAGCGTCTCCGTGTCCACATCTTCCTCAATAATTTCAATGTCACCACCAATTTCTTCGGACAGGTTGGCCAGTCGCGCTGCGTAGGCTGAGTTCTTCTGCACGTACACCTGCTTCCCTTCCAGGTCTAGCGGATTGCGAATTAGCATTTTATCCAGGCGATGCCGCTTAATTTGCCGCCACTGATTGGGCAGCCGCTGCACCAGCACCTGCTTCACCTCATTGTGGTGTTCGGTGAAGGCTACGCGCTCTTTGCGCGGGGCGGTCACGGTGAGGTTAAACGCAATGATATCGCCTTCTCCCCGGTTCAGCATCTGAAAAGCCTCCTCAATATTATTGGTTACCTCAATGTCCAACTCGAGGTCCAAGGATTCGGCCAAACGGTTGAGCAGTTCATACTCGTAGCCCATGGGCTGTCCGCGGTAGATGAAGTAACCGGTAGAGCTGTTGTTGAGGATGGCCGTGAGGCGGCCGCGCTCCTTTATTTGATCCAGATCCAGCGACACCGGCGCGGTCGGATTCGGATCAGCTGCGGGAAGGTGCGACAGCCGGTCTTCTTCATCGGTACAGCCCGTAGGCGAAGCCAGCAATAAGATAGCTAAGCCCCACTGCGGGAAACGGTTTAGCACGCTGTTATTGATGAACTTTTTCATAGTACCGTTATTAGATTCGGAAAAAATAAGCAACTTCAGTGGCGAAATGTTTGGCTAGATGGTCTCGATATGCCACCTTATTAAATAATATAAATACTAAATTAAATTATTTTTATGTCATATGCAAGTTTTTTGCCAATTACTACTTTTTCGAAAAGATGAATGATCCTCGTGTTGAATTACAAAGTCAGCTGAGCGCGCGTCTTGCTTCGTATGGTTTCCAGGAACTGCCCTCCGTGAGCCAGTTCCGACGCACCACCGAGACCGGTTTTCACAATGTGGTGCTTTCGGTGGGGAAGGCCCAGCCGGTGATTGCCGAATTGCAGTTAGGTATTCGGCTGGACATTGTGGAGCGGTTGGCGTATCAGTTCACCACCGGATTGAGTGACTACGGTTCGCACAGTACCACCCTGCTGGTGTTGACGGGGCATCTTATGGGGCAGCCTTACCAACGCTACGTTATAGAAGACCCCACTGAGGTTGCGGCAGTAGCCCGCGCGATGAGCAACGCCGTAGAGTCGGTTGGCCTGGATTTTTTCCATCGGTACGACAGCATTTTCGCGCTCGACGGACTGTATAACGGGGGCAATAGTCGGTGGGTGCCCCACTTAGTGCACCGTAGCTTGCGCGGCATCATCCTGGCAAAGTTAGCGCAACGAGCGGATTGGTCTACGCTGGTGGTTAACTACCGGGCCCGACTACAGCAGCGAGGCACTCCGGAGATGCTAATGGATAGGTACGAACGTCTAGCCGCCTATTTGCACCATTTCTCGGTGAACTAAGCGGGCTACTCCCGCAGCAAATCCGGCCGACGCTGCTGCGTACGGGCTACCGACTGCTCGAAGCGCCACTCCTCAATGTTAGCCTCGTGACCTGAGCGCAGCACCTCAGGCACCGACCAGCCCTGGTAGTCGGCCGGACGCGTGTACACGGGCGGTGCCAGCAGATTGTCCTGAAAAGAGTCGGTGAGGGCCGAGGTTTCGTCGTTGAGCACTCCGGGCAGCAGACGAATCACCGCATCAGCCAGCACGGCGGCGGCCAGTTCGCCTCCCGACAGCACGTAGTCGCCTACGCTGATCTCGCGGGTAACGAAGTGCTCGCGCACCCGCTCGTCTACTCCTTTATAGTGCCCGCACAGAACGATAATGTTCTCCAGCAGCGATATCCCGTTGGCCATCGGCTGCGTTAGCACTTCGCCGTCGGGACTCATGTAGATGACCTCATCGTAAGTGCGCTCGGCCTTAAGTTGGTTGATGCAGCGGTCAATCGGCTCAATCATCAGCACCATGCCCGCCCCGCCGCCGAAGGCGTAGTCGTCAATCTGTCGCTGCTTGCCCGCCGCGTAATCGCGCAGGTCGTGCACGCGCACGTTAACCAGCCCTTTATTCTGGGCCCGCTGCAGGATAGAATGAGAGAAGGGGCTTTGTAGTAGAGCAGGGACGCAACTGATAATGTCTATTTGCATAAAGAGGGAGTCTTATCGAAGATTCTCCAAAGCTAAGGCGAAAAAGTTTATTCGAAGGGTTAACCTCGCTTTTGTACGTTAGCTCACTTAGCGCAAAGGAGCAGTATATTTATCCGTACATCAGTCTAAAGCAGCCTCTTGTATAACTTTTATAACGTTTTTTGTTTTTCTAGAATGATCTTCATCAACGGGGGAGTCATCGCTGACGGAGATCAACGGTTTGGTGAAGGAAAGAACAAGATGCTGGTATTAAACGCTGTGTGTAACAAAATTATCCATCGCGTTTTTGCTTGCATCCGAGATGACCGAAAATATGAAAAAAACTATACCGCTACCCTTGTTTAAACCATAGAAATCGCGATTAATCATGTTCCTACATTCTGATTGATTCATTTTTTCTATCTTGCCGCCTCACCCAAACCAATCGACGCGATGCGCAGCAAAATAGTAGCGGGCAACTGGAAAATGAATCAGACCATTGAGGAAGGAAAAATTCTTACCTCGGAAGTTGTTCATATGATTGAAGCCGAACTGCGCGACGATGTGCAGGTGGTGTTGTGCCCTCCCTTTATTCACCTGCCCGTTCTGTACGGCGCCACCCAGGGCAGCGCGCAGGTGTCGCTCGGGGCGCAGAACTGCAACGAGCACGCGGCGGGAGCCTACACGGGCGAGATCGCCGCCAATATGCTGGCCTCCATTGGCGTCACCTACGTAATTCTGGGCCACAGCGAGCGCCGCGAGTACTACGGCGAGAGCAGCGAACTGCTGGCCAAGAAAATCAACGCCGCCCTGGAAGCCGGACTAATTCCCATCTTCTGCTGCGGCGAACCGCTGCAAGTGCGAGAGCAAGAAAAGCAGGCTGCCTACGTGAGCCAGCAGATTCAGGCCAGCCTGTTCCACCTGTCGGCCGAAGACTTTGGCAAAGTGGTGATCGCCTACGAACCGATCTGGGCCATCGGCACCGGCAAAACCGCCTCGGCCGATCAGGTGCAGGAGATGCACTCCACCATTCGTAAGCAGCTGGTAGAGAAATACGGCGAAGCGGTGGCCAACGACACCTCCATCCTCTACGGCGGCAGCGTGAAACCCGCCAACGCCCCGGAACTGTTCGCCTGCCTCGATGTGGACGGCGGCCTCATCGGTGGCGCTTCGCTCAAGTCGCGCGACTTTGTGGACATTGCCAAGTCGTTTTAAAATTCACTCACTCCCAGGTTGGTGTCTTCACCAACTTACCCCCCCCAAAATGTTGGTGTTCCCACAAACCTCCTCGCGTAAATCTCTTCAACAGTGATCAAAACATTTCGGGCATCCACCGGGTCACCTGCAGCCAAACCGGTGGTGAGCCAAGCCGCTCGACGTTGCCTGCCCGGAGGTCCCTTTCAGGTGACCGCCGGGATGCCCGGAAGTAGGGTTAGTACGCATCACGATAGCGCAAGCGGGTGGAGCAAAAGGCTTAACTTTCGCTGACCCCATACCTTTACCTTCATCAACCTCCTTGCTCAATGCATAAACAATACACCACCGTCCAGGTAACCTGCCCCCCCGAACTGGTGGATATGCTCATCGCGGAGCTGGCCGAACGCAACTACGATGGCTTTCTGGAAACCGAACAAGGGTTCGAGACCTACCGTACGGCCGAAGCCTTCGATGAAGCTGAACTCCAGGAAGTGCTAGATCGGTACCGCGCCCGAGCCGAGATCAGTTACTCCACGCAGACCGTAGATGAGCAGAACTGGAACGCGGTGTGGGAAAGCAACTTCGAGCCTATCGCCGTAGAAGACCAGTGCCTGGTACGGGCTTCGTTTCATGCGGCGGACGCGAATTATCCCTACCAGATTGTGATCAACCCGAAGATGTCGTTCGGCACCGGGCACCATGCCACCACCTACCTGATGCTGCGCGAGCAGTTGGAAACAGACCACCAGGGAAAGCGCGTGATGGACGCCGGATGCGGCACCGGTATTCTGTCAATTATGGCCCACCAACGCGGCGCGGCAACGGTTCTCGCCTTCGACACGGACTCCTGGGCGGTGGAGAATAGCCGGGAGAACTTTGATCTCAACGAGGCCTCCGCCATTCAACTCTTTCAGGGCACCGTGGCCGACGTTGCGCCTGACAAATCTTTTGATATCATTCTGGCCAACATCAACCGCAATGTGCTACTCGGCGAGATGGCGCAGTACGTCCAGCGTCTGGCTCCAAACGGCACCCTGCTGCTGAGTGGATTCTACGAAGAGGACTTGCCGCTGCTACGCGAAGCCATTATTGCGCAGGGTTTGACAGAAACTCGAACGGACTGCCGGGATCAGTGGGTAGTGCTATTAGTGCGAAAAGAGTGAGCTGGTGAACGTTTAGACGTTGGTTGGGGTCGTAGGACGCGTTGCTACCCTACGCCCAGAAAAGCGGTAATAGACGAAAACTCCGCTACTTCCTTTTAAACCTTACACCCGCGCGTAATCGAGGCTTTCCGGCCTACGATAAGTTTTATAATCGGTAAATTTTTTTACGGAAAAAACGTTATCCCCCAAACCGGTGTATACTTTATGCGAGCAATATTTTTCATTCTCATATCCTTGACAATCACCCCGATAGCCTGGGGGCAGCGTTACGAACGGACTGACAGCCTGGCCTACGACGACCAGGTGCAGGTCTGGACGGCGCGCGCCAACGACAGCGCTACGGTCGATTTTGGTCGGCAGTTTGCCAACTTCTGGGCCACCGGCCCGCTGACCGATGCCCAGAAAAAGACATTCGAGGGCATTACCGCCAAGATGCAGGCTAAAAATTACAAGTTTCAGCCCTACCTCGTGGACTTGCACCTCACCTTGTTAAGCGCGGTAGATTCAGCCCAGCTTTCGTCTTCGTCACTAGATAATATGCTCAATATGATCGACAAATCCGTCGATCACTATGACCGGCGGCAGGTGGGGATGTCTCTAAAAACGCTTCTTACGTACTTCCAGCAAGATGCCCTGTATCTTTCCAACTACAACTCCCTGTACGCCACCGCCCAGGGCGTCTCCTTTGAATTTATTGAACCCGCCGTGGCAGAAGAGATCAGCAGCGAGGCCGAACTCAGCGCGGGCGAAGATGAATTTCTTGATCAAGCAGACGAGCCCGAAGAGGTGGCCGTCGACGATTGGGGGGCCGAGGAAGAAAGTGACTGGAGCGACGGCTGGGGCGGCGAGGATGACTGGGGTAACGAGGACGAAAATACTGATGAACCGGGAGCGAATGCCCCCGCCGAAGAGGAGACAACCGTGCTCGATTACATCATCGAGGAACCCGTGCAGCCGGAAATCACCGGGGCCGTGATGCGCTTTGATCAGTTGAACCTGACTTTCTCTACTCCTTTTGATTCCGCAAACCTGGTAAACACCAGCGGAGCCCTACTGCTGGAGAATCAGGTTTTGGTGGGCGAAGGGGGCAAGTTCGACTGGGTGATGACCGGATTGAGCCCCGACTCGGTTTTCTGCACGCTGACGAAGTATAACTTCGACATCCGCAACCCCCGGCTGAGCGCTGAAAAAGCGCAAATGACCTACGTAGGCAAAATCAAGGAGCCGGTGGAGGGCGTATTTCAGTTTGCCAGCCAGCGCCACACCCGACCGCAGGACGCCCGTTACCCCCGCTTCAAGTCTTACAACAGTAACATCTCCGTCGATGTCTTTAACAATCCGGCGGTGAACCCGCACCGCGTTAACTGCGTGGGCGGCTTTTCGCTACAGGGAGCGCGCATCAGCAGCACCTCGCTGCTGGAGGGTGAAACCACCGTCGAAATCTGGGAAGCCAATAAGAAAAAGGTGCGCACGGTTTCCAAACAGTTCGTTATCGGCGATTCGTTGATCGAGAGCAACCGGGCTACCGTGGCAATTTACCAACGCAGCGATTCTATCTACCACCCCGGAGCCCAGTTCAAGTACGTTGTTGAATCTTCTCAACTGATTTTGCAGTCGGGCAAGGGAAGTTTCAAGCGCACGCCCTTCGTCTCGTCTAACCTCAAAATGGATATCCACACCGACTTGGTGGAGTGGAATATGCGCACCGACAGCCTTAATGTATCCACCCTAACCGCCCGCGATAAGGTGCCGGTGCTGTTCGAGTCGCACGAGTACTTCAACGAAAAGTCGTTCAACGATTTGGCGCGGATGTATGATTTCCACCCGCTCATCATGGCGGTGGGCCACGCCCGTAAAACGCGAAATTCTTCCTTCTACGCCGATGACCTGGCGCAGGCCATCCGGCAGCAACCCAAGGTGGTTCGGGCGGCCATGAAAGACTTGTCCGAACGTGGCTACATCGACTATAGCCCCCAAACCGGCTACATTACCATTAGGCGCAAGGGCTTTCACTACGTGCTCTCCAAGGGCAAGCTAAAGGACTTTGATGATCTGCTGATCGCCTCCTACGAAACCAACGGCCCCAACGCCACCATCCGCCTGGAGCAGGAAGAACTGGACATTCGCGGCATCGAGAAGTTCACCATCACCGACATCCTGAACGTGTCGATCAAACCCGACGACAACCAGGTGACGCTGCTGGGCAACCGCGATTTCCGCTTCAACGGCACGCTTTACTCGGGCAACTTTGAGTTTGTGGGCAAAGACTTCACCTTTAGCTACGACAGCTTCAAGGTGGATCTGCCGCAGATTGATTCCATTAGCTTTTTGCTGGCCGACGAAAACGGCAACCGCCGCAAGGTGGACAACACCCTGCAAAGCTCTTCGGAAGACGGCAAAGCGAAAACCTCGGGGACGCTCTATATCAACGATCCCAACAACAAGGCGGCGCGTAAGAGTCGCCCCGACTACCCGCGCTTCAGCGCCGAAACCGGAGCCATCGTCTACTTTGACTCTAAAAATATCCTGGACGGCGCCTACGACAAGTCGGTCTACTTCGTTATTCCGCCCTTTGCTATCGACAGCCTGAACAACGCCGACCCCTCGGCCATTGGCTTTAAGGGAACACTCTACAGCGGCATCTTTCCGCCCATTGAGGAGGTTTTGCAAGTCCGGGCCGACAACTCCATGGGTTTTGAGCACGAGGTGGCTTCCAAAGGGTATCAGCTATACGACGGAGAAGGGGTCTATCGCAATAACCTAACCCTGGATGCTAATGGTCTGCACGGAGAAGGCACCATTGATTTCTTGACGACCAACTTAGAAGCCGAAAACTTTACCTTTTTCATGGATTCGGTGACAACGGTGGGCACGGTGGCCCAGATGCAGGCTGGTTCGGTGGGTTCGGCCAGCTTTCCGCAGGCCTACGTAGAGGATTACCGCCTCAAGTGGCTACCCCAGCAGGACAGCATGATCATTTACAACCGGGCCAAGCCCTTCGACCTGTACGATCAGACGGCCTCGCTGGACAGCGTGCTCATTGTGACCCAGACCGGTTTGCTGGGAGCCGGAACACTGGCTACGCGGGGCTCCGAAGCCTTCTCGAAGAATATGCGCTTTCGGGAAACCAACTTCTCGGCGCGGAACGCTAACTTCGAGATCAAATCGGATAACCCCAAGAAACCCGCCCTGGCGGGAGAAGACGTGCGCCTGGAGTTTGACCTGAACGCTAACCTGGCGGATATCAGTCCGGAAGTGGAAGGCGTGGCCGCTATCGAGTTTCCCTACGCCATGTTCCGCACTTCAATCACCAATGCTCAGTGGAACCTGGACGACGAGACCGTGCGGATGAGCAAACCGGCCGACGTGGCCATCGAGAACTCCTACTTCTACGCCACCCGCAAGGATCTGGACTCGCTGGCCTTCAGCGCCGAAGAGGCCATCTACCGCATTCCGTTGCAGCAGTTAGACGTGTCGGGCGTGCCCTTCATCACCGTGGCCGACGCCAAAATCACTCCCGAAAACAACCGGGTGCAGATCTTAGAGAATGCCAAGCTCGACCGCTTCACCAATGCCACCCTGGTGATTGACACGCTCAACGAGTATCATAATTTGTACAACGGTACCATTGACATTCTATCACGCAATGAGTTTCGAGGAAAAGCCACCTACGAGTTAGTATCGGCTAGTGATACTTTTGCCATTGAGTTGACCAGCTTTGAGCGGGATTCAGTGCGCGAGAATCGGCGGAAGTTTTCTATGCACACCGTGGCCGACGGTCAGGTGAGCGAAGACCAGCACGTGGTGATCTCGCCCGGCATGCTCTACCGCGGCAAGGTGAAGATGCACGCCGTGAAGGAAGCCCTGGAGCTGGACGGCGAAGTGAAGCTGGACTTCAAGACGATTCCGGGCTACAACACCTGGATCAGCTACAGCAGCGACGCCGGGCAGAAGCAGTTGGTGTTTGACTTCGACCAAAGCGAAACCGACACCGGCGACCCGCTGGTGGCCGGACTTCACCTGAGCGGCAAGGACAATAGTTTATACACTACTTTTGTCACCAACCGCCGCTCGCCGGATGATTATGACCTGTTTAAGCCCACCGGTTTGCTGTCCTACAATGAGGAGAAGCAGGAGTATATCATCCGTTCGCCCAAGCGAGATAAGCCCGATGCGTTGGCGGGCGAGGTGTTCACGTTTAATGAAAGAACCCAAACCGTGAGTTTTGAGGGGCCGCTCAACCTGATGCCCGGCCCGGAAGAAGGGATAGAACTCACCACGGTTGGCTCCGGTCAGGGTCGGTTGGACTCTAGTGCGTTTGCTCTTGATGCCTTTATGTTGTTTGATATGGATCTGCCCGGTCAATCGGTGGAACTGATGGGCAAAGACCTGAACGCGGCCATGAACCGGGCCGGAGCTCCGGCGGCCAACACCGACCGCACGCGCTTGTTGTACAAGATTGCGGAGTTGGTGGGTGACGAAAAAGCCAAGGAATACGATAAAGCATCGGCCACTGAATATACTTCGGTGCTTTCTATTGACCCGCGCCTAGAAAAAACCATTGGTTTGTCCGACGTGCAGTTGAGTTGGTCGTCTGAGCAAAAAGCTTGGTACAGCACCGCTTCGTTGGGTATTTCTAACGTGGGGTTTGAGGATATCAACGCCCGGGCCACTGGGTATCTGGAGATTAAGCCTACCGAAACCGGCAATGTGCTTAACCTGTTTATCCAGGCCACGGCTGACTCCTGGTATTATTTCAGCTACCAGAACAACCGCATGGCCGTGTGGGCCTATAATGAGGAATTTTGCGATCTGATTGGCTCAAAATCCAAGATTGACAAAGCGGGTTCAGACGATTTTGCGTTTTACCTCAGCGACATTGCCGAAACCTTGACCTTCGTGAATCGTTTCAGAAAGACGTATCTGGATATCAACGAGCCGTATAACTTCGATGTGGCTCCGCCCTTGCTTACCGAACAAGAGCAGACCAAAGAGAAAAAAGAAGAAGCTAAGGATGGCTTTTGATCCCCCACTTTGCAAATCTTCCAGGATTACTGTATTATCCTATTTTTGAACTAGCTTATTTCCATGTCTACGCTTCTCATTTTTTTTGCTATCGTTGTTGCTTACTTATTAGGCTCCATTCCCACCGCCGTCTGGTACAGCCGCCGTTTTTTCGACACCGATGTGCGCGACTACGGCAGTGGCAACGCCGGAGCCACGAACACCTTTCGGGTGCTGGGCAAGCGGGCGGGCACCGTGGTGCTGCTCATTGACATTCTGAAGGGCAGCGCGGCTACCATGCTGGCCTTCGCCTTGCTGCGCGCGGGGGTGATTCCATCGGGAGCGATCACTGAATATAAACTACTGCTCGGTTTAGTGGCGGTGATGGGCCACGTGTTTCCAGTATACACCAATTTTAAAGGAGGAAAAGGAGTAGCTACTTTACTGGGCATGACCTTATCGGCCGAACTGTGGGTAGCCCTGGTGTGCGTGGGAATCTTCTTACTCTCGCTTTATCTAACCAAGTATGTATCGTTAAGTGCGCTGCTGGCGACTTTGTCCTTCCCTTTGCTGGTGTGGCTGGTGCCGCCCTTTGTCACCGACGAGCCATTGCTTATCGTGTTTGGCTTCGTGATGTTTGCGGTGCTGGCCCTCACGCATAAGAAAAACATCGTTCGCCTGGCCCACGGCACGGAGAGCCGCACCTATCTGTTTAGCCGAAATCGCTCGCGTCGCGACTAATGCCCCCCTTACCGGTACCTTTCGTCGTGTTGGTAAACCTATCCGTAGTTCGTCCGTTTTAAAGAGGAATTATCCTCTAAACGAACCTGCACAATGACGGCCCAATCCTACGTAGACCAACACCAAGAACGCTTTTTAGACGAATTATTTGAACTGCTGCGCATCCCTTCGGTGAGCACCGCCGCCCAATACAAGGGCGACGTGCAACGAGCCGCTGAGTTTGTCCGACAAAAACTGGAAGACGCGGGCGTTGATCGCGCCGAAATTCACGAAACCGACGGGCATCCCATTGTGTACGCCGAAAAAATGACGGACCCGAAGGCCCCCACCGTGCTAGTGTACGGTCACTACGACGTGCAACCGGCCGACCCGCTGGAACTGTGGAATTCGCCTCCCTTCGAGCCGGAAATCCGCGACGGTAAAATCTACGCGCGCGGTGCTTGTGACGACAAGGGGCAGATGTATATGCACGTGAAAGCCTTGGAAACGATGAAGGCACAGGGAAATATCCCTTGCAATATTAAATTTTTGATTGAGGGGGAAGAGGAAATTGGTTCTGACCATTTGTCACCCTTCGTGGAGGCCAACCGCGCGATGCTCACCGCCGACGTGGTGCTAATTTCCGATACCGATATTCTCAGTAACGAAAATCCCTCGATCACGGTGGGTTTGCGGGGCATGAGCTACCTGGAGGTGGAGGTGACCGGCCCGAACCGCGATCTGCACTCGGGCATGTACGGCGGCACGGTAGCCAACCCAATCAATGTGTTGTGCAAAATGATCGCTTCGCTCAAAGACGACGAAGGCCGTATCACCATTCCGGGATTTTACGACAAGGTGGAGGAGTTAAACGACGCCGAGCGACAGGAAATCAATCGTGCCCCGCACGACGACGAGGAGTATAAGCGGGCGCTAGACGTGGACGAACTGGCGGGCGAAGCGGGCTACACCACGCCCGAGCGCATCGGCATTCGCCCCACGCTGGACGTGAACGGCATGTGGGGGGGCTACATCCAGGAGGGAGCTAAAACGGTTTTGCCATCCAAGGTTTATGCTAAAATATCGATGCGCTTGGTGCCTAATCAGCATCATAAAGAGATTGATGAGCTATTTATCCGGCACCTACAACAAATCGCTCCGCCCACGGTGCGGGTGAAGGTAACCTCGCACCACGGCGGGCAAGCGGCGGTGGTGCCCTCTGACTCGGTGGGAGTGCAGGCGGCCAGTAAGGCTTTTGAGGAAGCCTGGGGCAAGAAACCCTTTCTCACCCGTGAGGGTGGTAGCATTCCGATTGTGTCGTTGTTCCAGCAAACCCTGGGCATCGACTCGGTGTTGATGGGCTTCGGCCTGGACGAAGATGCGATTCACTCGCCCAACGAAAGCTACGGGGTGTTTAATTATCTGAAGGGCATCGAAACGATCACGCTGTTTTACAAGCACCTGGCGGAGTTGCGGAAATAGCAACTTTGTCTTACCTTATATGCCTATGGAAACTATTCAAATAACGGTTCACTCCTCTGAAGGGGCTGAAGCTTTAAAAAAGCTTTTGAAATCAATGGATTTTGTTGCGTCTGTCAGCAGCGTTGAAGATTCGGATCGAGAGGCTTGGCTGAGGTTTGCTAATGCCAATTTCGCTGCTGCCTACGGTGACGACGAGCCGGAGTATACGGCTGATATGATTACAAAACCTAATCCCGATTACAAGCCGTGAGTGGTGTCAAAGAGGGTGACATTGTTCTTGCAAGTTTGCCTCAAGCCAATGGTCAGGTCAAACTGCGTCCGGCGCTTGTATTGCGGCAAGTGCCGCCCTTTCGCGACTTTCTGTTATGCGGGATCAGTTCTCAGCTCCGCCACGCAGTGCCAGGACTAGATATGATCATAGATAATTCTCATTCGGATTTCTCGCGAAGCGGACTTACAATTCCCTCGCTGATTCGTACTGCTTTTCTGATTATCAAACCCAGTGATACCATTGCTGGCGCTATTGGTTCGGTAAGCAGAGACACCTACCGGCAGTTACTGAGTAATCTGCCGACTATCTGCTTCAAGCAGATAATACAGAAGAGATCTGACCGCTCATAGTATGGAATTGGACATGAATGACTTTGCTCTGTTTGATGAACCGCAGTATCAGGAATACAAGAAGCTAAAGAACAAAGATTATACGAAGATACGCTATGGGTGCCTTGCTGCTATTGTACTCTACTCAGGTAATTTTCGGCTTTCTGGTATACTACACGAACTCGACACTTGAAAGCGACAAGCTGATCCCTCATTATGCTTGCGTCTTTTTCCATACATTTGGGTATTCTATTTCTCACTTAGAATAGATAGAGGATATCACGCAGTCTTTCGTTTTCTTCACAAGAAAAGCCGTTCATACAAAGCATTTAAAAGATTAGAAAAGCGATACCTTCCTCAAGAAGAGTTGATAACGGCAAAAATAAAATCTCATCTAAGAAATGACGTTGGTTGGAACGCTTCGCCAAGCTTTTTATCCAGAAATCCTAAACTTCTAGGTTATGTTGAAAAAGCACAGGAGAAAATTGGCGCCGCTTATCCCGCGTTTAGGAGTGATATTGAGAAAGCTAAACAGCTTATCACTAATAGATACGAGAGAAGTCAGCCCCTCGATGATAGTAATAGTAACCGATCCTCTTCAAAGATTATCGCAACGAAAAAAGCTTCTTCCAAAACCAAGTCTGCACCCCAAAATAGTTCTAACTCTGACAGCGTAGCGCCAAATCAGTCAATTAGCCCGCAAATCCAAACCCACCTTCTCATACCCCGGCTCCTTCTACCACCACTAAAGGAAAGACAAAACAGTCCAACCGCGACTTACCAACTGGGAGCAAGTCAATGCCTCACGCCTTAAAATCGGCAACCTGGGTGAAGAATTTGTGTACCAGTACGAACAAGCAAAGTTGAAAAGATTGGGGTTGGGGCATTTGGTGAAAAAAATTGAGCATTCTTCTAAGGTAGTTGGCGACGGACTAGGCTACGATATCAAATCGTTCGACAGAAGCGGAGAAACAGTGTATATAGAAGTTAAAACCACCAAGGGAGAGTTCTGGACGAACCTTATTTTTACGCGGAACGAACTTGATTTCGCCAAGCAAAATAGTTCGCAATTTCTGCTCTACAGAGTCTATGCTTTTGATGAAGAATCCAGAAGTGGCGATCTTTATATCGGAAGCTATGAGGTTATTGACAGCTACTTCAGCTTCGAACCCCAAAGTTTTACGGCAAAGCCTAAAGATGCTGATTAAGAGTACTTCACTCTATTTAAAGCAATCGTCCAATTGCAGGAAAAAGTTTTCCTGCTGTCAGTTTTATTCAACCAACCACCTACAGATTGATCCTTCTTCTCAGAATATCAGGATTACGCCTTTGGTGTAGCACAGCAATCACCTCTACTGCCTCGTTTTCCTCATCCACTGCATAATAGACAGCATACTGGGTTCGGCTGATAATTGCTCGTCGCACGAAAAGCAGTCTTTCTTGAAAGAGATAAGGATTTTTAGCGAGCAGCGCTTCGGTATGTTGGTAGCGAGAAAAGAAAGTTTCACCTAATCCTAGCCGCTGCTCTTCGTACCAGTCAATGATGGCTTCCAAATCAAGCTGTGCTTCTCTGAGAATTATTGTGCGGTAATTATTCACTCCAGCCATATTTCTTACGAATACGCTGACTGAATTCCTCTGAAGAAGAAGCCGAATCAGAATTCTTCTGGTACGCTTGGTAGCGCTTCGTCAACATCTCTTCCAGCAGCTTATCGTATGCCGGGTCAGGGGCCTGTTCTTCGGCATACTTGTAGAGTAAATAGTCGACGTACTCTAATAATTCCAGGCAAGCTTCTTCCGGTAGCTCCTTCAGTTTTTCGTCTAGTACTTTTGAGTTAGTCATGTCACGTTCGATTTAGACGAAAGATACAAAAAACTAAAACAACTTCACTTCCCTTAGCGCCACCACCTCGTTGCGGCTGTTGATCATCCGCTTGCTGCGCAGGTAGCGGTTCAGGTTAGGCTCATCATAATTTTCCGATTCGGGGTCTACGCTGCTCACCCGCACGTGGGCTTCCAGGCCGGGGGCGTGGATAAACTCATCGTTGCCGATCCACATGCCTACGTGGGTCACGCGTTCGTTGGTGCTGTCGGTGGCGGCCCGTCCGAAGAACAACAGATCGCCCGGGCGTAGCTGGTCGAAGTCCCTGGCTTCATCCACCAGTTCTCCGGCGTGTACCTGCTGCGAGGCATCACGGGGCAGCACGTGGCCGTTCATAAAGTAGATCGTTTTGGTGTAGCCGCTGCAATCCACGCCCTTCGATGAGGTGCCGCCCCACAGGTAGGGCACGCCCATCAACTCTACGGCGGTGGTCACCAGCGTTTCTTCGGTGGCTTCGGCGTTGGCAACCCATTCGGGGTAGGGCATCGCGTCATCCTTTTGCACGTAACCCTCGCGGCCGTCGGGGAATTTTACCCAGTAGGCCACGCGGTTCTCTCCCGCCAATGCCATCACGTTGCCCATCACCAAATCAGAAACCGGACTATCAAAAGTTTCGTCTTGGTAGGCAAAGCCGTAGGGAGCAGTAAATATTAATTTGTCGGTGGCTTGCCAGTCGGCATAGGCCGCGGTATCCATTGGCACGAAACTGCCCTGCATCCAGCTGATGTACTTGTCGGGAGTTTGCACCAGATGCCAATCGCCTTCCTTCTTAAGCAAGCGCAACGGCGTGCCCATTGTGGCCTGGGTGGCCAATTCGCCCGAATGTTTGGGTTGCGAGCGAATGTTGGCAACGGATATTGTTACTACGCCCAACGTGTCTTTGCCGAGCGAAGCATCGGGCAGGGTAGTGATGCTATCTACGTAGGCGATGTTTTCGGCGGTTAATTGTTGCAACAACTCCCGCTTCGCTTCGGGTTGATCGGTTTCACCGGTGAGCACAACCGTAGTATCTTGCGCTCGAGCTTCTACGGTGAAGAGGGCCACCCGTTTGTCGGGAGCGTACTGATCTTTGACTACTTGTACTAATTGTTCGACCTGGGCGGTTGAAGAGGAAGGGGGGGGCTCTTGACTGGAATTGCAGGAAAAGACAACGGTTAGTATCATCACCATAGCCCAGGGTTTAAACCCTGGGCTATGGTAGTGGCAATTTTGATGTCGTAGCCTGATCTTCATTGTAAGGTATTTAGAGAGAAATACTTCTTGCCATTCGATTCTAGTTTAACAACCGCAACCTTCGTTCCAGCCTAGCCCGATATCCTGTTACCGATCATAGTCCACCCGAAACCGACTCAGATCCGGTTCGTACTTCCGCTCCCGCTTCCGTTCGTAAGTTAGCACCGCTTGCCCTAATTTGGCGAGAAATGGCAAACCAATTTCGTCGTACTCGTACTGATTATCGTTGTAAATCTGATTTTTGTTGACTTGAATCACCGCGGTGAGCATAAACTCCACGTTGTTCTCACGGTCCACCACGTAAGCATCGTCCGTCAGGTAGCCGTAGGCCTGCCCAATCTTGTTGAAGACGCGGATATCGTCAGTAATTTCTTCTTTCTTGTCACCAAACAGGAAGAACTTCGAGTAGCTGTCGTAGTAATTTTCAGTCGTATCGTTGGCGTAGTCCGGATAGCGCGTTTCGCGCGGTAGCTGCGACATATAGCGGTACAGAAACTGATAATCCTCGTCCGTGAGGTTGAAACGCTGTTGTTCGGGCACCGCTTCGGGAAAGAGCACTGACTTGAGGATATTTTGCAAAATGCGCACCGACAGCGTGTTGTTGCCGCTGAAGTCTTTGGGTTCGTTGATCAGCGAATCGTTGCGGTAGTAGCCCACTCCCCGGGTGGTGCCGGTGACATCCAGATCGTAGCTGCGGGCACTCTGGATCAGGTCCTGCTGATACAAAATCTTCGCGTCGTTGTAGAACTGGACGGGATTGGTGTGCTGGTTCTGCGCTACGGTATTGAACACCGAAAGTCGGTGCACAATCTTGAAGTTATCGTAGCCCTTGGCTTCCAGCTTGTCATTGATGTAATCTTGCCCCAGAAATTCGTACAAGCGGTTGTAGGCATCGTTGTCACTCACCACAAAAATCTTCCGAATGTACTGCGCCACCGATGGTCTTAAATTCTCGGCGGTAGAATCGTATTCCACACGGGTTTGCCCGTCGTAGGCACTGTCAATGCGCAGCGGGGTGTACTTGTCCAGCCCTTCAATGCCTAATTCGTTGATCTTCTCCAGCGCCAGCAGTGCAATGGGCAACTTCACGGTGCTGGCCGGATAGAAATACGTATTGCTATCGATGCCGTAGTAGTGCGAGGTGAACGATGGGTTATTGGCCGAGTCGCGGTCGATCTGGGTGTACAAAATTTGCAACTCGTAGCGACTGGGGTGGTTGATCACTTCGTTGACCACCGTATCGTTTTGTTGCGCGAGCAGCTGGTAGATGAAGTTCTGATCATCGGCCAGAGAATCTAGCGTTTCAACTTCGGTGGTTTCCGGGGAAGAGCAGGCGAAAGAGAGGGCAAAAAGGGCAAGAGATAGATACTTCATAGTGCAGGCGCGGTGGAGACGCGGCGGGGGGCCGTTCAGCGTGGAACGCCCCATAAATCGCGTCTGTACGGGGTTAGGATTATACGTGCAAAGCCCGGTTATCGGTGGCGGCCAGGCTGGCTTCTTTCATTGCTTCGGCGAAGGTGGGGTGGGCGTGCGACATGCGGGCGATGTCTTCAGCCGAGGCGCGGTATTCCATCGCCACCACGGCTTCGGCGATCATGTCGGCGGCGCGGGGACCGATCATGTGCACGCCCAGCACCTCGTCGGTCTGCTCGTCGGCCAGCACCTTCACCAGTCCGTCCAGGTCGGCACTGGCGCGGGCGCGGCCCAGGGCGCGGAAAGGGAACGAACCCGCTTTGTAGGCGCGGCCCTCCTCCTTGAGTTCTTCTTCGGTATAGCCCACGCTGGCCACCTCGGGCCAGGTGTAGATCACGCTGGGGATGAGCCGGTAGTTGATGTGGGGCTTCTGTCCGGCCAGCGTTTCGGCCACGAACACGCCTTCCTCCTCCGCCTTGTGGGCGAGCATCGGGCCCTTGTCGATCACGTCGCCGATGGCGTAGATGCCTTCTACCGGAGTCTGGAAGTGGTCATCTACCTCAATTTTGCCTTGTTTGTTGGTCTTGATGCCTACTTTGTCCAATCCCAGGTTTTCGGTATACGCGTGGCGACCGACGCACACCAGACAGATGTCGCCGGTGACTTCCACTTCCTCCCCATCTTTATCCTCCGCTTTCACCACCACTTCTTTGCCCTTGTTCTCTACCGAAGTCACCTTATGCTTTAGTTTGAAATCAAAATCCAGCTTCTTAAGCACCTTCGTCAGTTCTTTAGATAAGCTTTTGTCGATCAGCGGCGCGATGCGATCCAGGTACTCAAACACGGTGATCTTCGCTCCCAAGCGGGCGTAAACCGATCCCAGTTCCAGTCCGATGTAGCCGCCGCCAATGATGATCATGTGCTTGGGCACCTCTTGCAGTTCCAATGCCTCCGTGCTGGTGATCACCCGTTCCTTGTCGATCTTGATGAAGGGTAGGGAAGAGGGTTTGGAGCCGGTGGCGATAATGGTATTTTCCGTGGTAAACGACGTTTCTTTTCCGTCGCCATCGGTCACCACGATGGTATTTTTGTCCTTGAACGAACCCATGCCGGTGTGCACGGTGATCTTGTTCTTTTTCATCAAGAAGGCCACCCCGTCGGTCGTTTTTTCCACCACGTCGCGCTTGCGCTGCACCATGGTCGGCATGTCCACCTTAAGACTTTTCAGATTGATGCCGTGCTCCTTAAAGTTCGCTTGCGCGTTGTGAAAGTGTTCGGTGGAATCGAGCAGCGCTTTGGACGGGATGCAACCCACGTTGAGGCAGGTGCCGCCTAGTTCGTTATATTTTTCTACGATGGCGGTTTTCAGACCAAGCTGGGCACAGCGAATGGCGCATACGTAGCCCCCGGGTCCCGAACCGATTATGGTAACGTCAAAATCCATAGCTATTCTTTGGTTTAATGTTGATGTTGTTTACGAATGAGATCAAAGATAGTAAACGACGACGGTTATGCTACTTTTGGAAGGGGTTTTGGACTTTTAAAGAACCCAAAAAATTGTGTTATTGCCGTTGCGTTTACGCGCGCAGTCCCCGTTGGCAGGTTCATACGGACTCACCGAGGCTTCTCTATTTTTTCGCCATCCGCCAAAGATCAACATGCTACTCCTATTCCTACGATGCGGCATCAGCCTACTGCTTTTAACAATTAGTCTGGCGCTTTTTGCGCAGGATAAAATTGAGACGGAACGTGGCGTACCTGCCGCAGAAGTGCCATCGGCTGCGCGCAATTGGCTTCGCGAAACCTACGCCAGCACCGGCCGACTTCACTGGTATCTCGAGGAGTCTTCCGATGGAACGAGCTACGAGGCCAAGTTTCGGCATCGCGGAGCGTGGCACAGTGTGGAGTTCGGCGAAGAAGGTATACTTCAGGACATTGAGATTAGGGTTAGTTTAAACGACCTGCCTGAAACCGTCCGGCGGGGGATGACCGTCTATTTTGACACCACGTATACCAAATATCGCATCCGAAAAATTCAGCAACAACTAAGCGGCCCATCCGATGTGGTGCGCGCGGTTATCCAAAACGAACCGGCCGAGGAAGTGACGTATCGCTACGAAGTGGAGTTCTACGGCAAGAACGACCGAAGCAAAGCGCTGTGGGAGGGGCTATTTGACGACCAAGGCCAATTGCAGCAGCGGAGAAGAATCGTGCTGCGCCCGACCGATAACCTAAATACTAATGAGGTGGTTGCTGCTGGGCACACTGACGTGCTTTTCTCTTCGTACTTTGGCCCAGGAGAACGTGATATACATGGGCTTCTTCCCCGAAGCGGCCCTTACCGGCTCGGTGAGCGATCGGGTACAACTCACCTTCAAAGTAGAATCGCAACACCGGAGCTACGACAATCGCGCATCCGAAGGCGAACGCTGGGAGTATTTCCACTACCGCACCGATTTGCAGGGCTTTGTGGCGCTGTCGCTGAATCCCTTCTGGAAGGTGTCGGGCGGTTACCAGTACCGGATCGAGGGTGGCGACGGGGCCAATACCCACCGCTCCATTCAGCAAATCGCCTACGTGCAGCGGCTGAGGCGCTCCCGCCTGGGCCACCGCCTGCGCACCGACCAAACCTACCATCCCAGCGAAGCCGTCGAGCTGCGCGCCCGCTACCGGCTCTCGGTCGAGATTCCACTGGCTGGTCAGTCGCTGGACCCTGGCGAATTCTATCTGCTGCTATCCGGGGAGGTAATCTATGGTTATCAGGGGGGCAATAGTGAGATTGAGAACCGACTGGTGGGTTCGCTGGGGCACTATTTTAGCAAGCAGGCGAAGCTGGAAGCGGGACTGGACTACCGCACGGACCGCTACATCGCGGAGGGTTTTCGCACGCGGCTGTGGTTCAAGGTGGGAGGGTACTTTAGTTTGTAGCGAGAAGCGTACAACTGATTGAACCTCTACTGGATTTGATGGTCTTGGGTACGTTTTAAAAGATTCACCTGAATTCCAAACAACCTACGTCTTCAAACGCTTTGTCACCAAGAAAATCTCTGATTTTCTCTATGTTCTGCTGAAAGAAGCGACGCACTCTCGTTTGGTCATATTGCCAAGCCTTAACCAGACAATACGCGTAGGAAACCACTTTTACCATTGCCGTGCATAGAAGTCAACGTCAAAAGTGACAATAACGCGATTCAGTTTTCTAGCAAACTCCCATATCTCGCTATCTTCAGCATCTTGCAATCCCTCGAACGTTAGGTGCGTGGAAAGTCTTCAGGAATCGTATCTTGCAGTTTAACTACTAGCAATGATGATAAGTTTTGATCCAGCAGCAGCGTCATCTAAGTATACTCTTGCGCCTTGCGCACGTATCTGCGGTATAGGCTTAAACAGGCGTCAATATTTTCTTCGGTAAGCTCGGGGAAATCATTGATAATATCTGATTTTGACATTCCTTTGGACAGACATGTTAGCACATCATATACTGAAATTCGCGTATTACGAACGCACGGTCGTCCGAAGCGTTTTTGAGGATTAATGGTGATGATCTCTGTGGCTAAGATTTGCAGTAGTCTTCTTTGGTTGTTCAGAGGCAAATATTCCGTCGCTGCCGTACTGTCTTTATAGAAACAAGACCCTTACCGGGTGTCATACCAAGAGAATGCGTCTACGGCATACATCATTATATCCCCAACAACAAGCGCGTCGGATCTTCAATCAATTCCTTGATACGGTACAGGAAACTCACCGACTCGCGGCCATCGATCACGCGGTGGTCGTATGATAGCGCGACGTACATCACGGGACGAATGACGACTTCGCCGTCCACGGCGATCGGACGTTGTACAATGTTATGCATACCCAGAATGGCCGACTGCGGCTGGTTGATGATGGGCGTGGAGAGCATGGAGCCGAAGATGCCGCCGTTGGTAATCGTAAACGTGCCGCCGGTCATCTCATCGATGCTGAGCTTACCGTCGCGGGCTTTGGTGGCTAGGCGAACGACTTCTTTTTCAATCTGGTCGAACGACAATTGGTCAGCGTTGCGGATCACGGGGACGACCAGGCCGCGGGGCGACGAAACGGCAATCGACACGTCGCAGTAGTCGTTGAAGATCAGCTCGTCGCCGTCGATCATGGCGTTCACGGCGGGCCACTCCTGTAGGGCCTGGCAAGCGGCTTTGGTGAAGAACGACATAAAGCCCAAGCCGACTTCATACTTCTCCTTGAACGATTCTTTGTACTTCTTGCGCAGCTCCATCACCGGTTGCATGTCCACCTCGTTGAAGGTGGTGAGCATGGCGGTTTCGTTTTTGGCCGCCACCAGTCGCTTGGCGATGGTGCGGCGCATCGAGCTCATCTTCTCGCGCCGCTGCTCGCGCTCGCCCGCCGGAGCCGGAGTAGCGGCTGCCTCTTTCGCCGGGGCTTTTTCTTCCTTGGGCGAAGCAGTGCGCGCTTCGGGTTTTGCTTCCGATTTTTGGGCTTTTTCGGCGTCTTCCTTGGTGATGCGTCCGTCGCGACCGCTGCCTTTCACCTCTTTGGCGTCAATGTTCTTTTCGGCCAGAATTTTGGCCGCGGCGGGCGATGCGTGTCCGGTAGCGTAGGTTTCCTTGCCCTGCCCGTTGGCCGAAGACTCAGTCTTGGCGGGGGACTTTTTCTCGGATGTGTCCTTTTCCTTGGCCGGTTGCTCACCCGCACCGTTACCTCCGGTTTCTATTTTGCAGGCCAAAGCGCCGACTTCCAGGGTGGTTCCCGCTTCGGCCACAATGCGGAGCGTACCGGCCGCCTCGGCAGTGAGTTCAAAGGTCGCCTTGTCCGATTCGATTTCAGCAATCACCTCGTCCATTTCCACCTGATCGCCATCGGCTTTCATCCACTCGGATAGGGTTACTTCGGTGATGGATTCGCCCACGGTGGGGATTTTCATCTCCAGCACCTCATCGGAGCCGGATTCTTCTTCATCATCGGCGTCGGCGACCGGTGCTTTTTCTTTCTCTGGCTCGTCCGGTTCTTCTTCTACTTCCGGGGCTTTTTCTTCGGAAGTATTCGATTGGCCGTTGGTTTCGATTTTGCACACCACCGCACCGACCTCCACGGTTTCACCGGCTTGCGCGATAATTTGCAAGGTTCCGGCCTGCTCGGCGGTAAGCTCGAAAGTGGCTTTGTCCGATTCCAGTTCGGCAATTACCTCGTCCATTTCTACGGTATCGCCGTCGGCCTTCATCCACTCAGAAATGGTCACTTCGGTGATTGATTCGCCCACGGTGGGGATTTTGATATCTAAACTCATGCTTGTTGTTTTGCGCGCAGCGCGTTTTCACTTAAGTTAGTCAGTAAACATTGCAACGCGGAGATACATTTCATTAAGCCAGCGCTTTACTAATAATTTCTTCTTGCTCCTGGGTGTGCAGTTTTCCGTAGCCGGTGGCGGGTGAGGCACTGGGCTCGCGCGAAATAATGTCAATATCCACCTGCCGGTAGGTGCGCAGAATAAACGCCCAGTAGCCCATGTTTTCGGGCTCCTCTTGCACCCAGTAGACCTTCGCCGCTTTGTACTTCATCAGCAGTTTGGTGACCTGCTTCTCGGGAAAGGGATGCAGTTGCTCCAGGCGAATGATGGCGATGTCCTTTCGTTGGTCTTTCTCCTGCCGCTCCTGCAGATCGTAGTAGATTTTGCCTGAGCACAGCAGCACTTTCATCACCGATTTGGCTGGTTTGGCGTAGGCATCGTCGATCACCTCTCGGAAGCGCCCTTGCGTAAATTCTTCAAGCGGCGACATCACCTTGGGGTGACGGAACAGCGACTTGGGCGACATCACGATGAGCGGTTTGCGGAACGGCCAGGCCAGTTGGCGGCGCAGCGCGTGGAAAAAGTTAGACGGCTCGGTGATGTTGGCCACCACGATATTGAGGTCCGCGCTGAGTTGCAAGTACCGCTCGGGGCGGGCGTTAGAGTGTTCGGGGCCTTGCCCTTCGTAGCCGTGGGGCAGCAGCAAAACCAAGCCGTTCATGCGTTGCCACTTGGTTTCGGAGGTGGTGATAAACTGATCCACCATCACCTGGGCGCCGTTGGCAAAGTCACCGAACTGGGCTTCCCACACCACCAGGGCGTTGGGGTTGGCCATCGCGTAGCCAAACTCAAAGCCCATCGCGCCGTATTCTGACAGCAGCGAGTTATAAATATGAAACTGCCCCTGGTCTTCACTGACGTGTTCCAGATTGTTGTACGCTTCGTTGGTCTCGGCATCGTGGATCACGGCGTGACGGTGCGAAAAGGTACCGCGCTGGGTGTCTTGTCCGGCCACCCGCACTAGGCGTCCTTCGGCCAAGATGGTGCCGTAGGCCAGCAGTTCGGCGGCCGCCCAGTTGAGCACTTTCTTCTCGAAGAAGATTTCCTGCCGCTGTTTAAACTGCTTTTCAATTTGGCGAATCGGCTTGAAATCCTCGGGAAGGGTAGTGAGCGCAGTAGCCACCTGATCAATCACCGCTTGCGACACCCCGGTTTCGGGCGACTGCTCAAAGTCCTTTTCATCAGCCCGCCGCAGATCGCGCCATTCCTGCTCCACCTCCTGGTAGTAATAGGGCAGGGGCTTCTGCTTCACCATATTCAGGCGGTCCTGCAACAGGCTACGGAACTCGGTGTCCATATTTTCGGCCAGTTCGGCGTCCACCTCGCCCCGCTCAATAAGCTTTTTGTTGTAGATTTCCCGAGGGTTCGGATGATCGGATATGATGTTATACAGCGAAGGCTGAGTGAACTTGGGCTCGTCACTTTCGTTGTGCCCGTGCCGACGGTAGCACACCATGTCGATGTAAATGTCCCGGTTAAACTTCTGCCGGAACTCCACCGCGGCGCGCACACAGAAGACCACGGCTTCGGGATCGTCGCCGTTCACGTGCATCACGGGGGCGTCTACTACTTTGGCCACATCGGTGGAGTACACGCTGGAGCGCGCTTCGTCGAAATCGGTGGTGAACCCCACCTGGTTGTTGATCACGAAGTGGATGGTGCCCCCGGTGTAGTAGCCCTCTAGCTGCGACATCTGCGCAATTTCGTAGACGATACCCTGCCCGGCCAGGGCGGCGTCGCCGTGGATGAGGATGGGCATTACTTGGTCGTAGTCGTTGCCGTACTGCCGGTCAGCTTTGGCCCGCACAAATCCTTCCACCACCGGGTCCACCGCCTCCAGGTGCGAGGGATTGGGGGTGAGTTTAAGATTAATCTTGTTGCCCGAGGGGGTGTCTCACCTCGGCTGAGTAACCAAGGTGGTACTTTACATCACCATCGCCGTGCGACTGGTTGGGCTCGGCGGTGCCTTCAAATTCGTTAAAGATTTGCTCATAGGTTTTGCCCATGACGTTGGCCAGCACGTTGAGCCGCCCCCGGTGGGCCATGCCGATCACCACTTCTTTCACTCCGCGGGTCGAGGCCTCGTCGATGATCGCGTCCAGCGCGGGGATAGTAGTTTCGCCGCCTTCCAGCGAGAAGCGCTTTTGCCCCAGGTATTTGGTGTGCAGAAAGTTCTCAAACACCACCGCCTCATTGAGCATGTAGAGGATTTGCCGCTTTTCTTCATCACTGGGATCGTACTTGATGCTTTCCTGCTCGGCCTTGTGCTTCATCCACTCCACCACCTCCCGACTGCGAATGTAGGTATACTCAAAACCGATCGGACCTAGGTATATCTGCCGCAGCACCTCGATGATGCGCCGCAGGGTGGCGCGTCCAATACCAATTTCGTTGCCCGCCTCAAACTCCTGATCCAGATCGGCTTCGGTGAGCCCGTAGTGCTCAATGCCCAGTTCGGCGTGGCGGTTCACGCGCTCGCGCACCGGGTTGGTTTTCGACTCCAGGTGGCCGCGCCGCCGGTAGTTGCGAATGAGCTTGCGAACGCTGATCTCCCGGGTGTCAATCTCGCCAGTGGTGGCCGTGGCGGCACCGTTCGCGTGGCCATTGCCTGATGACCGTTAAACTTCTGCTGCGAAAAGTTGAAGCCCTCAAAGAACTTCTGCCAGCTTTCGTCAACCGAGGCCGGGTCTTGCTGGTAGGACTGATAAAGATCGTCAATATAGTTGACGTGGGCGTTCGAAATGTATGAGTATTGATCCATTACCGTGAAAAAGTGTGAGACAAATATAGAGAGAGTTTACGTATCATTGAAGCACTGGTTGGGTAACATCCTACAACAAAAACTATTATCCACTTTTATAGTTTAACTCCCGCGTCTAAGGTAAGGTTGCCGGATTATTATTCACTACCATCAGGCGCCTGAGAGCCTAAGTCTAATCGCTTGAGTAAAGTATTCTTAAGCTGCCTCTCCCCAAGATACTAACGAATCTTCGTATCTTTTTATACAGGCATTTGCCCTGGGTTTTTTTAGAAAATTAAGCGCGACACCCGTATCGTTTTCTCGTAGTTAGTCTTAATTTTGAGACCCTTACAACTTTATTGATAATATACCACCGCAATTCCCCTATGTCGAAAAGAAAGAAAAAAGTCGGTCATTTATCAGTACTTGTGTTTCCGCTCGTGGCGGGCATTGCCATTTACTCTACCCTGATTACCTATCCAACCGACCACGCCCTTCCGACGGTTCCGTCTGATAGCGTACTCTTCGCCTCCATGACTCCCGTCGCTCCGGAGGTTCCCGAACCCGAAGTAATGTTCGGCATCAACGTGGATTCTTTGGAGGTGGTTGAGGCCACTATCCAACCTAATGAATACCTCTCGCAAATCTTGCGGAAGTATAATATCTCACTGGGGCTAATTGATCGCATCGCCAAGAAGTCGCGCGCGGTGTTCGACGTGCGCAAGATTCGGATGGATAAGGATTATACCGTTCTGTGCCGCGCTGACTCAGCCCACACGGCCCAGTACTTCATCTACGAACCCAACCGGCTCGACTACGTGGTGTTTGACCTTACCGACACGGTTAGCATCTACCAAGAACAGCACAAAATTGATACGGTGACGCGCGAGTTCGCGGGGGTGATTGACTACTCGATCTACCAAACCCTGGCCGATGGCAACGCTCCGCCCGACCTGGCCTATCAGTTGTCCGACATCTACGCCTGGCAGCTAGACCTCTTCAAGGTGCAGAAAGGCGACCGATTCAAGATGGTTTACGAGGAGATTCGCATCAAGAACGAGCCGGTAGGCGTGGGCAAAGTATTGGCCGCGCACTTCGAGCGCGATCAGGAGAGTTACTACGCTTTCTATTATGATCAGCAGGGCCGCACCGACTACTTCGACGAGGAAGGCAACAGCCTGCGTAAGGCCTTTCTAAAGGCGCCGCTCAAGTATACCCGCATCAGCTCGCGCTTCTCCAACGACCGCCTGCACCCGGTGCTGCACGTGCACCGTCCGCACCACGGCATCGATTATGCCGCTCCCATCGGCACTCCGGTGCGGGCCGTGGGCGATGGCAAAGTCATTAAGGCCAACTACAGCGGCGGCGCGGGCAACTACGTGAAGATCCGGCACAACAACACCTACACCACCGGCTACATGCACCTGTCGAAGTACGGGGAAGATATTAAAGTGGGCAAGCGCGTGAAGCAGGGTGACATCATCGGCTACGTAGGCAGCACCGGCATCTCAACCGGTCCGCACCTCGATTACCGCGTTTGGAAAAACGGCCGGGCGGTGGACGCGCTCACCATCGATATGCCTCCTTCCGAGCCCATCAAGCGCGACCATCGGGTGGCCTACGAAGCGGCGATGCAGGTGATGACCGACCACCTCAACCAGATGCACTACCCCAAACGGCAGTTCGTGTTGGCCGAAGCAAAGACCAACGTGCGGGTGGTGAACATCGACGAAGCGATGATGTAGGTGGGTAGAGGCCGAGCCAGCCCCGGCCGACAAAGTATGTACCTGAAACACAACCTATGAGACTTCTATTAGCACTGCTTTGCGCTTTTTCCGTTGTTCCAGCTACGCTATCTGCCCAGTCTTTTCCTCAAATGTCCGAAGCGCAGCGACTGGCGCGGTTGCAACCCCCGACCGGACCCGTCACCGCGGTGCTCGATACCGATACTTACAATGAGATTGACGATCAGTTTGCGCTGGTTTACGCGCTGCTCTCGCCCGAGCAAATGACCATTGAGGCCATCTATGCTGCCCCCTTCCTCAACGACCGCTCCGCAAGCGCCGCCGACGGCATGGAAAAGAGCTACGAGGAAATCCTGCGGCTGCTCGACAAGATGAACCGCCCCGCCGACGGGCTGGTGCACCGCGGGTCGGCCGGATTTCCTGGAAAGCCTGGATAAACCGCTTGAAAGCGACGCCACCCGCGATCTGATCCGTCGGGCCCAAGCGGCCGAAGGGCCGTTGTACGTGCTCACCGTGGGGGCTCCCACCAACGTGGCCTCGGCCCTGCTGCTGGAGCCTTCTATCGTCAACAAAATTGTGGTGGTGTGGCTGGGCGGCAAAGGGCTGAACTGGCCCAGCGCTCGCGAGTTCAATCTGCAACAAGACGTGCTGGCCTCGCAGGTGCTTTTCGATTCGGGCGTTCCCCTGATTCAGTTGCCCACCGAACCGGTCACCTCGCACCTGCTCACCACCGTGCCCGAGGTGGAAACTTATCTGGCGGGAAAGGGCGAAATTGGCGACTATCTGGTGAAGATCTTTAAAGACTACCACCAAGACCATTTCGCTTGGTCGAAGGTGATCTGGGACATTTCGGCGGTGGCCTACTTGATAGATGCCACTTGGTTCAAAACCGAGGTGCGCAGCACGCCCCTCCTCACTGATGAACTTACCTACCGCTTCGATGATAGCCGTCCGCCCTACCGGGTGGCCACCTACGTTCGCCGCGATCCTATCTACCAGGATATGTTCCGGAAGATAGAAAAAGCTTTTTAATCCTATCCAAACAACCTGAACCCATGAAGAACATCAAAGGACCCGCCATTTTCCTGGCCCAGTTTATGGGCGACGAACCTCCGTTCAATACCTTCAAGAGCGCTTGCCAGTGGATGGCCGACGTGGGCTACAAAGGAGTGCAAGTGCCCACCTTTGACCCGCGCTGCATTGATCTGAAGAAAGCCGCCGACAGCAAAGACTACTGCGACGAACTCAAGGGCGTGGCCCAGGAGGCTGGAGTAGAAATCACCGAGCTGTCTACCCACCTGCAAGGCCAACTGGTGGCCGTGCACCCCGCCTACGACACCATGTTCGACGCTTTTGCTCCGGCCGAAGTGCACAACAACCCCAAGGCCCGCACCGAGTGGGCGGTTAACCAGATGATGCTCGCCGCCAAGGCCAGTCGCAACTTTGGTGTGGACGTGCACGCCACCTTTTCGGGTGCCTTGGCCTGGCCGTTTATGTACCCCTGGCCCCAACGCCCCGCGGGCTTGGTGGAGATGGCTTTCAAAGAACTGGCCAACCGTTGGACGCCCATCCTCAATGCCTTCGACGAGCAGGGAGTGGATGTGTGCTACGAAATCCATCCCGGAGAAGACCTGCACGATGGGCTCACGTTTGAACGCTTTCTGGAAGCCACCGGCAACCATAAGCGCGTCAATATGCTCTACGACCCTAGCCACTACGTGCTTCAGCAGCTCGATTATCTGGCGAACATCGACCTGTACCACGAGTTTATCAAGATGTTCCACGTGAAGGATGCCGAGTTTAATCCCACCGGCAAGGCGGGCGTGTACGGTGGCTACGCCGCGTGGGCCGACCGGCCGGGCCGCTTCCGCTCCACGGGCGACGGGCAGGTAGACTTCGGAGCGGTGTTCACCAAACTGGCGCAGTACGACTACGACGGCTGGGCCGTGGTGGAGTGGGAAGACTTTATGAAGCACCCCGAGCAAGGCGCCGCCGAAGGAGCCGAGTTCGTGAGCGCTCACCTCATCCGCGTTACCGAGCGCGCCTTTGATGACTTTGCCGGAGGGCAGGTGGACGATGAAACGAACAAAAAGATTCTAGGTTTGTAAACCACCCACCCGGCTTTAATCTATTCAGTAACTGTTAAACTCAATACCTTATGATACGCAATTGCATTACCAACGCCCTATTTTCTTCCTTCGCTTTCGGAGTGCTCGTTAGCGGATTAGCCGCCTGCAGCTCCAATCCTGACCAAGTGACGACAACCGAAGACGTTGAATTGATTGATGCCCCCGAAACAGAAGGCGAGTGGACAGACCTAACCTCGCTAGACGAGTGGCGCAATTTCAAGGCCGACACCATTGGCTCGGCCTGGGTGCTGAATGGCGGAGTGCTCACGCTCACCGGCAAGGGAGGCGGAGACCTCATTACTCGGGAAGAGTACGACGATTTTGCTTTTGAAATGGAGTGGAAAATATCGGAGGGCGGCAACAGCGGCCTGATGTTCCACGTGGCCGAAGCCGACACCCTGGGCGCCACCTACCACACCGGCCCCGAGTACCAGTTGCTAGATAACGAGCGCCACGCCGACGCCAAGATTGAAAAGCATCGCGCCGGTGACAACTACGACCTGCAAAAGTCAACCGTAGAAACCGTGAAACCGGCCGGGGAGTGGAACACCACCCGCCTGGTGGTGAACGACGGCCAAGTGGAGCATTACCTGAACGGCGAAAAAGTGGTGGAGTACGAACTGTGGACTCCCGAGTGGGAAGAGATGGTGGCCAACAGCAAGTTTGCTAAGTTCCCGGCCTACGGACTGGCTAAAACCGGCCACATTGCCCTGCAAGACCACGGCGACGAGGTGTCGTTTCGGAATATTCGCGTGAAGCGGTTGTAGACGAGTGTAGCTTCTTATATCGCTATTTTGAACCCGCCCCTTCGGCGGGTTTTTCTGTTTCTGGTCGTGTCTGCTACATCATCATTCAATGATGACGCTAACTCCTAACCAACATATTTCAACATTTTTTAAGATTATACGTATTTGCTTATCATACTATCTACACAACTTCTATGATAAGAGTACTTCTTTATTCTGTCTGGCTAATCCTTTCGTTAACCATGCTATGCCGGGTTGGATACGGGCAAAACTCATCTAACAACACCCCCCGTCAGCTAAAGCGACAGATCCGGTGGCTAGAACGGCAGGGTTTTCCGGCGCGTGACTATCAGTGGGGCAACCCCGAGGTGAACCAATCCCTACAACAAGCCTTAAAAGCAAACGAGCAAGCCAATGGACGCCTTCTGGGTGGATACGGTCTGGCGGGCATTGGCAGTGTGGCTACTCCGGTAGGTTTGGTGGGGCTGTTTTATGCTTCGTTAGGGGGTATATTTGCGAGTCCGGATGACGCTGCCCAACAAACCCGCTACGGCATTGTCACCGGCTCGGAGTAGGGGCACTAGTCGGCGGCGTTGTTGCTACCGTAAATGGAAGAAAGAAGAAGCGGGAGGCCGAGCGACACGTATTGTCTGCCCTTCGTCAGCGTGACGCGCAACCGTAGGAACACGTTTGGCCTTCCGGCATCGGCCTCGTCAGAAGCAAATCTCAATCGGCACCAATCATCTCTTGATTACTTGCCAATTTCATCCGCATCTCTTCTCACACGGCAATCTCCTACGTAGGCAGCGCCTCATCACCTACGTAGGAGATCGGCCCGTTGCCTACCTAGGTGTCGAGGCAGTAGCCACGTAGGTAACGCCTCGTTACATACGTGGGCGTCGAGCCTTCACCCGCGTAGCCATCGCACTATTGCCTACGTAGCTGCCGTACTGTCACCCACCCAAGCAAAACAAACCGCCTATCCGAAACTAATTTTGTCATCTTCTTGGTTTCTTAGGCAGATAGGCACTAAATTCCGTGCTCCGTTCACCGGTTTAACTCACTCTTCCCTTATGCGTACGCTATTCTCTCTTCTGGGCCTGTCTTTGGGCTTCTTCGTGCTTTTTTCTTGCCAAAGCGAACGCGAACGAAACGTTCTGGTCTTTTACCAACCCACCGAAGGCAACGCTCCCGCCGGGGTTGAAGTGATTCGGCAGGTTGGGCAACAACAGCAGTTTCGGGTGGATACCACCAGTCGGGCGGTGCTGCTCGATGAAGATAACTTAGTTAATTATAGCGCGGTGGTGTTCCTCGATGCCCTGGTTGATTCACTGGACATCCGTCAACAAACCAGCGTGGAACGTTTTGTGCAGGCGGGCGGCGGTTTTGTGGGCGTGGCTTCTCCGATCAACACCCAATACACTTGGCCTTGGTACGAAGGGCTGCTCGGCGTACGGCAAACGGGGGCAACCGAAAGCCCCGAATTCCAGGAAATGCCCGTAGAACTAATGTCTACCGAAGCGGGGGAGGCCAAGGCGGATGGCATCAACGTTATCGAGCGGGAGTACGACGGGGGAAATGTCTTTTACCTGAACGGCGAGAAGGTGTCGGCACGCCTGTCTTCCCCCCGCGAAGCCGAACTCATCGCCGAAGGGCTTGACTTTGCCATTGGCGACAATAACCTAGACTACCAACGGGCCCGCTCATTGCCCGTGCCCGACGATAGCCGCTTTGTGAAGCACGTGCTGGTGCCCGGCCCTCTGGAAGAACCCACCGAACTCACCGTACTGCCCGACGGCAAGGTGGTGTTCACCCAACGCAAAGGTGCCGTGAAACTCTACGATCCTGAGACCGAGTCGGTGAAGCAGATCGCGCAGCTCGAACGTGCACACCAAGTTCGAGGACGGACTGATGGGCATTGCCCGCGACCCGGACTTCTACCGCAACAACTGGATCTATATGTATTATTCGCCCGTGGGCGACGAACCGGTGCAGCATCTGTCGCGCTTTTTGCTGCTGGGCGATAGCCTGATCATGTCGTCCGAAAAGCTTATCCTGACCGTCGACGTGCAGCGGGAGCAGTGCTGCCACACCGGTGGCTCCGTTGCCTTTGGCCCCGATGGCAACCTCTTTCTATCCACCGGCGACGATACCAACCCCTTCGAGTCCGAAGGCTACGCACCGATTGACGAACGTCCCGGTCGCGCGCCCTTCGATGCGCAGGGGTCCTCGGGCAACACCAACGATCTGCGGGGCAAAGTGCTGCGCATTAGCGTGAACGACGATGCCACCTACTCCATTCCGGATGATAACCTGTTCCCCAAAGATGGCTCAGGCGGACGGCCGGAGATTTATACCATGGGCACGCGCAACTCCTACCGCATCAGCGTGGACCAGGCCACCGGTTGGCTCTACTGGGGAGATGTGGGCAACGATGCCCGGGTGGATAGCGAGCGCGGCCCCCGCGGCTACGATGAGGTGAACCAGGCCAAAGCGGCCGGTAACTTCGGCTGGCCCTACTTCCGTGGCAACCAGGCCTATCCCGACTATGACTTCGCCATCGACAAGGTTGGGCCGTACTACGACCCCGCCGCCCCGGTGAACCGATCGCCCAACAACACCGGTGCCGAAGTGCTACCGCCCTTCCAAGAAGCGTTGATTTGGTATCCTTACGATGTGTCACCCGATTTCCCGTCGCTGGGTGAAGGCGGACGCAACGCGATGGCTGGTCCCGTGTATCACTCCGAAATGTTTCCCTACGGTCACAAGCGCCTGCCTGCTTACTACGATAACAAAGTATTCATTTACGACTGGATGCGCGGCTGGATCAAAGCGCTGACGCTGGATGCCGACGGTGATTTAGTACGCATTGAGCCTTTTCTGGAATCTGAGACATTTAATCACCTCATTGACCTGGAGCTGGGTCCCAACGGAGAGCTTTATTTATTGGAGTACGGAAGCGATTGGTTCGCGGCCAACCCGGGTGCCATGCTTTCCCGCATCGACTACTCTGAGGGCAACCGCCCCCCGGTGGCGCAAATTGCGGCGGACCAAACCATGGGCGCCCCGCCCTTCACCGCTTCATTCTCTAGTGAAGGCAGCTTTGACTATGACGCTGACGACGAACTCAGCTACCGCTGGACTTTTGACGGAGAAGGTGTGCAGTCGGAAGAAGCTAATCCGCAGTATACTTTCGAGAAAGCGGGTAAGTATCCGGTGCAGCTAACGGTCGTAGACCAAGCGGGAGCAAGCACGAGCAAGAGCCTTGAAATAGAGGTTGGTAACGACCCGCCCGCCGTAGACATTGCGCTAGCGTCCAATTCCTCCTTTTACTGGGAGGGAATTCCTATTCAGTACCAAGTGAAAGTAGATGATCGGGAAGATGGCAGTCTAAGCAAGGGAAGTATCGACGCGCAAGCCGTAGACTTCTCCTTCAATTTCGTACCAACGGTGAGCGGTACCGATGATTTGGGCCACAAGATGGTGACCGATGGCTTTGCCCTGATCGAAGGCAGCGGTTGCAAAGCGTGTCACTCGTACGAAAAGCAGTCGGTGGGTCCGGCCTACAATGCGGTGGCGGCTCGCTACGAACGCACCGATGAAACAACCAGCATGCTGGTGAACAAAATTCTGAATGGCGGCAAAGGCAATTGGGGCGAGCGCGCCATGCCTGCTCAAGCTGTTTCGGAGCAGGAAGCGGGGCACATTGTAGACTATATCCTGTCGCTCGACGAGCGCTCTTCATTACCCCTAGCCGGAACGCTTAATCCTGAGCCACAACCCAGCAACGTAAGCGGCCAGTATGAAATGACGGTCAAGTATACCGACAAGGGGGGAGAGGGCGTAGGCCCGTTAACCCGGGTGAAGCAGATCGTGCTGCGCGATCCGAGAGTGCAGGCTGAAGACTTTGATAAGAAGTTTGATGCTCGAGTTCGCAACGCTTCTGAAGAGAAGTATTCGTACGTTGATCGGATGAAAGAGGGAAGCTATTTGGTCTTTGACAACATTGACTTTCAGGATGTGAATGCCCTTACGCTACGCGTAGCTGCCACTGCCCCCGGCACAAGGCTGACGGTGAAGCTTCAGGATGGAAAGGAACTTGGTACGGTTGAGTTGCCTGATACGAAAGGAGCTACGAACTGGACTGAGGTGCGTCTTCCGCTCAGCGCGGCACCTTCCGGACAGCAAGAGGTGCACATTGTAGCTTCTGTGCCCGAAGGCAGCGCAGACGAAGCGGGGGTTTCCGTGGATTGGATCTACTTTAAGCACAACCAAGCAGCGGCTCGTCGTTTGGCCAGTGCTGGCGAATAACCGGTCTTAGTTAGATAATCATGCCCGCGGCTAGGGTTTCGTTGCTGAACTCGTCAATGAGGATCAGGCTGCCGGTGGTACGGTTCTTCTGGTAGGGGTCGTAGAGCAGCGGGGTGGTGGTGCGAATGCGGATGCGTCCAATGTCATTGAGCCCAATGTTCTTGTCCTCTTCACTGCGGTGCAGGGTATTGATGTCTACCTTATACTTCACCTCCTTCACAATGCAGCGCCCTTCTTGGGTGGTGTGCCGCAGGGCGTACTTACCGCCCGGCACTAGTGCCTTTTCGTGCAGCCAGCATACCATCAGATCAATATCTTGCCCCACGGTAGGCTGGTTGTCTGGCTTGGCCAGCATATCGCCCCGCGTCACGTCCAGATCGTCGCTCAGCCGCATGGCCACTGACATGGGCGGGTAAGCTTCGTCCAGCTCTCCGTCGATGGTATCAATGGAAGCAATAGTGGTCGTCAGGCCCGAAGGCAGGGCAATCACCTCATCACCCGGTTTGAACACGCCCCCGGCCACCCGCCCGGCGTAGCTGCGGTAATCGTGGTAGTCATCCGACTGGGGACGGATGATGCGCTGCACCGGAAAGCGGGAGTCCACCAAGTTGTAGTCGCTGCTCACCTGCACATTCTCTAGTGTGTAGAGCAGGCTGCCGCCCCCGTACCAAGGCATATTCTCCGACTTATGCACCACGTTGTCCCCTTTTAGCGCACTAATCGGAATGTAGATGATGTCGGGGATGTTGAGCTTGGAGCTGAACTGAGCAAATTCTTCTCTGATTTTGTCAAAGGTAGCCTCCTGGTAGTCCACCAAGTCCATTTTGTTTACGCACAAAATCAGGTGCTGAATGCGCAGCAGCGAAGCGATGAAGGCGTGCCGACAGGTCTGCTCCACCACTCCGTGGCGCGCGTCGACCAGCACGATGGCCAAGTTGGCCGTGGAGGCTCCCGTCACCATGTTGCGGGTGTACTGGATGTGGCCCGGGGTGTCGGCGATGATGAACTTGCGCTTGGGAGTGGCGAAGTAGCGATAAGCAACGTCGATGGTGATGCCCTGTTCGCGCTCGTCGCGCAGACCGTCGGTGAGCAGAGCTAGGTTCACGTGGGCATCCCCGGCGCTGGTACTGGCTCGCTCTACGGCATCAAGCTGGTCTTCAAAGATGGCTTTGCTATCGTAGAGCAACCGACCAATCAGGGTGCTTTTGCCGTCGTCTACGCTGCCCGCGGTGGTAAAGCGCAACAAGTCCATGGTCAGGTACTGCTGGCTGGCTTGTCGGTCAAGTTCTTGAGAATTCATGGTGAAATATGAGATGTAAAACCTAAAGAAAAGGTGAGGGGTAAGGGTTGAAAACTACGCTTTATGCTTGGCTTTTATTGATACGAAAATGGCGATAAGCTCCTCAGTTTCTTGCATCAAAAATACCCTTGCTTCTTGCGGTCTTCCATCGCTGCTTCCGACCGCTTATCATCGGCCCGGCCACCCCGCTCGGTCACGGTGGCCGCGGCCACCTCGGCAATGATGGCTTCCAGGCTGCTCGCGGGCGACTCCACCGCCCCCGTGCAAGTCATATCACCCACCGTGCGGAAGCGAACCTGTCGCTCTTGGTAGGTTTCCCCCTTCATCAGGGTGATAAATTCAGATTGCGCTAGCAACGCTCCATCGCGCTCCACCACCGTCCGCGGGTGCGAGAAGTAGATGGGCGGAATAGCTAACTGCTCGGCGGCAATGTACTGCCACACGTCCATTTCGGTCCAGTTGCTCAAGGGAAACACCCGGAAGTGTTCGCCCATATTTTTGCGTCCGTTAAACAGGTTCCACAACTCCGGGCGTTGCTGCCGGGGGTTCCACTGCCCAAATTCATCGCGGTGCGAAAAGAATCGTTCTTTAGCGCGGGCTTTTTCTTCGTCGCGCCGGGCCCCGCCGAAGGCGGCGTCTACCTTGAGCTCTTCCAAAGCTTCTAATAAAGTGATGGTCTGCAAGCCGTTGCGGCTGGGGTTGGGGCCCTTCTCCTCCACGGCGCGGCCCTGGTCAATGGATTCTTGCACGTAGCGCACCTGCAAAGTAGCTCCCAGCTTTTCTACCAATTCGTCACGAAAGGCAATGGTTTCGGGGAAGTTGTGGCCGGTGTCGATGTGTAGCAGGGGGAAGGGCACTTTGGCGGGCCAGAAGGCTTTCTGCGCCAGGCGCACCATCACGATAGAGTCTTTGCCGCCCGAGAACAGCAGCACCGGACGCTCAAACTGCGCGGCCACCTCGCGCATAATGAAGATGGCTTCGGACTCTAACTGTTGCAGGTGGGTGAGGTTGTAGGAGATCATAGGGCGGTGAGGGCTAAGATAGTATTCACTAACGAGTCGATGGCTTTCTTCTAATGACTGCTGATGCGTGGGAAGGCGCAGGTCAGGGGTTTGCGGGGCTTCAAAGGGAGCACTCACCCCGGTGAAGTCGCTGATCTCGCCCCGGCGGGCTTTGGCGTATAACCCCTTCACGTCGCGCTGCTCGCACACCTCCAGGGGGCAGTCGATATAAACTTCAAAGTAACTGCTTCCGATAACGGACCGGGCCAGTTCGCGCAACGCTTGGGTGGGGGTGATGAGCGAACAAATGGTGATCACTCCTGCCCCGGCAAAGAGTTTAGCGACTTCGGCGGCGCGGCGGATGTTTTCTACCCGATCTTGCTGACTAAATCCTAGGTTGTTGTTCACCCCAGTGCGCAGGTTGTCGCCGTCCAGCAGCATGGTCACCTTCTGCTGCGCGTGCAGCGTGTGCTCAGCCGCCCGGGCCAGCGTGCTTTTGCCCGAGCCGGACAAGCCGACCATCCAGATCACCCGGCCCCGTTGCTGTAGCAGAGTTTCTTTCTGCTGCTTGCTTACCAGGGTATCAAATATGGGATAGAGATTGCTCAATTTATCACTCAGTTAGAAGAAGTTAGCCCTGATTGGCGGGGTAAGTGCCACAAAAACCAGCATTTAATGGCCACAAAGTTAACCATTACGAATTTATCATAACAGCGTTGCCGAGACGAATCGATCTTTCCCCTGCATATCCTTCCGTAAAACCACTTTCTCGAAGCCTCCGTCTTCTAACAGCGCAACCGCTTCTTTCCCTAGTGCTTCATTGATTTCCCAGTAGAGCTTCCCCCCCGCTGCAACCATCCGTTTCGGCACCGGTGCGCAATTTGTTCGTAGTAGCGTAGCGGCCGTTCGTCGCTCACAAAAAGCGCTGACTCGGGTTCGTACGCCAGAACCCGCGCCTCCATTGCTGAAGCCTCGCTTCGGCGCACGTAGGGCGGATTGCTCACGACTATACTGAATGGGGCGGGAACCAAAAGCGGCTCGCGAAACAGATCACCGGTAATAAACGTGACTTCCGATTGATGCGTAACCGCATTTTTTTGAGCAGTTTGCACGGCGGCAGTGCTTATTTCTAGCGCGAATACGCTAGGGCGGTTCATTTCCTTCGCCAAGGTCACCGCAATACACCCGCTGCCCGTTCCTACGTCCAATACTTTAAGGCCCGCCTGCAGATTTTCCTGTTGCACCAGCGCAACCAACTCTTCGGTTTCGCGCCGGGGAATGAGCACGCCGGGCGAGACGTATAAACTTCCGACCGTAAAAATACGCTTCTTCCAGCACGTACTGAATGGGTTCGTGGTTAAGCAAGCGAGTTATCGCCTGGTCAATTCGCTGCTGATTGGTTGGCGAAACTTCTACACGCTTGTTTAGCAACAGGTCGGTGCGGCTTACGCCTAAGTAATGCTCTAACAACCAAGCGGTTACTACCGATGGGTCGTCCCAGTTGCCGGTTGCCGACGCTAGTTTTTCCTGAATTTGGCGCTGTAACTCCTTTAATTTGTATACTTGGCCCATAGTCCGCCGTTATTTGGTTGCCCAAAGATGCTGATTTATGAATGACAATGTCAAAACGAATGCATCCGTTTCGTTTCTGCACCGGACACTTGACTTGGCGGCGGCGAGTCAGGGCACCGTTTTTAGAGGTCCTTGGTTGGGGTGGGTTGTGGCCGATGGCGAAGAGATTATCGCAGAAGGATCTACCAAAGCTGCGTTGTTCGATCTTCCTGCTAAATGCTTCAGGAACGGCACCTTGTTTTTAAGCATCAATCCGTTTGCTACGGCTCAGGAGCTTGCCACCTGGTGCGCTTCGCTCGCTCTCAATGAACACTTTGTTGCTACCGCCCCGGAAAGTCCGGTGCAACGTGCGGCCCTTGGTCTCAACCGCCGGTTTCTCACCTGGCATCAGCAAAAACGCCCCTATCTTATTCTGAAGTGGGCCGAAACGGCCGACGGTTTCATTGCTCCGGCTCACTCCAATCCGTACTGGATCAGCAACGCCCACGCGCGCCGACTGGTGCACCAGTGGCGATCACAGGAGGCCGCCATCTGGGTAGGTAAAACCACCGCTCACCGCGACAATCCGCGACTCGATGTGCGTTACTGGACCGGGGCTAACCCCCTTCGGATAGTCATCGACCCACAACTCCAGTTAAGCCCGCAACTGCGCATTTTTGACCAATCGCAATCCACGTTGTGCTACAACGCCCGGAAGACAGAAACCCGCTGGAACCTGGAATTTGCGCAAATTCCTGGAAGTAGCTTATCGTGGAAAGAGCGGATTCGTTTTGTTCTGGACGATCTGTACGCACGGCAAATTCAGTCGGTGTTGGTAGAAGGGGGAGCTGCGCTGTTGTCCTTTCTGATCGATGAAGGGTGGTGGGACGAAGCGCGGGTGTTTCAGGCCCCGGTTAACTTTGAAGAGGGTCTTTCGGCTCCTCATCTCGGTGATCAGCACCGAATCAGCCAGCAACGGGTGAGTGACAATACCTTGACCGTTTATCGGAAAGACTAGAAGCTGAATAAAAAGTAGAAGAACAACACTACCCATAGAATATCCACAAAGTGCCAGTAGGCCGTCAGCATTTCTAATTTAATGCGTTGGTACGGGTTGGTCACCATAATCAGGCGCTTCACCTGGTCGCGCGAAACGTTGCTTACCTGCGTGTAGGTTGCGGTTAAAAACACCAAACCCGCCGCCAAGTGGATCACGTGCAGCCCGGAAATTATGTACAAATACGAACCAGACACCTCACCCGAGAGGTATATTTTTGACTGGTTAAGTTCGTACCAGCCCACGTACTGGCTAATGGTAAATCCCAAACCTAAGACCAAGGTAAGGCCCAGCGACTGTTTCAGCGCCTTCATATCATCGTCGCGAAAAGCTCCGAGCGCCTTAGAAATAGAAAAGCTGGAAAAGAGTAGCAAGACCAAGCTTACGATAAACGCTTTGGGAAAACGGAAGTCGATGAAGGTGTTGTGGTCGGTCTTCACCGCGTAGGCGGCAATTAGAAAGCCGAATAGCAAACAACTTCCGAAAATAGCCAGATACAGCAAGGTTTTGTGCGGATGCAGTTTCTCCAGCCTTTCAATTACGTTTTGCTGATCGGCTTTTTTGGTGTTTCTGTTCTGATTTTGCATGACAGTATCGTGGGTGAACCGGGTTGCTCCTAGTGAAACATATTTATTAATGGGTAGTTCTGATAATCTGTAATTTATCTCCCACCAAAAGTAACCGGCCGCGCGTGCAGACGAAGGATTTACTCGATCAATACACTAAGGACAGTTTCATTCAAACCCTTTCTTCGCTAATAACCGATTCTTCTTCTCAAACGGTTCATATCAAAGGACTTACTGGTAGCCTGGATGCGGTGGTCGCCAGTGCCGTGCACCAAATTCGTCCGCAGATCCAGATTTTTGTTGTCAACGATAAAGAAGAAGCCGCCTACTTTCAGAACGACTTGCAAAACCTGCACCACAATCGACCGGTGCTGCTTTATCCGGCCTCCTTTAAGAAGCCCTATCACTTTGACGAAACCGAGAACGCCAACGTGTTGATGCGGGCGGAGATTTTGAATATCATTCTAAACTCTTCTTCCCACGAGCACCTGATCGTCACCTACCCGGATGCGCTCGCCGAGAAGGTGGTTAACCAACAAGCCCTTCAGAAGAACACTTTCTTCATCCGCGCTGGTGAGCGCCTGGACACCCAGTTTATTAGCGAACTGCTGGTCAACTACGATTTTGAGAAAACCGACTTCGTCTATGAGCCGGGCCAATTCGCCATCCGGGGCGGGATCGTGGATATATTTTCGTACGCCAACGAGATGCCCTACCGCCTGGAGCTCTTCGGCGACGAGGTGGAAGCTATCCGCACCTTCGACGTGGCTTCGCAGTTGTCGCAAGACAGCATCACGCAAATCAGCATCATTCCGAACGTGCAAACCCAGTTTCAGGACGAAGAACGGCAGTCGTTTCTTGATTTCCTGACGCCCGAAAGCACCCAGGTGTGGTGCCGCGACCGACAACAAACCGAAGACATCATCGGCAGCTTACTTTGCCAAGGCCGAAGAAAACTTCGGAGCACTGATGCAAACCGCGGGCAACACCCAGGTGGTTTTCGGTCCCGACGCTTTGTTCGAAACCCAGACCCATTTCGCCGAAGACCTGTCCCGGTTCACCGTAGTGGAATTTGGCAATCGCTTTCACACTCCCACCGAAGCGGTATTCACCCTGGAAAGTCAGCCGCAACCCTCCTTCAACAAGAACTTCGAGTTGCTTGCGCAAAACCTGAAAGAAAACTCCGATCAGGGTTTTACCAACCTAATTGCCTCCGATTCGGAGCAGCAGATCGAGCGGCTTCGCCGCATTTTTGAGGAAATTGATTCTGAGGTGGTCTTCGAACCGCTCTACACTTCGCTGCGCGCCGGTTTTGTTGACACCACGCTCAAAATCGTCTGCTACACCGATCATCAACTCTTCGACCGCTTTCATCGCTACAAAACCCGTGGCGTGCGTAGCAAATCACGGGCGCTCAGCCTTAAAGAGTTACGTGAGCTGAAGGTCGGCGATTACGTGGTGCACGTCGACCACGGCGTGGGCCGCTTCGCCGGTCTGGAGAAAATGGACATGAACGGCCGCGAGCAAGAGTCGATGCGCCTGGTGTACCGCGACGACGACCTGCTGTACGTCAGCGTGCACTCGCTGCACAAAATCTCCAAGTACAGCGGCCAGGAAACCGGCCCTCCTTCCATCAGCAAATTGGGCTCGCCCGAGTGGGACAATAAGAAGAAGCGGGCCAAGCGTAAGGTACAGGACATTGCCAAGGACCTGATCAGCCTGTACGCCAAGCGCAAGGCGGCCCACGGAACGGCCTTCAGTCCCGACGGTTTTTTGCAGGCCGAGCTAGAATCGTCTTTTATGTACGAAGACACGCCCGACCAGGCCAAGGCCACCGAAGACGTGAAGTACGACATGGAGCAGCCCCACCCGATGGATCGCCTGATCTGCGGCGACGTGGGCTTCGGCAAAACCGAGATCGCCATTCGGGCTGCCTTCAAAACCGTGACCGAAGGCAAACAGGTGGCCCTGCTAGTGCCCACCACCATCCTGGCCATGCAGCACAACCGCACCCTGAGCGAGCGCCTGTCCGATTTTCCGATCACCCTGGAGTACATCAACCGTTTCAAGTCCACCAAAGACATTAAAGAAATTCTGAAGAAGGTCGCCGAGGGCAACGTGAACATTCTGATTGGCACCCACCGTATTGTTAATAAGGATGTGGTCTTCAAGAACCTGGGTTTGCTGATCGTTGATGAGGAGCAAAAGTTTGGCGTTAAAGTAAAGGAGCGTCTCAAAGAAATGCGCGTCAACGTGGATGTGCTCACCCTCACCGCTACACCGATTCCGCGCACGCTACAATTCTCCCTCATGGGCGCCCGCGACCTGAGCATCATTGCCACTCCGCCCCCCAACCGCCGCCCCGTCACCACCGAGTTGCACACCTTCAACGAGGTGGTCATTCGCGACGCAATTAGCTACGAACTGCGCCGGGGCGGGCAGGTATTCTTCGTGCACAACCGGGTGGGCGACATTGAATCGGTGGCCAACATCATTCTTCGGTTGGTGCCCGACGCCCGCGTCGCGGTGGCCCACGGACAAATGGACGGTGCCAAACTGGAGAAGACGATGGTGATGTTTATTGAGGGTGAATACGACGTGCTGGTCTCCACCAATATTATAGAATCGGGCCTGGATATTCCGAACGCCAACACCATTATCATCAACAATGCTCATATGTTTGGTTTGTCCGATCTGCACCAGATGCGGGGTAGGGTAGGGCGCTCCAATCGAAAGGCTTTCTGCTACCTGCTTTCGCCGCCCACCATGGGCCTCACCGCCGATGCCCGCAAGCGACTGTCTACGCTGGAAGAATTCTCCGAACTGGGCGACGGCTTCAAAGTGGCCATGCGCGACTTGGACATTCGCGGCGCGGGCAACCTGCTGGGTTCCGAACAAAGCGGGTTTATCTCGGACCTGGGTTTTGAGATGTACCACAAAATTTTGGACGAAGCCATTCAGGAACTTAAGGAAAACGACTTCAAGCAGCTATTTACCCGCGAACTGAGTGAAATTACCAAGCCTCTGGTGCAAGACTGCTCTATCGAAACTGACCTGGAGGTGATCATTCCGGAGACCTACATCAGCAGCACCACCGAACGCCTGCGTATTTACTCCCGGTTGGATAACATCAGGGATGAGCCCGCGCTACAGGAGTTTAAAGTGATGTTAGAAGATCGCTTCGGCCCGCTTCCTGAGCCGGTTTTTGAGTTGATCAACACGGTTCGTCTGCGGTGGCTGGCCGAGCAGTTGGGCTTCGAGAAACTAACGCTGAAAAGCGACCGGATGAAGTGCTACTTCGCCCGCACCGATGACCCGCAGTACGTGAACTCCGACATTTTTGGCAACATCTTGCAGTACGTGCAGCAGCACCCGAAACGCTGCCAGATGAAAGAAACTAAAAAACGCCCGATTTTGTCTATTGACAATGTGCCCCACGTAGATGACGCAATCACTATTCTTTCTGAGATTTTGGGGAGAAAATAATTTCATCGTATAATTTGTTTCGCGTTGGGGCGTTTCACAATCGACTTGGTGTACGCGCTTTGCCGGGTTCTTTTTTATTTCGCGGCGTACCTTACATCCTAGCTATTTTGGTCACTATCGGTTGTTATTCGCACGGGAAGTAGTGACTTTAGTGTTTCAATAAACCAGGCAATCTTAGTTTATTTATATAGTTTGCGTTTATCAGCTTAGAACATCATCCGATTATTAACAAAACAGGTTATGAAGCAATTGTTTAGACACGCGCTCAGTGCGTCATCGGTCGCCCTTGGAGCGGCGACCCTGGTTGCCTGCAGCAAAAGCCAGCCCACCAGCATGAACCCCGGGCCCTCTAGTGCCAAAACGGGGATCGAGTACAATGTGGAAGGCAATTTCACGCTCCAAGAATACGAAGGCCAGCCCGAAGCCCCCGACATGGTCTACATTGAAGGAGGCCGTTTCGTGATGGGTAGCTTCGAAGAAGACCTGATGGGCTCGCGCGACAACCTCGAGCGAACCGTGACGGTTGCTTCGTTCTATATGGACCAGACCGAGGTTGCCAACATTCACTGGTTGGAGTATCTGTTTGATGTGCACCAGGATTCCACCACGGAATTTTATCGCTCGGCACTGCCCGATACCACGGTGTGGCGTCGCGATTTGGCTTTCAACGATCCCTACGAAAATCATTACCTTCGCTATCCCGGCTTCCGCTTCTTCCCCGTAGTGGGAGTGAGCTGGCGACAGGCCAACGATTACTGCCGTTGGAGAACGTCGGTAGTAAACGAAAAACTGGCCGAAGAGTCCGGTCTGGACGTTTCGGTACCCGAAGGCGGACGCATTCCGCTGGAAAGTGGCGTGGTGCTGCCTGATTTCCGCCTGCCGACCGAAGCCGAGTGGGAATACGCTGCCAAAGCCCTGATCGGTACGCAATACCTGGATGAGAACAACACCAACCAGCGCATCTACCCCTGGGACGGTCACGCTACCCGTAACCCCTACGGCAAATCTATGGGAGGCTTCCTGGCCAACTTCAAGCGAGGACGCGGCGATTATGCGGGCATCGCGGGCAAACTGAACGACGGAGCGATGATTACGGATTACGTATACGAGTATCCGCCGAACGACTTTGGCCTGTACAATATGGCCGGTAACGTGAACGAGTGGGTGCTGGATGTGTATCGTCCGTTGTCGTACCAAGATTTCAGTGACCTGAACCCGATTCGTCGCGATGGCACCGAAGATCCGGAAAGCGGTTACGATAGTGAGAAAAACCCTCGCTTCACCGGTGATTACAACTCGCTGGTAACTAACGAGTTGCGCGTGTACAAGGGCGGTTCTTGGGCTGATGTGGCCTACTGGCTATCGCCCGGTACCCGTCGCTATATTGAGCAAGATTCGGCTACTGCAAGCATCGGTTTCCGCTGCGCCATGATTCGCGCCGGAACGAACTACTAGCAGTTTTTATCTCAAAGTATAATGAGCCCAATCAGCAATGGTTGGGCTTTTTTGTGCGTAACCTTTTCTAGTAATCCTGGTACAGATAGTTGCTGATGCTGATCAAATCGGCAAACACTCCAGCGGCGGTCACCTCTGCCCCGGCGCCGGGCCCCTTCACCACTAGCGGCCGCTCTCGGTAGCGGTCGGTCGTGTACGAAATCACGTTGTCGCTCCCCGATAGGGTGTAAAACGGATGCGAAGGATCGGTAGCAACCAAGCGCACCGATGCTTGCTGATCTTCTAAAGTGGCAATAAAGCGCAACCGCTGGCCCGCTGCTTCGGCCTGCTGACGGCGCTCTTCGAACAACGTATCGTTTTTTTGAAGCGCCCCGAAGAATGCTTCCACCGACGGAGCTTGCTGGCAGGCTTCGGGCAAAATGTTCTCGATCGTCACGTCACTGAGCTCTAGCGGCACGCCAATCTCACGGGCTAGAATTAGGATTTTACGCGCCACGTCCATGCCGTTCAGGTCGTCGCGCGGGTCGGGTTCGGTGAAGCCTTTCTCTCGCGCTTGGCGCACCACATCACTAAATGTAGTTCCTTCGGTGAACGAGTTGAACAAATACGACAATGTTCCGGATAACACTCCTTCTATCTTATGCACCCGGTCGCCGCTATCCTTTAAGTCTTGTAACACTCGAATCACCGGAAGTCCGGCGCCTACGTTCGTTTCGTACAAGAACTTTACTCCTGCCTGCATCGCTCGCTGCTTTAGCTGCTGATAATCCGCGTAGGATCGAGAATTCGCCAGTTTGTTGGGAGTTACAATGGATATGGCGGATTGCAGCACCTCCGGGTAGAATTTCACTACCGCTTCGCTCGAGGTACAGTCTACAAACACCGAGTTAGGCAGGTTCATCCGCTGCATTTGAGCAACGAACGACTGAATACTACTCGCTTCGCCCTCGCTTTCTAAAGTTTGTCGCCACTCGCCCGGGGCAATGCCCGCTTCCCTTAACAGCATCTTTTTGCTGTTTGCCAGGCCCACAAAGTTGATGCGCAGCAAGCGGTTCTCCAGCAGATAGGCATCCTGCTGGTTAATTTGTTGCAAAAGCGTTCTCCCAATCAGACCAATCCCCGCCATGTAAACGTTGAGCGTTTTTCGCTCGGACAAAAAGAATGCTTCGTGCACCGTGTTTAATGCTTTCGATAGGTTGCGCTGCTCAATAACGGCCGACAGGTTCACCTCCGACGACCCCTGGGCGATGGCGCGCACGTTGATGCCATTGCGGCCCAAGGCGCTAAACAGTTTGCCCGAGATACCGGGGGTTTGCCGCATGTTTTCGCCGATGATCGCAATGATCGAGCGCTCGGTTTCAGCGAAGGGGGCATCCACTTTTCCCGCTTCAATTTCAGGGGCGAACTCTTCTTCCATGGTGCGCTGCGCGGCGGTGGCATCGGCCGGACTCACCGTGAAGGTAATCGTATGCTCCGAAGAAGCCTGCGTGATCATGATCACGTTGATCTTCCGTTGCGCCAGGGCCCCAAACAAGCGCGACGATATGCCCGGAATACCGATCATGCCGCTCCCTTGCAGAGACAACAGTGCCACTTCCTTGATCGACGAGATGCCCTTCACCGCTGGGGTTTTGTTGGTTTTAAGCGACTCGTTAATCACCGATGAGTACGGATCTCGACTGACCACCGTGCCGGGAAACGCTCGGTGGAAGGTGTTACGGATGCGCAGCGGAATGTTCTTGCTCAGCACCGGCAGCATGGTGGGCGGATAAATTACCTTGGCCCCAAAGTGCGACATTTCCATCGCCTCAATGTAGGAGATTGCATCCAGCGAAAAGGCCGCCGATACCTGTCGGGGATCAGCTGTCATCACTCCGTCCACGTCGGTCCAGATTTCAATTTCCTCCGCGTCTAGCGCCGCGCCGATGATGGATGCGGTGTAGTCTGACCCGCCCCGCCCGAGTGTGGTGGTTTCTTGGTCTGCCGTTGCCGCAATAAATCCGGTGACAACCTGCAGGGCGGTATGCTCCGCAAAGTAGTCTTTGATTTGGCGATTAGTCACCGGAAAATTTACTTTGGCGGTATTAAAATTCTGATCCGTGGTCACGACGCGTCGCGCATCCAAAAATTCGGCTTCTACGCCCCGTTCGCTAATGTACTGACTAATCAGGTAGGCCGATAGGCGCTCCCCAAAGCTAGAAACCAAATCCAAAGAGCGCGCCGAGCATTCGCGCAGCAGAAACACTCCGTGCAGCAGATCGTTGAGTTCGTTGAGCAGCGTTTTCAAGTAGGCGAACACCCGGCTCTGCGTTTGCACTCCGATCAGGGTGCGGGCGGTGCTGAAATGATGCTCTTCTAGCTCCTTCAGCAAATCGGTATACGATTCGTCTCCGGCGGCGGCGCGCTGGCTTAGGGCAATCAGCCGATCAGTGATTCCCCCCATGGCTGACACCACCACAGCGCAGCGCGTTCCTTGGTGGTGATACTCGGCAACGATGTCGGCTACTATCGTAATGCTATCGGCCGAACCTACTGAGGAGCCGCCGAACTTAAGAACTTTCATGTTTTATACTGGTTAACCAGCGAGCAAGATAGCAAAATCTGCTGAGCGACAATTACCCAGAGTACTTTCTATTTCTCGCAAAAGTCGCTATATTTGCCCCCCTGAATTAAAAATCGATTTCATGAAACGTACATTCCAACCTTCACAGCGCAAGCGCAGAAACAAACACGGCTTTCGCGAACGCATGGCTTCGGCCAGCGGCCGCGCCGTGCTGGCCCGACGACGTAGCAAAGGCAGAAAGAAGCTGTCAGTATCTAGCGAAAGAAGGCACAAGCAGTAAGCCCTTCTTTTTCTTCTCGACTTCGCCAGCGAATCTTACAGACAGCGCGTTTATTTTTTTCGCTTTCCTCCCCAAACCTTTCACTGAACAGCTTTTTCTGTAAGGTTGATTACCCATGCTGCCGTGCGGAAAACTCTCCCGAAGCGTGAACGCCTCCACCAGCAGAAACTGATCAAAACTTTGTTCGATCAGGGAAAATCGTATAATTTTTTCCCGATCAAGCTAGTCTACCTCCCCTCACGAGAGATTGCGCAACACCAAGCGCTCTTCACGGTGTCCCGCCGTAATTTCAAGAAAGCCGTTGACCGAAATCGCATCAAGCGACAGATGCGAGAAGCCTACCGATTGCACAAACACCAAATACCTTACAGCCCGGATAAAGATGTTCACTTTTTGCAAGCATATATCTATATTGCTAGAAAGCAAGCCACCTACCAAGACATTGAATCAAAAATAAAGGGGGTTATTGGTCGTTTAATTGAAGTGAAACTTTAAAATCACGTCTGTCGCTTATGAATGCTAAAAGATTGGGTAGATTATCATTTGTTGTTGCATCCATTGCTCTGGTTACCTTAGTTGCCTTCCGTGGTCCGGGCGACCATTACTTCGCCATTGCGAAGAATTTGGATATTTTCGCTACTCTTTTTAAGGAAGTAAACACTTATTACGTAGACGAGGTAAATCCCAACAAACTAGTGAAAGTAGGTATTGACGCGATGCTTAAATCACTCGATCCCTACACCAACTACATTCCGGAAGACGACATTGAAGACTACCGAACCATGACCACCGGACAATACGGCGGCATTGGGGCAATCATCGGCAAACGCAACGGGCGCAACATGGTGCTGATGCCCTACCGGGGTTTTCCAGCCGACAAGGGCGGACTCAAAATTGGCGACGAAATTGTGCGCATCGGCGAGGTGAACGTGATCGGCAAATCGGTTGAAGACATTAGCAAACTGCTGAAGGGCCAGGCCAACACCGACCTTACGGTAACCATTAAGCGCTTCGGCGAAGAATACGAACTGCCGGTTTCTATCAAGCGCGAGCGCATCACGGTGAACAATGTTCCTTACTCAGGCATGGTGACCAACGATATCGGCTACATCAAACTGAGTAACTTTACCACCGGTGCCGGACGGGAAGTAGAAAAAGCTCTGAAGCAATTAAAGGAAGACGGCGCTAAGAAAATCATCTTCGACGTGCGTGATAACCCCGGTGGGCTGCTTAGCGAATCAGTAAACGTGTCTAATACTTTCATTCCCAAAGGATCGGAAGTGGTGAGCACCAAGGGGAAAGTGAAGGATTGGAACAAAACCTACCGCGCGCTGGATAGCCCGGTGGATACCGAAATTCCGCTAGTAGTGCTCACGAGCAGTCGCAGCGCTTCGGCCGCCGAGATTGTGTCGGGCGTGTTGCAAGATTATGACCGGGCGGTGCTGGTAGGAGAGAAAACTTTCGGCAAGGGCCTGGTGCAGGCTACCCGTCCCCTCACTTATAATTCGCAACTAAAAGTAACCACCGCTAAGTATTATACTCCCAGCGGACGCTGTATTCAGGCCATTGACTACAGCAACCGCCACACCGATGGCAGCGTCGGACGTGTGCCTGATTCTCTGAAGACGGCCTTCCAGACCGGCCGGGGTCGTTTGGTTTACGATGGCGGCGGCATCAAGCCCGACATTTTGGTGAAATCAAATAAACTAGCCCCAATCTCCGTAAGTTTGTACGCAAAAAGCCTGATCTTTGACTACGCAACCAAGTACTATTACGAGCACCCGGAAGCGCCCAAGTCCAATGAGTTTGCGATGAGCGATGCCGAGTACGCTGAGTTTGTGGAGTGGATCAAGGACAAAGACTATGACTACGTGACGGAGGTGGAGCAAACCATTGATGACCTTACTGAGATTTCGCAGGACGAAAAGTATTACGACAACATCAAGGAGCAGATTGCTTCGTTGCGTCAGCAGGTGCAACACGACAAGGAGTTAGATTTGACCAAGCACAAAGACGAAATCACCGAACTGCTGGAAGAGGACATCATATCACGCTACCACTTGGCTGAGGGAAAAATTGAGGCTTCTTTTGACGATGATCTGATGATGCAAGCCGCTATTGAGGTGCTTAACGATACTCCCCGCTACGAAAGCATTCTGCAGGGCGAAAAATAATTATTGAGCGATACAACTCTTTATGTTGAATTAATAATAGCCGGTCTGGGAGGTGGATTCCTGGCCGGCTTTTTAGGTATTGGCGGGGGCATCATCTACATCTTGGTTTTGCCAGCGGTTTTGCTGGGCGCGGGCGTAGTAGAAGCCGAGCTCGCGCAGTACGTGATTGCGAACTCTATTTTTGGCACCACCGTGGCCGCCTTCGCCGGAAGCATCTCGCTGCTTCGCACCAAGGATTTTTACTGGCGAGAGGTGATCCTGGTGGGGCTTAGCGCGGTCTTCACCGCTTTTCTGCTCCTGTTCACTTTCGTGAACACTCCCTTATATTCTAAGCAACTGTTCACAGTAGTCACCATTTTTTTTCTGGTCGCTATTTTACTCGGCGCACTTTCGCGCAAGTACGGCAACCTTTTGTTCCGCCAGCCGGTGGCAAATTCGCAGCGGTGGTACGTGATTACCGGAGCCACTTCGGGAGCGATGAGCGCACTCTCCGGTTTGGGAGGTGGTACCATCACCGTGCCGATGCTCACTTCCGGACTGCACCTCGACATCAAGCGGGCCAAATCTATTTCGCTGGGAGTAATTTTCATCGCTTCGTTGGGCATCACGATCTTTAATCTTATCGACCAACCGCAAAGTACTGTCTTACCCGGGCAGCTTGGCTACATCGTGTTGCCGATTTCGGGAGTGCTGTCGCTAGGAGTGTTACTAGGATCGCCACTAGGAGTGTGGGTGGCCCGGCGGGTTTCTTCCAACGTTATCAGTTGGTGCTTTATTGGGTTTGTGTTGCTGGTGACAATGAAGAAGGTGTTAGAGTTGTTTTGAATCTTTCCCTCAGTTCTGGCGCAGAGCCTTCGGCCCGGTGTCTCGTATAGTAGGGGACTCTGTCCCAATGCAGAAATTCCGTATAGCCCCGGAAGTGTTTACGAATCACCCTCAACCGCATCTCGATAGGCGCGCTTAATGGTATTTAGTGCGGTTTCCAGAATGGTATCCCGTCCTTCTTGGCGGTCTTCTTCGGTCATATCAACGCGCACGTCGGGGGCCACGCCGAGCTCGATGTTTTCTCCGGCCACGGTGGTGGTGACGGTAGAGGAGAAGCGGTAGGTCCAGCCGTTGGGCAGTTCGCGGTTGATAGGCAAGCCGCCGCCGCCGCCGGTGCTGTCGCCCATTACCAAAATGTTGTTCCCTAAGCTTTTCATCATTTGCACAAAAAAATTGGTCGCGCTGTAGCAGCTGCGGTTGGTAAGCACCACCACCGGAAACCGGTACTCAAAGTCGCCCTTCGGCTCCACGTACTTCGGGATGCGCTCGGTGAGATCGTTGTGGCCTGGGCCGTTTTTATACTGCCAGTAGTGCACCAGTTTCTTCTCGTCAGTGAACCGGCTCACCATTTCTTCAGCGTTGCTTAGGCTGCCGCCCCCGTTGTCGCGCACGTCGATGATTAGTCCTTTCACGATGGTGGTATCGCCGTTCTCTACCCGGCTCGAGTAGCGCGACAGCACGTAATTGAAGACCGATTCGTTCACCTTGTTCTCAAAGCTCCGGTAGTAGACGTAGCCGATCGAGTCGATAAGCTGGTGACGAAACGGGCCCGAGATTTGGTGATCTTCCTTTAGGTAGTTACGCTCTATCAGGCGATAGTCGAAGTTTTGCGGATAGTCTAGGTACCACTCCCAATTGCGAGACAAGTCGAAGCCCGCCTGAAGGTTCACGTGGCCGTCTTGCAGCACAAACAGCATATCCGCCAGTACGTTGAAGAGCGAATCGTTGCGCATGCCGTTCTCTACGCGGGGCCGGTTCTGCGCATAAACTGCGTCCCAGTCGATGCCCCGGACGTTGAAGGAGGCGTAGTTTTCATCCACCTCGGTCCACAGCGAATTGAAAACGTCAACCGCGTTGTCTTGATATTCTTCCCGGATAAAGGCTTCTTCGCAACTGCCGGTGATCAAAATGATCGGGAGCAGCCAAAGATTTCTTAAGAGGCGGAAGCAGTTATACTGTATGTGCATGATGTTTTTCTATTCTAAATTTTGCCTACCTTACCATCTTTCTCAGCCAATCTACTTAACGATCTAACGCTACGAATCGTGCTTGTCGGATAAATACGGGAGCCTTATTTCATCGGCTGCCAAGGTACGGTTATTCGTCGTTGGCAACTATCTACTGAGCGAGTACGAAGAAAAGCAATTCTTGCTTCCCCCGGTGTTCTTTGCTATCTTTATTGAAATATGCAGCACAATAGAGAAGAAGGTTACGGCTTTTATAACCTAGACGTACCCTTGCAAACGCAAAAGTAAAAAGGCGCGCCTGATTATGAAACGGATCACGCTCAATATTCCTGACAACCAGTATTCCTTCTTCTTGGAACTGGTACAAAAGCTGGGACTGGAAAAAGTGAAGGAAGAGACAATAGATTCTCAGCAGGAAGTGTTGCAAGGCATTGCCCAAGGACTGCGGGAAGTCAAGCGCATGGAGGAAGGTAAGATGAAAGGCACCCTCCTCAAAGACTTCCTGGATGAGCTATAGCGTTGTCCTGACCGAACACTTCAAAAAGGAAGCTAGGAAGCTGACTAAAAAGTACCGGTCGCTAAGAGTGGAACTGGAAGCGTTGGGCGATGAGTTGGCCGAGAATCCTACTACCGGCACGCCTCTGGGTCATGATCTTTACAAAGTGCGCCTGGCCATTGCTTCCAAAGGCAAAGGTAAGTCCGGCGGGGCCAGAGTTATTACGCTGGTGAGAGTGGTGCAGCAAAAGGTTTATTTAGTCTCTATCTATGACAAAAGCCAACTGAAAAATCTCTCCAAAGCGCAGATACAAGAACTGCTGCAACAGGAAGACTTGGAGTGAGCAAACCCGTATTATTACGAATAGTACCGATACAATGCGTAAACCCTGCGTTTAACTCTCCACTCGCTATAAACTATATGCAGTGTCAGCCACAAGTTTTTTATTTAATTTCGTACTCATTCTCGTTGTGGCTGCTGTATAGGTAGTGTCTCAGCTCAAAAATTAAACATGATCGCCAGCGTAATATTGTGAGAAGCCGCCTGCACCAGCCGGGGTTCGCTATAGCGCAGGTAGTTCCAGGTGTAACTCAAGCGCAGGCGATTGGCGTTTCGCAGGGCGTACTCTAGCGCGACCGTATTGCTGTAGCGAAAAAAGCGGTTGAGGGTGGCCAACCGTCCGCTGCCAACAAATTGCCGCAGTGGTTCATCACGCTCGTCGTCCAAGAACTCAGCAAAGCGGGTGGTCCCGTAGGAGGGGCGCAGCGCGAGGGTGAGCAGAGGCACAAAGGCCGAGTAAGAAACCGAAAAACGGCGTTTCCACAACCGAAACGGATACTCCAGCGTGGTTTGCGGACTCAATGAAAAGTAAAAACTGTTGTTAAAGGCATTGTTCGAGAAGTTCTGAAACTGCCACAGCGTCCACAGTCCGCTGAAGTTGCCGCCCACGTACCAAAGCAATCGCTCGTGCGGCCGAGGTAGTTGCTTCTCGTAACTATAATGTCCCTCAAACCGAAATGAATTTATGTCAGCGGCGGCAAAGTCAAAGGCGGTCATTTGCCCGTAGTCGAAACGCACGAGTCCGCTATGCCGGGCGGTGGTGTCGCGGTTGGCCCACACCAGCCCACCGCTTACCGAGCCAGCGTGACCCCAGTAGCGCAGCGCCGAGAAGCTTTCGTCTAAAAACTTGGGTAAGGTGTAGCCCACTCCCAGATTGATGTGCCGCGGGTGAGGCGCACGCGTTTGTGCCAATGCGTTGCCAGGCAGCGATAGTATAAACACCACCACGATCAAAAACCAGCTAGTGGGCCAAGGATGGTAAAGCAGATAATTACCGCGCATAATTCTTATTCAAACATTCAGTCCTTCGGTCAATCAATATCGATATCCACTTGGTTACGTAGCAAATCTTCCAGCGATTCGCGCTGCCGAATCAGTTTGGCTTCGCCCCGGTGAATGAGCACCTCGGCGGGGCGGGGGCGGCCGTTGTAGTTCGACGCCATGCTATACCCATAGGCTCCGGCGTTTTTGATGGCCAGAATATCACCCGGCCGCACTTCGGGTAGGGTTCGATCGGTGGCGAAGGTATCGGTTTCGCAAATGTAGCCTACCACGGTGTAGGTCTTGAGAACACCTTCGGGGTTGGACAGGTTCTCGATGGTGTGGTAGGCATCGTACATCATGGGACGAATCAGGTGATTCAGTCCGGTATCGATACCCACAAAAGTGACATTAGGATTTTCCTTAACCACATTGACCCGCGCGAGCAGTTGTCCGCTGGCGCTCACGATAAACTTGCCGGGCTCAAACCACACGGTGAGCGGACGATTGTACTGTTGGGCAAAGGCGTTGAAGATAGGCAACAAACGGCGCCCCAACTCTTCTAAATCGGTTGAAGGGTCGCCCGCTTGGTAGGGAACCTTGAAGCCACTGCCAAGGTCGATAAAATCCAACCGATCAAAACGCCGGGCGGCATCCAGCAGGCGTTCGGCTCCTTGCAAAAAGGCGTCTCCGTTTCCGATATCAGAGCCGGTGTGGATGTGTACTCCGTTGACGTGAATCTGATGCTTTTCAACGATCGAGAGAATGGACTCAAGCTGCGCGAACGGAATGCCAAACTTAGAGTAGGAGTGCCCAACTGAAATTTTGCTATTTCCCCCGGCCATCACATTCGGATTGAACCGCAGGCAGCAGGGCACCTCGCTGCCGTATTTCTCGCCAAATTGCTGCAAAAGAGGTAAGTTGTCAATGTTGATCTGCACACCAAGCTCCACCCCGGCAACAATCTCCTCGAAAGCAACTCCGCTCGGAGTGTACATCACTTGTTCGGGACCAAACCCGGCCAGCAAACCCAACCGCGCTTCCTCAATAGAGACCACGTCTAGCCCGATTCCCTGTTGCTTGATCAACTTCAGAATGGCTTGGTTGGTCAGTGCCTTGGCGGCGTACTTGAAGCGCACCCGAGAATCGTTGAAAGCCTGCTTCAAAATATCAATCTGCGAAGTGATTTTTTCGGAATCGTAGACGTAAAGTGGGGTACCAAAGGTTTGGCTAATTTCCAGGAGATTTACCCCCTGGACGGTAGGCGCGGATGCGAGGGCACTCGTTATAGGCATAGGAAGGCAATATGATACGGGACAATAAGCGCTTAGCTAACCACAAATATAGTAAATTAGCCCGGTGCGGCTAACGTTTTGTGGTAGGTCAGGTTCTATGCGTTGGGCTTGATGGCGTACGCAATCACCACGCCTGGCTACCACCAGCGATAAAATTAGGGGCATTTCCTCAATCCTCCGTAATTTCACCCTTCATCCTAGCAAACGACAACCACCTCCTTATGACCTTCCCTGCTCCGGATACCATATTTACCGAAAAAGCCCAGCATTACCAAGCCTTAGCCGAACGAGCCGCCCAACGCTTCAACCAACTCTCGGTGGTGCGCACGCTGGTATTCGTGTTGGCCTTGGTGGGCTTGGTATATTTAGCGAACGCCCGAAACGACGATGGCTTCTTCATTTTGCTCCTCCTCTTCGCGGTTGGCTTCCCCTGGCTTATCCGGTACCACAACCGCCTGCGCGCTCGTCGTGACCATTTGCTCACGCTCACACTGGTGAATGAAAACGAGCTGAAGCGACTTGATTTCCAACTGGCCGAGTTTGATCAGGGGGCTTCTTTCCAGACGCGCCAGCACCCCTACGGTAACGATCTGGACATTTTCGGCGAGCATTCGTTGTTCCAACTGGTTAATAGGAGTGCTACTCAGTCGGGAAAAGCCGCGCTGGCGCAGTGGTTGCTGCGGCCTTCATCAAAATCCGAACTCCTGGAGCGGCAACCGGCGGTGCAAGAACTCACCCAGCTTACCGATTGGCGCCAAACCTTCCAGGCGCACGGTCTTCAGCACACTGCCTCCGAAGAAAACTTATCCACCCTGCTATCTTGGATGAACGAACCGCCCGCCCTACCCCGGCGGGGGCTTTATACCGCCCTGTGCTACGGCCTGGCGTTGCTTTCTGTCACGGCTATTGCTCTTTACTTCACCACGGCCCTGCCCGGAGTGGCAGTTATTTTGTTGCTGGCCATCAACGGTGTTATTCTATGGACAACGGCGGAGGTGGCACTGGCGACGCACCGCAAAACCACGCAGAGTGTCGCTGCCCTTCGGGCCTATCAGCAGATGTTTATCAGTGTAGAAAACCAATCGTTCACATCCGAATTGTTGCAGCACGTGCAGCAGCAGTTACACCACCAGGAAGCCCCCGCTTCGCGACAAATCAGCCAGTTGCGCTATATCCTTGATAATTTCGACGCCCGCGCCAATCTGTTTTATCACATTTTCAACGTGGTGCTGTTGCTCGACGTGTTCTGGTTGCTGCGGGCCGACCGCTGGAAGCAACGGGTGCAGGGCGACGTTGCCCAGTGGTTTGAGGGGATCAGCCGGGTGGAGGCGCTGAGCAGTATCGCCAGCTTTGCTTTTGCCAACCCTACTTTCGTTTTTCCCACCATCGCCGACCAGCGCTTCCGCTTGCACGCGCAGGGCATGGGCCACTGCCTGATTCCCCCCGCGCAGCGCGTAAGCAACGACTTCACCACGCAAGATCGGGGCACCATCACCATTATCACCGGCTCAAATATGTCGGGCAAGAGCACTTTCTTAAGGACCGTGGGAGTGAACGTGGTGCTGGCCCTGGCGGGCGCTCCGGTGTGTGCCAAGGAGTTTGAGGTTTCGGTGCTACAGGTATTCACCAGCATGCGTACCCAAGATTCGCTGGAAGAAAACGTATCCTCGTTCTATGCCGAACTGCGCCGTCTGCGGCAGTTACTGGATATCCTAAAAGCTCCCGAAATTCCCGTATTGTTTATGCTGGACGAAATTCTGAAGGGGACCAACTCGCAAGATCGCCACCACGGGGCGGCCTCGCTCATCAAGCAGTTGAGTAACCTGGAAGCCACCGGCTTTGTCTCTACCCACGACCTGGAGCTAGGCAAGCTGGAGGAAACGTTGCCGCGGGTGAAAAACTACAGCTTTACGAGCACCATCGAGCAAGATGAAATCCACTTTGATTATCGCCTGCGCGAAGGAGTGTGTAAAAGCTTCAACGCCAGCAAGCTGATGGCCAAAATGGGCATTGCCCTGGAAGAGTAAACGCGAAACGTCTCTCAACCAGGGCAATGCGGTCGGCCAGAATGCGTATTAATCAGCCGCTACCAGTTCGGGCTTCGCTCGCAGGTCTTTGATACCGAACGTCACCCGCCGGTTGCTCTGATGCTGCGCGGCCGTACACGGCACTCCGTCTGAACAGTGGTTGACCAGTTGATGCTCTCCCCAGTGACTCGCTTGCAGGCGCTCCTGAGCGATGCCCTGGTCGGTCAGATAGTTCACCACCGCCGCCGAGCGACGTTGCGACAGTACGTCATTGTACTGATCCGTTCCCCGGCTATCGGTGTGTCCGCCGAGCGATAGGCGTAGCGAAGGATACTGATCCATTACCAACGTCAGCTTCTCCAGCGTTGCCTGGGCACTGGGACGAATAGTACTCTGATCAAAATTAAAGAAGACATTGTCAATCATCGTAATTGATCGCAGGGCGAGCCCGCCTTCTTCAACCACCTGCTCCACTTTCTCTAGTAGCCCCACTGACTCGGTATTCGGCACGTTTGTTCTACTCAGCAGAATTCGGCGCCCATCGCTTTCCAAAAAGCACTGTCCGTCTTCCTCGCCCCACTTATACAAGCGCTGGTTCACACTGGCCAGCACGTCACCGTCATCATTATGGCGGTCAAAAATCACCACATCCATCGCGTCAAAATCGGTCACCTCGTTGAACAGGTAAATCTTCACCACGTTTTCCTGATCCTTTCTCATGCCCTGCGTATTGATCGGGGGATGACTCCAGTGTCGTCCGTTTAACTCACCTGAAATGTCGTATTGGGCATTTTCTGCCGCGACTAGGGAGATGCGGCCTAACGAATCGGTCACGCTTGCCAGCCGCTCATTCGCTACCAGCCGCTTCAAAAATAGCCGAACATCCGGAATTGGTTGGTTGGTAAGTCCGTCGATCACTTGCACCACCAAAGGAATTCCCGTTTCCTCTTCCTTCCGCACGCTGAACTGATAAATATCGTCCTGGCCCGCCCGGTGCGATGATACGTAACCCGACTGTCCGTCAGGCCGCAAAATCAGTCCGAAGTCATCCTCCGAAGTATTGATTGGGTATCCTACGTTCTGCACCGCGGAGGTATCGCTTAGCGAAGCGTTAACTTTAAACACATCCAATCCGCCCAAGCCCGGGTGACCGGTGGAAGCAAAGTAGAGCGTTTGGTTGTGATGCAGGTAAGGGAACATCTCGTTACCGTCAGTATTGACTTGTTCGCCCAGGTTGGTAGGTTTACTCCAGGTTCCGTTTTCGTAGTGGCTCACGTACAAATCGGTTCCACCGAACCCGCCGGGCTGGTCTGAGCAAAAGTACAGGCGCGTGCCGTCGGCCGAAACCGCCGGATGACCCACCGAGTACTCCGCGTGGTTGAAGGGCAGGGCTACGGGGGGCGTCCATTCGCCTTCCTTGTTTTTTTCAGCGTACAACAACTGAAGCCGGTTGAAGGAAATATCCTGCCCGCGCTCCTTTTTAAACGAAGGGTTGTTGGTAGTTAAAAACACTTTGGTGTCGTTAGCAAAAAACACCGCTGGTCCTTGGTGCAGCGACACGAAATGTTTTCCAAACAGGTGTTGCGTTGTGTCAACCGGTTGCTGGTCAGACAAAGGAGTATAAAACAGACGAAGATACGCACCTAGGTCGCGGTGGTAGGTTTTCTGCCGACCACTTTCTTCCCGATCGGAGGCAAACACCAACCCTTCTTGGTAAAAGGCGGGGCTGAAATCTGCTTTAGTGCTGTTGCGATTGAATGCCTTCAGGGCAAAACGTGCCGAATCAGCATAAAAAGCGGATCGCTGTTGCAGACCCAACGCTAAGTTTTGCGCCGCTTGGTGATCAGGCACTTCGACCAGGTAATCAGCAATCACCTGCTCCGCTAAGGCGAGTTGGCCAATACGAACCAGCGTCTGGGCGTAGTGCCAGCGGTTGTTTGCCTCTACTGAGGCGGCGCCGGGGTTCCACGAAGCGTAAGCGTAGTGCTCAGCGGCCCGTCCGGGATTGTTGAGTTCGTAATAACTTTCAGCAGCTTTCAGGTGCACCCGGATGTTACTTTCATCACGAGCCAACAATTTTTCGTACAGCTCAACCGCCGACTGAAACGACTGCCGCTCAAATAGGTAGTCGGCGCGTTGCTCTTGGCGAGAAAGTCCCGGAGCTTCTGCTTCGTTGGCTTTCACCGGTGACACGGCCACAAGGGCAATGAGGAGTATTATGTATGTATACTTCATAATATTAAAAGTATCGGGGTGATAAAACTGATTCTTTAGACAGCTTAATGGTGTAGTTAAGCATCAACTCGTGCGAGCCCGACTGCACCTCGCGCAGTCCGCTCACGGTATAGTCATAGGCGTAACCCACCGCCAAGGCCGGGCTAATCTGCACCTGCACCAGGGCGTTTAGCGCATCAAACGAGCGGTAGCCTAATCCTACCCACAGGGTTTCGCGGATCAGCAGGTTAGCGTTGAAGTCGGCTTCTACCGGGGCCCCGGCCACGGATTTCACCAGGAAGTTAGGCTTTAGTTTTAGCGACGGACTCAGATCAAACACGTAGCCGCCGGTCAGGAAGTAGTGCCGCACCAGTTGCGCTTGCTCATTGATCGCATCTTGTTCCAACCGGTGATCAACCAGCTGCGGCACCGAAAATCCAAGGTAGTATCGGTCGGTGTGGTAGTACAAACCCGCTCCTACATTGGGCAGCAGACCGGTGTTTAGGTTTTGTCCGAAGGCCGGATCAGACGCATCGCCCGGAGTGATAATGCGCAGAGAATTTAGGTCAGTGCGCGCTTGGGTGAATCCGCCCTGCAATCCCAGCGCCAGTTGCCCCTGACCCACCGGAATGCGGTAGGCGTAGGAAGCGAACACCCCGTGCTGCCGCGACACGTCCTGGTCATCGCGCGATAGCAACAACCCGACCGAAGCCCGGCTGAAGCGGATGGGGGCGTGGGCGGCGAAGGTTTGGGTGCTCGGGCTTCCGGGCAGGCCGTTCCACTGCTCGCGGCCCAGCGCGGTGAGACTGATGGCCTCGTGGCTACCCGCGTAGGCTGGATTCAGCGCCAAGCCGTTGAACATGTACTGGGTGAACATGGCCTGTTGCTGGGCGTGAGCGGCCGACGTGGCCAGGGCGAAAGGTAGGATTATGCTGACCACCCACCGCCGAACGAATGTATTTACGTAGAATGTATTCATAGCTTTTTTTGCTTGCGTTTTACGTTGATTACGGGTGAACGATCACGTACCCTTTGTGCAGCGGGTGGTCGTCGCCGAGGTTGATAATATAGTAGTAGGTGCCGAAAGGAAGTCCGCGGTTACTGGCTAGTGCCCCGCCCTGGGTTTGTCCGTTCCACCGGCGAGATACGTTGTCGTATCCAGTAGTCCGGTAGACCAATCCGCCCCAGCGGTTATACACCGCAACCTCGTTGTTGGGGAAGCACTCGATCCCTCGGATGTACCAGAATTCGTTGTTTCCGTCACCGTTGGGCGAAAACCCTTGGGAGATGGCAAAATCCTGATCGCACTCGGTGGTTTCTTCTACCTCTTTCCCTTCGCCCACGGCGGTGGTGTCCTGCGGAGTTGGGGTCTCTTCTACCGTCGGCATCGGAGTTACTACTGAATCTTCTATCACCGGTGGCATGGGGTTCACTACGGAGTCTTCGGTTGTCACCGTATCGGGCACTGGCAGCGCTTCTACGTGATAAACGAGTTGCACCTTTCGCAAAATCCCCGCGCGGTTGTTGACGTATACCACGAGCGTATCGTTGCCTACGTAGTCAGCCGGGGCGGTGTAGCTAAGGCAGCGGCTAGTTAGCTGCTTCGCTTCTTCGGTATGAATGCTTCCGTTTACCTCCGTGATTTTTGATTCTTCATCACAGCTTACTATCTCTAAGCAGTGCTCGTTGGTGGTGCCCTGCATCACGGTATCCACCACGTATAGCTCCGTAGGCAGCAAATCGCGGGGATCTAATATTTCTAACAAGGAGGTGAAGCCCGCCAGGTAGCCGTAGGATGCTCCAAATTGGTTACCCGCCAGAATAGACAGGTGAAACGATACGTTTGATTCCACCACTATGTGTTCGGGCAGCGGGGCGCGATTGCTCAGCGAAGCGGCTTCGCCAAAGGTGATGGTTGCCCAATCGGGACGGCCCGGCACCGGGTTAACGGTTGCGTCAAAATCGGTATACGGTTGTCCGTTAATGGTGAGGCTGGTTGGAGTATCGAACGCCTTGCGGGGAGCGGCAATGTGAATCACGTTGTGGTAGGCGGTGTCGCCCAGCTTGCTGTACTCGATGTAGCGGTTGCCCGTGCACTCAATGGAAGGTACCAGCACCATCCCTAACTCCTGGCGACGAATGCCCGAAAAGTGGTACACGTAGGCCTCTTTGCTGGTCTCGATGTAGTGTGGAGTACCGATATCGCTGGCTTCGCCCGGCAGTACGTAGTTGTAGTACTCTCCGGCATCAATGGTCGCCACCGGGGCCGCGTCGCCGTCTACGTAGATGGCGGTTTGGTCTTGGGTGCCAATGATGGTCGCGTAGTCCGGGTTGACCGCGCTGGTGTTGGTAGTCGAGCCTTTGATCACGACATACTGTCGGCCGATTGAGTAGAACCCGTTGCCCTGCAGGGGCACTAGCTGATCCACTCCCGCGTCGGCGTCTTTAGAATCGATTAGCTTTTGGTGCTGTCCACCGGACAACACCGCCACGGGCTTGCTGGCGACGATGTGCGAACCGGTGAGGTTGTTGGCTACGTTGTCAGAATTCGGCCCCTTCGATGAAGTGTTTCGCACTAAATAGGTTTCATACTTATTTAGGGTAATCTCTCCCTGATTGTTACCACCGAACAGCACCACTCCGCTAGGAGGGGTGATGGTGACTTTGGTATCGTCTTCCGTGGCCATCACCGAAATAAAGTGTAAATCGTACGCACCGAAGTCGGTGCCCGGCCACGCACCGTCACGAACCAGGGTTTGCGATCCCGCGTAGAATTCGGTTCCCAGGGCGTGCCGCCCTTTAAGCGTCACGAAAAACTGATTCAGCCGGGAAACGCCCTGACAATAAGCCCGTACCGGCACATCAGAGCGGATGAGTAGTCCTTTGTCTAGTTCAACGGTGTTGGCCTCAAAGGTCATCCCTTGTATTACGCTGAGTGGCACGATCCAGGGCTGACCCGCGTTCACGGCTTGGCTGGCGATTGGGGTGCCGTCCGCCAGGCTAATGGTAACCTGAGCGGTAGCAAACTCAGTGGTGATCTGCATTTGCACCGGCAGCACCCGAGATAGGGCACCGCGGTTTTCCCATACCGGGGGCATCCAGTGGATGGTATCGGTTTGCGCCTTAACGTAGGTAGTGCTACCGACTAAGCACCAAAACCCTACGATGAGATAACGAACGTAAACTGGGTTCACCGCGGGCAAACGATAGCGATTGATCAACGCCGTGAAAATGCCCAGAAAGGAAAGCTTTGAATATACTTTTATATCTTTCATGAGTACTTTTTGAAGTATTACTCTTCAAAAGTACAACAAAATTACATAAAAGTATAATTTAATTGCATTTTTCTGCTAGTTCGCGCTGTTTTATACAGGCGTAAGGCCAATTAATGCTACTTTCCCGAAAAATAGTACACCAGTGCAAAACCAAGGGTGCGGTTGCGAATGTACTGCACTTCGCTGGAACTTCTCAGTCCATCACTTATTCGAGCCTGCACTCCGGCGTTGTCCGCAAAGCGGTAAAGAACACCCGCTACGTAACAAAGATCAAAAGATCGGTAACCGCGGCGGTCAGTTCTTACTCCTGTCGCGTTCTCTTGGCGGGCTTTGATCAAATAGTTCGGCGACAGGCCACCGAACAGATATACTTGATCAACAATACGCCCCTGTATCTCTATTGGAAGTTCCAGATAGGTGAGCCGCCAGATGGCAAAGGGTTCGTATTCACTGCTGCGGCTACCTTTAGCGCTGTAGAGCATGCCAGCTTGCGCTGAGATTGCATCCGATAGTGGAAGGGCCACCTTCACTCCGCCTAAGATTCCTGCTTGGTTGTAGCCCCATAGTCCGTCACCGTCAATCTGGGCGGCGTTGAGTCCAAGCACTGCTTGGGCCTGGAATGATTGGGCGGCCACGCTCGACCACAGACCAACAGACACGGTGATTGCGATAACAATAAGTTTTAGTATCGACATGAAGAGAAGATTAAGCAGGTGAATTTTCTTGATAGGCAAAAATATCGAATCGGGTACCGAGCGTATCGAGCAAGGAGTGACGAATGCTGAAGTAAAGAAGTATAATCAAGGTGTGGTCACGGTTGATAGCAGACTTTGATGGCCACCGCGAAAGGAGAGAGGCTAGTGGTTTAGCAAGTTGATGTTAAAGGCGTAATTGCAACTTTCGCAGCCGTTCACCTTCATGGTGGCGATGCCGACTACCTCGCCCTGCCGATTCATCACCGGGCTGCCGCTGCTGCCGGGTGATATGGCCGCGTCTACCTGAATAATGGCTTGGTTTTGCCCTTGATAGTCACGGATGGAAGAAACAATGCCGCGGGAGGCGGTGCTTTCCAAGCCCCGGGGATTGCCCAACACCACAATATCTTCACCCTTCATAGGCAGTATATCGCCCAGCGACAAGTAGGGCATGTTCTGCTGCGTAGCCACCTGAAACACCACGTAATCGAATTTCTTGCTCTGGTACATAATTCGCTTCACGGGGTGCTCTTGCCCGTCGGTGGTGCGAATGCGCCAGCTTCTGCCTTTCTCGAACACGTGGTAGTTGCTCACTCCCACGCCCGATTCCTCAATAAAGAAACCCGTTCCTTGCCCGATTCGCTTGCCCTTGCGGTTGTAGGTGTACACCACGAATACGCAAGGTTCAGCGTGCGCGATGATTTCAGCCAGTGATTTTTCTTTTACCGGAACCACCTCGTGCATCGGAATTGTGGGGGTGGGGGTGTCCATTACCACTTTCTCCGAAAGGGTTTTGTTCACCGTTGGCCGAAGCTCCTGGGCCTTCTGGGCCGATCGAGAGCAACTCTGGCAACCGGAAAGTAGACATGACAACGCAAGCGTCCAGATCCAGTGTTTCATCGTTGGGATAACGCAACAATAAACAATTTCGCTCACGAACCAAATAATTTTTTGAAGAATCCCCCGCCGCCTTCTTTTGTCAAGTGCTGATTGAGGGTTTGGAGTTGCTCGAGTACTTGCTGCTGGGTTTCCAGGTTCTGCGTTTTGTAGTCGGCGAAGTTTCGGTTCAGGTCATCGATCCGCGCTAGTTTGCCAAACACATGCTTGTTCTCTTCGTAGGTTTTCAGCAGTTGATTTTCTTCCTGCGCCGACAGATCACGGATCGCCCTGATTTTGTGCTGGGTGTGCTCCATGAGTTCTCCCAGGCTTTTGTCCAGCACGTCATCCACTTTCACCACCGCCTGCTGGATCAGGTGTCCTCGGCTCTCCAGCTCCGAGAAATGCGATGCGATGAAATGGTGCAGCCGGTCGTTCTGATCCAGCGTCTGCTTGATCTTTTCGGCAATGGTTTCCAGATGGTCGGTGCGGTAGAGAAAGTGGTTCACCTTTTCGTTGAGGGCGGTGGTGTTCTCCACAAAGTGGTTCATCTCCGTGAGGTAATCGCGAAACTTCCTCAGTTCGTCACCACTCTGATTGAGCGTTTCGAACATATCCACGTTGGCGTTGGTCAGCTGCATCACGTCTACCTTTTGCAAGGCTTCGGCAATGCGCTCTTGCGCCTTCAGCGTGTCGAAGTTGCGGTCGAGCATGCCGCGCAACGACGCAATGCTATCGGCAAATCCGTGCTGAAAGCTGGTGAGACTCGTTTGTAGCAACTGCAGGCTGTGGGTAGTGTCTTGGTATAAACTGGGCAGCAGTTCGGTCTGTATCAGACTAAACAGCTCGTTTTTACGGTATAATACTTCTCTTCGAGCGCGCGGATAGGCCCATCCTCCCCAAAAAAGCATAAATAGTCCTCCGGTAAGCATTGGCAAAGCGGTCCATTTCACGCTGGTGAGAAACAGCGTGGCCGTGCTAGCCAGTGCCAGCCGATCGATGAGCGCCGCGGGCAGGTTGGGCAAGAATAGCAACCCTGCGGTACTGCCCAGCAGGACGGCGGCCAATCCGATCAGTAAGGGTATCCAAGCTTGGTAGCGCAGACTGTCCCGGTTTACCGCTACGTTTCGTTCGGCCAGGCTTCGGATAAGGGCAAAGTCGACCACTGCTCCCCGACTGCGTACCAGGTAGCTATTGATGACAACGATCAGCCGGTGGGCCAGGGTGTTTTCATTAGCTTCGGCCTGTAACAGGGAAAATTGGATGACCCGCCCGATTGAGGCAGGATGATCTTGCGAAGCGCCGTACTTCTGGGCTAACTCTTTGGCCGAAATACGCTCAAACTCCTCCGTCGGAATAGAAACCGGTTGCACGCTAAGCTGCTCCGGGGGCGGAACGCTCTCTTGAAACCGGCGCAGCCGATACAGCAGTTGGCGCACGTGCCACGCTTGACCCAGTAGGGCAACGCCTACGCAGACCGCCACGAACGCTTCCAGGCTACTCATACCGAATGCGGGCTTTCTGTTCGGGCTTCACCACCCACTTGTCGCCCTGCCGCAACGCCCGGCCAGGCCGCTCGTTCACAATGCGCTTGGCCCCGGGGAAGAACGCGTTCACACTTTCACACACCGGGTCAAGATAACTGGTGGGCGAGCTCAGCGCATCCTTCACCGCTTCCGCATCGTCAGCTACGGTGAATTCAGCCCAGTGTGATCCGCTCTTCTGCGTGACCACAAATTTGAACACGGAGGCCGAAGGCCGAAATTGCTCCGACATGGAACTAGCGTTAAAGGTGCCGTCTTGGTTAGGAGTTGATAGATAGTATTCTTTGGGTTGGGGCGCGGCGGGGGTAGGGGAGGAGTTTCGCCCGGACGGGGGAGGCGGAGGTTGGGATAGTTTCTGTAGCTGTTTTTCAAGCTCAGCAACCCGAGACTTCAACTGCTTGGCTTCCTCAGCAGAAATCGGATCCTTTTTGAGAAACAACCGAGACGTCAGGTCTTCAATGCGTTTGCTGTGGTTGTCCACGCGGGTGTCGAGCCGCTTCACGAGTCCCAGCAGGTACAGTGACAACAGCAACAGTAAGGCCACGGCACCCAACGAAATGGGATTGATTGCGTAGTTGAACATCTCGCTGCTTTCTCGCCCTGCTTCACCCGAGGCAACGGGCAGCGTAAACCCGAGTTTGTCGTCAGTCTCGGCGTCTGAACCACCGGCAACCATTGTATCGGTTTTTAACGCATTGGCTTCCGCTGGCTCAAGGAAGCTGGCGGCTACTTCGTCCGTTAACTGTTTCTTCATTGCCAGCAACGCGGTATAATCGGCATCGCTTTGGGCTCCTAATGCCTCGGGGCTCACCGCCGCAATGCGGTCTTGCAAAATTTGAGTTGCCTGCTCATCAGTCCATTCGTTCTGATACGTTTCTTTGATTTGAACAAAGGGGTCGTAGAGGTTAATGGCCGTCCCGCGCCAATCGTGGCTGAGCAAGAATAAGCGGATCGCGTCGTTGGGCGGCGGATTAGATATACTGTAGTTTGACGGGTTGTAGGTTTCTTTGAACAGGCGATAGCCCTCCTTTTCGGCGGCCATGTCGGGACGAAGGCGCACGTAGTCCTGCATGTAAGCATCAACTAGTCGCCAACCCGCGTAATCTACTAAGCGAGCAAAATCTTCCCGGATCACGGTGGCTTGGAGTGCGTTAGCTAGCAGGAGAAGAATAAGTAAAAACGTAGGCTTTCGGTAGTACATCGGTTGTTTATTTTTAGGCTGCCTATCAGTTATAGAACCGGTTCCAATCAATTTTCAACCTCGCTCAACTCGGTGGCAATCTTATAGGCCAGCCGGTTGAGCACCCCGACGAGCGGGTAGAAGAACAGCGTTTCCTCCACATTCACGTTTTGGTTGCCCGCCAACTCATTCAACTTCATCTGGTGCCCGGACTTGAGATACTCCATTAAGTCGGTGGTCAGCCACTTCCGGTAGCTGTCCAGGTGAGTGGGATTCACCCCAAAGTGGTGCGAGAAGTTGTATTCGCTGTGCACATCGAACAGCACCCGCAGATACTGCTCCACCTCACTCACTACCCGCGATAGCGTACGATCATCAATGTCAGGATACTTGATGGCCTTTTCGGGAATGACGACTTGTTGCCCTGCGCCCAGCAACACCTTTTTGATGTGATCGATGTCTACCGGATTCTCACTGAGCAGCCCACCCTTGCAGGTGATCTCCTTGGGACGTTCGTACTGCACCAGCTCGATCTGCGCCGCACTCTTCTGAAATACTTTCTCAAAAATCTTCTGCGTGAGCACCGTGAGGCTGTCTAGCCGCAAGTTGCTATCGGTGATGTTGATCACCTTAGAGCCCCGCCCGCTGAACAGAATGTGTCGCGGCATCTCTATATTGGCCGCTTTCATCAACTGGGCCAGATGGTAAATAATGGCTCCGTAGAAAACCACGAACAAAATTTTGAAGTCTTCGTCTTCTTTCAGCAAACTGCTAAACGATACCGGCAGCAACTTGGCGTAGCGGTCGCTGTTCTCCAGTTCAAACAGAAAGCTGATGGTTTCCCGCGAATTTTCTCGCAAGTAGTCAGCCGTATTGGGATCAACAATGGTGAGGGTTTTGTCTATCAAATCGGCGTAGCGTTTCACAAATCCGTTGGTGATGGCCGAACCATTGAAGCCGTCGCCGAACAGGGCGTTGGCCGCAAAGCGAAACGAGGTGAGCAGCACCGGCTGGTTGTTCTGAAACACCACAATGTCGGTGGTGCCGCCGCCAATGTCGATGCCGACGGCGGGCTTGTCGGCGGCGCTGCGCCCCATTTTGCTCTTGTAGAAGTAGAAGGGCGCAATGCTTTCGGACAGTTTGATCGGATCGCGCTCGGGAGTGATGTAGCGATGCACGAGTTTGGTCCAGGTGCTCTCCAGACTACTGCGTCGGTTGGGCAGCATGCTGGAGGGATAGAACCAGATGATGCGCGTTTTGGCCAGACTGCCTCGGTTCAGCAGCACCTTGTTGCGAATAAGCAGCAGCAGGTTCTCGAAGAACGCCTCTACCCGCCGCCGGTCCTCGGTGTTCTTGGTGTAGTTCGACCACTTCAAGTCGCTGCTGATGCGCACGTTGCCGTTGATGGGTCGCTTGCCGTAGGCGAACGGGATGTTGAAATCGGCCAGCGCGTAGGTGGCCTGTTCCAGGTTCAAATTTTTGCTCTCGCCCAGCACGGTGCGCTGCGGAAAGTAGTGTTCGTAGCCCGGACCCAGGTGGCGCGGCAAAAACTCCTGCGGAATCAGGTCACGGATCAGCGTGGCTCCGCTGCCCCCGAAGTCGGCACTCTCATCGGCAAAGGCGGGGTCGTGCAGCGTGGCAATCTGCACGTCTTCGTCGGTGATGTCGAACGGACGCGGATCGCGGTCGTTCACCTGGTACTCGATGTGGGTGTTGGTGGTGCCGAAGTCGATGGCGAAAGTGAAAGTGTCGTTGCCGCGGTGGTACTCGGGAAACTTAGGAATGATGATCCCTTCGGCCACCTGATTTTTCACCTGGATGTAGTCAAACTCATCTTCCAGCACGTAATACTGAGACGTAGCCCGGTCTTCCAGTTGCTTGTTGCTGCGCTGCTGCTGGGCCTCGATCTTAGTTTCTTGGTTGCCTTGGTTCTGGAAAAAGCGCAGTTGGTAGCGGTGGTGCTTGTTGTAAGGACTCACGTCGCGGTCGATGAGTTGCACTCCGGTAGTGCGCGGTGTCGGTTTTGCCCTGGGTTTTGATGAAGGGGTACAGGGTGATGCCAAACTGGCTTTCGATCACTACTCCTTTGTTGTTTTTCTCATCGGGCGACAGCCCATCGCCCTCGCTGATGGAAGACAGGTAAATCCGCTCCAGGGTGATGTAGTCCTGCTTCACCGGGATGCGCAACGTCACGCGCACTCCTCCGGCGGCCCGGGGTTCCATCTCGAAGAACTTTTTACCTCCGGCCACGCTTCCTTGCAGATCCTCCACATCAAAGTAGTCAAAAAAAGCCCGCTTCAAGGGCAACACGAAACCCTTTTGCTCCTTGGTGCGCCCCACGTTGCCGTCGAAAAACTTTTGCTCGTTCACCGGGTACACCAGTCGGATGAGATAGGGTTCCAGAAAATCGCTCACCGTTAGGTAAGGATAAGAAATCACCTGCCCCGGTAGTTTGCGCTCATCCAGCGGATCGTCAATCTGGTAAGGAACGGCCACGTGACTGTCCCACGCATCGTTCACGTAACGGAAGGGCTTGTTCAACTGGTTTTGCAGCACCAGCGGTGGGGTAGGGCCGGAGTACTTACCTGATTTGATCACAAAATCGCTCGAAGAAGCAATCGAGCTGATGTCAATCTTCTTCTTGCGCAACGGAAAGCCCAGCAGTTTCACCAAATCGCCCGACTGCCCGGTGTCCAGTTCGGCGTAGTGGTCGTAGAAGTCGGTGATGGTGAGTTGCTTGATTTCGTTGTAGAGCCCCGCCTGCTCGGTGCCCAGGATTTTCAGGTTAGCGTCCAGGTACTCGGCAACTTCGGGAAAGCACGCCCGAAAATCAGGCTCCTCGCTTCCGGCCGACTGAAAAAACTTAAGCAGCGCGTACCAGTACTTCTGGTAACTCGCGCTGCGGGCGTACAGCGGAGGATAGTCGTTGCTGAACAAGCGATTCTTCTCCATCGGGATGTCCACGAACGACAAATCGTTAGGCGCCGAAAAGAACAACGTGGCGGGTGAGGTGCCGCCGATCACTTTATAGTTATAGAGCAGCACGTGCAGCCGGTCAATTTTATCAAAGTTGTAGGTCGCCGCATCCTGCTCCAGGTAGAGCCGCAATACCTCGCCCAAGCGGCGGTGCTGCCGGTTGTCAGACGCTAACAAGGCCTCTAAATCGCGCTGCCGGTCCCAGGCAATGATGCGGGTTTGCTCCTGTAGGTATTCTATGTTGAAGAACACTTCGCCCACGTCGAAGCATTCGGCCACCAGTTTGCGATCTACCTTGTTGCCCAGCAGCTGGCGGTCTTTCACCACGTTTTTGAAGGCGGTGCGCACCAGATCGATGCGGGCAAAGGGACTGGGAATAGAGGTGGGAGGATGCTCGGTGTTGCCGCCCTTCGGGGTCGCTGATGGCGTCGATCTGCCGTTTGCCGTAGGGGTCGGCCGGGAACCAGTGTTCGCCGTGGGTAAGGTTGTGATAGGTGAGTACTTTCGGCATGCTGCGGGGGCTAAACTTCCGCTAAAGGTAACAGGAATACGGAGATTTAGAAAACGCTAAAGCAAGACGTTTATGGTAACAGACTTCTTGTTGGGTTGCCGGCTAGCTTTGGTAGGATAAGTTAGTCGGCATTTACGTACCTCACTGATCCAAAAAATCTAGCGGACTGGGCACCTTCATCAGGTTGCGGTTGGTGACGTGGGTGTAGATCATGGTGGTACGAATGGAGGTGTGCCCCAGCAGTTGCTGAATGACCCGTACGTCCGTTCCGGCCTCTAATAAGTGCGTAGCGTAGGCATGGCGCAGACTGTGCAAGGTTACTTTCTTAAGGCAATGGCGCGATCAGTTACTTGTGGGTAGCTTAGGTGTACTGCTAGGTTTCTACAACCCACAACACTTGATTGAGTAAAGCCGGGGTATCAAGGTCTTGCAGCAACGGTTTCCCCACGAACGCTTGAAAAGAAGTGAGCAGCCCCACGTAGGTTTTAATCGTCGTCGGACTGTAACGCTTGATCGATAATAGTTGCTCAAAAGGGACAAAGGTTTGCATAACCAACACTGTATCTGTCTATACAAACATGGGCAGAGTGGTTTGGATATACAACTTGCCCTGCTTTGTTTTCTTGTAAGATATTATTTAGGTTTGTATATCCTATCCGGACGTTAGGCACAAGGCAAAAAAAATATTGCCAAAATCCACCATCTCGCTGAATTTCGTAAATTTATAATATGAAAAAACAGCGGATTTATTTAGATACATCGGTTTTTGGAGGATTCTTCGATAATGAATTTGAAGAATTTACCAAACCACTCTTTGACCGCATAAATGGTGGAGAGTTCACAATTATATTTTCCACTTTGCTCGAACAGGAGTTGGAACTGGCACCTGAAGAAGTCCGCAAGCTCGTTCTGAGAATTGACAATGACGACACCGAATTCATAACGGAAACGGACAATGCCGTTGAACTTGCGATGGAATACGTTACGGAAAAAGTAGTCGGACAAGCAAGCTATTCGGACTGTCTGCACATTGCTCTTGCGACAATCAATCAGGCGGATTTACTGATAAGCTGGAATTTTAAGCATATCGTAAACATCCAACGGATACGGGGCTACAATTCCATCAACATAAGAAACGGATATAAACAATTGGAGATACGCTCACCAAGAGATTTAATGGACTATGGAAACTAAAATTGAAAAGAAATTCGATGCCGTAAAAATGGCTCGCGAAATTAAGGACAAATTGGATGCAAAGTTATCCAAAATGACAAAGGAGGAAATCGTGGCATATTTTAAAGAGCAGCGGAAAAAACCAAACCGCATAAAGCCCAGTGCCTAACAATGGCTACAGCAGATAGGGCGGTAAGTCCTGAATTTAAAGGCTTAGTCGTGTTCGCGAAGTCCGCCAAACCTTTTGATTTGGCGATTCAAAAAAGAAAGATAATCACAAAATGCAAAAGCTTTGGCTACGGGCTTTAGGGAATGTTCGGTGCGTGTCCGCCGCCCTACTTGTCATAGCCGAACCGTTGAAGACAAAGCACACAAAAAGTCGGACTCTTGAAGCCCGACTTTTTTATGCGGTTCGCGCATATTTCGGAGCGGAACCGTTCCTAATTCAAAAACTCAAACACTCCTGCCACTCCTTGTCCGCCACCCACGCAGGCCGTCACCATGCCGTACTTTTCCTGGCGACGGCGCATCTCGTTAATCAGTTGGATGGTCAACTTCGCTCCGGTGCAGCCCAGCGGGTGTCCCAGTGCGATGGCTCCGCCGTTCACATTCAGCTTGTCCATGTCGATGTCCAACACCCGGCCTACGGCCAGCGCCTGGGCGGCAAAGGCCTCGTTCAACTCAATCTGATCAATGTCTGCTAACTTCAATCCGGCCAGTTCCAGGGCCTTCGGAATGGCTTTCACCGGGCCGATGCCCATGATGCGGGGATCTACTCCGGCTACCGCGTAGCTCATCATCCGGGCCTGCGGCTGGATTCCCAGTTGCTTCATCATCTTCTCGGACATCACCAGCACAAAGGCGGCTCCGTCGGAGGTTTGGGAAGAATTGCCGGCCGTTACCTTGCCACCCTGCCGAAACACCGGGCGCAGTTTGGCCAGGGCTTCCATGCTGGTGTCGGCACGGGGGCCTTCGTCGGTGTCCACCACAAACTCTCGCTCTCTGCCGCTTCCCTTCCTCGTCGACAAAAGTTTCGTGCACCGCCACCGGCACGATCTCATCTTTGAACTTACCTTCCTTGATTGCCTCAACAGCCCGCTGGTTGGAGCGTAGCGCAAACTCGTCCATGTCCTCGCGGGAGATGTCGTAGTCTTTGGCCACTTCTTCGGCGGTGAGGCCCATGCTGGTGTAGTATTCGGGATGTTCTTTGGCCACTTCGAAGTTGAGGGCGGTTTTGTGGCCCATCATGGGCACCATCGACATCGATTCGGTGCCTCCGGCAATGATGCAGTCAGCCATGCCCGCGTGCACCCGGGCCGAGGCGATGTTGATGGCCTCTACCCCGGAGCCGCAGTAGCGGTTCACGATCATGCCGGGCACCTCTTTGCCCAGTGCCATCAGCGAGATCATGCGGCCCATCTGCATGCCCTGCTCGGCTTCGGGCACGGCGTTGCCCACGATCATATCGTCGACCATTTCGGGGGTGAGCCCTTCTACATTCTTCACTAGATGCTGAATGACCTCTACGGCCAGGTCGTCGGGGCGGGTGAAGCGGAAGCCGCCTTTTTTAGCTTTGCCAATGGCGGTGCGGTAGCCGCCGGTGATGTATGCATTCATAGTATTTTGGGATTAATGGTATTTACTGCTTAGACGCAATATAAAGAAAATTTGTTCGCGGTGCTTGGCCCAATTTCTGAGGGTACCGGTGGAGCAGCTTCACAAAATCTGCTATCAACGCTTATGGATAAGTTGCCTGACAATTGGTGAGAGAACAATACCTTCGTCTTCTTGATTTGCCGCTGAGCGCCAGCGAGAAAGAGATTAGGCAGGCCTACCGTCGCCTGGCCAAGCGATATCATCCTGACCGCTCAGCGGACCCCGCCGCCCACGAGCGCTTTGTAGAAATTGCCGAGGCTTACCAATTCCTAACTGAGCCCGCGTTCACTGTTCCCGATGCGCAACCGCGCAATGAATACTCCGACCCTTTTGCTGAAGAATACGAACGTCGCCGACGCGCCGCGCGACTGTTTGCGCAGCAGCAAACGGCAGAACTACTGCGCCAGCGGCTGGCAGCCACCCTGGCGGTCAATCGTATTCTGCTACTCATCATCCCCTTGGTGGCGCTCACGCAACTGCTGTTCATCGTCGACCATCAGCTACCTCCTCGGGTGGTTCCTGACGAAGTGGTTTCCGTAGCTTACGGACAATCGGCAATGACGGGCTTGCACGCTAAAGTGTACTTTCGGCAGCGAACCCTCTCGGCGAAGTACGACAACATCAGCCGGGTACGGCCCGGTGATGAGGCAACCATTGTGATCACTTCTTGGCTTGGTATTGTCCTATGGGCAGAATTTGGAGCGCCCAACGTTTACCGCGTGGAGCCTGCGTACGGAGTGTATCAGGGTTACCGGTTCTTTATCACCTGGATACTTATACTGTGCTTGATTTTCGCACTTCTTCCCGTGCGTAGCGACAACAAAGTGGTGGCCGGGGCCGTGGTGCTGCTGTTTTTTGCCTTTCAGTTAAGTCTTTTGTGGTAGCCTCTCTACGGGTATCATCTCTACTGGGTCGCTGCCAATGCCGCTACGCTTACTTCTTCAGCCCCGCTTTCCAGCAGAATTTTAGCTCCGACTCCCAACGTCGCCCCGGTCGTCATCACATCGTCGATCAGCAGTATCCGCCCACCGGCGATCATACTGGCATCTGCTACTTTAAATCCTTGTGCTACGTTTTCCGATCGCTCCCAGCGACTTTTGCGGGTTTGCGACTGAGTGTGCTGTGGCTTAGTCAGCACACTATCACTCCAGGGGACTTCCAGCACCTCCGCCATGCCCTTAGCAATGTGGTCGCACTGGTTGTATCCCCGGCGGCGCTGTTTGGCAGTGTGCAAGGGGATTGGCACAATCAGGTCAAACGATTCGTGCAGTCCAGCGCTTTTGATGGCGTGGGCGAACCACATTCCCGCCAGTTCGCCCACTTCCGGGCAGTTCTTGTATTTTAAATGATGCAGCAGGCGCTGCACTCCGCCGTGCTTGGCGAACTTGTAGTAGGCCAGGGCGTGTTTCACCGGGGCAAAGGTATACAGTTGCTGACGAAGTACTTCGGGCGGGCGTTGCTGATCGAAACGGGGCAGTTTTTGAACGGCCGCCATTGACACCTGCTGTTCACCGCGGGCCAGGGGAGCGTTACTAATCAGGCAGCAGCGCGGAAATAACAACGAAACAAAATCATTTAGCATAAGAACGCGTATAGTAACTACGTCCCAAGATACTCCGTTTGTGCATGCTCGCATCGTTCGTTTCCGGCTCGAGACCACCGAAGTAAGAATTTTGAGCAACTGGCGGGATGCTTGGTTTGATTAACTTTTTCTATGTACCAAAAGGATCTATCCTCAGAAAGACAGTGGATCAACTTGCTGAACGAGTTGGAAGCGCGTATCGGTAAACGACCCGCCGACCTCAATGCGGTGCTTTTCCTGATCGGTGTGCAGGAGTTGGGTAGGGGACTGCAACGTTTCTCCAAGGAAGAAAAGCAAGACCTGATGCACATTGCTATCTGCAAAGTGCTATCGCTGTCGGGATTCTACGAACTGGAAGGCACCGACGACGCGGGCTGGCCCCACTGGAAACTCGTGAAGAAGCTGCCGCACTTCGATTTGTTGGAGCAAGAAAAGCTGCTCAAAATGCATGTCATCGACTACTTCACGCAAGAATTTGACCTGGCCTTATAAATGAAGATTATTTCCTACAACGTGAACGGCATCCGCGCCGCAATCCGCAAAGGGTTTCTACAGTGGCTGGAGCAGGAAAGTCCGGACATGGTTTGCTTGCAGGAAGTGAAGGCATCGCCGGAACAGGTTGATCTGGAGGACTTCACGAAACTTGGCTACCACGTATACTGGATGGAGGCCTCGTCGCGGAAAGGATACAGCGGGGTGGCTATCCTGACGAAACACCGTCCAGAACACGTTGCCTACGGCTGCGGCATGGAAGTGTACGACCGGGAGGGTCGAGTGATCCGCGCCGATTTTTCCGATTTTTCGCTCATGAGTGTCTACATGCCCTCGGGAACAGCCGGAGATGAGCGGCAGCAGTTTAAAATGCAGTGGCTCAGTGATTTTTATCAGTACATTGATCACCTAAAACAGGAGAAACCCCGTTTAATCATTAGCGGCGACTATAACATTTGCCACCGTCCGATTGACATTCACGACCCGGTGAGAAACAAAAATTCCAGCGGATTTTTGCCGGAGGAGCGCGACTGGGTTACGCAGTTTCTGGCATCAGGTTTTGTGGATACGTTTCGGTACTTCAACCACCAACCCCAGCAGTACAGCTGGTGGAGTTACCGCGCCGGGGCCCGGGCCAAAAACCTGGGTTGGCGCATCGATTATCATATGGCGACCGCCCCTTTGCAAGATGCTCTGGCGGGCGCCTCGATTTTGCCATCGGCAATGCATTCGGACCATTGTCCGGTAGTGTTAAATTTGCAGACGAACTGAGAAACTATTTACGCTCAAAGAACCACGATATGGCGCAAGCATCATCCGATTTCAACCGCATTTTACAACAACTGCATCGTTACAAACGCAAGTTTTATTTGAATCAACTGCTGAGAGGTAGCATCTACTTTGGAGCCATCTTGCTATCGGTTTATCTGCTGCTGAACTCGATTGAGTACACGGCGCGGCTAAATTCAGTTGGGCGTGCCGCCCTGCTGGCCCTGTTCGTGCTGGTTTTCTTTTTCTTTTTGTACCGATGGGTACTGGCCCCGCTGCTCCGACTTGCTTTTCCTAGTCGGCAGATGAGCGACGAGGAAGCCGCTCGCCGCGTGGGTGCGCACTTTCCGGATGTGCAGGACAAGTTGCTCAACATGGTGCAGCTTAACCGGGCGAGTTCTCAGGCTGACAATTCTTTGGTGCTGGCCAGCATTGCCCACCGCATTCAGCAACTTTCGGTGGTGTCGTTTCCCCTGGCCATCGACCTTAAAAACAACCTGCGTTACCTACGTTACCTGGCCATCCCAACGGCGGTAATCGTTGTGCTGCTGTTGTTCATTCCCCAGTTTTTTTCAGAGGGCACCACGCGTATTGTTAATTTTAACAAGGACTATCGCCCCGAAGCGCCCTTTTCGTTTGACGTTGAAACCGGCTCGGCCATCGCTTTCAAGAACGAAGACTTTCCGGTGCGACTTCGCCTTTCGGGAAATTCACTGCCCGATAAGGTGTACCTCAGCGCCTCGGGGCGGCGGTTCAGGATGATTGCGAACGAGGATGGGGTTTACCAGCACGTATTCCAGAACTTGCAGCGCAACACCAATTACCAGATCGAAGCGGCCGGTTTTTCCAGTGCTGCGTACGACATCACCGTGGTGGATCGGCCCAACCTAAAGAACTTTAACGTTTTCCTGGATTACCCAGATTATCTGCAACGAAAAGACCAGCGTCTGGAAAACGTGGGCAATCTTCAGATACCAGAAGGCACCGAGGTTTCCTGGCAGTTTGGAACGCTGGCCGCCGACAGCGTTACGCTCACCTTTGAGAAAAGTCAGGAACGTCATGCGCTGCCGCCCAGCGGCGACAAGTCTTTTTCATTCAAGAAGCAAGCCCTGGTTTCAGATCATTATCAGATCGATCTCAAAAACCAGTACAGCAGCAACCAGCAGAAGATTCGGTACTTTCTGGACGTGATTCCGGATCAGCGACCGGAGATCACGTTGGATCAGTTTCAGGATACTACCCTTTACCAGTTTATGGTGCTGGGCGGAAACGTATCCGACGACTACGGGCTGGCTCGCCTGGCCCTATTTTATCGATTCGAGTCGGCCGAAGATCCATCCGCAACACCGCCCAAGTATCAAGCCTACGATCTTCCCCTCGACCGGAAGCAGAACAACCAGAGCTACTATCACCAGTGGAAGGTGGACACCCTACAGTTGAAACCGGGCGACAAGATACGTTACTACCTTAAGGTTTGGGACAACGACGCCATCAACGGATACAAGTCTGCCAAGACCGCTTCTTATGTATTCCAGGTGCCCGACAAGCAAGTCATCAAGGACAATTTGGATAAGTCTTCGGCCGAAACGCAGTCGCAGATCAGTAAGACCGTGCAGCAGGCCGAGCAACTGGAGGAATCGGTTGATGATTTGGAGAAGAAACTACGGGGGAAAAAAGAACTTAACTGGCAGGATAAAGAAAAGCTGGAGGATATTCTTAAGCAACGTGAAGCGCTAGAAAAGCAGCTCAAAGAACTACAAAAGCAGAACGAATCGCTAAACCAGCAGCGCGAGCAGTTTGATGAGCGCAGCGAGAAGATGCAAAAGCAAATCAGTCAGCTGCAAAACCTGATGGATGAGTTGCTGGACGAAGAAACCAAGAAGATGTACGAAGAACTGCGCAAGCTGCTGGACGAGCAGCAGGACATTGATCAGGTTCAGGAGAAGTTGCAGCAGATTGACGACCAGGAACAAAATCTGGAGGAAGAACTCGAACGGGCTCTTGAGCTTTTCAAGCGGATGAAGTTCGACATGAAACTGGACGACGTGGAGCAACAGTTGAGCGAGCTGGCTGAAAAACAGCAGGAGCTGGCCGAAGAAACTGAGAACAAAGAAAACGAAACCGATAAGTTAAGCGAGGAGCAGGAGCAGCTGAACAAAGAATTTGAGGAGACGCAGGAAGACATGAAGGAGATGGAAGAAATGAACCAGGACATGAAGAATCCGTCACCGATGCAGGATATGTCCGAAGAGCAGGAGCAGGCTCAGCAGGAGCAGCAAAAAGCTAAGGAAGCCCTGGACGAGAAGAAGCGAAGCAAAGCGCAGAAGTCGCAGCAGAAAAGTGCCGAGCAGATGAAGCAAATGGCCCAGAAGATGCAACAGATGCAGCAGAGCATGGAAATGGAGTCGCTTCAGGAGAATATGGACAACCTGCGCAACATTCTGGATAACCTGATTACCCTCTCTTTTGACCAGGAAAAAGTGATGAAAGATTTTCGGGAGGTGAAGCAAAACGACCCGCGCTTCATTGATTTATCGCAGGAGCAACTAAAGCTGATGGACGATGCTCAGATTATTGAGGACAGCTTGTTGGCCCTGGCCGATCGGGTGTTTCAGATTCAGTCGTTCGTGACCCGCGAGGTGAAGGACATGAACAAATACATGGAGGGCAGCGTAGAATCACTGCGCGAGCGGCAGCAGTACAAAGCCATTGGTGAACAACAGTTTGCCATGACTTCCATTAACAATCTGGCGCTGTTGCTCAACGACGTACTCAGCCAGATGCAGCAGCAAATGGCCGATGCGATGGGCAATCCGCAGCAGAAGCAGGGCAATACGCGCTCCAACATGAACCTAAGCGAATTACAGAAGCAGCTCAATCAAGAAATTCAGGAACTGAAGAAGAGTGGAAAGTCAGGTCGTGCGCTGTCCGAAGAGTTGGCCAAGCTGGCGCAGCAGCAAGAGAAAATCCGTCAGGCGATGCAAGAAATGCAGGGTGAGGAAGAGTCGGAAGGGGGCGGGGGCTCCGGAGATGAACTGGCCAAGCAGATGGAAGAAACCGAACAGGATTTAGTGAATAAGAAACTTACCCAGGAGCTTATTGAGCGGCAGAAGCAGATCATGACCCGTTTGCTGAAGGCGGAAGAGTCGATGCGGGAACAAGAATTAGATAACAAACGCAAGGGTGAAACCGCTAAGGATGACTACGAGCAGCGAACCCTGGAGCGTTTTGACGAGTATATAAAGTTGAAGGAACAAGAGATTGAACTTTTAAAAACGGTGCCAGTTAGACTGAACCCCTACTATAAAAACGAAGCCAACGATTATTTCAAACGTCTTAAATAACATGGATGCAATTTCAATACAGATACCTTCGTTGACCGACAACGTGCGTATGATAGAAAGTTTCATAGATAACGCCAAGGATGCTTATCACCTAACGGATGACATCTACGGCAACATCATTGTGGCCGTCACCGAATCGGTGAACAATGCCATTCGGCACGGTAACCGGGGGGATGTTAAGAAGAACGTTCATCTCACCCTTCAGCTCAAAGACGACGCCATCGTTTTTCACGTCCAGGATGAAGGTTCCGGCTTTGATTTTCATAACCTTCCTGATCCTACTGCTCCCGAACACCTTGAGCAACCGGGCGGACGCGGCATCTTCTTGATGAAGCACCTGTGCGACGAAGTCACCTTTCATGACCAGGGCTGTAGTGTGGAACTAGTTTTCTACATCAACGGATGATTCGTTTTTTCTCGGAGGATGTTGATTTCTCTCTGCTTAACGAATCGCAATTAATCCGGTGGCTTAACAGTGTGGCGCAGGATGAGCAGACAGAAATTGCCGAACTTTCCTACATTTTCTGTTCCGACGATTATTTGCTAGCCCTAAATCAGCAGTACCTGAATCATGATTTCTATACCGACGTTATTACCTTTGATCATCGGGAGCAGGTATCCGAACCAATCGTTGGCGACGTATTTATCAGTTATGATCGGGTAATAGATAATAGTCAACAACTTTGTCTTAATGAATCAGACGAACTCAATCGGGTTGTCCTTCACGGCCTACTTCATCTGTTAGGCTATGGTGATGCCACCTCGGAAGAGAAGAACGACATGCGCTTGCTTGAGGATAAGTACTTGAATATTCTTCGTGAAACGTAACCATCTCAATGGTGTTCCACGTGAAACATTACCAATTATAAGCGGTCCGTCAGGACGCAAAAACATATCAACAATGCAAGAACAATACGACGTGATCGTAGTAGGGGCGGGGCACGCGGGCAACGAAGCCGCCGCCGCCGCCGCAACGATGGGATCAAAAGTTTTACTGATCACCATGGACATGACCAAAATCGGCCAAATGTCTTGTAACCCCGCGATGGGTGGGGTGGCCAAGGGGCAGATTGTACGAGAGATTGACGCCTTAGGAGGTTACTCCGGAATTGTCTCTGATAAGTCAACCATTCAATTTCGGATGCTCAACCGATCTAAAGGTCCCGCTATGTGGAGTCCCCGCACGCAGAACGACCGCGCCCGCTTCGGAGAAGAATGGCGGTTGGCGCTAGAACGAATTCCCAATCTTGATTTTCGGCAAGAAATGGTGACAGACATTTTGGTGGAAGACGGACAGGTGGTCGGAGTAAAAACGCAGCTTGGTCTGGAGATAAAAGCCCGCACTGTGGTACTCACCAACGGCACTTTTCTGAACGGACTCATTCACATCGGGGATCGGCAGATGGGAGGGGGGCGCTCCGGCGAACGCGCTTCAAAGGGAATTACCGAGCAATTGGTGAGCCTGGGTTTTGATTCGGGACGGATGAAAACAGGCACTCCGCCCCGGATAGACGGCCGTTCGTTAGATTACAGCAAAATGGAGGAGCAACAGGGAGATGAATCGCCCAGCAAATTCTCCTTTACCGACACCAAGCCGGTGGCCCACCAACGTAGTTGCCACATCACCTACACCAACCCGAGGGTGCACGAAATCTTGGCCACTGGTTTTGATCGCTCTCCCATGTTCAACGGACGCATCCGGGGACAAGGTCCGCGGTATTGTCCGTCTATCGAAGACAAAATCAATCGCTTTGCAGAACGCGATCGCCACCAGATTTTTGTAGAACCCGAGGGGTGGGACACCATTGAGGTATACGTGAACGGGTTCTCAACCTCCCTGCCCGAAGAGGTGCAACTAAGCGCCATTCGTCATATTCCCGGATTTGAGCGGGCTAAGTTTTTCCGTCCCGGCTACGCCATTGAGTACGATTACTTTCCGCCAACGCAGTTGAAGTTGTCTCTGGAAACCAAGTTGGTGGGTAACTTATTCTTCGCCGGTCAGATCAATGGCACCACCGGATACGAAGAAGCAGCGGCCCAGGGTCTGATGGCCGGAATAAACGCGCACCAGCGGGTGCACGAACGAGAACCATTGGTGCTCAAACGTTCGGAGGCCTATATCGGAGTGCTCATTGACGATCTGATTACCAAAGGCACCGACGAGCCCTACCGTATGTTCACCTCGCGGGCAGAGTTTCGTTTGCTGCTGCGGCAAGACAATGCAGACCTTCGCTTGAGCCAAAAGGCGCACCAGCTCGGACTCGTTGACGATAGACGGCTGGAAAAAGTGTTTGATAAACAAAATGCGGTGACGCAGGTAATGCGTGACATTCAGCAGATGAAAGCCGCACCGGATGAGATCAACGAGCAGTTGGATGCGCTTTCTACGGCTACCATCAAAGAGAAAATATCCGTGAAACAGCTACTCAAGCGTCCGGAGATTTCTATAGAAACTTTAAAATCATTAGACCCAAAGCTAGACCAATACTTCAGCACTTTTGAGGCTGACAGCCTGGAACAGGTGGAGATTGTCACCAAGTACGAAACCTACATTGAGAAGGAACGAATTCACGCCGAGCGGGTGGAAAGTTTGGAAGATTACCAAATACCGACTTCGTTGGACTACGGAAGTATTAAAGCGCTTTCTTCGGAAGCCCAGGAAAAGCTGAAAAAAGTGCGCCCCGCAACCCTGGGACAAGCGGCACGGATCAGCGGGGTATCACCCGCCGATATTTCGGTGGTGATGATCTACCTCGGCAAATAGATTCCCGCGTGTGTAAATCAGTAGTAGCCTGTTCTGTGAAAACAAAACAGGCTTTTTTCTGGACAAGCAATCGTCCACATTCGCGTTCTAATTCAAACAATCATACTCGTATGCGTAACAATCAATTTTGGCTACTGATCAGTTGGATCGTTCTTATTTTAGCGGGCTCTTGCGCCCGTCGGGGAGTTCCTACGGGCGGTGAGAAAGATACCATACCGCCCACACTGGTGCGCATGATTCCTGAACTTGAGGCAGTTAATTACAACGGTGATAAGATTGAACTGGAATTCAACGAATTGATCGAGGCGCGTAATCTTAAGAAAGAACTCATCATCACTCCCCCCGTGAAAGAGTATGATTTCTTCATCAAAAAGAACAAGCTATTTATTGATCTGGACGAAACGTTGCTGGACAGTACCACCTATACCTTCAATTTCGGAGAAGCCATCCAGGACTTGTCCGAAGGGAACAAGGCGACCAACGCCGTAGCCGCGTTTAGCACCGGCGATTACATCGATTCATTCAAAATACAAGGCACTATTCGGCAATTACTCACCCAGCAGCCGGTAGAAGAAGCGGTAGTAACCTTGTATGAAACCAGAGACACCCTAGATGCATTTACCGGTCCACCCCGTTACTTTGCCAAAACCGACGAAGAAGGAAACTACACCATTCGGTACATAAAGCCGGGACTTTACCGAATTTACGCGTATCAAGACGCTAATAGTAACCTGAAAATAGAGTCTAACAAGGAACCGTACGGATTCATTGCGGATACTTTGTTCATTGGAGTGGTTGACCCGGAAGTTAGCGCATCGGGTGATTCACTGCCGCGACCTGATTTAAGCGCGCTAGACCTACCGATCACCCGCAAAAATACGCAGCCTTTGGTTCTACAAAGCAGCCGGGCCACGGGCAAATATTATGAGTTTAAGTTTAATAAAGGCTTACGTAGCTACTCGCTGGAAGTAGACACCACCGACGTGCGGGCCGATACCAAGAAGCTTATTGACTCGCTAGCAATCAATACGGCGGACAGCACCCGTTACCTGCTACACGATTTTCAGGACGAGCGCAAAGTAATTCGCGTGTACAACACCCTGCGGCAAGACAGCTTGCGAACCGTACTGACCGCTATTGACTCTACCCAACAGGCAGTGCGTGATAGCGTGTTCTACGTCCGGTTTACCGACAGTCGCCGAAAGCCAGAAGCATTTACAACAAATTTCGCGGTAGGAAACGATGCGATTGAAGACACCATAAAAAGTGAAATTCGGTTTAACAAGCCAATAATCAGGGTGAAAACCGATAGCATTCTGTTGAGTTATGATACGCTGTACTATCTGCCAGTCAATTATGCCACGGCTCTCGCTTGGAATGATCGCCTTAACGAAGTGAAAATAACTGTTCCGATTGATCGGGAGCAGCTCATCGATAGCGTGGTGTTCTACCAACAGCGGAACGATAGCATAGCCCGAGGTGAAAGGCAACAAAAAACAAGTATCTACCTGGACAGCCTGCGCGCTGCTTCTAATCCTGAGGATCAACGAAGACTTCTGGGCGCATTGTCCAATCTGAGCCGCGATCCGTCGGTAAGGCAATTGCAAGACTCGGTCAACCAATTGGAGGACGAACCGCTGGTTGCTCAGCTGATCCGAGCCGTTGCCGATACGTTAACTATCCGCCCGGAACCAGCCGCCGAACGGCCCGACCGTCGCACGGTCAGCGAGAATTTGAAAGCGCTCAATTTCTACGCGGCCCCCGGCAGTTTCATGAGTGTAGAACAGGATAGCAGCGAAGCGATTGTTCAGCGGTACACCTTCAAAAACCCAGAGAAGCTGGGAACACTGAGTGGTACCGTGGCCATCCCCTACGAAAACTACTTCCTGCAGTTACTCAACAAAAGCTATCAAGTGGTTGAGGAGCTTAAAAATCCGAGCGCCTATACCTTTAGGGGAATCCGGCCAGATACGTATCGGTTGCGTATTCTGGTGGATGCTAACAACAATGGCGCTTGGCAGGATGGAAACGTGCTGCTGGGAGAAGAACCGGAGCCAGTGCTGATGTATCCGGAAGAAATAGTCGTTCGCGAAAACTGGGAGATGAACGACGTGGATGTGAACCTCAACAGCTTATTCACAGTATCGAGTGAATAAGCTGTTGATAACTCGATGATAACTAGTGAATAGCACCCCGGTTATCCACTCGAATTGTTTTATCCCGCGACAAGAGGAGAGTTACTCACTCGAAAGGCTTAGTTATTCACAAGGTTATGCACATCGCTTATCTCAACAAGAGTTATCCACAAATTAGTTAACATTTTCAGAATATTGATATAACTTACTGACTGATAGCGCATTAATTGTGAATAAGTATGTTCATAACTTGTAGATAATTAGGGGAGTTATTCACTCGAGCGAATAATTCACCGATGTGGAAAAGGTTATCCACATATTCACCGACTAGTAGTTAGTAATAGTTTCGAAAGAATAATAAATTAATAATACATTAGGTTAGTGCATAACCTAGCCTCCAAACAATTCAGAAGCATGAACCACAAAATAACATGGGTTATCCTATTGCTAACTTGGGCTAACATGGCGGGGCTACGGGCCCAGGACGCTGAAAAGGTGGCGCTGGCGCAGCAGTACGACGATCAGGGGGAAGTAGAAAAGGCTAAAAGCCTTTACGATGAGTTGGTCCGCAAAAAAGATAACGTTCCGCTGGTGCACACCCGCTACGTCCGGCTGCTTATCAACAATGGTTATCTGGAAGAAGCAGGCAAGTACATCAAGAAGGCGGTGCGACAATTTCCGGACAACATCGTGTATCGTTTGGATGCAGGGGTAATCAACCTGCGTCGGGGCGAAGAGGAAGCCGCGGAGCGCTACTTCTCGGAAGCGCTACAGGAGGCGGTGGATGATCCGTACAAAATTCGGGTGGTTGCCAGCCACCTGGTGCGCAACGATTTGATCGACCGGGCCATTGCTGTCTACCAAGCGGGCCGGGCCGCCGCTAATGACGATGGGCTCTACGCGCTGGAGTTAGCCAACGTTTACCAACGCACCAACGAACGCGATAACATGATTGAAGCGTATCTGACCTACGCCGAAGAAGACCTGGCCCGCATGGGCTACGTGAAGAACGTGCTTCAGAGCGCGCTCACCGAAGAAGGCGACCTGGACAGCCTGTCAGTCATGCTGCTCGACAAAGTGCAGCAGAGCCCCGATAATCCGCTTTACAATGAATTGCTGATCTGGGTGCAGCTGCAGCAGAAAAACTTCTACGGAGCCTTTATGCAAGCCCGCGCCCTCGACCGACGCAACCGAAGCGAGGGCGACCGGGTGATGGAAGTGGCGGGCATTGCCCTGGAGAACCGCGACTACGAGAACGCGCTGAAGATGTACGACTACGTGGTGGACAAGTATCCCCGCACCCGAAATTATGCTATGGCGCGGCGTAATAAGATCAGCGCCCGCGAGCAGCTCGTGAAAAACCGCTTTCCCGTTGACCAAAAAGAGATTGCTACGCTCATCAGCGATTACCAGGAATTTATCGACGAAAGCCGCAAATCGCCGATGGGACTCAACGTCACTACCCTGGAAGCCATGCGCAGTCAGGCGAACCTGTACGCATTCTACGAAGATGAAAAGAGTGCAGCGATTGAAATTCTAAAGCAGGTGGCCGATCATCCCAAGGCCAGCGAAGAGCTCCGGGCCCAGTGCAAACTGGATATGGGAGACATCTATCTGCTGCTGAACGAACCCTGGGAGTCAACCCTGCTCTACGCGCAGGTAGAAAAGGCAAACAAGGAAGAACCGATGGGCTACGAAGCCAAACTGCGGAATGGCAAGCTATCGTATTACCGAGGTGATTTTGAGTTGGCTCAGGGGCACCTGGACGTCCTCAAAGAAGCGACCACCCGCGAGATAGCGAACGATGCCATGAACCTTAGTCTACTTATTCAGAACAACACCGCCTTTGACACAAGCGGGTTGGCCATGAAGTCTTACGCCGAGGTTGAGTTGCTGCTGTTCCAGAACCGCCCTCTGGATGCGCTGGATCAATTAGACAGCATGCTGAAAATATATCCACAACACCCGCTAACCGATGAAATCCACTGGTTAGAAGCTGAGGTGAACATGCGATTAGGAAAATTTGAACAATCGCTCAACAGCTTGAATAGTATTCTGACGACGTATCCTCAGGACATTCTGGGAGACGATGCGCTGTTTATGAAGGGAAGGATTTATGAAGAGCAGTTGGAAGATGATAAGCAAGCGATGGAAATCTACACCAAATTTTTAACGGACTATCCGGGAAGCATTTACGTGGCGGACGTTCGCAAACGATTCCGTAACTTACGAGGCGATTTCAAAATGAGTAATTGAAACCAAGCGATACAACAACGTGATAATACACTTTTTTGATCGCACGTTCAAAAATGGCATTTTGATTATTAAAAGGCGAGATGAAGCAGAAATCCGCTGTTTGGTAAATAAATGAAAAGGTCTGAATTGAGATCGTAACAAAATTGAACAAATATTCAGGACTATTTTGAAAAGGGGATTATGGTGAAAGAAAAGAAACCGATTGATGTTCTACGAGAGAAGTTTGGCTACCGTGAGTTTCGGTTTGAGCAGCAAAAGATTATTGAGCGAATCTTACGTAAGCAGGATGCGCTGGTGCTAATGCCCACGGGTGGAGGCAAATCATTGTGCTACCAGATACCGGCGCTCATGCTACCCGGACTAACCCTGGTGGTTTCGCCGCTGATTTCACTCATGAAGGATCAGGTGGATGCCCTGCGGGTCAACGGAATAGCCGCAGCTTACCTGAATTCCAGTATGGCGCCCGATGAACAATCGCAGGTGATCCAGTCACTCAAAGATCAGCAGATTAAACTGCTCTACGTGGCACCGGAGCGATTGATTGGTTCCGAAAACCGCTTCTTGTCCTTTCTCAGCGATCTGAACGTGTCGCTACTGGCCATCGACGAAGCGCACTGCATCTCGCAGTGGGGCCACGACTTCCGGCCTGAGTATAGTATGTTGTCTGAAGTGCGACAAACGTTAGGGGTGCCAACAATTGCCCTTACCGCCACGGCCGATCCCCTCACCCGAAAAGATATACTGGCTCGATTGCAACTCAACCAACCACAGGTGTTTGTGTCCAGCTTCAACCGGGCGAATATTTCGTATCAGGTAACTCCCAAAAGAGGCAGCTACGATAAGCTGCTGGACTTCCTGGCAACCCGCCGGGAAGAATCGGGCATCATCTACGTGCTATCGCGGGCCTCCACCGAAGACATTGCCGAGCGACTGAACAGTGATGGTTTCCAGGCGGTGCCCTACCACGCCAAACTATCGGCCGAGGTGAAAGAACGGCACCAGGAAATGTTTCTGCGCGACGAAATCAAAATTGTGGTGGCCACCATCGCCTTCGGCATGGGCATCAACAAGTCGAACGTGCGCTACGTGGTGCACATGGACGTGCCCAAGAATATCGAGGGCTACTACCAGGAAACCGGCCGGGCGGGCCGCGACGGACTCCCTAGCGACGCGCTGTTGTTCTACTCCTACGGCGACATCATGAAGTTGCAGGGCTTTGTGGAGGTGGACGGCAACGAGGCACAGAGCGAAATCATGCGGCGCAAGCTACAGGAGATGGCCACCTTCGGCGAACTGCGCACCTGTCGGCGCAAGTACCTGCTCAACTATTTCGGCGAAGAGGCGCAGGACGAATGCGGCAATTGCGACGTGTGCCAAACCGACTACCAGAAGTTCGACGGCACCGTGATTGCCCAGAAGGCCCTGTCGGCCGTGGCCCGTCTGGACGAGCGTTTCGGAATTAGCTACGTCATTGACTTTTTGCGGGGCTCAAAATCAGAAAAAATCTGGGATCAGCACAAGCAGCTCAAAACCTACGGGGTGGGGGCCGACCTGAGCAAAAAAGACTGGCGGCGTTACTTGGACGACCTATTGCACCTGGACTACCTGCGCAAGGACGACGGGCAGTTCCCGATCCTGAAGCTTACCGAAAAAAGCGGGCCGGTGCTGCGGGGCCAGGAAAAGGTAATGCTGATCGAGACCGTGAGCGAACGCGAAGAACAAGTAACGTCAGACAACCAGCAGCCGCTGGAAGAAGAACTGCTTAACCAGCTTAAGACGCGGCGCCTACAGTTGGCCCGCGACGAGAACGTGCCCGCCTACGTGATCTTCTCCGACGCCACGCTGCACGAGCTGGCTACCTATCTTCCGCTACAAGAAGAAGACCTACCACGCATCAACGGTTTCGGGGAAGTGAAGATTGGCAAGTACGGCGCGGCGTTTCTGGAAGTGATCCGGCGCTACGCCGAAATGCACGGCCAGGAGTCGCGCATGGAAAACGCCCGTCGGGCCCGTCGCCGCGCTACGCGTTCCGCGCCGCGGGTAAGCGATACCAAACAGGTAAGCTTTGATTTGTTTGAGGAAGGCAAAACCGTGGAGGAGGTAGCGCAGTCCCGGGGTTTTACGGTCGGCACGATCTACGGCCACCTGTTGCCCTACGTGGCCGACGGAAAAATAGAAGCTACGCAACTGATCGACGCTGATCGGATCGCGCAGATTGAAAAGGCGGTGGAGGTGCACGGCGAATCATCGCTAAAAACCCTGAAAATGGCCCTGGACGAATCCATCAGCTACGACGAAATCCGGGTGGTGCTCACGGCGGGGCGGGGAGAGCGTTGAAGAGGAATTTTGCGGGCATTAAGGTCACAAGATGTCTTAGCGCAAGCATCCCGTTTCTGTCATCCCGTAAGAATCCTGCCGCCGGAGAATAAATAGTGCATTTGTGGCCTCTTCACTACTCAACCCCGCTCGCCCGAAGCATATCGCCAAAATTAATGATGTGGCCGGGCAGAAGTTCCCAAGGCTTATGCCAGTCGCGAATAAACCAGTCTTGCTCGGGTTCGGCAATAATTACCTGCTGCGTAGCCGAAAGAATCCAGATGATTTTTTTGACTCCAAAGGCGTGGAGCTTTTCCGTCTTTTTCTTTAAATACGTTTCCCATTTCATAACGCTTAGATCAGCTTTCGTATCTATTTCTACGACAACGGTCGGGGGAATCTTGAAGTAGTGATCGTCGTACTTGAAGTTTTTCAGGTCAGAAGTATTGTAAATAGCAATGTCGGAGGCTACATTATTTCCTTTTGCCAAATGTAAACCAGCTTCGTTAGTGAAAAACTTGTACGCTTTCTGATCAACTTGAGTATACAAATATCTAAGCAGTGCATCAATGATGGCTGCTTGCAAACTACTACTTCCCATAGTGTCGTCTAAGGTTTTTTTCTTGTTCAGCACATCCTGATAACCGCGGTAGTAGATAGGCTCACCGTCCATCTCTTCGTAGATAAGCGAGCGGGGGATTTTCTCGGAAGTGGATTTTGACTTCGATTCAAGCGTACTTTGCATAGCTTTTCTGTTTGCTATTAAGGTAGCCAATCGGTGGCTCATTTACAATTTACCCCGGCCGGTTGGGCTAGAAGAAGATGATCTCAAGAAAAAAGGGAAAGTGGGACGTATTGGATTCGAACCAATGACCTCTGCCCTGTCAAGGCAGCGCTCTAAACCAACTGAGCTAACACCCCAAAAATGATTGCGTCGCCAATATAAGCACTTCGCGTCAAATTGTAAGAACATGTTGCATGATGTTCCAACAGAATTTTATCACAGACTCCTACTCATCCTTCGAGATCGAGCGAAAACCGATCGGCATCCAAATGCACCGGAAACCGTTCGCGCTGCATTCGTAATTCATCGTACGAAAGGGTCACGCTGAGTAGCGCTTCCTCATCCACCCGGCGCTCCAGAATGTCGCCTTCGGCATTCATCACCACCGAGTTGCCGTCGTAGGCAATTCCGTTGTCATCGGTGCCCACCCGATTCACTCCCAGCCCGTAGCTTTGGTTCTCGATGGCGCGGGCGCGCAGCAGCGTCATCCACGCATCCGAGCGGACGGCAGGCCAGTTGGCCACGCACAATAGCGCATCATAGGCTAGTTCTCCGGTATCGGTCACCTGGTTGCGGCACCACACCGGAAACCGCAGGTCGTAGCAGATCAACAGACAAATACGCCATCCTTTCCAGGAGACGATCAACCGCTCACTGCCCGGCGAATAAACGGTGTGTTCGTCCGATAGCCGGAACAGGTGCCGTTTGTCGTAGGTGGCAAAACGGCCATCGGGTTCCATCCACAGCAGTCGGTTGTAGAAGACATTCTTTTCGCGCACGATGTAGCTACCGACCACCACCGCTTGCCACTGGGCCGCCATCTGCTTCATCCACCGAAAGGTGCGGCTGTTCATCGGCTCGGCCAGGGTGGGGGCGGCGTTGGTGAAGCCAGTGGTAAACATCTCGGGCAGCACCACCAGGTCGGTTGGCCCATCCAGTTGCCACAGCTTTTCTTCCAGCATGGCCAGATTGGCCTCGGTACTGTGCCAGTGCACGGCCGTCTGCACCAGAGTTACGCGCAAGTCAGCCGGGGCGCTCATGGTGTGGTAAGTTCTTTAAGCGTTGCCCGCACTCCCCGCTGCCCAAACTGGGTAAGGTAGTGCGCCACGCGATCCGAGAAACCGCCCAGTTGTAATAAATCCTGATCCCAAAACGAGTCGTGACCCAGCACTTCGTGCACCAAACCGGCTAACGCTTCCGAATCGCTCAACTCAACGCCCGACCAGCGTTCGTAGAAATAAGCGGCGGCATCGTCGCGAATGGGATAGCGTTCTCCCGAAAACTCACCAAAGTACTTGCCGTCTTCTTCGCGCGTGGGTCGGGTAAACAGCAGGTAAGCCGCAAAGCCCGCGCTCATTCGTTCCGGGACGTGGCCGAATCTGTCGTAGTACCGACGGAAAGTCAGCCCGTTGCGCATATTCATCTTAGAGGTATACTGCAAGGTGATGCTGATCAGCTGGTGGTTGATGAAGGGATTGCGAAAGCGATCGAGCACGGCTTCGGCAAATTCCCGGGCCATGGCCGGATCGATGTCCAGCGAGGGCACAATTTCATCATGAATGGCTTGGGTGATAAAGGCGCCCATCACCGCATCTTCCAGGCAATCGTGCACGGTTTCTAACCCGCACAAGAAGCCTGCTGCCACGCTGATGGTGTGCCCGCCGTTCAGGATGCGCAGTTTGCGTTCGCGGAAAGGAGTAATGTCAGGGGCGATGACGATACCCGGATCGGTTTTCAGAAAGGGCACCTTATTGTATAGGAGTGATTCGTCACCCTCGATCGCGAAAAAGCGGTATACCTCGCTCACGGTGAGCAGCCCGTCGCGGTAGCCCAACTCTCTCTTCAATGGCGTGCTGCTTCTCGGCATCCGGCTCGCCCGGCACGATGCGGTCAACCAGTGTATTACAGAACAGATTGTGCTCGGTTACCCAGGCTACAAATTCATCATCAAGCTGATTGATCTCCGCCAGGCGAAGCACGATGTCCCGCAGCTTACTTCCGTTGTCGATGATCAGCTCGGTGGGCAGCATCACCAAACCGGTTTCGGCCGTGCCCCCCAGTTGCTGAAAGCGTTCGTACAGAAAAGCAGTGAGCTTGCCTGGAAACGACTGCGGCGGCTGGGCCGATAAGTCATCGTCTTCTTGCAGGCTAATGCCCACCTCGGTGGTGTTGGAGGTGACCACGGTGATATCAGGATTCGCCGCGCACTTCAGCACCTCCGGCCAGTGGTCTACGGCGGGCAGGGCGCGGCTGATGGAGGCGTTGATGAGGTACTCCTGCTGCGTTTCGCCGTCGGCAAAGCCCTCCACGCATAGCGTAAACAGGCCGTCTTGCTCGTTGAGCAATGCTCCCCGGCCCGAGCTTGTATTGTTTACCACCACGGCCCGGCCCTGAAATACCTCCTGCCGGTTGGCCTGATCGATGAAAAAATTGATGAAAGCCCCGCAGCAAAGCACCCGAACCGAACTGGATTACGCGCTCAGGGTAATCAAGCCGATCTAAGGGACCTTGGTATTTCGTAGATGTACGGGAACTGTCCGTGAGGAATGATCGATTGAGAACGCTGGTCATCTGGAAAGTAAAAATAATTGAGCGAAATGTAAGATTTTGTTAAAATTAATCATTTAATTTGACGGTCAAATGAAGATATAAAAATTAAATCAACATCTATGAACAACTTTACGCACAATCGAATTCTTTCAACCTTCACGCTTCTGCTTGGGGTAAGTCTGCTGTTTGGACTTACTAGCTGCGATGAGGATACGGAGTTTACGCCTTCCCCCCAGGAGAACGAGTCAAAATCGTATATCCTCAATGCCCGCAACGATTCTGAGGTGAGCGGCTACGTCAAATTCACTAAGATAAACGACAACACCACCGAAGCCCTTATTGTAGTGGGAGGCACCGAGTCCGGCAATACCCATCCCGCCCATATCCACGCCAACTCGGCAGCCGAGGGAGGAGACATCGCCATTACTTTTGAGCCCGTGAGCGGCGCTACCGGGCGCAGCACTACCACGATTACCCAGGTTAGCTACGAAGAGTTGCTTAATTACGATGGCTACGTGAACGTTCACCTAAGTGAAAACGATCTGACCGTGGTTGCTCAAGGAGACATTGGGGGAAATGAACTAACCGGCACCGCTAAAGAGTATCGATTAAACCAGCGGGATAACTCGGGCAACACCGGAGCGGTCACCTTCGCCCAGCGAAAGAACGGGAACGCGCTGGCGACCATTCAGTTGGATAGTTTGGATAAACTAACGGACGGTGCGGACTATCCGGCCCATATCCACTTTAATTCCGCTGCCGAGACCGGCGATATAGCGATTGACTTTAAACCAGTTTCGGGCACCACCGGCACCAGTGTCACGCACATAGAAGCCACCAAAGAGGGTGCTGCCATCGGTTACGACGGTTTGCTAGAGTACGATGGTTACGTGAATGTGCACAGCGCCACGGACCTGTCCGTTCTAATTGTGCAGGCCGACATCGGAGCCAACGAACTCACCGGAGGATCAGTCACTTACAATCTGGCTGAGAAGGATGTGCCCGGCATATCAGGAACCGCCAAATTCGAGGAGCGCAACAGCGGAGAAACGCTGGTAACGTTAGCTTTAAAAGGCACTCCCGAGGGTGGGGTGCACCCCGCGCACATCCACGCCAACACCGCCGCGCAGGGCGGGGGCATCGTAGTGTCATTCAATCCGGTGAACGGCACCACGGGCATGAGCATGACCAACGTGTCGGTTACTGATGGCGTTGACGGCACCGCGATCACCTACGAAGAACTGGTAGGTACCGACGAGAATCCCGGGTTTGATGGTTACATCAACGTACACTTAGGTCCGGGCGATCAGTTAGCCACTATTGTGGCGCAGGGCGATATTGGGCAGAATGTGTTCACCGGCGAATCAGTCACCTACGCCCTGGATTCAATTGCTGACCCTACTATTAAAGGAACGGCTACGTTTCGGGAGCGTACCAACGGCACTACACTGGTTACCCTACAGTTGCAGAACACCCCGGCCAGTGGCACGCACCCCGCCCACATCCACGCCAACACTGCCGCTGAAGGCGGCGTCATCGCGATCAGCTTAACCCCCGTCAACGGAGCTACCGGCACCAGTTCTACCGAAGTGAGGGCTTACGACGACGGTACCGACGTTAGTTACGGTGATTTGCTTGAATACGATGGCTACATCAACGTGCACCTCAGTGCTGAAGCCTTGGGACAATTGTGGCGCAGGGTGACATTGGACAGAACGCGCTGACGGGCGAAGAAGTAACGTATCCGCTAGCCGCCGTAGGTGGTTCGGGAGTGAGCGGCACTGCCACCTTCGCCGAACGTGAGAACGGCAATGCCTTGGTGACGATTGTGGTCACGGGAACTTCCGGCAGGGCGGCAACCATCCGGCGCACATTCACTACAACTCGGTTGCTGAAGGCGGAGCCATTGCGATCAGCCTCACCAACGTGAACGGTACTACCGGAATCAGCAAAACCTCAGTGACGGAATTGGATAACAACCTGCCCATCACCTACGACGGACTGCTTACTTTCGATGGTTATATCAACGTGCATCTAAGTCCCGAAGACCTGGCGACCATTGTTGCCCAAGGCAACGTGGGGGCCAATGTAACCGAATAGATACTGTTGCTGTTCACGCGGGAAACTTTATAGAAGAGTCCCGCGCGAGCAATAGCAGCCATCACCGGAAAAATTAAAAAAATGTCTTTTAGTGGACATTTAGTAAAACAATAACCAGTTTATAACCGACATTTGCGGAGTTATTATTTTTTATTTATTTTTTATTATTTATTTTATTTTTTTTTTTTTTTTTTTTTTTATTAATGGTGATGGCTTTAGACAATAACTTGCCTATCACCTATGAAGAACTGGTAGGCACCGAAGAAGCCCCTGGATTCGACGGATACATCAATGTGCACCAGAGTCCCGATGACTTGGCGACCATTGTTGCCCAGGGCAACGTAGGAGCTAACGCGACCGAATAGAGGCTGCCGTGTTCATGCGGGATGCTTTGTACGAAGCATCCCGCGTGAAATGCTACTGATGAGGTAAAAATCAAAATACGTGTCTTTCAGTAGATATTTAGTAAAGCAGTGATAAATTTAGCACTGGCCGTTGCGGAGTTTGCATTTTAGCGGGCGCAAAATTTGGTTTACTTGAGATAATTAACAAACTTCCGGCCTTGTATTTCTTTGCTTATCGTTCTAGTTTTCTTATAACCTAATCTTATTGCAAAATGAAGCACACCTACTTATTAACAAGGTACTTGCTGTTGATCGTGATGCTGGTCACCGCCGCGGGATATACCTTCGCGCAGAGCACCGTAAGTGGTACGGTGACCGATTCTGACGACGGCAGCGCCATTCCCGGAGTGAACGTGCTGGTGAAGGGCACTTCCACCGGAACCGTCACCGACGTGGAAGGACAATTTAATGTAACCGTAAGCGGTGATAACCCTACGCTCGTATTTTCATCTATAGGATACGCCACGCAGGAGATAGCCGTCGGAAGTCAATCTACCATAGACGTGAGTATGGCGCCCGACATTGCCGAACTTACCGAGGTGATCGTTACCGGTTACTCCGTTGATTCGCGCCGTGAAACCACCGGTTCGGTGGCGTACGGTGGCTGCCGAAGATCTGCAAGTAGTCCCTTCGGGGAACGTGGAGCAGCAGTTGCAGGGTCGCGTGGCAGGAGTAACCGTAATCACTAATGGACAGCCAGGCACTAACAGTATCGTGCGGGTGCGTGGCTTTGGTGCATTAGGCGGAAATGAACCACTCTATGTAGTAGATGGAGTGCCAGTTGAAACCACCGAATTTTTGCCGCCGGATGACATTGAGACCACCACCGTTCTGAAAGATGCTACCACCGCTTCCATTTACGGAGCGCGTGCGGCGGGTGGGGTGATTGTATACACCACCAAGCGGGGGGGCGAAATCAACCGATGCGCGTAAGCTACGATGGAGTGGTAGGGGTGACTACTCCCGGACGAGGGCCTGAGGTTATGAATCCGCAAGATCAAGCCGATTACACCTGGAAAGCTATTCGGAATGCAGCGATTCAGCGCGGGGTAGAGCCGGTATTTCAACCACCCACAGTACGGCACGGGCAGCAACCTATCATTCCCGATTATCTACTGGTAGGCAATCAAACCGGAGTAGTTAGGCTCTATTGATCGGGCTGCTCAAGCAGCACTGTACAACGGGGATCCCATCGCCGGATCAACTTATCAAGTGATTAAGGCTAATAAAGACGGTACTGATTGGTACGATGAAATTACTCGACCTGCCATGCTGCAACGCCATAACATTGGACTGTCCGGGGGAGGCGAAAACAATCGTTACTATCTAGGATTAGGATTGCAGGATCAGGAAGGAATCTTAAACCATTCTGGATTTCAACGGTACCACTTCCGGGCCAACTCTGAGTTTGATATCGTGCCGAATAAAATACGCATTGGTGAAAACATTCAAGCTACCTACCGGTCAACGCAACTCCTGCTAGGGGCCAACAACCAGGGAGAAGGTGGATCAGGATCTTCTGATGATGAAAACATTATTTTGAATGCTTCCCGTATCCCCAGTATTATTCCAGTATACGACGAGTTTGGTGGATATGCTGGTACCATTGCCCAAGGGTTAAGCAACCCGCAAAATCCGGTTGCAAGCTTAGATGGAGATCAAAACGACAATTTTTTCTCGGTAGGACTCTTTGGCAACGTTTATTTAGAGGCAGAACCCATTGAGAATTTAGTGCTGCGAACCAGTTTTGGAGGACGATACAACTCGCGTAACTTTGAAGGGTACACGCGTCGCACTTACGAAAACAGCGAAAACAATTCTTCATTCGGTTACACAGCGCTACGTGACTACGTTGCTTCTTGGGTGTGGACCAACACCGCTAATTACAAGCGTAAGTTTGGAGTGCACGGCATTGACCTGTTAGTTAGGTCAGGAAGTGTTAAACACGGGAATTGAAAATGGTCTAAATGGGTCTGGAATAGATCCTTTCTCTCAAAATCCAGACTTTGTTACGTTGTCTACGGTGAATCGACCGTTGGTGTTTGGAGGTAAATTTAACGGAATCACTTTTCGTTCGTACTTCGGTCGGATCAACTACGACTTTAACGACAAGTATCTAGTTTCTGGGGTGTTGCGCTACGATGGTTCTTCCCGTTTTGGTGAAGAAAACAGCAATGGATTTTTCCCTGCTGTCTCAGCGGCGTGGCGAATCTCAGAAGAAGGTTTTATGAATGGGGTTCACTTTCATAGATGACATGAAAATACGCGGAGGATACGGTATCATCGGAAACTCAAACAACGTGGATGCTAACAACCAGTTCAGCCTATTTGGCACCAGTATTTCGCAGGGTAATTATGATATCACCGGTAGCAATAGCGGCGCGGCGGAAGGATTCTATCGCACCCGCATTGGTAACCCCCTCACCACCTGGGAACAATCTATTACCACGAACATTGGCTTTGATGCCTTACTGTTTGGTGGTAAGCTTGATGTAATCCTTGATGTGTGGCGTAAAGATACCGAAGATTTGTTATTTCGGGTGCCGGTTACGGTGCAGACCGGATTTCGGGCTACTGCTCCCTTCGTCAACGTTGGAAAAATGCGCAACGAAGGAATTGATTTACAGATTGTAGGGAAGACGCAACGTAGGTGAATTTGGTCTAGAGATAACCGCCAACGGAAGCTTGCTACGCAACGAAATTGTGTCGTTGCGTTCCGGTGTGACAGATCTACCTAATCGAAGCTCTAATTATCGTGGTATCACGCCAGTATTAAACCGTGTAGGGCAACCACTATCCAACTTCTTTGGATTTGATGTGGTAGGGCTCTTTGCGGATCAGCAAGAAGTAGATGCTGCAGCTACGCAGGATGGTGCCGCCCCCGGACGCTTCCGTTTCCGCGATGTCAACGGAGATGATGAAATTGACCTGGAAGACCGAGTTGATCTAGGTAACCCTATTCCTGATTTCACGGGTGGATTAACCATTAAGGTAAACTACCGCAACTTCGAAGTGGAAGCCTACACTTACGCGTCGATAGGCAACGAGATTTATAATATTTCTAAGCTATTCACTGATTTCTATCCATTGTTTCCCGGAGCAGCCATTAGCGAACGCGTGAAGGATGCCTGGAGCTTTGAAAACCCTACCGGCGATATTCCAATCTTTGAGAACGTAGCTAACTTCAGTACCAATACCCAGTCTAACTCTTTCTACGTAGAAGACGGGTCGTTCTTGCGCTTGCAAAATATCACCTTTGCTTACAAAATTCCGGCCTCTATTCTGGACAATTGGGGCTTTGAGAAGTTCCGCATCTTTGCGGGCGTTAACAACGTCTTTACTATCTCGGGCTACGAAGGACTAGACCCGGCGGTAGGCGGCGCCGCCGATACCAACTTTGGTATTGACTTAGGTAACGTTCCGGTGACTCGATCGTGGACCGCCGGAGTGAACGTAATCTTTTAAATCAGCGTTAACAGCAAAAAATACCTATATCTATGAAAATTACTCGAATAATTGGACTAACGGTAGTGACCATCATGGCCACTACCGTAGCCTGTCAGAAAGACTTTCTGGAAGTGCAACCCGCCGCTTCTCTTAGTGAATCGGAACTTGCCTCGCGCGCTGGTTTAGAGGGCGCTCTAATTGGTGCTTATAGCCCCCTGCTCGGCAAGGCCGGATTTTATTCTGACGCCTCAAACTGGTTCTGGGGCAGTGTACTGGGCGGCGAAGCTAATAAGGGCAGCGATCCCGGTGACCAGTCGCAGGTGAATGAAATTCAGATCTACTCAGCACAGACCAATAACGGATCTATCTTAGAGAAGTATCGAGCAACCTACGAAGGAGTAGCCCGAGCTAATGCGGTGCTTAAACTCATTCCACAGGCTCCCGCAACAGTTCCCGAAGATGTAAAGACACGTATTGCTGCTGAGGCGCGGTTCTTACGAGGTCACTATTACTTTGAATTGAAGAAGAACTTCAATGACGTTCCCTACGTGGACGAAACCTGGGATGAGGTAACCCCGGTGGCGAACGACGTAGATATTTGGCCTAAAATTGAAGCCGATTTTCAGTTTGCTTTCGACAACCTGCCCGAAGTGCAGGGCGAAGTGGGCCGCGCCAACAAGTGGGCTGCGGCATCCTACTTGGGAAAAACCTATCTGTTTCAAGAGAAGTGGACGAGGCTAAAGGTATATTTGATCAAGTAATCGCCGAGCGGAGTAAATGCAGCTGGCGAGCCTTACCGCTTTACTTCTGACTATGCGGCGTTGTTCCGCTCTACCAATGACAATAATGCCGAGACCGTGTTCTCAGTACAGGCGGCCGCTGGTACAGGAAGCATCGACAATGCTAACCCGGCGCTGGTACTTAACTTCCCTCACGGATCCAGCGGACCCGAACGTCCCGGCGGATGTTGTGGTTTCAATCAACCCAGCTTTGATCTAGCCAATTCGTTTCGTACTACCGCCGCCGGATTACCTTTGCTGGATAATTCTTACAATAGCCCAGCCAATCGGTTGGAAACCGATATGGGATTGAGCAGCTCGGATGCCTTTACTCCAGACTCAGGTCCGGTAGATCCTCGTTTGGATCATTCAATTGGTCGTCGTGGTATTCCGTACTTGGATTGGGGTCTGCACCCTGGTCGTGATTGGATTCGTAACCAGCCTAATGGCGGACCCTATTCACCCAAGAAGTTTGTGTATTACAAAGCCGGTATTGGCGTTGAAAACGACGGTAGCTCCTGGACGCCCGGTTACACTGCAGTTAATTACTACATTCTTCGCTACGCCGACGTGCTGTTGATGGCTGCTGAAGCAGAGGCAGAACTAGGGAATACGGACCGTGCTCGTCAATTGGTGAACCAAGTACGAAACCGAGCGGACAACGCCCCGGTACTCACTGAAGACGGTGAAGAGGCGGCGAACTACGTGATTAGCCCCTACGCTACTTTTGCCAGTCAGGAGCAGGCAATTAACGCAGTTCGTTTTGAGCGTAAGTTAGAACTGTCGGGTGAAGGCCATCGCTTTTATGATTTGGTTCGTTGGGGAATTGCGGCTCAGGATGTGCTGAATCGGTACTTGGACAATGAGCGGCAGTATTTAGGAGATGCGTTTGCTGATGCAAAATTCACTGCTGATCAGGATGAATATTTGCCCATTCCACAGGATGAAATTGATTTGCAGGGAGATGAAGTTTTAACCCAAAACAACGAATACTAGATCAACATTTTCATCAAATTTTAGCAAGCCAGACACTTCGTTTGGCTTGCTTTTTTTTGCGCTACTAACATGAGCCTTTATCAATTTTTTCTGCTCGTAGCATCATTGATGACCTTTATCGGTTGTCAAAACAAGCCCACTACGCTGTTCCAGTTCATTTCTTCTGATGAATCCGGAATAACCTTCTCCAATCGCATTATCGAAAGCGATACGCTTAACATCCTCAACGAAGAATATATCTACAACGGCGGCGGAGTGGGCGTGGGGGACTTCAACAACGACGGTTTGCCGGATCTTGTACTTCACCGGCAACCAGGTGGATAATGCCTTCTATCTCAATCAGGGAAAGATGCGGTTTGCCGACATCACCGCCGAGGCGCAGGTGGCTGGCAACGGACAGTGGTGCTCAGGAGTCGCGCTGGTGGACATCAACCAGGACGGCTGGCTGGATATCTACGTGTCTTCCACGCTGAGCAAAGACTCGCTGCGACGCAAGAACCTGCTGTTCATCAACCAGGGTCTAAACGATAATAACGTACCTACCTTCACCGAAGCCGCCGCCGACTACGGCATCGCCGACACCGGCAATACCACCCAGGCTGCCTTCTTCGACTACGACCGCGATGGCGACCTTGACTTGTACCTGCTCACCAACGTGATCAACGCCAAAGTACCCACCAACTACCGCCCCAAATTAGAAGACGGCTCCGCCCTCAACAACGACCGGCTGTACCGCAACCCCGGATCGGGTCCGGGGCAGGCGACCCAACCTTTCGTTAATGTAACCCGCGAAGCCGGAATCCTCACCGAAGGCTTCGGCCTCGGTATCACCGTCACCGATATCAATCTCGACGGCTGGCCGGATATCTACATCACCAACGATTACATCACCAACGACCTGCTCTACATCAACAACCAAGACGGCACCTTCACCAACCGGGTGGCCGACTACCTGAAGCACCAGAGCTACTCCGCGATGGGCTCCGACGTGGTAGACATCAACAACGACGGCCGCTCGGATATCATCGCCCTGGATATGCTGCCCGAAACCAACCTGCGGCAGAAGCAAATGCTGGGGCCCAACCGCTACGTTACCTACCTCAACAACGACCGTTACGACTTTCAGCACCAGTACGTGCGCAACACCCTGCAACTCAACAACGGACCGAGTCCCGACGGATACCCCACCTTTAGCGAGATCGGGCAACTGGCGGGCATCGAGAAAACCGACTGGAGCTGGACGCCCCTGGTGGCCGACTTCGACAACGACGGCTACCGCGACGTGATCATCACCAACGGCTTTCCGCGCGACGTGACCGACCGTGACTTTGCCAACTTCCGGGCGGGTCCAGCCGGAGGCGTAGCCAGTGAAATGATGATGCACGATTCTATTCCCATCGTCAAAATATCAAACTACGCCTACCGTAACCGCGGTGATCTCACTTTTGAGAACCAGACGCAGGCCTGGGGTATGTACCGTCCGTCGTTCTCCAACGGTGCCGCTTACGCCGACCTGGACAACGACGGCGACCTGGACGTGGTGGTCAACAACATCAACGACAGCGCCTTTGTCTACGAGAATCAACTCAAGAAGGCGGAGCATCACTACTTGAGGGCCAAACTGAAGGGAAGTCCGCGCAACCGGGGCGGGGTAGGAGCCAAAGTGCTGATTCGCTACGGCGGCGGACAGGTGCAATACTTTGAAAATGCCCAGTACCGGGGCTACCTTTCTACCGTGGAAGGACGGGCGCATTTCGGATTGGGTAGCCAGCAGCAGATAGACACCCTGCAAGTCGTCTGGCCCGATGGCAAAACCCAAACCATGTTTAACGTGGCCATCGACCAGGAAATCACGCTCGACTACCAGGAAGCCAGCGCTACCTCCGTGCCCGATATCAACCAAGAAGTATCGCCTGCCAATACATCGCCGCTACTGCAAGAAGTGGCAGCCCCGCGGGGAGTTCGGTTCCGAGCCTCAGAGCGGGACGTAATTGATTTCAACCTGCAGCGCACCCTGCCGCGCAAATATAGTCAACTGGGTCCCGGCCTGGCAGTAGGCGACGTGAACGGCGACGGACGAGACGATTTTTACGTAGGTGGTCCTGCGGGGAAAACGGGTACTTTCTTTATGCAACAAGCCGATGGATCATTCCAGGAAGATAGCACTCGGTTCGTTACTCCGAACCCCAGCCGCGAAGAAACCGGGGTGCTGCTCTTCGATGCGGATAGCGACGGCGATTTGGACTTGTACACCGCCAGCGGCAGCTACGAGTTTCAGGATGGTAGCCCCGAACTTCAGGATGTGCTCTACCACAGCGACGGACGCGGGAAATTTACGGCCGATACCACGGCTTTGCCAGCAATGAGAACGAGCACTACCTGCGTACGCGCGGCCGACTATGATCGGGACGGCGATTTGGATCTGTTCGTAGGCGGCAGGGTGATATCCGGAAAGTATCCAATGCCTCCCCGCAGCTATCTGCTGAACAACCAAGGCGGCACTTTTACCGATGTAACCGAGCAGGTTCCCGGATTGTCGACGGTAGGCATGGTGAGCGACGCCTTGTGGACCGACGTGAATACCGATGGTTTGGTGGACTTGCTGGTGGTAGGCGAATGGATGCCCGTAATGTTTTTTAAAAACACCGGCGAGGGCTGGGAAAACGCTACGGCGGCCACGGGTATTGCCCAGCATACCGGCTGGTGGAACAGCCTGACGGCCGGAGATTTCGATGCCGACGGCGATACCGATTACTTGGTAGGCAACCTGGGGCTGAACACTCGTTATCAAGCCTCAGAGCAGGAGCCGCTGCGCGTTTACGCCAAAGATTTTGACGACAACGGCAGCGTCGATCCGGTGCTGGTCGCCTACGGACGGGCGGAAGACGGCCGCCGCGCTCCCTTCCCCGTGCACGCCAAAGACGACTTCACGTCGCAGTTTCTGCGGGTGCGACGGCAGTTTCCTACCTACGAAAAATACGGTCTGGCCACCATCAACGACATATTCGACGAGTCCGAGTTAAATGATGCCCAGGTACTCGAGGCCACCACCATGACGAGCAGCTACCTGGAAAACTTAGGTGGCGGCAAACTAAAAATAACGGCCCTGCCCACCGAAGCGCAGTTTGCACCGGTCTACGGAATGCTCACGGGTGACTACAACCAAGATGGCCATCTGGACGCCTTGCTGGTGGGCAACGAATACGGTATGGAGGTTTTCGCGGGTCGCCACGATGCCCTCACGGGAGTTTATCTGGCAGGCGATGGTTCAAGGCAACTTCCGCGTGGTGCCCAACGCCGAAAGCGGTTTTTTTGTGAATGGTGACGCCAAGGGAATAGCCCAAATTCAGGGAGCCGATGGTACGCCCCTGATGGCAGTCACGCAAAATCAGGATAGTTTGCGGTTGTTTACTTCCTTTTCTACACCTGCTAAACCAATTCAAATCATCCGATTGCAGCCGACCGATGCCTGGGCGGAGATCACCTTGGCCAGCGGAGAGACGCAACGGCAGGAATTCTATTTTGGGTCCACGTATCTATCTCAATCCAGCCGAACGCTGGTGGTAGGCGAAAACGTAGCGTCAGTGGTGATCTATAACTTTGCGGGAGAGCGGCGGGAAGTGGGGGAGGGATTGTGAGATAGGTAGATCATAAAAAACCTCAACTATATATCATTAATTGTATGGATGCTGAAACACACATTCTTGCCTCATGGCACCAGAATTCGGAGGCCTGGACCCACGCTGTGCGAGGAGATCACATTGAGAGCCGATTGCTGGTCACCAATAGGGCAATCGTGGATGAAGATATTAGCCTACCATCCTCAATCGGTATTAGACGTGGGATGTGGTGAGGGGTGGCTGGCTCGTACAATCGCAGCTAAGAACGTTTGCGTGCTTGGGGTAGATGCTATACCCACTCTCATCACGCAGGCCCAAGCGGTGGGAGGTGCCCATTACCTAGTCAGTGACTATGAGGAGATAATTGGAGGAAAACTGCGGCAGAAAGGGCCGTTTGAGGTAGTTGTTTGCAACTTCTCATTATTTGGCCAAACATCAGTAGAACTTCTGTTGCGCTACTTGCCTCAGCTACTTTCGCATTCGGGCCACCTTATTATTCAGACGATTCACCCGGCTGCAGCCAGCTTAAATCAGCCTTACTGTGATGGGTGGCGTGCTGGATCGTGGAGTGGCTTCAGTCAAGAATTTGTCAATCCTGCACCATGGTACTTCCGTACCGTAAGCAGTTGGGTACGTTTGCTGCAGAATAGTGGTTTCGCCCTAGCAAACTTGCGTGAACCCATTCATCCGCAAACCCAACAACCCGCCTCATTGATTCTTGTAGGAACCCCTATTGCACGAAGAAGTTAGATAGCAGGATTCTCAGGAACATTCGGGTTGTTGGCACGCTCGGTGTCAGGATACGGATAGAAGTTCCGGTTTCTAAACACATCGGTAGCAGGCGGGCCTGGCTGGCCAAAGCGTTTGCTGTCGCCCAGTCGCAGACCCGTTAAGAAAAGCTCAATGTTCCGGTTCTTTAAAATCTCATTAAGCACCGCCTCCTGGGTAGCGGGTCCGCTGTAAGCGGGAAGTGCAGCATTGACCCCAGTGGGATCGTTCGTCTTCGTCAGCACTTTATTTAACTCGGCAATGGCTTCGTCGATTTGACCCTGCCGGGCAAGTGCTTCTGCCTTGATCAAGATGATTTCTCCGGGCAAATACACGGGAATGTTCTTATCCAGCTCATCGTAGAAGCCTTTCAACAACGAGAAATTGTAGCCGAACCGACCGATAGAATCCAGTGGTTCTAGATAGAATTCCAGCCTTCCATCTGCCGGGTTCACCCCCTCAATGCCAAAATTGTCGATAGGCGAATAGTTCAGGTCAGTTTCCAAACTCGCATTCAGGTAAACCGGGTTCTGATTCTCAGAGTTAAACGTGAAATATGAAACCGAGGTAAGGTCCACCTGATTGGCCGCGTTGAGCGCTTCTGCGAAGTTGCCCGCTTGCAAGTTCACCCGGGCGCGGTAGGCATTAATCATATTAGGCAGATCAAAATCATTTCCCAAACTACTGACCACCGAAGCCGACGGCGGACTGGCACCTAATAAAGTGCTTGCCTCACTGAGCAGTCGGATTGCCTCGGCCAGCACCTCGGCACGGCTTCTGAACTCGGCGGCACCATCGGCGGAGGTATTGATCGGCACCGACTCGAACGACTCAATCAGATAACTCAACGTAGCAGCCTTGTAGAAGTGCGCCGCACCCAGCACCCCGCTGAGAATCGAGGCGTCCTGGATCGCCGTTGGGGCATTCTCAATAATCACGTCGGCCGCGCCGATCACCCGGTAGGCCCTACCCCACAGGCTAATGATGTTGCCATTGTTGTCGGTGAGCGCCTCGCCCCCTTCGCCTAGCTCGAGCAGGTTCACAAAGGTGTTGGTGATCTCCAGCTCCCGGGCGGTGGTTCCGGGAGTCAGCAGCACCCGCTCCAGCACCGCGGCATAGCCCACGCTGAGTCCGTTGGCCATCGCGATCAAGCCATCCTGGTCCTGCGAGGCTTCGGCAAGGGTACTTGCGTTAGGATTCGGGATTTCGTTGTCGCACGCGGTGAGAGTAATTCCGGCCAGGAGCACTCCGAGTAAGCCCGTAATTGATAAGTATCGCATAAGATATATTAGTTAGAAAGTGGCCGTAAACCCAATGGAGTAGGTTCGGGGGATGGGTACTTCATTGAAATCAAATCCGCGGACAGCCGATTGCCCCGCCGCGTTCGTTTCGGGGTCGCGGCCCGAGTAGTTATCAAACGAGAATAGGTTCCGGCCGGCCAGGGTCACGTTCAGGTTAGATATGCCTAACTGCTCTAAGGAAGTATTATAGCTCAATGAAATCTCCCGCAGCTTCACAAACGATCCGTCTTCCACGAAACGGTCAAAAGCACTGAAGGTCGCGGCGTTGTAGCCGCGCGGCAGTTCGCCCCGCAGCTCCTGTTCGAACAGGTCACTGTTGCCAAACACTTCCAATGCTCCGATGCGGCGCGTGAAGTTGAATACGTCAAAACCTTGGATGGCATCAAATTGTAGCTTGAAGTCAAACTTGCCGTAGCTCACCTCATTGATGAGCGAAGCGGTATAATCAGGGTTCGGGTCGCCAATCACTTTTTCGGCCAAGGCTCCGGTGGGCTGCCCGCTGTCGTCCCGGCCCACGCGGTCGCGCTGGGGCAACCCGGCCGGGGTCAGCAGCAACGAGCCATCGGGGTTGCGGGCGGTGTAAGTGGTATAGAACACTCCCAGCGGTTCGCCATTGAGCACCGCCGACTGCCCAAAGCTGCCGGGTAGCAGAATAAAGTCTTCTTCCAGCCCGCTAATTTCGTTCTGATTGGTGCTAAAGATACCGGTAATGCTCCAGGCCAGGTCTTTCCGCTGCACGGGAGCGGCCCGCACCAGCAGCTCGATGCCACTGTTCAGCAAGGTGCCCACGTTTGAGCGCTGCGACAGAAACCCCGTGGTGGGCGCTAGGGTGCGGTTGAGCAGCAGGTCTTCTACTTCTTTGTCGTAATAAGTGAACTCAAAACCAAGGCGATTCTCAAAAAACGCCATGTCTAGTCCCACCTCAAACTCCTTTTGCCGCTCGGGCCGCACGTTTAGATTACCCCGTTGGTCGTCGGGCAACAGGCCCGATCCGCCCACCACATTCACGTTGGTGAAGCGGTCAAAGGCTCCGATCCCCGTTAGGTTACCGGCTTCACCGTAGGATGCCCGTACTTTGAACAGTGACACCGCGGACCGCAGTCCCTGCCAGAAACTTTCTTCGGAAAGAATGTAGCTGCCACTCACCTTGGGGTAGGTTTGGGTACGTTCGTCTTCGCCAAACACCGATGATCCATCTACCCGAATGGCACCCGTAACAAACAGTTTGTCTTGGTAGCCAAACGTCTGCTGTATATACGCTCCTTGAACCACCCGCTCTGCTCGGGTATCACCCCGCGCGTCCAGGTCGCCCCCCACTGAGGATTGTACAAAGGGCACCAGGTTGATGGCGTTTAGCGCGATGGTCTCCACTACATCATACTGCAGGGTGGCTCCCACCGAGGTGGTAGAAACAACCGACGATCCCAGATTGCGCTGATAGTACACCGTGAGGTCGTTATTGATTTGAAATCGGTCTTGGTCAGCTCGGCGGGAAAAGCCGTTGCCGAACCCACCTACGGTGGTACCCGGCGGAATAAACGCCTTGCCCTGCTCCGTGTAGGTGTCAATGCCCAGTACGTAGTCGATGCCAAAGCCCTCGAACGGAGTGAGGTTCAGTTGCACGCTGCCAATGTAGCGCTTGGTGGTGCTACCAAAGTCGAAATTAGCCAGGGCGTCCAGATGATTCACAAAGCCACCCAGACGCGGAAACTCACCGGTTACTGAGTTGCGGGTGGGATCGGTGATGTTGTTATTGAAACTAATGGCGGTGAGTACTCCGTAGTTTGCTGCCAAGCCCCCGTTGGGCACGTCGGCGCTTTCGCTGTACGTGAAGTTAGAGCCGATGCTCAGAGAAGCCCAGTCGTTGAGCACCTGGTCGATGCGCAACCGCAGGCCGTAGCGTTCGTAGTCTTGGTTTTTGATGATTCCCTGGTTCTTCAGGTAAGAGCCCGACATAAAATATTGAGTGGCATCGTTGCCACCGCGCAGGCTTACGTAGTTATCGCTACCCAAGCCCGTTCGGAACACGTCACCGTAGTAATCGTAGCGCGTTACGGGCGCTAGCGATTCTACTCCAGTGTCTTCGTTGGTTTCAAACACGAAGGGGTATTCGTTAAAAGCAATGGCTTTTCGCCGCTCGTTAACGCGAAAGGTGGAGCCTACGGTGAGTTGTGGCTTGCCGCTCTTGCCCCGCTTGGTGAAGATCTGCACCACCCCATTGTTGGCGCGCGAACCATAGATAGCAGCAGCAGCGGCCCCCTTAATAATTTCTATGCTCTCAATATCCCGGGGGTTGATATCCACCAATCGGTTTTGAGAAGCTCCCCCAATATCCACTAATCCATTAGAACTGTTGTCAATAATTACCCCGTCCACGATGTAAAGCGGGTCAGAGCTTCCGGCCAGGGTGCTCACCCCGCGCAGACGCACGCTTACCCCTCCGGCCGGATTGCCGGAGTTTTGCTGAATGAGTGCCCCCGCCACCTTACCGGTGAGCGCCGAGCTGATATCCACCGCGTTCGCTTGGGCAATGTCTTCACTCCGAACGGTTGAGATGGCGTTTCCTAGCTGCTTCTTGGAAGTTTCTACCGAGGTACCCGTCACCACCACCTCACTCAAGCTAAGCAAATCGTCCGGCAGCATCACGTCGTAAGTTACCTCGGTGTCTGCACCAAGCGTAATGGGAAGTTCTTCGGTAAGCAAACCGACCGACCGGAAAATCAGCGTATATGGGCCGGGGGTCAGAGTGGTCTGAAGAGAGTAGTTGCCCGAGCCGTCGGTTACCGTGCCAACGGTGGTTCCCTTAATCTGTACGGTGGCTCCGGGTATGGCCTCATCAAAGGCATCGGTCACCGTTCCGCGCAGCGTGTAGGTGGTTTGGCCATAACCGGTAGAGGCAAATAGCAACAGCACCAAAGCACTTAAAAGCACTTGGGATCTTAACGGAGACACATTCAATATAGTCAGCATAATAAGTTGGTTCAGGATGCATTGCGGACAGCGGGGGCAAACATAAGAAAAGATTACTCATGAAAAGCACTCTAAATAACGAAGCAATTATATTTTCGTAGAAACTTCTTACTATTCTTCCTCAAATCAATCCCGCCCATCCTGATCTCACAACGACACTCCCCGCTTCCACGGAATAAAGTCGTCCTGTCCCAGCCCTACCGCCTTCGGAACGTATTCTCCGCTTGCGGTACGAATGATAAAATCTAAAATCTCTTCGCCCTTTGTAGCAATGGTGTCCTCACCGGTGATCACCGTTCCGGCATTAATATCAATAATGTCTGACATGCGCTGGGCTAGAGCAGTGTTGCTGGATATTTTCAGTGTCGGAGCGGCGGCGTTGCCGGTGGGTGTGCCCAACCCGGTAGTAAACAAAATCACCGTCGCGCCCGAACCGGCCAGTCCGGTGGTGGATTCTACGTCGTTGCCCGGCGTGCACAGCAAGTTTAAACCCGATTTCGTTACCGGTTCGGTATAGTCCAGCACGTCGACCACCGGCGAGGTGCCGCCCTTCTTGGCCGCTCCGGCCGACTTGATGGCATCCGTAATCAGTCCGTCTTTGATGTTGCCCGGCGACGGATTGGCATCAAAGCCCGAACCCACCGCTTCGGCGCTGGCGCTGTAGGCGCGCATGATGTTCACGAACTTCTCCGCCGTTGCTTCATCCACGCAGCGGTCGGTGAGCTCCTGCTCCACGCCGCACAACTCGGGAAACTCCGACAGAATCACCGAGCCGCCCAGCGCTACCAGCAGATCGGCCGCGTGCCCCACCGCCGGGTTGGCCGATATGCCCGAGAACCCATCGCTTCCGCCGCATTCTAAACCCACCACCAACTTACTGAGGGGCGCTGGCTGCCGCTCCAGGCGGTTGGCTTCGGTTAGGCCGACAAAAGTTTGCTTGATGGCGTCCGCGATAAAGTCGCGTTCCGATTTGCTCTTCTGCTGCTCCAGCACGTAGAGCGGTTTGCTAAAGTTCGGATCGCGCTTCTTGATCTCCTGCTGCAGGGTGATGACCTCGGCGTTCTGGCAGCCCAGGCTCAGCACCGTGGCTCCCACCACGTTGGGGTTGGTGACGTAACCCGCAAACAAGGCACACAAGGTGGTCGAATCGAAGCGGGTGCCGCCGCAACCGCCCTCGTGGGTCAGAAATTTGATGCCGTCGACGTTTGGGAAAGCCCGTTTGCTCTGAATGTCTTCGGCCGTGACCACGATCTCCGAAGCCAGCAGTTCATTGGCCGTCGCGCCCTGGCGGTGCTGCTGTACGAGCGACTGCACGTCGAAGTCATAGGCCCGCGATTGGTCGTAGCCCAACGCCTGGATCAACGCCTCGCGAATCAGGTTGATGTTGCGGTTCTCGCAGAACACCATCGGAATAAACAGCCAGTAGTTGGCCGTGCCTACGCTTCCGTTGGCGCGGGGATATCCCATAAAAGTGGTTTCTTGCCAGCGGCGTACATCAGGGGCGGGCCAGTCGGGGCGGGATGCTTGCCGAGCGCCATAGCCCTGGGCATCGTGTCGAAGGTTAGTAGTGGTGATAGGTTCGCCGCGGCGGATAAGGGCCGTAGCTTTACCTACCAACACTCCGTACATATACGCCCGGTCGCCTGGCGCCAGATCGTGCGTAGCAAATTTGTGCTTCGGTGGCACGTCGTGCTCAATCGCGTAGGCCTCGCCCTCGCAAACCACGGTTTCCCCCGCCCGCAAATGGTCCAGGGCAACAATAAGGTTGTCTTTCGGATGAATTTTGAGAACTTTTTGCTGCATAGGATCAGGGTTATAGAATCAACGAATGAAGTTTCATCGTGTTGGGGATTGGCAAGGCCAAGGTACAATTAAAAACCAGCGATGAAAAGAAGTAGACGCAGCAGAGAGAAGGGGGGGCACGTCCGAAGAAGGATAAACTAAGGAGTGACGAGAGGCACTTTTTCGGGGGTAGGATGATTCAGGCGACCCGCAAAGACAATGACTCCAGAGTGGTTTTCCCGAACGAAAAAGAGGAACGACCGATCAACGTGCACCGAACTGGAAGCGGTGTCGATGCCCCGCGCTTGCGTAATGGTGCTGGTGATTGCCTCGGTGCCCGTCTCGTTAACGGTAATCACCGCTTTGTGCAAAACGTCAGAAAGCGGTGCCGGGGCGGTGGGATCTATGAATAAGCGATTAAAATCGGCACTATCGCTAAACGCTACGCCCATACCCAGCCGCGATAGCGTGGGCTTAAGCGAGGTCTGATAGTCTATGGTGAAACTGGGTAGGGATAAACTACTATTTACCGTATCTAGCTGCGCCAGGTAGGCGCGAAAACTAATAGCATCCAACTGACGCACCAAGCTCAGCAAACTGTCCTGCCTCTGCGGCACCAGCAAGGTCATGCTGTACTGCTGGTTGCCGTAGGGAATGTCAATGATCGTTTTTTCATCATCCTGAAAGAAGCGGTACTGCGCCCGAGGGGCCACCATCATGTCGGTAGTAATCTCGGTGCCATCGGGCAGATGGAAGATGCCGGGGGTGGTGTTTTCCTGGCGGAAAGGAACGCTCCACTCGCCCGCAAACTGCACTGCGCTGGTTACGTACATCGAGGCATCGGGGTCAAGTTCATCCACCAGCGCTTCAACCTGTCCGTTTGTTTGCTCACTCACCCACTTGTTGATGATGGCCGGAGACTTGCGGCGACCGAAAGCCAGCGCTCCCACGTGCGCTTGGTAATAGGCGGACAAAATATCGCCCGATAATGGCTGGGTACGAAGCCGACGATCGTGCCACAGGGCGGTGGCTAGGGTGAAGTTTACCCGTGGGTCGAGCTGCTGCAAAAAAGGAGTGAGCTCGCTGTAGGCCTTGTTGATCTCGCGCGGGCTGATCACCTCGTGCTCGAGTCCGTCGTGCAGCTTAGTAAGGGTAGTGGATGTGGCCCCGTTCATCGTCATGCTCAGGGCCAGGTTGATGCTGTAAGGGGACAGAAATACGTTATCCTGCGGACGGTGCTCCGCCAGATCGCGAATGAGATCGAAGGCAAAGGTATTGATGGAAGTGACTAGCTCGGTCTCGACAACGGAAAGTTCGCGCAGCACCGGCTCTTCGGAAGCAGGCGAAACGCTATCGTTCTGACAGGCTCCGGTGACGACGGCTAGAAGAAACAGAAACCACCAAAAGCCCACGATGTTGCATTGGTATGGATTTAGACCGAGCGAATCTACGTAATTATCAGCGTTCGCGATCTTGAATGTACCAAATTTATGGCGATGTAAAAAATTCTTAGCTCGTGGGGAATCATGCTTCGGTATGACTAAACCAAAAGATGCCAGTTAACAGAATCTCTACGATATTAGCGTATACCTACCATACCCTTCTTGGTGCGACTGGTGTATTTTCAGTTTGAGGTGTCGCCGCTAAGATCATCTAATAAAAAATCATCTCGTACGTAGCTCAAACACTTGATCAGGGGCCAACGTAATTATCCCCTCTTTTTCAGAGAGATCACCGCTTGCATCGACAGAATCCGCCAAGCCGTACCAGGGCTCGATACAATAAAAATCGGCTCTTACCTTCTGCCAAATGCCCAGGTACGGAAACCCTGGAAACCGAACTGTCACCATTGGCTGCTCAGTTGACTGGCGACACGATACTAACCGAATCAGAAGCAACATTAGCAAACATCAAAGCATCTTCCTCAAACAAGCGAAGGGGCCAGGGATAGTTTTTGCTCGTCTTGCAGCACCGGACGTGTCTCCCCGGTGCGCAGTCCTTCGTGAAGCAGGTGACGCGCCACGGTTTCCGGTTGCTCAAACCGCAAGTAATACGATTCTTCGCGTCCATCCACCTGCGACGGACACAAAAACCCCGGATGGCCGCCGATAGAAAAAGGCATTACTGACGAGTCGTGGTTAATCACCCGGTAGGTGATTGCCAACGCATTGTCGGTAAGTTGGTAAATAATATCGAGGGCAAAGTTGAAAGGATACTGCTCCGTGGTTTTCGGGCTGGCGGTGAGACCCAGGATAATTTGCTTGGCCGTCTGCTCCATCACTTTAAAATCCTGATCGCGGGCGAAGCCGTGCTGCGTCATCCGGTAGGTGTCATCGCCCAAGCGATACTGATTATCTTTGAGTTTGCCTACGATAGGGAACAGTACCGGGGCGTGGCGAGCCCACACGTTGGGGTCGGCCGTCCAGATATATTCTTGCCCAGTGGTTAGGTTACGCACGCTTTGCACTTCGGCCCCTTCGGTGCTGACGGTGACGGTGAGCTGGTCGTTTTCGAGAATGTGCTGCATGGTTCAATATACGAAAAATAGTAAAAGAAGGTCTGCCTCAATTGTACTGCACGTAGTGCCGCCACTTGTCCAGCACCGCCCGAAAGTCTTCGGGCAATTCCGAATCAAACTGCAACGGAGCTTTGGTGACCGGATGCACAAAACCCAGCGATTTGGCGTGCAGCGCCTGCCGGGGCATCAGCTTGAAGCAGTTCTCTACGAACGATTTGTACTTTGAGAATTTCGTTCCCTTCACCACCTGCGCCCCGCCGTAGGTAGCATCGTTGAACAGCGGGTGCCCCAGGTACCTCATATGTGCCCGGATTTGGTGCGTGCGGCCCGTCTCCAGGCGGCACTCGATTAGCGATACGTAGCGCAGCGTCTCCAGCACCCGGTAGTGCGTGACGGCCCGACGGCCCACGTCGCCCTGCGGAAAGGGGGCCGTCACCCGCCGGTCTTTGGGGCTGCGCCCCAGGTTCACGTCGATGGTGCCCTCCTCCGCCTCGGGCAGGCCCCACACCAGTGCCCGGTAGGTGCGCTCGATGCTGTGGTCAAAGAACTGCCGGGCCAATCCACGCATGGCGGGCTCGCTCTTGGCAATCACCAGCAGGCCCGAGGTGTCTTTGTCGATGCGGTGCACCAGCCCCGGCCGACCGTCGTTGCCTTCCATTGTCGGCAGTTGCCGGAAGTGGTGCACCAGGGCGTTCACTAGGGTGCCCGACCAGTTTTGGTAGGCCGGGTGCACCACCATCCCCGCTTCTTTATTCACCACCAGCAGATCATCATCCTCAAACACAATGTTGAGCGGAAGGTCTTCGGGCAGCACTTCGGTTTCGCGGGGCGGCTCGGGCAGGGCCACCACCACCTCGTCGCCCGATTTCACCCGGTAGTTGGCCTTCACTTCCTGCTCGTTGACGCGCACGAAGCCGTTCTTGATGGCGTCCTGCACCTTGTTGCGGGTCACGTTCGCAATAAAGTTGATCAGGTACTTATCCAGGCGGGGCGGTTCGTGCTTGATCACCGCCGTGAAGTGGTAGTGCTCAAAGAGTTCGTCTGATTCTTCTTGTTCGTCCATGCTGTTTTGGGTAGTATCGCAACAAGGCGCCAAGCATGGCGCCTATACGAGGGCAAAGGTACGTTTTTCTATAATGACATGGAGGATGAGTTGATGACCGCTCCGCCCGTACAGCGGGTGGATGATCCTTGGTTGGTGGGGCACGATGTGCAATTGAGCGTGCTGCGGCTGGATTTGGTGCATCCCACCGTTAACGGTAACAAGTGGTTTAAGCTCAAGTATAATCTGCAACGAGCACGGGCCGAAGGGCATTCCACGCTGCTCACGGTGGGCGGCGCGTACTCGAACCACCTTTACGCCGCCGCCGCCGCCGGGCGCGCTTACGGCTTCAAGACCATCGGGATAGTGCGGGGAGAAGCGTACGAACCGCTCAATCCGACCCTGCGGTTTGCGCAAGCGCAGGGCATGCGATTGCACTACGTGAGCCGGGAGGCGTTTCGACAGCGGGACGATATGAAATTTCAGGAGGGGTTGCTAACGCGATTTGGCCGTCACTATTACCTGCCCGAAGGGGGAACCAATAATTTGGCGGTGAGAGGATGTGCCGAGATTGTTCCAGCCGAACTGCCTTTCGATTGCGTAGCCTGCTGCGTAGGAACCGGCGGCACCTTGGCCGGAGTGCTGGCGGGCACCGCCGGACGAGCCACCGTGCTGGGGTTTCCGGCCCTAAAAGGCGGGACTTTTTTGCAAAAAGAAGTAGACCAACTCACGCGACAGTACAACGAACAAGAGTACGAGCACTATCGCTTTATCCACGATTATCACTTCGGCGGCTACGCTCGGGTGAAGCCCGAACTGATCAACTTTATCAACCGGTTCTTCCGAACAACTGGTATTCCGCTGGAGCCAGTGTACACCGGGAAGATGCTGTACGGACTGTACGATATGATTCAAAAAGGTCAATTTCCGCCCGGCAGTCGCATTTTGGTAATCCACAGCGGCGGATTGCAGGGCATCGCTGGATTCAACGAGCGCTATCATTCTAAAAATTTGTGTATCTTGACGTGATAAAATTGGATGTCGCTCTATTTTTCCTGCTAAATCCAACAAATTATTGCAGCGATTGTGTTTACCCCACCCGCATCGCTCGTATTAACCTACCAAAAACCAAACCTATGAAAACCAGAATTAGTCTCTCTTTTCTACTTACCCTCTTCGCCTTCACCACCTACGCTCAGTGTGACAACACGTTTTACCCAATGGGAAAAGACCACTACTACGAAGTTGAGGTCTTTGATAAAAAGGACAAACTGCAAGCCACCAGCCAGTATACTATCGCCGCGGTAGCGGAAACCGATAACGGTTACGAAGCCACGGTGAACAGCAAAACGTTAGACAAAAAAGGTGAATTAATTGGAGGAGGCGACTTTACGGTCATTTGTGAAGACGGGCAGCTAAAGATGGATATGCAGCGGCTGCTCACCTCACTCACCCAACTGCAAAATACCCAGGGCATGAACGTTGAAATAGAAGGTGATCATATCATCATTCCCGCTTCGCTGAGCGTGGGGGAAGTGCTGCCGGAAAGCACCACCACCATCAAAGTGGGCATGGAAGGCATGAGCATGACAATGAACACCACCACCGTCACCATCCGAGACCGCACCGTGGCCGCTCAGGAAGATGTAACCACCCCGGCCGGTACGTTTCCCTGCTATAAGGTTACCTATGTGATGAACGCCAGCGTAGAAACGATGGGCATAAGTCGCGAAATGGTGTATACCGGAACCGAGTGGCTCTCTGAAGGAGTGGGCATGGTGCGCAACGAACAGTATGATAAGAAAGATAAACTGTCTTCTTATTCGGTGCTGACGGTATTTAAGTAGGTGAAGCGTGAGGTTCAGTCCTGGTGAAGTAAGGCGATAGTAAGATCATCCGGGTAGATAATGATGATTCATTGCCTTAACTTTGGCGAAACCTACTAATCGCCTCATGCCGCAAATTCAAGACATCACCCGCTACCTCGAGACCATTGCACCCCCCGCCTACCAAGAAAGCTACGACAACTCCAGACTCATCGTAGGAGATCCTCAGGCGGAAGTAAGCGGTATTCTGGTGAGCCTAGACGCTGTCGAATCCGTAGTAGACGAAGCCATTGCCAAAGGCTGCAACCTGATTGTGTCGCACCATCCCATCGTGTTTCGCGGGCTCAAGAGTCTGACGGGGAAAAACTACGTAGAGCGTACGGTGATCAAAGCCATCAAGCACGACGTGGCCCTGTACGCTATCCATACCAATCTGGACAACGTGCAGCAGGGAGTGAACCGCCGCATCAGCGAGCGACTGGGTTTGCAAAACACGCGTATTCTGGCTCCTAAGACCGATACTTTGCAAAAGTTAGTCACTTTTGCGCCGCTAGCCGATGCTGATCGGGTGCTTAAGGCATTGGGCGAAGCAGGAGCGGGACAAATTGGGAACTACCGCAACTGTAGTTTCCAGACCACGGGCACGGGCCGCTTTCAGCCCAACGAGCAGGCGAAGCCACACCTCGGCGAGGCCGGAAAGATGGAGCAGGTAGCCGAACAGCGCATCGAGGTGATCTATCCGGCGCATTTAGCCAACCAAATCCTGGCGGCCTTACGCAGCGCCCACCCCTACGAAGAGGTGGCCTATTATCAACATGAGTTGCTAAACCAAAACCAGGAAGTCGGCTCCGGCATGGTGGGCGAACTGCCCGAACCGCTGTCGGGAACTGAGTTTCTGGCGCACCTGAAGGAGCGTATGCAACTGTCGGTAATTCGGCACACCCGGGTGCTGGATAAATCGGTGCAGCGGGTGGCGGTCTGCGGAGGAGCGGGTAGTTTTTTGTTGCCCCACGCCCGGCGGCAGCGGGCCGATGCATTCGTCACGGCTGATTATAAGTACCACGAGTTCTTTGACGCCGATGGACAGCTGCTCATTGCTGACATCGGACACTACGAGAGCGAAGTGTTTACAAAAGACCTGCTTTGGGATTTTTTGTCCGAGAAATTTGTTAATTTTGCAGTCCATTTGGCCGAAGTGAATACCAACCCCGTTTTCTACGCATAATTTACCTATGGAAAGTACCACCGCCCCGCAAAAACCCGTAGCCGAGAAGTTAGACATCCTCCTGCGTCTGCAAACCATCGACACTGAATTAGATGATATTAAAAAGATTCGGGGTGCCTTGCCCGAAGAAGTAAGCGACCTGGAGGACGAGATCGCGGGCTACCAAACCCGTTACGATAAGTTTGAGGGCGACGTGAAGGCACTGGAAGAGGAGATCGACGGCTACAAGAACGCGGTAAAGGAGTCGGAAGCGCTGATCAAGAAGTACGAAGAGCAGCAGATGAACGTGCGCAACAACCGGGAGTACGATGCCATCACCAAGGAGGTGGAACTGCAGCAGCTCGAGATTCAGATTTCGGAGAAGCGCACCCGCGAGGCTTACGTTAAAATTGAGCAGAAAAACGAGCAAGTCACCAGCACCAAAGAACTTATCGAGCAACGCCAAAAAGACCTGGAGAGCAAGCAGCAGGAGCTGGACAAAATTGTGGCTGAGAGTGAGGCCGACGAGAAAAGCCTGCTCAACAAGCGAGAAAAGGTGGCCAAAGAAATTGGTGATGCGGATCAGAAACTGCTAGCGTACTACGAAAAACTGCGGGCGAGTCTGTCCAATGGCCTGGCCGTGGTGAAGGTGGTGCGCGGCGCCGCCGAAGGGTGTAACATCATTATTCCCCCCCAGCGCATTGTGGAAATTAAGGACAAGAAACGCATTATCTTTGACGAATACTCGGGCCGCATTCTGGCCGACGTGGAAGAAGTAGAGATAGAGGAAGAAGTGAAACCCAAGCGCGGTCGCCGGAAAGCGTCGTAGGGAGTTTTAACTTTTAACCAAAAGGCAGCTTCCCAAGGCTGCCTTTTTTGTTGTGCTTGACCACCAACAGAAATTGACTGAACCACTACTTGAAGGAGCGGAACTGCGATCGTGAGCAAATTTCTGGATTTTTCCGAGATTATTAAAACCGTACTTCTGTAATAAATCTAATAAGTAATTGGCAAAAATCGCTTTGTACCCCCTCTCATTTGCAGCTAGGCCGTCCTGGGCCGGAACACTTCTGACCGCCTCCTATTTTGAAAAGGGTAGAATAAAATATTTTGGCTAAACGACTTAATAAAATTAGAAATAAGATTAAATAACTTACAGTAAAGTATTGGCATAGTGCAAACGTAAAAGTGAGAAAGTCCAGGTTAGGTACAAAAATTGAATGGGTATTGGTAAAAATCACCGATTGAAAATACTTCGTGCCACCAAAACTATTCAGTAATGAACACCCCTCCTCAAACCACCGAATTTAGTGCTCACCTTTCTTGGGCCGGTATGCGACGTTACCTCCAGGAAGTTCTCCCCGCAGAAAAATCGCAGCAGGTGGAACGACACCTCAACCATTGTCCCCGCTGTTCCTCGGCTATCTTGGAATACATCCGTTTGGAAGAACCGGAACACTACAAGGAGTACACTAAAAAACTAAAGGGAATAGTAAAAACCAGTCAGGCAGAAAAGAAGAGTATGTTGTCTTCATTTCAGATGAAAGCGGTCCGAACAACCACTGCCGTGGTGGCCTTGCTCATCTTTTCGTTCTTCGCTCTCAAAACGGTAATCAACAAGCAAGCCGATTATTCCTTGCCTGCTGAGTCGCTGGCCGTGGCCGAACAGCATGAAAAGGTCGCGCCCGCCCGTCGTCGCCCGGTCAAAAAAGTTGCCAAGGCCGCCGTAGTGGAACCGGCTGCGGAAGTGGTGCCCAAAGTAACCAAGAAAGCGATTACTGCTTCGGAAAGAAAAACGCCCCCGGCTGAGGCACCGGCCGTAATCACCAAGGCGCGCACCGCTACGGTTCCAAAACTGCCGCAGTTGCCGCCCCGGTTCGCCCAGGAACAGCCACAGCGTCAACCACAAGCGACGGTTGCCAATGTCTCAACCGATAGCCCTACTCCCCCGGTAGTAGAGGAAGAAGCTCCGGCCAAGCAAGAGGAAGTTGCCGAGGCACCGGCCAATGAAACCGCCAGTCGGAAACCCCTTCCTACATTACATAAGATCAAAACTACAGAAAGCTCAGCAGCGGTTGCCCCCTGGGCGGCAGCACACCTACTGAAATGCCGGTGCCGAGCAACGAAATTCTCGAGCGATAACCCGAACTCAGGAAGGGGAGACCAATCAGACTGGAACAGGGCAGGTGAAAACCTGCCCTGTTTTTTTGCAACCTCTTTACCTTCTAAAGCGTCACCCCATGAGCGCAGCGGGAACATAAGAAGATACTGCGTCGTTGTATCAAGCGTACCGAGTAAGCATACGAATGAACAACCACGTATTAATCACCGGCGGCAGCGGGTTGGTAGGTAGTCGGCTGACTGAACTTTTACTAGCCAAAGGCTATACCGTAAGTCATCTGAGCCGTTCCCCAGCCAAGCCATCCTCCTCCATTCCTACCTACCAGTGGGATATCAAGCAACAATCTATTGATCCGCAGGCCCTGGCCGACGCCGACTACGTGATTCATCTGGCGGGAGCGGGCGTGGCCGACCAGCGCTGGACCGACGAGCGCAAGCAGGCAATTCTGAATAGCCGGACCGAGTCGACGAAACTGCTGCGCGATGCCATCGCTCAGGCGGGGCCATCTACGATCAAAGCCTTTGTATCGGCCTCAGCCATCGGTATTTACGGCGCCGACACCGGAGATGTGCTGCTCACGGAAGAAAGTCCGGCGGCGGATGATTTTCTGGCCGACGTGGTGATGCAGTGGGAAGCTGCGGTAGATACCGTTAAGGAATTGGGAGTGCGCACCGTGAAGTGCCGCATCGGCATTGTGCTAAGTCCGGACGGTGGAGCGTTGCCCCCCATTGCCCAAACGGTGCGCTGGGGCGTGGGGGCCCCCCTGGGTAGCGGCGAACAGTACCTAAGCTGGATTCATATCGACGATTTGTGCCGCTTATTCATTCACGCTTTAGAGAATGAAGCGGTGGCCGGAGCATACAACGCCGTGGGGCCGCAACCAGTCACCAACCAACAGTTGACCCAAGCAGTGGCCCGGGTGATGCACCGACCCCTATGGATGCCCAAGGTGCCAGGATTTGCACTTAAGCTTGCCCTGGGTGAACTCGCCTCGGCCGTGCTGGGCGGCAACCGCGTTAGTGACCAGAAAATAAAAGATGCAGGGTTCCGCCCCAAATTTAACCAGCTAGACCTTGCCTTGGCAGACTTGTTGAAGTAGATCAAGTTTGAACTTATCCCCAAACCACAAAATACTAATATATCAATGCAAGAAGTAACTGACAACAACACGCTGCCCTCAAAAATAACGGATAACGGGGTCACCTCTGAGGAGGCCCGCATTCACCAAGCCTTTAAAGATCGCGACTGGAACGAAATCAAGAGCCACGATTCGTGGGCAGTGTTCAAAATTATGTCGGAGTTTGTGGAAGGCTTTGAGAAGCTCAACAAAATTGGCCCTTGCGTTACCATATTTGGATCAGCCCGCACTCCGGACAACCATCCTTACTACAAAATGGCCGAAGAAATTGCCGGGATGATCGTGGAGCACGGTTACGGAGTGATCACCGGCGGGGGACCAGGCATCATGGAAGCGGGCAACAAGGGGGCCAAGGGCGCAAAAGGCAAATCAGTGGGGATCAATATTGTGCTCCCGTTTGAGCAGAGCAGTAATATTTACATTGACCCCGATAAACTGATTAACTTCGACTACTTCTTCGTGCGCAAGGTGATGTTCATGAAGTATTCGCAGGGTTTCGTGGTGATGCCCGGCGGTTTTGGCACGCTCGATGAGCTATTTGAAGCACTTACCTTGATTCAAACCAAGAAAATTGGTAGGTTTCCCATCGTCTTGGTGGGCACCGACTATTGGAAGGGGTTATTGCAGTGGGTGGAAGAAATTATGCTGAAGCAAGAAAAAAACATCAACCAAGCCGACCTGACGCTTATCAACCTAGTGGATTCTGCGGAAGAGGCCGTGCGTGTGATCGACGACTTCTACGCGAAGTACTTACTGTCGCCCAATTTTTAGAAATGTTTAAGAGTATCCAGGCTCAGGTAGCCTTCCAGTTTGTTATTATTCTGTTGCTGATTGCTTACATTGGGTGGCGCGAGTACGGCGTCAATCGACCAATGAGCGTACCGCCCGCGGCCTTGATCGCTGAGCCTACCGGAAACCCAATTCCGCCCACCGAACTTCCTGATTCACCCCCGACTCCTTCTTACCAAGCCCTAATCATTCCCACTCCCACTGAAGTGACGTTTGCGGGCGAAACCGTTTCGCTCCGGGACCCCGACCTGCGCGAGCGCCTCGATCGTGAGTTGCACGTAAACGCCAACTGGCACTCCAACACCATTCTGCTAATAAAAAAAGCCCATCGCTGGCTTCCGACGATCAGCAAAATTCTCGCTGAAAACGGCGTCCCTGATGATTTCAAGTATCTGCCGGTGATCGAGAGCGGTTTGGTAGAGAGTGCTCGTTCGCCGAAGGATGCCATTGGGTTTTGGCAGTTGCTGAAGGGAACCGCCAAGGACTATGATTTGGAGGTGAATAAGGAAGTGGACGAACGCTACGACCCGGTGAAATCGACCGAAGCCGCTTGCAAGTATTTAAAGAAGGCCTACGCTAAATTCGGCAGTTGGGCCGACGTGGCTGCATCCTTCAACATCGGCATACGCGGACTAGAACGACGTTTAGAAGAACAGAACGTAGATTCGTACTTCGATATGCTGTTGAACGAAGAAACGGCTCGTTATTTTTTCCGGGTAGTATCCATCAAAATGATTATTGAAAACCCCGAAGGCTACGGCTTTCACGTAGCCGAAGACCAGCGCTATGGGCAACCGGAGTTTGACACGGTCACCGTCACCGAATCAATCAAAGACTTGGTTGCCTTCGCGCAGAACCACGGCATTTCTTACAAAATTCTGAAGCGCCACAACCCCTGGCTGCGCACTCCCAAGCTCACCGTACGCCGCAAAACTTACTACATTCTGATCTCCAAAGACCCCGCCGAGCAGTACAAAGCCATCGGCCGCCCGCGGGTCAACTCCTGAGTAGCAGCGAAGAGATTTAGATCCCGGTGGTTATGGCCTACAAAAAGCAATATCGTCTGCCGGGACACAATTACGCGCAACCGGGCGAGTATTTTATCACAATCTGCACGAAGGATCGAGAGCCGTTTTTTGGTGAGATCAAGGAAGGCACTATGGTGCTATCCGAAGCGGGTAAGATCGTCCGAACCCTTCTGCTAGAGATTCCTGAGCGATTTGATAACGTTGTGCTGGATGAATGGGTCATCATGCCCAATCATATTCACATGATTCTGATAATTGATCGTAGCAACATGATTAATCCACCGTGGACGCGGCATGTTCCTACGGAAACGACCAACAAATCCGGCATCCCCAACAACCCAGTGGAATCGCCGGTTGACACCATCGGCAAAATGATACGCTGGCACAAAGGGCGCGTTTCGTACGAATGTAGAAAATTGGGACTAAATTTCGCGTGGCAAGCCCGGTTCCATAATCATATTGTCCGTGACCAGCGCTCGCTGGACAACGTCCGGCAGTACATACTGGACAATCCTTCGTGCTGGGCGGAAAACGTGTTTAATCCGGGTTCGAGCGCATTTCAGGAAAAGTTCGGGAGCAATCCTGATAAGTATCGTCCATCAAACCGGTAAATCCCGCGCTCATTCCTACCTTTGTCAGGATAAAACCTACCACCATGAAAGTATTTTTGACGGGCACCAGCGGTCTGCTGGGGAGCAACGTGTTGATTGCCCTTCAGCGCCAGAACCACGAGGTGCGCGCCTTGTTCCGAAACGAAAACGACGCCCGTAAGCACCGCGAGGTCAAGGACATCGAACTGTTTATGGGCGACATCACCGACGCCGATGCCATGCAACAGGGCGTGGCCGGGTGCGACGTGATCATCCACGCGGCGGCCGACACCGGCCTGTGGCCCTCGCGCTGCCGGGCCTACGAGCAAACCAACGTGCAGGGAACCGTCAACCTGATCGAAGCCGGAAAAAAGGCCAACGTGCAATGCATGATCTCGGTGAGCACCGCCAACGCCCTGGGGTTCGGCACCAAGGAACAGCCCGGCGACGAAACCACCCTGCCGCAGTTCGCGCAGTACGGACTGGGATACATGGAAACCAAGTACTTGGCCCAACAAATTCTGCTGCGCGAAGCGCGGAACGGATTTCCCGGAGTAGTGGTGAACCCCACCTTTATGATCGGTCCGCACGACCACAAACCCAGCTCGGGACGCATGGTGCTGGCCGTGTACGAAGGCAAGGTGCCCGGCTATCCGGTAGGGGGCAAGAACTACGTGTACGTGGGCGATGCCGCCGCCGCCATTGTAAACGCTATTGAGCAAGCCCGCATCGGCGAGTGTTATATTCTGGGGAATGAGAACCTAAGCTACCAGGAAGCATTCACCAAGATGGCCCAGGGGGTAGGCGTTGCCCCGCCCCGCTTCGGCATTCCACCCGCCCTGACCAAAGCCTTTGGCCTGTTCGGATCAATCTATGGCACCGTAGCGGGAAAAACTCCCAGTGTGAGCTACAAAATGGCCCAGGTATCCTGTGATGGACACTATTTTTCGGCCGCCAAAGCAGTGCGCGAACTGAATATGCCGCAAACGCCCATCGATGTAGCGATTCAGGAGTGCTTTGGTTGGTTTCAAGAAAACGGGTATTTATCAAAAAAGGACGGAGAGAGGATTGGTAGAGTAGTTGAATAGTGTTATCATTCGTCCCTGGTTCTACGCACACTTTCTTTTCCTATGGCTCAGTTTCAGTTGCATTCCGTGCGCACAGCGCAAGACAAAGAAGATTTCCGGCAACTGCCGTATAAAATCTATCAAGACGATCCCAACTGGATTCCGCACATCCGGCAGGAGGTAGAGGCGGTGTTCGATCCCAAGCAGAATACTTTTTTCACCCACGGCCAGGCCGAGCGGTGGATTATGAAGGATCAGACGGGAGGAGTGGTCGGGCGTGTAGCGGCCTTTATTAACGAGCGCAAGGCCCACACTTTTTCGCAACCCACCGGCGGCATGGGTTTCTTTGAGTGCATCGACGATCAGGCGGCCGCTTTTGCGCTCTTCGAGCGGTGCCAATCTTGGCTCAGCGAACGGAAGATGGAAGCGATGGATGGTCCGGTTAACTTCGGCGAGAACAACAAATACTGGGGATTGATCACCGAGAACTTTTCTCTGCCGCCGTACTACGGACAGAATTACAATCCACCCTACTACATCCGGTTCTTCGAAGACTACGGGTTTCAGGTGTACTTCAACCAAATTATCTTCCACCGCTCATTTCACGACTTGTTGCCGGAAATTTACCAACGCCGCTCCGACCGACTAAAGGCGCAGGGCACCTACGAACTTCGGTATTATAAGAAGAGCGAGTCGCTTACTTACGCCAAGGCGTTTATGGATATTTACAACGACGCCTGGCAAACCCACGACAACTTCAAGCCAATGACCGAGCAGCAGGCCATGACGTTGCTCAAGCAAATCAAGCCGGTGGTGGACGAAGACATGCTCTATTTTGTGTATCACGAAGGCGAAGCGGTGGCGTTTATGATTGCCCTGCCCAACGTCAACACCATCTACCGCCGGGTGGGCGATAACATGAATTTGTGGGGCAAGCTCAAATTTCTGTACTATCAGAAAACCCTGCCGGTGCGCGAGGTGTACGGAGTGGCCTTTGGAGTGAAGCAGAAGTACCAAATGCGGGGCATCGAGGGACTAATTTTCGACGACATCATCGATATTGTGCAGCGCACCCCCGATTACAAATATGACAACTACATTGTGACCTGGGTGGGAGATTTCAATCCCAAGATGATTCGGGTGATGGAAGCACTGGGAGCCAAGCAAGTGCGCACCTTAGCTACTTATCGAAAGCTCTTCGATGAAAACGCAGCCTTCGAGCGTTCACCGATTATTGGGGGGAAGAAAAGTGACTAACTACCCCCGGCGTGTGGTCTTTTCGTCACCGGGCCTCCTGCGGTTCCGCCATAACTTTGTGTAAAAATACCCAATACCGATCACCACCACCAAAGCAAGAATTCCCAGTATCACATACACCGCAGGAGCAGAAGCAGCCAGCAGAACCGCGAAAAATAACATCAGAATGTCCATAGTAAAAAGTTAAAAAAGTAGTGTATTTATTGACTACATGAACCCGTAGTAGAGCAATTGGTTTGGCGAACATACGGAAACTCATCTTCAATAAGTCTACTCCCAATCCTCGCTTTCCAAAAAAAAGATGGCTTCCACGCGTTGGTTACAAATGGTAGCGATCTTTAGCGCAAGCTGACATGAGGGTGAGAACTTGCCCGTCTCAATGGCATAAATGGTTTGCCGAGATACGTTCACTTTATTGGCCAGCGCCTCCTGGGTTAACTTAAGTTTGGCCCGCTCGAGGCGCAGAGTGTTCTTCATAGAGCAAACATCATTAGCCCTAATCCGACTAAGACTAATAAAGTAACCGGCACCAGATACAACAAAATCTGCTTCCGGTAGGAGCGGAAGTTATCACGGGCGCTATTGTTGGCGTAGAAGCTGGCTGCGTCGGAGTAGAGTCCAACGTGAAACACTACAATTTAAAGCGTTAGCAGGAGGCATACTAGTATCCCTGCATCTAGAGCAACCGGGACATGACCAAACACACCAACGCTGGCGAAGCTGATAAGAAGAATACCAAAGATTGATAGAGAGATTCGATAGGCCGCGTAGCGGATGGCGATGACTCGCTCATCATCTTGCTTTTCTTTGCTAAAAGCGATAAAACTTAGTCCGAGGGCAATGATCAATACCAACAGATCAGTAGTCCGACTAGGGGACAAAAAAGCGCCAGCATTGAGCCACTGAGCCGCAATCAGAAGTGGCAGGCAAACTAGCGTTAGCACTAAGCCTACTTTCTTGTTAGAGTGAGCAGCTAACGGGTAAGGAGTAAAGATCTTTGACATAAAATGTAAAGTTTACTTTGCAATAGTAAGTAAAACTTGCTAAGTAAACAAAAATCACTTTGTAAATCTTACTGCTTTCTCCGCTTCTATTCTCAAGTTGATTGGGGTATTGGGTTCTATTTTTCTGAGAGAATGAACGATGAAATGAACGTTCTCGTCCGTACGAACTGATAATTCATAACAGGATCCTCGGTAGTTTACCCTTATCACCTGTCCCCGAACGCTCTGCTCCGCCTCAGATGACAGTCGAACGTGCTCGGGACGAACGCCCACTAACCTAGTTTGACGAGCAGGATAGCGGGGGAACCATTGACGAAATTTCTCAATAGGCACCAGACTACATTCTCCCATCAACTGCGCCACGTACGCGTCGGTCGGCTGCTCATAAATTTGCGGTGGTGAACCCTGCTGCACCACTTCGCCCCGCCGCAGCACCACCACCTGGTCGGACCACGCTAGCGCATCCCGGGCATCGTGCGTAACGAACAGAGCAGTGCCCGCTATCTCTTTCAAAATATCAATCACCTCGTTCATCAACTGATTTTTGAGGGGTGGGTCCACTTGACTAAATGGCTCATCGAGTAGCAAAAGCGCCGGTTCTTCGGCCAGTGCCCGGGCCAGCGCCACCCGTTGTTTTTCGCCTCCGGACAGGGCTGCCGGAAGCTGATCTTCGCGTCCTTGCAACTGAAAGCGGTTAATCAAATCACGGGTGCGGCTTTCGCGGTAATCGTGGCGGTAGGCCCGCAATGAATGCGCAATATTGTGATACACGTTCAGATTGGGCGCAAGCGCAAAATCCTGAAAAACGGTGCGAATGTCCGGGTGTCCGGGCACCAAGTTTTGCGAAGGTCCGGTCACCGGCTGTCCGGATAGCAAAACGGCACCTTGCTCGGCGTCTAGTATGCCGCTAACCAAACGCAGCAGGGTAGTTTTTCCCGAGCCACTGGCTCCCACAATCGCGCAAACCTGGCCCGACGGCACCGAAAAAGAAACGCCGCGGATAGTATAGCTCGAAAGGGCTTTGTCGTAGCGGTGGGTAAGTTGATTAACTTGGAGGAGCGCGCGCATACGCTCCGTAACTGTCAAAGACAGCGCAAAGTTACCTGAAAGTACGAAGCTCCGCCAGCGGTTCAGAAAATTGCCGGTTGAAACGGTTAACCAGCATAATCTGATCGCCCACGTGGTAAGGCTTTAGCTGCTGCGACTTCATGTAATCGATAAGTCCGGGATTTTCTTGCACCAGGGTCGGAAGCAGTTCTTTTCGGAACGCGTGGGCCCGAACCATTTTTCCGCGATAGTAAGCAAAGTAACGGAACGCCACTACGTGCGGGTTGCTTCCTGGCGGTGGTTGAGCCGAGCACTGGTTGGGCTGGCGCAAGTAAAGCACCGGGCCTTCGGCTACCACTTCGTAGAAACTGCGAACTGCATAAGCGTGGCGAGGGTGCTGCTCGATGGCCAGAAAGCGATGGATAATATTGTCCTGAGGATTGTAATAGAAAAAGCGTTGTACTTGCCGGGTGGTGAGGGTAGTGATCGTTTTGCCGTCATCCGAGCGCAAAAGTACCAGCTGATGCACCGCGTTATAGTGAAGCTCACCGCTTAGCACTTTGTCGCCTACCAGAACAACCACTCCGTCGTTCCAACCCGCCTCACTGATAGGTAGGGGGGAAGCAACCGCGTTTGGTGCCACAAAGGCGATCAAGAAAGCACCAACAATAGCCAGCTTGAGAAATTGAAGTTGAAATAGTGTAGCGTCGCTCATAATAAAGCAGTATCTAACTGCATATACTACTTATAACGCCTAAAGTTTTAAAATATGCTAATCTCCTGTGCAAAAAGGCCGCAATAATTATAATACTAACAACACAAAAGTGCTATTAAAACAAAACACGCAACCATTGCTGATTGCGTGTCCAGAAGTCCATAGTTTATTATTGCCTAAACCTAGTTCTTTTCAGAATCTTCTTCGGTTCCATCCGTATTAGACTGAACGTCGTCTCGGTCGCGGAGTTTTTTGTCATCCACGTGGCGGTTCAAGAACTGGTTGATCTTGTCAACGTCGTAGTTGGTTTTGATCTCACCAAAGGTGTCTATCTTAATATCAAAGCCATCCAACTCAGGATTCACTTTGGGGGTTTCTCGCTTGCTTAATCGTTTGCGTCCCATAACTGAAAAATTTAACGGTTCAACTAAATGTATTTCACTAACCCTAACCCAGCGTTCGTCGTGCTTGTTTAATGCGGTTCACCACTTCATCGCGCCCTAGCACCGCAATAATTTGCATCAAATCCGGGCCTCCGCCCTCGCCGGTCAAAGCCAGCCGTAGGGCAGGCATAACTTTACCAAGCTTCACTTGCTGCTGCTCCAGCACCTGCATCAAAACCTCTTTGGCGGTTTCCGCCGACAATACATCGTCCGTGTCAGACAGCGTTTCGGCGTAAGCACTGAGGGTGGTGGCGGCTTCTTCCGTCCACTTCTTATTCACGGTTTTTTCGTCGTAATGTTCCGGGGCCTGATAAAAATAGCGAGCGCTGGTCCACAATTCCGACGGAAAGGTAATGCGCTCCTTCATGAGCGAACTCACCACCTCGGCCTTCTCCTCAGTGCTATCAACCCCCGCCTGCTCGAGTTCCTGCTTCAAGTACTTAGCCAATACTTGATCAGACTTATTTTTGATATACTGCTGGTTAAACCAGCGCGCCTTCTCGATGTCAAACTGGGCCCCCGCCTTGTTAATCCGGTCTAGACGAAACGCGTCGATCAGCGCTTCCCGGCTAAAAAGCTCCTGCTCACTGCCGGGATTCCAACCTAACAGCGCCAGAAAGTTGACCACTGCTTCGGGCAAGTAACCGGCTTCTCGGAATCCGGCCACTGTTTCTTGGGTAGCGGGATCGGTCCAGTTGGTTGGGTACACCGGAAAACCAAAACGGTCGCCGCTGCGCTTGCTGAGTTTGCCGTTGCCGTCGGGGTTTAAGATCAGGGGCAGGTGCGCAAACTGGGGCATGTGCTCTTCCCAGCCCAAATAACGGTACAAAAGCACGTGTAGCGGAGCCGAAGGCAGCCATTCTTCGCCGCGAATCACGTGGGTGATCTTCATCAAATAATCATCCACCACATTGGCCAGGTGGTAGGTGGGCATTCCGTCGGACTTCATCAGCACTTTGTCGTCGAGCGTAGACGACTGTACCACCACCCAACCGCGGATGCTGTCTTGCAGGCGGACCTCTTCTTTGCGAGGGGTTTTCAGACGAATTACGTAGGGTTCGTCCCGATCCAAGCGATCCTGCACATCTTCGGCGCTCAGGGTCAGCGCGTTCTTCATCGTCATGCGCGAGATGGCGTTGTACTGCGGCTGCGCCACCCGGGCTTCCTTCAGACGCTGTCGCATGGCGTCCAATTCTTCAGCGGTGTCGAAGGCGTAGTACGCGTGCCCGGCATCCACCAGTTGCTGGGCGTACTGCTGGTACAAATCCTTCCGTTCGGACTGCCGATAGGGCGCATGCTCTCCGCCAGGGCCGACTCCCTCGTCGGGATGGATGCCGCACCACGCCAGCGCCTCCTCAATGTATGTCTCCGCTCCGGGAACCAAGCGACTCTGGTCGGTATCTTCGATGCGCAGGATAAAGGTGCCCTGGTGCTGCTTGGCGAACAGGTAGTTATACAGGGCGGTGCGGACGCCACCAATGTGCAGGGGGCCGGTGGGACTCGGGGCAAAGCGGACTCTAACTGGTTTCATAAGGGTATAACCGATGCGCGGGATTTAGGTTACGGGATAAGAAGGGACAAAATACCAGACGATTGATCAGCTGACTTCCTGGTTCACTACTTCATGCAGCAGGCGGCGGCTGATTACCACCTGCTTGTTGAAGTTCAGCAGCGCAACCACGTAGTTGATGATTCCCACTCCGGCCGAGAGGGCCGCGTAGTGATACAAGTGTTCGTAGTGCGCCAAAAAGAAAGCAAAGCCCAGCGTAATGATCCACCAAAACACCAGAAAAGCGATGGTCATGGTGAATAAACGATACCGAACAAAGAGCAAACAACCCTGCGAAGTGGGTTCCGTCACCCCCGAAACGAACGGAAGAAAATTGTTGGGCCGGGTGATCTTCTGCGACAAGCGAAACGAATTATCGGTCACCTGCCCGTTGAAAACGATCGAGGAAGAGGGGGATTCTTCCGTACGCTGGTCAGCGGATTGGGTGGCTGCCCGCAGGCGGCGGGTGACCTCAGCGACTGACAAGGACGATACCAGGGTTTCTTGCGCGCTAGGCCAGCCTCGCATGGACTAAACCGTGGCGATGCACGATATCTCCACGTTCACATCCTTCGGCAACCGGCTCACCTCAACGGTTTCCCGAGCCGGAGGGTTTTCCGGAAAAGTGCTGTCCGTAGGCTTCGTTGATGGCCGAAAACTGACCCATGTCGCGGATAAAAATCGTGCACTTTACCACTTGGGCAAAACTGCTTCCGGCGGCTTTAAGAATGGCTTCCAGGTTTTTCATCACCTGCTGCGTCTCTTCGGTGATGTCACCCTCAATCACCTCGCCGGTGGCGGGGTCAATAGGAACCTGGCCCGATACGAAAAGCAAATTGCCCGCTTGCACCGCTTGGCTATACGGACCGATAGGAGCGGGGGCGTCGGCCGATTGGATAATCTTCTTTGGCATGACAAACGAATTAGTAGTAGGTTGGTTACTACGGACAAAGGTACGGATTTTTGGTTCTCGGTGAACCGCCAACCGACTTAACCCCGGATCGATGAAAGTATTATCCGCCGAACAAACCCGACAGGCCGATGCGACCACCATAGCGCAGGAGTCCATTTCTTCCCTTGATTTGATGGAGCAGGCTTCTCAGGAATTTGTTTTCTGCTTCATAGAAAACTTCCCTACCAAGCAACGCCCGGTATACGTGTTCTGCGGGCCCGGTAACAACGGCGGCGACGCCCTCGCCATTGCCCGCCTGTTGGCCGACCGACTGTATCAGGTGCAGGTGTGGGTGGTGTCGGGGGGAGCAGATGTTTCGCCCGACCACGCCGCCAACCGCCAACGCTGGCAAGCTGAACCTCCGGTGGCTACCATTGCCACGGCGAACGATCTGCCGACGCTACCCGAACCAGCGGTTGTCATCGATGGCCTGTTTGGTTCCGGACTGTCGCGACCGGTCGAAGGGATATACGCCGAGCTAATTGCTGTCATCAATGCATCCAGAGCAACGGTGGTGGCCATCGACATACCATCGGGTCTGTTTGCCGATCAAGCTACTCCCCCAGAAGCCGCAGTGGTGCGGGCCACGCATACCTTCACGTTTCAGTGGCCCAAGCTCGCGTTTCTGTTGCCGCAAAACCAAGCCTACGTCGGGCACTGGCAAGCACTTGACATTGGATTGGATGCGCAGTTTGTGGCGCAGGCAACCACCAACTACTACTACACGGACGGAGTGGCTCTGGCGGGTGTCAGAAAATCGCGGGCGCCGCAATCGCACAAGGGGAACTACGGAAAGGCCCTGCTCATCGCCGGAAGCTACGGAAAAATCGGCGCGGCGGTACTGAGCGCGAGTGCCTGCAAACGAGGGGGCATTGGGTTACTCACGGTGCACGTGCCGGAGTGTGGATACTCCATTCTACAAACTGCCGTTCCCGAGGCGATGGTGACGGTTGATGAGCATAAGCACCACTTTAGCGGCTTGGATACCAGGGTGCTGGATGCGTACGATACGGTGGGAATTGGCCCTGGCTTGGGCACTGCCCAGGAAACCAAGTCGGCCATGCACGGTTTGCTGCTGGCGGTGAGCGAACGAGGGTTGCCATTGGTTATGGATGCCGATGCGCTCAATATCTGCGGCGAACATCGCACGTTGTTGCACCATCTTCCGGAGCGGGCCATTCTCACTCCGCACCCCAAGGAGTTTGAGCGGCTGACCGAACCCGCGCGCGACGATTTCCATCGACTGGAGCTTTTACAGGATTTTTGCAAGACCTACCAAGTACACGTCGTGTTAAAAGGTGGCCCTACGGCGGTGGGTGCTCCCAATGGCAGGGTTTACTTCAATAGCACCGGCAACCCCGGCATGGCCACCGGCGGCTCTGGCGATGTGCTCACGGGTTTGTTGATAGCGCTGCTAGGGCAAGACTATGAACCGTTGGATGCCGCCCGGCTGGGAGTGTACGTCCACGGACTAGCGGGCGATTTGGCGGCTGAACAACTTGGCTACGAAGCCCTCACCGCCTCAGACCTTGTCTCGTACTTTGGAAAAGCGTTTCAGCAGTTAGGGTAGGTAAAGAACAGGGTCTTATGGATGAGTATTTTTGCTAATCCGCTTTGGCTACGATAATACCAGCGAGGTGCAACGGATCATTCACCAATATAGCGCTGCGATAGTACATCAGGAATTTGCCGAACAATGTTACTTTCGCCTTCGCGTAGTGCAAAGTAACTGGGAAGAGGCTAAAGCGACATTGACCGGGCTTCCGGGAGTAGCATGTTCATAAACAATCCGGCAAGCGCTCCGGTTTTTCAGGCACGATGCCTTCACCACCCGTATTTCTTTCGGCCGAATGGCGCTATCTTTTGATGGCCAACTACGAAGTGCCGCCCGCGCTGCTGCAGTCCTACGTGCCCCCCGGCACCGAACTGGATTTCTACGAAGGCAAAACCTACGTGAGCATCGTAGGCTTTCGCTTCCTAAACACCCGGTTGCTGGGCATTCCTATTCCCTTACACCAGAACTTCACGGAGGTGAATCTTCGCTTCTACGTGCGCTACGCTGCCCCTGAAGGCTGGAAGCGGGGCACCGTTTTTATCAGTGAAATTGTGCCCAAACCGGCGATTGTGGCCGTGGCGAACACGGTCTACGGAGAGCACTACTCCTACGCACCCATGCGCTACAGCATTCAGCACGACGACCAGCACCTGCAGGTAGTCTACCGGTGGAAAAGACGCCGGTGGAACATGATTCGTGCCTTTGCCGAACGTGACCGGCAACCGATGGCTGAAGGTTCGCTGGAAGCGTTTATCGCGGAGCACTACTGGGGATACACCACAATCAACGCGCGCACCACCGGCGAATACGGCGTGGAGCACCCGCCGTGGGACTTTTATCCGGTCACCAGTTTTGAGGCGGACGTTGACGTTGCCCGCTGGTACGGAGAGACTTTTGTTTCTTATTTGACTCCGCCCCCTGCTTCGGTATTTATTGCGCACGGTTCGGAAGTGGTGGTGCGGAAGGGGCGTCGGTTTGCGGCCCATGCCCCGGCTTAATTACTCAAATGGACGCGTTGCAAACGCGCCCGATATTTTCATTATGACCAAGCAAAAAAAAGCCCGACGTATTTCGCCGGGCTTCTTGGTTGTGTAGTGTGATAATCATCAGACGTTCATCAGCGACTCGCGGCGGCGCATTTTGCCCGCCGGAATGCCGAACATCATTTTGAAGCGTCGGCAGAAGTAGGCGGTATCTTTATAGCCAACCTCTTTACCAATTTCACGGATACTCTTTTTGGTGGTTCGCAGCAAACTTACCGCTTGTTCCATACGCTGGTACTCAATGTAATCCTGCGGATTGATGCCAGTGAGCATCTTGAAGTACTGCCCCACGTAATCTTCCGAGACGTTGGCTACGTTGGCCAGCACTTTGTTGGATAGATCGCCGCCGATGTTCTCTTTGATGTAGGAGAAGATATTGATTAGCCGGGGGTCTTTGAAGTAGGTGCTGTTGGTAGCCAGTTGCTCCACGAACATCTTAGTTTCCAAAATGTGGCGCACAATTTCAATCACCAGCCGCTCGGTGCTGATCTTGATGATACGATCTTTACCCGGAGTTTCGGAGTTGTTCTCCGTGGTGATCTCCTGAATGAGTTCGTCTATCTTAGCGTTGTTTTCTATCTCGAAGGGAGGGATGTCCAGCGAGGCAAAGAAGTTGACCGAATCGAAAACTTTAGCCTCAAAGTTGATGAAACTGTAGTTTTCGGCTTCCAGTTTGGTGACATCGGTGGTCTCTAATGACTGGAAGTACAACTCTTTGTTATTGGTGAAGTCGTCGTTAGACAAGCTAACCGGGTCACCTGATCCGTAGATGAGCGATAGCATTTTGCCGCCGGGGATAAACAGCACGCTTCCTCCGTTAACCGCTTGCTCATCTTCTCCGTAGCGAATCTGCCCGCGGTTGAGCACCAAAATCGTGTTCTCAACGTCGTAGTAATTCTGAATTTTTACCGGTTGTAAGATTCGGATGTTTTTCGACTTGATAAAGCGGACGCTCAGCGATTCAATAATCTTGTTATAATCTTCCATTTAAGTAAAATGTAGTTCTGTGTAGTTCTGTTGGCTCATCGGCTTTACCTAAGGCGATGCTCAAAAATACGAAACATATGTAACTTTACAAATAAAAACTATCAACTTGTCAGAAAAATGACTAAAACGTAGCAAATAAGCCTGAAAACTTACATAATGAGCAATTTACTTCAAGATTTCTCGCGAAATTACAATTTTCTGAATCTCCGAAGTTCCCTCGTAGATTTGAGTAATCTTGGCATCGCGCATCATTCGCTCCACGTGATACTCTTTCACGTAGCCGTATCCGCCGTGCACCTGCACCGCTTCGGTGGTCACGTCCATCGCCACCTGCGAGGCGTATAATTTGGCCATGGCACTGGCGTTGGCGTACGACAAACCCTGATCCTTTAGGTCGGCCGCCTGAAGGCACAGCAAGCGAGCCGCTTCAATCGTGGTTGCCATGTCCGCCAGCTTAAACTGGATGGCCTGGTGTTCGGCCAGCGTTTTCCCGAACGATTTGCGCTCTTTGGCGTACTGCAGCGACAGTTCATAAGCGCCCGAGGCAATCCCCAGTGCCTGAGCGGCGATGCCGATGCGTCCGCCGTTGAGCACCGACATGGCAAATTTAAACCCGAAGCCATCGTCTCCGATGCGGTTTTCCTTCGGCACCCGCACGTCGGTAAACATCAGAGAATGCGTATCAGAGCCGCGAATGCCCATTTTATCCTCCTTTTTGCCGACCACGAAGCCGTCGTACTCTTTTTCGACGATCAGAGCGTTGATGCCCTTGTGCTTCTTTTCGGTATCGCTCTGGGCGATCACCAGATACACCGAAGCGCTGCTGCCGTTGGTGATCCAGTTTTTGGTGCCGTTGAGCAAGTAATGGTCACCGTGGTCGATGGCGGTGGTCTTCTGCGAGGTGGCATCGGAACCCGCTTCGGGCTCAGACAGGCAGAAAGCGCCGATAATCTCGCCCCGCGCCAGCGGTTTCAGGTATTTTTCTTTCTGCGCTTCGGTGCCGTAGGTTTCCAGACCCCAGCAGACCAGCGAGTTGTTCACCGACATACACACCGAAGCCGAAGCGTCTACCTTGGATATTTCTTCCATTGCCAGCACGTATGACTTGGTGTCCATGCCGCCGCCATCGTACCGCTCGCTCACCATCATGCCCATAAAACCCAGTGCGCCGAGCTTCTTAATCTGTTCGGTGGGGAAGCGTTGTTCGTTGTCGCGCTCAATGACGCCGGGCAGCAGTTCGCTGCGGGCAAAATCGCGGGCGGCTTGTTGCACCGCGCGGTGTTCTTCGCTTAGTTGAAAGTTCATAAGAATTTGTTAGGCATGCCGAGTAGTTGCGCAATATACGGTACGCAACAAAGAAAAAAAAGGTGCCCATGAAGAGCACCTTTAAGTAGTGAAAATAACAAACCAGGGTTAGTCCCGGCTACCCATCAGCACCGACACCCAGTAGAGCATCGCCACGATAGAACCTAAGGCAGCAACCACGTAGGTCATCGCCGCCCACTTGAGGGCATCTTTGGCCATGCCATACTCGTCGGGCGTAGCAATGTTGCGTTCCTTAATCCACGCCAAAGCCCGTCGGCTCGCGTCGAACTCCACCGGCAACGTCACCAGTGAAAACACGGTGATCACTCCGTAACAGCCGACAATAATCAGCAAGGCCAATTGAACAAAACCACCGTCGAGTCCGCCACTGCCGCCGCCCATAAACATGCCGCCGACCAAAAACAGGCCTAGCACTGCGTAATTAAGGATACGCGCGCTCACGTTTTGCACGGGCACCATGGCCGAGCGGAATTCCAGCATGCTGTAAGCGGTGGCGTGCTGCACCGCATGACCGCACTCGTGCGCCGCAATGGCCGCCGCGGCGGCTGAACGTCCCTGATACACTCCTTCGCTTAGGTTCACCGTTTTATCGGCCGGATTATAGTGATCAGTTAAGCGGCCGGGCACTGAAATAACCTGCACGTCGCGAATGCCGCGATCGCGCAGCATTTGTTCGGCCACTTCCTTGCCGTTCATGTCGGTGTTCCACTGAATTTTCGAGTACTTCTTAAATTTGCTTTTGAGTCGGTAGCTCACCCCGAAACTGAGGATCGCAATACCAATAAATAAGAGAATATACATTGTATAATGAATAGTTTATGTTGAGTTAAAGTAGCAACCTACTGTGCCAACAGTACGGACAAACTGCCGTAAAAGTTGCTCACGTACGCTAAATCAACGAAGAAAAAGGAGGGAAAGTTTGGCAGAAAAAGGCATCCAATAGCCTAAAGCGCCGAAGGGTCCAGAGAATGATCCACCGGGGTTTTGCGCGGGGTGAGCACCGATGCCAGCACAAAAGCCACCGCTCCGAACACAATGAACGACAGCGTTTGGAGGCCGTGCACCAAGGTGGCGAATAGTACACCGTCGCTTTCCGACACCCCGTAAAGCACCAGTACGCCACTCACCAGTGCGTGAAAGGTGCCAAAGCCGCCCTGCACGGGAGCCGCCATGCCGAAGCTGCCCATCACCAGCACCGCCACTCCGGCCCAGGGAGTCAGGTCTTCGGTTTCAGGCAGCGCGAAAAACACCACGTACGACATCAGAAAGTAGCACGTCCAGAGCAAAACAGTAGAAACCCAAAAGCCCGCTTTGTTCTCAATACTGCTAATACTTGCCACGCCCCGAGCCAACTCGCGCATGAAGCTGCGGATCTTCTGGAACAGCGCACTGCGCTTCAGTTGAGCGCCGTAGATGCGTCCAACCGCCCAAAATAGCCCGACGAGCAGCAGCAATATTCCGCCGAAGAGGTAAACCGAAAAAAGAGCTTGCCCGGCGTTGTCTACCTTGTCGGACGCGAAACCGGTAATGAATCCGCTCAGTCGGTCGAATTCGGCGACGAAGAGCACCAGCGTGAACAGCAGCAGCGTGACCAGATCAATAAGGCGCTCGGCCACCACGGTGCCCAGGCCGGTGGTTAGCGGCACGTCGTTGAGGCGTTTGAGCACCCCACAGCGGCTCACCTCGCCCAAGCGGGGCACCAGTAGGTTAGCAAAGTACCCAATAGCCACGGCCGTGACCGTGCGCAGTACCGTGAGCTGCGGGTAGCCCAATGGTTTCAGCAGCAGATTCCAGCGGTAAGCGCGGGTGACGTAGCTAACCAGGAAAATAGTGGCGGCCACCAGCACCCAGCCGTAGCGCACCTCCTGGAGCTTGGCCAGCAGGGCGTCGGCGTCGATGTCATGAAAAACGTACCACATCAGGCCGCCCGCGATGAGCAGCGACACGGTATACTTGAGAACGTTCTTCACGGAAGGAGAGTCGGTAAGGTTAAAGAATTTAGTGAGGCAGGCGGTTGTTTTCGTCGGGAAAAATCACCGTAGGTTCAAAGGTCTTGGCTTCTTCCCAGTCCATGGTGGCGTAAGAAATGATAATCACCACGTCGCCCACCTGCACCCGGCGGGCGGCCGGTCCGTTGAGGCACACCATACCGCTGCCCCGCTCGCCCTTGATCACGTAGGTCTCCAGGCGCTCGCCGTTGTTCACGTTCACGATTTGCACTTTTTCGTTGGGAAGCAGGTTAGCGGCTTCTATCAGGTCTTCGTCGATGGTGATGCTGCCCACGTAGTGCAGTTCGGCCTGCGTGACCCGCACCCGGTGGATTTTCGATTTAAATATTTCTACGTTCATTGATTTATAGGATAGCCAGGAGTTGAACGTTGGCTTTTAGTGGCCAATAACGCGCGTCCTAAAGCTTTTGTCGGTTTCAGCAATCGACTAACAATTTCAATTGTTCAAAGAGTTCTGTCTCGGGTGGGTTGCCTGAGGATGTCACCACAAGACCACAACAACGAGGCCGCAAAGATACAGGATTATCCGTTCTGGACGGGTTTTATGAGAATTTACTGCTTCATTTAGAGAGCTTCTCAGCAGTCTTTGTGTTAGGGCTGATGCCAAATGTCTAATAATCTCGTACCTTTGTTGGTTCCTGTCGCACAGTTTTTGCCAGGAATGAAGCATCATTTTTTAGTCGATTCTCAATCAAAACGTCCTAATGTTTGATCTGCAGCTTCTGGAGAACAATCCCAGTATGCCCCCCTTCTACGCGACCCTGATCACGGTGTTGTTCGCCTTTTTTTTGTCGTCGCTCATTGCCATCACCTACCAGTACACCACCCGAAGCATCTACAAGCGCGCGCACTTTTTGCAGGCGCTGGCCCTGATTGCCATCGTGGCCGCCATGGTGATGCAGGCGGTGGGCGACAGCCTGGCCCGTGGCCTGGGCATGCTGGGTGCGCTGGCCATCATCCGCTTCCGGACGGTGCTCGACGATCCGCGCAACATTACTTTTATGTTTGCCTCGCTGGCGGCGGGTATTGCCTGCGGGGTGTTTGGGTTCAGCATCGCCATCACCGGCACGCTGGTGTTTTGCCTGGCGGCCCTGATCTTTCGTTTTTCGCCGCTTAACAATGAAGACGAACTAATTGGCAACCTCCGCCTGCAACTCCCCAAAGACGACCGGCAACAACCGTTGATCGAAGCAAAACTAAAGCCCTACTGCCAGGACTACGAACTGGACCAGCTACGGTTCTTGAACCCCAAAACCGTGGAGCGAATGTCCGCCGCCGGAATGCCCATTACGGAGGAGATTTCGCGAGAAGACTTACAAGAATTTACTTATTCGGTCCGGCTGAAGGATAAGGCAACTGCGACTGGTCTGACCAGGGCGCTGGAGGAGTTGGAAGGATTGGAAAACCTGAAGCTGAACTTCAAGAAAGAACCGACCAAGCTATAAACTTATGAAACGAATTAACTTATTCTACGCCAGCCTGATCCCCATCGGAATCGTCTTGTTCGTATTTTTTGCGGTGCAGAGCCGCGAAGCGGTGGCTTTCTACGGCTTCGCCGAAACCAACGAAACCGAAATCAACTACAACCACCCGGTGATGGTGGACCGGATCCGCGTAACGCCCGGGCAGTACGTGACCCGCGGCACCACCCTGCTCAACCTGTCGCGCATTGCCTCTAAAGAGCAGTTGCAAGATCAGAATTACCGCATTTCGGAGCTGCTGGCCGAAGAAGCGATCTGGCAGCAGGAAAAGCAGAACGAACTCAAGGTGATGCGGACCGAACAACAGCTCAAGCTAGACGAGCTGGACGCGCAACTGGCCAATCTACAACTAGAGCTCGAGTACCAACAATCGCTCACCAAGGGCCTATCCACCTTCCCGGCCAACGAGGCAACGTACCAGCCCCTGCTTAAGAAGATCGAACGGGTAGAGCAAGAAAGAGCCCTGCTAGCCCAGAGTTACCAACAGCGGATCCAGGCGCTGGAAGACAAGAAGCGAATGGGAAATAGCCCTTACCAGGAGCAAATTTCACGCTTGGAAGCGGAGCTTCGGTTCGAGGAAGACCACCGGGTGCAACCCATCACCGTGGTGGCCCCGACCGACGGACTGGTAGGAAACATCCACTGCAAGGAGGCCGAGCACATCTCTTCGTTTCAAACCCTGATCAGCTTCTACGAGCCGCATCCCCAGTTCGTTAAGGGCTACGTGCACGAAGACCTGTCGCTGAAGGTGTCGGTGGGCGATACCTTTCGAGTGAAGTCGCTCAAAGACGAAACCATCGCCTACCCAGGCGTAGTAACCGGTTTGGGCTCGCGCATCATTGAGATTCCCGAGCGACTACGCAAAATGCCCGAGGTGCGCACCTACGGTCGGGAGGTAACCATCGAGATTGCCCCGGAGAACAGCTTTTTGCAGAAAGAGAAGGTGGCCCTGGAACTGGTGGCCCGCACCGGAGAAAAAGTGTCCACCAAGGCCCAGCTCCAAAACTGATAATTTTTTGAAGGCTACTGCATTTATCTTAGTGCTGCTCGTCCCCGGCTTTGGCTGGGCGCAGGAAGTGATTCGTTCGGACGACTTCCTCCAGGGCCTGATTGAGGAACCCGGGCCGGTGCGCGACTACACCGACCACCGCCGGGTGCGCCTGCCCTGGATTCAGCAGTATCAGTACCGAACGGAGACCGATGAATTCGACCCGGAGCGGCAAGAGCACGCCCTGCGGATTTCGCCCAGTTCGCCCGGCCTGCACCGTGCCCAGCGCAACTTGGCCGAGCACTACCGGCGCAAGCGGTCGGTGGTGGAAACCGACTATCGGAACCGCCGGATTGAGGATGCCTACGTAGCGTGGAAGGAACTGTACATCCGGGAGCAAAAGCTCACTTCGTATGCCCGCCTGCAGGACGTGCTGAGCGACCGGCTCATCATCCGTCAGCGGCAAACCCAGCAGTCGGATGCCGATTTTCGGGAGGTGCTGGATATGCGCGAAAAGCTCAACGACCTGCGCGTGCGCCGTTACGAGCTGGAGCTTGCTACCTGTCGCCTGCGCGAACAGTTCGGGCTGGATACAACCGCCACCGTGGCTCCGGACGAGATGCTGAGCGTGGAGGAGATCATGGTGCAGCTGATGAGCGACGACGCGACCTCGCGCGACCCGCGCCAAGACGAGTATCAGTACGAGCGAGAGCTTATTGAGCGGGAGAAGGCGCTGGAAATAGCCGAGAAGCGGCAGTTTCTGGACTTTGTGCAGGTGCGTTACAACGGCCCGCACGACGAGGTGCTGCGCGAGCGCGTGCAACTGCGCCTGGGCTTTGTGCTGCCCACCTCGGGCAACCGCAACCTGAAGTTAGAGGAACTGCGGCTGGAGCAAGAGGAGCTGGCCCGCGAGCAGCAGGTGAGAAGTCGGGAACTGGAGCAGCGAACCACAGAGCAACAACGGCGCGTGCGCGACCGCATTCGGGTGTACCGAAAGTTTGTGCAGGTAAAGGAAGAGGAACTGCGCGAACTCCGGGCGCTGGCGCAGGCGATTGCGCAGCGGCGGGGCAGCGATCCTGACCTGCTGCTCAAGATCAACGAAGATACCGAACAGATTCGCCTGGAAAAACTGGAGCGGCAGGAAGAAATCTACGACGACTACCTGGAGTACCTAGTGCTGAGCGGGCAACTGTTTGCGGAGCCGCTGGAGAACCACTGGGCGAACTGATCGTATCAACACGCCCCAACTGTTTCCGTTTTGCGATCTTCCACCGCTAACCAATCAACACGTTATCAATCAACCGCACCTCGCCCACGTAGGCCGCCACGCAGACCGCCACTTGCCGGGGCGGCGCTAAGTCAACGACCGGAACAAACGTATTCGCATCCACTATTTCTAGGTATTCTAGTCGTATTCCCGAAGCTTCCGCCACATGATCAGTGGCTCTCTGTTGTACTTGGGCTACGGTGATGCCATTCAATAGGGCCGTTCGCGCCATCGTAAGCGCTTGGTACAGGCGCAAAGCCACTTGCTGCTGCTCGGCCGAAAGCAGACGATTGCGTGATGACAGGGCAAGTCCCTCGGGTGAGCGCACGATAGGCACCCGCACCAGTTGCAGGGGAAATAGCAAGTCCCGCACCAGCTTATGAACAACCGCGAACTGCTGCAGGTCTTTCTGCCCAAAATAAGCCCGGTCGGGTTGCACCACGTGGAAGAGCTTGCTCACCGCCGCGCCCACCCCGCCGAAGTGCCCCGGACGGTGGGCACCCTCCAGCACCCGCTCCAGCGAACCAAAGTCTATCCGCACGCCGTCGGTCAGTCCTCCGGGATACATTACCGCGTCGGTGGGGCAAAATAAACTATCGCAGCCTAGCTCCCGAAGCAGCGCGGTGTCTTCTTCTAAGGTGCGGGGATAATGAAGCAGATCGTCGGGATTGTTGAACTGGGTAGGGTTCACGTAAATACTACAGACGGTATGGTCGTTGTCGCGCAGTGAGCGGGTGAGCAGGGCGCGGTGTCCATCGTGCAACGCGCCCATGGTGGGCACCAAGCCGATCCGTTCTTTTTGGGCGCGCCGCTCGGCTAATTTAGCGCGTAGCGGGGCAATTTCAGCGTAGGTTTGCATTATCCGAAGGTTGGGTAGTTAGGCGCGAAGAAACGGGCGTAGTGATTAAAAAGTGGAAATATGACGAAATTTTCGTATTTTTGCACGTGCATTTCTTACATCACTCATCAAATCCACGATACTATGTCTAAACTACGCGTCCTCTACGTTGCCAGTGAAATCAACCCTTTTCTCCAAACCTCTGAGGTGGCCGACTTTGTGCGGCAGCTTCCCCAAGGAATGCAAGAGCGCGGTATGGAGATCCGCATCCTGGTGCCCCGGTTCGGGCTGATCAACGAGCGCAAAAACCGGCTTCACGAAGTGGTTCGACTGTCGGGCATCAACATCTCGGTGGGCGACGAAGAGAAGCCATTGATCATCAAAGTAGCGTCTATTCCCACCGCCAAACTGCAGGTCTACTTCATCGACAACGAAGACTACTTCCACCGCAAGTCGGTGTTTTTTGATAAAGAGAATAAATTCTACGAGGACAATGACGAGCGGGCGATCTTCTTCTGCAAGGGCGTGATTGAAACCGTGAAGAAGCTGGGCTGGGCCCCGGACATTGTGCACTGCAACGACTGGATGACCAGCTTGATTCCGATGTATTTGAAGACCACCTACAAAAATGATCCGCTCTTCAAAAATACCAAGAGTGTATTCACCGTTTACAACAGTGAGTTTCAGCACACCTTCAACAGCGACCTGATCGACAAGGTGAAGATGATGGACATTGAAGACAGCATGCTGAGCAACCTGAAGTCGGGCGACTACGAAGGCTTCATCAAGGTGGGCGTACAGTATGCCGACGCCGTGCTAAAGGGCGAAGAAGACTACAGCGAAAGCCTGGCCCACTTGCTGGAGGAACTCACTGCTGAAAAGAAAATTGATACCATCGAAAAAGACGAAAACCTCCTTGACTCATACTACAACCTTTATAACGCGTTGGCGGGATAGCCACGCAAGCGGATGTTTTTGCCGCCGAGTGGCCTTGCTAAGAACAATTAAATCGGGACTGATCCTCGCATTAGTCCCGTTTCTTTTGGCCTGTGAGGACGATAATTTTCTCAGTCTCCCCGCTGACCCCAGCCAGCAAAATCTGGACATCCGGTCAGTTCGTATTCCGGTTCCCTTCCAGATTGTTCGGCAAGATTCGGTGAATACCTCCACCCCAACCGCCTCGGTGAGCCGAAGAAGCCGTCCGCGTCTACTGGCGGGTCGGCAGAACACCGCACTAGGATTGGCTGAAGCAACCACCTTCATGGATTTTACCACAGGACCCCGTGCGGTGGTCGGCGATACGGCTACCTACCAGTCGCTGGAGTTGGAGTTACTCTACGACCGATCGTACGGAACGACCCAGCAACTGAGTCAGTCGTTGGAAGTTCACCAATTGGTGGAGCCCTTCGTTGATAGTCTGAACGCGTATTATAACAGTGAAAGCCTGACGTTTGCCGACCCGGTGTTAGGGACCGTCACCACCAGCACTAAGTTTACGGGCGGATTAGACACACTACGCTTCCGGCTGGACGATGCACTAGGGCAGACGATCTTTGATCTGGCGCAGGCAGGAGACAGCACAGTGCTGGCGGGTTCCCAATTTCGGGAGTTTTTACCGGGACTGGCCTTGGTTCCTACCGTGGCTAATAACTTTGTGAGTAGTTTTGATCCAACTCGGGTGCGGCTCATTATGAATTTCACCGACGCCCAAGGCGAACCCAAGGAATACACCTTTGTGATTCGCTTGTACTTTAGCCAGGTAACAGGTGACTACGCGGGCACGCGCACTGGCCGGACTAACCACCCCGGGAAGCCGGGTGATGCCCGACGACGGTAACCTGTACTTGCAGTCCGGAACCGGGCTAGCCCCCCGCATCGGATTTGATTCGCTGCTGGCGTTCGTGCGAAATCAGACTACCGATCAGCAAAGCGTTCTTTTGAATCGGGTTGATTTCAACGTGGGCCTACGTGACGCGCAGGATACGCTAAATGCTCCTAGGGCTTTGTATGCATACGTATTTGCTCCAGATACCTTAGGAGTTTTGCGAAGAGCCCCGATCAGAAATGGCCAAGATGCGAGAATCATTGATGGATACCAGGGGGTGATAGGCGATCAAAGTTCTCCACCACTCGCCACTCCCTTGTATTATCAGGCACACAATATCGCCTTCCTATTACCAATTATCTGGCAGCGGTGGTAGAGAAGTGATACCTTAGATCAGCAACTGTACCTGTGGGCCAACAACTTCGATTCTTCCCTGAGTCACTTTGTTACCTCTGGCGACAGCATCTACCTCGATGTTAAGTACACCGTGCTAACCCGCACTGACTGACGCCGTGAAAACGCTCTCCGATGCCGTTCAGCGCACCTTTGGACACCGCCTGCGGGTGCGGGTGTGTGGCTTGTGCTTTTCGGGGGACGATCTGCTGCTGATTCGCCACCGCGGGTTAGGGAAGTTGGGCTATCTATACGCTCCGCCCGGCGGGGAAATGCACTACGGCGAGCGGGCTGAGGAAGCCTTGATTCGTGAGTTTGCCGAAGAAACCGGTTTGCGGGTGCGGGTGCGCGATTTTTTGTTCGTCTACGAATTTTTGGAGCCACCGCTGCACGCCCTGGAGCTGTTTTTCTGGGTTGAAACGGTGAGCGGCGAACTGCGGCGGGGACACGACCCAGAATTGGCCAACCACGAGCAACTCATTGAAGCGGTTCGGTTTATGTCGCCCGACACCATTGCGCAGGTACCCCGCGATGCCGTGCACGCCATGATCAGCCGCGAAGCTCACTCGAAAGATTTATTATCGATGCGGGGGTATTTTTAATTTGCTAATAAAACGCGAAATTAGCACCTTACTTTCGGATTTAGTATTTTCACCAGTACGTACACTCACTAACCTATGAACCTAACCAGAATTTTTACCCTCGTTTTTCTGCTCATTGCGGGAGGCATCGCCTATTACCTGTACGATCGGGTCAAATTTAGCATCGATGAAGAGCAGCGGATCGCGCAGGTTGAATCCCAAGTCATCGGCAAACTGCAGTTTTTACGAGACGCTGAAATCTTATACGAAGACGTTAACGGACAGTACACCAGCGACTGGAACAAGCTGCGTAGCTTTATTGATACCGGAACGGTGTACATTACGCAGCGACGCGAAATTACCAAACTGCTGGACTACGGAGCGGAAGAAACCACCATCGAGATCGATACCCTGGCTAGCATTCCGGTAGAAGACACCTTGTTTAGCAACCCTGCGTACCGCAAGTACGATCTGAACACGATGGAGAACGTGCCCTTTACCAATGCTAAATTTGAGCTATTTGCCGACCGAATCAAGCGCAACAACGTGCAGGTAAACGTTTTTGAGATCAAAGACACCGACCCCGTCAATCCGGCTCGCCGGGGGGAAGAAAGCATCAAGGGGCCACTTCGCGTCGGTTCCCGCACCGAAGTGACGACCTCGGGTAACTGGGAATAATCTGGCAACCACTTGGAGCATCCTATCGGGTACAATCTAGTACGTCAAGTAAAAGACAAAGAGTTTAGCATTGATGAGATTACCCACTACGACCTGTTGTTGCTGGTGGGCGAAGGGGTTTTTCAGCTCTGCGTCGTCGATGCGCGAGAGAGTGCGTGCATGATCGTTGAGGAATACGCGCTGCCGAAAGAATTTCTCCCGGAGCAGGTAGACCAGGCGATAGTGCAACTGTTTGAAGCGCACACTTTTTTGATGGCGGGCTACTGGCGATCGGTGAAACTGTCGATCCGCAATGGCATCTTCACCCTGGTGCCTTCCCCGTTCTTCTCCACCAATAAGTTGATCCATTACCTTACCCTGAGCGTAGGGGTTGAAAGGGTCCAGGACGGACACTACTACTATGAGCACACCCAATCGCAGGTCGTGATGGTATTTGCGGCTCAGAAGAAGCTGGTGGAGCGCATCCGGTCTTTTTACCCGTCGCTAACGGTGCCGGTGGTGCATCACGGCAGCGCCCTTATCGAAGGCATCCAGAGTAACCGTGACTTCACGTTTTACCAGGATATGTACTTACATATCGGGCAGGGAAAGCTAAGCGTGGTGGTGACCAAAGACAACAATTTGGTGCTATACAACCAGTTTTCGTACGCTTATACCGATGATTTGGTTAAGTATACCCGCGGTGTGATGCGTGAGTTGGAGATGGACCCTAACGAAAGTCGAGTGACCCTGTGGGGCAATATGTCAACGCAATCAGCGCACTTCCCAACCTTATACCGCTACGTGAGAAACATTGCCTACGGTAGTCGGCCGTCTTTTCTGACGTTCTCCAATGCCTTTGACGAACTGCCTGACCATCAGCACTTCGATTTGTACAGTCTACACCGGTGCGAAGCATGAAGCGCGTTGCCATCTTTCCGGGTTCTTTTGATCCCTTCACCAAGGGGCACGAAGACATTGTGCGTCGCGGACTGCATTTGTTCGACCGCGTGGTGGTGGGGGTGGGACACAACAGCAAAAAGAACCGGTATTTCCACATCGACCGCATGCTGGGATACATCAATGCCACTTTTGCCGATGAGTCGCGGGTGGAGGTGATTACCTATGACGAACTCACCGCCCAACTAGCCAAACGATACGAGTCACGTTATCTGCTGCGGGGACTGCGCAATACCACCGATTTTGAGTACGAAAACAGCATCTCGCAGGTGAATCGCTACCTGAACAACGATTTGGAAACGGTATTCCTGATCACCTCGCCGCAGTACGCGCACATTAACTCGTCGATCATTCGCGAGGTGCACCGTTACCAGGGCGACGTGAGCGAGTTTTTGCCCTACACCCTGTAGGCGCGCGACTAATCGCGCGACCACGAGGTGTCTTCTTGTTCAAAATACCGGCGCAGCACGTACCGGATAGAAACGTAGGAGTTGTACAATGCCTGTTGCGCCTCGGCGTAACTCATCCACCGCACCTCGGTGATGCCTTCGTCCGCCTGCCCCCGCATGGCTGAATCATCGGTACAGCTCATGGCGAACCAATAAGTCTTCTTCAGAATTCGGCGTTTGTTACGGGTGTAGGTATGCCAGGTGTGGCAGATTTTCGGTCCACCGACCACCTGAACGTTGCATTCTTCTTCTACCTCGCGCAGTCCACCGGCCAGGGGTTTTTCTTTACGCTCGAGCTTGCCCTTGGGCAGATCCCACTTGCCTAGCCTGAAAATCATCAGCATTTGCTGGTCTTTAACCACCACTCCGCCCGCGGCCTCAATCACTTTGAACTGCTGTTTTACCCCATCGATGGTAGCCCGGCGATCATCCACTGAAAAGGTGATACTGTCAAGCTTTTTCACCCTCTTTTTAGTAAAAACATCCAAACACTGCTTGATATGAAGATCGGTGGCGTGGGTGACCAGCACATCGTCCTTCAGCTTCGCTTCGGTTAGCGCTACCTGCCGCGCGTCTAAAATATAATCGAAAGAGGAGAAGTCAGAAAGTTGGTGGGCATCAAGAATCTCGACCGGGGTGTCGTTCACAAAAAGTTTCACGGGCAAAAAAGGGATTGAAAAATGGGGGTAAGTAATAACTTTATGCCGCTGGTATTGATTATAAGAAGTACACTAATACCAAACTATACAAATTTATGGAATCTCATTTCGAAAAAGTTAAAAAATTTCTGTTTGATCTGGGCTTCGACCTGCAATCAGAAGACGCCTCCGAAGAGCTAGTGATAGTTACTGACGAAGAAAAAGGGATCAGCAATCTAATTATTGACTGTGAGGGCGAAATTTTGCTACTAGAGCAGTTCCTCTTCCCCCTAAGAGACGCAGCCGACAGCGAAGTGCTGAAGCGATTGCTTCACATCAACCTGACCATTGTGCACGGGGCCTTAGGGCTAGATGATGAAAACCGGGTGATCTTCCGCGATACGCTGCAACTGCAAAACCTGGCTCCCAATGAACTAGAAGGTTCAATCAATTCGCTGGGGCTGATGATGGCCGAATACGCGGAAGAATTTATTCGGTTTGCCAAAGGATAGGGCACGCTGTCAGTTGATCTATCATTATTTCCAATTCATTTCTAAGCATCCACCAACAATAACCATCATTCGTTATGAGTATTTTCAGAAGATTATTTAAAGTAGGCGAGGCCCAGGCTAACTCCGCCATCGATAAAATAGAGGATCCGGTTAAGATGAGCGAACAGGCTATTCGCGATCTGAAAGCGGACTTGAACAGCGCGCTCGAGAGTTTAGCCGAGGTGAAAGCGTTGGCCATCCGCACCCGGCGTGACCAGAAAAACTACCAGCAACAAGCGGGCGATTACGAGAAAAAAGCGATGCTGTTGTTGCAACGGGCCGAGCAGGGACAATTAGATCCGGCCGAGGCCGACCGTTTGGCCACCGAAGCGCTGAGCAAGAAAGAACAAGCGACCCAGCAGGTGGTGCGCATCAACGACGAGGTGCAGAAGTACGATAAAATGACCAATAACCTGGAGTCGCAAGTGAACAATTTGCGCGGACAAATTTCTACCTGGGAGAACGAACTCAAGACATTGCAGGCGCGCGCCAAGGTGAGCACGGCTACCAAGAAACTGAATAAGCAACTGGCGGGCATCGATTCATCCAGTACCGTGGCCATGCTGGAGCGCATGAAAACCAAGGTAGAAGAAGAAGAGTCACTGGCCGAGTCGTACGGAGAATTGGCGGCCGCCCCCAAAACGGTGGACGCTGAGATTGAAAAAGCGCTGGGAGAAAGTAGTCACGCCGGGTCGGATCAACTGGCCGCCCTGAAGGCTAAAATGGGAATTGGCGGCGGAGACACCAAGAAACTGGAATCGTAATCAGCTAACATGGGTCAGGTTTCGGTACTTATTTTCTGTTTGGTCATAATCGGTATCGCTATGTACTTTTGGCAACGGAACAAATCTAAGAAAGCCCTTGAAGAGAAGAAAGAAGGCAATACGCTGGGAACGGAAATGCGCTTGGAAAACGTGCAGGCCGGAGGGCTAATCCATCTGATGAACGTGGGGCCGAACCTGGAGGAATACGACGTGCAGATTCTGTCGCGCAGCGTGTATCGCGAGGGCGAGAACTACGAATGGTACGAACTGGAAGGAGACAACGGTCGCGGAAAAGTTTGGCTTAGCTTGCAGCACGACGACGGATTGGACGTGACCATTGCCACCCGCAAGCTCAAAATGCGGGATATATCGATTGAGCGAGATGACCTGGACCGGATGGATGATGCCGCGGCCGGGCAATTTGACTTTGAGGGCAAAACCTACTACTACGACCACTCAACCGAAGGCTCTTACTTTCAGGGCGGCGAGGTTTCGGCGGATAGCGAAGAATTCTTTTACTACTGGGAGTTTGAAACCGAAGACGAAAGCCAGTTTTTGACCGTAGAGGAATGGGAGAACGGCCGGTTTGAGGTGACGATGTCGTATCCGGTCAAAGAATCGCAGGTGAAGGTATACAGTTTGGGGGGAAAGGGCGAAACGTGATGCAGATTACCGTAGCGACAGATTACCGTAGCGACAAATTGCAATCTGTCGCTACGGTAATCTGTCGCTACGAATTTTATTTCTTCCGCATCTTCTCCATTTGATCCCACAGTTCGTCGGGTACCGCCTCTAAATTGTTGAATTCACCGGCCCCTTGTAGCCACTCGCCCCCGTCGATGGTCACCACTTCGCCGTTAACGTACGCCGAGTAATCCGACAGCAGATAGGCCGCCAGATTTGCTAGTTCCTGATGATCGCCCACCCGCTTCAGCGGCACCCGCCGGGCGGGATCAAACTTATCCACCAGATCGCCGGGCAGCAAGCGACTCCACGCTCCCTCAGTAGGAAACGGCCCCGGGGCGATAGCGTTGGTGCGGATATCGTACTTGGCCCACTCCACCGCTAGCGAGCGGGTGAGTGCCAGCACTCCGGCCTTCGCGCAGGCCGAGGGCACCACAAAACCCGAGCCCGTCCAGGCATACGTGGTTACAATGTTCAAAATCGTGCCCGCCTGTTTTTGGTCAATCCAGTGCTTGCCGATCGCTAATGTAAAGTTGTAGGTCCCGCGCAGCACAATGTCAACGATGATATCAAACGCCCGGTGCGACAAACGTTCGGTCGGACTAATGAAGTTGCCCGCGGCGTTGTTCAGCAATCCGTGAACACTTCCCCACTGGTCGAGCGTTTGGGCGATTACATGCTCAATTTCGTCGTAGTTGCGCACGTCGCAGGCCAGCGGTAGCACTTCGCCGCCCGTAGTGTCCATCAACTCCTTCGCGGTTTTCTCCAGCACATCTATCTTGCGGCTGGTAATCACCACCTTCGCGCCAAGGGTAAGCATGTACTCGGTCATAGCCCGGCCGAGTCCGGTGCCCCCTCCGGTGACAATGATGTGCTTGCCCGCGAAAGCGTTTTCTTTGAGCATACCTTCTAAACGTTTCATAATTGAGGGGTTTGTTTGGTGAATATTACTGGATTGCCACCCGCAGCAGCATACTTTCTAGCGTGAGTCCAGGCCCAAAGGCCAGTCCTAATACGCTCTTATCGCGATCGGTCGTGCCAAGATTGGCCATCAATGACTGAAGCACAAACAGGATCGTGGGCGACGACATATTTCCGTACTGCCGAAGTACCTGGTAAGCGTGATAGTTGTCCTGGTTTTCTAGCGATAATACCTCTTCAATAACTTGCAAGATGCGTTTCCCTCCGGGATGAATGGCGTAATAGTCAACCGATAGTTCGGGCGGTGCGGATTGGTTGTCTTCGGTGAAATGCGTCAGGTGCTGAAGCAGGTGCTGAATAATTTGCTGAACTTCTTTCTTGATAATCTGAGGCACGTAAGACGACAAGCGCATTTCGAAGCCGTGGTTGCCAATGTGCCAGGCCATGTCTTTCTGTCCGTCGGGAGCCAAGTCGCAATAGAACCGCTCCATTTGCAACTGTACGTTATTCAAATTACTCTCTCCACTCACCAAGGCTGCCGCCGAGCCGTCGGCAAACAGGGCGTTGGCCAGCAGGGTGTCTTCGTCAGTGCCCTTCTGAAAGTGAATGCTGCACAGTTCAGTGCACACCAGCAGCACCTTAGCGTCGGGATCGGCCCTAACGATGCTGTCGGCTACTTTGAGCGCGTTAAAAGCCGCGTAGCAGCCCATAAAATTAACCGCGGTGCGTTGGGTATGAGTATTTAGTCCGAGCAGATGAATTAACTCAATATCCACACCGGGGGCGTACATGCCCGTACAACTCACGTAAATTAGGTGCGTAATATCCGACCGATTCAGCGTCGGAAGTTGATCCAAACAATTCGTAGCCGCCGCGTGGCTTAGCTGAACGGCTTCTCGTTGATACAACTGCATCCGTTGTTGAATGTCGGGAAAAGGCTCAAGATCGGGGGTGTTGGGGAAAAAGGTAAAGTTATCGGTTCGGCCGTAGTCAGCAAGCACCGAGTGGCGGTAAGCAATGCCCGTAGCGCGGTAGAGCGCCAGCAGGCGCCGACGGTCGTTCGCTTTTAGTTGCAAGGTGTCCGCCATAAAGCGCGCAATGTCGCGCTGGGCAATCTGATGATCGGGCACCGCCGTGCCAATGGCCGAAATGTAGCTATTCATGGTTTATATAAAGTCAAAAAAACGCAACTTGTTTTAATGGGGTAGGTGTTTAGAGGTTCTGGGTTCGGAGTTCTAGATTATTCAGTTAAACTTAGAACCCAGAACTCCGAACCTATACTTCAAAAAGACCAAGATGGCTAAAGTAAAAACGGTTTACGTCTGCCAAAACTGCGGTGCTTCTTCGCCCAAGTGGGCGGGCAAGTGTCCTTCGTGCAGCGAGTGGAACACCTACGTGGAAGAAATCGTTGCCAAAAGCACCGCTCCAACCGATTGGCAGCAGGCCGCCGGACCCGCTAAAAAAACCGCGGCCCGCCCGGTGAGCATCACCGACATCACCTACACCCAGGAAAGCCGCACCCGCACCGGCGACGCCGAACTGGATCGGGTGCTGGGCGGGGGCATTATGCCGGGTTCGCTGGTGCTGATCGGGGGCGAGCCGGGCATTGGCAAATCTACGCTGATGCTGCAAATCGCCCTGTCGCTGCCCCAGCAGCGGGTGCTCTACGTGTCGGGCGAAGAGAGCGACCAGCAGATTAAGATGCGCGCCGAGCGCCTGCCCACGGCGACGGGCAGTAAACAACCCGCCGACTGCTACGTGCTGGGCGAGACATCGGTATCCGCTATTTTTCAGCAAATCGCTGCCCTTGAGCCTCAGGTCGTCGTGATCGACTCCATTCAAACGCTACAGTCAGACCGGGTGGAGTCGGCGGCGGGCAGCGTGTCGCAGGTGCGCGAGTGCACCGCCCAGTTGATGAAATTCGCCAAAGAAAGCAACACTCCGGTGTTTCTGATCGGCCACATCACCAAGGACGGCAGCATTGCCGGTCCCAAGGTGCTGGAGCACATGGTAGATACCGTGCTGCAGTTTGAGGGAGACCGCCACCTGAGCTACCGGATTTTGCGCACCACCAAAAACCGTTTTGGTTCCACCTCCGAACTGGGCATCTACGAGATGCGCGACACCGGCCTGCGGCAGGTGACTAACCCTTCCGAAATTTTGATCTCCCAGCGCGAAAGCGACTTGAGCGGAGTCACCATCGGAGCCACGCTCGAGGGCAATCGTCCGCTGCTCATTGAGGTGCAGTCGCTGGTGAGCACCGCCACCTACGGCACGCCCCAGCGCAGCTCGACTGGCTTCGACGCCAAACGGCTCAACATGCTACTCGCCGTGCTGGAGAAGCGGGTGGGCTACCGGTTGGGCGTGCAAGACGTGTTCCTAAACATTGCGGGCGGACTCAAGGTAGAAGACCCGGCCATCGACCTGGCGGTGTGCGCTTCGCTGGTGTCATCCTTTCTGGACGTGCCCCTTTCGGGACGAATCTGCTTTGCCGCCGAGGTGGGACTGGGAGGAGAAATCCGGGCAGCCAACCGCATCGAGAGTCGCATCAGTGAAGCCGAAAAACTGGGGTTTGAGGAGATTTATCTATCGAAATACAACCTAAAAGGAATAGACACCAAAAAGTACGGTATTAAGGTATGTGCTTACAGTAAACTGGAGGATATGATTTCCCAGCTTATGCCAGAGTAATCCTTCATCGTTTCGAAATAGTATGAGCTTGCTTAATTTCACGGCCCAGAAACGAAAGTGGTAGAACAATGATAGGTGCCAGCAAACCCCGCGTCAAGATCTGCTGCATCAGCAGCGCATCCGAAGCCCAGGAGGCCATTCGATGCGGAGCCACGGCTCTGGGTTTAGTGGGGGCCATGCCAAGCGGCCCCGGAGTGATTAGCGACGAACAAATCCGGATGATCGCACAAGGGGTTCCACCGTCCATAGCCACTTTCTTGCTTACTAGCGAAACCGATGCTTCCGCCATTGTCGCCCACCAAAAACGGGTGGGCACCAGCACAGTGCAGATCGTGGATGCCCTGAAAGTTGGCACTTATCAAGCCATCCGAGACGCCCTGCCGGGGATTAAGTTGGTGCAGGTAATTCATGTGGTAGACGAAGCATCAGTTGACCAAGCGTTGGAATTAGCGGAGCAGGTAGATGCGTTGCTGCTCGATTCAGGAAATCCGAACTTAGCGGTGAAGGAACTCGGCGGTACCGGGCGGGTGCACAACTGGCAACTGAGTCGGCAGATTCGGGAGCGGGCTAGCAAACCCATCTTTCTGGCGGGTGGATTGCACGCGGGCAACGTGCGGGCAGCGATAGAAACCGTAGAACCCTTCGGACTGGATTTGTGCAGCGGCGTGCGCACGGACGGGAAATTGGATAGGCGGAAGCTGGAGGCTTTTTTTGAGGCGGTAGAGAAAGCGTGTAAGGAGCCATGACTGGTGCAAACAGAAAGTATTCAGAATAACTCACTCGGACTGATCGTGAGAAATTCGGGCCAAGGGATGCCTGATTTGCCCACCAAAAATACTTTCTCGGGGGAAAACTTATCACGGAACGCCTGCATTCCTGAGGTCTCACCCGAAGAACCACTCTTCACCTCCAGACCAATTACCTTTCCCCCTTTCTCTAGCACAAAATCTACCTCCTGATTGCCTTGTCGCCAGTAGAACAGCCGAAAGTCTTCGGTAAGCGAAGCGTTGAGGAGATGCGCACCCACCACTGATTCAACCCAGCGTCCCCACTCTTTGGGAGTACCGTACACCTGCTGAAAAGATTCGGAAGTTTGGGCACTCATTAGAGCAGTGTTGTGCACCTGAAACTTTGGGACTGGAAGCTCGCTGCCGCAGGGTAGCTGGGTCAAACTTTTCAATGCCAGAAAGTAGACCCGCCGTGCTTATTAACTCCAGATAGTGCGAAAGGGTGGTGGTGTTTCCGGCATCCTGCAACTGACCAAGCATTTTGGTGTACGACAAAATTTGCCCGGAATACAAAGCGCCGAGCTCGAAGAGCCTTTTCATCAGGGCGGGTTTGTCTACCCGGGTTAGCATCAGAATATCTTTAGAAATGCTGGTCTCAATAAGGGCGTCTCGCACGTAGGCCCGCCAGCGGGGTTCGTCATCAATTAGAGAGGCGGCGCCGGGATAGCCTCCGTACCAGGCGAACTCGTTGGCACTCATTCCAAACGCATTACGCATTTCAAGAAAGCTCCAGTGCCCCATGTAGTGGGTCTCGAGTCGTCCGGCGAGCGATTCGGTCAAACCCTGCTGCAACAGCAGACGCGAAGAGCCGAGCAGGATGACTTTTACGTTAGTTTCCGTGCGGGTGTCTTTATCCCAGGCTTGTTTTACGAACTCGCTCCAGCGCTGAATCTTCTGAATTTCATCGACGACCAACAGGCAGAAAGGGGCCTGCGTTGTCTTGAGTTTGAGTCGGGCGGCCTCCCACTGCTGCTCGATCCAGCTACCACTGGTATCTCCTACGGCATCCGCCGCTGCGAAATGAACCGGGGCCGCCAGTTCGTTGATGAGCTGAGTAACCATCGTTGTTTTACCCACCTGGCGGGGGCCGTAGACTACCTGAATGAACCGGCGAGGCTCATTAATACGCTGAAGAAGAAGGCTTTTCTGCTTTCGTTTGTACATATTTCAAATTACTCAATACACTGAGTAAATTTACGCAACCTACTGAGTAAACCAAAGGAACAGTGCGTCAAGTATTTCTAACGAGCGGTCAGATACTTATAATCGCGCACCACGGTGAATAAAAACTGCAGCGGGCGCATATCCGACTGCACCCCCAGGGTCAGTTGCACCTTTTGGGCGGTGGCCCACACCGGTTCGGTATTGCCCGAGTCGCGGTGCGCCTTGATGACGCGCTGGATGGTGTCAATGTCGGCATCCGTGAGGCGGGTAACTTCCGTAAAAGTAGGGTGATAATCCTCGTCAGTGGCGAATACGGGAGTAACTTCCTGGCCCTTCACTTTCACCACGGTGGTGCCCGCCGCCAGGTCGCCCAGGCGTTGGTCGCGGGTGGTGATAGCGATGCAGAGCACGGCGATTCCTCCACCAAATATATTCATGTCGATTAAGCGAAGAATCCAGCGCATAAAGTAGGCACCCAGACCGGGAGAGGAACCATCGAGCTTCACCACCTTTATTTTCATCTGCCGCTTGCCCACGCTCTGGCCGTTGAGCAAGCTTTCGCACAGCAGGTGATACATAAACGCGGGCAGCGCCAGCACGACAACGATGGTCCAGGAGGGTTCTATTGACAGGGAGGCAAACAGCAATCCCAGCACCGTGGCGTAGGCAACAATAATTAGCATATCGATCAGATAGGCCAGGATGCGGTCGCCAATGCCCGCCAGCACGTACTCGATGCGCACGTTTTGGGTGGTTTGTACACTGATTTTTTGCATAAATGTAGGAGCGGTTCTAAACGCTTGTCCGAGATTTGGCCGCGTCGTTTAGTAAAAATACGGGAAAAATGATTTACTTTTCGTAAAACTTGCCCCGATCATGAGAGAAGCGGCCTTTGTGAAGCAAAACGAACAACGCTGGGGACAGTTTGAGTCACTCCTCAAACAAACAAATTCGGCTGATCCTGATACGCTAGCCGACTATTTTGTGCGCCTAACCGATGATTTGGCCTACGCCCAAACCCACTATCCGCAGAGCAATACCGCCCGTTACCTAAACAACCTGGCGGCGCAGGTGCACCAGGCTATTTATCGTAATAAAAAAGAAGACCGGGGCCGCGTAAGCCGGTTCTGGCGGATAGAGCTGCCTCAACTATACTACGAGGCCCGCCGTCCGCTGTTCTACGCCTTCTTAATCTTTGTGCTTTCGATGGGAGTGGGCGCTTTGTCTGCTGCGCACGACGACACCTTTGTGCGCCTGATCCTGGGCGATGCCTACGTGAACATGACACTTGACAACATTGAGCGGGGCGACCCGATGGGCGTTTATAAAGACATGCAGCAGAGCGATATGTTTTTTGCCATCACCTTTAACAACGTGCGGGTGTCGTTTCTGGCGTTCGTGCTAGGTTTGCTGGCCTCGGTGGGCACCGGGTTTATGCTGTTCTACAACGGGGTGATGGTGGGAGCGTTTCAGTACTTCTTCTACCAGAAGGGGCTGCTGCTCACCTCGTTCTTAACCATCTGGACGCACGGCACCCTGGAAATTTCGGCCATTGTGCTGGCCGGGGCGGCCGGACTGGTGATGGGCAACAGCTTGCTGTTTCCGGGCACCTACCCGCGGGGCGAATCGTTTCGGCGCGGCGCCCGCCGGGGCCTGAAAATGGTGATCGGGCTGGTGCCCATCTTCATCACGGCGGGCTTTCTGGAAGCCTTCGTGACCCGACTCACCGAGTGGCCGATGGCGGCTAAACTGGCCATTATTGCGAGTTCAGCCTGCTTTATCATTTACTACTTCATTATCTATCCATCAAAACTTAACCAACATGGAACTGAACCAAAAGATTAGCTTCTACGAAAAGCGCGACTTTGGCGAAAAGATCAACGTGACCTTCGCCTTCTTGCGGCAGAACTTTGCGCCCCTTGCCAAAAGTATCCTGTTCATTGCCGGTCCTGCCATTCTGCTCATTGCGGTGGTGGCCGGAATCTACCAAGCCACGTTCTTGGACATGAGTACGGGGGGAGATCCGTTTGATTATCTGGAAATACTATCGCAGAGTAGCCTTACCTCATTTCTGTCCATTTTTGTGTCGGCCCTGCTGGTGACGGTGGTGTATGCTTACCTGGTGCTGTACGTAGAACGGGAGGACTATGATAACATCACCGTGGCCGAGGTGTGGGAACGAGTAAAACAGCACTATCTGGTGGTGGTGGTAAGCACCTTTGTGTACAGCGTGTTGGTGGTGCTGGGCTTTATGCTGCTCATAATCCCGGGCTTCATTGCCATTGCGGCACTTTCGTTCCTGTTTATTATTCAGATCAAAGAGGGCCTCAGTCTGGGAGCGGCCTTTAGTCGATGCTTCAAACTGGTGTCCGACAACTACCTGAGCACCCTGGGGCTGATTTTCGTGACCTCGATACTCATCGCTATCATCAGCATGGTGGTGATGCTTCCGTTTGGCCTTGCCCTGGGTGTGCCTACGTTCTTTAGCCTGACGCAGGGAAACGGATTGGAAGACAGTGAAGGGACGTTGCAGATTGTTCTAATTATCTTTCAGGCGCTTAGCTCATTATTGTCGTACTTGCTGTACGCTATTCTGCTCATTGCGGTAGCCTTTCAGTACGCGAACCTGGTGGAGAAGAAAGAAGCCGCCGGGCTGCTGGAAAGCGTGAACACCATTGGGCAAACACCGCGGTCCACCCGTGACGACGAAACCTACTGAGCGTGAGGCGATCTACTTACCGGGAAGCAATAGCGTTGGCGCGCCAGAAAAAAGCAGCGCTGTCTTATCACGCCGTGCGTCGCACGATCGTGGCGTTGTGGTGCGGGTTGGCTTTTCTCTTCAACGCTAGCGTAGCGGCGCAGTCGAGCACCACCGCCCTTCGGTTCAACGACTCGGTACGCGTTGAAGCACGGACTTTCTCCGAAGAAACCATGCGTCGCTTTCAGGAAGACGGGGATTTTGACTACGGCATCCGGCGCAAGGCCACGCTTTCGTGGTGGGAACGCTTCAAGTACTGGTTATCGCAGCAGTTCGCCCGGCTCTACCACTACACCTACTTTGGCACGATCTACAATATCCTGTTCTATCTATTTTGCTTTGCGGTACTCACCTTCGCCATCCTGAAACTCACTGGCACCAGTGTGACCCAACTGTTCTTCAGAAAAGATAGTCCCCGACTGACTGAAAACCCCGCGGAAGACAACATCTACGCCATCGATTTTGAGCAAGAAATTGCGGACGCCCAACGGGAAAACAACCACCGGCGGGTGATTCGTTTGCGGTACATTTACGCGTTGCGAAAGCTCGCCGACCGCCAACTGATTCGCTGGCGGCCGGGCAAAACCAACCACGACTACCAAGCCGAACTAGCTGATACTGCCCTGCGTGAACCGTTTCAGCGGTTGAGTTACTACTACGAATACGCCTGGTACGGCAACTTTCCGGCGGACCAAGCAATGGCCGAGCGGGTTGAACGCCTTTTCCGGCAGATTGAAGCATCTCCCAAAGCCCTCGCATGAAGCAAGAATATCGCTACGCCGCCTATCTAGGGGGAGCGCTTCTTTTGTTGGTGCTGGTAGAATACCTCACTCCGAAGCCCATCGACTGGGCGTTTACGCTAGAAAAGCGCGACAAATCGCCCTACGGAACCTACGTGCTGGGCGCGGTACTGGAGGATGTATTTCCCGGTCAAACTATCGTTCATTCTCAGAGCAGCCTGTACGATCTCGAAACCAGCGAGCTAACGGAGGCGGACAATGTTTTAATTGTGGCCACCGATTTTAGTCCCGACTCACTCGATGCTGCGGCACTTTTGCAGCAGGTAGATCAGGGAGGGGCCGCGCTAATAGCGGCTAGTTTTTTCGGCGGCTACTTCGCCGATACCCTGCGGCTGGACATAGACATCCGCCTATTGCCCACGCTGTCCGGACAATCCGACACGCTGCCCCGGCAAACCTACGACCAGACGTACTTCACCTCCTACGATTCGGCGCGCACCACCGTGCTGGCCCGCGATAGCGACGACCGTCCGGTGCTGCTGCGTACGCGACTCGGCGAGGGAGCACTCATTTTGAGCAGTGTGCCTTACCAGTTCACCAACTATCATTTGCTAAAAGAGAACGGGGCGGAAGCCACCGCCCGCACGCTGTCGTATCTGCCGGTGCGGGACGTGCACTGGACGGAATACTACCAGACCGGCCGACGCGAAGCCACCACTCCGCTGCGCTACATACTGAGTCAACCGGCGCTTCGGTGGGCGTTGTATCTCATTGTGGGTGGGCGTACTGTTGTTCATGGTGCTGGAGGCAAAGCGGAAGCAGCGGGCCATACCGGTGGTGCAGCCTCCGGCCAACACCACGCTGGAGTTTGTGGGCACGGTGAGCAACCTGTTCCTACGCACCCGCGACCATAAAAACATCGCCGACAAGCAGATTCACTACCTGCTGGACGAATTCCGTACCCGCTACCGGCTGGACACCAGCACCCTGGACGAAGCCTTTGCGGAGCGTTTGGCGCACAAGTCAGGCAAACCCAAGGAGGAAGTGCAGGCTTTGGTATCGGCAATCCGACGGGCGCAACAGCGAGATACGTTGTCGGCAGATGAGTTGGTGGAGTTGCGTCGGGAGATTGAGAGGTTTTCAGCGAGGGCGATGGCAAAATAAATCAGGCTATTGCCCCTGCGTATCAGAACGACCACCTCCTCTGATTTTAGGTTAAGCGGATGCGGTCCTAAGACCCAGCAGCGTTGGTGTATGAATCGTAGCGGGTGCTACGACTTGAGAGGAAAAGCCTATTTTTGTTTATGAAACTAAATTTTGATGTAAGGGGGAACCTGGAGCCTTACCAGAGAACGGTGGTGAGCTACAATGACTTTAAAGAGTGTTTTGTAGACCAATTTCCGGGTGAATCGACTCGACATCAGCTATTTGAGCAGTACAAGAGGTACACGCAGGAATATACTGAGAAGATAACAGGAAAATTCAAGCACTGGATCAATGGAAGTTCTTGTGTCGCGCAAAGTGAACCCCATGGATATTGACTTGGTAAACCTGATTGATTATCGATATTCGTACAGGAGAAAGAGGGCTTGATAAGAAGCAACTTCATGCGATCAACTGTTCACAGAGAATACGGAATTGACGCCTATTTGGTGATTATCTATCCGGAAAACCAATATAGTTGATCCACGTGATAACAGAGGCAAACGCCATGATCTGCATTTTGTGCTGTTTAGAGTTGAGCCGGAAGATTGAGGGGTTTGGAGAGAGGAAAGAATCAACCATCCAAAATCTATTTCATTAAGCTATGCTCAAAATCAATCTTGTTTATTTCGTGAACATAGGTTTTTATACACTTGAGTTTTTGAGGATTGAAAACAGCGAGGTTGAAGCCTTTGGGGTTCAGCGAACTACGGTATTCTATAGCATCAAATCCCAACGACTTGATGAACTCGGATAAATATTGAGTTGGTAAATAATCTAGCTTACTATCGTTTCTCCTAATGGGCCGCGAGAGTTCTTTCTCAAGCCTGGACATGAAAGAGTAATGAATGAGGAAATCTTCTAAGGCTTCTTCTTCTGCCAATTGTATGGGATCATAGATGTGTGTTTCCCTTAGATTTATAGTTTGTATGTCGGTGGTCAGTCGGAATTCCCCAATAGAGACATAGTCAAATAAAGAGGCTCTGGTTTCATACAGCGTGGTTTTTAGTTCGTCCGCAAGATACAAATAAGATATTCCTTCCGGATTTGCTCTTCCTGAACTCGCCAAACTATTTGGTGGGTTTCCCATCTTTGCGGCTGGATACCCATTTCTATCAGATATTCTTCCTCTGAAGAATATTTTACCTTTATAGATAGTCCTTGAATGCCTTTTTAAGATTCTCTCTAACCTATCTAAATCAACTGTATTCTCTATATGAAACCTGTTCTTACTCTTAATTTCAGTAACGAAATTTTCCCAGGAAACTTCTAATATTTTAGCTTGTTCCGCAGAAGACGGATCATTTAAGCATTTAATCGCCACTGGACTGGTGAAAAGGTGATTATAATCCTGAATCTCGTCTTCTAAGATAGCTCTTAACAAACCCTCCTCATTTCCTCGTATGAAAGATGAAAACACTTTGACTGGAAAATCGATCGAAATCTGATCATGAATCAGATTGCTTTCAACAATTGATGAGGTATAAGGCGTATACAAATCAGCAATTCCTCTGAAGAAAGGTAGTAGTTCGCGCGGGTCATAGAGTTCTACGTCACTATGCGAAGAGAAATCACATTGTCCGTTCTTTGTAGAATTGCTTCTAATAATTTGGATAAGGTAAGGACTAGAAAAGCAGTAAGGGCAGCAGTACATAGTTAGATCAAGCTGAGTACCAACTCAATGTGATTCATAATAGACAGTTTTTTGATACTACCTAGTCCGGGGAAGTGACCGTTTTTATATAAATCTCTAAATTCTCTAATTGCCAAAGTTTCTTCAGGATTATTGAGATCAACCCAAGCTATTAACTTCTTTAATGCTTCCGCGAATTTTCCGGCAACGTCAGTAGAATCTTCGTTCGAGTCGGAAACAAAATGCTTTACTCTAATTTTACTATCTTCAGTCGCGTAAGTCAAGTGGATAGCTACCGCGTATGGCAGAAACCCACCATCTGAATAGGGTTCACCAATTGTCAGATAATCAGAAAACCCTTGAAACCCGTCTTCTTCGTAATATTTATGCTCCTCTGAAAAAGGCTCATCCGTGTAATGTTGATAATCGGCATTTCTCTGTTGAGGAATAAAATAATCGTCTAAGGAGATTCGCGTAGCACTATCAAAATTTCTGTAATACCTTCGACTAGTTTTATTGAAATTGATCAGATTATACCGGGTAGGTCCTATGGAAGATATCTTATCAAAAACTTTGTGATCTTGTACCTCGCCAATATGGATTAACGTAAATCCTTTATATTGAAAGTCGATAGTTGATAATGCTTTGATCTGTTTAGAGAATTCTTTTTCGTTTCTGACATAAACACCCACCTGAAAATTATCATAGTCGATGAGCGAGTTTCCCATAGAACTGCGAAGTAGTTGGAAGATATCCTTAGTCTTACTAATTAGATCACCTTCAATAGGATTTGCTATGAGTGTGAAATTTATGTCATGATCTCTGAACTTTTTAAGCGTCGTCCGAAGTGTAGAAGAATCTTTCACTGGCTCAATCACTAAAGATGATTTATTTTTGTTTTCTTTTAGAACATCAATAATTTCTCTTAATGCAATAAGCTCAAACTGTTTACCTCGAAGGAATGGAAAGTACATATACTACACGTTGTTACCGAGAAATTTATAAAGCTTGTTGTACTCTGCCTCCGAAAGGTCTAGGGCGTAGCATAAATGTTTCAATTCATAAGGTGTTTCTTTTGATTGAAGACGATCCGGACATTTGAGCTTTCTCTTCTTTAGTTGACTAAACACTAGCCTTTGAAGTTCTGTCGCCTCCATTAAGGATACTAATTTTAAGCATTCACTAAATATCTTTGTATTTGGCACGTTGGGAACGAATCCAAAATATTCCTGAACAATTTTTAAATACTCATTTTTTCTTAATAACCTGAACAGCGTTGCGTGTTCTAGATAAATACTATCCTCTCTAGCTTCCCGATGTACTAGCAGTTCGTGTTTTTCTGTAAACTCATAGATTCCAATTTCGGTAGAAGAATACTTCTTTAATACATCTAAAATAGTCTTACTACTTACCACCAAGCATACCTTTGAAATAGCCTTTTTGTAATCCTCAATTTGAGAAGGCAATCTATCTATATTGTCTAAAGCTGTCTTAATCTCGTACAATACGGGTTCTCCATTTATTAAAACAAGATCGGCAATTGACTTGTTAATGCTAAATTCATTTAAAAGAACAGTTTGTTTAAGAGCTCCGTATTTTTGAGCAGTTATAACATTAGCCCCAGCGACCTAGCAGCTTAAAAAGGTGGAGTAGGGGCTAGCTTTTTATTGAAGTCCACCGGACTGTTTAGCGAGGGCGCAAGGCGTCACGCTACCCCTTAACCAAATCGGTTAAAATCCGCCCACTTCGCAGCACAGACGCTCCTCTGGAAAAGCTGCCTCCATCCAACACGCAACGAAAATGCCTATTTCGAATAAAAAACAGCGATAAGCATTATCTTTGTCCCCTATGCAAAACGACGCTCCCCAAGAACCTGCCTTCTCCTCCCGCCTCGATCTCTCTTCTCTCCAAGAAGGCGTAGCGGCCATCCGTCAGCAACTCGGCACCTGGATCGTCGGGCAGCAGGCAATGATCGACCTGATCCTAACCGCCATCCTGGCCGACGGGCACGTGCTGCTGGAGGGAGTGCCGGGTGTGGCCAAAACGCTTACGGCCAAACTGGTGGCCCGCATGATCTCGGTCGACTTCTCCCGCATTCAGTTCACCCCCGACATGATGCCGTCGGACGTGATCGGCACCTCGGTGTTTAACGCCAAGACTTCGGAGTTTGAGTTTCGGCGCGGACCGGTTTTCTCCAACCTGGTGCTGGTGGACGAGATCAACCGGGCGCCCGCCAAAACGCAGGCTTCGCTGTTTGAGGTGATGGAAGAGCGGCAAATCACCGTCGACGGACACACCTACCACATGCAACCGCCCTTTATGGTGCTGGCCACGCAAAACCCGATTGAGCAAGAAGGAACCTACCGCCTGCCCGAGGCCCAGCTCGATCGTTTTCTGTTTAAGATCGAGGTTACCTATCCCTCACTCGAGGAAGAGACGCTCATGCTGGAGCGCTTTCATCAGCGGAAGAACGCGGTAGACATCAGCACGGTGACGCCCGTGATCTCGGCCGAGCAGTTACTGAGCTACCGCGAACAGGTGCGCGAGATCCACGTAGAAGAGCCGCTGATCCACTACGTGGCGCGCATGGTGCACGAAACCCGACAGTCGCCCGAGCTCTATCTGGGAGCCTCGCCCCGCGCCTCGCTGGCCATCCTGACCGGAGCTAAGGCCTACGCGGCTCTGCACGGTCGTGATTTCGTAACGCCGGAAGACATGCAGCACGTGGCCCCTTCGGTACTTATCCACCGGGTGATCTTGACCCCGGAAACGGAGATGGAAGGCCGCTCGCCCGCGGAGGTGCTGCGACAATTGGTAGACAATGTGGACGTGCCCCGGTGACATCGACGGGCGGGTGTTTGGACGAATAATGCGCTTTTTTTGAAGTTTCGGCCGAGGGACACTACCTTGTGGATATTTTTGGCGACTAATATGACACGCGCAAGGGCTTTACCAATCTTTTCATTTGCTCGCACTGCCCTCGGAGCGGCGATCCTAAGTGGATTGTTCGGGATAAGTCGCCCAGCCGCTGCGGCTGATACCCTGGATAGTTTAACCTTTGCCCTGCAGCAAGCCGTTTCGCTAGAAGATCAGGCGGATGTGCTGGTAGACATTGCCCGCTACTACGAACCCATCTACGCCGACTCGGCCCTGCGGTTTGCCCAGCGGGCGCTGGCCGTTTCTCAGCGCGGGGGGTATGATCAGGGAATTGCGCAAGCTTATCTTCAGATCGCCTCGTACTACGGTGGGGTGCCGCACTACAACTTTGATAGCCTGGATCGCTATTTTTCGCTTTCGCTCACCATCTACCGCAGTGAGAACGACTCGCTGGCGATGGCCGATAGCTACTTTTACCTGAGCAACACCTGCTACGAGAACGACAACTATCCGCTGGCCCACAGCTACGGAGAGCAAGCCGCTAACCTGTATCTTCAACTGGGCAAGGAGCGGAAGCGAGGCTACGCCCTGGCGCACCTGGGGCGAGTAGAAAATTATATGGGCAACAATGCGCTGGCAATGAAGTACTGCACCGCCGCCCAGCGGATTTTCGATGCCATTAAGCAGGAAGACGAAAAGGCGGGCCTGTATAAGACGATGGGCAGCGTGAATCTGGACCTCAGAAATTACGACAAGGCGAAAGACTTTTTTCTGCAATCGATTAATTTGTCTCAACAATACGACAATGTCGCTGCGCTCTCCGATGCCTACGTGGGCATGGGCCAAGCGCTGCGGGCAACTCAAGAATACGACGATGCGCTCAATTACTTTAACCGTTCGCTAGCCTTGCACCAGCGCGGTGACAGTAAGATGAGCGATTTAGGCACCAGTTACGCCTATTATCACATCGCAAAAACCTACGTGCTGCAGGGCCACAACGAAGAGGCGCTGAGTCTGCTCGATGAAGTGCTGGAGACCGCCGAACAATACGGCGACATTTTGTTACGCGCCCGCTCGTTGTTGGAATTAGGCAAAGCGTATTACAATCTGAAGGAACTAGACCAATCGTTTACTTTCCTCAACGAAGCCGCCCAGCAAGCCCGCGGTCTCAAGGGTACCTACGCCAACGTGATCCTTCAGGAGTGCTACCTCAACCTGGCGAAGTATTATAACCAAGTGGGCAACCTGGAAGAGGCGTTGGTGAACTTTCGTCGCTACAGCCTGGAGCAGGAGCGCATGTACCAGGAACAAGCCTCGCGACAGGTAGCCGAAATGCAGACGGTGTACGAAGTGGACGAGAAAACCAGCCGGATTGAATCACTACAGCAGTTGAGCAAGATCAGAGAACTGGAGTACGATCAGCGCAAACTGGTCAACTACGTGCTGATCTCCGGTATCTTGTTCTTGTTTGGTTTGGGATTGGTGTTCTACAGCAAGTACCGGCTAAAAATTCAGGCCAATCGCAAGCTGGAGAAGCAAAAGGCGTCGATCAACCAGCAGCGCCAGAAGATAGAGAAACAACGCGACGAAATTGTGCTGAAAAGTCAGCTGCTGGAAGAAAGCAGCCGCGACATCAAGGCCAGCATTGAGTACGCCCGCCGGATTCAGATGTCGCTCCTGCCGGCCCGTAACCATCTGAAGCACCTGTTTCCGGAGTCGCTAATCTTTTTTCAGCCGAAAGACATTGTGAGCGGCGATTTCTACTGGCTGCACGAAACCGAGGACACCGTGATCCTGAGCGTGCTAGACTGCACCGGTCACGGAGTGCCGGGGGCGTTTATGACCGTGCTGGCCAACACCATTCTCAACCAGTTGGCGCTGGAGAACAAGATGACATCGCCCAACGTGGTGCTCACGCTGATGGATACCCACATCCGGGAGGCGCTGCGGCAGCAGGACGCTGAGAACCCCAACAACGACGGGCTGGATATGGCCGTCTGCTTTATCAACCGCCGTACCCTGACAATGAGTTACAGTGGCGCTCAGATGCCGATGTACTACTTTAAGCAGGGCGAACTGCATCAGCTAGATGCGGATCGGTATTTTATTGGGGGAGCTTATTATCCGGAAAAGTGCTTTGCCAACCAAACCCTGGAGTTGCAACCCGGCGACACTTTTTACTTGGCTTCCGATGGGTTTCAGGATCAGTTTGGCGGGCCGAAGGACAAAAAATTCATGCGCCGCTGCTTCAAAGAAATGCTCACTGTGTTACAATCCAAGAGCATCACTCAGCAGCGCCAGCAGATAGAACGCATCTTCTACGAATGGAAGGGCCAACAGGTGCAAACCGACGACGTGCTGGTGGTAGGAGTGCGAGTTTAGCCACGTCAAAAAAAACAAAGAAGCCGTTCACGCCTTTGAAACCCGCTGATCTTGCCCTAGCTTTAGGCGCACTATTTAATCCTACATGAAAAACGCCTACCTACTCGTTTTAACGCTCGTCTTTTTTAGTCATCTGCCTGCCCAAGCCCAGTACCTATTCAACTTCGGCATCGATGTGTACAAAACCGATAACCGCAATCCGGTAGAGTTTGTGCGCAAGGCGCAGTTCAGCGCTGAACTCAACTACTTTTTGATTCGGCAACTGTCGTTGACCCTGGGGGTGGAGGCCTGGACGGATCAAGGAGTGTTCTTTTTGCCCGGAGCGCGTTTCTATCCGGTCGATCCGTTTTTTTTCCGATTTCGGCCGCTGGTGGGCCGCGAGGTGGATTACGCCCTGGGCTTTGGTTACGGACGCCAACTCACCGGCCCCTGGCGACTGGAAGTGATGACGGATTATTACTTTGAGAACAGCAATTTGGCGCTTAGGGTAGGTGTGGGGTATAAATTATAAAAAAGCCTTGCTAGAGTATCTGGCAAGGGCTTGAGTATCAATAGTTTTAATGATTACTTTCTTTCAATATGGAGGAGAATTTCTATTTTTAGTTCAGGTGTGATACCTTCTAAGTCTTGGATTGATAGTATGGCCTTGTTACTATTAAGCGACTTCACTATAAATTCCTGATCATCACCATCTCCATACTCTAAAATAAGTTTTTTGTCGTTGGCTGACCAAGTACCTACCATAGAATCACCTTCGATGGTTCCGGTAAATTTTTTGTCTTCCATAAAATGGAAATTACCCTCTGTATCAAGGGTTGCTCCGAAAGAATCCTTGAAATCATCTGCGGACATACCAGCTTGTTGAGCAGCTTGCTCAATATAAGCATCATAGCTCTGCCCGTTTATTAGCATTTCAGATGACTCAATTTCCCATTCGCCCACTATACCTACTTCTACGTCAAAATTCTCCTCCTCATCTTTGCTACACGAAAACAAGGCGGCAGCCATGCACACCAGCATAGCCATTGAAAATAGTTTCTGTAAATTTTTCATCGGTAGAATTTTAGCGTTGTTAAAAGTTTGTGCTGCAATAATAGCGGGTTGCAACCTATAAAAATACTCATACTCTATGCAGATATAACACTAGTGCAAATTTCTGTTATTTGAGCCGCATTCAACAAAGGAGGACAATTCGGAGTTGTTTTGGCGCCCTGTCAATCTTGGTTTTCCTTGTTCTCCAACCCTCATGACTACTAAAAATACCCCTTGGCGTAGGAACCTTACGCTGCTCTACGCTTTTCTGTTTCTGCTTTTATCGACGCATTCGGGAGCGTACGCGCAGGAGGGAACGTACCGACTGGGGGCAGCACGTGAAATTCCGCTACTAGCGACTGGGTCGGCGGGGGTCACGGCTAGCATCCTGCTGCGCCATAAGCGCGAGCCGCTTTCTCTGGAAGATGTCGGGAAGCTCAACGTGAGTGACGTGCTGGCCATTGATCGACGCGCCACCCGCAACTACTCCGAAAGGGCCGTGATCACCAGTGACGCTTTGGTGGGAGCCTCATTTGCGGCCCCTTTGGTCCTGCTGGCTTTCAAGGAGACCCGCAACGACGCCGGTACACTCGGACTGATATTACTGGAGACGGTGATGCTCAACGAGGCGCTGACGGGCCTCACCAAGGCGCTGGTGCGACGACCCCGGCCCAACACCTACAACAATGCCGCCCCCGAAGCGGTGCGCACCGCGAACGACAACACTTTTTCGTTCTTCTCGGGACACACCTCGCACAGTGCGGCGCTGATGTTCTTCACCGCCAAGACGCTCACCGACTATATAGACCATCCGGGCGTGAGGGCAGTCGCCTGGACAACCGCCGCTTTGCTTCCGGCCGCTACCGGGTTTTTCCGCTACAAAGCAGGGAAGCACTTTCCTTCGGATGTGATTGTCGGCTACGTGGTGGGAGCCACGGTAGGGGTTGTTAACCCCCCATTTGCACAAAATCAGGTTGACAAACGGGGGAAGCACATTAGGAGATGCCAACGGCGGCGAGATGCTGATGGTGCAGGAGATATTCAGCGTAGCGCTGGTGTTTTAATCACGCAAACGTATACTCGCTCACCGAATCGTAGCTCACGCCCAGGCGGGCCAGCACTTCGGGCGGGCTTCCCTGCCACACGTTGGGGCGGTTGCCGACGTACTCCAGGTCATCCACCCCAATTTTACTGGTGAAGAAACCGGTAGCCACAAAGTTACGGAAGTTGTTGAAGAAGTTAACGCCCTGGCTCATTTCGGGAGCGGCTTGCTCGGGATAAGCAATTTGGTCGAGCATTTCTTTCTGTTGCGCTTCGCTACAGTCGACAAATTTCTGCTCAAACTGCTTCAGGCACTGCATATCCAGCCAGCGCAAGCCGCCCCGCATGCCCACCTGATGGTAGGGCTGGTCTTTCATCATAAACTCGATGAACTCGGGCGTTCCGGCATCCGAGGCACTGCCCGAGCGCTCGTCAGCCGGAATGATCAGGTCGCCCAGCACGGTCACGGTCTTCAACTCGTGGTCGGTGAAGAAGCGTTCGTTCATCAGTTGCTGGTCGGCTTCGCTGATCTCGTGGGTGCCCGTGTGCACGTGGTGCTCTTCGGCGATTTCGGGTTGCGGTTCGCAGGCTGTCCAGGTGAGGCCCGCCAGGGAGGCCACGCCCATCATTTTGAGGGTGTCGCGGCGGTTGATTTTGGTTGAGACGCGATGCATCGCGTCTTTACGATAGGTCATAGAGATCGTTTTTTTCGTTGGTCGGCGATATATTCAGAGGTGCGCATCGATAGGGCCAGGATGGTCCAGGTGGGGTTTTTGTCGGCGTTGGTCACCAGCGACGAGCCGTCGGCCACGAACAGGTTTTTGCAGTCGTGCGATTGGCCGTACGCATTCACCGGTGCTTCGCGCGGGTCTTTGCCCATGCGGGCGGTGCCCACCTCGTGGATGATCCGGCCCGGGGCCAGCAGTCCGTAGTCTTGCTCCTTGCCCGGCTTTTCGCCCAGCACCCGGCCGCCCATGGCGTGGATGATTTCTTCAAAAGTATCCACCATGTGCTTGGCCTGGTTCTTCTCGTAGTCGCTCCACTTAAAGTTGAAGCGCAGCGCCGGGATTCCCCACTGGTCCACCACGTTCGGATCGATTTCGCAGTAATTGTTTTTGCTAGCCACCGGCTCACCCCGCCCGGCGAAGCCCACTACGGCTCCGTAGTGGCGGCGATAATCATTCTTAAGGGCTTTTCCGTAGCCGCCTCCGCCGCCCGCGCTTTGGTATCCTTTTTCCTGGGTATACCAACCGTTATAGTTGTGGATGTTGCCCCCGAAGCCGTAGCTCGGCATGCGCCGCCCGCCTCCAATCTCAATGTGGTAGCCCCGCGGAAAATCAAGTTTGTCCTTCATGTTGTCTTTCCACCAGGGCATGTACATGTGCATGCCGCCGGTGCCGTCTTCGTTATACGGAATACCGTCCATCATCTGAGGAATCAGTCCCGACAGGCCCGAGCCGGTCGAGTCCATGAGGTAACGACCTACCAGTCCGCTGGAGTTGCCCAGTCCGTCGGGGTGGCGGCTAGACCGGGAGTTGAGCATGATTCGGGCCGTGCTGCACGCGCTGGCAGCCAGCACCACCACCTTGGCATTGATCACGTAATCCAGGCCGTCGTCTTTGTTGACGTACGCCACTCCGGTGGCCAGGCCTTCGCTGTTGGTGAGCACCTCGCGGGCCATGGCGTTGGTGATCAGGGTGAGGTTGCCCGTCTTCATGGCGGGCGGAATCAATACCGAGGGCGAGGAGAAGTTGGAGTGCGTAGAACAACTGCGGTTGCACTGCGCGCAGTAGTGACAGGGGGCCCGCCCGTTGAGGGGGCGCGTGAGGATAGATAAGCGTGAGGGCAGCACCGGAATGCCCAGCGGGTCGCACGATTTTTTGATCAGCAACTCGTAAGCGCGGGGTTTGGGCGGAGGCATGAAGATGCCGTCCGGTTCATTGTCCAGACCCAGACTCGGATCGAAGTTGGCGCCGAACACGCCCACCAGGCGGTCTACCTTATCGTAGTAGGGCTTTATGTCATCGTAGGTGATCGGCCAGTTGTCACCCAAACCGTCAACGCTTTTGCGCTGGAAGTCTTTGGGACCGAAGCGTAGCGAGATGCGCCCCCAGTGGTTGGTGCGGCCGCCCAGCATGCGCGAGCGAAACCAGTCGAACTCGGTGCCCGGGGCGCGGCTGTAGGGTTCGCCGTCGATTTCCCAACCGCCGTAGGCGGCGTTGAACTCTCCGAAGGGGCGGTGCGTTGAAGCTCCCCGCCGTGGCGACTCGTAGGGCCAGGCGAACATATCGGCCTGCGCCGAGTCGAACATGGGGCCCGCCTCCAGTAAGGCAACTTTGGCTCCGGCTTCGGTGAGCACCTTAGCGGCCATCCCTCCTCCGGCCCCCGAACCCACCACGCACACATCATACTGGGTGCCGCTTTCCTTAATTTGCATAGGTTGTGGTTTTTGCTGCTGAAAGTAGGCAGGATGCGAGTAAGGTGCAAGGAAAACCAAATTTATCGTGCCCCCGATAGTTGCCGATTGTAAGGTCAAAATACTCAAACCCAGATGAGATGCCAAACTTTTTCAAATTCTCTCAACTCTTACAGAAAGCTCATTTCGGCGACGACTACTTTTCTGGTCCAGCGGTAGCGTGGAGGATTCCGGCCGATTTCATGCGCTAAACAAAAAAACTGCCCGGCAGTGATTGCCAAGGCAGTTTTAATCAGTTACAAACGTACGAAAACGGTTACTTTGCGGCTTCGTAGTTTTTGCTTACCTGATCCCAGTTCACCACGTTCCAGAAGGCCGAGATGTATTCCGGGCGCTTGTTCTGGTAGTTCAGGTAATAAGCATGCTCCCACACGTCGAGGCCCAGAATCGGGGTGCCTTTGGTTTCGGCTACGTCCATCAGGGGGTTGTCTTGGTTGGGGGTGGAGGTGATCTTCAGCGAACCGTTGTCGTCCACGATGAGCCACGCCCAGCCCGATCCGAACCGGGTACCGGCGGCATCGGCAAATTTCTCTTTAAAAGCATCGTACGAACCAAAGGCCGAGTTGATGGCGGAAGACAGGTCGCCACCGGGTTGGCCGCCACCGTCAGGCGATAACACTTTCCAGAACAATGAATGGTTGTAGTGCCCGCCGCCGTTGTTGCGCACTCCGGTAGCAGTACTGCTGCCAACCTCTTTCATTAGGTCTTCAATAGACATATCGGCGTGAGGCGAGCCCTCAACGGCGGCATTGAGTTTCTTTACGTAGCCCCCGTGGTGTTTGTCGTGGTGGATCTCCATCGTCTTAGCGTCGATGTGCGGTGCCAGGGCGTCGAAAGAATAAGGTAGGTCGGGAAGTTCAAAAGCCATTATTGGGTTATTTAAGTTTAGAAAATTATTAGGCTGAACCTTTCGTAGGCTCAGTAGTAATTACTAACGGCTCCTACCATGCTTTGTTTTCTGCCCGAGAGCCCATCCGTTCTGCTGCTATGCCCCGTTCCTTCCGCCCGTTCGTTCTTTTTTGGCTTATTGCTTTCTCCTGCACTTCCGACCCAGCGCGCTATGATACTCCCGATGCACCCTTTACCGTACCACAGCCCCTGGGTGAGATAACCGACGACCGCCTGAGCGAAGTATCGGGTTTGGTGGCCAGCCGAAAGAATCCGAACACCCTGTGGGTGCACAACGACAGCGGTAACGAAACCGAACTGTACTTGATCAGTACCCAGGGCGAAGTGCTGGCCACGTATTATTTAGCCCAGGGAGTGAACTTCGACTGGGAAGACATTGCCATCGGGCCGGGACCCGAAGCGGGCGAAACGTATCTTTACGTAGGCGATATCGGCGACAACACGGCCATGTACGACGAACGCTACGTTTACCGCTTCGTCGAACCTACCTATACGGCTACCACCTCCGTCGACACCATCGCCAACTACGACCGCCTGGGTTTCTTCTACCGGGAGGGAGCCGTGAACGCCGAAACGCTTCTGCTAGATCCCCTCACCCAGGATCTGCTGGTGCTGAGCAAAGAAAGTGACCAGATTCGGGTGCATCAGTTTCACTATCCTCCGGCCCCGCCCTTTCGGCAACCGGCGAAGCTCGTGGCTACCCTTGCCTTCGACGGAGTTAATCTGCTAGACCGGCTGGTGGGGGGCGATATCTCGGCCGATGGTACCGAGGTGCTGCTCAAAACCTACGAATACGTGCTCTATTGGAACCGGAAAGATTCTAGTATGTCTATTCCTGAACTGCTTCAGCTACCCGCCGACACCTTGCCCTACTGGCCCGAACCGCAGGGGGAAGCCATTGGTTTTGCCGCCGATGGCTCGGGCTACTACACCCTGAGCGAAGAAAACCTGGGAGCCGATATTTATCTGTACTTTTACCCGCGTTCTTCTTACGACAGCACGCGGACATTGCGTGAAACGAGCGCGATCAATTGACTATCTGCAGACAGTTTTAATCTCAATCTCTCACCACGCTCTTATGCGCATCCTTCTAAGATTATCGATCGCAGGCCTGCTAGGCTTGCCCCTGAGTGCGTGCGGACAGTCGACGGTGGCTCCGACTTCCTCGGTTGATACCACCGCTACGTTTGGCGCGCCGGTCGACCGGGGCATGCTGGAGAATCCAGAGATTGATGAAGCATCGGGCTTGGTGGCAAGTCGCAAGAACCCCGGTGCGCTGTGGACGCACAATGATAGCGGCGGCGACCCGAAAGTGTACTTGATTAGTGACCGTGGCACCAACCAAGCCACCTATTCACTGCTAGGAGCGAACAGTCGCGATTGGGAAGACATCGCGGCGGGACCCGGCCCGGTGGCGGGAGAAACCTACTTGTACGTGGGCGACATCGGCGACAACAACGCGCAGCATGCCATCAAAACAGTATACCGTTTCGTGGAACCGCTCGCTGCGGATAGTTTACCCGGCAACGTGATTCGCCCGGTGGATGCCATCCGGTTTGTGTATCCCGATGGCCCCCGCGATGCCGAGACGCTGCTGGTTGACCCCTTCACCAAAGACCTGTACGTGCTATCAAAACGCGATAAGTTCGTGCATGTCTACCGCGCCGCTTTTCCTCAGAATACGGAGTCGATTGATACGCTCGAGCTGCTGGGACAGCTTCCGCGCCAGCAGGTGGGCATTCTGGAACAACTGGTGGGCGGTGATATCTCGGCCGACGGCAAAGAAGTGCTGCTGAAATCGTACGTACAGGTTTTTTACTGGCGACGGGCTGACGGAAAAACCCCACTGGTTGATCTGCTGCAAACTGAGCCCCAGGTGTTAACCTACCGGCCCGAACCGCAGGGTGAGGCCATTGGGTTTGCTACCGACGGTTCGGGCTACTTCACGCTGAGCGAAGCGCAGAGCGGTATAGAACCGCGTCTCTATTTTTATCCTCGAGAAAAGTAAATGATAGTCAACTTCACGCGTCGTGCTTGTCATTGGTTGGTTTCCGTAAGCGAGGTAGTCTTTTTCTGTAGCTCAATCACCGTAACCGGAGTGCCCGGACGGCCGTTGGCCCCTTCGTAGCGAAGAAACAGGCCGTCGGAGGCGCGGTACCAGCAGCGGGCCGACCATAGTTTAGAAAGAATGAAGTGGTTGAGCGTGAGCTTCACCTTCACCGCGTCGTAAGTTTGCTCGCCCATCTTTATGCGCTCGGGGCCTTCTTTCTCGGCGGTCATTTTGATGGGGTCCAGGTCGGAAAGCGATTTGAGTACCCAGAACGAAAGCGCTTCCTGATCAGACACGGCGAAGGCACTCAGTCCGTGGTCTAATTTGTTGAACCACACATCTTCGTCAATTTCCACGGTTTTTTCCACCGGCTTGCCGTGGAAGTTTCCCTTGATATGAATGGCATTGTCGGTGCGCCTCGCCACGAAATTATGGTCTACTTTTTTGTCGTGCAGCACCCACTGCTTGGTGCCCATGGTGGGGTGAAACACGTGCTGCGAGTACAGCTTGTACTCTTCTAGCGTTAGCACATCCGCTCCGGACTTCTTCTCTTTGGTTACCGTGATGTCGTGCGCGTGGTCGGCGGTGGTGCTCACGTAGTGATACTGCTGAGCATTGGCGTAATTGCCGGTGAAGCAGCTCACCAGAAAAAGATAAAGGAAGGAATGAAACATACACAAATATAATAGTTCTGGGTTCGCGGTTCTATGTTTATCATAATCCAGAACCACAAACTCAGAACTCAACAACCATACCTATTATACTGCTTGCGCCTGCAACCACTCCGGTTTGTGGGTCGTTACTTCCGCGCCTAACGCATTCAGAAGGTTGTATAGACCAAAAAACGTTCGGTTGATGTACAAAGCGTCGCGGGGCCCACGGGCGGTGCGCGATTCTCGCACTTCTTTCGTCTGCGAAACGCGCTCACTCAGGCTAAATATCTGTTTGAAGTATTCATCGTCCGCAAAATCGAAGGTGTCGTAGTGAAAGGGACGGCCCAGTAGTTGGATCATCTCGACGAAAATCTTCTTGAACACCTTTTTCTCCGCTTCGGTGTCCTGGTCGTTGATGAAGGCCAGTTCGTAAAATATTTTGTCCAGTTCGTCCTCGCGTCCGATAATATCCTGGCGAATCATGGTGAAGTACTGCTGGTAAAAATCCTCGGGAATCACCTTCACGCAGCCGAAATCGATCACGCCCATAGTGCCGTCGTCGCGCATCAGGAAGTTGCCCGGGTGCGGGTCGGCGTGCACCTGCTTGAGGTAGTGCACCTGGTGGTTGTAGAAGTCCCACAGTGCCTGCCCAATCTGGTTGCGCACTTCCTGCGACGGATTTTTTGCCAAAAACTCCCGCATGTGGTCACCTTCCAGCCAGTCCATGGTGATGACGCGATCGGCCGAGAGCTCAGGATAATAGGTGGGGAAGAAGATGTTATCAATGTGACCGCACTGCTCCGAAATCTCTACCGAGCGCTGCACCTCCAGTTCGTAGTTAGTTTCTTCCAGCAGTTTGTCCTGCACCTCTTCCAGATAATGATTGAGGTCGCGCTCATTGATGCTGAACAGCCGCATCGCGAACGGTTTCACTATTTTAAGGTCGGAGGTGATACTGTTGGCTACGCCCGGATACTGGATTTTCACAGCTAGGCGCTTGCCGTCCAGCGTGGCTTCGTGCACCTGCCCGATGGAAGCGGCATTTTTGGCCTGCTTGCTGAAGGTGTCGTACAGCTCGGTCGGGCTTTTCCCAAAGAATTTCTGGAAGGTCTTCACCACCAACGGGTACGACAGCGGCGGAGCACTGTACTGGGCCATCGCGAAGCGGTCGGTGTAGGCCGTGGGGAGCAGGTTCTTGTCCATGCTCATCATCTGCAGCACCTTGAGGGCACCGCCCTTTAGTTCGCTCAACTCACCGTAGATGTCTTCGGCATTGTCGTTGTGCAGGGTTTCGCGGCTGGTTTCGGAGTTCAGCGCCTTCTTGGCGTAGTACTTCACGTAGTTGCCGCCAATTTTGGCCCCGGTGCGCACAAAGCGCGAGGCGCGTTGCACCTTCGAGGTGGGAATTCTACTCTGTTCTTTCATCGTCGTTGGTATAAAAAGCGGGCAAAGTCTACGGCACTATCCAGCGCGCTGCGCCCGAACAAATCGAACGACAGATTCACGGCCTTCTCGATGGCCACGTCGGTGCGCTCGAAGTTCTGACTGTCGTCCTTTACCCAGAAGTTGAGCACAAACAGCACCTGCCGCCACAATCCTTCGTCGTAGTTGCTACTGATCAGCGGACGGTCGACCACCTCTTCGGTTTCGCGGCCCTCCATGAGCAGTTCGTTAGCAAAGTCCAGAAAGCCTTCTTTAAAGCGACTCAGCACATCGATGTTCATTTGTCCCGAACCCATTCGGCCGATGGGGCGGCGCATATTCGGACGACCGGCATCGGCTAGTCCCATATGCTGCACCCGGAAGGTGACGTAGCTGCGGTTGTTCTTGAGTACCTCTATCCAGGTGTAGTAGAAGGCCAGTAGTTTTTCGCGCACCGAATACTCGCGGTACACCGCGTCGCCCTGAATCTGCTCGAGGGCCTGGTCGAAGAAGCCGCGCCAGATGTCGCGCTCCAGCGAGGTAAACGAGTTATAATGTTCGTAAAAGGTGGCCTCCTTCATCTTGAGCCGCTTGGCGAACTGGTAGACCGAGGGCGGTGCTTCACCGTGCTCGAGCAGGTGGTCCAGATAGGCTTCTTTGATTTTTGCGGAGGTATCAACGGGGGCTTTCGCCGACTTTTTTGCGGTGGTCTCTGCCATAATTTCTTGTTCTACGGAGTCAATCCTTTGTTTAACTTGGTTGTTTCAAGGGTTGAACAAGGATCAGGCGGTTAACATTCCCAACCGGTGGCAGCTTTGTTACTTTTGTAGTTAGGGAGTGCAGTGGGTCGGGTCGGCGCGGATGCGCAAAACTGAGTTGCTGCCGAAAGCTACTACTTGGCTTGGTCAATCAAACTTGTGACTTCATGCTTTAAAATAGGGATATGCTTCAGTACTATAGCCCACACATTCTCGTCTGAAATGCTATCATAACCATGAATGATCTGATTTCTCAATCCTACAATTCTTTTGGCTGAGCTAATAGGAAATGTTGGATCTTCACGAATAATTCTATTGACTGCTTCACCGATGATTTCCAGGTCGCGTTCTACCGCTCTTTTAAGCAGTGTGTTGGACTGGTATGCACCAAAGTCTTTAGGGAAGTTTAAAAAGTAGCTTTCTATTTCATCAATAGCATCACTAATGTCATACAGCCATTTTAGAATTCTTTCGTTCATATACCATTACTTTATTCCGGTCGATAGATCGTTTTAATATTGGATTCCTGATGGTTTGTTCTTCAACCAAGTCTATACTCCTCAAAAACAACTGTTCTAAGCTTTCTTTAAAACTCATATAGTTATCAAAGTACTCTAGGGGGTTAATATCTAAGAACTTAACCAATAGATCGACATCGCTATCCGAGGAAGAACGCCCTGTAACAACCGAACCAAAAACATACATAACCTCAACATGGTGTTTTTGACAGAGATTGTCTAATTGTTTAGCGTATCTAGTTAATAGTTGCATGTCAAAGTTTTTAAGACGCATACTTACCAGCTTTCTTAAGCTAAGAACCGCTTCCTTCAATTCCAAGAGATTTCTTCTTCCTGTTTATTATCTTCTGGAGTGGAGCAGCTATCGGTATTTCTGCCGCAATACCAAGCGCTCCCCAGCTTCGCACTTCCTAGTTAGCACTGCTCCACTTTGGGCGGTTCCGTTCAGCGTCCAGGCTTCTCCCAGGTTATGATGTAGTTGCAGCGTCTCGGCGCGGGTGGCTTCCACCACCACCTCAACCACCTGCTGCTCCTCCACCGTGGCCGACACTTTAAAGCCGCCCTCGGCCCACACGTCGGTAAAGGTGAGTTCGTCCCACTCCGCGTGCAAGCCGGGCAGCACGTGCAGGCCGTCGATGCGGTTCTGCAGCAGCAGTTCGTATACCGCCGTAAGGGCACCAAAACCGGCGTCGAGTTGCATCACCTCGTTGATCTGACTGATACTATCTTTTTTGGCGTACACGTCGCTGCCCAGCAGGCTTTGGCCGTGGGTGTTGGCGTTATGCAGGGTGCCCCGGCCCTCGTTCACGAAGTTGGTTTGCCAGTAGGTGAGCCAGTTCACGCTGGCTTCACTTTGGTTGGTACGCGCCATCAGCATCGCCGCCCAGGGCACGCACCAGCCCGACCAGCCCCCGGCTCCGCGGTACACCCAGGTTTTCAGGCTTTCGTTCGACGATTTTCTTATGCTCGTCCGAAAGGGGATCGTAGGTGATGAAGGGCCAGATGCCGCCCAGGTGCGCGTGGTGGCGGTGACTTTCGATGAGGTCCATGCCTTCCCACAGCGCGATGCGTCGGTTGCTCAGTTGAAATTCTTGTTGATATACGCCTTCTACAGTGGTGTAAGGCGGCAACTTGGCTTCCACGTCGGCCCAGCGCGGGTCTACGGGTTTGCCCAGAGCTTGCGCGGCCTGCGGCAGAATATCGCACATGGCGTGCAGAGCGGCCAGTTGAAACGAGGCGTTTCCCCCCCAGGCATCCATGCGGCTACCGCGGTACTCGGGACTCACCGACACGGGAAGCACGTAGCCCGCCTCGGTTTGCTTCAGCATGGCGTAGTAGCCCTCGAAAGCTCCCACCAGCAGCGGATAGGCAATTTCTCGGAGCACGGCTTCGTCGCCCGCGTAGCGGTAGTGCAACCAGGCCAGCTGGGCCATCCAGGCGGTGCACGCCTGATCAATGGTGCCCGTCCAGAAGGTGCCTACCACCTTGGCCCGGTCGTCGACGGCGTGGGGAAGCATGAGCGCGCGCTCGTTCTGGAAAAATTGCTGCCCATTCTTCTTAATCTCGGGCCACCACGCTTTCACCAGCGCCCACAGCGGCTGAAAGTGATCGAACTTGCCCGACATCAGCAAAGGGTAGTAGATCATTTCCAGGTTGATGTTGAGGTGGTAGTCGTTGCTCCAGGGCGGCAGTTGGTACGACTCCATGAAGGGACCTTGCAGGGTACAGGCAACGCCCTGGGGCGGAGTGACGCAGGCCAGTTTGTACAATCCGTAGTCGAAAATTTCCTGCAGGTCGGCGTTGGGCAAGGTAGCGCGGGGGGCGTCGGCCCAGTAGGACGCCCACCAGCGGGAAGCGTCGGTAGCGAGTTGCGCTGGGGCTATGTTCTTGACGAGCTGCTCCACCTGCGCTCTAGCCTCGGGGTGGACGGACGAGGCAATAAACACCTGCGCACCGGTACGGCAGTAGGCCAGCGCCAGGGGCAAATCTTCGGGCAGGGTTTGCACGAAGCCTCCGGCGGCGGCTTCACGCCACGTTTCGGGAGGGGCCACGCCCACCGGGGCCAGTTGGTCTTTCACAAAGTTCCAGGAAGGCACCGCGCTTACTTTGGTGTCTTGCAGTACCTCGGGAAGGTCTACCCACGCCAGCTCCTGAGTAGGGTGCTGACGAATGGTTAGGCTGGCGGTGTCTGAGCCATTGGTTGCCGCTACGGTGAGAGTTCCCTGCCGCAGCTTAGCTAAACCCCGCTGCAACGTCCATTCGGCGGGCAAGTCCAGCACAATCCGCCCTCCGCCAATCTGCTGGGGATGACCCAGGTTCGGACTTCCCGCGGTGGTGGGCACCGCAAAGGCTTGTTTGATCGCTGCTTCATCACCGGCCTGCAGCAGCTTTTCGAGTTCGGCATAGGTGATGCGGGTGGCGAAATCGTTGCCGCCCCGGTGGTCCCAAAAACCAGCCCGGCCCACCGTGATAATAAGTTGTTCATCGCCGCCCCAGACCATGAGTCCCTGCGTGCCGTTGCCCAGTAGCAGCCCGGCGTGCGGGCGGTTGATCGGAAAATCCCAGGCTAAGTTTTGCTGGGCGAAGGCGGCAGTGAATAAGGCAAATGGGCTTAGCAGTAAAAGCAGGAAGCGGCAGTGGAGAAGAAGCATTGCTTGAGCTTTAGGGATGTAGAGAAAAGATTTGTGAGACACGGACCGGAAAGATAACAAAAAGATCAGCATGAATGTGAATGCCTACCCTACGAAGGCATAACCAAATTTTTTCTCTTCGCTGGCTGTTATCCCTCGGCAAATTGCCACAAACCCCAACTATATTGTAACTTCGTGCGCAGAAACAATGGCGACTGGATGACTTTCAGGATGATTAGGTGCTAGATTGATCAGCGGACCGACCCAGTAACTAGCATCCAGCATCTGACCGCATAGAAAATTATCCAGTATCTGACCGCGTAGAAAGTCATCCAAATTATGAACTACCCCCAACCCAAGAACACCAACTACGCCCAGGTGGCCGATGAAGTACTTGCTTTCTGGCAAGAGAACGACATCTTTCAACAATCTGTCGATCGACGCGAAGGTGGGCCTACCTTCACCTTTTACGAAGGGCCGCCCTCGGCCAATGGTTCGCCGGGCATCCACCACGTGATGGCCCGCACCATCAAGGATATTTTCTGCCGCTACCAAACCCTGAAGGGCTACCAGGTGAAGCGCAAGGGCGGGTGGGATACCCACGGGCTGCCGGTAGAATTACAGGTAGAAAAGCAACTGGGCATCACCAAAGAAGACATCGGCGAGAAAATTTCTATCGAGGAATATAACCAGAAATGCCGCGAGGCGGTGATGAAGTTCAAGGGCGAGTGGGACGACCTGACGCAAAAAATGGGTTACTGGGTTGACCTGGATGATCCTTACATCACCTTCGAGCGCGACTATATGGAGTCGCTCTGGCACCTGCTCAAGCAGTTCTACGACCAGGGACTTATCTACAAGGGCTACACCATCCAGCCCTACTCCCCGGCGGCGGGCACCGGCCTGAGCTCGCACGAACTCAACATGCCCGGCACCTACAAAGACGTGCGCGACACTTCAATCACCGCCCAGTTCAAGATCAAGGACACCGAAAACGATTACCTGCTGGCCTGGACCACCACCCCGTGGACGCTGCCCGCCAACTCGGCCATCGCCGTGGGAGCCGACATCGACTACGTGCGGGTGCAAACCTTCAATCCCTACACCTACGCCCCGGTGAACGTGATCCTGGCGCGCGATCGGATGGAGGGCTACTTCAACCCCAAGGCCAAAGACGTGAAGCTGGTCGATTATCAACCGGGTGACAAGCTCATTCCCTACGAGGTGGTGGACACCATGAAGGGGCGCGACCTGCAAGGCACCCAGTACGAGCAACTGATGCCCTACGTGCCCCTGCCCGACCCGGCCTTTACGGTGGTGGTGGCCGACTTTGTGACCACCGACGACGGCACCGGGCTGGTGCACCTGGCCAAAACCTTCGGCTCAGACGACTTTCGCGTTCTCGAGAAGCTGGGCGTGCCCGGCGTGCTGGTGGAAGACGAAAACGGCAATCCCACGCCCATCGTCAATAAGCAGGGGCGCTTCGTAAAAGAAATTACGGACTTTGCCGGAATGCCGGTGAAGAACTACGATAACGCAGACGAATCGGCCCCGAATTATCAGTCGACCGACGTGAAGATTGCCATCAAGCTGAAGCAGGAGAACAAAGCCTTTCGGGTGGAGCGCTACGAACACTCGTACCCGCACTGCTGGCGCACCGACAAACCGATTCTCTATTATCCGCTGGAGTCGTGGTTTATCCGCACCACCGCCCGCAAAGACCGCCTGGTGGAGCTCAACAAAACCATCAACTGGAAACCCGAGTCGACCGGCACCGGCCGCTTCGGCAACTGGCTGGAGAACCTGGTGGACTGGAACCTGAGTCGCTCGCGCTACTGGGGCACGCCGCTGCCCATCTGGCGCACCGCCGACGGCTCCGAAGAAGTGTGCATCGGCTCAGTGGCCGAACTTACCGAAGCCATCGAGCGGGCCAACCTCGCTTTTGACGGGGATGCCGAACTTATCCGTAAGAATGACGAAGCGCTGGCCAAGGAGGATTTGCACCGTCCCTACGTAGACGATATTGTGCTGGTGAGCAGCAGCGGGCAGCGCATGTTTCGCGAAGCGGACCTGATCGAACGTGTGGTTCGATTCGGGAGCGATGCCCTACGCCCAGTGGCACTATCCGTTCGAAAACAAAGACGTGTTTGCGGCCAGCTATCCGGCCGACTTTATCTCGGAAGGGGTGGACCAGACCCGGGGCTGGTTCTTCACCCTGCACACCATCGCCGGGATGCTCTTCGACCGCGTGGCGTTCAAAAACGTGGTGTCGACCGGGCTGGTGCTCGACAAAAACGGCAACAAAATGTCGAAGCGGCTGGGCAACGCCGTCAACCCCTTCGAGACGCTGACCGAGTACGGGGCCGACCCCACCCGCTGGTACATGATCAGCAACGCCAACCCCTGGGACAACCTCAAGTTCGACCTGGACGGCGTGCAGGAAGTACAACGGCGCTTCTTTAGCACCCTGCAAAACACCTACTCTTTCTTTGCCCTATACGCCAACCTAGACGACTTCACCTTTGCCGAGGAGCCTATTCCGCTGGCGGAGCGTACCGAAAGCGACCGCTGGATTATCTCGAAGCTCAACAGCCTGATTCAGGAAGTGGATGCGGCCTACGGAGCCTACGAACCCACCCGGGCGGCGCGGGCCATTCAGGACTTCACCACCGACGACCTGAGCAACTGGTACGTACGCCTGAACCGGAAGCGCTTCTGGCAGGGAGCCTATGATCGAGACAAACAAGCTGCCTACCAAACGCTGTACACCTGCCTGATAACGATTGCGAAGCTGGCCTCGCCCGTAGCGCCCTTCTACACCGATCGGCTTTACCAAGACCTGAACGGCGTGAGCCAGCAGGAAGACCTGCCCTCGGTGCACCTGACAGATTTCCCGGTCGCCGATATAGCCGCCATCGACACCGATCTGGAGGCGAAGATGCAACTGGCCCAGCGGACTGCTTCGCTGGTGCACTCGCTGCGCAAGCAGCATACCCTCAAGGTGCGGCAGCCGCTGTCGCGGATTTTGATTCCGGTGCTCAACGATGCGTTACAGCAGCAGATCGCCGCGGTGGAAGACCTGATTTTGTCGGAGGTGAACGTGAAGAACATCGAGTACATTGACGATACGTCGGGGATTCTGGTGAAGAAGATCAAGCCAAACTTCCGCAAACTGGGCCAGCAGTACGGCCCGAAAGTAAAGGAGATCGCCAAGGCCCTGGGGCAGTGGGGAACTGACGAAATTAACCAACTGGAGCGCGAGCAGCGCTACGAACTGCCGCTCAACGGGGAGGCTATTTCGCTCACGCTGGAAGACGTGGAGATCAGTTCGGAAGACATTCCCGGCTGGTCGGTGGCCCGGGAGGGAAACCTCACCGTGGCCTTGGACATCACCGTGACCGATGAACTGAAGAAAGAGGGCGTGGCCCGCGACCTAGTGAACCGCATCCAGAACCTGCGCAAAGACCAGGGCCTGGAGGTGCAGGATAAGATTGAAATCAGCGTGAAGCAGGGCAATGCGCTGGTGGATGCCGCGATCCAAGCGCATAAAGCGTATATTTGTCAGGAAACGCAGGCCGTGGAGTTAACCCTGACCGATGATACGTTATCGGAAGCCGCGGCGTTGGAGATGGATGAGGGAGTGGTGAAGGTAGGCTTAACCGTAGTCAAGCAGCCGCATGAATAAAGAAGCGAAGATAATTTTGACCATTTATTCAGCTGGATTTTTGGTGGGCACGAGCACACATGTAGCGGGAATTATTCAACAAGGCTTTTTAGCGCATCAAGCTCCGCTATTATTCAACCTCTACTGGGATTCTTTAACTTTGCTAGACCCGCTGACTGTTCTACTGCTTTGGACGAGAATTAAATTTGGTGTCGGGTTGGCCGTCCTAATTATGGTAACCGACATTGGCATCAATTCTTACGCTTACATTAGCGGATACTTAGGCGAATTAATAGACGGAATGATTCCCCTGCCGTTATTCCTACAGTCGCTGTTTGGTACCTTCGTGTTTGCCACCTCACCGGTGGTGATGAAAAGAATAAAATCAGTATGATTAAGATAGATAAAAGTCACGGAGGTGTTTATAGGAAGGGTGAAGAACCGGATGATCTTCTTTATTGGCTGAGCCGCCCGCCGGTAGAAAGGCTAAGAGCATTGGAAGAAATTCGCCAGGAATACAATACATGGAAATATGGTGTTGAACCCCGACTTCAGAGAGTTTATAGAATTGTTAAACGAAGGAAAGTAGTATCATATAAAGGGAAAGTAGTTGATACGGAAGGGGTAGCTGTCAATTTCATAGATATTGACAACTTAATCAAAACAAAGCTAGCAACAGGCCGTCCGCAGGATAAAGTTGATGCAGCTAAATTGGCTAAGAAGAAAGGGAAACGATAAACAATATTCGCGTGAAATACCTAAAGTATTACCTCCTCAGCATTGCAATCATCTTGCTCGACCAAGCCGTGAAGCTGGCGGTGCACTACAATATGGACATGGGCATTGTGGGGCAAATTCCGGTGTTCGGTGATTGGTTTAAGCTGCACTACACCCTGAATCCGGGCATGGCCTTCGGCATGGAGCTGGGCTCAGAATACGGCAAGCTGATCCTCACCGTGTTTCGCTTGTTCGCCATGGTGGGCATTGGCTACTACCTCTACGCCTTGGCCAAGAAGAACGTGCATTCCGGTTTGTTGTGGTCCGTAGCCCTAATCCTGGGCGGAGCCATCGGCAACGTGATCGACAGTGCGCTCTACGGAGTGCTGCTCGACAATGCGCCCGTCGGGTCGAGCACCCCCTGGTTTCACGGGCAGGTGGTTGATATGTTCTACGTTGATATCTGGGAAGGAAAAGTAGCCGACTGGGTGCCGATCTGGGGCGGCGATTACATGGCCCTGTGGCCCATCTTCAACGTGGCCGACGCGTCGATCTTTGTGGGCGTTGCCATCATCCTGCTTTTTCAAAACCGCTTCTTCAACGAAGACCAGCCCGCCGATGTGGTGGAGCCGAATCCTACGTCTGCTTCGCACTTGGAAAATTAATAGTTTGGTAGTTGCACTACGATTTTTGAGTTGTTCACGAACGGAGTCGAAGACCGGGTAACGTAGTCAGGTCAGACAATCACTAACGTGCAGCAAAGCCTTCAGCTGCGATTTGGAAACTCAGGGGGCGTAACGCCGAGGGCGCGCAGATAGACGTAACCCTGACCCCGGTGATGCACTTCGTTGTCAATGACGTAGAATAGCAGATCGTTGAGGCGCGTCTCGTACCCGCTAAACGTCACCTCAGTCTTTTGGAGCCGCCCCTCGGGGATGCCTGGCCATAGACTATTAATCCGATCCGTATCAGCATCCCACCGTTTGAGCGCCTCGGCGCGCGTTGTTGGAGGACTAGCCTGACCCATTGTCCATTCTCTGGAGACGATGCCTACCAGCGTGGGAACGGACATGCTGAAAAACTCATTGACAAGCTTGGCAAACGGGCGCATCTCACCAACGGAAAAGGTGGCAAACGCAGTATCGTCCGGAAAGGCTTCGGTGGTACGGCGCGTGAGGCGCCGGTGGCCCTGCCAGTAATCGAGAAGTTGTTCGTGGGTTAAAACAGGAGCCATAGGGGAGGGAGGTAAGTGGAATCGGTAAAGGGAGTATTTTGAAAAACCACGGAATGCGTCGCTATACTCGTTTTTCTTTGAATCCGAAGCCGGGCTTCTCTTCGCACTCAAGCATATCAATGGAACTTTTCGAACCTCCTCTGTCGGGTCTCGGGCCTCTTCGCTGTCGTTAGCCCGTACGTGATGGCGTACGGACTCGATTTGTTCAGCGTCTGAAAAAACCGCTTCGCCTTTGGCCTATCTGCTAGTGCTACCACGAAGTCGGGCGGCACCTCCGCCTTATTCGGCGGGGGGTAAGCGTCTTCCCACCGGCCGTCCGCCTTCGCAGCGCGGACGGGTACGAGTCCCGGCTCCTCCATCCGCCCCTCAGCGATAAGGCGCTCTACGTGTTCGGTGTTCGTCTTCAACCAACTGCTCCGGGCTTTCCTCGGAGTAATCCGCTGGAGGTAGGTCTGGTCGTCGAGCGACTTCTTGACACCGTCGATGAGTTGAAAGGTAGGGAAGGTGCGTGCCAGAAACAGATTCAGAAGCAGCATTAAGCGTGAGGGTTGCCATGGCCATTCCCGGAACGTCGAACGCATTCAGCAATTGGGTAAGCTCCTCCTGATTGGGTAGCGGGGGGGCAGTTTCTACTAGTGCGATTCAGACACATAGGTCAGTAAGACCAATGGATGATTTTTTTGACGGGGTAAGTAGCATAATGGTTGTGCATTAGCACTTCGGATTTGAAAGATATTGTATCAGTAGCGGGAGTACAAAAGCATGGCCTTTTCATAGGAAAACAGAAGCAAAAATTAACGCCTGCACAAGAGCCGTAGCTTTGGATTGAGCCTTGACTTTGCGCAGCTGTGGCTTCTTACGTTGTGTTGTGTTTTCGTTCTTTTTACTTGGCCAGTACCTGTATTGAAAGGTCAAGAGCATCCGCTACCGCAGCAAAATTGGAAAGCCGAATGTCTTCGCCATTTTCAATTCTTGAAATATAGGGGCGTTGTTTACCCAATTTGTGGGCAAGTTGCTCTTGGCTCAATTTCAGTTCCTTCCTTCGATTTCTGATGATCTCTCCAAAATAAAAGGAAAAAGCTTCTTCTCTGAATTTTCCCCGTTCTTCTGTGCCGCGTTTGCCATAGCGTTGGTCTAGTAATTCACTTGCCTTTATAGTTTTCATGTTCTTAATTGTTATCTGTATAATCTTGTAAAACTTTTTCGGCTTTCTTGATTGCTTTCTTATAATCTTTTGTCAACTTCTTCAGAAAGGCAATCAAGCATATAACCTTTGTGCATTCATTAAAATTCGCTTGGTCAATGGTGAAAATAATCACACGATATTCGTTGCCCGCTTTTATTCGCAACTCATAGAAATCCGTGGACTTTAATTTTTTAATAAAGCTAGCGTGAACAATCCTCAATTCGCCAATCACCTCAATCAATTGAAAAAACTTTTCACGCACTCGCTCTTCCTGATCGTCTATAAATTCTAAGCACTCTGGTGTGATTTCAATTTCTCTCATGTCCAAAATGCAACGTATTCGTTACAAAAATGGGGTAGTGTTACAGAATGTATGCTATTATGAAAAATCGCAATGAAAGCCCATTTTTGCTGAATGTGTTACGTTCAGGTAAAAGTGTACTGCCCTCATTGCGATAGCGGTAAAGTAAAGAAAAACGGTATTAAAGGAAATGGGCAACAAAATTTCTTTTGCCATGGCTGTGAAAAGCAATTTCAATTTAGCTACCAAAATAAGGGTGCTGACCCGAGAGTCAAAAAGCAGATGCGTACCATGGCGATGCGAGGGAGTGGTATCAGGGATACTGCTAATGTGTTGAAAGTCAGTGCAGTAACCGTAATATTGACTTTGCGGGTATGGTTTGAAACCCTCCGGGAGCCCCAGGTTGAAGGCAGCTTTGACGAGGTGATGATCGATGAGTTTTGGTCCTGGGTAGGGCATCGTAAAAAAGGGAAACGTTGGGTTTGGTACGCCTACTGCGGAAATAGTGGTAAAATATTAGCTTTTCAAATAGGCAAGCGTAATGATGCTTCTTGCAAAAAACTGATGAAAAAGCTAGCTCATTTAGACATAAATCACTATTACACAGACAATTGGAAATCCTATAAGAAATATATACCTCCTGAAAAGCATACCATATCAAAGAGAAAAACACAGAAAATTGAGCGGCAGAACCTCAACTTCAGAACGCATATCAAAAGGCTTTGCCGAAAGACTATTTGTTTTTCAAAAAAAGATGATATGCATTTTGGCTTTATCAAGGCCTATATTTGGCAAAAAAATGCTGCCTAAAAGGCAGCATACATTCTGTAACACTACCACGACTACTAACGTTTGACCAAAGGATCGCGGGGGCTTGCCATTGCCTCAGCCGCGCCTGCGGTCCGATAAAGTTAGTCAAAAGATACAGTATTCTCCATAACAGGGTTTACGAAAAGGCCGTGGATACCTAAGCGAAGACCCATCCGTATAATTCTGTCTTTGGGCCACCCCTACCGCAGTAATTAGCTATTGCTATTCCCTTGGTATTTCTCGTACAGCATCTGCATTACTCCGTCCTTGAGACCTACGTTGGGTACGAGAATCTGCGTGGCGTGGGCCCACTTCATCACCGAAACGTAAATTTCGGCGGCGGGCACCAGCACGTCGGCCCGGTCGGTGTTGAGGCGTAGCTTGTTGATGCGCTCTTCCAGCGAGTGGCTAGCCACAAAGTCGCGCACGCTGATCACCTTGTTGAGCGAGATGGTTTTGCCCAGCTTGCTGCCCGACAGATCAAAGATTTTGTTGATGTTGCCACCCGTGCCAATGGCGGTTACTTTGCCGTCGTCGGGCTTCACCTGCGCGCGAATCCACTGCCGCATCTCGCCCCATACCTGATCGAGTGATACCCGCGCATTGAGTCGCCTCACCGACCCAATAGGGAACGAGCGGGCCACTATCTTTTCCTTGTTCACGAACACGTTGAGTTCGGTGCTGCCGCCGCCCACGTCGATGTGCAGATAGCGTCCGTCGCTCAATGAGCTCAGCAGCGCGTTGTTCAGAATGTCGGCTTCAGTGTCGCCATCAATGATTTGAATATCCAGCCCGAGTTCTTGCTTCACCTGCGCTACCAGTTCCGGTCCGTTCTCGGCCTCGCGCATTGCCGAGGTGGCGCAGGCCAGGTAGTCATCTACCTCGTACAAGTCGATGAGCAGCTTGAACGCCTGCATCAGCTTCAAAAACTTGGCCGCCCGCACCGGACCGATGCGGGGTAAGGGGTTTTCTTCCGACACCGTCGAACACGTCCTGCCCCAGCCGCAGCGGGAAGCGCACGTACTCCAGTCGTTTAAACGTAGTGATTCCTTCGTACTCGATCACGTGGGTGATCTGCATGCGGATGGCATTGGAGCCAATGTCGACGGCGGCTAGTTTGAGCACAGTAGATTAGTTGTTAGTAATGATACCTTGCCTGTAAGAAATCTATACGATCTTGCTTCACCACGTACACCACCCGATGTTCCTGCGTCAAACGACGCGACCAAACTCCTGCTCCGAGGTACTTGAGTGGCTCCGGTTTGCCAATACCTGTGAAGGGATCGCGCAAGATTGCTTCTATCAAGCTAAATGCTCGCAGAGCTACCTTCCTATCTACTTTTACCCAATGCTCTAAGTCCTCCCTAAATTCGGGCTGAAAGACGGCTTCATGCGCAACCTTACTTTTGTTATGCTTTGTCAAAACCCAGTTCTTCCTTTAACAATGTCAGGCTCTGGAGCTGCGCCTCATTGTTTTGTGAACGAGCAAGGGCGGCAAGTAAGCGTTCGGCGTTGCGGGGAGAGCGCAACAGATGAGCGGTTTCAAGCAAACCAGCCAGTTCATCCGCCGCAAGCATCACCACGTTTTCCTTACCGCGTCGGCGAATAACAATAGGCTCGCGGTTGTCAACTGCTTCGTCCCAGAGCTTCGCCAAGTTAGCGCGCGCTTCGGTGTAAGTCACGTCAATAGCCATAGTTTCATTGTACAGGTTATATGTACAGGAAACGTCCCGCCGTAGTAAGCAGTTCCCAAGCTTAAGACTTCAGACGAGGAAAGATGTCGGAAGGAGCAATTTTCGTCCCCAGCACACCAAAAGCATCCTGATGAATCTGCACCTGCGTGTATTTCCCTCACGGTGAAGCGGTGTTTGGTGAGAGTACTCATAGCCTAAAAATAGTACGTTTGATGTTTACAATCTACCGAGGTGGACGACAAATTGGTAGTACCTCTTATGATCGAAGTAGCTCTCTCCAGCACGCGCACGTTCTCGTCAAAGAAAGATAGAATCTTCTCTTGATAGGCAGCGCGGTGACTAGACTTCATCAATTGAGCGTGCTCGGCGACCTCTACCGTCCAGAGTTCGGTGGGAACCGGTGAATTGCTTCGGTACTGCTCCCCCATCGATACCGGCGTCCAGGCGTCGGACTCGCTGTAGATGAACAGAAGCGATTGCAAATGGCGAGCTTCCCTGATCCGCTGCACCGTATTCATCCGACGAGCGTAGCGGGGGGCAAAAAAGCTCATCATCCGGAGGGCAGCGTACGCTACCGGAAACTTGATCCAAAATTCTTCTAAGGTACTCGGCGGACTTTCCAGAATGGCGAAGCGGTAGGGGTGGTTGTCGTCCGCAAAAGCAATGCTGGCCCACTGCGCCCCCAGCGATATACCGAAGTAGCCCACCGGCAAGTTCGGGACCAGCTGGGTTGCTTCGGCCCCAATGGCCAAAAGGTCTTCATAGAAGTTAAAATTGCCGCAGGTGCTCTCGCCAAAACCATTGATATCGAACACCAACGTGTGATAGCCATGCCGCCGAAGCAGATCGGTATAGCCGTGCTTGATAAAGTAGCCCTTCGCCTCTTTGCCCATCGGGTGCCCCAGCACAATCACCGCTTTCGCCACTTTGGTATCAGCGCGGCCCAGCAGGCCTTGAATCGTAGCTCCCGAGCGGCTATCAACCTGCACTGGCTGCCAGTCTTTCTGCTGCTCTGGTGATAGTGGACTCTGCCAGTCGACCATAAAGCGGCCGAAGAAAGGCTGTTTAAGAAGTTTATAGATATTCATAGGAACCCGGAAAACCGCAAGTTAGCCGCTTTTCTGGCCGCGTCCATTGACCTACGTTAGAAAGTGATCTGTTTGCGTATTCGACTCAAGCTCTCCGGATGAATGCCCAAGTACTTGGCGATCTTATGAACCGGCACTCGCGCTACCAAATCCGGACGCTCAGCGACTAAGGTTCGGTAACGCTGTTCCGCTGACTTAGTCAAAAATTCCTTTTCGCGACGGGTTCGGGCAATGTACAGTTGCTCGGTAAGGGATCATTGAAGAAATAACCTACCCATATAGTAAGAGGGCTTGATCCAGACATCCCATTTGGGAAGCGATTGGCTTCTGAGTAGGTACTGTTCTCGCCGTTGCATTTGCTTTTTATTGAGTTTAATCCCCTTCTGATAGGCTTTGTCTAAGAAGATTACCAAGGGGGTAATGCCTTTCCAGGTCATATTCTGGATGGTATTGATGACTTTAGTGACTGAGGTGAGCAGCGTGCCGTTCCAGTAGTTTTCCAGGGCAGCCCAGACTCGCTCGATGGGATTATATTTGCTGTGGTAAGGGGGGTAGTAAAGCAGGTGTATCTTGAGTCCGGTTAGGCAAGCAAACTCCATAATGCGATTAATAAACTGTGTACGGTTGCTGGCCACTGCCGGGCCATTATCTAGATAGAGTTCCAAGGTATGGTAGCCAACGAGTTGGATTTTGTGCAATTCGTACCATTTTTCTAGGCCGTCCACAATAAAATCGCTGGTCTCACAAGAGTTGCCCAGCACTATAGTGCTTTGTCCGGTTTCTATCTGTAGAATACCTAGCGGCACTAAGGTTTCCTGCCAATGTTGATCTTTATCTAATGCTTTGACGGCTTGCTGAGTGCGTGAGTAACCCTTTCGGGACAGCTTGCCTACTTTCACTTTATCTTTTACATCTATAGAGAGCTTGAGCGTACCGCTCACCTTTCGCTTCCTATGCTTAGTAATGTTCTCAAAAATAGCATCGGTCTCTGCAACACGCTTCAAGGGCAGGGTCTTCAGTACTTTTTTGAGCGTGTAACCGCAACGGTTCAGAATATTGTTGAGCGTACCCTGGCCAAAATCAGCAGGGGCATATCCTTTCTCTTTTACCAGATAGTCTTTCACCATACCTTCGGTGATCTTTAGATATCCTTTCGTATCGTTGTGGCAGCGATCCGATTGACTATTTACTTCAGCAATCGCTTCTATGTCAGTTACCAAGTTAGGCATCAAATCTTCTTTTTTTTGCGCCCTCTCAACGGGTAGGCATCCTGACACCGGATACCGGTTTCTTGCTCTTTCAAGCCTAGTTCAACCATCTGACGACTCACCGATAAACTACGTTCCGCTTTACGTGCTGAACCATCAAAATGGGTAAGAGTCAATGCCGCTGCGTAGGCTCTTCGTTCGTAGCCCGTAAGCTTCTCTAGTGCCAAATTGAAGCTCTCAATAACCGAAGGTGATAGTGTTTTCATCAGACTAAAGTACGAATTTATCCCTATCTTTGGGTAGGTTATTATTTCAATGGCCCCTAACGTATCGACCAAGTTGGTTAGCCAGCAAAGAAGTACGATACGCTTTTTGCAAATCATGGTAGGCGATCACTTCGGTTCGGCAGTTGGTGAGCGCGACAACCTGAGTATTGGAAGGGGCTTGGGTCAAGAAGGAAGTGTAGGAAGAGAAGAAACAATAAGGAGAAAAGAACTCAATAATTTTTTCCTGCCCATTTTCTAATAAGCTGACCTCCACCAGTCCCTCCGTTAAGTAGTACGCCTGACTTTCTACCTGCCCGAAAGCGGTGATGGTTTCGTTCTTGCTGAAGAATCTTTCTTGCGTAGAGAACGGTAGAGTGACGGCCGACGAAATAGGTCGGCGCTGGGATCCACGTATCGCCGTACGTATTCAATAATTGTCATAAGGTTCGTTGACTTTCCGGTGGGAAGGGCAGGATGATCATCAGATTCATTAGCCAACCCGGTCATTAAAGGTAACCGTTCTTTGCGGTAAAACCCGCTGAGTATATCTTTTCATCCCCGAACTTTTCCTACTTTCGCGGTGCTATTCCTACGCTATGAAAGTTATCGACCACCTGCAGCAAGCCACCGATACCCTGTTCACCATCGAGATTCTTCCTCCTAAGAAAGGCGAGAATATTGATACTTTGTTCTCGCACATCGACTCGTTGATGGATTTTAATCCGGCCTTTATCGATGTGACGTATCACCGCGAAGAACACGTCTATCAAGATATGGGGAATGGCACCCTGAAGAAGAAAGTGACGCGCAAGCGGCCGGGCACGGTGGGCATCTGCGCGGCCATTCAGAACCGTTATCAGGTAGACACCGTGCCGCACGTGATTTGCGGTGGCTTCTCGCGGGAAGATACCGAGAATATGCTCATCGACCTGGACTTTCTGGGCATCCAGAACGTGCTGGTGCTGCGGGGCGACCCCGTGAAGTCGGAGCCCGGTTTCAAAGCGCATCCCGACGGCCACGGCTACGCCAGCGAGTTGATTGAGCAGGTGCACGGCATGAACCAGGGCATCTATCTAGACGAAGAGCAAGAAGAAACTACCCCCACCAATTTCTGCATCGGCGCGGCGGGCTACCCTGAGAAGCACTTCGAGTCGCCCAACCCCGACACCGACCTGCGCTACCTCAAGCAGAAAGTAGACGCCGGGGCGGAGTTTATCGTCACCCAAATGTTTTTTAACAACCAAGTGTACTTCGACTTTGTGGACAAGTGTCGGGAGCAGGGAATCACCGTGCCCATCATTCCCGGACTGAAACCACTGGCCACCAAGGGGCACCTCACGGCGTTGCCGAAGTACTTCTTTCTGGACATTCCCGACGAACTGGAGCGGGAGGTATTGAAGTGCGCCGACAACAAAGCCGCCCGCGAGGTGGGAGTGGAGTGGTGCGTGCAGCAGTGCCGCGAGTTAAAGGAGCGGGGAGTGCCCTGCTTGCACTTTTATACCATGAGCAAGTCAGAGTTAGTCGGAAAGGTGGCCAAACAGGTGTTTTAGGGAAGCGTAAAAGGTCAATTGGAGCGAGTAGTTCTTGTTTTCGATCAGCGCAGGTAAGGTTTACACCGATTGGATAGATTATTGTTCTACGCTTTTTATCGTCAAATCAACTTCTTTATCCACCCTTATCACAACCTATTATGAAACAGTCTTTGGTTGTTCTCGCGCTACTATTTTCAGCATCGTTTGCGCATGGCCAGTCGGTTGGCTTGGGTATCGGCAGCGGTGGCTTAGCCATCAAATCGAACCCCAACAATGACTGGCGGTTTGCCGGACGATTCGACCTTCAATTAACTAGCAACTTTAGTCTCGTTCAGCCCTCCCTCATGGTAGTTCGTCAAGTGGCGAATGAAGAGAAGGCAAAATTCTATCTGGGGGGTGAACTTGGGGCTCGGATTATCACCGAGTTCGAGAGCACTCAAGTATTTATTCCGAACTCCGGTGGGGGTAGAGTATTTTCCGTTCGAAAATGTACCAATTAGTGCGACGGCTGAGGGTGGGTTGAGTTTTTTCCTGGAACCACAGAATAATCTTTTTGTAATTAACTCATTAGTGGAGATCACCTACTACTTTGGACAATAAGAACAAACGTTAGCGTACCAATTGGTCGGTAGGTGACCTCTCTTACCGCTCCAGCACCCACTCCACCAAATCACGCAGCACCTTTTGCCGGTCGGCGGGCAGTTCGTTCATGGTTTCGTGAAATAAGCCTTCGTACAGATTCAACGTTTTGTCATCTACCGTTAGTTGCTCGAAGAACTTCTTCGAGCCCTCGGGCAAGGTAATCCGGTCGGCGGTGCCGTGAAACAGGTAGACCGGAATAGTCAACCGGTGAGCCTCGGCGTAGAAGCGCTGGTTTAACCGGAACAAGTTGTGGCCTAGCAGAACCGCAGCTTTGCCGTGCACCAGCGGGTCGGCCCGGTACGCGGCCACGGCTTCGGCATCATGCGATAAGTCGGTTTGCCGAAGCATGGTGTTGAGAATGGCTCCGGGAGCTAGATCGAGACAGCAGCTGGGCCACGGGCCTGAGCACCTGATTAATTCCACCCCGCGGCAACTCAATAGCCGCCGAACTCAAGATCAATCCCCGCAGATTCTCCTGATTTCCAGGGCGAAGCGCGAAGTCCAGCGCGATTACCCCGCCCAACGAGTGGCCCAGCAAAAATACCGGTTGCCCGTCGTTTTCCGACCGAGTCATCCGGATCAAATCCCCCAAGTCGTCGGCAAACCGCTCGAAGTGCGTCAGGTAGCCGCGGCGTCCCGGTGAGCGACCGTGGCCGCGGGCATCCAGGGCGTAAAAGGCGGTTCCGGTGTTGTCAAAGGCGTTCAGCAGATGCTGGTAGCGCCCGGAGTGCTCGCCCATGCCGTGCTGAAAAACCACTACCCGGTCGACGGCTTCGTCGGGCACCCACTGCTGCCAGAACAGTTCCACCGGGTCGGTGGTGGTGGTGAGCAGTTGCGTATTGTGCTGATAGGACACGCTATTCTTTTTGAGTAAACAATGCTTGCATCTCGGGCGCCCCTTGCATCCGGGCGTGGTCGGCGGCGGTGTGGCCCGATTGGTCGCGCCGCGTTTGGTCCGCCCCGTGTTCAAGTAAAAGCCGAACGATTTTGATTTGCCCGAAGGTGACGGCGTAGATCAGCGCGGTGGCTCCGTTAACGTTTTGCCCGTCCACATCGGCACCGTGCTCCAGCAGTAGGGTGGCAATATCCGGGTAGCCCTTGAAGCTCACCCCAATCAGCGCTGTGTTGTCTGCTGCATCCCGAACGTTCACGTCGGCGCCCGCTTCCAGCAAAAGCTGGGTAATGGAGTGCTGCCCGCTGTAGCTGGCCAGCACCAGCGGAGGAAACCCCCGCGGGTCGCGGCCGGTCAGCAAGCCCGGGTCGGCCGCGACCCGCTGCTTCACTTCGTTGAGATCGCCCTGCCTAATTGATTCAAAAAAGTCCATACGCTTTAGTGGTATCACGTACTCAAAGTAGTACTGCTAGCGGGCAAATTACGAAGTTGCTGAGCATAAGACAAACTTATTACCTTTGTAAATCAATAAGCTTCTTCTATGACCATCACCCAGCTCGAGTACGTAGTCGCCCTTGATACGCACCGCAACTTTGCCACGGCGGCGGCGCACTGCCACGTCACGCAGCCTACGCTTAGTATGCAACTAAAAAAGCTGGAAGATGAACTGGGAACCATATTGTTCGATCGCAACAAGAAGCCAGTAGCTCCCACCGACGTCGGGGAGCAGGTGATCGAGCAGGCTCGGGTGAGTTTGCAGAGCCTAAAACAAATAGATGCCTTGGTACGCCGCCACTCCGACGATCTGTCGGGTACGCTGCGGGTGGGCATCATCCCTACGCTCAGCCCGTACCTGTTGCCCCGGGTGCTGCCCGCGTTGGCCAAACAGTATCCGAACCTCACCCTGGAAATTGAAGAGTTGCTCTCGGACCAGATCATCGATAAACTCCATAAAGACCAGTTGGATGTGGCCCTGTGGGTGGCCCGCGAAAGTGAAAATCGGCTGGTGCACGTGCCGCTGTTCTACGAGCGGTTTCTGGTGTACCTACCCGACGACCACGTTTATCCGGACCAAAGCATTGCGCTGAGCGAACTGGACATGAAACAACTGTGGCTACTCAAAGAGGGGCACTGCTTTCGCGATCAGGTGGCTTCTTTCTGCGGAGGACTGCTGGAAACCAGTCATCACGCCAACTTCCTGAGTGGTAGCCTGGAAACACTGAAAAAAATTGTGGACCAACACTACGGCTTCACCTTGTTGCCCGAACTCGCGGTGCTCGACCTGCCCGAAGCGCAGCGAAAAAACGTGCGTTCGTTCAAGAATATTTCGCCCCTGCGGGCCGTGAGCCTCACTTACCACCGCCGGTTTTGCAAGGACAAACTGGTGCAGATGCTACGAACCGAAGTCCGGGCAAACATTCCCCAAGCACTGCTGGAAGAGGGCCGGGGGCAGGTGGTTCGCTGGAAATGAGTGCTGGGTTGCTTTGCAACCCAAATATTTCCTATTTTAGGCCCATTCGTACCTAAACCTGCCCCTACCAACCTATGAAAAAGATCGTCTTCACCCTAGCGGTTCCTCTGTTATCACTCTTGCTCGTGCAGTGTCAGGGGCCGTCGGCCACCAACGTGCAGCCCGCCGAACTGTTCACCGACAACGCCGTGCTGCAGCGCGGCAAAGACATTGTGATCTGGGGCACCGCCGATCCGGGCGGCACGGTAGAGGTTGAGTTAGGAGAAGCCGAAGCGCAGGCCGAAGTGGATAACCAAGGAAAGTGGCAAGTTACCTTGCCCGCTATGGACGCCGGGGGACCCTACGAACTGGAGATTGAGGGAGCGGATGAGGTGGAACTGAAAAACATTATGATCGGCGACGTGTGGTTGGCCTCGGGGCAGTCGAACATGGAGTGGGCCTTGCAGTCCACGGTAGATAACTTTGAGGAAGAAATTGCCAATGCCGATTATCCCAACATCCGCCTGTTCACGGTGGAGCGCGCCACCAGTTACACTCCGCTGGACAGCATGACGGTGGCCGAAGGCGGCTGGGTGCCCTGTAGCCCCGAAACCGTGCCCGCGTTTTCGGCGGTGGCTTACTTTTTCGGACGCCAGATTCATCAGGAAGAAGGCGTGGCCATTGGGCTGCTCAGTTCCAACTGGGGCGGCACTCCGGCCGAAGCCTGGACGAGCGAAGCGATGCTGCTGACCATGCCCGACTTTGCCGACGAAATCAAACAACGTCAGCAGGCTAACGAAACAGTGATCAGTCCCGAAGCCATTGAGCAGCAGCGCAGCTCTGTCATCGAAACCGCCAACCAAAAGATTAGCGCGGCTGATTATCAGCCGAACCTCGACCTAAGTGACGCAAAGACCATGACCCTCCCAAATCTCTGGGAAAGTGCCGACACCACCTTGCAGAACTTCGACGGCTTCGTGTGGTTTCAGAAAACTATTAATCTTCCCAGTCGCTACGCCGCAAAAGCCCTTACCCTGCACCTGGGCGCCATCGACGATGATGATGTCACCTGGTTCAACGGACAGCGCGTGGGCGAAACGCAGGGCTATAACAAAAACCGGGAGTACGAATTGCCCGCTGAAGTAGTGAAAGCGGGCGAAAATACCATCACCATTCGCGTGCAGGATAACAGCGGCGGCGGCGGACTCACCGGCCCGGCCGAGGAAATGTATCTGGCGCAAGACGGCAATAAGCTTTCGGTTGACCTCACCGGATCCTGGCAGTACGATGCGACGCAAGAGCCGCCCTTTCCCGTCTCAACCCGCACGCAAAACCAACCGGCCACGCTCTACAACGGCATGATCGCCCCGCTGCTTCCCTATCCAATCAAAGGAGCGATCTGGTATCAGGGCGAAAGTAACGCCAGCCGGGCGCAGCAGTACGCTACCCTGTTTCCGAACATGATCAAAGACTGGCGCCAGCAGTGGGGCAACGACGATTTTCCCTTCCTGTTTGTGCAATTGGCCAACTTCGAACCGAACGGCGCGGCGGTCGATCAATGGGCCTACCTGCGCGAAGCGCAGAACGAAGCGCTGGAGCTAGAAAACACGGGCATGGCGGTGACCATCGACATTGGCGACTCAGCCGACATTCATCCTCGCAACAAGCAAGACGTGGGCGCGCGGTTGGCCCAAGCCGCCCAGGCGGTGGCCTACGGCGACGCCTCGGTGTTCACCGGCCCCATGTACGAATCAATGCGTGTGGCGGACGACTCGGTGGTTGTTACCTTCAAGGGAGTGAACAGCGGATTGATGAAGTTACCCGACGAAGAAGTGATGGGCTTTACCATTGCCGAAGAAGGAAAACCTTTTGTAGAAGCTATTGCTAAGATTGTTGGCCCGAACGAAGTGTCGGTCTACGCGCCCGAGGTAGCTAAACCGGTAGCGGTGCGCTACGGCTGGGCTAACAACCCTACCGTTAATCTGTACAGCGAAGACGGCCTGCCCGTGTCACCCTTCCGCACCGATAACCGGGTTGCGGGGCCGAATGAAGCACTTTAAAAGATAATTTTGTAAAATGACTGTTGTTTAGACAACTTTCTGGAGGCATTATCAGTATAACTACCCTATATCTATCACCAAAAAACTAATTATGAAGACATTATCATTTCCTATCCTGGCCCTACTGGCCACTTTCTTTGTTACGAGTTGCCAGCAAAAGCCGGGCGGTTCTGATGCTGAAGTGGGCGCGGCCCAGGAAGTAGACCAACTGAGTGCCCAAGCGGTTAACTATCCGCTCGATACCGAAGCCAGTGAACTTACCTGGTACGGGTTTAAGCCTACCGGACGGCACAACGGCACAATTGGCATCCAGGATGGCATGCTAGCCGTAGAGAACGGCACCGTCGTGGGCGGAAGCTTCACCATGGACCTCAACTCCATCGACGTCCTTGATTTAGAGGGTGAAGACAAGCAGAAGCTGACCGGACACTTACAATCTCCTGATTTCTTCAATGTGGAGCAGTATCCTAACGCCAAGTTTGAAATCACCGAGGTGGTGCCCTATGCCGAGGCGAAGATGGACGCCGATACCTCACGTCTGGACGTGGTGGTAAACGATGAAGCAGTAGATGAGTACACTATTGACAATCCTACGCACGCTATTACCGGCAACCTTACTATGCGCGATACCACGCTCAGCATTATGTTTCCGGCGAAGGTGAGCATCACCGGCGACCAGATTATGGCCCAGGCTAAGTTCAATATTGATCGCACCAAGTGGAACGTCTCCTACGGCGATGAGAACGATATGGAAGCGCGGGCGAAGGATAAATTTATCTATAATACTGTGAACGTAGGCTTCGATATCAAAGCCGACAAAGAAGCCGAAGCTACCGCAAGCACTTTGTGATACCAATCGAATCAATAAAAAAGGGATGCCTCGGTAGAAGCATCCCTTTTTATTTGTTAGCACTGAAAGCTATTCGCAGCTAACATCTTCAAAATCACCATTCCAGCAGTGCCACGCCTCGTCCTTGAAGCGCTTCGGATCGCTCACCTGACCCACCAGGGTCTCGGTGTTATAATTGATTTTAAACAAGTTGTCTTCGTTGCTCAGGTAAACGCTGTACGAAGTATTGTAGTCTCCTTCGTCCAACGCCTGATACTTTACGTAGCTGCCCTTGTACTCGCTATCCTTCTCCACATGGGTATAGGTAAGTTCCGTCACCGTGTCCGAGTCACCCTTCTTCCAGTCGACCTTCATCAGTTCAGACGTAGCGGTATTCACCATCCACTGCCCCTGGGTGCCGTTGCGGGCCGAGGTGCCTTCTACCCACAGAAAGTCTTGAAACCCGCCCTTTTTAGAAAGGTACAGTTCCCAACCCACCTGCTCGTTTTTCTGATCGCTGCCGTACAGCGTCACCTGATAGTTGCCATCGATTTCTACGTCGTAGGTCCAGCGCCATTTGCCTGCTTCCACCAGCGTAGGCTGGTGCTTGAATGCTTCCGCTAGAGCGATTGTAGGAACTGCCAACTGAAGTTTGATGATACTATTCCAGACGATAAATCCTACTCTAGCGTGAACGACGTTCCAGTAGCCTTCGGCCGTTGCTCGACCGTTGGAAGCATCTTCTTCGGAGAAACTATACAATTCCATCTCGAGCGTGGCGGCGGGCGGAACCGCCGGAGCCTCTTGCTTCGCCTGGGGATCATCTTCCTGGCTGCAACTGAACAGGTAGCTAGATAATAGGGCCACCAGAACGAAACGATTGAATACTGTGCTTTTTCTCATACGTATAAAATTTGGTTATCCGAGAAATAGCGCAAAAACGTATCCAAAAAATTACATTTTTAGCATAAATCGTTTAATTTCATGCAGAATGTACCAAATCTCGCTATCTACTCGCCTGCATCCACCCGGGCCTTGATGGTGAGTTGTTGGGTAGGGTTCGTAGGATCATCGGAGAAAACGGTGATGGTTTTCTGCTGCTTGCCGCGCCGCCCCTGCGCGTTGAAGGTAACCGCAATCTGGCTGCTTTCGCCGGGCTTTAGTACTTCCTTGTCGGGCTGAGACACCGTGCAGCCGCAGTTGGCCTTGGTGGAGCGAATGTGCAGATCGTCTTTTCCGGTATTGGTGAACGTAAACTCGGTCTTGGCAACCGCATCCTGGGCAATGGTGCCAAAGTCGTGGGTTTTGCTGGCAAAAGAAATTTTAGGCGCCTTCTTGAGTTCCTTTTCGGTAAGTGGCTCGAAGTACTCTTCCACGGTGGCCATCACGGTGAACTCTTTCACGCTATCGGATTCGTTGGTATACAAGCGAATCCGGTCAGTAGAAAACCCCAGTCTATCCTGCTCTACTGCCTGGGTAGCATCGTAGGTCACTCGAATGAAGCCCTTCTGGCGCGGCAACAGTTCTTTCGGCTCAACGTCAACAGTGATGTGCGGTGGCGTCACGTTAACCGCACTGAAGAGAATAGCATCGGCTCCGTCGTTATACATCTCGAACGATTTGGTAAGCGGTTCTTTGGTGAGCACCTTGGCCATGTTCAGCGATTGGTACTTCACCCGCAGGTTGCCCATCGCGGTAGGGTAGTCGTCGGTTGGTGTTTTGGGCTTGGGGTTCACCACTCCTTTGATGGACAAAACGCGAATGGCTGGCTCAGCGTTGGAGGTGACGTTTATCGACTTGCGAAAGGTGCCCGGGCGGTTCTGCGGATTGTACTGGGCCACCACTGTGCCGGTGTCGCCGGGGGCAATAGCTTCTTTCGACCAGCTTGGGGTGGTGCATCCGCAGGAAGCCTTCACCTCACTGATGAGCAGGGGGGCGTCGCCGGTGTTAACGAAATTAAACGCGTGCGAAATGGGACCGCCCTCTTCGGGCACCGTGCCGAAGTCGTGGTCGTCGGTTTCAAAGCGCAGGTTGGGGACCTGGGCGTGACTGAAGCCCACCGCTGACATAAATAAGATACCGGCGATAAACCACCGCTGTTGTTTCAAGATCATCGTAGATTTAGTTTACTTTGCAAAGAACGAAGAGAAGAACAATTTCTGTGCTAGAATGACACGCATACTAACGGGAATACAAAGTTCGGGAAAACCGCACCTGGGCAACATCCTGGGCGCCATCCAACCGGCGATCAAACTTTCGCAGGCCACCGATGCTGAGGGGCGAGCCAACGAGTCGTTATTTTTCATTGCCGACCTGCACTCGCTCACCACTATTAAGGACGCCGCAACCCGCGTGGAAAACGTGAATGCGGTGGCGGCGGCGTGGTTAGCCTTCGGATTTGATACTCGGAGCAATCTGCTCTACCGGCAATCTAAGGTGCCTGAGGTGTGCGAACTGGCGTGGTACCTCAACTGCTTCACGCCCTTCCCAATGCTAGCCAACGCCCACTCGTTCAAGGACAAAGCCGACCGCCTAGCCGACGTGAACGCCGGGTTGTTTACCTACCCGGTGCTGATGGCCGCCGACATTTTGCTTTACGATGCCGAGGTGGTGCCGGTGGGCAAAGACCAGCAGCAGCACCTGGAAATGACCCGCGACATTGCCAGCGGCTTCAATCACCGCTACGGCGACACCTTTGTGCTGCCCGAAGCCAAAATAGACGAAACCCGGATGACCATTCCGGGCACCGACGGGCAGAAGATGAGCAAGTCGTACGGCAATATTCTCGACATCTTTTTGCCCGACAAAGCGCTACGAAAACAGGTGATGGGCATCGTAACAGACAGCACCCCGCTGGAAGAACCGAAAGACCCCACCAGCGATACGGTGTTTGCGCTGTATAGCCTGTTGGCCAGCGAAGCCCAAATTGCCGAAATGCGCGACAATTACGCCCGGGGAGGCTACGGCTACGGCCACGCCAAGCAAGCGCTGTTCGAGTTGCTGCGCGACACCTTTACGACCGAGCGCGAGCGCTATAATTACTACCTGGAAAACCTGCTGGAGCTGCACCGCGAACTAGAGCAGGGCGAAGCCCGGGCGCGAGCGATTGCCCAACCAGTGCTGGAGCGGGTAAGGATGAAGTTGGGATTTTAGGAGGAATTACACTGCTCTCTCAAACGCCAGCAAATCAGCAAATTTTGCTACGGGTTGGCCCTCCGTGCGGCGTGCCGAGTCTTCGGTTGAAAGCCAGACTACGTCTATGCCAGCTGCTACCGCCCCAAGGACGTCGCACCGGTACGAATCGCCAACGTAGAGCACCCGAGCGGCGGGGTTGCCCTGCCGGATAGGTTGCAGCGCCCGATTGAAAAACGCGGGGTGGGGTTTTATCTCGGACCCGTCACTCGAAGAAATACAGGCTATGAAAGTAGTCAGAGATGCCCCACTGCGCGAACTGCTCGAGCCAACGGTCTTTGGGTGACCACAGGTTGCTGAGCACGCTCAGGGGTTTGCGCGCTGACAGATTCTTGAGGGCTGCCTTATATCCCGGCGGCAAAACTCCGAGTTCGTGCGCGGTGAACGTGGTCACTAGTTCGTTGATGGTTTCGGCAGAAAGTGCTTTGGGCGAAGTTTCGTGGAAAGCTTCGGTCACACTCGGAAAGTTCGCGTAGTAGGCTTCGTCGGTGTAGCGCACCGCCATATAGTGGTGGGCGGCTCTCACCCGCTGCTGCGCCTCGTTTGGCGCAAGCGACCGGTATCCTAATCGTTGGTAGGTTGCTCCGAAATCCTGTTCCGAACCAAATTTATCAAACTCGAGCACGAATGTACCGTTCATGTCCAGCAGTAGGTGGTCGTAGTGGTTAAGGTCAAATTTCATTCCGGTGAAGTAGGTTGGTTGCACTAGGGCATATTCAGAGCTACGTTCTTAAAAATACGTCGCCCGTTGTATCTCCGCCCCTTCTACCTCAACGTTCTCCGTTTCAATCCGCGACAGTTCCTTCACCTTGCCCGCTTCAAACAGTTGATCGTAATCTTTAAGCGCGAAGTCATCCACGGTGCTTTCGTAGTTGATATAGTCATCGAATCGGATGCCTTTGATGGTCCGGGAGTTGTAGGCTTCGCGAAAGCGGGTGCCACCGCCGTTCACCTCGAAGCTATAGGCCAGGTAATCCATCGTGTGTCGCTCACGGTGAATCCAGTAGATGTATTCGTCGTCAAAATCATCGCCGCCACCGTCTTGCTTAAACGTTACTCGAATTTTGTGATAGGGTTCTCCCGCTAGCGTGGTCTCGCCTACGTACTCCTTGGTAACGGCGGGGTCGTTCAACGGGTAGGGCAGCAGCACAAAGTACACCACCGAGTTGAGCGAATTGCCGTAGCGGCGTTGGTCTTCCGAAGATAGTTTGAGTGGTTGATCGTCAACCGACCGGGTGAAGTTCTGGTTCGTAAGCACATCGTGCACCAGCGCTCCCGTAGAATCTCTCCCGGTGCTTTCGTATCTGAATTTTCCCTGATCAAGTTGCACAACGTAGTGTTTCTTACGGAAGTCGAACGAAAAATTTGTTTGTTCCAGCGCCCCCCCGCCGTGGGCGGCAATGGCCTGATCGATAACGCGTTGTGCTTTGCCGGATGAGGCAGCGTTGGGGGAAGGTTGGCAACCGATTAACCCCAACCAGAGGGCTACCGTAAATAGGCGTTTTCTCATGCCTATACCTACGCGAAGCCGGACGGAATGTTAAGCAGCAGTCAGGATCGTTTTATAGAAAAAACGTTTTTGGTTGTTTTTCGTTTTACCGGAAAAACGCCTATGGAAAAGCTTTTGACTTTTAAGCGCTATCTGTTGAAGATGATCGAACGAACGTAGGCAATCTCCGAGAAACCTTTTTTTATAACCAACTCCACCAAGCCCACGCAGTTTCGTTTGGCAAAGTTGGCGATTTTGTGATCGACAAAACGCTTACTTTTGAGGTAGGCGGAAGAAATAAATCGTATCAACCGATCAAAGGTGCCGAACAGGCGTACGTAGCGGCTGATGACATTGAAATAGGTTTCAAAAACAAAATTCCCCTGTGGCTTTTTGGGTTTTTGTACTGACGAGCCCGCCCTCCCTATTCCTATAAATAATGCGGCCCGCTAAACAACGCTCTGGCCTGATAGTCATACCAAAGGGCAGCCCTCTTTCGGGACGTATAATTTTGCATTCGCCCGATTAGGTGCTACTATTGCACCGCTACGCTATGGATACCATTCAGGAAATTCAATCCCCTATTCGGCACGAGATGGCGGACTTTGAGAAGAAGTTTCGCGATTTTATGAAGAGCAACGTGATGCTGCTCGACAAAATCATGGGCTTTATCGTGAAGCGCAAGGGCAAGCAGATCCGTCCAATGTTCGTTTTCTTGACGGCAGGCACCACCGGCACCATCGGCGAAGCCACCTACCGCGGGGCCGCCCTGATCGAGCTGCTGCACACCGCCACCCTGGTGCACGACGACGTGGTGGACGACTCCAACTTCCGAAGGGGTTTCTTCTCGGTGAATGCCCTGTGGAAGAATAAGATTGCCGTGCTGGTGGGCGATTATCTACTCTCGCGGGGCTTGCTGCTGTCGGTGGAGTACGAAGATTTTAACCTGCTCAAGATTGTGTCGACCGCCGTGCGCGACATGAGCGAAGGCGAATTGTTGCAGGCAGAAAAGGCCCGCCGCCTGGATATCACCGAAGCGGTATACTACGACATTATCCGCCAGAAGACCGCTTCGCTCATCAGCTCGTGCTGCGCGGTAGGGGCCGCCTCGGCTGATTCTGGTGAAGAAGCAATTGCTAAAATGCGTCAGTTTGGCGAGAAGGTGGGCATTGCTTTTCAGATCAAAGACGATCTGTTCGACTACGGCGCAGCCGAAATCGGCAAGCCGGTGGGCATCGATATCAAAGAGAAAAAAATGACCCTGCCCCTGATTCACGCCCTGCAGCAGGCTTCTTCGGCCGACAAGCGGCGGATTATCTATATGGTGAAGAACCAGAGCGAGCAAAAGAACAAGGTGCGCGAGGTGATTGATTTTGTGAAAAGTTCGGGGGGGCTGGACTATGCCACCGAAGCCATGAAACAGTACCACGAAGAAGCTAAGACTATTCTACAGACGTTCCCCGACTCGGAGTACAAACGGTCACTGGCCCGCCTGGTGGAATATACGATTGAGCGGGAGAAGTAGGGCTGGATACCGGACAATTTTTTTAGAAGGCAAGGATGCTAAAAAGGCTAATGATTAAATTCCCGCATCCAGTCAACCCTGATCTCACTTCCCCACCAACTCGCGCACTTTGCTGAAGTAGAGTTTAAACAAGGTTCCTTCTCCAACTTCACTTTCGATTGTCTATCTTTCCGCCGCTGGTGTCCAGGATTGACTTGATCGTGTACAGTCCCACCCCGTTGCCCTCGGCATGCTTGGGGTTGAACCGCTTGAAGAGCTTGAACAGGTTTCGCTGGTTTCGCTGGGTATCGATGCCGATGCCATTGTCCTGAAAGTGCAGCACCACGTAGTCGCCCCCATCGTGCGAACTGATTTGGATCACCGGGTCCCGCTCGGGAGATCGGTACTTAATGGAATTGGTGATTAGATTTTGCAAGATGCTCTGGAACAACACCGGCACAAAGACCATCGTTGGCACCTCACTAAAATCGGTATTGATGGTGGTGTTTGTGTCGTCGATGAGCTGGGTAAGGGCGCGGAGCACATCGTTCAATGAGGCTTCTACCGTTAGCTTCTCGGGAGATTGCTGAAACCCCTCTTCGGTCAGGAAGACACTCATAAAACTACTCAGCATATTGCTCAGCTTGCTCACGCTGCCGTCGATCATGGTCATCACCTGCCGGTTGTAATCATCACCGATTGCGTCTCGGTTAAACATATTGACCAGCGATCGGAGGTTGCCAATGGGCGATTTGAGGTCATGAGAGACGACATACGCAAAGTCCTCTAACTTTTGATTAGAGCGCTTCAGGTGGTCCATCGTATGCACCAGCTCCTGCCGCAGTTTGTGGCGTTCCAGCGCGAAGTTAATGGTTCGTTCCAGGGTGGAGCCATCCCGAATGTCTCCCTTTACCAAATAGTCTTCTGCCCCTTGATTGATGGCTTCTATCCCCACTTGATGGTCGGCCAAACCCGTGAAGATGACCACCGGAACTTGGGGCGAGCACTCCTTGACCTTTTCCAAGGTGACCAGCCCGGAGCTATCGGGTAGCGAGAGGTCTAGCAAAATGATGTCGGGGTGCACTTGGGCAATACAATCAGGCGCATCTTGAACCCGTTCGCAGGTAGCCAGTTGATACTGAAAGGTGGTGGCATCTTGCAAGACTTCCTCCACCATAATCTGGTCTGCGGGATTGTCCTCCACCAACAGAATCTTAATGCTAGTCATCGAAAACAGTTAAAAATAGTGAAGCTTCTACGTACGCACTACGAAAGCGGGGGAAGCTTGGCAATGGTGAACCAAAAATTTTCAATACTTGCCACGATCTTAGCGAACTGATCGAAGTCCAACGGTTTAGTAATATAACAATTAGCGTGCAATTTATATGACTTCACGATATCTTCTTCGGCTGATGAAGTGGTGAGCACCACCACCGGAATCTGTTTCAGCTGTTCGTCTTCCTTTATTTCGGCCAGCACTTCCCGGCCATCTTTCTTCGGAAGGTTCAGATCGAGGATGATCAAATCAGGAACGGGCTGCGACTGATACTTCCCCTCGCGGCGGAGGTAGAGCAGCGCTTCCACGCCGTCGGGCACCACGTTTAGGTTCATCTTAAGCTTGCTATCCAGCAGGGTTTCTTCTACCATCATCGCGTCGGCCTCGCTGTCTTCTACTAAGAGAACTTCAATTGGGTTCATAGTTTCTATGGTTTTATATGTTTACCAAGGGTGAAGCAAAACGTGGAACCTTGGCCAAACTCTGACCTGAGCCAGATGGTTCCGTGGTGTCGCTCTACGATACGTTTGCAGATAGCCAGGCCAATCCCGGTACCTTCGTACTCGCCGCTGGTGTGCAAGCGCTGAAATATAACAAATATGCGATCAAAGTACGCAGGCTCGATGCCAATTCCGTTGTCTGATACGCTAAACTGCCATTGGTTCTTTTGTTCTTCGCCTCTGATATGAATTTCAAGTGGGCGCTCGCTGCGATATTTGATTGCGTTGCTCAACAGATTTTGAAAAACCTGTCCCAGCTGTTTGGCGTCGCCCAGCACCGTAGGCAATGGGGTGTAGATAATTTTGGCTTTGCTTTTCTTGATGGTTAGCTGCAAATTACGTTGCACACCAAGCAGCAGTTCGTTCATATCTACCTCACTTTGCACTCTTTCGCGGGTCTGCAGGCGCGAGTAGGTCAAAATATCATTTATCAGCGTCTGCATGCGCGCGGTGCCATCCACGATAAAGTGGATGTAGCGTTGTGCCCGCTCGTTGAGTTGCCCTTCGTAGCGTTTTTTGAGCAGCGAAGTGAAGTTAGCCGTGGTGCGCAGGGGTTCTTGCAAATCGTGCGAAGCCACCTGAGCAAATCGCTCCAGTTCGGCGTTAGACAGTTCTAACTGCTTATGCAACCGCTCGCGCGCGGTAACCTCTTGGCGCAATTGGCGATTCAGATTTTCCAGCGCTTCTTTCTGCTGCCGATACTCCTCGGCTTTGAACACGAACACATCCTTGAGCGCGTTGCGCAGCGTACGCACTACGTCCAACTGATATTCTTCCCAGGCAGCGGAGGTTCCGTGCACTTGTTCTTTCCACTGATCGAATGATTTGCGGGGGTGCAAGCGGTACTTGCCGTCTTCTTCTTGCACCACAAACTTATCGGGCTGCCCGCCCCAACTCACTTCGTGCATCACCTCGGGCCGAAACCACAGAATGTAGCTCTGCTGAGGTTTGGCCACCTGGATGGCCAGTAGTCCGGCGGCCACGGAGCTAAACTGCGCGGCCGGTTCGTATGCCCGAGCCAGGCTAGACGAGTGGAACAGGTGATCCACTTCGTTGAGTTGGGGTTTTAGCCATTCCAGCAACGCGATTACTTGCTCAGCGGTGGGTGTCTGGCCCAACAACTGCATGGCACCTTCGTGAAACACCGCTGCCCCGCGCGCGTCGGTGAGGGTCAGCGTCTCGGACGAGGCCGTCAGAAAGCCCTGGGTATAGTTCTTGCTGCGCGTGATGGTTTCCATCAGCAGTGCGTGGATACGGCGCTGCTCCATGTCCACTAGTTTGTGGTCGATCTTTTGCTTGAGCGACAGCTGCAGCGACAGAATTTGCCCAATATACTCGCTGGCAATTCGGGTCTGGTAGGGCACGTAACGCGGACTGAGGTGGTGGCAAGCGATGAGCCCCCACAGCTGGTTGTCTTTTACCAGTGAGATGGTGAGTGTGGCGCGAACGCCCATGTTGCGCAGATATTCCAGGTGAATTGGCGACACGCTGCGGAGCACTCCGTAGCTCATGTCAAGCGGGGCCGCCTTCGCCCGTTCGTCGTGGGTGATGATGGTGGCGGGCTGGTAGGCCACGTCCGGAATGAAGCGCAACCAGTTTTTGAGGTACAACGCCCGCGCCTGGGCGGGGATGTCAGTGGCCGGAAAACGCAGTCCCAGAAAACCATCCGCCACGCCGGGGCCCTTGGCTTCGGCCACCACTTCGCCGTTCCAGTCTTCGTCAAAGCGGTAGATCATCACCCGGTCGAAGCCCGTGAGTCGGTGCACCTCCTGGGCGGCCACTCTCCAGAGTTCCGGCAGCGTCTCGGTGTTCTGGAGGGCCAGCAGCGACTTGCGAGAGAGATCGTAAAAGTGCCGGAAGGTAAGGTTATTGGCATCTTCCAGTGGCTCCAGTTCTAGCACCAAACCCTGGTTGCTTAGGTGCAAGACGCCATCAAACACCATCTCGTCGCCATCCACGGTCACGGTCAGATTCAGCGGGTTGATGTTCTTCAGAAAGGGATTTTTGGGCGACAGATCACTCTGTTTAGCTTCGTCCATGATGCGGACTTGCTGCTCCTCACCGATCAACTGGCTCAGCGGCTGGTCCAGCACTTGCTGCGGATCCAGCCGCAGGATTGACCGGACATTGTCGCTCACCTGCGTCACCCGGAAGGAATCTTCTTCCAGCACCAGCAACAGTCCGTGCGGCTGAATGGCGCCCGGAATGTGGATAGGCTCGTCGGCACAATCTTCTACGGTTATTGAGGCGTTGGGTAGTTCGGATACTTTCATGCGGGTTATTTAGAACGGGGGCGAAAACTGCATCGCGGCCACTACCCGCCGGTGGCACGTTTGGTAAAACTCGAAGGTGGCCTGCGCGGCGGCAATGGTTTCAACTTCATCATCAGACTCAGTGACGGTGCTTTCCAGCACGGCAATAAACGACTTCCAGTAAGCACCGGTTTGCTGTCCGTAGCATCCCAAAAATTGAAAGGAAACGTGAGGGCCAATCAGCGGGTCCTTCTCCCACATCTTCTTCATCATCATGCCCCCTAGCGTTGATCCTTCGGCCACATAGAGGGCGCCCAGCGCCTGCGGCACCGAATTAATCGGAAAGGAAAGCGACGCCAGAGAAGCCGCCGGATCAACCCCTAGTTCGTGCAAGTCACGCACTATCCGGGGCGTTTTCAGTCGTTCCGGCCACCGAAGGTCTTCCTTTGTGGTGGGGGATAGAACATCTGTTAGACTACTTTCCAGGCTGCGGTGAAACAGCCAGGCGGTGCGCAGGAACGCCCGGTAGTCATCCAACGTAAATTCGGCACCCGGACCCGACGACTGCTCGGTTTGGTCGTGGTAGGGCTGCGTGGCGACTTTCAATCGTTGACGAAGCGACATATTCTTAGAATTTAGCGAGATTGCGTAGCTGGTACCGGAGGTAAAACCTTTTCTGAACTCCCCGGTTGTCAAAACTAGCGATAAATTATTGATATGAAAAACCTACCCTCCATCCGTTTTTTTGGAACAAATTACCCACGCACTGCCCTGTTGCTACTCTTCACCATCGGATGGCTATCCCCCGAAGGGATACTTGCCCAGTCTAACTATTGGCAGCAAGAGGTTGCCTATCAGATGGAAATTACGATGGACGTGAACACTAACCGCTTCACCGGAAAGCAAACCCTTCAGTACCAAAACAATTCTCCCGACACGCTAAATCGCATCTTTTATCACCTCTACTTCAACGCCTTTCAGCCGGGCAGCATGATGGACGTGCGCTCGCGCACCATTGCCGACCCCGACCGCCGGGTGCGTGATCGCATCCTGGGCCTTCAGGAGGATGAAATTGGCTACCAACGCGTTGTTTCGCTCACCCAAGACGGCACGCCGCTGCAACCCACCACCGAAGAAACGATCCTGGTCGTTCCGCTGGCCAAGCCCCTTTTGCCGGGGCAGTCGACTACGCTGGTGATGGAGTTTGAAGCGCAGGTGCCCGAGCAAATTCGCCGCTCGGGGCGCGATAACGCCGAGGGTATCCGCTACTCGATGGCCCAGTGGTATCCCAAGCTGGCCGAATATGACGAAGACGGCTGGCACGCCAACCCCTACATCGGCCGCGAATTCTACGGAGTGTGGGGTTCGTACGACGTGAAGATCACCATTCCGGCTAACTACGTGGTGGCGGCCACCGGAGTGCTGCAAAATCCCCAGGAAATTGGCCACGGCTACGGCGATCAACCACAACCGGCCAAACGAAAAAAAGATGCTTCGCTCACTTATCACTTCCAGGCCGACAACGTGCACGACTTTGTGTGGGCCGCCGATCCCGATTATCGGCACACCACCGCCCAGGTACCCGACGGGCCGTTGTTGCACTTCTTCTACCAGACCGACACCCTGGTGCAGCAGTGGGAGCAACTGCCCGACCTGACGGTGAAGGCTTTTGAGTACATGAACGAGCACTTTGGGAAGTATCCTTACCCGAGCTACTCGGTGATTCAGGGCGGCGACGGTGGCATGGAGTACCCGATGGCAACCCTTATTGCCGGGCACCGCTCGTTCCCTAGTTTGGTGGGAGTGACGGTGCACGAACTGATTCACAGCTGGTACCAAGGCGTGCTGGGAACCAACGAAAGTCTGTATCCCTGGATGGACGAAGGTTTCACCTCTTACGCCGACAGTCGCGCCTTTTATTTTTTGTTTAACGGCACCGACCCTTCGCCTTTCGACGTATCGGCCAATCCCCAGGCGGGTTCCTACGCCAGCTACTTTGCCCTGGTGGAGTCGGGTTTGGAAGAGCCCATGACCACCCACTCCGACCACTACGCAACCAACCGGGCCTACGGGTCCGCTGCCTACTCGAAGGGAGCGGTGTTTCTGCACCAACTGAGCTACGTGGTGGGACAGGAGACGTTTGAACGAGGCATGCGCCGCTACTTCAACACCTGGAAGTTTAAGCATCCCGACGCGCACGATTTCTTGCGAATTATGGAAAAAGAATCGGGTTTGGAGCTGGATTGGTACCTGGAGTACTTTGTGAACAGCACCCGCACGGTGGACTACGGCATCGGGTCGGTAGAGAGTGATGAGCAGCAGACCAACGTGACGCTGCATCGGGTGGGGGCGATGCCCATGCCGCTGGACGTGCTGGTGACCTACCAGGATGGCCGTCAGGAGTTGTTCTACATTCCCCTGCGGATTATGCGCGGCGAGAAGGAAAATGAAACCGACGTGACGCGCACGGTGCTGGAAGATTGGCCCTGGACGTATCCTACCTACCGCATGACCGTTCCCCATTCGGCCAGCGACATCAAAAGCATGGTGATCGACCCGACCATGCGATTGGCCGACGTTGATCGAAGCAACAACCAGTATCCGGCCGACGGTGAAACCATTTACACGCCTACGCCCGATACGGGAAAATAGGATGATTATCCGGCGACTTGTGTTTTCCTTTTAACCAATACTTCACGATCTGGTGTATGCCTGAACTGCCCGAAGTAGCCACCTACCAAAAGTTTTTCGAACAAACCGCGCTGCGCCGCAAGGTGGTGTCAGTAGCGGTGCGCGAGCCCCGGGTGGTGCTGGTGTCGCCCGAAACGCTGGAAGAGCGGTTGGTGGGGCAAATCTTCGTGAGCACCCGCCGCATTGGCAAACAGCTCTTCGTGGAGCTGAGCGGCGGGGCTTGGCTCACCCTGCACTTCGGCATGACCGGTTCGCTGCGCTATTACCGCGATCGGGAGGATACCCCCCGCTTCGCAAAGGTCGAGTGGGGTATAGACGATGGCTTCTTCGTAGCGTTCTGCTGTCCGCGCATTCTGGGCCGCGTGGGTATCGCCGATGACCTGGAAGCTTTTCAAAAAAAGAAGAAGCTGGGCCAAGATGCGCAGCGCATCACGCAGGAAGAATTTAGTCAGCGGCTGGCCGGACGCAAGGGATTAATCAAACCATTGTTACTCAACCAAAGCGTGGTGGCCGGGTTGGGCAACTGGATTGTGGACGAAATTCTGTATCAGGCCAAAGTTCATCCGATGACTCCGGCGAATCGGCTCAGCGAAAGTGCCGTTGCTCTGATCTACGAAAAGATGCAGTACATTCTGGATACCGCCATTCGGCACGAGGCGCGGTACGAGGATTTTCCGCAGGATTTTCTGGTAACCTACCGCTGGCTGGAGCGTGATGGACACCCACTACAGCAGAAAAATATCGAGCGCATCGTGGTCGGAGGGCGCAGTACCTACTATTGCCCTGATGAGCAACTGCTGGGTTAGTGCTTGTTTAAACTGATTCTAAACAACTGATTAACAGTTATTTAGACTGGCTTCAAATTGGTTTCTTGGGCAACCATTCGTTTAGCGCACCAGTTTATAAGACTGAAACCGAATGTTAATTTAACGCTCTTATAATCATGAAAAAGCAAGAAACCACCCAATCCGCCGATGTAGCGCACTGTCCTATCTGCAATGCCAATGCTGTAGAGCCTTGTCAGCAACCCAAGAAAGACGAATGCCCGCGCGGCGAGGACCGCAAAGTATAAGACCAGCAAATATCTTATGTAGCAAGAGAGCCGAAAGGTTCTCTTTTTTTTACCTTATTGAGATCATTCTACCGCCAATTTTACGAGTTTTCTCTTAGACGAGATATACCGAGTCGTGGGTGACCTTTAACGCTAGCGAAATTGTTAAGGGTCTATGAAAGCTAACTTCATCTTAGGTGCCGGTTTCTCTATGCCTGCTGGCTATCCAAGTGGAGCGGCGTTAAATCAAAAGTTTTTTAGTGGAGTAGAACGCAAGTTATTGAAGCACTCTTCTGGGGAATGGCACTGGGATGACTACGACGAAGCTACATCACATAATGGAAGATTAAACACAGACTACGTCAAATACTCGTACTTACTAAGCGAGCTTGTAGAGCAGTATCAGCTACAAACAGCGAAAATTTTCAACTACGAAGAGTTTTATGATTGGTATTTAGACTATTCGACAAGCGGACATACTGGAAGTTGTTACGAAGCGGTTAACAGTAGATTGAGCATAGAATTATCTAATCCCCCTAAAGCGTCTTTGCTTCAGGAATGGGAACTGATAGACGAGAAAATTTACAATATCATAAATTATTTAATCTCGGATTTGCTATGCAAGCCTTATGAGAGAGACCAAACTGCAGATAACTATCGTGGCTTTTTGGACACTCTACGCACATGTGAAGAAGTTAACGTTTTCTCACTCAATCATGACATGCTGGTTGAATACCTTTTCAAGGAGAACGATCTAATATATTCTGACGGGTTTTCCGAAAATGATAGTCCTATTATTGGAACGAATGAAGAAAAACTTCCGGTTTTTCAAAACACCTATGATACTGCTGTAAAGCTATATAAGCTACACGGAAGTATAGACTACTACATCTACGAAGAAGCGAATGAATCTGGCGCGCACGTCGATCATACAGGGAATAGTTGGTTCTATAAGCCTCAGAGCTATTATAATCGACATGGTTCAAAGAGGGTTGGCGATAATGGTAAAGCTTTGCAATCATTTCCACAGACTAAGGTGTATCCACAGTTCTTGACTGGTAAGGACAAGTCAAATATTATTGAATCACACTTAATATATAAATCAATGTTTGAGACTTTTGAAAACTCATTTGTAAACATTGATACACTGGTGATTGTGGGTTATTCCTACGGGGATGCGCACATCAACAGAATTATAAAGCAAGGTTTAGACAACTATAATTTCAATATTGTCAACATAAATCCTTGGAGACACTTTCCTTTCAGAAAAAACTATAAGAATGTACAGGTAGACTTTCTGGATACTATTGAGGAAATCAGTCTCTAAGTGCGAGAATACGGGACTCGTAATAGCTATTTGTCACCTGTATGATTCGGAAATCTTTCAGAGTATACTTGAGTGCGCTGGCCCGAAAGTCCAGGCGGGCGTGCGCTGATTTTGTGCGGAGAAGCATTGGAATTTCTTGACTTTTTTGGTTCGTTTTTGTGTCAAGACAAAAATGAACAGAGAGTGTTGTTAAAAGACAAAACTTCATGTTTGCTCCTCAATGCAAGTAAAGGCTACTGAGCATGTTCCAAACAAATCCTCTCACTATGAAACCCATCTACGATACCGTCATTTTCGACCTCGGCGGCGTGCTGATCGACTGGAACCCCGAGTATCTGTACCGCAAAATCTTTAATGACGAGACCCAGATGCAGCACTTTCTCACCGAGGTGTGTCACGGTGCCTGGAATAAAGAGCAAGACCGCGGGCGCTTGTTTATCGAGGCGGTGCGCGAGCGCACGGAGCGATTTCCCGAGCACGCAGCCAATATCCGCGCCTACCACGAGCGCTGGGACGAGATGCTGGGCGGAGCCATCGAAGAAAACGTGGCGGTGCTGGAAGACCTTCGTCAACGACCGGACATTCATCTCTACGCCATCACCAACTGGTCGGCCGAAACCTTTCCGGTAGCGCAGCAGCGCTTTCCGTTTCTTGGATACTTTCGAGGACACGGTCGTATCGGGCGAGCTGAAATTGGTGAAGCCGGACGCGAAAATCTACCAAACCCTGCTCGACCGCCAACCCATCGTGCCCGAGCAGGCTATCTTCATCGATGATGTGCAGGAGAATGTGGTAGGCGCTGAGGCGCTGGGCATCCGTGGTATTCATCTCACCCTGGAAACTGACCTACGAAAAGAACTGGTGGCGTTGGGTGTATTGAATTAACCTCTAACTTGCTGTAATGACATTCTATCACCAACCTTCTCGCCGCCAAGCCCTGAAAAGCTCCGCTGCCCTACTCGGATTAGCCACTATCAGCCCCGAGTGGGTTACGCTAGCTAACCACCGCAAAGCACCCTATCCAATCGGCGTTTGCGACTGGTCTATCAACCAACTGGGCGAAGTGGAAGCCCTAGCCGTTGCCGAAAAGATCGGTCTGGACGGAGTGCAGGTCAGTTTGGGCACATCCGCCAACGACATGCACCTACGACAGCCGGAAGTGCAGCAAGCCTACCGGGAAGCCGCCAAAAAGCATAACGTGCGCATCTCAAGCTTAGCCATTGGCGAACTCAACGACGTGCCCTACAAATCAGAACCCCAGACCGAAGCTTGGGTGCGCGATAGCATCGACGTAGCCAAAGCGATGGGCTGTCCTATCGTGCTACTGGCTTTTTTCAGCAAAGGCGACCTGAAGGGGGACGAAGCCGGACAGCAGGAAGTAATTCGTCGCCTGCGCAAGGTGGCCCCCGCCGCCGAAAAGGCCGACGTGATTCTGGGTATAGAATCTTGGTTGAGTGCCGACGAGCACCTGGCGATCATCGAGGCGGTCGGCTCGCCTAACGTGCGGGTGTACTACGATGTGGCCAACTCGCACAAGATGGGTTACGATATCTACGAAGAGATGGCCCGCTTGGGCAGCGCGTACATCTGCGAGGTGCACATGAAAGAAAACGGCCACTTGCTGGGCAAGGGAGAAATCGATTTCGTGCGGGTTGGCCAAATACTAGAAGATATAAACTACCAAGGCTGGGTGATCATTGAGGGTGCATGGCCCGACGGTATGGATTTGCTAGAGACGTATAAAACTAACAATCAGTTCATCAGAAGCGTGGTAAACCCAGGCTAAGTAGCAAAACGTAACTGCCGTGCGCGTCGCCGGCTCGCTGCGAAATAGAAAGCTAAACGCCTCAACGAAAACGTTTAATCAACTTCTATGAAATTCTCACAGTACTGTCTTCCTGCTCTGCTCTTCTTCGCCCTGGGTTGCTCTTCGCAAAACGATGCTCCTTCCGAAGAAGCCGACCCCGAACCGCTCCTCTACCTTCCCGACGACCTGGAAGCTGCCGTGTGGGCTGAGTCGCCGCAGTTTTTTAATCCTACCAACATCGACGTAGACGTCCGCGGACGGCTGTGGGTCACCGAAGCGGTGAACTACCGCGACTTCAACAACCACGAAGAGCACCGGGAGCACCCAAAAGGAGATCGGGTGATGATTCTGGAGGATACCAACGGCGACGGCGTGGCCGATTCTTCTAAAGTATTCGTTCAGGACGAGGATTTGCGCTCTCCGCTGGGCATCGCCGTGATCGGCAACCAAGTCATCGTTTCCTGCTCGCCCTCCATAATCATCTACACCGACGAAAACGGCGACGACGTACCCGACAAAAAGGAGGTGCTGCTCACCGGCTTCGGGGGGCTCGATCACGATCACGGTCTGCACTCAGTAGTGGCGGGTCCCGACGGGCGCTGGTACTTCAACACCGGCAACGCGGGTCCCCACGTGGTCACCGACCAGTCTGGGTGGACGCTGCGCAGCGGCAGCATTTACAACGGCGGCACGCCCTACAACAATACCAACTCACCCAACCGCCGCAGCGACGATGGCCGCATCTGGACGGGCGGTCTGGCCCTGCGCGTGAACCCCGACGGCACCGGACTGGAGGTGCTGGCCCACAACTTCCGCAACTCCTACGAGGTGTTTGTCGACTCCTACGGCGACCTGTGGCAAAACGACAACGACGACCAAGTGGCTACCTGCCGCACCACCTGGGTGATGGAAGGCGCCAACGCCGGCTACTTCAACGCTACCGGCGAGCGCACCTGGCAGGCCGACCGGCGTCCGGGGCAGAACCTGGAAGTGGCGCACTGGCACCAGGAAGACCCGGGAGTGATGCCCGCGGGCGATATCTACGGCTCGGGCTCGCCCACCGGCGTGGTGGTGAACGAAAGCGATGCCCTGGGCAAGCAACACCGCGGACTGCTGCTCAGCGCCGACGCGGGGCGGAACATCATCTTTGGCTACCATCCTAAACCCGAAGGTGCGGGATATGATTTGTCAGAACGCACCGCCTTTGTGGCTTCGGTGGATACCGATAATCCTGATTATCGCTGGGACAACGTGGAGGAAAACCAGCGTAAGTGGTTCCGCCCCAGCGACGTAGCCATCGGCACCGACGGGGCTATCTACGTGGCCGACTGGTTCGACCCCATCGTGGGTGGGCACCAGATGTACGATAAGAAAGGCTACGGACGTATTTATCGCATCGCCCCGAAAGACCAAGCCTTAACCACGCCCACGGTTGACCTGAATACTACCGAAGGGCAGGTACAGGCCTTGCTCAGTCCGGCGATCAACGTGCGCCAGCTGGGGTTTGCTCGACTAAAGGCCCAAGGCGCATCTGCCCTTCCGGCCGTAAAAGAAGTGCTGGATTCTGACAATCCCTACCACCGGGCCCGGGCGGTGTGGCTGCTCGCCCAGCTCGGCGCGACGGGCACTGAGGCCGTAGAAAACCTACTCGATGACAATGACCCTCAAATCAGGATCACCGCGTTCCGTGCCCTGCGACAGGAGCAGCCTGAGCAATTGATGGTTTATGCCCAACGGCTCGCTAAAGATACGTCGCCTGCCGTGCGGCGGGAGGTAGCCATCGCGCTGCGTGATGTGCCGCTCGCCGAAAGCGAAGCCACTTTTCTTACCCTTATCGATGGGTATGACGGCCAAGACAAAGCTTATCTCACGGCGCTGGGAATTGGACTGCAGGGCAAAGAAGAAACGTTTTATGCTACTTTGCTTGATCATGTTGACGTCCCCGCTCCTGAACAATGGTCGCCAGCGCTAGCTTCGTTGGTGGAAGAACTTCATCCCGCTGCCGCGGTGAGTGCCCTGGCGACCCGAGCCGCCTCAAAGCAACTCACCGAGTCGGAACGAAAAAAAGCACTGACTTCCTTAGCTTTCGTTAATAATGCGTCTGCCGCTAAGGCTACTCAGCGGCTGGCCGAAGATAAATCGGGTGAGATAGCGAGCCTGGCGCAGTACTGGCTACAGTTTCGCAAAACCAACCACTGGCGCGCGTACCTGAAAGATTGGGAGTCGCCCGATGATTTTTCGCCAGCGGCGCATCCCGACCTGCTTGCCGCACGGCAAAGGGTGGCCGACACTACGTTGGCCTTGGAAGAGCGGGCGCAAATAGCCCAAAAAATGGCCGCCGAACCAGCCGGAAAACTGCACCTGATTTATCTGGCGGCCGAAGGGCTACTGCCCCATTCGTTGGTTCAACAACTTTCCGAGCCAATGATGCAGGAAAACGACCGCAACCTACGAACACTAGCCGCCCACTTTTTTGCGCCGTCCGACCCGGCATCGTACCGCATCGAAACCGTAGCGAACCTTTCCGCCGACCCCAACCGCGGCAAGGGTTTGTTCTACAGTAACTGCCTCACCTGCCACAAAATGGGCGCAGCGGGCAGCGAAATTGGCCCCATGCTCACCAACATCAGCACCAAGTACGACAAACTGGGTATGTTAGAAGGCTTGCTGCACCCGGAAGCCGGGGTGGCCTTCGGCTACGAACCTTATCTGGTCATGCTCAAAAACGGTGGGGCGGTCTACGGACTGCTACTCTCCGACGGGGCGGTGGTAACGATGCTAGACACCTACGGACGGCGCTACATGATCGAGGAAGCGCAGGTAGAACGCAAAAAACGACTTAACCTCAGCATTATGCCTTCGCCCCAGCATATGCAACTCAGCGAACAAGACGTGGCCGACATCACCGCTTTCCTGCTGCAGGGCCAACGGGCGCTCAGCAGTCGGTAGAATTTCGGCAAAACCACTATCTTTACGCCCTTTGCCTAACCAATGAGCCAAAATCATAGCATCCGGGTGTTTGCTCCGGCCACCGTGGCCAACGTGGCCTGCGGCTTCGACATCATGGGCTTCGCCATTGATCATCCGGGCGATGAGGTGGTGATGCGGCTCACCAACCAACCGGGCCGGGTGGTGATCGAAAAGATTGTGGGCGACGAGGGCAAGCTGCCGCTCGATCCGGACAAGAATACGGTGGGCGTGGTGGTGAAGCAACTGCTGGCGCAGGTGCAGTCGCGCCACGGCATGGCAATCACGCTGTACAAGCAAATGCCGCTCGGCAGCGGACTGGGCTCGAGTGCGGCTAGCGCGGTGGCGAGCCTGTTTGCCGCCAACGAGCTGCTTAAGCGCCACGAACCGGAAAAAGCGGTTACCCGCCAAGAAGATTTACTTCCCTTCGCCATGGAAGGCGAGCGCCTGGCGTGCGGTTCGGCTCACGCCGACAACGTGGCTCCGGCTTTGCTGGGAGGCTTCGTGCTCATCCGCAGCTACGATCCGCTCGACGTGATCCGCGTGCCCACTCCCGAAGCCTTGCAGGTTACCGTGATCCATCCCCAGGTGGAAGTGCAAACCCGCGACGCGCGCAGCATCCTGCGCAAGCAGATCTCGCTTAAGGATGCCACCGTGCAGTGGGGCAACACCGCGGGCCTAATCGCCGGTTTGTGGCAGTGCGATCTGGATTTGATCGGCCGCTCCATGCAGGACGTGATCATCGAACCTATTCGCTCGCTGCTCATCCCGGGCTTCGACAGCGTGAAGGCCAACGCCCGGGAAGCCGGGGCGCTGGGCTGCGGCATCTCCGGTTCCGGCCCTTCGGTGTTTGCCCTAAGCAAGAACCGCGAAACCGCCGAGGAGGTGGGCCGCAAGATGCAGAACGCCTTCGGGGCGCTCAACATCGACAGCGAAGTGTACGTGTCGTCGGTGAACCGGCAGGGTCCGCGGGTGGTGGAATGATTGCGGGTGCCGACGATGAAAACAACTAACGAGATGAACGAAACAAACGCCCTAGAACTCATTAAAAGAGTAAAAGCTTTGGCGGATACCGGACTTTTGTACGCTGATAACGAGTACGATAAGGAACGTTACGAAGAACTAGCATCCATCAGCCTACAGCTAATGAGTGCCACCGCCGGACAATCCCTTTCGGTGCTTCAAGACTTTTTTATGCCGTTGAAAGATTACCCAACGCCCAAGGTAGACGTGCGGGGTTTGATTCTGAACGAAGCCCGACGAAGTGCTGCTGGTCAAAGAATCCTTAGACGGAAAGTGGTCGCTACCGGGTGGGTGGGGCGAGGTGGGCTTCAGTCCGTCGGAAGTCATCCGCAAAGAAATCAAAGAAGAAACCGGGTTGGAGGCAACCGTCAGCCGGTTGTTGGCCGTTTACGACAAAAAGTGCCATCCGCATCCTCCGCAGCCGCTCTACGTGTACAAACTGGTTTTCTGGTGCGAAGCAGTCTCCGGAAGCCTAAGCCCCGGTTTCGATATCATTGATGCCCGGTACTTCGCTATTGAACAGCTGCCCGAACTGTCGGAAGAAAGGATTTTAAAATCTCAGATTGAACAGGTGTGCGAATTAGCTATTCGGGAAGATCATGAAGTTTATTCTGACTAAAAGCGCCGCCTTACAAATCGTTAAATCATCCTTTGCGTTAACACGTTAATTCTATCAGTTACTCATTCCATCATTCAATCAATGCATCTCTACAGCACCAACGATACCCAACAAGCCCAACCGTTCACCTTTCAGGAAGCGGTGTTTAAGAGTCTGCCCGACGATAACGGTCTGTTTATGCCCGATGCGTTGCCGCGCCTGCCTGCCTCGTTTTTCGCCACGATTGAATCACGAACATTTCCCGACATTGCCTTCAAGGTAGCCGAAGCCCTGCTGAGCGATGAAATTCCGGCCGACGAACTGCGCCGTCTGATCGAACGACGCCATCAACTTCAACGCTCCGCTGGTACTGTTAGACGAGCAGGTGCAGGTGCTGGAACTGTTTCACGGCCCCACGCTGGCCTTCAAGGATTTCGGCGCGCGCTTCATGGCTCGGGTGATGTCGTGGTTCTTGCAGAAAAACCCGCAGGAGCAGGACGTTAACATTCTGGTGGCCACCTCGGGCGACACGGGCGGGGCGGTGGCGCAGGGCTTTCTCAGTGTGCCCGGCATCCGGGTAACGCTTCTGTACCCGAAGGGAAAAGTGAGCGACCTGCAAGAAAAGCAACTCACCACCGTGGGCCACAACGTGACCGCCCTGGAAGTGGACGGCACCTTCGACGACTGCCAACGAATGGTGAAGCAGGCCTTTCTGGATGTTGACATCAACCGGAAACTGAACCTGGCGTCGGCCAACTCGATCAACATCAGCCGACTGGTGCCGCAGTCGTTCTACTACTTTCACGCCTACGCCCAGCTGAAGCGCCAGCCATCGTTCAATCCCGACCGCGAGCTATTGTTTTCGGTACCAAGTGGTAACTTTGGCAACCTCTGCGGCGGACTCATTGCCCAGCGGATGGGCTTGCCGGTGCATCGCTTCATCGCTTCCACCAACGCCAACGATATTGTGCCGCAGTACCTGACCTCGGGAGAATTTACGCCGCGCCCCTCGGTGCGCACGCTGTCTAACGCGATGGACGTGGGCAATCCCAGCAACTTCGCCCGCCTGCAAGCCTTCTACCAAACCGGCATAACTTCGGATGCATCGGCTCTCTGGAGTACCATTAAAAAAGAGGTGACCGGGAAGTTTTATACCGATGCGCAGACGCAGGAAGCTATCCGGGCGGTGTATGAGCAGTACGACGGCTACGTGATGTGCCCGCATACGGCGGTGGGCTATTTGGGATTGCGCGATTATCTCCAAGAGACAAATTCGGACGCGTACGGCGTGGTGCTGGCCACCGCCCACCCGGCCAAGTTCCTGGATGTGGTGGAGGAAGCCATCGAGCGGGATTATCCGCTGCCCGCCGCGTTGCAGGCGTTGGTTTCGCAGGAAAAGCGAGCAGCGCCCCTGGACAATCAATACGAGGCGTTAAAAGCTTTTTTGCTGAAAAATCAGTAACTTTCGTCCTATGGAACAGTACGCGATCAGACTGCCTCCGCGTTTGCAATTCACCAACAAGGAATTCTTTGATTTTTGTCAGGAGAACCGCGATCTGAGGTTTGAGCGAAACGCAAACGGAGAGATTATTATTATGGCCCCTACCGGAGGAATTACTAGTGACAAAAACGGGGAAATCGTAACCGAGCTAAAGCTATGGAATCGCCAAGCTCAGTTAGGAAAAGTATTTGAATCATCGGCCGGTTTTGTGCTCCCCAATGGGGCTACCCGGTCGCCCGATGCTTCTTGGCTGGAGAAATCGCGTTGGGAAGCACTGACCGAAGAACAGCAGACTAAGTTTGTGCCGCTTTGTCCCGACTTCGTGGTAGAGTTAATCTCACCGTCGGACACCCTGAAAGCTACGCAGGAAAAAATGACTGAGTGGATGGACAACGGCTGCCGCCTGGGTTGGTTATTTTATCCCAAGGAAGAAAAGGTCTTCGTCTACCGCGCCGGGCAAGCCGAGCCGGAAGTGCTCGACGGCTACGACCGGTCGCTCTCCGGCGAAGCCGTAGTGCCGGGCTTCCAGTTCGAACTGCGGTGGTTGAAATAAGGCTCTTCAGCAGGTGAAGATACGCCGCCTACTGCAACGCTTTGAACAACGTGCCCAACATGGTGATGGCGCTCTCTACGGTCTTTTCGCTGTCGACTGGCACTTTCAAATAGGTTTGCCCGGTGGCTTCGTCGCGCTCGGTGATAGAACGCACCAGTTTGGCCGTAGCGTCTTTATCGCTGAGCGTCTCGGCGAGCTGACTAAAGAATTTCAGCCCGTTAGCCATCAGTTCCTGTCCGTCGGCCTGGCTGTCCATCGCCACCGCCACGGTCGGGCGCGGCGGGTTCTGCTTCTGGTTTCTTTCCGTTGGTAGGCAGCTCTTCCGACACGGTGCCCGGTTCGCGGAACGTATCCTGCTGGTCGTGCCCGTCTTCGTCAGCTACCGTCGTCATTTCAGCGGCCACGGCGCTGCCTGCCTCCGGCACCACGTTCTCTACCGAGTCCATGAATTTTTTGAAGCGATCTTCGTTCATAAAGATGGCATCCTCGCCCTGGTCGAGCACCCCTTCGGCCAAGCCCGATTTAAAGCTCAGCACGTTGAGCATGCGGTGCTCAATGGTGCCGGTGGACACCAGGTTGATGATCGACACCCGCTTGCGCTGGCCCAGGCGGTAGATGCGGGCGATGCGCTGCTCCAGCACCGCCGGGTTCCAAGGAATATCCAGGTTCACCATCCACGAAGCGGCTTGCAGGTTGAGTCCCACCCCGCCTGCGTCGGTGGAGAGAAACACCCGACAGTCGGGATCTTTGTTGAAATTCGTGAACAGCTCCTTGCGCTGGGCGCTGGGCACTCCGCCGTGCAGGTACTGGAACCCTACGCCCCGCTCTTCCAGGCCCTGGGCCACCAAACGCGTCATGCGCTCCCACTGGCTAAAGACCACCACCTTCTCGCCTTCGGCATCCACAATTGTGTCCAGAATGCTGAATAGCTCGTCGATCTTGGTGTCGTGGCGGGTCTTCTGATCGATGATGTAGGTGCTGTTGCAGGCCATGCGCATCATGTTGAGGCCAATCATGAGGCGCTGTCGGTCTCTTTCGGGCAAAAAGCCGAGTCGTCGCCACTTGAGCACCAGCTTGGCGACCATCTCTCGGTACTCGTCGTGCACGGTGCGCTGCTGTTCGGTCATGGGCACGAACAGGTTTTTATCCTGCCGCGCCGGAAGCTGTTTCATCACCTTCTTCTTGGTGCGCCGCAGCATCACGTCCCGCAGAATTTTTCCGATCTCGTTGAGGTGCTGGTAGCCCGTGACCTTGCCCGCGTCGTCGGTGACCCGGTAGCGTTGCAGAAAGCTAAACAGCGAACCCAGCAGGAAGGGGTCGATGAACTGAATGATGGAGTAAAGCTCTTCCAGCTTGTTTTCCAGCGGCGTGCCGGTGAGCACCAGGGCGTAGTCAGACTGCACCTTTTTGACGCTCTGCGAGGTTTTGGTCTGCCAGTTTTTGATGCGCTGCGCCTCGTCCAGAATCACCAGATCGACCTCACTGTCGTTGATGGCTTCCAGGTCGTTGCCCACCGTGTGGTAGCTCACGATTTTGTAGAAATGCTCCGGGTCCAGATACTGGGCCGGGCGCGCCAAGGGGCCACCTTCCACCACGTGGGCGGTGCTGTCGGTGAACTTCTCAATTTCCGATTTCCACTGGTACTTAAGGGAGGTGGGGCACACGATGAGCACCCGGTTGATGGCGAGCTCCTTCTTGAGCATCTCGGCCACGGCCAGGGCCTGAATGGTTTTGCCCAACCCCATCTCGTCGGCAATCAGGCTGCGCCCGGCCTGCATGGCAAAGTAGACGCCCTCGCGCTGGTAAGGAAACAGCTCGGCTTTGAGCAGCGTGTCGAAGTAGGGAGATTTGGGGTTTTTGATTAAATCTTTGAGTAACTCCTGCCGCCGGGCGTGCTCGCGCTGTTCCAGCACAAACTCCAGCGCATCGTCGTAGCAGCGAAAGTCAGGATCGAGGGAGCGGGCCTTGTCCAAAAACTTGTCGAAGGTGGCAAAAGAGGCTGGTTTTAGTTGTCCGGCTTTATCGAAGTAGCGGTCGGCCAGCCGCTGCATCTTTTCCTCCTGGGTGTCTGTCCACGGGTCCTGGTTCTCATCCAGGGGGTAGTTGCCCACCCGGATCATCACCCGACGTTCGCCGATGTAGTTCAGGTAGACCGAGGTGTAGGGGCGGTCGGGCTTTTCTTTCCAGTGCTTGCGCAGACGGGTGTTGCGCCACAGTTTGCGCAGCGTGGCTTCCAGATGCTTGCAGGTGCCCAACTGGTTGGTTTTGAAGTCGAAGCAAGCGCAGAAGTTATCGTTTTCGCCCTCGTCCATCTCCTTCGGACTGCTGCGGATGGCCACCTTGTAGGTGCTTTGGGAGGTGGGGTTATGAACCAAGAAATCGGAGTAGATTGGATGGTCGCCCCGGTTCTCGATCTCGAAGACGTTGTCGGCGGCGAACTGCTTGCGCAGAGCCGTTTGCCAGTCGCGCGGGGTGAGGTTCTCCGGTTTTTTGTGATACGGAACGCGGGGCGCTTTCTTCTTGGTGGCTTTTTTCTTCTTTTTCCGAGGTTCTTCCATCGTATTGGTTGAGGGTATACGACAAAGTAAAAGAACCTTTGGGATAGATCGCAACGAAGGGGAAGAAATAATTGCCCAACGGATTATGTAGCCACCCTTAGCCAAGCAGTCATATAACAAATGAGAGGGCGGCATCGGGGCGGGGGAATGGGTTTGTTCTGATCTTTAGCTACCTATAGCCAAGCGCCCTTTGCTTTGAGTACTTCGGCCAACGCTTCGCTGGCATTTTCGCCAAAGGCCGAGCAGCACACCAATCACTCATCCCGCAGACACTCCACCGGGTTCACTTGCGCCGCCCGCACGGTTTGCAAGCCTATGGTGAACCACGCGGTGACGATGGCGATGGTTCCTGCCAAGGCGAACACCCACCACTCCAGCTCGACGCGATAGGCAAAATCGGCCAGCCACCGCTGCATGGCGTACCATGCCAGCGGGATTGCGACCGCAAAGCCAATCAACACCAGCTTTAAAAAATCTTGCGATAACAGCCTAACAATGGTACTTACCGAGGCTCCCAGTACCTTACGAATGCCAATTTCCTTGGTGCGCTGCTTGGCCGTGAACGCTGCCATGCCGAACAAACCCAAGGAAGCAATAAGCACCGACAGTAGCGTGAAAAAGCCGAACATTTCTCCCAGGCGACGATCCGCTTTGTAGAGTTGATCAAATCGCTCGTCCAGAAACTGGTACTCGAAGGGGTAGGGCGAATATCGCTCAACGCTTTTTCCTACACTAGCAATCGTTTCTGAAAGGTTTTCGGGCCGTACCTTGAGGGCGATATAGGAGAGGTAGCTATCGCCCAGTTCTAGCAGCAAAGGAGCAATCGCTCGGTGCATCGAGTGCAGGTGGAAATCTTTTACCACCCCGATCACGGTCTTCTTTTCATCGTTGTAATTGGTGTATTGCTGGCCAACGGCCTCTTCGGGAGTCCAGCCCAGTGCTTGCGCGGCGGTCTCGTTAATAATGCGGGCTTCGGCCAGGTCGGAAGCAATGTCGGGAGAGAAATCGCGCCCGGCGATCAGGGCGATGCCAAACACTTTCAGGTAATCGTAACTAACCCGCGCCCGGTAAATATTGAAGCCTTCCTGACTATTTTCGTCTGTCGGGCGAATAACCGTTCCCGAGGTGACGTTGGTCGGCAGTTCGGCGGCGGCCGTCACGGAGATAATACTCGGATTGGCCAACCACTCGTTTTTCAGCACGTCCAGCTGTTCAAGGAGACCGAAGTCCAGGACCGAAACGGTCACAATATGGTCTTTGTCGTAGCCCAGTTCCTGGGCGTCGATAAACTGAAACTGCCGGTAGATCACCAGGCTACTGATAATCAAACCGATAGAAACCGCGTACTGCCCCACCATCAACCACTGCTGAATTTTTATTCCCGAAAACTGCCCACTAACGCGACCCTTCAGGGCCTGAATCGGACGAAGAGAAGACATCAGAAAGGCCGGGTAGCTTCCTGCGCATACACCCACCACAACCACCAGGATCAACAATCCGGGCAGTAGCCATCCGTTTTCGATGAGGTTTAGTTCAATTGGTCGCTCCAACAAGTACCCGAAAACGGGCACTAAAAAGTGTGTTAGGCCTAGGGCCACTAGCAAAGCTAAAAACGTCACCAAAACGGATTCTCCCATAAACTGTCCGATCAACTGCCCCCGCCGGGCGCCTACCACTTTGCGGAGCCCCACTTCGGTGGCCCGTTTGATGGATCGGGCAATCGCTAAGTTCATGTAGTTCACGCAGGCCAGCAGCAACACCACCGCGGCAATCAACGAAAATAGGGAGATATACGCAGGATTTCCTTTCAGCCCAATGTCAAAGTTAAGGTTGGTTTCCAGGTGAAGGGCCGACAGGGGTTGTAGCCAGTAAGAATCCCGGAAGGGATACGTATCTTCGTGCTTGACGTATTTTTCTACCAGGGCCGGAAATTTGTCCTGCAGCGTCTGCGGATCGGCCTGGGGCAACAACGTGAAAGAAGGTATAATAGGCATTGTTGTTCCACCGATCTTCCGCCATCTCGCTGGCGTACTGAGCGTTGGCCGACTGGATGTTGACAACAAACGAGAACCTGAGGGAAGCGTTCGTCGGTGGGTCTTCCATCACCCCGGTTACGGCAAAGGCTTCCCCGCCCCGATAGATAAGTGATTGCCCCACCGGGTCTTGGTTGCCGAAAATCTTTTCGGCCAGCGACCGGGTGATGACGATACTATTCGCCTCCGCCAAAGCGGATTCAGGATTGCCTTGCTGAAAAGGATACGGGAAAACGCCAAAAAAGCGGGCGTCGGCTTGCAGTCCTTCTTCGTAGTAGTTGCTTTCGGCGTACCCGAGCAAAGCGGTGTGGCCCTGAAAAGTGGTTGCCCGGCTCACCTCCGGAAATTCATCGATCAGGGCCGGAGCCAATCCCACGGTGGTGTAGGCAAAATATTCGGTGCCCATGTAGGGGTTACCGGCCTGCCGCTGGTAGACGCGGTAGATCTGGTTAGCGTTGGCGAAAAAGCGATCATAAGAAAGCTCGTGCTGCACGTAGAGAAAGATCAGCAGGAAGCAGGTAAGTCCCACGGCCAGGCCGCCGATGTTGATCAGGGCGTACTGCTTCTGCTTCAGCAAGTTGCGCCAGGCGATTTTGAAATAGTTGCGGTACATACCGGATTGGGTTAGGGAGACGTCGTTAAAAGACCGGATAAAGGCCGGGCGAAAGTGCCGCAGCACGTTCCATAAGAATACACGGCGGGCTTTGCCAGGCGAACCTTCGTACTGCTGCTCGTACAATTCCAGCAAGTTGCCCTCGATTTCTTCCAGATAGTTATCCCGGCAAAACCAGCGCAGGAAGCGGAGGGCGTATTTAGGTGGAGTTGGTGGCTTCATTATATCACTCAATCATTCTGTCATTCAATCTTTTAGCCAAACGAAATCTTCGGAATCTGCTGGTAGATGCCCACCCGCAGGGCGTACTGCTGATCGAGCATCTGCTTGCCCAACGCAGTGATGGTATAAAACTTCTTGCGCCGCCCGCCCCGCTGCGCGGTGATGCCCCCGAAGCGGGAAGTCACAAAGCCCTTGTCTTCCATGCGCTTGAGGACCACGTGCACCGCGCTAATGTTGAGCTTCTTGTCGAGCTTCTCTTCCAGCCCTTCTAAGATGCCCACCCCGTAGGCTTCGTCGTGCTGGGCGGCTACCATCAGCAGCACGAGTTCTTCAAATTCACCGAGCGAGGGTGGTTTCATGAGAAGTTATTTAGATAACAAAAGTAAATGTAATTGATTCTATTTACTTTTGTTGTAATAACACAGACTTTTTTTCAACCTTCAACTGACAGCCTCTTACGTGTGCTATCATCCCTGCAAATTTAAAAACCGTCTTTAGATTTGCAGGGATGATACAGCGATGATAGTTCAACGAAGATTTGGGCACCGAAAAACTATCCATCACCATCACCGAATCCGACACGTATCCATGAGCCTCAATGTTGAAGTAACCAATCTCGCTCAATCTATCACGGAAATACTGGTACACGAATCCCGTTAGGCTGCACCAAAGTCCTGGGTGCTTGTTTGCATATCCGGTAACTATTGCTTAGATTATCCCACTGGGCACAACTTTTCTGTCCTCAGTATCCTGGTTCTTATCCTCACCCTAACCCCCACCACCATGAATTTCACCGGTAGAAAAGTTGACACTCCCTCCAGCCGCTCCGTTCAGTTTCCCTCAGTAGAAAAATTCATGGCTACCGGCGAAACCACGCTCTCTCCCGAGATGACCATCAATGAGGCCATTGATATTATGCTGGATCAGCACCTCACCGGCGCACCCGTACTGGACAATAACCGCAGGATTGTGGGCATGCTCACCGAGAAAGACTGCCTCCGCTTGCTCGTCGATAGTGCCTATAACAACCTGCACCACGACGATAAAACCGTGGCCGATTATATGTCAGAAGTGGTGAAAACGGTCACCACCGACCACGATATCTTCAACGTGGCCAATGAGTTTTTAACCACCCACTTCCGGAAGTTCCCTGTGGTGCACAACGGAAAGCTTGTCGGGCAAGTCAGTCGGCGCGATATCCTGAAGGCCGTGCGCGAAACCAAAAACACTACCTGGTAAAGCAAATCTCTAAGGCTCGTGTCAACACGAGCCTTAAAGTTTAACATATTTCGATCAAACATCCCTCTTACGTCGAATCTGCGGATTGTTGGCTCGGGTGGCCGCCATCACGAGCAAAAAGAATACGGCAAAACATACCCACCCCGCCAGCGCGTAGCTACCCGTCCAGCTCAACGAAGTGCTGAACAAGATCGGACCCAGCGCGCTGCCGAACACAATCAGCATGGTGGCCTGGCCACTGATGGCTCCCAGATACTGCTTACCGAAGTAGCGGGGCCAGGTCACGGTAGTGATCACGCTGAACAGGCCAACCATCATCCCGTTGCCCGTCACCAGCGCGTAGTACGCCAGCGAATGGTCCCCCAAGAAAATCATCCCGGCAATGCCCAGGCAGGCCCCGAGCCCTTCGGCGAACAGCAGATACTTCAGGGGAATGTAGTCACTCAGGCTGCTGGCGCTGAGCGTGATCACCACCGCCAGCACCGCCACCGGCTGAAAGATGGTAATCGCCTCGGCCCGACTCAGTCCCGCCTGCTCGAAGATAGAAACCACGTGGAAGGTGAATCCCGTGATGTATAAGCCCTGCATGGCCAGCATGAGGGCAAACACCCAAAAGGCGTAGGAGCGAACCGCTTCGCTACGAGTGAAATTCTTGACCACCGGCACCGCGTATCGTTGCTTCCGCTCCGACGGACGGTAATCACCATCGGGGCGCAGTCCGCTGGCTTCCGGGTTGTTGCGAAAAAAGAGCAGCACGATCACCGGGAAGATCACCCCCACAATAACGGCCAGCACCTCCCACGCCCCGCGCCAATCGTAGCGGTTGATCAGCGCATCCAGCACCACGGGCGAAGCCGAAAAACCGAGCGAGATAAACACGTTGCTGAATCCGGTGGCAAAGCCGCGGCGCTGATCAAACCACTGCATCATCATGTTGCGCGACACCAACGTGAGCACGCCCTGCCCGAAAAACCGCAGCGACAAAAAACCGACGAAGATACTCGCCAGCGTGAGCGCCACGCCCGGAGTGGGGTCGAGCCACTGCACCACCCGGTCTACCTGGCTCAGGTAGGTGAGCACCAACCCCAGCGACAGCGCCGCCACTGAGGCCACCGGGCGCACTCCCCAGCGGTCGTAGAGCGAACCGGCCCAGGGCAGCAAAAACGAACTGCCGATGGTGCCCGCCATGTAGGCCAGGCTCAGTTGGTCGCGCGTGAGTTGCAGGGCCTCCAGCAGCGGCTCGGTGAACACCGACACCCCGATGGTTTGCCCGGGCATGCTCATGAGCACGCCCAGGGTGCCCCACACCAGAATCATCCAACCGTAGAAGAAGGGCCAGCGGGCGGCCGCAAAGGGCACGTTAACAAAGGTCGATGGGCGAAACACGGCCGCGAAAGTAGGCATTGCATTCGGCCGCACCAACGCATTGGCTTCCAATTCTTGCTGATCATAAGCCCCGAGCGAATGAAAATTTGGAAGATTAGTTGTTTTTGGCTTAGTAGAATCAGACATTACCGTTCTGAAATTTGCTACGTGCCAAAAGCCACGCATTGGCCGGTATTTCATCAGATTCACTCCTCGTTTCACTGCATCAAATCTACCAAACTGACTAACCTGTATGATTCGTAAGAAATTACTCCTACTGCTTTTTAGTGCACTGTCTCCTACGCTACTGTACGCCCAGAGCATCGACCAAGCCATCAACTCGGTTTTTGAACCGATCACCGACGTCATCGAATCAGTAATCTTCTTCACCGTGACGCTGGGTGATTACACCATTCCTTTCGTGCTCATCTGGCTTATTGCCGGAGCCTTGTTCTTCACTATTTACATGCGCTTCGTCAACCTCACGGCCTTCAAACACGCGTTGGATGTGGTGCGGGGCAAGTATGATAATCCCAACGATCAGGGCGAGGTGAGTCACTTTCAGGCGCTCACCGCCGCGCTGTCGGGCACGGTGGGCGTGGGCAACATTGCGGGGGTTGCGCTAGCGGTTTCGCTGGGCGGGCCGGGGGCCACGTTCTGGATGATTATCGCGGGTATTCTGGGCATGTCGTCGAAGTTTGTGGAGTGCTCGCTGGGCGTGATGTACCGCAATTACCACCCCGACGGCTCGGTGTCGGGCGGGCCGATGTATTATCTGGAAAAGGGACTGCGCGAGCGCGGCGAGAAGTGGGCTACGCTGGGCAAGGTGCTGGCCGTTTTGTTCGCCATTGCCTGCATCGGGGGCTCGTTCGGCGGAGGCAACATGGTGCAGATCAACCAGGCCACCCAGCAGTTTATCGACGTCACGGGAGGTACGGAGAGCTTTCTGTACGGCCGTGGTTGGATATTCGGCGTGTTTATGGCCATTGTGGTGGCGATCATCATCATTGGAGGCATCAAATCTATCGCGAAGGTAACGGACAAGATCGTGCCCTTCATGGTGGCCATCTACGTGGGAGGCGCCCTATTTGTGCTCGCCGTAAATATCGGTGAGATTGGTAACGCTTTCGCCCTGATCTTTGAGGGCGCTTTCTCGGCCGAGGCTATGTACGGTGGAGTGGTGGGGGTGTTGATTCAGGGATTTCGTCGGGCGGCCTTCTCCAACGAGGCGGGAGTCGGCTCGGCTTCCATTGCCCACTCGGCCGTGAAAACCGACGAACCCATCTCCGAAGGCGTGGTCGCCCTGCTAGAACCTTTCATCGATACGGTGGTGATCTGCACCATGACGGCCCTGGTGATCATCATCACCAACTACGGCGGAGCCGGAGCCGGATTGGCCCTGGAAACCGCCAGCACCCAGGGCGACGCCGGGGGCATTACCCTCACCTCGAACGCCTTTGCCACCGTGATCGACTGGTTTCCGGTGGTGCTTTCCATCGCGGTGATCTTGTTCGCCTTGTCCACCATGATTTCGTGGTCGTACTACGGACTAAAGGCCTGGACCTACTTGCTGGGCGACAGCCAGGCGATGATTACGCTCTACAAAGTGCTGTTTTGCTTCTTCGTAATCGTAGGCTCGGCCCTCAGCCTGGGAGCGGTGTTCCGCTTTGGCGACGCCATGATTTTTGCCATGTGCTTCCCGAATATCTTAGGACTATACTTTTTAATTCCCAACGTACGGCGCGCCTACGACAAATACATGGGACGAATAGCTAGCGGTGAAATCGCGGTCACGAAGAACTAAGCAAAATCGCAGCTCTTATTTTACTTCGCAACTGGACAAGCTATTCATCCTTTTCTCTATATTTGGCTGTGCCGCAAGAGACACCTCAAACTTTTTATCGGCTCATCGCTAATGTTTTTTAAAACCTAACTTTCTTAAAGTCAACTCATTATGAGAAGAAATTCACTACTGTTTGCCAACGTTTTTGCGCTATTCGCCCTGGCTAGTTGTGGGCAATCCAACGATATGGGAGTGGGAGCTGAACCTCCGGCCGGAGCCGAAGTGCTCTTCGATGGTTCGCGCGAGATGCTGGACGAAAACTGGACCTACTGGCAGGGGCCCCGCCTGGCCGCCTCGATGCCCATTAAGTGGCAGGTTGAAGATGACCCCACGGGCGAGGGAATGGTGGTGAACAGCAACGACCCCGCCTCGGCTGGGGGACTCTACGGCGCGGCCGACATTGTGACCAAGCAAAAGTTTCGTGACTTCCGGTTGCACGTAGAATTTCTTATCAAAGAGCCAGGCGGCAACAGTGGGGTGTACCTCCAGAACCGTTACGAAATCCAGATCTTGGATGGCGACAGCACCGAGCACGGCCTGGGTACGGTAATCAACGAATCAAAGTCGCCCTACTTCGCCTACGCGGGCGTGGGAGAGTGGAACGCCTACGACATCCGGTTTCGCGCCGCGCGCTTTGAAAACGGCAAACGCGTGGAAGACCCGCTGGTGACGATGTACTTCAACGGCCAGAAGGCGCACACCAACCAACCGATTAGCCAGGTGTGGGGGGGAGAGTTTTCGGGCTTAGACGGCGGCAACGACGACGGCAAAGGGATCACCGACACGCCGGGTGGCATCAAGCTCCAGGCCGAGGGGCACAACGTGCTTTTCCGCAACGTTTGGATTGAAGAACTTGATCTGGAAGAACCTGATACCGATTTCTAGCAATTCCGGCAGCAGATAGTACTGAAAATGACAACTATCTCAAGCAGTTAGAGTTAGACGAGAACAATTAGTTGTCACCCTCTATCAAGCAGTTTATGAATTTAGACGAGATCGTTAGTAAGCGTTACAGCCCGTACGCCTTTGCCGACAAACCAGTATCCGAAGACACCCTGTACCAGATTCTGGAAGCCGCCCGCTGGGCTCCCAGCAGTTATAATGAGCAGCCCTGGCGGTTTATCTACGCCCTGAAAGAAGATGAGGCGGCTTACCGGCAACTGCTGTCGTGTGCGGTGGCCGACAACCAGCAGTGGGCCAAAGAAGCGCCGGTGCTGTTGTTGAGCGTGGCCAAACGGCACTTCTCGCAGAGCGGGGAACCCAACCGACACGCCTGGCACGACACCGGTATGGCGATGGCCTTCTTTGTGCTCAAAGCCACCGAGATGGGTTTATACGTTCACCAGATGGCCGGTTTCTCCGTAGAAAAAGCCCAGGAAAGTCTTAATATTCCCGAAGAGTTTAGCCCCGTGGCGATGATCGCGCTGGGCTACCGCGGTGACGAAGAGCGACCCGACAAAGGTAGAAAATCGGTGCAAGAACTGGCCATGCCCGGGCAGTGGCGGGCTTAGTCCAATTCCTGAAAACACGCAATAGAAAAGGCTTCGCTGAGGGAGCCTTTTTCGTTACAAGTATTTGAGTCAATCTACACCGCCATCGTTTGGGATACTCCCAACCAAGCTAGCGCATCTTGTTCGTTGGTGAACGACCCCAGCATATCTTGCGTGTTGATCTGTTGTTTTTCTTGGGTCACCTCCCGCTGTTGCTCAATCGACATTTGGGTGATGATATCGGGCGAAATCACAAAAGCCATTTTTTGCACTCCGGCCAGTTGCAACCGCTCAAAGATAACGGTAGAAGTCCACTCCTGCACCTCCGGATCGATGGCGAAGTTGATGAAATCGGCAGTGTTCACCAGCATAAGCTGCGGGCAATACTGCTCAACCGCTTCGGTGTGGTTGAGCATTTCGCGGCGGTAAATGGCATTAGTGAGTTCCACGGCATTGAACCACCGGGATAGCATTAGGATTGTGCTTCGTCGTAAATGTCTTCTACGAAGCTGCTTTGGTACACTGTTTTCATAATCAGACGTTGGTTTAATTGTTAGAATTTAGTTGATCCAATAGTTCTTGTTCGCGCTTATCGAACCGCTTTTTTGCTTCGATCAGCATTTTGTTACGTGCCTGTATTTGTTCTTCGGCTCGTTTTTGCTCTTCATTTCGGATGGTTTTTGCCTCCTCATTCTTCTCTTCCAGTTCTTCTTTGGCGCGGAAAAGCTCCTGCGCCTTGCGCTCCATCTCTTCTTGGGTAGCCTGCAATTCTTCTACATTCTGGCGCATTTCTTCTTCCTGGGCGCGCATCTCTTCGGCTTGCTGCTGCGATTGGGCCAGCAGCAATTGGGTTTGCTGATTCAACTGGGCGGTGGCCACCGAAGAGGCAATAATCTCACCGGCCTCTTCCAGAAACGTGATCGTATGTTCGGCAAATGCCCCAAACGATGCCAGTTCTAGAATGCCAATGGTTTGATCGTTAATCTTTAAGGGAACCAGCAGCAGGCTGGTGGGCGACGCTTTGCCTAGCCCGGAAGTGATATCCATGTAGCTCGGGGGAATCTCGGTGAGATGGGTGGTTTCCTGTTCCAGAAAAGTTTGTCCGACCAACCCTTCTCCGGGTGCTATCTGTTGTTCAACAAATTTCTTTTTGTCGTAGGCATGGCAAGAAACCAGCGCAAGGCGCTGCTGTTCTTCTTCCCAGAAAAAGAGCATTCCCTGGTTAGCTTTTAGGTAACGCACTAGGTACGTGAGCAGTTGATCGGACAGCAGTTGCACGTCGCTCTGGTGCTGTCGGGTGATCTCGGCCACTTTCGATAGTCCTTCGGTGGCCCACAAACGCTTCTGATCATCCGCCCGAACCTGCTCCATTTGCTCACGCATCTGAATCAGCTCGCCCGCCAGCGTGGTTTGGTTCAGGCTTCGGGTATTGCCATTCATGCCGGACCACTCAACTTCAGATTCGCCCTGCGCCACTTTCTGCGTGAAGTTTACCGCCTGTTGCAAATCGTTGGTTAGCTGATCTACCACTGCTCGTTCGTTGGCGGCGTTGATCTTATCTTCATCACAAAACAGATACTGCCGGTGGCTGCTCGCCAAGTCGGCTATCAACTGCGTACGTTGCCGTTGGGCCTGCTTGCTTCGGAGGGCGATGATCGCCAATAGCGCGATGCCCGTGATAAACAAGAAGGCCTCCAACCCAAAAATGATCGCTGAACCGAACGCGGTTGAAGCTGGCGGGGAATCAGCAGCTGGACCAAGAAAAAACTTGATTGAGCTTAATATAAAGCTAACCGTCAGTAGCGCGATCGCCAGAAAAATAGGGGGAGACAGCCGGCTGGCTTCAATTGAAAAAAAATTCTTCATGTATGGCCCTGCTGATGAGTCGGGTCTGGCAAAGGTGGTTAGGGAAGAAGATTTATAAAAAAGAAAGTGTCACTAAATGGTACACGAATGATCTGCTAAAAAAATGGTCAATTGGTTGGGGCTTCCCGTTTCATTTTGTTAAAAAGCAATTAATTTAGCGGCTCGATCTAATAAGCACTTCATAAACTAACCACTATTTCCAAACCAAGCCCCCCACCAAATGAACTCACGAAATCACTCCAAAACCATTAAAGTTACTGCTCAGCTTCTGGCCTGGACCATCCTGATCTCAAGCTGCTCGAGTGCCACCATGATCCAATCGAACCCCAGCGGAGCCAAGCTTTATCTGGACGAGCAGCCCGTAGGAGTGACGCCCTACCGGCACCGCGATACCAAAATTGTAGGCAGCACAACCTACGTTCGCCTCGAAAAAGAAGGATACGAAACCCTCAATACCGCTTTTTCTCGTGATGAGGAAGCGGACGTGGGGGCAATTATTGGGGGGATTTTTCTCCTTTTCCCTTTTCTGTGGACGATGAAGTACAAGCCTAGCCACACCTACGAAATGAACTCGCTGTCCGGAGCTCCGGCCCCCGCCGACCGTTCGGTGCAACCACAATCCATTCAGCCCCAGAACTCAGGAACCAAAGCGGCCAAATTGCGCGAACTAAAGGGATTACTGGATGAAGAATTGATTACGCAGGAAGAATATGACACCGAACGAGCGAAAATTATGAACTCGGATCAGCGGTAGCTTAAGTGGTTTCCCCACTAGGGATGAGAATAGACCTATCAGATCAGAAAGTACTCGTAACCGGGGCCAGCCGCGGCATCGGCCGGGCCATTGCGGAGCAATTGGCTGCATCCGGAGCTCAGGTGGCAGTGCATTATCACCGCAATGCCGATGCGGCGCAACAAGTAGCTGCGCAGTGCGGTCCCGGAACAATCCTGTTTCAGGCCGATTTGAGCGTTCCTGAAGAAGTATTGCGGTTGTTCGAAGAGGTGACTACTCACTTTGGCCGCCTCACCGCGCTGGTGAACAATGCCGGTATTTCCATCGGCACGGCGGTGGATGATGATGACGCTACCTTTTCGGATAGTTGGTCGCGCACCATGCTGGTGAACCTGCACGCCACCGGTTTGCTGTGCAAAAAGGCGATCAACCACTTTTGCGACGGGAACGGGGGGCGTATCATTAATATCGCCTCGCGCGCGGCCTTTCGGGGCGACACCGCTGACTACCTGGCCTACGCGGCCTCGAAGGGCGGGGTGGTGTCGCTCACGCGGTCTATTGCCCGGGCCTACGGCAAGCAGCACATCAAGGCCTTCGTGGTGGCTCCGGGCTTCGTTCGCACCGATATGGCCGAAGACTTTATCCGGAAGTACGGAGAAGACTTTGTGCTGAACGACCTGGCGCTTTCTGATCTCACGCAGCCTCACGATATCGCTCCCACCGTTGCGTTCTTGATCAGTGGCTTGGCCGACCATAGCACCGGTTGTACCATTGATATCAACGGGGGGAGCTACGTGCACTAAACTCTATTTGGTGCGGAAAGGCGACACTCAAAACACCACTCGCTCTTCGGTGGTTCAAGAGGTATGGAACACCAAGAATCACCACAATCGGTAGAGCCCTGGATGCGCGGACTGCTGCTGGTGGCGGGAGCGTATAACATCGGATGGGGCATGTTTATCTACGCGTTTCCGGATACATTCTACCGCTGGATAACCCAAACCGAGCAAGTGGCTCCGGTGCTCATCACCTGGCAGGGGGTGGGCGTGCTGGCTTTCGGAGTGGCGTACTTGCTCGCGGCGGTATACCCGATGCGCCTGTGGTTTTTGATTGGCCTGGGTTTTTTCTCGAAACTAGTCGGAGCGGTGGGGTTTTATTTTGTGGTGATGGAGCAAAATCTTACAAAAAAGTATATCTTTCATCTCATCATGAACGATATGGTGTGGCTCATTCCGTTGGGAATTATTTTTGTTCGGGTGTGGCAAATCAAACGAGCCCGGCGCGTAGCACTATGAAAAAATCAGCAGAATGGGTCGATATTGCGCTTCGCTTCGCCGGTATCGTTAACGTGGTCTGGGGGCTTATTTTCGCCCTGTTCACCGACCCGCTGTTCCGCTGGGCAAAACTGCCTGAACCGCCTTTCTTATTTCCCTGGCAACTGATCGGCGTAAGCGCCATCGTTTTTGGTTTAGGATATTACGTGGCTTCCTTTAACCTCAGCAAGCACGCCCTGGTGGTGGTCATTGGTTTCACCATCAAGTTGGCCAGCACCATCGCGGTGTGGCAGAGTGTGTTTGCGAAGGATTTTGCCCTGCCGATGGCGTTGTATTTTTCGGCCAAAGACCTGGTTTGGTTGGCCCCGTTTGCAATGATCCTCTACCACATTTTTAAGCGATGGCAGGCTCCCGAGCAGGAACGCGTCAACCCCCGGGTGCCCTTTTCGGAGACTATCTCGTATATCCGCACCAACCAAGGGCACGATCTGCGGTCGCTATCGCACGAACAACCGGTGCTGTTGGTTTTTTTGCCCGCTTCTGCATCTCCGCCGTTTCAAACCTGGATGGCTAACCTTGCTCGGCAACGTCTGCTGGTGGAGCAGCAGGGGGCAAAATTGGTTTTAGCCTACGGGCGCGATGAAGCCACCACCAGCGCACTGCGAAAGTATGAGCTAAGCAAAGAAGCGTATGTCAACGATGCTGACTATGCCCTGCACAGTCTGTTCAACCTGGGGCGTGCTTCCCTCACGCAACTTCTGACGGCGCCATTGCGAAGGCAATCCTGGACGAAGAAGGGCGCAGCAAACGAGTTGGCGGTAAAAAGCTATCGGCTGCCGGGCGTATTTCTAATCTACCAGGGAGAGTTGCAAAAAATGTATCGCTACGAAGGCGACGGCGACCATCCTGATTTGGCCTCACTGGCGCAGACTGATTACTGAGAAGGGTTAGAATTGTTGCTGTCCGGGTAGTACTGCTACATCGCCACCTGCTCAATGGCATCGTAGAGCACTTGCTGAATTTTCGTGCGGGTATTCAGTTGATACAAGCGGGTGTTGTCGCGCGTGGGATGCACCCGGTTCGATAAGAAGACATATACCAAATCATACTCAGGGTCGGCCCAGGTGAAGGTGCCGGTGAAGCCCGAGTGGCCAAAGCTGGCATCGCTGGCACTTGGGGCCGCGTTGCCGTCTTCCGAGCGCTCAAAATAGGGTTTGTCGAAGCCTAGTCCTCGGCGGTTGTCGTTGTCCGGAAACTGGTAGCGGGTGAACTCATTCACCGTGGCAGCATCAATGTAGCGCTGCCCCCCGTATTCTCCCTCATCTAAATACATTTGCATCAGCTTAGCCAGATCGTTAGCGTTGGTGAACAGACCCGCGTTGGCCGACACGCCGCCCATCATGATGGCACCTTCGTCGTGCACCCGCCCGGCAATGGGCTGTCGCCGAAACAAGTAGTCGTTTTCGGTGGGCACAATGCGTTCGGCCGGAAACTTATCCAGCGGATTGTAAGTAAGCGTGGTGGCCCCCAGCGGTTCGTAGAAATTTTGGTATAAGTACGTGAGGTAATCTTCGCCGCTGAGTTCTTCCACGATGGTGGGAAGCAGATAGAACAATAATCCTGAGTACAAGTACTTGGCCTCGGCTTCCAGCGGTGATTTTTTGATGGCGCGAAATATTTTCTTCTGGTAGTTTCGGTGCAAGTACATATTATCAGCCAGCTTCACGGGAAAGCGGCGCGATGAATCTTCTTTGATGGTGAACCAGCGGTAGCTGCCGTTGCGGCGGCGGGTGCTGGTCCAGTACGGAATCCAGGGCTTGAAGCGGGCCTGATGCGCCAGAATATCCCGAAAAGGAACGCCCGCTTTGTTAGACCCTCGGAAGTAGGGCAGGTAGTCGTCGATGCTAGCGTCGATACTAAACTTGCCCTCGCTGTGCAGCTTCATGATTGCGGGCAGCGCCGAGGCGATCTTGCTGATAGACGCCAGATCGTACAAGTCGTCGCGCTTCACCCGCACGGTGTCGTGGTACACGTGTTCGCCGTAGGCCTTGTGCATCACCACCTTCTTGTGGCGGGCCACCAGCACCTCGCAGCCCGGCGTGGCCTTGGCATCAATGGCCTGCTGCACCAGCGAGTCGATGCGTCCGTAGAGCAGGGCCGAGTTCATACCTACGTCCTCGGGCAGCGAGTAGCCGAAGCGCAGGTCACCGGTCACCTCCAGTCCTTCGCCCACCGCAAAGGTGTTGCCCACGCTTACCGGCAGCCGACCGCTGGCACTCACTCCGCCAAAGATCAATTGGGCGGCTAGCTCCTCAGCGTCTACGTTATCCTGGTAGGTCACGATTAGGCCGTCGGCTTGCTCCACCCCGGGCAGTTTGGCCAGCACGTAGGGATTTTTGAATACGGAAAGGATCGTGTTTGGCTGCGCTGCTAGCTCTTTAGCGTAACTGATCAGCGTGTTGGAGAACTTCAGACTGTTGCGCGGGTACTTGCTGTCATCGTGCACGCCCACAATCACTAGGTCGTAGTCTTTCAGTTGCTGTTTTACCTTCTGCACCTGCTCGGCGGTGGATTGGGCCGCCAGCGTGAAGTGCTTCACTCCGGTATACAGCTCCAGCATCTTCTGGAAAGCGGTGGGCCGGGTGGCCCCCATCGACACCGAAGCGATGCGGAGCGTATCCAGGCGACGCAGCGGCATCAGGTCGTTTTCGTTGCGCAGCACGGTGAGCGCCCCTTCCATCAGCTTGCGGTTGAGCAGCTTGGCCGTGGGCGTGTTCATCTCAGCGTCGATGTCACTTACTTTCACGGGCTGGTACTGCTGCAGGCCCACCCAGCGCTTCACGGCCAGCATTTTGCGGCAACGCTCGTCGATGTCCTCCTGGCTAATAATGCCCTGATCGATGGCCTTGCGGATTTCGGCAATGGCGCGGGGCACGTCTTCGGCGAGTTCTAGCACGTCGTTGCCCGCCAGCAGGGCGTCTTTGTCCACCACGCCGGGCTGATTGCCCTTGGTCACGCCCTTCATGTCCATCGCGTCGGTCACGATCAGGCCCTGAAATCCCATTTGCTTTTTCAGCAGGTCGGTAATGATGGGCTTGGATAGGGTAGAGGGCACGCCGGTGGAGTCTAGCGCCGGAATGTCGAGGTGGGCCACCATCACGCCGCCCACGCCCGCTTCGATAAGTTTCATAAAAGGATATAGTTCCACCGAAGTGAGCCGCTCTACGGAGTGGTTGATCTGCGGCAGGGCGTGGTGCGAATCGGTGTCAGTATCGCCGTGGCCGGGGAAGTGCTTGGCGGTGGTGAGCACGTGCTCGTCCTGCATGCCCTGCATGTAAGCCATGCCCTTGGCTGCCACATTGTCTCGATCCTCGCCAAACGAGCGGTAGTTAATTACCGGGTTGTTGGGGTTGTTATTCACATCGACCACCGGGGCGAAATTGGAGTGCACGCCCACCCGCTTGAGGTCGCGGGCCACCTGCTGGCCCATCTGGTAGAGCAACTGGGTGTTGCGAACGGCCCCGAGGGTCATCTGGTAGGGATAGCTCACGGTGCTGTCGAGCCGCATGCCCACGCCCCACTCAGCGTCCATCGCCACGAACAGCGGCACTTCGGAGGCTTCCTGCAAGCGGTTGAGCATCCGGGCTTGTCGCCCCGGCCCGCCCTGAAACACCACCAGTCCGCCCACCTTGTGCTCGTTGATGAGTTTGAGCAGCGACTGCACGTGCGCCTCGCCCTTATTAGAGTGGGCGCGCAGCATAAAGAGTTGCGCCACGCGCTCGTCGGGAGTGAGCGCATTGAGCACCGAATCGACCCAGGGGTCATTGAGGTGCGAGGTGAAGGGCGGCGGCACCGCGGCCGGAGTGACCAGCGGACGCTCTTGGGCAAAGGTAGAGAGCGTGATTCCGGCCAGTAGGGCAAGGAATAACGAATATCGAATAAGGAATAGTAAATAATGAAATATCATGATGCGTGGCTTTGGATAACGTAGAAGGTTAACGAAGGCAAGGTAGGGTTTTCGTACAATTTTCTTGCCCGGAAGTCTGGTATTCCTGCTTCAATCGCTTTTTTCCAACGCAAAGAGGGCGTCTACGTTGGTGTGGAGGGCGCGGGCGATCTTGAGAGCCAGCAGGGTGGAGGGCACGTAGCGGTTTTTTTCGATAGAGTTGATGGATTGTCGGGACACGCCTACTTGCGCCGCGAGTTGCTCTTGAGTGAGGTTGTGCTTGGTCCGGGCCAGTTTAAGATGGTTAGTCATCCTTAGCGGTGCGGTGTTTATTGTAAGCGTACGCTAAGTTGGCGTAGAAAAGCAGCAAGGTACACACCGCCATATTGCCTCCCACGTCGGGCAATATCAGTATCGCCTCTCTTCTGACGACTAAATTACTCAAGTTGGCGAACACCGGTAGCAAGGCTTCTGCAGTTACAATCATAATTACTCCCCGGGCAACAGCGTGTAAGCGCAGGCTAAGGTAAAACTCGTCTTCTTGTCTCTCTTCAGAGAATAATATCAGATACAATCCTAGGCTTAGGGGGAGATGCATCGTGTATAGTCCCCATTCATCCCAGTAATGCGAATCCAGATTGAGGGTGATTAGGAGAAGAGATTTGATCAGCAACCCGGCTGGGATAGCCAAGATGCATATCCATAGGCCTAGTCTTCGATAGCGGTGGGCCAGCAAAGAATCTTTTTCAAAACTAAGTGATTTCTTAAACAGGTTCATAATAGGGTGGTGATTGATTGCTCACTTCAAGGTTGTTAATCATTTTGAACAATGCGGGACTTGTTGTGGAAATACGCGAAGTTAGCCGCTAGTAAGAGGAGCGTACAAACCGCCATATTACCCCCCAGGTCGGGTAGCACGATACCCCTTCCGATGACCAGACTCCCTAAGCTGGCAAATACCGGCAGCAGGGCAATCATGACTACGATGGAGTAAACGCTATAAGCTAGCGAGCGCAATCGCAGGTTCAGGTACAGCTCATCTTCTTCCTTTTCTTGGGAAAACAAAATAAGATAAAGCCCTACGCATATCGGAAGATTGATAAAGTACATTCCCCACTCTCTCCAAAACTCGATACTAAGATCAAGAGCAACCATAATAACCGAAACGACGAGAAGGACAGTGGGGACTCCTAGGATGCATATCCATACTCCGACGCGGCGGTAGCGGTGAGCGAGCAGAAATTTCTCGTCAACGTCAAGGTTCTTTTTAAAGGGGTTCATCATTAGGCAGTTTATTTACTCTAAAGTAAAACAAACTTTACAAAAAGGCAAGTTTGTTTTACAAATAGGTAAAGAATAATGATGCCTAAGATTGGCCAGGTTTGGTTGTAGAATTTCATATGACTCGCACAACGAGGTGAATTGGTTGGTTAAGCTGCCTCGACCGCTACTGCATCAGCTCGGATGCTCTTCCCTTTATTTGTAACAAGGTCTCCTCTGGATGACAACTGAAATCTATTGGTAATAAGTTATGCCAATGGATTGTTACCGAAAATTAAGCGTAGCGCCTAGTCCACTTCATGTCCGATGGGGGAACAACGCTACGCTAATCCAACTTTTTGGGAATAGGCTCATCCATCGTGACCATCCAGGTTTCACCGTAGATGGAACTGTAAGTGATTTCTAAACTGGTACATTAATGATTGTGTCAGCCTCATTGTAAGTGCTGAAAAATCACTGTAAGCCCCTATTTTGAGTGGTGTCTTCTCCAATCAGGGTTTGTGAATTGCCAGCAGGTATTAGGTTCCCTACTTGAATCCCATCCAAATACAAAGGTCCGGCGGATTCAAAGTGCTCAATAAAAATGGACCCTAGATCGCCTTCGTACGCCTGGCCCTGATAATGCACCCGTACGTCTTTGATGACGGCTGGACCAAGGCCGGTATAGGACAAATTCCATTTTAGGTATTCGTTGCTAGATTGGGCGGTATATATTTCCAGATAAGGCAGCACCGAAGTATACTGCGCTTGCCGGATCAGGGTAGTTTAGTAGACAATGACGAACAGCGAGCCAACCCCTACAATTAGTGCGGCAATGCTTACAATCTTATCGGCGTTCCAGAATTTTTTGATCTTCATGATTTCTTATATTCTCTTCACCCCCAAACCCGGTGCATCGGTCACCGACAACACGCCTTTTTCCAGCACAAACCCGCCGGATATCACGTCGCGGGCCAAATCGAGGCTGCCGTCTAAATCTAGGTATTTGGTGTGGGGCGTGGCAAGATGAACTTTTGCTATAGGATTACATTGCCTTTCTAATGCGGGTCATCTAGTTAGCTTTTTCTACTTTCTTTTTTCTGTCAATAACAATATCTAATGACAGATCAAGGGCGTCTGCTATCTCTTCTTCGGTTAGTTTGCCCTTTCTCAATAGCTTATCGAGGGTTCTGACTTTGAGCTCGTTTTCTACGGCCTCTCTATCTGAAATGTTTCCGGCAATTGTCATTTCTAAATCTGCACGCTGATCAGGGGATAAGTTTGACCTCTCAAGCTCCCTTAAAGTTTCTTCTAACCAATCCTCTTTCGTGAAGTCGGGGAGCTTCGCATCGCTGCTGGCGGTGTCAGTAAGTTTCATAGTGTATAGTAGTTTGTCCAAATTTGTTTCTATCTCTTCTAACGTTTTCTGAAACTTTTCCAGTTCAACCACCACGTGGGTTATCTGGTCATCCATCAGTTCTCCGTTTTGGTTTTTGAGCGTCCCAACTTGGTGGTATAATCCAGTAGAGTAGGTTTTTCCTGCTAAAATCGAGATGGTATATATTTTCCGCAAATCGTTAAATCGGTATTTTCCTTTTCTTACCAATATGTTGAAGCGATGGAATGCGTAAAACTTCGCCCGGTGGATCATGTTGGAGAAGTCAAGGAGCTGCATCTCCACAATAAATATCTGCCCTCTTGCATCTTCGCAAGTAATGTCAAAGAGACCACCCCTAGAATCCTTAGTCGTTGCAGTGATTTCGTTTTTGGTAAATCGAACTTCGCGGATGGGAGTATCTGAATCTATCAGGGCTTGCAATGCCTTCCGCAAAAATTTCGGATGATTTTCGTTTCCAAACGTGACCTTAAATCCGTAATCGGAAAGCATTGATATAAATCGGTTCTCTTCATTTGTTACTTTCATCACAAGGAGGTAGAGAGGCGTTAATCTTTTTGTAGAGGTGGTATCGGCCAACCAATTTCGTTGTGATTAACTGACCTTTCGCTTGCGAAAGATTTGGATAAATGATTTACTTTGCCCTTGATCCACTTTCCGAACTTCCTGCAAAGAACTTTTTGAGCTTGTGCTGGATGTACTTGAGCGTCTTTGAGGCAGAAAACCAGCTATCAAACAAGATGTATTTGAACTGGACTTTGTTCAAAAACACAATCCGGTGTAGGTGTTCCAACACCATTTCGTTTTTGGTCTTAGGACTACGCCGCTTTTGCTGAGCTGCTTTGTCAAGGTAGAATTCCGTTTTACGAATCACTTCCCAGGCTAACGGGCAGTTTACCAACGCATCGTCCGTAGAGCCACTGAGCATGAAATTCAGAATGTTAATGCCCTTGACGGTTCTGCCTGTCGTATGGTCATAGTGATAGCAAATCAGCTCATTCTCACTGGTATGTGGTTTGGCAACAATCACATCATCAATAGAGAGATACGCCTGAGCATATTCAATTTGGCGGACAAACGGCTTTATCTCTGACCAGAACGCTTTACTGTCTAATTCATCTTGGGCTAAGCAATCACTGATATAGTCGTGCTTCATCGCATTATCCAACACCGCTGACAAACCCGTGGCCGTAGCCGTGCGCGGGGAAGACAGCAGGTAATCAACGTAAAATTCAAAGGCGTCGCGTCGTTCCATCCTCAAAGATAAATCCTCTTATTGAAAAATCTCAGCTTTCAAACTTTTGGGTGAGCGAAAGGTCAGTGATTAAATGAGTTTATAGCTGGCTTCATGGCTGATAGCCTCTGAAGGGCCGTATATCAGTGCCTTCTTACCCCCAAACCCGGCGCATCGGTCACGGATAGCACGCCATTTTTCAGCACAAACCCACCGGACACCACGTCGCGGGCCAGATCAAGACTACCGTCCAGATCGAGGTATTTGGTGTGGGGCGTGGCCAAGGCCAGGTGCAGGGCGGCGGCAATGCTGATGATGCTCTCGTCGTTGCAGCCCCACATCAGGGCCACCCCGGCGTGCTTAGCGATGGTGGCAATCTCGCGGGCGGGTGTGATTCCGCCGCACTTCATCAGCTTAATGTTGAAGATGCCCCCGGCCCCGGGAGGAGCCACCAGTTGCGCGGCGTTGGCCGGAGTCACTAACGATTCGTCCAGGGCGATTAAAGACTTTATCTGAGCCGGTAGTCGTCGATAGTCGTCGGTTTGCGCCACGGGCAGCGGCTGCTCGATCAGCTCCAGATTGAGCGAGTGGGTTTGTTCGTAGAAATCTCCGAGTTGCTCAAACGAATAGCCCTGGTTGGCATCCACCCGAATCACAACTTCACTGCCTAGCGCTTCGCGAAGCTTTACTAGTCGTTCCACATCTTCTTCCGGGGCGTGACCCAGCTTCACTTTCAGGCAGGTGAAGCCTCGTCCGACATACTCTTCCGCCTCAGTTAGGGTATCGGCCACGTTCTTGATGCCGATGGTGATTGAGGTGGGCAGCGAGGTGTGGCACTGCCCCAGGTAGCGGGCCAGCGGCACGTCCAGGTACTGGGCGAACAGGTCGTGCAGGGCCATGTCCAGGGCGGCCGCGGCTCCGGGTTGTTTAGCGAACTGCTGCTGCACCCGGCGGCACAACGCGTGTAGATCGCGCACGTCGGCTCCCACCAGCCAGGCGGTGGCTTCTTCCGACAGGGCCGCCGTGGTGTCGTGCACGTCTGCCCCGACGACGGATTTGCTGGGGTTGGCCGCTCCCCAACCCACGTGGCTGGTAGTCGGTTTCCAACTCCACAATGCAGTTGCTCACGCTATCCACCGACCGGTAGGCAATGGTGTAGGGGCGGGTAAGTTCCAGGTCTTCGTGGCGAATGCGCAGGCGGGTAATTTTCATGGGGGGGATTTTCAGAGAGTGTTTAATGTTCCACCATTCCCATAGCCCACAGACGGTCGCCGCGCGATTAATCTGTGGGCTATGGAAATGGGGTGACGAAAATTGCTTTTTTACAGTTTAGAGAGTATCAATCAGTTGTCTGAAGAGGTTTTATTGGCTTAGTTTATTCTTGGTTTCCTTTGCCAACGCTATTAGTTTTTCCCACTCCTCATCAATCAATAATGTGTATATGTTTTGCGCCTCATTTGGCAAGCTGTTGAGAATATTATCGTAGAAATCATTGAATTTCTTTAATTCTACAAGTTCTTCTGTTGTAAAGCCATCACAAAAAACATCACTGTCTGGATGGTAGATATCATCAAACCACAAACATGGAAACTCTTGAATAGCGATGCTATCGCCAACTTTTTCTGCGTACTCTATCTGCTTATCCTTACTAGAGAACAAATCAATGAGCCAGATAACGTTAGTTCTCAACCTTTTGCTGATGATCTTCTTTGATTCTTTCATTTTCACATGACCATACAATTATTGGCTGGTGACCGAAATATGTTTTTGTCTGCTTTCGCCAAACTCAACCTGAAGATTCAACCAGCCCTTGAATCAACTCTACCAAAGCCCCCAACCCCTCCTCAATCGGCAGCAACACTGGAAGGTTCAATTCTTGCTGGTACTGCTGCTGGTAACGCCGCGCCTCCTTAGTGCTCAATCCTTCGGTATTTAGCGTAAGGGCGATCACCTCGGAGCCGTAGGCGCGAATCAACGCCACCTCGCTTTCTACGGAAGGCAACTCCCAACCTTCTTCCTCGAAGCCGCTGTAGTGGGTACGGCCCGGGGCGCACTGCAGCACCACGTGCCGGGCTTGTCCCGACAACAAGAACTCCGCTCCGCCGGGCCCGCTGGGGTTACGCAGCGAACTTTGTCCCTCCAACAAGATCACGTCGGGCTGCGCCTCGCGGTAGCAGCGCAGCATGGCCGCCTCCAGTTCGCCCGAAATAAAGTCGTTGTAGGTAGAGTCGAAGATGAAGCCGTAGCGGTTGCCCTGCATCCAGCCGGTTTGTCCAGTGTAAATCATCTCGGCACTAATTTTGGCATCGCGCAGCGCGTGCAGCAGCAGGCGGGCGGTGGTGCGCTTGCCGACATTACAATCAATGCCCAGCACGGCCAGTTTCAGGGAGCGCACCTGCCGGATGTCGCCCGTCCAGAAGGCCAGTTGGTCCTTTGGCTTAGGGCGGCGGATGTCGGTGATCGTCCGGTTTTGGGCTTCGGCCAGCGCTTGCAATTCTGGCACATCGCCCATAAATTCGTGCAGGCCGCTTACCACGTTCATCCCGGCCCGCAAGGCTTCCGTCACCACCTCGAGCATGCCGGGGGGAATGCGCCCGCCCTTGCCCGCCACGCCTACCAAGCAGTGCTCTGCCAACTCGGGCGACTGCCGCCGAAAATCAGCGATAGAGGCGTAGATCGGAATGCCGCGAGGGGTTCCGTCAAGCACCGTCCCCGCATCTTGCTCCGCCGAGGCGGAGTCGATGACGGCCAAGATGCGGTAGCGGGACGAATCGCGGACCAAGCCATGGGCCGTTTTGGCCTTGTTGGTGGCGAATAATCCTTGGGTAATGACGATGGCGGTGCCGTCCATGCAGGTGGGTGGTTGGGTGACGACGAAACTTAGGTAAAATGTGGCGAATGTGAAAGGAATGCTTAGATTTAAGGCCGCACTGCGGACGCACAACGGAGATGATTAGGTTTACTGAACTATGCTAAAAAGAGTAGCCTTGGGTATTTTAGTGCTGAGTATGGGCTGTCGGGGAAATACGGAGAACGCAACCCAAAATCCGGCCGATAGTTTACTGAAACAAACGGAGGCTTCGGTGCCTAATCCAGAAGCAGTAGGACCGCTGGAGCAAAGCCTCATTGACAAGGGACTGGTGAACGTGCAGGCGGTTGACGCCACCATTCGGGTGGATTTGCGCTACAGCACCACCAACAACTTTGTGGGCGTAGACGTGTACGGCGAGTTGGAGAATGCCTACTTGCAAGCCGAACCCGCCCGTCGGTTGGCTCAGGCCAATGCTTACTTGAAAGAACGCCAACCAGACTACACGCTCTACGTATTCGAACGCGGTGCGGCCCCGCCGGGTGCAGCAAATCTTGTGGGACACGCTGGATTATCCCCTGGCCGACAAGCCCAAGTACGTAGCCAACCCGCAGGAAGGGTCTATTCACAACTATGGCGCGGCGGTCGACCTCACCATCGCCGATGCCACCGGGCAGCCGATTGATATGGGAACTGATTTTGACTATTTTGGCGTGCTAGCGTATCCTACCAAAGAAAAGGAACTGCTGGCGGCGCAACAACTTACTGCCGAACAAGTGGCGAACCGACACCTGCTGCGCGACGTGATGACGCGGGCGGGCTTCTCGCCCATCACCACCGAATGGTGGCACTTCAACGCTTTTTCGCGCCAGGAGGCCGACCGGCGCTACGGTATTGTAGAATAACCTAATTGATATGATTAAACTTTCATCCTTCTTCACTGCCTTCACTGCGTGGCTCATCCTGTTGCTACTAAGCCAATGCCAGTCTCGTCCTGAACCATCCGAAACCACCACTGCGACTCCGGCTCCCGCCAAAAAAGAGGTGTCCATCCAGTTAGATACCTTATGGGTGCGCATGGGCGACGACGACGGGCAGCGCGACCAGAAGATGCCGCACCCCACTTCGGTGGAAAAAGCCGAGTTCTCGCCTGACGAAACCCGGTTTGCCACCGTGGCTAAGGGCGATGCCTCGGTGCGCCTGTGGCGAATCAATGGCGACACAGTGTGGACGAAGTACGCCGAAGCCGAAACCGAAGCGGTTACCTTCACCCGAGACGGGCAGTACCTGATCACCGGCGGCGAAGACATGAAAATCCGCGCGTGGCGGGTAGAAGACGGCGAAGTGGTGAAGACCCTGAACGACATCGCCAGCGTCGAGGGGTTGCGCAAATCGAACGATGGGCAACGGCTCGCCTCGGGCAACGAAGCGGGACAAATCAAACTGTGGGACATCTCGGCGGCCGACCCGCAGGAGTGGCCCGACCAACCCGTGCATACGCTGGTGCACGCTCCCGACCAGCACGCCCCAGGCGGAAAACCCGAGGAAGGAGATGCCGACGTCAACCAACTCGATTGGACGGAAGACGATCAGCAACTGGTGTCCGGCAGCCGCAACCAGGAGGTGAAACTGTGGAACGTGGCTCCTGATAGTGTGCCGTCGCTGGTGCGTACCTTCACCGGGTTCACCGGATCGATCAAAGCGGTGCGCTTGTCACCCGACGATAGTTTGGTAGCCGCCGGAGCGCAGGCCAGTCCCGACGGTTCGGTGCGGGTGTGGCGCACCCAGACGGGCGAGTTAGTGAACACGCTTCAGTTCCCGAACCTGCGCATCGTGGAGACGGTGGAGTTTACGCCTAACGGCCAGTTTTTGCTGGTGGGTGGCACCGAGAAAGACAGTCTGGACAACGGACATTTATACGCCTTTTCGGTGGCCAGACTATTACGAAAGGGATTCACTCCCCCCGCTAAAGACATTCGGGTGTTCGATCAGGAGTACTTGTACTTTAACCGTGATGGCAACCGGCTGCTCAGCTCACACGCCGACGGCAGCGTGCGGCTGTGGGAGGTTTCTTACTAAACCAATTTTTCCATGCGCTACTTTGGGCTGATTGTCGACGTGTTGCTTCCGTATTTGGTTCTGGGTCAGCCTGACATTCACTACGGGCAGGGTATTATGGCGGGTGAGGTGACTACCCACAGCGTGATTCTGCAATCGCGTCTTACCCAAACCGATACACTGGTAGCCGGTGACGTGCCGGGCGCTGCGGGGATGGCTTGCTTCGAAGCTTGCCGACCGATAATAGTTTCACCGAGGTCTTTCGCACGCCGTGGCAACGCGGCCGTTGCGAAAAACGATTTTATTATCAAGATACCCGTAATGGGGACTTGCAACCGCATACACGCTACTACTATCGCTTGCGCTACGGACTTCGGGAAGACCAAACCCAGCTGAGTCGCGTTGGCACCTTTCGAACCCTGGTCGGAGCCGAGCGGGCCGAACCGGTGCGACTGGCGCTGGCCACCTGCATGAACTACGCCCTGTACTACAGCGGGCGCTACGGTGGCGATAGCGTGGTAGTGCCGGGCTACGCCGGTGGTCGCCTCACCGGTTATCCCGCCCTGGTCAGCATTTTTGCGCAGCGTCCCGACTACTTCATCAGCATGGGCGACAATGTGTACTATGATCGTCGGGTGGAAGGCCAGAAGAACGCCGAAACCCGGTCGGAGATGCGGCAGCGCTGGCACGAACAGTTTGTGCAGTCGCGCTACCACGATCTGTTTGCTCGGGTGCCGACCTACTGGGAAAAAGACGATCACGACTACCGCGTAGACGATGCCGATCCGTACCTGGATACGCTGCCTACGCACCCGCTGGGCGTTGCCATCTTTAGGGAGCAAGTACCGATAGTGAATCCCTACGACATTGACCCCGTCACCTACCGAACGCACCGCATTAGCCGCGACGTGCAAATCTGGTTGACGGAAGGCCGTGACCACCGCAGTCCCAACGCGATGCCCGACGGTCCGAACAAGACTCTCTGGGGGAAAGCACAACGAGCGTGGCTCAAAGAAACCTTACTGGCCAGCGACGCCACGTTTAAGTTGCTTATCAGTCCGACCCCGATGGTGGGTCCGGATGATGCGCGGAAGAGCGACAACCATGCCAACCAGAAGGGCTTCCGGCACGAGCGCGACGCGTTCTTCCGATGGTTGCAAGACAACGATCTGCTCGAAGAAAATTTCTACGTTATTTGCGGCGACCGACACTGGCAGTACCACGCTATCGATCCATCGGGTGTAGAAGAGTTCTCATCGGGTGCGCTAATGGATGCCAACGCGCGCTTGGGCCGTCGGGCTGGTGATCCGGCCTCAACCGATCCGGAAGCAACGGTGCAGCAACCGTATCTGCAGCCCGAAGCCTCGGGAGGATACTTGATGGTCGAGGTGATTCCAACTGATGCGGGAGCTACCGCTACCTTTACGCATTACGATGAGCAGGGGGTGGTTTTGTACGAAACAGTGAAGGCAGCTAGTAAGAAGTGATCTTGGTTTGGGAGGCTACTATTCAGCCATATCCACTATGCTTCGTTGTACCAGTTGTAGGTTTCGTTGCCATTGTCGCACCTCAAACCAAGTGCGGATGCCAGTAATAGTGGGCAAAACTAAAAATACGACCATCAGCTTTTGATCTGTCAGGGGCACGCGCCACAACAGAAAGGCAAACGCACCAGCAAAGAGCAGCGTGGAAAAAACCACCGCCAGTCGAATTTGCCACTGTAATTGTTGGCTGACGTTCTGCAATGACGCTGCTAAACTTTCTCCTTTGACATTCAGGGTTGTTCGGCGGTACAACATCCAGTTGTTGGCAACTCCGGCAAAAATGGCTAACGCGAATAGTACGTTCACCCAGGCGGCATTCTGATCGGCATCCAGCCCGGTAAAAAATACCAGAAGAGCAAGCAGAAGAGCAACCGATTCTATAATGGCGCGCAGTTTTATCTTTGAAAAAACCGAACGCACGCGTTGCTTGGTCATTTCATGGAGCTGCTGTTCGCTTTTCACTTCGTTTTCTTGTTGCCAGGTTTGCTTCAGTTCATCAAGTTTCATGATTTTGGGGGTTTAATTGGTGAATAAGTTTCTGTTTAATCCGATTAAGCTTCACGCCCACGTGGTTGGTTGATATGCCGATGATCTGGGCGATTTCTTCGTAGCGATAGTCATCCAAGTACAAAGTGATCACCGCTTTTTCGGCGTCGCTCAGGGTGGCAATAGCGCGGTGCAACAGTTCCTGTTTGGGATGAATTTCGGGCGGCAGCGACGTAGCTAGTTCAGTGCCATCAAGCGTTGTAGTGCGCACCGCAGACGACTTTTTTCGGTACTTAACCATCGCAGTACTCAGCGCAATCCGGTACATCCAGGTGGTGATGCGCGATCGCTCCTGAAAAGCAGGAAAAGCTTTCCAAAGTTGGTAGACAATCTCTTGAAACAAATCTTCGCGATCTTCCGGCGTATCTCGGTAAACGCGACACACCCGATGGATGATGGCTTGATGTTCGGAAATGGTACGGATAAATTGCTGTTCCATGGGTTGCTGTTTGGCCTATTGGTTGCGATTGACCAAAAAAATATTACAGCGGCCAGAAAAATATGATTACTTTCAGAGTGGATTACAACTTCTAACTCGACTCGTGCCGATGCTAAAGTAGCTAGAGGTAGCCTTTGATCTCATATTTATGAACGCATCAGACACACCGAATGACATTCATCTAAAGAAGATCCAGCAGGCTATCGAGCAAAGTCAGGTGGTACAGATGCAGTACTTCTCACCCAGTAGCGGAGGGCTCACCGCGCGGACAATAGAGCCCATCGAAGCGATATATGAGGATAATGTCTGGCGGATCAAAGCCTATTGCCAACTACGGCAAGATTACCGCGAGTTTCGCTTAGATCGGATGAGCAAATTACGCCTGGCCGACGAGATGCGCCAAAGGAGGGATGACGTCCGGTAGCCCTCGGGCAACCGGCGCTAATGAGCAAACCGAATAAACTACAGTTGGTACAAAGCTCCGTTCACCACCGCATACCGGGGCTTGCCGTCTTTTTCCAGGATGAAGTTAGGGCGGTTGCCGAGCAGCAACCCGTAGTAAGGCTCTTCATCCTTATAAACTATATCAAGAGGAATACTCTTGCGCAAACTGTCGATATTTAACAAGCTCTTTCTCACGCGCACCGTAGTGTACCCGCGCCGAAGCAGACGATCGGCCTTGATGCGTTTCAGGGCGCGCACGCTACGGCGCGTCCGACGCTGCACCCGACCCGGCACGGCCACCAAACCCGTCGCATCTAGTTCTTGGTAGCCGTAGTTGTCCGACAAGATCACCCAGTTCCTGAATACGGCTGCGGTAAAAGAAGTCGCGGTGCCCGCTGAGTGGCACTTCTTCGCGCAAAATACCCAGATCGGCGGTGCGCAGTTCACCTTCCACTTCGTACTGCACGTTGCGTAGCACCAAATCGTAGAGGCGGCGGTCGTTCTTTGGAATTTGCTGATAATCAGACAGATTTTCGCTGGCGTATTTTCCGGTGGCAATGGCGTGCAAACCGGTAGCCAGTAGCATAAAGTTGAGCCGTCGGATTGTTTGTTTCTCCGGGTCGTTGACGTATCCTCCCGACTCGATCAGCACCGTGGACGTTCCCCAGCGTTGCATATTATCGCCGAAGGCCCGGGGCTCGAAGGTATCGTCGTAGCGACCTACCTGCCCCGGAATATAGTGTTGCAGCGCTTGGTTGAGCAGCACAATGAGCCGGGTGGCCCGGTTGCGCACCGCACTGCTGTCCTTTTCTTGGTTGAAGGGCGGGTCAAGAAACGAGATCGTGGCTGGATTTTGGGTGGCCCCGGCGGCGTAGTAAATACTCTGGTCGTGCAGGTTGAACCCAAAATCGGCACCTACGGAGTCGCGCAGGGCCTTGAGAATGCGCGACTCGGGTGACCGCAACAGCTGGGCGTCGCGGTTGAGATCGATGTTGAGGGCGTTGCGCCGCCGGAACACTTCGGCCCCGTCGGGATTGAGCATGGGCACAAAGTGCACCGTGAGACTGTCTAGGATCGTTTGCCGAATGCCAGCTAGTGCAGAATCGCCTTGAATAAAGGTGAACAGATCCAGCCCGGCCATGGTAGCGGTGGGTTCGTTGCCGTGCATCTGCGACCACAGCAACACCGGCGTGGGGCCGCGCCCAAACGATACGTCGTAAATGGCTCTTCCCTCCACTGATTCGCCCAGACGAGTTACCGTAAATTGCGGATCATTTTTCAGTTGAAGCAGTAGCGGCTCAATATCGCGGTGCTTAAATCGGCGGGTGGTGATGCTAGGCTCACGGTAGTGCGGGTGCGCTTCGTAGAGTTGCTGGTAGATAGGCTGGGCAGAAAGAAATTCGGGGGCAGTGAGCAGTGCGGTTAAAAGAATAATGAATAACGAACAAGGAAGGATGAAGGCGGTCCGTCGAGCGAATAAGGTACTTGTCAGATCAGAAAGGCATTGATTGCACGGGCGTCTGTTCATTCGGATTAAAAAAGATCAGTATGACTAAGGCTACCTCCGGGCCAACTTAGCCGGAACCTTCACCTTATAGTCGGCCTTGGCCTGCCCCTTGCTGATACTGTTGAGCTTTCCTTTCATTAAGCGTCGCTTCAGTCCGTTAATTCGGTCCGTGAACAGCACGCCCTCCACGTGATCGTACTCGTGCAGCACAATGCGGGCCGCCATGCCGTCCAGGGTTTCCTCGTGCTCTTGCCAGTCTTCATCCTGGTAGCGAATCGTAACCACCGGGGGGCGTTGCACGTCGGCGCGGATGCCCGGGATACTCAAACATCCTTCCTCAAAGTTCCAGGCGTCACCCGATGATTCTATCACTTCCGGATTAATAAACACCCGCTTGAAACCCTCGCGTCCTTCCTCTTCGTCGATAGGTGTACTGTCTACCACAAACAGGCGAAGGCTTAGGCCGATCTGAGGAGCCGCCAGTCCGATACCATTTGCCTGGTACATTGTTTCGAACATATCTTCGCTCAGTTGCTTCACATCGGTGGAGCCCGGCGTCACTTCCTCACCGCGTTTCTTTAGAATCGGGTCGCCGTAGAGCACAATAGGATAAATCATGAAATTGCTGCTAGGTAAGACTGTAGAATAATGGTGGCGCTCACTTTGTCGATGTTGCCTTTCGTTCGTCGATATTTTTTGGTGGTGCCGCCCGCAATCATTGCTTCCAACGCCATTTTGGAGGTAAAACGTTCATCGTGCAGGTGCACCTGCTGTTCGGGAAATTTATCTTTGAGCAGCCGCACAAAAGTACGCACCGCTTGGGTAATATGGGTATCGGTGTTGTCAAGTTTTTTAGGAAGACCGACCACGAAGGCATCCACCGGTTCAGTCTGGCAATAAGATAGCAGATAAGAAATAAGGAGGTGGGTGCGTACTGTTTCCAAGGGCGAAGCAATAATCTGTAGCGGATCAGTCACGGCCAGGCCGGTGCGCTTTAGTCCGTAATCAATTCCCATCACGCGCCCCACCTAATTAAGGCTCACTTTCTCACGCAGTGCTTGCTTTACCTGCTTTTCTAGGGCAAGTGCTTTAGGAAACAAAATTTCGTTCTCCACACTGGCGTGCACCTTCAGGTCTCGCTCAAACTGCTGCAGTTCGGCATACACCACCCGCAGGTGAAGGCTACTGACCCGGCGCGTATCGTAGTTGTGAACGATGTTCCGGATACCCTCCATATCGTCGTCGTCCGCACTGTGGTGCACCGCAAAATCTTGGATAGCGTACTTTTCTAAATTATAGTACACTTGAGAAGACAGGTTCGGCTCGCGGTAGGCTTGGTGCAGGGCAAGGACATAAGAAAAAAGCTCGTCTTCTTCCTGATAAATGTGGTGGATTAAATCCTCTACGAAAAGCGGAAAAATGAAGCGAAGATCCTTTACCACCTCATCCTGACCGGAATCTTTCAAACTGTGGATCAGCTTAGATAGGTAAGGCAAGCGCTCTTTGATAAACACAAAGTGCGTATGCTTCAGGTAGGCCACCACCAGGTCGATGGGATAAGTGGCCAGCGGCAAGGAGTACTCTGATGACCGCTCATAAACCGACTCAAGGCCCGCAATCACCTGCTCCACCTTGAGTCCCCGCTTCCGGCACGCTTGCGCTAATGTTGCTTGGTCAAAATCATAAAACTTTATGCCGAAGTAATACAGCACCGCCGCGTAAGCATAGTTGTCATCCACTAGCGCTGCAATCCGTCGATGGGTGTTAATGGGCATTGGTAGGGTTGAGTCAAAAAACAAGATGTAACCGAACAAGCACGCAACAATACAAAAAAGTGCCGTTATAAGGAATAACTAAAATTAAGGCTTTGTGCTTTTATATTCAACTTTAAAGAACGAAAGCTGAAGATTTATGTTAATTTTATAGAATTAATTATTAGCTTGAACAACTTCTGCCTTCTTCACAATCTTCCGTTAGCCAACAACAAAGGCGGACGATTCATTCATCAATTTTTAAACCAAAAGCAGCACCGTGAGTAGCAAAACAAATTCTAACTTTCAGATTCGTCTACCTTTGTTGCTCACCGTTGCGGTGGCGGCAGGTATCCTCATCGGGGCCACCATGGCCGACGGAAACACAACCCAAAATAACCTGATTAGTGGCTACCTTAAGTTCAAAGAGATACTAACCTTTGTGCAACGCGACTATGTGGACGAGGTAGATACGGACGATTTGGTGGAAACCGCGATCAATCGAATGCTCGAAAAGCTCGATCCGCACTCAGTCTACATCCCCGCCAAAGACCTCGAACTAGCCAAATCGCAACTTGAGGGCGAATTCGAAGGAATAGGCATCGAGTTCAACATCATCAAAGACACTATCTACGTAGTGGCTCCCCTGAGTGGTGGCCCTTCAGAAGAGGTGGGCTTGGTGAGTGGTGATAAGATTGTGAAGGTTGATAACGAAGTGGTGGCCGGAGTAGGGGTTGACAACCGGAAGGTATTTGAGTTGTTACGCGGCAAAAAAGGCACCGAAGTGAAAGTAGGAGTGAAACGAAGAAGTGCCGAAGGTATAATAGACTTCACTATAACGCGCGACAAGATCCCCCAAGAGTCAGTAGACGTTAGCTACATGATCAATGACGAGATGGGTTACATTAAAGTGAGCCGGTTTGCTGCCACCACCTATGATGAATTTCACGACGCCTTGGCGGATCTAAAGTCCAAGGGAATGACTAAGCTAGTGTTAGATTTGCAGGGAAACCCCGGTGGGTACATGGATCGGGCGATCAACATTGCCGACGAGATGCTTTCTGACAACAAAATGATTGTCTATACCAAGGGCAAGCAGCCGCGCTACAATTCCGAAGCCCGCGCCTACCGCGAGGGGATCTTTGAAAACCAACCCATCATTGTGCTCATTGACGAAGGTAGTGCCTCCGCTTCCGAAATTGTGGCGGGTGCACTGCAAGACAATGACCGGGCGCTGATCGTGGGCCGTCGCTCGTTCGGCAAGGGCTTGGTACAAATGCCCATTCCTCTGGATGATGGTTCCGAACTGCGACTTACCATTTCGCGCTACTACACTCCCAGCGGGCGTTCCATCCAAAAGCCCTACGAAGCCGGAGCCAAAGAGTACGGTGACGATATATCGAACCGGTTTGAGCACGGAGAATTGATCAATCCTGATAGCATTCACTTTGAGGATTCGCTCAAGTACGAAACTAGTAAAGGCAGAGTTGTCTACGGGGGCGGCGGAATTATGCCTGATTACTTTGTGCCAC
>CAWHXE010000001.1:0-102500 GCA_963833215.1 uncultured Cytophagales bacterium | reverse complement strand
AGCGGGTTAATATTCCCGTACTAGCTTATTGTGAGTGATGGGGTGACGAAGGGGTGACACGCTTGCGTACTGACGGAATAGTACGTTGAAGGCTGTAGGTATAATCTTTATAGGTAAATCCGTAGAGATTGCTAAAGGCTGATAGTACCGCAAAGCTACGGCTGCGCGGATAATAGCGGTAATCGGACTTCCAAGAAAAACCTCTAAGCGTTTTAGCAATAAGCTACCCGTACCGTAAACCGACACAGGTAGTCGGGTGGAGAACACTCAGGTGCTCGAGTTAGCCGTGGCTAAGGAACTAGGCAAAATAGTCCTGTAACTTCGGGAGAAGGGACGCCTCGCTGGTTTGTTGTTAAGATGACTGAGCAGGCCGCAGTGAATCGATCCAGGCGACTGTTTAACAAAAACACAGGGCTTTGCCAACGTGAAAGCGGAAGTATAAGGCCTGACACCTGCCCGGTGCTGGAAGGTTAAGGGGGGATGTTAGCGGGAGTAATCCGGCAAAGCATTGAACCGAAGCCCCAGTAAACGGCGGCCGTAACTATAACGGTCCTAAGGTAGCGAAATTCCTTGTCGGGTAAGTTCCGACCTGCACGAATGGTGCAACGATCTGGATACTGTCTCAGCCACGCGCTCGGTGAAATTGTAGTATCGGTGAAGATGCCGATTACCCGCCACGGGACGGAAAGACCCCATGAACCTTTACTATAGCTTCACATTGACATTGGCTGTTAGATGTGTAGGATAGGCGGGAGACTAGGAAGCGGCGTCGCTAGGCGTTGTGGAGTCGTCCTTGAAATACCGCCCTTCTGACCGTTAGTGCCTAACTCTGGAAAGAGAACAGTGTGTGGTGGGTAGTTTGACTGGGGTGGTCGCCTCCTAAAAAGTAACGGAGGCTTCCCAAGGTTCCCTCAACACCGTTGGTAATGGTGTGTGGAGTGCAATAGCATAAGGGAGCTTGACTGTGAGGCCAACAAGCCGAGCAGGGACGAAAGTCGGGTATAGTGATCCGGTGGTTCCGCATGGAAGGGCCATCGCTCAAAGGATAAAAGGTACTCTGGGGATAACAGGCTGATCTCCCCCAAGAGCTCATATCGACGGGGAGGTTTGGCACCTCGATGTCGGCTCGTCACATCCTGGGGCTGGAGAAGGTCCCAAGGGTTGGGCTGTTCGCCCATTAAAGTGGCACGCGAGCTGGGTTCAGAACGTCGTGAGACAGTTCGGTCCCTATCTGTGGTGGGCGTAGGAAACTTGACAGGCTCTGACCTTAGTACGAGAGGACCGGGTTGGACGAACCGCTGGTGTATCAGTTGTGCCGCCAGGTGCATTGCTGAGTAGCTACGTTCGGAAAGGATAAGCGCTGAAAGCATCTAAGCGCGAAACCATCCTGAAGATGAGGTTTCCCTGAAGGGTCGTTGTAGACTACAACGTTGATAGGTGGTAGGTCTAAAGTCAGAAATGACAAAGCCAAGCCATACTAATCACCCGATAGACCTTCCACTCAAGCGGAATAAACTTGGCTGGTCTTTAGCACGGATACTTTAGAGTAAACACGCTGAACACCGCCAAGCAAACCAGTTGCCCTAACCCTTCTCTACAACATTCCTCTTACCAATTGTCTCTGATCTTTGTTGTTATTGATGTAGCCTATGGGTTGCGCGGCTAGTCAACGCTGCTCAAGAATAGTAACTACAATGGGTGAAAAAAGCTGACACGGTAATCAATCGCTAATACCTAAAACCTAATACCTAACATCCAAGACCCTTAAAAACTTAAGGTGGCTTTAGCCCCGGGGATCACCTCTTCCCATCCCGAACAGAGCAGTTAAGCCCGGGCGCGCCAATGGTACTTCATTCTGAGGAAGAGTAGGTCGCCGCCTTTTTATTCTTAGAAGCTTCAAGTCGTAAGATTTGAAGCTTTTTTTATTTCTTTTTCTTGAAATCCCCCCGCTTAATAGATTTGATAAATTCACCCCAGGCGAAAGGGTTAAGGAAAGGGTTGACCGGCGGACCCGCCGCATTGTGAATGCGATTAAACTGCTGGTTCATGAAGTACCGGTGGTTCATGCTACCATCCATTGGCATTGCGTCAAACATCCGCGCCAGTAAGTCTTCTTCCAAATTGCCGCGCATATTCGCGTACTGTCCCTGATCAGGAAGGTTTAGCGCAAGCACTGCCTCCTTAAATACCTCTTCGTTAGGAAAAGGGAACACCGTGATCGCCGGGAGATAGGTGGTATCGGTCAGTAACTCAACAATCACGGTTAGGCTTTGCGTCCGTTGTTTAGGAATCAAGTAATACTGCCGCTTATAGCCGACCGCACTGAACAGCACACTGTCGCCCGGTAAAACGGGCATCGAGAAGTAACCGTATTGGTTGGTAACGGTGCCCCGACCAATGGTTGGAACATACACGTTTACGCCCGGAAGCGCCGAGGTGCTATCTTCCCCTAACACTAGTCCTGATAGCTGAACCACGGTGGTTTCTCCCTGCCCCTGCGCCTGATATGATAATAGGCAGCAACAAAGGGTCGCTATTGCTGCTAAGAAAAAAAGGTTACGATATCTCAAAATGCAATGATTCGGTTTCTATCCTTAACGGCTTAAGCGCCTAAATAGTGACATTAAAGTAACTCCAACCAAAAAAACTAGGCTCATCAACTATATTCAAAACAAGCGTTTCTATAAAAATAACCCATAATCGCTACATTTCTTAGTTTTCATCGCACTAATATCACCTATTAAGTCAAACTGACCCGCTGCAACTACTTCTGAACGGGCAAATTTGCTGAACGGTCCCGGATGAGTGACAATCCCAAAAAGGTGAGCAGCCCGTTCACAATCAGGATAAAGAAGCCAAACTTGAAACCGTTGAGCCACTGCTCCGAGTTGCTATCGATAATGTAGCACACCACCGGCGAGATCACGCACACCCAGGGCACTAGCCGGTCTTTAACCTGCATTTTAGTGTATAGCCCAAAAGCGTATAGCCCAAGCAACGGACCATAGGTATATCCCGCCACCCGATAAACGGCAGTGATCACACTCTGGTCGTTGATGGCATTGAAGATAAGGATGACTACAAACAACAGGCCGGAAAACAACACGTGAACCCGCTTACGGGTGGTATCATCCAGCTTGCCTTTGGCTTCATCTCGGGTGACGTTCTTATCCTGACCCAATCCTAAAAAGTCAACGCAGAACGAAGTAGTAAGCGCGGTTAGGGCCGAGTCAGCGCTGGAGTAGGCCGCGGCGATAATTCCCAGCAGAAAAATAACCCCAGCATAAGCATCAAAATGATTGACGGCCAGGGTGGGAAATAAATCATCGGTGCGCGCCGGAATTTCAATATTCTTAGCTTGCGCGTACATAAAGAGAAGTGCCCCCAGCGATAAAAACAGCATGTTGGCAATGAGTAGCACCACCGTGAACCACTTCATATTCTTTTGCGCGTCCGCTAAGGTTTTGATGGTCAGGTTTTTCTGCATCATATCCTGATCCAAACCGGTCATCACGATGGCGATAAATGCGCCCGCCAGAAACTGCTTAAAGAAGTTCTTGCCGCTCTGCCAGTCCCAAAAGAACACCTGCGACAACTCGCTATCCCGAATAGCTTCCACCATTCCTCCCACCGACAACTCCAGTTCCTTACTAATGAGATGAATGCTGACCACCACCGCCGTGAGCATAAACAACGTCTGCAGCGTGTCGGTCCAGACAATCGTTTTAATTCCACCTCGAAAGGTATACAACCAGATCAACAAGATAGTCACCGCCACGGTGAACCAGAAAGGAAGGTCAAACTGGTTAAAGAACGCAATCTGTAGCACGCCCGCCACCAAAAAGAGCCGAAAAGAAGAGCCAATAAGGCGCGACAGCAGAAAGAAAAATGCCCCGGTCTTATACGAAAAGAATCCAAATCGCTGTTCCAAGTAGCCGTAGATACTCACCAGTTTGAGGCGATAGTACAATGGCATCAGCACCAATGCAATAAACGCATAACCCGGCACGAAGCCCAACACCATCTGAAAGTAGGAGAACTGCGAGTTACCCACTTCGCCCGGCACCGAGATAAACGTAACTCCCGACAACGAAGCGCCAATCATGCCGAAGGCCACCAAGTACCAAGGCGACTGCCGGTTACCCGTGAAAAAAGTATCGGAATCAGCGTTGCGGGAGGTGAAGTAAGAAATGGTGAGTAGCACCACAAAATAGGCGGCAATGACCGTGAAAACTAATCCGGGCGACATAGGTTATAGGGTAAAGGGGGTGACAAAATGGACTAATTTTTTTAAATTTGCTAACCCAATTGCAGTAGGAAATTAATTCGTAGTATGAAATACGCTTATCAAGAAGAGGTAGAGGTGCTGGACGAGGTGCTGGTGGACGAAGAACAGGTTGACCTCAATAACCTGGTGGTTCTCAACGATGACTATAATACCTTTGACCACGTAACCAAAACGCTAATTCGGGTGTGCAAGCACACTTCCGAACAGGCCGAGCAGTGCACGTTGATTATTCATTATAAGGGAAAATGTTCGGTGAAAGCTGGCACCTACGCTGAACTCACTCCGATGTGCACCGCCATTCACGATGCCGGTATCGGAGCCGAAATAAAGTAGCCCTTCACGCAGACAACCGGCAGCATCCTCTGCGAGGTCGGAACAAAACGGTATGGAATATCCCTCCAAGTTGGTAGAGGACGCGGTCAACGAAATTGCGAAGTTGCCGGGCATCGGCAAGAAGTCGGCCCTGCGCATTGCGTTGCACCTGCTTAAGCAGGAAGAAGAACGCACGCAGTCGCTGGGCAACGCCCTGGTGAACCTGCGCACCAAAACGCAGTACTGCCAACGCTGCCACAACATTGCCGATGCTCCCGTCTGCTCGGTGTGCAGCAACCGCAATCGCGACCACAGCATTATCTGCGTGGTAGAAAGCACTACTGACCTTATCGCTATTGAGAATACCTCTCAGTACCGCGGAGTGTACCACGTGCTGGGCGGAGTGATCTCACCCATCGAGGGCATTTCTCCCAGCGACATTGCCATCGACCTATTGTTGTCCCGCGTGAGCGACACTGAATCGGAAGCGAAAGAAATTCTGCTGGCCCTGAGCGCCACCATGGAAGGCGATACCACCTCTTTCTTCCTGACTAAAAAGCTGAAGCCCTACAATCTGAGGATCACCACCATCGCCCGGGGCGTGCCCATCGGCAGCGAATTAGAGTACGCCGACGAGATTACGCTGGGACGTAGTATTGTGGGGAGGAAAGCGTACGAAGGGTGACCCACTCCAGATGGTGAAAACTGTTGATCGTTCGGCTCAACGTCCCCTAAGGACCAAATGAAGATTGTATTCTCCTTTCCTACCGATTACTACCATAAAATTTTAGATAGAACCGATCCATGACGATGCTATGAGGGAGGGTGAGTATGGAGAGGGCAATGAAAATCAGTAATATTTCGGAAATTTCTAGAAACCCAAGTTCTGATAAAAGCACAACCATGGATATACCTATTATACTCAGTACAGAAAATGGCAACAGCGTCTTCAGAAATTGAGCGAAAGAAAAGTGTTGCTTCTTGGTTTTGAGAAATGCGTACTCTTCGGTAAGTACTTTGAAGGAATGCCACGTGGTGAAGTAGATAGTGAAACCGATCAACAAGGGCAAAAAATGAAAGCAGGCATGAATGAGCAGGAAAATGAAGAGTTCAGCTACGGTTCTTTTGGTTGAAATAGTGCGTTTAACCCTTAATTGAAGTAAAGCGAGCACGGCCAGGGCGGTAGTGACGTAAAAAGTGCCCTCGAAGATAGTTGGATTGAACAAAACTGACAAATCCGATAAGTCTCGGGAAGAAGCGAGCAGTAATCCGATTTCTTCCAGGTTGCTGACGACCAATCCGGATATGATAGAACAACCCCATAAGAGCGATAAAAACCACAATCTGTTTCTTGAAGTACCCGAGATCTTTGAAAATTGAGACTGCCCGAAGTGGTAAGCCGATATGAACAGGAAGATTGCTAAGCTCAACACGGGAGCGACGAGCCAAAGCAAAAGGTAGAAAGACATCATTCCCAGATAGAATAAGTAGAAATGTAATGGCTTTGACGTATCATTCTTTTCTAGCAGTAGCAGATGATCAACGGCGCCATGCGGAATACCAAAAATGAGAATGAGTAATCCCGAGAAGATTGCTTGGTGCTCTAGAGAGACTTGGTTGAGCCAAGGATACAGAGACAAGGCAGTAAAGGAAATGTAGAAAAAGAAGAAGCTTTTCTTATCCATTGCGGTTTTATGTAAACCTGTGGGTTGGCAAAATCCATAGGGATTTATGAAAAATAAGATGCCTACAACTATTAGTTCTTTACCTATTTCTGAGCACTAAAGCACGGGTGAATCTTGTCTGCGGTAATAGAGTGAACATCACGCAAAGCGCGCCGCAAGCGACTGTCTTTTGTGGTTGAATAACTTCTAACACGCGTCACTCATATCCCTGATAAACCCCCACCGCCAATAGCCCCCATCCCACAATCAACGCCACTCCGCCCAGGGGAGTGACGGCTCCCCACCACCGCACGCCCGTAAGGCACAGCACGTACAACGAACCCGAAAAGATAACAATGCCAATCAGCATCGCCAGGGCAGCGTAGCCCAGCCGCTTGTCTGGAATATGATACATCAAAATACCAATCGCCAGCAGGGCCAGCGTGTGGTAAAACTGGTACTTCACGGCCGTATCGAAGGTTTCGAGGCGTCCTCCGGCCTCCAGCGTAGCGCGCAACGCGTGGGCCCCAAAGGCTCCGATGCCCACAGATAAGCCACCCAGAACGGCGGCGGTGAGTAGTACAAACTTTTGCGTCATCAGTGGGTGTCTCGTTTACCGAAAATGGTGGTGCCGATGCGGATCATGGTGCTGCCTTCTTCCAAGGCTACTGTATAGTCGCCGCTCATGCCCATCGACAACTGCTCCATCACCGCGTTGTTAGGCAAGTCGAGCTGTTTCGCTTGGTCGAACAGACGTTTCAGGTGCTTGAAACTCGGGGCGGGCGTCGTTCGGATCATCGCTGAAGGTGGCCATACCCATCAGGCCCACCACCCGCACGTGCGTAGCCTGTCGTAGTTCGTCGCCCTCTAGCAGTGCAAGCAGTTCGTCGTCCGACAAGCCAAACTTGTCCTCTTCTTCGGCGATATGCACTTGCAGCAGGCAATCAACCACGCGCTCTACTTTCTTTCCCTGCTTGTCAATCTCCTTGAGCAGGCGCAGACTGTCTACCGAATGAATCAGGCTCACGAACGGCGCAATGTACTTCACCTTGTTGCGCTGTAGGTGGCCGATCATGTGCCAGCGAATATCCTTCGGCAACCGTTCGTGCTTGTCGGTCATCTCCTGCACCTTATTCTCGCCAAAGTCCCGCACTCCAACGTCGAAGGCTTCCTGCAGCGCCTCAATGGGCTTGGTCTTACTCACCGCAATCAAGCAACACCCTGTAGGGAAGGTAGATTGAATACGAGCGATAGCGTCAGCGATAGACATAATAAGTAAAAATGTTGAAAAGCTTCGTTATGCTTAACGGGTTTCTATCCCCAAGGACTAAGGATGCTACTCAAACACAAGCCAATTTTCTTGAATAAGAAGCGTATCATATTCCTCAAGGTTCAAAAAACGTTGATATTTAGCTCATTGTTAAAAGCGGAGATAGCGAGGTTATCGTAGTTATCGTAAACCGTCTCCCCCGTAGATGAATTTATCACCGGAGCAGAGCGGGTGTAGTAGAAATAGAGTAAGGCAAATCGAAGCTGACCATTTCTGACTCTGGCGTAGCGCTCCTGGCGGATTAGGGTAATTTCACGCACGCCATTGGGGGTTGCCACACTGCTCGATTCTAAATGTTTGGGCTGGTATATGCCAACGTGCTGTGAAATAGAACCGGACGCAGGATCGTAACCAAATATTCGTGAGGTGTCTACTGCGATAAATCTCACCAAATCGTTCTGCCTGGTATATGAATAGGATTTACCGTTAAGCACAGCTAATTCATCTTTGAAAGTTATTGTATCCATCAGGGTGGAATTGGTGATGTCTAGCAGATCATCACTACTCAAGAAGGCGAAACTGAACGTGTTAGAATCGTTACGCTAGTAATTGCTTATCTTCCGAAGCTTTGTTCAGTAATCTCACCGTCTTGAACAAAGACTCTAATGGGAGAAGGTTCTATTCTCGTAGAGACATACACTTTGTTAAGGTCTATACTAGCCGAATCTTCGTTGTCTGAACAAGCAAAGAGTAGCCAAGTTATAATGATCGCGAGCAGAAATCTATACATAGCTCAGTGGTATTTAACTGGTTTTAAAGCCACCGTAAAAGTAGTCGATTTAAACTAGAAAGTATTTTTTTCGCTGGTGTTTGAGCGTGAGTAACGGGTTGTTGGTGCTAGCATATATACGCCGTTAATTGGTAATCATATTCGCACCTAGCGCTTTAATTCGTCTTCTAAACCAAAGATAGTGAGAACGAAACTAATTCTACTGGCCGGAGCAGCGCTGCTCGCCACCGCCTACCGTGCCCGCGGACAATCCGGCGGTAGCTTAACGGACTTCCGAGAGAAACAGCAAAGCATCACCAAAACCGGAATGCTCACGCTAGGCAGCTGGGCAGCAGGCAACTTCGTGGTGAGCGGTCTGTCGCTGAACGAACCGAAGGACGACCGCTACTACTTCCACCAGATGAACGTGCTGTGGAATACGGTGAACGTTACCCTGGCCGGACTGGGCTACTGGCGGGCTACTCGGCTGGATACCAACGTTTCGCTTGCTGAAGCAGTCAAGAGCCACCACGGACTGCGCCGCACGCTACTGTTTAACGCCGGGCTGGACGTGGCCTACGGAGTGGGCGGACTTTACCTGCTGGAGCGAGCCAAGAATGATAAAGAACAAGCCGCCCGCTGGCGGGGCTACGGCCGATCACTCATTTTGCAGGGTGGCTTTCTGCTGGCGTTCGACGCGGTGCTGTATCTTGTCTTGGCAAACCAAGCCAACTCATTGGATGCACTGATCGGCAAGCTAAGCGTTCGCCCCAACGGAGTTGGATTTATTCACCGTTTCTGACGCTTTTTAGCGGTTATTTGTGTTACTCAGTGCATGGAAGTTCCTTACTACACTCCCGATCAGGTGAACCTGTTGCCCGACCAGCCGGGCGTTTATAAATTTTACAACCACGAGCGCACGCTCATCTACGTGGGTAAGGCCAAGAACCTAAAGAACCGGGTTAGCAGCTACTTCAACAAGTCGAAAGGGCGCCAACCGGAAAACCCGCAAGATGGCCAGCGAGGTGCGCAGCATCGAGTTCACCATCGTCAATTCGGAGTTTGACGCCCTGCTGCTGGAGAATAGTCTGATCAAGAAGAACCAGCCGCGCTACAACATCCTGCTTAAGGACGACAAGAGCTACCCCTACATTCTGCTTACCAACGAACGCTTTCCCGCGCATTATCCCCACCCGCCGCCTCATCCACGGACAGGGCCGGTACTTCGGGCCGTTTGCCAGTGTAAAGGGCATGAACAACATTCTGGAGTTGCTGCAATAATCTCTACCAAATTCGTACCTGTCGCTACGACCTGTCGGAAAAGAATATCAAGGAAGGCAAGTTCAAGGTATGTTTGGAGTACCACATCGGCAACTGCCAGGGACCGTGCGAGGCCTTGCAGTCGGAAGACAAGCTACAACGCTGACATTGAGCAGGCCACCAACATTCTGAAGGGCAACCTGGGCGTGCCGCGCACCTACTTCCGCGAGAAGATGCAGGAAGCCGCCGAAAACCTGGAGTTCGAGCGGGCGCAGCAGTACAAACTAAAGACCGAACTACTGGCCAAGTACCAGGCTAAATCGCTGGTGGTCAACGACCACATCGGCGACACCGACGTGTTCACCATCGTCTCGGACGATCAGATGGCGTTTGTCAACTATCTCAAGGCCAACAAGGGAGCCATTGTGCTCACCAAAACCATTGAGGTGAAGAAGAAGCTAGATGAGAGCGACGAAGATATTCTGGCGCTCATCATGGTCGAGCTGCGCGAGCGCTACCGCAGCACCGCCACCGAAGTGATCACCAACATCGAAATGCCGGTGGTCATCGAGGGCGTAGCGTTCACCATTCCTAAGATCGGCGACAAGCGGAAGTTGGTGGATATGTCGATCAAAAATGCGCTGTACTACAAGCGCGAGCGCTTCAACCGCGTGCAGGACAACAAGCAGCGCATTAGCCGGGTGGTGCTCAAGCTCCAGGAAGATTTGCGACTAAAAGTGCCGCCTGTTCATCTGGAGTGCTTCGATAACTCCAACATGCAGGGCACGCATCCGGTGGCCTCGATGGTGTGCTTTAAGAATGGTCGTCCCTCCAAGAAGGATTACCGCAAGTTCAACATCAAAACCGTGGTGGGCCCCGACGACTTCGCTTCGATGTACGAGATCGTTTTCCGGCGCTACAAACGCCTGCTCGACGAAGAAATAGACTTGCCCAATCTGATCGTGATCGATGGCGGCAAGGGGCAGTTGAGCGCCGCTTGCCAGGCGCTCAAAGACCTGGGCATCTACGGCGATATTCCCATCATCGGCATTGCCAAACGGCTCGAGGAGATTTATCGACCCGAAGACCCCTACCCGTTGCATATTGATAAGAAATCGGAGTCGCTCAAGCTGATTCAACGGGCGCGGGACGAGGCGCACCGTTTTGCCATCACCTTCCACCGGCAGAAGCGCTCCAATGCCGCCTTCCGCAGCGAACTGGAAGACATCAAAGGCATTGGCAAGAAAACGGCCATGTCGTTGCTCAAAAACTTCAAATCGGTGAAGCGGATCAAGGAAGCAGAGGAGGAAGAATTAGCGTCTCTGGTTGGCCCGGTGAAGGCGCGGGCCCTGAAAGAAGCGCTAGCGGATAAGGTGCTGGAGTAGCATAACCATGAGCCGAAAGCCTCAGCATTTTTGCACTTCATTATTCCTTGTTCAACACTCAACATTCAAAAATATCGGGCGGGCAGAGACAGGTAGGTCTTCGCTTGCCATCGGGTCCTCTTCTAATGTCCCGGTGGGTGCCTGATGAAGGAATACCAGAGGTGGCTCTAACGAGGCTTCCGGGCCACCTGCTGCGCGTGGCGGGGTATGGATCGTAGCCAAATAGGCTTGCGGGGTTGCAACCCGGCCGCGCGTTGCCAATCGGCGATCTCTTCTACCGACCAGGTGCCCGACTCGCTGGTGGCGGCGAAAAACAGATCGAGCAGTGCTCCCAGGTGGTCGCCGCGGTGGGGGCGGGGGCTGCGCATAAACTCCTGCACCACCAGCACGCCACCGGGGCGCAACGCCCGCGCGATGCGCTGCATCAGAACCCGGTTAGTAGGCTCATCGAAGTGATGCACCAAGCTGGCGATCAGCACAATATCATACTGCGCTTGGCCCAGATCGTCGGTGAGGGCGTTGCCCGCCCGGTGCACCACGCGTCCGCCCATCTGCTCCTTGGCCAGCAAGTGCTGCGCTTCGTCGATCGCTTCGGGCAAATCCAGAATCACCGAACGCAAACCGGGGTGGCGGCGACACAGCGCCACCGAGTAGTAGCCGTGGGCTCCGCCGATGTCGAGCATATCTTTGGCCCGGCGAGGCATCGGGGTGCGGCGGGCCACTTCCCCGGCCGCGGTGCCCGCCATCGCCCGCATGCCGCGTTGGTAGGCCGTCCACTGCTCCGCGCTGAACGTCTCGTGCATCTGAAATGGCTGGCCGGAGCGCACGTAGTCCTCGTAGCCCGCCACCATCTCCCACTCGGTGAACTGAAACAGCATCTTGTCGTAGACCGACTGCGCACTGTTTTGCAAGAGCCACCGCGAAGTGAGGGAGGTGAGCGCATAGTGCTCCTGATCGAGTCGCAGGTACCCTAGGTGCACCAGGGTGTTCAGCATCTTCTGGGTCGCGGCGGGCGCGGTGGCGCAGCGCTGGGCCACCTGTTCGGCGGTGGCGGACTGGTCGGCCAGGGCCTCGAAAATGCCCAGCTTGGTGGCTACCATAATGGTGCGGGCCAGCATGAAAGCCACGTGGGTATCGCCCAGGGGAGTGGGTACCATGCCGGAGCGCAGGGCCAGGGCCTCCAGCAGGTTTTCGGGTTGCGCGCTTAATTTCATGGATGATGAACCGGCATGGCGCCGAAGTGTTCGGCGCGGGGCAGCGGGAAGTAACCGCGAACGGTACCGCCCGCGGTTATTGGTCGGTATGGTCGGTAATATGGCAATCGATCACCACGGTGGTGGTGCTGACGATGTTTCCCCGCAGAGCGCGTTGGAGATTAACGAGCTTTTTCATCACCGCCCGCTTACTCGTATCATTAATTACCTGAATGTCTTCCTCATCGAAGCGGATAAACCCGTTGTACTCGGTGCCTCGCTTGGTCATGGAACTTGCCCAGGAGCTGATCGTCTGCCGGTAGGCATTTTGGGTGAGGTGCAAGCCATTGATGCGGTTAAAATTCACCTTGACCCCCTTTTTCATACCGACAATCCACAGGTGATCGTGGTAGGTTTGGGCGACCAGGTTGATGGTGAGCCGGTAGCGGGCGGTGAAGAGGAACCCACCGGCCAGAATCAGCAGAAACGCCACCGGGCCGTAGCGTTCGGCCAGCCCTATGGCGACGGTAAGTAGTATCAGCAGCGCCAGCCCGATAAAGGGCAGGGGAAAGTACGCCGCTAGGGTGATGCTAACGCGGTTTCTCACTAGATGATTCAGTTGTCTGCTTGGCGATATTCTGGTTTCTTCCTAAACGAAGTAGAAACTATTGCAGCTTAAACGTCCACACCGGGCGCTTGGCGTGGTTCACCACGTCTTCGGCGATGCTGCCACTGAGCAACCGCCGGATACCGCTTCGCCCGTGCGTGCCCAGCGCAATCATATCGGCACCAACCTGCTCAGCGAAGTAAATGATTCCATCCTCTTCATCGCTGTCGTTGTACACGTTGAGGGTGTAGTTGGTGAGCCGGTGCTGCTGGGCAAACTTCTCCATTTCAGTTTTGTAATACCGATCGTTCTCAAAGCTGCTGGGCGTGTTGATGCGCACGATATGAATGGTGGCATCAAAAAATTGCTGAAGCTTCGTGAGTTCGGCGAACAAAGCCTCGTGGTCATCACGCAGGTTGGTGGCCAGCACAATGTTCTTGACCGAGTCGGCGTGCACCGCACCTTTCACCGACAGCACCGGGCAGGCAGACCGCCGTACTACCTTTTCGGCATTAGAGCCCACAAATATCTCTTCTAAACCACTGCTGCCCTGCGTTCCCATCACGACCAAGTCTACTTCGTGTTCAACGATGGTTCGAGCAATACTTTCGTAGGGGCTGCCCACTTCCACAAACCCTTCGAGCGATACGTCGGCGTACTTGGGGTCTTCGTCGATCTCGATGAGCCGACGCTTGGCTCCTTCTACCAACTGAACAAAGAACATCGCGTTGGTGCCGTCGCTCGCCGTTACGTCGCCCATGGTGTTGAACGATTCGCCGTGGGGAGATTCCACCACGTTAAGGAGCTTGACGGCGGCCCCACTCTGCCGGGCGATGCCGTAGGCCAAATCGAGGGCGTAGGTGGCTTGTTCTGAAAAATCGGTGGGAACGAGAATGCTTTTCATAGATGAAGTTTGTTTTGGTTATGTTAGGATATACGAAAATTAACGCGTGAAGTGCAACGTATGTAAGATTATAGCAGTAAACCCACTCCAAAAGTTACCACGTAGAGCAGGGTGGTAAGGGCCATTTGCTTGAGATATGGGTCTAATTCGGCTGCCGTGCGGCGGTACTGCACGGCCCGTCCGTTTTGGATGAGTAGCGGTAGACAAAGCACGAACAACCACTGGTAGTAAGCATCGTAGTTCAGCCATCCGTAGGCCACTGAACATAAGGTGCCCAGCCCCAGCAGTGCCCAGTGGTAGGTTACCGCGCGCGCTCTTCCCAACCGCACCGGAATGGATCGCTTGCCCGCCAGTTCGTCGGTTTTCAAATCGCGAATGTTATTCACGTTCAGTACTGCCGTTGAGAAGAAGCCGCAACTGAGCGCGGGCAGCACGTGTACCCAGCGAAGGCTGAGCGTGTGCAGGTAGTACGATCCCATCACTCCCACCAGCCCAAAAAAGAGCAGCACCGACACGTCGCCAAAGCCTGCGTAGCCGTAGGGCCGCTTCCCCGAAGTATAAGTAATGGCCGCTAAGATAGACAGTATTCCTAACCCCAGAAAAACCGCGAAGGTGGTTCCGTTCCGGGGCAACGCCCACCACAGCAGCGCGATTCCACTACCGAGCGACAGCACGGCAAACCCGGCGATGGCCCGCCGCATGGCCCGCGGGGTGATGGCTCCCGACTGCACGGCGCGGGCTGGTCCTTCGCGCCCCGCCTGGTCGGCACCATGCACCGAGTCGCCGTAGTCGTTGGCCAGGTTCAACAGAATTTGAAGAAAGACGGTGGTTAGTGCACTCAGCAAAAATACCTCCCACTGGAATTGCTGGACCGAAGCAGCCAGAAAGGCGCCCATGCCGATACTGGCCAAAGCCAAGGGCAGGGTACGCGGACGAGCGGCGGATATCCAGGGGTTAGCGAACACAGGGAATAGATCGGTTAGTCTGGTTGAGTAGTATACATTTGGATAGCCGTTATCCGACAACGGCGAATAACCTCGTAGATTAAATGCCTGTCTATGTTGTTGTTCAAACCCTACATCCGCTCCGGCACTCCGATTCCTAACAACCCCATCGCGTGGCGAATCGTTTGCGCGACGGTGGCCGACAGGGTTACCCGAAATGCTATCAATTCCGTATCATCTACCCCAAAGATCGGCACTTCGGTGTAGAAGCGGTTGTAGGCCTTTGCCAGATCGTAGGCGTACTGCGCTACCACCGAGGGGGCGTACGATTCGGCGGCCAAGGCGACCTTGGCGGGTAGTTCGGTAAGCAGGGCAATAAGTTCTTGCTCCGATGGTTCAAGCACCTCAACGGCCGGAACTTGGTCAGTACCAATGCTATCGGCCTGGGCCTTTGCGTACGATAGCAGCAATGCGGGCGTGCGTATACTGAATGAAGGGCGCGGTGTTCCCCTGCAACTGCACCGACTCTTCCGGATTGAACAGCATGCGTTTCTTGGGATCTACTTTCAGCAAGAAATACTTAAGCGCTCCTACCCCCAGCATCTGGTACAACTCTTCCGCCTGTGCCTCGGTGAAGTCTTCAATCTTACCAAGTTGCTCAGTCTGCTCACGCGCCGCGTCCACCACGGTGCGGATGATGTCGTCGGCATCCACCACGGTGCCCTCGCGCGACTTCATCCTGCCCGAGGGCAAGTCCACCATGCCGTACGACAGGTGAAACAAACCCGCGGCGTAGGGGCGGCCAAGCTTGTTCAGAATGGCAAACAGCACCTTGAAGTGGTAATCCTGCTCGTTGCCCACCACGTACACCATCCGGTCAAACGGATGATCGCGGAAGCGCAACTCTACGGTGCCCAAATCCTGGGTAATGTACACCGACGTGCCGTCCGCCCGCAGTACCAGCTTTTGGTCCAGTCCTTCGTCGGTCAGGTCAATCCACACCGAGCCGTCGTCTTTTTGAAAGAAGACACCCTGCTGTAATCCCTCTTCCACCACAGTTTTCCCCAGCAGGTACGTATCCGACTCGTAGTACACCTGATCAAAGGTAATTCCGATCTTTTGGTAGGTAGCGTCGAAACCAGCGTACACCCAGCCGTTCATCTGCTTCCACAGTTGCACCACCGCCGGATCGCCCTGCTCCCACTGCTGAAGCATCGTCTGTACTTCTTGCATCAGGGGAGCTTCTTTTGTCACCCTTTCCTTCAACTCCTTTAAATCACTAAATTTCTTTTTCTCTTCTGTGCTTAAGCTTTCTTTCCTTGCCTCCAGTGTTTGTAAAATCTCTTCTGCCGATTGGCCTTCGGTGACTAGATTGGCTTCAATCGCTTTCTTTATCCATAACTCATTCACCTGCTTTTTGTACTGCTGATCAAAGCGAACGTAGTACTCTCCCACCAGGTGATCGCCCTTCTTGCCCGACGAGGCGGGGGTTTCGCCCTGGCCGAACTTCTGGTAGGCCAGCATCGACTTGCAGATGTGCACGCCCCGGTCGTTGATGATATTGGTTTTAACCACCGCGTAGCCCTGCGCTTCCAGAATCTGCGCGGTAGCGTAGCCCAAAAAGTTGTTGCGCAAATGGCCCAGGTGCAGCGGCTTGTTGGTGTTGGGCGATGAAAACTCGATGGTAACCCGCTGCCCGTTCGAGCGTGGGGCGTCGGATTGTTCTACGATCTGTCGGAGCGTCTGCACCCAGGCGGCATCCGTCATTTCCAGGTTAAGAAACCCCTTAGCCACGTTGAAATCTCGCACCACGGTGGTGTTCTCGACCAGATAGCGGCCCAGCGCTTCGGCGGTGTCGGCCGGACTTTTCCGCGTGACGCGCGCGTAGGGGAAGGTGACAAAGGTGTGCGAACCGGGAAAATCCTTGCGGGTGGGCTGCAAATTTACTTCAGCGGAGGGCAGGTCTTGATCAAATAGCTTACTAAATGCTTCGCTGATCCCGAACTGTATTGCTTCTTCTATGTTCATGTGGTTGGATGCTTGCTATTGGTTACTGGCGGACGCCGTGCGGATGACATTCTTCGCGAGGCTAGATGCTAGTGGCCGATATCCAGCAACCAGCACCTGACCGCGCGGCCGCTGCTCAGCATGTTATCCAGCGTTGCAAAGATGTTAAAATTGTGAGAATATTGCACCCGTATTCAATTCGCTAATATTTTTTTAATCGTTCGCATGAAGAAATACCAGAACCTCATTGAGCAAACGTTTGATTTTCCAACGGACGATTTCAACCTAGTTGAAGGAGGTTTGCAGTTCCACGGGGTACCCCTGATGGAGGTTGTTGAGCGGTTCGGCACTCCGACCAAACTAACCTACCTCCCTAAAATCAGTAGTAATATCCAGCACGTGCGCCAGCTGTTTCGGCAGGCGATGGACAAATATAATTACGAAGGTGGATACCAGTACTGCTACTGTACCAAATCGTCGCACTTCTCATTTGTGCTGGACGAAGTGCTGAGCAACGGGGTGCAGTTGGAAACTTCATCGTCGTATGATATTCCCATCATCCGCAAGCTCTATCAGCAGGGCAAAATCAAGCAGGACTTGCTCATCGTTTGCAATGGCTTTAAGCGGGAGCTGTACCTGCGCTACGTGAGCGAACTCATCAACCAGGGCTTCAAAAACTGCGTGCCGGTGCTGGACAGTCTGGGCGAGATCAACTACTACGATCAGCACGTGAAAGGTCCGTATCAATTGGGCATCCGGGTGGCCTCTGATGAAACTCCGCGCTTTGAGCTGTATACCTCGCGTTTGGGTGTGCGCTATAGCGATATCACCGAGCTATACCAGACCCGCATTCGTGAGAACCCCCGCGCCCGCCTCAAAATGCTGCACATGTTTGTGAACCAGGGCATTGACGACTCGTCGTATTACTGGAGCGAACTCGACCGGTTCGTGGATAAATACTGCGAGCTGAAAAAGATTTGCCCGGAACTGGATAGCATCGACATTGGCGGCGGCTTTCCGGTAAAAGACTCGCTGTGGTTTAAGTACGACTATCCCTACATTGTAGACGAAATTGTGCGCAGCGTGCAGGAGACTTGCCGAGGCAACAACGTGCCAGCGCCCAACATCCTAACCGAATTCGGAATCTATACCGTTGGCGAAAGCGGGGCGGTGCTCTACTCGGTGCTGGACCAGAAGCAGCAGAACGACAAAGAATTGTGGTACATGATTGATGGGTCGTTTATCACGCAACTGCCCGATATTTGGGGACTCAACCGTAAGTACGTTACGCTGCCGCTGAATGAGTGGGACCAACCGTATCAAAAAGTGAATTTGGGCGGACTCACCTGCGATAGTCAGGATTATTACAACACCGAAGCGCACCGCAATGAGTTGTTTCTACCAAAAACCGACCAACCGCTGTACGTCGGGTTCTTTTATACCGGAGCTTATCAGGAAGCGCTGGGCGGATACGGAGGAATTCAGCACTGCCTGATTCCCGCTCCGCAGCACGTGGTGGTTGATCGCGCTTCGGACGGGACGCTGGACTATCGGCTGTTTGCTACCGAACAAGACAGCGAGTCGATGCTCAAGGTGCTAGGATATTAGCGGTTTTTGGGTGGGTTCTTGGTGTCGCGTACCTCTTTGACGTTTTTTCTGTCCTTAAAGTCGGCCGACGAATCGGTTGCCGAAGTCTTTTTGGAATTGTCTACCACTTTAACGTCTGACGCAGGTTTGTTGTCAGTGACTTTGGTGTCTGAAGTGACTTTACTATCAACAACCTTGCTACCAGCGACTTTGGTGGTGGAAGCCGTCGTGGTTGAGTGCGTCTCCGAGGGCTCATCATCGGCTACTGGGTCCATCGCGCGATGCGGGTCCTCCACTCCGCTACCCCGATTGGCCATCCAAATTGCAAGTGCCGACAGCACAACTATAATCGCCAAAGCGATCAGCATGATAGTATTGGTATCCATAGGTTGGTCTAGTTGAAATAGGACTGCATATTATGCATTTTATTAGAATAAAAAAAGAGCGATACGGCCTTTGCCGCATCGCCCGTTTGCCAAGTACCGATGATTACCTGCTCATCGCACACAAAAAATAACTGTCTGAGTGAAAGTCAAAAAAATTGAAAGCTGAAAAAATATACTTTAGTTGTGGTTTTCGTACGATCAGGTTGCAAACTATCAGCCATTCTCGAGCAGTGCCACTTTTCAGTCACTGCCTCTGGTAATCACTCTGAAATTCAGTCACTTGCAAATACGTTTTGTGGACCACCGGATAGCGATAGTAGGAACAGTAGGAACAAAAATCCCCACTTTTGAGGAGATGCCCACCCTTTACTGGTCAAGCCATTGCCGGAAACTGGCCACCCGCTCCCGGCTCACCAGCACTTGATTATCCTCACTGTGTTTCAGAATCAATTTCAGGTGACTGCTCGAGTAAGTAATGATATCCTCAACTGCTTCCAGGCTCACCACATACTGCCGACTGATGCGAAAGAAGCGGTTAGGGTCTACTGCTCCCTCAACCTGATCGAGCGAATAATCGATGATGAAGCGCCGTCCGGCGGTCTTTTGGTCCGTGCGCGTTTGCATAAACGTAACTTTGTCCTGACTCATAAAATACAGCACCTCCGCCACCGAAATTGGCCGAATGTGCTCGCCTACCTTCACCACAAAGCGGTGCTTGTAGGGCTGGCTCATCGTGCTGATTGCCTGCTGAATTTGCGTCATCATGGTTACGTCTACGGTAGGTTCAGCGGGGGCCGACTGGTGATACTGCCAAAACTTATCTAACGCCTGCCCCAGTTCATCCGGCCCGATGGGTTTAAGCAGATAATCTACGCTGTTCACCCGGAAAGCCTGTACCGCATACTGATCGTAGGCGGTGGTGAAGATGATCGGGGAAGTCACGGCAACCTGCTCAAAGATGCTGAAGCTGAGTCCGTCGGCCAGTTGGATATCCAGAAAGACCAAGTCGGGAGCCGGATGCTCGCCGAACCAGGCTACGGCTTTTTTCACGGTATCTAGCTGGGTCAGCACCGCAATGGTTGGGTCGTGCTTTTGCAACAGGGTGGTTAGATGGCGGGCGGCGGGTTTTTCGTCTTCGATAATTAGAACCTGCATGAAATGAATGATTGAGTGGTAAAATAGTTGAATGGTTTACCATGAAATGAGTTAGGCGCGTGCTGGCGAAGCAGTGCGTGCTTTTTGGGCGAATGGGAGTTCGGGCCGCAGCAGCGGCAGTTTCACCGTGAAGTGCGGTTGCTCATCAAGCACCACCACCTCCGCTTCGGACAAGTAGGCGTAGCGCGCTCGGATATTGGCTAAACCAATGCCGGAAGAATTTTCTCGAATCTCCTTGAGCTGCCGGTTGTTTTGCACCACCAGGTAGCCTTCGCCTTCCAGGGCGATAGTGATCTGCAGCGGTCGCTCTTCCGAGAGTTCGTTGTGCTTGATCGCGTTTTCCAGTAACATTTGCAGCGCCAAGGGCGGCACCTGAAAAGTTGATTCTTCAGGAATCGTAATTTCTACCCGAAGGGCATTCTCGAAGCGGATTTTCTGTAGGAAAACGTAAGCACGAATAAAAGCCAGTTCTTCATTAACCGGAACCACCTCCCGCTCGCGGGTGTTCGAGCACGTAGCGATACACGTCGGAAAGTTTCTTGATGAACTGCGCTGCCTGATCCTGATTTTCATAAACCAGGTAAGTGAGCGCGTTCAGACTGTTGAACAAGAAATGCGGGTTCATCTGGTCTTTAAGCGACTGGTACTGCGAGGCTAGGTATTCGTTTCTAAAACGCGCTGCCTCAATGGCTGACTTCCGCCACTCGAGCAAGAATTTGCGACTGTTGAAAATGGTGGTGGCTATCACCGTGATAACCAAGGGGAAGTATAGGTTCCCAAGGTAATAGCCCGACCACGTAAGAGTACAGTCGCAACGCGGCTCCCAAATCAGCTTGGCAAACACCAGCTGGATCAGTAAGATGATTAGCGTAGAGCCAACGAACATCGCTAAAATACTGACCAATAAGCGCTTTACGGGTTGATCCACCCACCGTACCAGCCGATCCAGATAGTAATCAAGCCACCCGTTGCCTTTGCTCAGCGCAAAAGTATATACGATAGACATCAACCAACTGGGCCAAACCTCTTGCAAGCCCGCCCACGAAGTGAACGCTTCGGGTTGAAAAGGTACGGCAATCAGCGTACCGATTAGTACTGAGAATCCCAGAATGGAGAAAACGCGTCGGTGAAAGGGAGTAGGCATAACGTCTGTTTGGTGAAAGATACTAAATCTTCTGGTTTCACCCCCGAGTATGAAGTACGTGTAAGTGGCGTGGTAGCCAATTCTATTTCCCACACTGTTCACTCATTCGCTGCGCACTTTTTTCTCCCCAACTTGGCATCAGCGCGTCATCGATCGTCACGCTTTCGTACTTGGCCACCGCCTGCTGAATCAGTTGGCACGCCTCCGAAGTGTCGGCTCCGAAAAACTGGGCCGTGCCGTACTGCATCTGCCCGAGCAAGAACAGTGCGCGGGGGTTATCGGGGTTCATCCGCACCGCTTTCCCCAGGGTTTGGGTAGCCAACGGGGCCAATTGCGCCCCCCGGTTGGCCGGGTCCACCGTCACCCGAATGGTGTGCACGTAGCCCTGCAAGGCCACCAGCTCCGATTCTTCGGTTTTTACCGCCGTAGCTTCGTCCAGATACTGCTGCGCTTCGTCGAGCAATTGGTCTTTCTCGCTCGCTCCGTCGGATTCAATAGCTCGGTTAAGGGTGGCGTAGGCCGCGTAGTACCAGGGCAGCCATTCGTCTTTCTCAGCGCGAGCGATGCGCTCGAAGCGGTTAGCGACGGCCAACAGTTGTTCGGAATCTGATGCCTGGTTCAGACTGGCAATACTTTCTTCCATCGCCTGCTGATAGGAAGGAGCGGCGGCCTGAGACAAGTTGAAAATTAAAACAAGTGCGGTGATTAGGGATAAGGATTTCATAAGAATAATTGGTTAAAGAGTAGAATAATTAATTGGTGATTAGATGCGTTGCTAGCGCGCGTCTGAACGCGTTGAAAACGCGCCCGAGTTAGCGGCATGGGAGCTAGAATTATAGATTGTCTAACTGGTTCGTTTTTTCCGTCTCGGCTCAGCGTGATGAACAGTCCGACGAAGAAGAAGCGGGGAGCCGGAGGACCAACCGCCCGCCGGGCGTAGGTGTCCTGCTCATCGGGTTGCGAAGTGTACTCGTAGCCGAACACGTTGGGAGCGCCCAGCACATTGGTGGCGGAAGCGTACAGGATGATGTGCTGACGAATCAGGTAGGCCGCATTCAGACTCAGGTTGTTAAAGGAGCGCGTTCGGTCGCCGTGAAAGTCATCGTGGTTCGGGTTAAAGTAAGGACGGCCGCTGGCGAACGAATAGCGAGCCCCCAGTTGGGTTTTTATGGCGGGCAAAAAGTGCTTGTAGACCACCGAAAAGGTGTGACGCGCCGCGAAGGTAGGCGGAGCCAGGGTCGGGAAATCACGGTAGTCGCGCTGGGTACCGAGCAGCGAGTATGATACCCAGTAGTCGGCGTTTTTGATAGAGCTACGGTCGCGCCAGAACAACTCCACGCCCCGGGCGTAGCCATAGCCGCGGTTGGTAGCGCGCTGGTCAACCGTCTTCACCAAATCACGGTACGACTTCTGAAACGCCTCGGCCCGGAAGGTGCGTCCGTTCTTGCTGCGCTGGTAGTTGGCGATGTAGTGCGTAGCCCGTTCGGGCAATAGGCGAAGGCTATTTGTGAGCAAACTGGATTCAGGACGCTGCGCAAACGCCCCGTAGGCCAATGATACCTGACTGGCCGATCCGGTTTGGTAGGCCAGCGACAGCCGGGGAGCCACGTGCGTGGTTTGCGACAAAGAAGAGTGCTCGCCCCGCACTCCCGCCCGGGCCACCCACCGGCTGCTGGCGTACACATCGGCTTCTACAAACCCCGCGGTGAGTTGGTCGTTCCAGCGTTGCATGGTCTCTCCTTCGGCCAATTGATACTGCCGAGTGCCCTGATCTATCTGGTGTTCAGCCCCACCGCGGATGGCCAGATACTCTGAAGCGTCGTAGGTAAAGGTCGCTTTGGTATGCACTCCCGTGCTGCTCTCCTTTTTGGATCGGTTATTAACCGTGGTAGCGGTTTGGTCCTGGGTGTAGGATATGCCGCTCCGCACTGACCAGCGATCGCTAAGCGCTTCTTGGTAAGTGCCGTTCAGGTACAAGTTGTCGTTTTGTACGCGAATGTTATCCGAATCATCGCCACTGATCGTCGGTTGACGTAGCGCTAACTGACCCCGGTTGGCGTAGCCGTAGAGTTTCAGCATGCCCTGGGCCGAGGTTTTGTGCCGCAGCGCCATCGACCCGCCCCCCGATACCGGAGCTTGTTTCCACTCGGTGTCTTGCTTCACCAGACCCTGGTAGGGAGCCAGATTGGTGTACTCGCCCCGTACCAGCAACGAAGTGTTTTCCCAGCGGTGCTGGTGGGTCAGGTCAGCCCCGACGGTCATCAGCGATACGTCGGTTTGGGTTTGCGGAGCCAAATCTACCGAACTCAAAATCAGCGCTGATGATAATGCTTGTCCGTACTCGGCCGAGTAGCCCCCGGTGCTGAAGGTGGTGCCTTTAAACAGGAAGGGAGAAAACCTTCCGCGGGTGGGCACGTCAGGACCAGAGGCCCCGTAGGGAGCGTGGATCAGCATGCCGTCCATGTAGGTCTGCGTTTCATAGCCCGCTCCGCCGCGCACGAACAAGCGTCCGTCTTCGGCCACCGTTTGGGTGCCCGGCAGGGTGTTGAGCGCGCCGCTGATGTCGCCCAGCGCTCCGGCAGTGGTCACAATCTCCAGCGGCTTAAGCATCAGCCCCTGTTTCTCGTCACTGGCCGCGAAGGCTCCGGCGGTGATGGTAACGCCGTCCATTTTGTTGATTGCTTCGCGCAAAACGATTGCCACTGAAACCGTATCCTGGTTGGTAGCAATCGGCTGCTCATACGGACGAAACCCCACCGCGCTCACCAGCAACCACTGTGCTCCGGTGGCTGGGGTAACGAAGGAAAAGGAGCCGTCAATAGCGCTCGAGGTGCCATCGTAGGTGTCTTTCAAGTATACGTTGGCCCCGATGATGGCCTCTCCCCGGGCGTCTTGCACGGTTCCGGTGAAGGTGGTTTGAGCGTGGGCCCGGAGGGTGAGCAGCAGTAGCGAAGAAAGAAGCAAAGACGTTTCATTGGAAGCGGGTTAGAGGGTGAATGATGCTTCCAAGGTGCGGTCTTTCCCAAACAAACAACAATTAAGGTAGACGAGCCGTTGGATAAGCACGATCAACCGCAACTTTTGAAGGACGAATCGATCCTACATTGTAAGATCTTGTCATAATCTAGTTGTTCGGTTGTTCGGATAATGCATTTTTTTGTTTATGGATTGTCAGAAATTTATTGCCCTTTCGTCCGAGCAGCAGCTCGATTATATCTACCACCACTGCCGTTTGGTCGACTTCACCATTGTGTCGGAGCGCCTAACCCGCTACGGGGTGTGCCTCTACCACGACGGAACTACTTTTATCGAAGTGCGCTTCGATAGCTTGCAGGGCGAGCGGGTGAAAGAAATTAGTGCTTATTGTGACGTAACGGAGCTCGCTCATTGGTACGAATCCGTTGATCTCAGCGCATTGTTATCGCTCACCTCCGAGCGGTAGGAAGCTTACTGGGGCGTTGGTTCCGGTAGCGGATCAATCTGGCGGCGCATTAGATAGTAAGTATCGGAACTATCGCTTCGGACATCTACCAGCTTCCATCCGTAGCCGTTCATATAGTTGAGCGCATCTACAGCTGAGTTGAACAAAATAAGGTTTCCCTGTTCGTCGCGCACTCTATCTACCCCGTTGGGCCACGGCGCCGGAGGTTGCCCCCGATCCAGACGGACGACACATCTACCCCTCGATCCCAAGGGGCCAGCATCTAAAGTAAACTCACAGTACTCTTCGGTACGAGGTGTCTCCTGAGCAAACAGTGAAAGACTACCGGATATCAATCCAGCGATGATTAACAGTTGTTTCATCGTAGCAATAGGTTAGGTTTACCAACCCATTTGCAATTTCTGTGCAACTCATGTATGTTCAGGGGTATCATTCTTGCAAATTTCCCCAATCTTATGCGACTACGGACCTTTCTTGCGCTCACGATTTTCTTATTTATGGCCACTCAACTACTGGCGCAAAACGAACCCGATACGCTGCTACTGTGGCCCGAGGGTGCTCCCGGAGCGCTCGGAGATGCCGCCCATGACCAGCCAACGCTCATCCGCTATCCAGCTCCGAAGGAAATTGCTACGGGCGCAGCGGTGGTAGTGTGTCCGGGAGGTGGTTATCAAATGCTGGCAATGAACCACGAGGGGCATCAGATCGCCCGCTGGCTCAATTCGTTCGGAGTGTCGGCCTACATTGTGACCTATCGTTTGGGAAAGGACGGCTACCGTCACCCCGTGCCTATGCACGACGGGCAGCGGGCACTACGCACCGTGCGGGCCAACGCGGCGCAGTGGCAGATAGACCCCGACCGCGTCGGCGTGCTGGGCTTTTCGGCGGGCGGACACCTGGCCTCCACCCTAGGAACCCACTTCGACGCGGGCCAAGCCGACGCCAACGACCCCATTGATCAGGTGAGCAGTCGGCCCGACTTTATGGTGTTGCTCTACCCGGTGATTAGCTTTACAGAAAAGTACCAGCACGCGGGTTCGCGAAAAATGCTGCTGGGTGAAGATGCCGACCCGGCGTTGGTGGCGTCGTTGTCGAACGAAACACAAGTGAAAGACGATACGCCCCCCACTTTTTTGGTACACACCTCCGAAGACAAGAGCGTTCCGCCGCAAAATAGTATCTACTTCTATTTGGCGCTGCACGAAAAGGGCATCCCGGCCGAACTGCACATTTACGAAAAGGGACGGCACGGACTTGGGTTGGGCGACCGTGGTTCGGCATTTTCTTCCTGGGCCGAGCGCTGCGAAGAGTGGATGGAAGAGCGGGGGGTGTTGGTGGAAGGGGTTGGTCGGTAGTACTGCTACCCCAACCCAAAAATCGAGTCCATCTTCTGGGAAATGTCGGCCAAGCGCTTCCGGTCGCCGCCCGGCACTTCGGCTGAGGCCCAGCCTGAGTAACCGATAGCCGTGAGTGCCTTGTTCACCGCGGGCCAGTGGCAATCGCCCTCCATTAGCTCCACCTCGAAGCCCTTCCAGATGCCTTCATCCTGCTGCTTCTTCCGGCTATACTCCTTCACGTTGAGCTTGAGGATGCGATCGCCCAAAGCCGTGATCCAGTGTTCGGGCCAGCCGTAGCGCACCACGTTGCCCACGTTGAAGTACCAGCCAACCATGTCGCTCTCCAGTTCGTCTACGTAGCGGGCGGCCTCCAGCGGACTGAGCAGAAAATTATTCCACACGTTTTCGAAGGCGATTTTCACTCCCATTTCTTCGGCAACGGGCAGCAACTTGCGAATTTCTTCCTGCGAGCGTCGGTAGGCATCTTCGTAGCTTACGGTTTCGTTCACTACGCCGGGTACCAGCAGCACCGTGGTGCCGCCGTAGGCTTGGCAGTCGCGCAGCGCGGTTTCGGTGGCCGCCACGCAGCGGGCCCGTACCGCCGGGTCAGGATCCGACAAGGGCGACTTCCAGTGGGCGGAATTGATTACTCCCGGAATCTCCAGGCCGGTTTTTTCCTTGGCCGCTACCACTTCGTCTACATTTACTTCGCTGGGCGAGGCCATTTCCACTCCGTCGAAACCAATGTCCACCAACATCCGAAACTGATCGGCAATTGGCATTTTTTCCTCTACCATCGAGTACTTCAGGCTCTTCTTAATCGGCATCTTCGGGCTTGCGGAAGCGGCCTTCACCGATCCGGGAAGCTGTGAAGCCAGCAGTGCTGCCCCGCTCAGTTTCATGAAATCACGTCGTTGCATAGTTGGGTGTTGGATGACTTCTTAAGTGGCTAAGATGCTAGATACTAATGCTAACGTCTAGTAACCAGTAACAGCAGCATCTAGCAGCCAGTGTCCAGCAGCCAGTTCAACCCAGCGTCGTGATTCCCGGCATGGGCACCGGCGGAGTTTCGTACACCAAATCCCAATTGTATTTTTCAGGACCCAGCGTCTCTGTAGACTTCATAACGTCTTCCCAGGTGATGACCTGCCCGGTGTAGGCGGCCATCCGACCCATTACGGCTAGGATGGTGCTCCGCGTCATAATGTCGCCGTCGTTCACGGGTTGGTCGGCGCGAATGGCGGCGAACAGTTCGTTGTGCTCGGTCTGGTACATATCGTTTTTCTCGCCGCGGTAGCGCCACTTCTCGTCCGCTACAACCTCATGCTGGTCGCGGATGCAGTCGGCCAGGGCACGGCCTTTGGTACCCTGTATTTCCACCTTGTAGCTGTTGGCACAGTTGAACTGCTGCCGACTAAAGTGGTGGGAGTTCACGCCCTCGCCATAGTCGTAGGTAATCGCAAAGTGATCGAAAACGTTACCGTACTTGTCGTCCGTGCGCACCTGTCGCCCGCCGGTGCCCATCGCGCTCACCGGGTTGCGGTCGCCCAGCGCCCACGAGGCCATATCCAGACTGTGAATCGCCTGCTCGTTGATGTGGTCGCCCGACAGCCAGGGGTAATAGAGCCAGTTACGCATCTGGTATTCCATCTCCGTCCACTCGGGCTGCCGGTCTTTGTGCCACAGCGTGCCCGTGTTGTACGTGTTATACACCGAGGTCACCTCGCCAATGGCTCCGTCGAGCACCCGACCAAAAACGGCCCGCTTGGGTTCGTGGTAGCGCCAGCAGAGTCCCGACATCAGCGAGGTGCGGTTTTCCTTAGCTTTTTTGGCCGCTTCCATCACTTTTTTCACTCCCGGAATATCAACGGCCACCGGCTTTTCGGCGAACACGTGCTTTTTGGCATCCACCGCCGCCTGAATATGATCGGGACGAAAGCCAGGAGGAGAAGTCAGTATCACCACGTCCACGTCGGAGTCGATGAGCTTTTGATAGGCATCGAAACCCAGAAATTTATGATCTTCGTCCACCTGCACTTTATCACCGTGACTTTGGGTCAGGCTTTCCAAACTGGTCTGCATGCGGTCGGGAAACACGTCGGCTACTGCTACGAGCAGCACGTTATCATCGGCCTTCAGCGCTTGGTTAGCGGCCCCGGTGCCGCGTCCGCCACAGCCAACCAGCCCTACCCGTAGGGTGTCGCTGTTAGGGGCAAAGGCCGTTGCGCGGGAGGGAGCGAAGCCGAAGGCCAGGGCGCTGCCGACCACCGCCGAACCGGTTGTTTTCAGAAAGGTGCGGCGGGCCGGATGTTCGGAAGAAGGATAATTTTTCATGGAGGAAGCAGAATGGGTTAGTGAACCAAGGTATTAAAAAAGGTTGAGATGACCAACGTAGGGTCTACAGATTAGCACAATTGGGCACTTCCTTACAGCGTAGGCTTCGCGAAGCTTCCCTCTAGTTTCGGAATCAGGCAGTAGATATCTTTATGGTTGGGCAAAATATTTTTTCTATCCATCAGCACCAGACCATGAGCAACAACTACTCTATCGCAATCGATGACTTAGCAGAACCGGACTTCCGCACCGAGATCATCGAAAAGATCCGTCAGATTGCCGAACGAGAAGACCAAGCCCAACCGGGTGACACGTCAGGCGACCTACGCGGATCGGTCAGAAAGGTGCTGGAAGAGTTTCAAAGCCTCGTTATTCAGCGTAATATTTGGATCAGGATTTATGATGATAATGAGCGTCTGCTACCCACCTTCGACCGAACGGCAGCCCAAGCCGTTGGCGAACTCATCAAAAATGCGCTACGGCGGCACCGGACCGGTAGAATGCTGGCCTACGTTGAGATCAGCTTTCTGATCAACGAAACCGGCACGGTGGTAACGGTAGAAGACAATGCTCCCAGCGTTACGACCGAAGAATTAGCCCAGATTCCCTTCCTACAGCAGGTCATCACCACCGACCTGCCCGGCGGCTTCACCCTTCAGGGAGTGATCGGGAGCAATTCGGTTGGCCAAAAACCGACTGGTCACCATCCGGTGGGGCACCATCCAGTGGGGCACCTCTCAGTGCGCTGCGTAACGGGTTGCTTCACCCGGTTTAGCCTTTGCTTTTCGCACTAGCGCGTGTAATACGCTTCTTTTTCGTGATCGTGCAGGCGAATCATGCCGCGCAGCGTTAGCTCGTGCAGCGTGCGCATCGCCCGTCGCTTAGATATGTTCACCACGTGCATAAACTGCTTGAGCGTGATGCGCTGGTGGGTTTCTAAAAAAGCAAACAGCTTCTTCTCGTTGTGCCCCAGGTGCTTCACGGTCTGCTCGCCCAAACCAACGGGCAGCTTGCCCTGCCGCATCATGTCAATCATCAACTTGCTGGCCGGTAAGCTTTTGTCGTGCTGCCGAATGTAAACGCAACGTCTCGTTGAGTTGATTGATGGTGTAGTGCGGCTTGTGCTTGCTTTCGGTGATGGTCACTTCCAACACGATGGTTTCGGTTTCCTGATCTTCCACCTCTCGGTAAGTTAAAGAAATAGCGGGATCGCAGTGGAAGCTGGCCGCGGTTTCCAGCACGTACTTCTCTTCTTCGGGGTCCACTCCCCGGATGGTTCGGTTGTCACGCACACCCACCAGCAGGGTGCCCCCCCGGGTATTGGCAAAGGAGGCAATCGTCTTAGCAATCTTGACGGGGTCCGAGATGGTTTGTTTGAAGTTGAGTTGTTCTCCTTCGCCGCGGCGAATGAGTTTGATAAGCCGTTTCATACGCGCATAATCTAACCGGGACAGCGAAATGGGACTACCAGTTTCCACCGACCACCACTTTTTCCTTTAACACCATTACCTGCCCTTGCGTATCAAAAGTCTCGAAAAAAATCAGGTAATAGCCAATCCCCACCCGCTGCTGATCATCGGCGGTGCCGTCCCACACCAGAAACCCTTCTTCGGCCAGGGTTTGGTTGCGGGCCAGGTCGCGCACTTTTCTTCCCTGTGCGTCGTACACCGTCACGTTGGCCACCGTCCCGGTCGAGCCAAAACGGTAGTGGATGCGCGTGAAGTCGGCGTGCCCCGCGTGGCCGGGCGCAAACACCGGCGGGTCTACCGTTAGCGCGGCTTCCGACGCGGGATTTTCGACGTGCTGCGAGTTGCGGTAGCCCGGCGTGGCGTAGTTGGCGGTTTGGGCTGCCGACTGCCACGAAGCGGCGTCGTTCGCCGGACCGTCCCAGGTGATACGCTCCAGGGAAACTCCTTTTTTGTTGACCAGCAGCGGATGGTGGAAGTCAGACGAATAATCGAAGCGCTGCATCTCTTTCTGGGCTGGATCAAGGAGCACGACCGTTCCTTGGTCAGCCGGGAGGCTAGGCAGGGCGGCTACTTTCTGTAGATGCTCTTCGTCAGTGGCCGGATAATCCGCCTTGAGCGTTACCGGGTTTTCGGTGAGGGCCACGTAGGTGCTCGGGGGCAGGACGTAGTGATCGTCGGAAATGCTTTTGACGTTAGTCAGCGAATCGTCGCTGAGGTTAGCCAATGACCAATGTTTTAAGTCGATATATTTCCTCGAGTGATTATAGAGCTCGACAAATTTTTCTCCTCCGTTGCGCGGATGAAACAGCAGTTCGCTGAGCAGAATGTCGCCCGGCACGGCCGCTTCGGGAAGCACAAACGTGGTGGTCGCCTGCGCTTCGCTGATCAGGTTGCCGCTACAATCGGTTACTCCCTGCACCGTTACCGAGTAGATTACTCCGGTCTGAAGCGCCTTGTGCACCGTTACCGCAACCCCTTTCTGCCCCGCCAGCCAACGCACCGATCGTACTCCCAGTCCATCGCTCAGCACAATTTCAGCTGATAGCGTTGAGCCCTTGTCCAACCGTTCGCTAAACAGCACGTGCACCACCGTATCGCTTACCGCAACCGCCCGCACCACCTCCGGACCGAAGCGGTCGGGATTGGCCTGCTGCACCGAATTGGGCCGACCGGGCGTGCCTCCCGCCGGGTCTACCGAGGCCGTCCAGTTGTCCTGTTCACCGCAGGGTCGTTGCGTATCGACCATCTCGAGCGACCAGCCGCCGCCCCGCTTTTCAGCGTCGTTGTACCAATCGTCGGCGTAGGCTAACGCGAAAATATCCTGTCCCTGCTCATTGGTCAAACGAAGGCTATCGCCGCTGCTGTTGAGCGAGGGCAGTTGCTTTGCAAAAATGACCCGGCCGTAAGGAGATAACGCTTCTCCACCAGACTCATCGGCCAGCAGTACGTACTCCTGGGGAGCCAGAAAGGTGGTGGGAAGCACGGCGGTGGTGCTGGCATCAGAAAACCGTAGCCCCCGCGTGCTCAGCAACTGATCGGAAGCGTTAAACAATTCTACGTACTCTACTTCCGGCAAACCCACCGTGGGTGTCGGGTCAGCCATCACTTCGGTGATCAGCAGTTGGTTGTAAGCAGGAGCCTCCCCCTGTCCGAATGCGTGCTGCGAAGCCGGTATAATGTCCCGATCCTGATCCAATAACCCCTGAACCGCTAGCGTATACACCGTTTGCGGCGCGAAGGACGAGGCAAACACCAGACGCGCGGTCTGAGGGTCGGTGAGTATCGCTGCTACCGGTCGGCCCGCCTCGGACACTTCGTAGTGCAAGCGGTCCGTGGCGGCCGCAGAATCTACCGGCACCGTGAACTCCACAACTAACGCCGATCCGTCGGGAACGACGCTGGCCACTTTGGTTTCGTAAACAACGTCGGTTTCGATGTTCTCAACGACGGTTCCGCTTGCGTCCACCAAACGATTGATGGTTAGTAGGTAAGTTTGGTTGGCCGTAAGCGGGGTATTCCAAGTCAAAACCACTGATGATTGGTAATTTCCTCCTACCTGTGCTTGGGCAGGCGTTAAGCCAGCGAGCCGATAATTATCAGGATTATTCATCTCCGAAGGCGCTAACGTCCGCGTGAAATCCAGTTGGACTTCGGTGGCTGATAGCGGAACAACTGCGCCTAGGGCGGGAGCTTGATTGCTGATCATCGCCTCGATCGGCGCTGCCAGCTTGTTTCCGTACCGGTCGGCTACCTCGGCGATTCGTAGGACGCTTTCGTCGGGCAAGGGCTGGGCAAAAAACAGGGTTACCTGCCCCGGATGAAGTCCGGAAACCGCCACGCTGTCGGGATGCTCACTCGAGCCGAGCGTATAGTGCAATCGCGGACGAGCAGAAGTAGCCCGCAACTCCTCGTGGAAGTGCAAGCGCAGTTGGTTCGGAGCTAGCACTTGCCAGCGCTGCAGACGCGGAGGCTGCTGGTCGTAGAGAAAAGTTTTTTTCTTGGTGCTGCTAATCACGTTGCCCGCCCGGTCGGACAGCCCGACCACCGACAGCTCGTAGGTGGTTTCCGGCTGTAGGTCCTTGGCTAGCAACAGACGAAACGAGCGGTTACCCGTCAGTAGGGCAATGCTCCTGGGCGAACCGATGCGCTGGTCGATAGTGAAAGCAGTAGGTGAATCCGTATCCTTCCAGCGCATCGCTTCGCTGAAGTAGGCGATCAGCGTACGCGAATCCACTACTACCACCGAGTTGAGCGTCGGAGCTTTTTGGTCGTGGGCAAACCGGTAGATGGGAGTAGACAACCACGCTCCGGCCGAAGTTTGCATATTGTCGATCCGTAGTTCGTACGTCTTGTTGGCCGCCAGCGGCCGGTCGTAAATCAGTTGCACCTCGCGCTCAGACAGCCGCACCGCTACGTTGGGAATACCCTGCGCTCGGTCTAGTCGGTAATTCTGGCTTTGTTCCGCCGAAGCAGCGGCGGGTGCCGTAGCAAAAGCCACGTTCACCTGGTAGGCGCTCACTACCCACACGGAGTCGATATCATCTTGAAATTTAAAGTCCTGCACCAGCGTATCGGCCACGTTGCCCGCGCGGTCGGCGGCTCCGATTACCTGCACCTGGTTGACCAATCCATTGTCCAGCGAACTTGAAAAACCCAGAAGCACCGAGGCGCTGTCGCTCAACCAATCCAAGGCGCGCGCTTCCCCAATGCCATTGCTAACCACGTAGTGTTCTTCTTCACCGGCTGAGGCCAACTTTTCGTTGAAGATGAGCACGAGTGAAGCAGTATCCCGCACCGCCACCCGAACCAACGCGGGGGCAAGGTTATCGTATAAAAAGGAAGCCGTTAGCGTTCCAGCTTGGTTCCCGTAGCAATCACGGGCGTTCTTGAGGGTCACTTGGTACGAAGTGCCGGTGGCCAAGTCTTTGTTGAGTCGCAACAGCATAATTCGTTCATCCATCGGATCAGTCACTACTTCACTGATTCCTAACGCTGGGGACAAAGTAACCACAAGGCTTGCCGGATCGACCGCCTCATCGAAGTGCAGTTTAACCTCGCGGGAGGTGGAAACGGTTACCCGAAGCAGCTCCGGAGGTTGGGTGTCGGGCTGGTTGCTGAAACTCGCGTTCTGGGCTCCGGGAGTACCTCCCACGGTGCTCGAGGTAGTTTGGTAGTTCAATCTTCCGTCGCAAGGCGGTTCCGAACGGATCCGCTCAATGGAATATCCTCCGGTCACTTCCGCGCTAGTATAGCGTAGCGAGTCGATGGTCTTCCCTTCCGTATTCTGCAGCACCAATTCGCTGCCGGTGTTGCGCAGGGTGGGCCAACTGCTTAGTCCCCGGGCCTCGCCGTAGGCCGCAAAAGCGGCGGCATGGGCAGTGGCCGAGAGAAGCACGTATTCGCCAGGAAGCAGCAGGTACTCGGGCAAGGCTTTATCGTTCAGAGTCCAGTTTTCCAACTGAAAAGGATAGGCACTGCGGTTGTAGAGTTCAACAAACTCCGCATCGGGCAAGGTAGCGACCACCGGGTTGGGGTCGGGCATCAACTCGTTGATAACCACATCCTGCCACTGGGCGGTCGGCTCCACGAAGTGATGATCGGAAGACTTGGCTTTGGCCCGATCAAAGTAAGTCTCCCAAGTGGCGTTGACAACGGCCTCAGTGGCCCCGGGCAGAAAGGCAGAACCGCTGGCCGTCGCGTCGTTGAAATGTAATACTTGGCCACTTATTTCAAATTTTTGCCCTTCTCCTGACCAATCAGGATTTGCCATGAGGTCATCATCAACAAAGGGATCAGTGAACTGGGCGTTGGCAACGACACTGCTTAGGATCAGCAGGGCAATGAATACTCTTCTCAGCATATTTATCCGCGTTTTTTTCTGGCAGCTACACCTGCAAGAAACAGTGGCAATCTACGCGCTAGCGGTTTTCCGGGGGAGACAGATCGGGATATCTTTGCCCCTCTGTACTATTTGGCGAAAAATGAAATATTCTCTACTGCTGGCCTTCTGGCTGATGGCGACGGAAGGCTGGACCCAAGCGCATACCGTAGGCGCCCGGGCAGCCGGACTGGGCCACGCGGCGGTGACCATGCGCGGGGCCGATGCTCTGTTTGCCAACATCAGCGGAGTCACCAGTGTGAAGCAACCGACGCTGTTCGCAGGCTACGAAAATCGCTTCGGATTCAGTCAAGGACTACACGCGGTGGCGGCCGGATTGGTGCAGCCCACCCGCTACGGCATCGGCAGTCTGAGCGTCTATCGCTTCGGCGACGCGCTGCACAGTCACCACCGGCTGTCGCTGGGCTACAGCCACCGGATTGAGCAATTTGGCCTCGGACTGCGACTCAGCGAGCATCAGTACTTTACGGAGGGCTTCGGTTCTCGCTTTCGCACCGTGATCGACGTGGGCGGACAAGCCCAGCTTTCTGAGCAGTTCGTCTTCGGACTGCAACTTCTCAACGTGACGCAGGCCACGCTGTCGGAGGTGACGCAGGAGAACATTCCTACGCTGGTGCAGGTGGGGCTGTCCTACCGTCCGGTGGCCGCCTGGCTATTCAGTGCCGAGGTGGAACACGAGGTGACGCAGGGGCCCAACCTGAAACTGGGAGTGGCTTATACTGCGCTGAAAATGTTTAGTCTGCGCACGGGATTCAACAGTGAGGAATTACGACAATTTTTTGGTCTGGGCTGGAAGCACCGGGTGCTGAATGCTGATTACGCCCTGAGCACCCACGCTCGCCTAGGACTGTCGCATCAGGTTTCTCTCACGTACCGCTTGTTCAAAAATGAGCAGTAGCGCGCTATGCAAACGCACGCGGTTGGGTCCAGAAGGGCCGTGGTTGCGACGGGTGTGGTGGGCGCTTATTCTCGTTTTTCCGCTGGGCAGTGCTATTGCGCAAGAGAAAACTTACGACGAAGCGCTGGAAACCCTGCTGGAGGATTTGTTCAACCCGCAAGATGAGGATACGGACTACGAAGCGCAGTACGAGCTGCTTGCTCAGTGGTATGCCCAGCCGATCAACCTGAACGAAGCCGCTGCCGACGATCTGCGGCAGTTCTACGTACTGTCGGAGCGGCAAATCAGTAACCTGCTGCGGCAGCGCGAACTGTACGGCGACTTCCTGACGGTAAACGAATTATCCTACGTTCCGGGCTGGGACCAAGCAACCATTCTCCGAATCCTGCCCTTCGTAACCGTGGCCCCCCGACCGGTTCGACCGCCCAGTTGGCCAGAGCGTCTGGCCGATGCCGACTACCTGCTCATCGCTCGCCACGAAACCACGCTGGAACGCAAGTCGGGTTACCTCCGCGCCGACACCCTGGCCGAGGGCAGTGATTTGAGTCACTACCGTGGATCGCCGCACAAACTCTACTCCCGCTGGCGGATGAGCCGCCGCAACGATTTTAGCGCGGGAATTACCGTTGAAAAGGACGCCGGAGAAACACTAGGATGGAACCCAGCGGCGGGGCGCTACGGCGTCGATTACCACGCTGCGCACGTGCAAATTGAAAATCAGGGACGCTTGCGGCAGCTGACGGTGGGCGACTACCGGGTGCAAACGGGACAGGGATTGTTGTTCGGCAGCGGCTTCGCCGTGGGCAAAGGGGCCGAGCCGGTGCGCACGGTCGTGCAAACCCAAAACACGGTTCGTCCGCACACCGCCGCCACCGAAAACGGTTTTTTCCGAGGCGTAGCATCGACGATAACTTTGCCCGCTGCTCAACACGCGCTGGAGCTCACCACACTGGCATCGCACCAACGGCTAGACGGAAGGGTGGACAGCACTTTTGATCAGTTCGAGGCACTGCAAACCACCGGACTACACCGCACCGAAAGCGAGCGTTCGGCCCAGAATCAGATTAGCGAGCGGATGCTGGGCGCTTCTTTGCTTTTTTCGAGACGCATCGCGGCGGTGGCAGGCCGGACTTAATTTTGTGCACACCCGGTTCGGTCACCGCTGGCAGCGAAGCGACCAACTACGCAACCGGCACGAATTTGCCGGACGTGAAAACCAAGTGGGTGGAGCGTTTTTCAACTACCGAACCCATCCGTTTCACGTGTTCGGCGAGGTGGCCCGCTCGGCGAGCGGCGGCGTAGGGGCGGTGGGCGGCACCACGGTGTACCTTTCGTCGGTGGCTGAGTTGGCGGTGCTGCTGCGGCACTATAGTCCGGATTTTCACTCGTTCTACGGAAACGCCTTCAGCGAGGGCACGCGCAGCATCAACGAGCGGGGAATGTACTGGGGCCTGAAGTTGCAGCCCTGGCGGCGGCTGACGGTAGCGACCTACTACGACCGCTTCCGGTTTCCCTGGCTACGCTACCGGGTGGACGCCCCCTCCGACGGCTACGAGTTCTTCACCCGCCTGAGCTATCCCTTTAACTCCCGCACCGAAGCCTGGGTGCAATACCGGCAGGAGAGCAAAGCCATCAACGTGGACGACGATAGTTTAGCAACACGTTTGGTGCTGCCCGGCCTGAAACGTAGTCTGGCGGTGCACCTTACGCACCACCTCAGCGACCGGTTTCGCCTGCGCACCCGGGTGCAGTATAGCACTTACCGGCTGAACGGCAACACCACAGACGGCTTCGCGGTGGCCCAGGACGCAAGCATAACCCTGGGTCGATGGAAAGCCGACGCGCGCTTCGCGCTCTTTGATACTGATTTTGTGAACCGGCAGTACGTTTACGAAAACGACGTGCTCTACGCATTTGCCATTCCGGCCTACTCGGGTAGCGGAGTGCGCAATTATCTACTGGTTCGCTACCGGGCGAGTCGGCACGTGAGTTTGTGGGCCAAGGTGGCCCGCACCACTTTCTACGACCGGGAAGTAGTAGGCACTGGCTTAGAAGCAATTGACGGAAACCACCGAACCGATGTGAAGTTTCAGGTGGTGGTGAAGTGGTAGTCGGCTGTTGAAATTTATACAGCGCTTACTACCCACAAAAGTAATATCCATAAACATTCTACCGCCCTTTTCACGTTGATTACTTATGGATTTTGAACTCACTTCGGAATACGAACCCACCGGCAACCAACTCGTCGCCATCGAATTTGATTCTATGGTCTCTGATCGAAAACGAGGCCATTAGTGAAAACTTACGCACTACTACATGCTCCTGCTATGAAAACCTACTACCTCGCCCTCCTCACCTTCGCTATCGCTTCCGCCTGTTCGTCGACCGCTAATCCTCCCCCCAACCCTCTCCTTGCCTACGTCAACCCGCTCATCGGCACGGCACCGGGCACCACGGCGAGTGCGCAGCGGCACAGCGAGTCGGGCTCTGAGTTGCGGGGGCAGACCTTCCCGGCGGTGGGCGTGCCCTTCGGGATGACGCAGTGGACGCCGCAGACGAAGGCCACCGAGCAAAAATGTCTGTCGCCCTACTACTACCAGGATGATAGCATCCAGGGCTTCCGGGCCAGCCGCTGGATGAGCGGCTCCTGCACGCAAGACTACGGCAGCGTCACGCTGATGGCCACGACGGGCGAGCTGCAGACCGGTGCGGCCGGACGGGCATCTCCTTCACCCACGATACCGAAACCGCCACGCCTTCCTACTACGCGGTGACGCTCGACGACTACGGCATCGAGGCTGAGATTACCGGCGTCTCGCACTCCGGAATGCTGCAATTCAGCCCATCTGAGGCTGGACCCGTACACTTGATTATTGAGCCGAACAGCGATGAGGGAGCGGGTTCGGTTGAGATTTATCCCGAACGCAACGAGATCGCGGGCTACAACCCGGTGCACCGCATCTACCAGGGCTGGGGCGAGAAAGCGGGCTTTAGTGGCTACTTCGTGATTCAGTTTGAGCAAGCCTTCGATGCCTACGGAGTGTGGCGGGGCGACGCGGCGCAGGATAGCGTACGAAAAGCAGACGGCAACGGACAGTCGGTCGGCGCGTACGTGAGTTGGGCCAACCGTAGCCAGCCCGTTCGGGTGCGGGTGGGCACTTCGTTTACCAGCGAGGCGCAGGCGCGCAAGAACCTGGCGGCGGAAATTCCCCACTGGGACTTTGACCGAGTGCGGCAGCAATCGGAGCAGGCGTGGGAAGGTGAACTGAGTAAGGTTCAGGTGATCGGCGGTAGTGAGGAGCAAAAAACCATGTTCTACACCGCGCTGTATCACAGCATGATTCTGCCGCGCGAATTCAGCGACGTTGATCGCGCCTACGTGGGCTTTGCGGGCACCCAAAAAGTGTATCAAGCTACCGGGGCGCACTACTACGCTGATTTTTCTATGTGGGACACCTTCCGGGCGGTGCACCCACTGCAAACGCTCATCAACCCCGAGCGGTCGGCGGATATGGTCAAATCACTCATCGCCAAGGCTGAGCAGGGCGAGTGGCTGCCGATCTTTCCGGCCTGGAACAGCTACACTTCCGCCATGATCGGCGACCACGTGACGGCCACCATCGGCGACGCCTGGATGAAGGGCATCGACGACTTCGACCAGCCACTGGCCTACCGCATGATGCGCAAAAACGCTTTCGAACCCAATCTCGACACCGCCAGCTATCGCAGCGGCAAAGGACGCCGGGCGATGGAATCGTATTTGAAGTACAACTACATTCCGCTGGAAGATTCGGTGCCCGACTCTTTCCACCAACGCGAGCAGGTGTCGCGCACGCTGGAGTATGCCTACGACGACTTTGTGCTCGCGCAGGTGGCCAAGAAGATGGGCGAGGAAGACGATTACCAAGCGCTGCGCACCCGCGCCAAGAACTACCAGCACGTGTTCGACACCACCGTGGGCTACGTCCGCGGTCGCTACGCCAACGGTGACTGGATCACGCCCTTTGATCCCCATGCGACGCGGGCCACCTTCATCACCGAAGGCTCGCCCGCCCAGTACACCTGGTACGTGCCCCACGACGTGGCCGGACTGATGCAACTGATGGACGGCAGAGAAAAATTTGTGGCGAAGCTCGACAGCATGTTTGAGCAGCGCTACTACTGGCACGGCAACGAGCCGGGACACCAGATGGCCTACCTGTACGCCTACGCCGGAGAACCCTGGAAAACCCAACGCTGGGTGCGCGATATCATTCAGGAAGAGTACAGCGCCACGCCGGGCGGACTCAGCGGCAACGAAGACGCGGGACAGATGTCGGCCTGGCTGGTGTTTAGCATGATGGGTTTCTATCCGGTGAGTCCGGGCATTCCGTGCTACGTACTGGGTAGTCCGACCTTTGATGAAGTGACGATGAACGTAGGCGAAGGAAGAACGTTCACGCTGCGTACGCTGGACAATTCTGATACTAACCGCTACATTCAGTCGGCCACGCTTAACGGTGGATTGCTTGATCGCAGTTATTTGTGGCATCAGGAAATTGCCGATGGCGGCGAACTAGTGCTACAAATGGGGCCGGAACCGAACAAAACGTGGGCGCGGAAGGATGTGCCGCCCTCGATGGATGACCTTTGATGACGCCTTTGGTTCCGGATTAATGGCTACCTTACATTTTATTATCTACGCCGTCCCTTATGCTTCCCCCCGACATTTACAGCGAGTACTCCTTTCTGCTCGAGAAAACCAACCGCCGCATCAAGCAGTACGCCCAGCAGAAATTTACCGAGTCCGATTTTGGCGTGACGGTCGACCAGTGGATGGTGCTCAAGCACTTATATCCCAGCTCGGACAAAAGTCAGAGCGAACTGGCCGAGGTAACCTTTAAGGGTACGCCGACCCTTACCCGCATCGTAGACTTGCTGTGCGCCAAGGATTTGACGGAGCGCCTGGCCGATGAACACGATCGCCGGAAGAGCCGGGTGGTGCTCACCCCGCTGGGCACCCAGAAGGTAAAGGCGATGATCCCGAAGGTGAGCCAGATCCGCAAGGACGCCTGGAAGAGCCTAACCGAAGAAGATTTCCGGCAGTTCAAGCACGTGCTCACCACTATTTATAAGAATTTAGAGGTTTAAAATCACTTTTTGCGATTCATTGCTCTAATAACTATTGCTATGACAAACAATTGCGCGTACCTTGCGTATTCTACTGTAGTGACCTGGAAATACAATCTCTATATCTCATGCTGAACATCACCGAAGAAAAAACGATTCATACTGATTTGTGCATCATCGGAGCGGGTCCGGTGGGCTTGTTTGCCGTCTTTGAAGCCGGACTGCTAAAAATGCGCTGCCACTTAGTAGATACGCTGCCGCAGATTGGCGGTCAGTTGTCCGAAATTTATCCTAAGAAGCCCATCTACGACATTCCGGGCTATCCCACGGTGCTGGCCCAGGAGCTGGTCGACCAACTGGCCGAGCAGATCGATCCTTTCGATCCTTCGTTCACGCTGGGCGAGCGCGTAGAGGAACTGGAGCGCCTGGAAGACGACTCGTTTCGCTTGAAAACTAATGACGATACCGAAATTTTCTGCAAGGCAGTGGTGATCGCGGGTGGTTTGGGCTGCTTCGAGCCGCGCAAACCGGTGGTAGAAAACCTGGAAGCCTACGAGGGCAAGGGCATCAACTACATCATCAAGAATCCCGAGCAGTTCCGCGGCAAGCGGCTGGTGCTGGCGGGCGGCGGGGATTCGGCGCTGGACTGGACCATGCATCTGGCCGAAATTGCCGAGGAGGTGACGCTGGTGCACCGGGGTAGCACCTTCCGGGGCGCTCCCGACTCGGCCGCCAAGGTGATGGCCCTGGCCGATCAGAATAAGATCAAACTGCAACTCAACGCCAACGTAACTTCTATCGTGGGCAACGGCCGCCTCAACGGCTGCGTGATCACCGATAAGGAGAAAAACGCCACCACGGTGAACGCCGACTACTTCATTCCGCTCTTCGGACTGAGTCCCAAGCTGGGCCCCATTGCCAACTGGAACCTGAATCTGGACAAGAGTGCCATTGCCGTGAACACCGAAGATTACTCCACCAACGTGCCGGGCATCTACGCCATCGGCGACATCAACACGTATCCGGGCAAGCTGAAGCTTATCTTGTGTGGCTTCCACGAGGCGGCGCTCATGTCGCACAGCGCCTACAAGATTGTGAGCGGCGGCAAAAAGGCGAGTCTGAAGTACACGACGGTGAACGGAGTGTCGGGCTTTTGATCAGGATTTGCCGGATAAAATAGGATAACCAGGATGAAGACGTTAACATCTGGGGCTTTGCGTGGTTAAGAAGGCTGGCCTGACGGTTACCGCAGGTTGTCTACCATTCATTAGCCATTATCCAACCATGATCACTATTTCCGTAGAAGAAGCTTCCGGCAAGCGCCGCGCGATAGAAATTCCGACTGACATCCAGCTGACCCTGATGGAGGTGCTGAAAGCGGCCGAATACCCAATCCAGGCTACCTGCGGGGGCATGGCTCTGTGCGCCACCTGCCACGTGGAAGTGATGGAGGGTGAGGACCATTACAAAGAAGCCACCGATCCCGAGCTAGAAATGCTGGACACCCTTCCGGAAATCACTGATGCCAGTCGGCTGGCCTGTCAGATGCCCATCCAGGAGGCGATGGACGGCTTGGTAGTGCGTATTTTGGCGGATGCGGAGGGGGGGTATGTGTAAACAATAGGCGACAGACTCATAATGGTGGAACACAAATAGCAGTAGGCCCTCTGAAAAATAGTATTCCATTCTCTCAGCGCAAGACCCTTCAGCGGTATCGTAGTTATACGCTTCTAGAGATAACAAAACCAACAAACATCAAGAGACTTAGCAGCACGAATCGGGCAAAGCAGCTAAGTTCCGACCCAAAGCCTTTCCCTGCCCAACCAACGAGGCGTTTTTCGTCCACTTTTGCCTCAATTCCAACGCCACATACTTCCCGACGCTCCGTGCCACAGAATTTCATCCGCTCAGCGCCGTCAGCTAAGCACGTCGCCACTCATCATCAAACCTACAAGATATGGATTTACACAAACAAGGCGATCTGGAAGAAGCCGCCCTGCTGGGGATATCGGATGATTTTCTGGGGGTGTGATGAGGTTCTGAAGGATTAAATGCTTATTGGATGATAGAATTAGCACTTAGTACCCGGCGATTATCTACCTTACTTGTACCGAGGTTCAGTTAGCCTGTTATTCTAAGTACTCGCTAATCCACGGTGAACATAGACGTTTCCGCATCCATACTTACCATCCGAACTATTTGCGCCGTAGCGGACAAGAAAACGAGTTTGTTGATTTTATGGCTAGCCTTGCCTTATGAATAGATTAAGCCAACGTGAGTCTGGCACAGAGGAATAGAACAATTTCTACGTTTACGGGAAAAGATGATTCAATAAATCAATATCTTGGCGCGCAAACAACGCTTCCGTATGAAATTCTGTCTACTAGCCGCCGCTACTCTTCTGGCTTCGGCCTGCTCCACCCTCACCGAAACCGAGACAGCCCGGGTGCCGGGCGATACGGTGGCCACCACCGCCGAACCCTACCGGCTGGCCTATCACTTCTCGCCCGAAAAGAACTGGATGAACGACCCCAACGGGCTGGTCTATCACAACGGAAAATACCACCTGTTCTACCAGTACAATCCCGCGGGCACCACCTGGGGCAACATGAGTTGGGGCCACGCCACCACCGAAGACCTGGTGCACTGGAACCGCCGTCCGCTGGCCATCCCCATGGACGGTGAGAACATGATTTTCTCGGGCAGCGCCGTGGTGGACAAGGACAACACGAGCGGCCTGTGCGACTCGGACGACGGCAATTGCCTGGTGGCTATTTACACCTCCCACCTGCCCGATTTGCAAACCCAGGCACTGGCCTACAGCAACGACGAGGGCGAAACCTGGACGCAGTACGAGGGCAACCCCGTGCTCGACGAGGGGATGAAGGACTTCCGCGACCCCAAGGTATTTTGGTACGAACCAAAGCAGGCGTGGCTGATGGCGCTGGCCATTCCGCAGGAACAAAAAATCCGCTTCTACCAATCGCCCAACCTCAAAGACTGGACGCGCCTGAGCGAGTTCGGTCCCGCCGGTTTTGTCGACGGCATCTGGGAGTGCCCCGACCTGTTCGAGCTACCCGTTGAGAACGGCGAAGGCAGCCAGTGGGTGCTCATTGTGTCGCATAACCGGAGCGACCTGGGGCCCACCATGCAGTACTTCGTGGGCGACTTTGACGGAACCACCTTCACCAACACCAACACCGATGACCTGATTTTGCGGGTGGATGAAGGATTGGATTACTACGCGGCCGTCACCTGCAACAACGTGCCCGACGACCGGCGGCTGATGATTGGCTGGCTCAACAACTGGGCCTACGGGCAGAAGATTCCTACGTCGGGCTGGCGCAGTTCGCAATCGCTGGTGCGTAGCCTGCACCTGCGGCAGTTTCCCGAGGGCGTACGGCTGGTGCAGCAACCGGTGGAAGAACAAAACGAGCTGCGCGAAACCGCCCGGCACTACGAAGACCAGCAGATTAACGAGGGGGATGACTTTTTGTCGGTTGAGAACGTGCGCGGCAACCAACTGGAGATTGTGGCCGAGTTTGTGTACCGCGCCATTGAGACACCGGCCGAAGCGGAGCAACTGGCCTCCGAGTTTGGCATCAAGGTATTCGAGGGCGAAGACCAGGAAACCGTCATCGGCTACGATGTAGCCTCGCAGTCGGTATTCGTTGACCGCACCCAGTCGGGCGACACCACCTTTAGCGAGAACTTCGCCGCCCGCACCATCGGCCTGATGCCCAGCGACGACGGCATCGTGCGCCTGCGCATCTTCGTTGATCATTCGTCGGTAGAGGTGTTCGGCAACGACGGCTACGTGTCGATGACCAACCGCATCTTCCCCGACCAACGCAAAGATGGGGTGGAGATATACGCCATTGGTGGCCCCGTCACGCTGCGCGCATTGGATATCTATCCGGTGAAAAGCATCTGGAACGATAAGATGGCCCGGGCGGGGGGCGGGGGTGAGTAGTAATAATGCGGACGTTGCTGTCGATTGGTCTTTTGGTTTTTGCTCGTTGCTTGCTTACCTTGAAGTATATCTAACTGATAAATTGATGACAACCGAGACGCTAGAGAAAAAAAGAGTTTACACCATCGCTGAGTACTTGGAGATCGACGAAGGCTCAGAGACTAAATTAGAGTTTCACAACGGAAAAATCATTCCTATGTCCGGAGGCACAACTATCCATAGTAGAATAGCAGCCAGAATAATTGCTATGTTATCTAATCTATTGGATGATGGGCCTTTCGAGGTGTATACCAGCGATATAAAAATTCAGATATCTACCTACCAGAAATTTATTTATCCCGACGCGGCGGTCGTCAGTCAGCAACCTGAGTACTATCAGAATAGAAAGGATGTCATAACGAATCCGTTGCTGATAGTAGAGGTACTGTCCCCTTCAACGCAGAAACACGACAGAACCGATAAGTTTATGATGTATCGCACCCTTCCTTCGCTCAGGGAGTACGTGCTGGTGGAACAAGATCAGCCCCGCGTGACCACATTCTTTCGCAACGCTGCCAACCACTGGGAAGATACCGATGTGATGGGTCTGGATAGTATCGCTCGGTTTCAGTCTGTTGCAGGTGAGATATCACTTGCACGAGTCTACAAGAACATTGAGTTTAAGTAGCGATAATTAGTCACTTTTCTCACCCCAACGATACACCTGACTTACGATAAAGTCTCCGAAGAATACCTTCTCATGGGTTGATCGTAGTTCCAGGGCCGCAAAGTGTCGTTGATAGGCGGGGAGCCGTTGCCGGGCAATCCCCGCTATTAGGTGAAAGAAGGCATACATTGCCCAGACCACCGGTCGCTGCCACCAGCGGTGTCGCCTCTTGTCGGATAGTCGAAAGTCGGTGAACAACCAGTAGCCCGCGGGGTGCAGGTGACTCAGCAGCCGCTGCATAAGTTGATCAAGCGCTGCACCGGCGTACATATCCAGCACGAAGTTGGTAATCAGCGCATCGTATCGGTCATCTGGTGGCAGCGCTCGTTCGTTGCCATGTACCCACCGGATGGTCGCCTTCGGCGGAGTAGCAAGATGTCGTACTTTTTGCTGCGCTAGCCTGAGCATCACTGCCGATGCTTCCAGGTAAGTAACGTGAGTCACCTCGGGGCGCTTCAGCAGCTCGACCAGCAGCCACCCGGTGCCGCCGCCCACCACCAACACCCGCGCCGCGGGCGGAATCTGATCCAAAAAGTGCCGCTGCGCCCGCTGGATGCTGCGGCCGAAGACCAGCCGGGCCAGGCGGTCATAGTAGGGAGCCACCCGGTCGAAGCTCATAGCAACAGCAGTGGGATGATCGGCAGCACAAAGATACCGTCGCCCAGCAGGCGGTAGCGTTCGTGCTGCCGGAAGTAGGCAGGCCACAACGTGAGCGCCAGCAAGATGAGCGTCATGACCAGCAGGGTTCCCTGCGCCGCCACGGTGACTCCCGAGGTGGCAACTAAACTTAGGAACGCCACCGAAGAAGCCCCTATGGCCGCCAGACACCCGTAGATAAGTAAACGCACCAGCGGCCGACCTACGCTCAAAGCAAACGAGGGGTGCCCATCCTGACGGTCGATGTCGGCTTCGAACCACGAGAACAGCAGCAGATTGGCCAGGGCCAGAAAGAGGTACTGAAAGAACAGCACGCTGGCGTTCCAGGGCAAAGGAGCTCCGTAGGTAGTTATTGCGGGCAGAAACACGCCGGTGGTATAGAAAAAAGCGGTGGCAAACTCTTTAGGAAACCACGTGCGTAGCGTGGTGTACTTGAGCAGTAGGGCGTAGAGCAGCACCAGTGCCGCCAGCAGCGACCCGTACAGAATCAACTTACCAGGTAAGTAGAAAAGGATGCCTATGCCGAGCAGCGCCACCACGCCCCAGGCCAGCGCAATGGTTTTGAAGCGCGTTTGGTGGTAGCGGTGGCGGGCGGTGTGGGCCACGTTGCGTCCCAGCGCGTAAGCATCGAGCAGGTGGTCGGCAGTGTAGATGAGCCACACGCACACGCACAGCGCCAGCAGCGACGAATACGGAATGGGAGCCACCAGAAATTTCGCAATGAACACCGTGCTCACTCCGGCGCCCAGCACCACGTCCAGGCTAAGGATTTGGATAAGTCTAACAAGCGTGAGCGGTCGGGAAGGGCGCAAGGCAAACGGGGTGGGAGGTAAATGACAATAATACCGCTCCTGGGGCGAAGTACCATACGGGGAATGATTTTTTACATAGTGTTCCCGGACCGTCCGCTTCTCCGCTCGCGCTCGTTGGTCCTAGCAGCAGCTCTTCGTCTTCTCGGCGTAGACAGTTATGCTAAATATCCCTAGATCGCTGGTTTTAAATAAACCAATCTCCTCTTCGGAAAGGTGCTCGCGCAGCAGTTCGTCGGATAAGGTGATGGCGTGTTCTTTTTGGATTCGGACGTTTTGGAAACCAGCTTGCCTGACGGTTTGCATATATTCTTCCTGGGGCAAAGCTCCCGACACGCAACCCGCGTACAGTTCGGCACTGGCGCGCAAAGCATCCGGCAAATCGCCCCGCACCACCACGTCCGAGATGCTAAAGTGGCCCCCGGGTTTCAGAATGCGGTAGGTTTCGGCAAAGGCCCGGGCTTTGTCGGGCACCAGGTTGAGTACGCAGTTGCTCACCACCACATCAGCGGTGTTGTCTTTCAGCGGGAGTTCTTCAATCTCACCGTAATGAAACGAAACATTGTCGTAGCCTAGCTTCTTCGTATTCTGGCGGGCCCGGTCGATCATGGCGGGAGTCATATCCACTCCGATTACCTGCCCGCTTTCACCCACCAGCGAGCGGGCCACAAAGCAGTCGTTTCCGGCCCCGGAGCCCAGGTCCACCACGGTGTCGCCGGCTTTGATGTGCGCGTGTTCGGTGGGCAGGCCACACCCCAGACCCAAATCAGCCTCGGATTCGTATCCGGCGACTTGTGAGTAGTTTTCGGCAAACGAGCTGTCGCCCTCGCCGCAGCACAGGATGGCCGAGGGGCTACCGCCATCGGGCAGGGTGCCCCGCTGGGCGATGGCAGCGTACTTGTCGTGCACCAGTTGCTTAATTTCTGCTGAATTCTTCATTGGATAAGGGGTTTTAGTGAAACATGAAAACTTTGATCGTAATATTACGATTACCTAATGCAAATTTTTTTAGCAGCAGTTCTTTGCTCCGAAAGAGGTGAGCAGTTCACTCAGCGCGGCTTTCATTCGTTGCCAAGCCCCCGGATCAATGCAGTAGCACACTTGAGGGCCCTCAATGATGCCCTGCACCACGCCGATGCGCTTAAGTTCTTTCAGGTGCTGCGATACGGTGGACTGTGACAGCGGCAATTCATCAACGATATCGCCGCACACACAAGCATTGCGCTGAATCAGAAATTGTAGAATGGCTATCCGGGCCGGATGGGCGAACGCCTTGGCGTAGTCGGCCAGTTGGTTTTGTTGATCGGTGAAAGCAGTGGCTTTGGTGAGTCCCATCCTATTTAATAGCTTATATCGTAATATTACGATAAGTTTTGACAAAAGTTGCTGCTTCTTTGTATTTTTACAAAAACGCAGCATAGTAGCGATATGAGAATAGATATTGTTCGCTATCAACGTCATCTCTTTCCTGATCTATCCGTGGTATGTGGCCCCTTGGATTTTACGGAAAACCGCAAAGACGGAATCAAGAATCCGATGCTGCTGGTAGAAGTGTTGTCCCCGTCTACTGAAGGGTACGATCGGGGTCTGAAGTTCAAAATGTATCGCTCTCTTCCTTCGTTCCGAGAGTACGTGCTGATTTCGCAGGAGGAGCCGCAGGTTGAAATATACTACCGACAAGACGATACTGCCTGGCTCTATCAAGTATACCAGGGATTAGACGCAACCCTAACCCTCCATTCTATTGATCACGTTATTTCCCTAAAGCATATTTACCAGAAAGTTGATTTCACTGATCAATTCCTATCGACCGACGCGCCTCAATAAACTACAACATGCGCTCGATCAGGTCGCTCACTGACAAGCCCTCGGCTTCGGCCTTGAAGTTGCGCACCACCCGGTGACGCAGGATAGGTTGGGCCACCGCCCGCACGTCCTCAATGTCGGGCGAATACTTACCGGTGAGCAGCGCGTGGCACTTGGCGGCCAGCACCAGGTACTGCGACGCCCGGGGACCCGCTCCCCACTCTAAAAATTCGTCGGCTATCTTATCCGCCCTCGCCGTTCCGGGGCGGGTCTTGTTAGCCAGTCCCACGGCATACTCTACCACGTTGTCCGCGATAGGCACCCGCCGCACCAGGTGCTGGTACTCGATGATCTGGTCGCCGGTGAGCACCTTCTGTACCTCGTAGTTCGTATCAGTGGTGGTAGCCTTCACAATGTCTACTTCCGACTCGTACGAAGGGTAGGTTAACTGAATATCAAACATGAAACGGTCTAACTGTGCTTCGGGCAGCGGATAGGTTCCTTCTTGCTCAATGGGGTTCTGCGTGGCCAGCACAAAAAAGGGCTGGGCCAGTTTGTATTCTTCTCCCGAAACGGTGACGCTGTACTCCTGCATGGCCTCCAGCAGGGCGGCTTGCGTTTTGGGAGGCGTTCGGTTAATCTCATCGGCCAGCACGATGTTGGCAAAGATCGGCCCTTTGATGAACTTAAAATTACGGTCGCGGTCGATGGTTTCGGCTCCCAGAATATCCGAGGGCATCAGGTCGGGCGTGAACTGGATGCGGTTGAAGTTGAGATTCACCGCTGAGGCCAGGGTGTGGATCAGCAGCGTTTTAGCCAAACCGGGTACGCCGATCAGCAAACTATGGCCGCGACAAAAGATAGAGATCAGCAGCAGCCGCACCACCTCGTCCTGGCCGATCACTACTTTTCCTATCTCGTCACGAAGTTTCACGTAGTCTTCGTACAAACTATCGGCAATTGCCACTTCCGAATTTTGCTGATCCATATAAATAGAAAGATTGAATAAGTAAAGGGTTGAACGAAATGTCAGATAGTGAAGATTTATTTAATCTCGCGCCGCGGTGGTCGGGCCACGCTGGCCGAGCCACGCTGGCCGGGCCACGCTGGACTCTATCATTCAATCATTCAGTTAAATGCTGTTGGCCACATCGCAGGCGCTGTGCTCGGGATCAATGTCGATGTAAACCTGTTTGCGGGCGTCGCCGAACCACTCTTCCAAAATGCGCGTGCGCTTTTCCTGTAGGGCGGCGTTGTAGATCTTTTGATAGTCGTCGCGCAGATTGGCCTGATGGGGTCGCGACTTAGACTTTAGGTACAGGATACGCACCGCCGGTTCGCCGTTGTTCATGCGATAGGTGAGCGGTGGGGTGATGGCTCCCACCTGCATGGTATCGATGGTGAAGAAGATCACCGGATCAATGTTTTCGGTAGACACCCGGTTGGAGCCGTCAGGACTCAGAAAAAACCCACCACTACCTGCCGTCTCCTTGTCATCCGACTCTTCTTTGGCGGCTTTGGCGAACGGGATGCTATCGGCCGAGATTTTGGTGCGTAAGCTGTCCAGGTACTCGCGGGCGTACTCAATGTCCAGGGCCGAAGAGTTAGGCTTAATAAGGATATGACGACTGTTGTAGCGGTTTCCGCGGCGCTCGATCAGTTGAATCAGGTGAAAGCCGAAGGCCGACTCTACGGGTTGCGACAGTTCGCCGGGCTGCATCTTGAGGGCGGCCGCCTCGAACTCGGGCACAAACTGCCCCCGTTCCACGAACCCCAACTCGCCGCCCTGCGATCCGGAACCGGGATCGTTAGAGAACTCCCGCGCTAGCTTCGCAAAATCTCCGCCATCGACAATTTGCTCGCGAATGTCCGCCAATTTTTTGCGGGCGGCTTCCTTTTGCCCCTTGCTCACGGTCGGCAGCTTCACGATTTGTCCCACCGTCACCTCCGACGAATAAAACGGCAGACTGTCCTGCGGAATATTGTTGAAAAAGCGACGCACCTCGGCGGGGGTCACCTTGATGTCTTGAGTGATGGTGCTCTGCATCTGCTGCACCACCAGTTGGTCGCGAATGTCGACGCGCAGATCTTCGCCAATTTCCTCAATGGATTTTCCAAACTGCTCTTCAATATTTTCCTGACCGTAAGAATTGGTCATGTACTGCAGGCGCCGGGCCAATTCTGACTCCACCCGCGGCTCTTCTACCACCACCGAATCGATCTCAGCCTTGGCGAGTAGTAATTTTTCGATGACTAGTTGTTGAAGAATCTGACAGCGCGTATAATTAATCCCAGCGGGGCTGTTGCGCTGCGCTTCCTGCAAGGCTCCTTCCAAATCGGATTTGAGCACGATGAAGTTGTTGACCTTGGCCACAATTTTATCGACGGTTTGGCCCGCCGTGGGCTGGGCATTGGTGAAGGAGGGTGATAGCGTTATCACCAAAATACCCAAAAAAACCGGCAGATATTGGATATTAGATATTGGCAACTTCCTACTACCTGATATCCAACACCAAACATCCAACGTCCAATTAACGATTAGCCGACTGATCCGACAGGTTGGTAGGAATGGGCGCACTGCGGGGGGTAGGAGGGAATATTTCAAACTCATTGTTCTTTTTAGCATCGCGGTAGATATCTTCTTCCAATTGCTGGGTAAGGGCAACTTTGCGCTGATTGGTAACAATCTTAACGATGTCGTCCTTCACAAACTCTAACGGCGATATCTGGTCAGAAATTTTGTAGTCTTGCACTTTGACAAAGTACACATAAATATCATCGGAGGTTTCAACATACTCGTTTTTTTGCAAAAACTGCACTTTATTAGGGATGCTCACCAGCGGGGTGTTGGCGATGACCTCCTCGAAGTTATACCAGGTGGAGTCGTCGAGCGAGTAGGCGCTGGCGAAACTCAGGCAGTAAGAGCGAATTTCTTCGCGGGCTTCTTCATCCAGGTCGCCCTGAAACAGGTTGCGCAGTCGGCCCACCCGGGGGGCTTCCTGGGGCACTTTGGCGAAAATCCCTTTGATAATGTTTTGCTTGAGCTCGAAATTTTCCTGGTGCTCCTGGTAGTACTGTCCAATCTCTTTCTCGCTTACTTCGGTGTCCACTTCCTGGTTCACGTAGTTCTTCTCAAACTCGTACACGATCAGGGCGTAGCGGTAATCCAGAATTTTGCGCTCCATCTCGGCCTCGTTGATGTTCATCTGCGAAGCGGCCTCGGCGAGCAATAGTTGCTTCTTTACCCAGGTGTCAACGTAGCGGCCTACGAGGTTGGCACTGTCTTCGGCACTGCTGTTCTCGTCTACAATTCCCTCCAGGTCTTGCTCGTAGAGGTAGTTATCGTATACCCGGGCCACGGGCTGCCGAATAACTCCTTCGGTGGTTTCCTGGTTTTTGAACTGCAAAAAATCGGGTAGGCCCCGTTCGCGGCAGGCGCCCAGAAGCATAACAACAGAAAAGAACGCCGCTTTAGCGGTTGCTGAGGGCACTAGTGACTTTTTGTAAGACATTGTCGTTGATTTCTACCAAGTACTGCTGGCGCAGCGCGGTGACCCACTGCTGGTCCAGATAATTTTGGTAATCAGCAATTACAATGCCCTTTATCTCGTCTAATTCTTTCAATTGGGGGGGCAATACCTCCTGCACCTGAATATAATAAAATCGCCCGTTGTTCTCCGCGGTGTAGGCGCCCGGCGACCAATTTATTTGATCGATCACCGCTTCGGCGGCGGTGCGCGGCTGACCCCGCTCGTAGGTCTCTTGCCGAATTTGCAGCGCCAGCGGTGAGTCTTTGGTGTATTTCTTCTCCAGCGAAGCGCGTTCCTCTTCGGACAAAGGCAATTCTTTATCCGGTAGGTCTTGCTTCACCTGGTTGAGCACCCGCTCACTTTCAGCGTCCACCAGGGTTGCGCGGATGCGTTCGTTCCAGCGGTAGTCGTCGCGGTGCGCCGCAAAATAGTCGCGCAGTCCGACACTGTCATCCATCGCCTTCGACCACACCTTCTTTTCCATGATATCGAACAGCAGAATGCCGTCGCGGTATTCCTGTAAGATGCGGCGATAGTCTTCGTACTTATCCAGCAGGTGCCGCTCTTCGTAGGCAAGAATACTCTGCGCCTCAAAATCCTGGTAAGCCTGCCGGGCGGCGGCACTGTCAATCTCGCTATTTTCCAAATTTTGCTCCGCGAAGGCGTAGAAATCCTCCGCGGTGAGCGTGGTGTCCTGCATGGTGAATAAAACTTCTTCTGAAGAACCGGCGGTCGCTGCTTGCTGCAGTTGCGCCACCGCCACTCGAATCGCCGCGGAATCGCTTTGATAGCCATTTTCTTGCTTCAGCAGATCCACCATCTCACTCTGCATCACCTCCGAGCGCACGCTGCGGTCGATGCGGCGCTCGAGCGACGGGCGCAACTCACTCAGCGGTTCCAGCCCCTGCCGCTCGATGAGCTTGATCACGTGCCAGCCGAAGCGGGTCTTCACCGGCGGAGAAATGTCGCCCGGATTTTTCAGGGCGAAGGCCGCATCCTCAAAGCTCTCGATCATGTTGCCGGTGCCAAAAAAGGGCAGTTCGCCGCCCGACGAGCGGGTGGTAACGTCGTCCGAGAAGCGCTCGGTCAGTTCGTTCCAGTTGCCGCCCTGCTGCAGCTGCTCGTAGATTTGCTGCGCTTTTTGTTGCGCGCTGGAATCCTGGGCGTTCTCACTCTCACGAATCATGATGTGGGCCACCTTAACTTTGCCCTTCGAGGGGCGCTTGTCGTGCACTTTGATGATATGGTAACCAAAACGGGTGCGAATGGGGGGCGAAATGCTGCCCATCTCGGTGTGATAGGCCGCGTTCTCGAAGGGATACACCATCTGTAGGGCGGTGAAGTAGCCCAGATCGCCGCCGTTGCTGGCCGCCGAGGGATCGTCGGAATACTGCTCGGCCAGCATGGCGAAGGAGGCCCCGTTCAGGGCGACTTGTCGCAGGCTGTCGGCCTTCTGGTAGGCCCGCAGGGTATCGGCGGGCGCGGCGTTTTCATCCACCGTAATCAAAATGTGCGAGGCTTTCACCTCTTGCTTCGAGCGCTCGTAAGCTTCCTCGATGAGCTGCTCGGTGACGCGGTTTTCTACCAGGTAGGGCTTGGCCAGTTGTTGCTGATACTGCGCCAGTTCTTTCTTAAAGCTCTCTTTCTGATCCAACTGCGCTGCCTCGGCCGCCTTTACCTTGAGCTTAAAATTCACGTAGAGTTTTAGGTAGTCGCGCACCGCTTGGGCCTGGGCCGCCTCGCTCATGCGAGCCACCGAATCGGCCTGGTTCTTTTGATAGACGTACATGAACTCGTCGGCGCGCACCGAGTCGTTGGCCACGGAAAACAGCACCGCTTCCTGCGGTTGGAAGGTGCTGGATTGGTCGGCCGACTTTTTGGTGGTGGAGCAAGCGGCGGTGAGCAGAGCCAGGGCACAAACTGCGGTTCGCCCGATTGAAAAGGCAAACGGCAATGTTTGCCCAAATAAATAGCGCATACGAATGATTTTAAGGTGCAATGTTAGCGAAAATTCGCGGCTTCTGGTAAGCAAGCCACCAACAATCCTTATTATTGCGGAAGAATGACGCGGGAGAGTAACGCCGAGTGGGGCAATAAAATTTTTTGTCCGGTGCCCTAGAATTCATTTTATACTCTAATACTCGATGTTTCTTGTTGGGTGTTAAGAAGAAATCATGAATGCTGAAAGAAAAACAGCAAACGGGCCGTGCACTCTCTAGTGCTAACCCATCGGAAAGTAGGTTTGAAGAATTCAGAACTTTAAACCTCAAAACACTAAATCTACATGCTAAGCGAACAAGAACTACGAAGAAGAGAAGAACGGCAGGCTCTGCTGGAGCGCGGGATCGATCCTTATCCTCCCCAGTCGTTTGAAGTCACCACCAATGCTCAGAAGATTAAGCAGTTGTACGCATCTCATCCCGACGACTTCCAGGACGTGCGCCTGGCCGGACGAATGATGCGTCGCCGGATTATGGGCAAAGCCTCGTTTGCCGAGTTGCAGGACAGCAGCGGACGCATTCAACTCTACATCGCCCGCGACGAAATCTGCCCGGATGAGGATAAGTCATTGTACAACGAGGTGTTCAAGAAGCTGCTCGATATCGGCGACATCATCGGCGTGCGGGGCCACGTGTTCACCACCCAAACCGGCGAGGTGACCGTCCACGTGAAAGAACTCACCATTCTCGCCAAGTCGCTGCGTCCCCTGCCGCTGCCCCGCGAGGTGAACGACGAAGCCACCGGCGAGACGAAGATCTACGACGCCTTCACCGACCCCGAGCAGCGCTACCGGCAGCGCTACGTGGACATGATCGTGAACCCGCGGGTGCGGCAGACCTTCCGACAGCGCTCCAAGCTCATGCAGTCAATGCGGGAGTTCTTGAACGACAAGGGCTATCTGGAGGTGGAAACGCCCATTTTACAACCGCTGTACGGTGGCGCGGCGGCGCGTCCGTTCAAGACGCACCACAACACGCTCGACATGACCCTGTACCTGCGCATCGCCAACGAACTGTACCTGAAGCGGTTGATCGTGGGCGGGTTCGACGGAGTCTATGAGTTTGCCAAGGACTTCCGCAACGAAGGCATGTCGCGCTTCCATAATCCCGAGTTCACTCAGATTGAGGTCTACGTGGCCTATAAAGACTACTTCTGGATGATGGAGCTGATGGAGGCGATGGTGGAGAAAGTGGCTATCGATCTGCACGGCACCACTGAAGTGCCCGTCGGCGATCACGTCATCAACTTCAAGCGCCCCTGGAAGCGCTTCACCATGTTCGAGGCCATCCAGCACTTCACCGACATCGACATCAGCACGATGGATGAAAACCAACTGCGCGACACCGCCCGTCAATTGAACGTCTCTATCAACGACTCCATGGGCAAAGGTAAGCTGATCGACGAGATCTTCGGCGAAACCTGCGAGCCGCACCTCATCCAGCCCACCTTCATCACCGACTATCCGGTAGAGATGTCGCCTCTCACCAAGCGCCACCGCGACAACCCGGAGCTGGTGGAGCGCTTCGAGGCCATCTGCAACGGCAAGGAAATTATGAACGCCTACTCGGAGCTCAACGACCCGGTGGACCAGCGCCAGCGCTTCGAGGAGCAACTAAAACTGGCTAAGCGGGGCGACGAGGAGGCCATGCTGCTGGACGAAGACTTTCTGCGCGCCCTGGAGTACGGCATGCCCCCCACCGCCGGAGTAGGTCTGGGCATCGACCGCCTGGCGATGATCATGACCAATAGCGCTTCGATTCAGGACGTGCTGTTTTTCCCGCAGATGAAGCCCGAAGCCCGGCAGCAAGAATCTACCGAGCAAGAATTCGTAGATCGGGGCGTGCGAGCCTGAGTTGATCCCAATCTTGCACAAGCTGGGCATCCTGATGGTGACGCAACTCGATGAAGCTTCGCCCAACAAATTGCACAACGACTTGAGCGGGATGCGGAAGAAGATGAAGCTCAAGGAGGTGAAGAATCCGTCGCTGGAGGAAGTGCAGGGGTGGATACACAGTGGCCCGGATGATGCAGATGGATAGCGATTGGAGAAGCCAATGTTGACTGAGAAGTCTGATCACTACATGCACCAAGCCCTCCTCCAGGCCCAGCAAGCCTACGACGAAGGCGAAATCCCGGTCGGAGCCGTTATCGTCGCCAACGACCGCATCATCGCCCGCGCCCACAACCAAACCGAACGACTGAACGACCCCACCGCCCACGCCGAGATGCTGGCCCTCACCGCCGCCTTCGATCATCTGGGCGCTAAATATCTACCCGACTGCACCCTCTACGTCACCCTGGAGCCCTGCGTAATGTGCGCCGGAGCCATCCACTGGGCGCACTTGGGCCAACTGGTGTGGGCCGCGGACGACCCGGAGCGCGGCTTTCGGAAGTACAATCCGCAGATTTTGCACCCTAAGACGCAGGTCACCATCGGCATACGCGCGACCGAAGCCCGGCAACTTTTACAAAGCTTTTTCAAACGAATCCGGGACTAAATAGGCCCTGGCCGGAAGTCGCGCTTCTCGCGGGAACGTTTGTGATTCGCACGGCCTTTTTCTACCTTACTCGCTTGTCGCACCAACTATCATTGTCTTTGCTAAGTCGCTTCGTTATTGTGGGCCTACTGGCGCTGGCGCTCAGTCTCCGTGCCAATGGCCAAACCCCCTCGGTGGCCGACAACCCGGAAGTAGTAGTGCCTGACTCCACTACTGAACGAAGCAACAGCCTCTACGGACTGCCCGTGTTGTTTTACACTCCGGAAACCAACCTGGGTTTCGGCGTTGCCGGAGTATACGCTTTCAACTTCCGCACCGATTCACTCACCGCCCGCCCCTCGTCGGTGCAACTGGTGGCGGCTTACACGCTGCAAAAACAACTGCTGCTCTACTTTCCCTTCACCGTTTTTGTTAACAATGGCGACTACTACACCTACGGGGAGGTGGGCTACTACCGCTACGTGTACCAGTACTTCGGCATTGGTAACCAAGCGACTCTCGATGCAAAGGAAGCCTACAGCGTGAATTTTCCGCGCATCCGGCTCACGGCGCTTAAGCGGGTGCACCCGAAGTGGTACGTGGGGCTGCGCTACTGGTTCGAGGACTTCGTCATCACCGAAACCGACGATGAAGGTCAGCTAACCTCCGGAGAAATTGTGGGAAGTCGGGGCGGCAACACCTCCGGGCCGGGCGTGGTGGCTCTGTTCGATACGCGCGACAACGTGTTTTACTCTTCCGACGGCTGGTACGTGGAGACTTTGCTGCAACGCAACGCCGGGTGGACTGGCAGCGACTTCAGCTACACCACCCTTTCGGTGGATGCCAGCACCTTTATGCGCACGAAGTGGAACCACGTGGTGGCGCTGAATGCCTACGGCGTGGTGCAGTCGGGCGCCCCACCCTTTAATCAGATGGCGCTGCTGGGCGGCAGCAAGCGGATGCGCGGCTACTTCGAGGGGCGTTTTCGCGACCAGAGTATGCTCACGGTGCAGGCCGCCTACCGGGCCATGCTGTTCTGGCGGGTGGGCGCCGTGGCCTTTGTGAGCTACGGCGGAGTGGCCCCGGAACCGACGGATCTGCAATTACAAAACTTTCGCTACACCGTGGGCGGCGGACTGCGGTTTCAGCTCGATCGGCAGAAGAAAATCAATATTCGCATCGATGCCGGGTTTGGGAAGAATACGAGCGGGTATTATCTGACGATTGGGGAGGCTTTTTGAGTTGGGTGCCGAAAGCCGGATGATCTGTGGGATTGGCAAGCTACTGGATGACTGTACCTGCTGTGCCTAAAGCTTCTGCGTTTGCCTCGGTGGGTGGTTGATTCGTCAAGGGCGGATTGTGGGGAGGTTTGCGGGAGCTGGTGGCTCTTAGTCCCCCTTCTTCCGTTTGAAGCCGATTTGTTCCCTGGGCGGTTGATCTGGGTTAAGTAGCTGCCGCAGAGCGGTGAAGATCATTTTGATATCCTCGCTGTTTTTGCCGGTTTGGGTTTCTAGCTGTTCGAGTTTGAGCAGTATTTCTTTGTTGTCCAAAATCATTTCACGCAGGCGGGTGAAGATTCTTACGATCTGGATATTGGCCTGGATAGCCTGTTCGCTGTTCAGTACGCTGGCCAGCATCACCGCTCCGTGTTCGGTAAACGCAAAGGGTGGTACGCGCAGTCCCATTACTTCGCGATTGGAAGTCGCAAATTGCGACCTCCATTTCTCTAGCTCTTCTTTGCTCATCTCGAACATAAAGTCTTCTGGAAAACGGTCTTTGTTTCTTCTGACTTGCTCTTTGAGTCGCTTGGTTTCTACTCCGTAGAGTTCGGCCAGATCACGGTCTAACATCACCTTCTGTCCTCTAATCAGGTAGATTTTACTGATGATAACTTCTTCGGGGATGCTTACTTGGGTAGCTTTCTTTTTACTCATGGCGGCAAAGATAGTAATTGTGTTTTATCTCAGCGGATGGTGTTTGTCAATGGCAGCTTTTGACTCTTCCAAACCGGTTTGCCGGTACTCTTCTACACTGCTCACCCGCTTGTGACCAGTAATGGAATGGCCAAGGGTACTGCCCGTCCGGATCAATATATCTGATAGGATTCCCCATCACAAAATTATAAGGACTCCACCCGGCAAACTGATCGGCTAGCGGATCAAAAATCCACCCTCCTGATCACCTGGCCGCCTTGGGGCCGGTTTCCAGATCAACGTAGTTTCCCAGCTCCAACGTCCAGTCGTACTTATCAAACTCCAGGTCAGGACTGGCATCTTTTGGGATCACGTCGTATTTCTTTAGAAAGTCTTTCTTGATACCATTTTTGCCGCCGAAATCGCCGCGGAACCAACTAAACAGGGAAGTGACGTACACTTTATCTTCGTCGGGTTGGTAGGTGCTGGTGCGGTTGAGGAACTGCCCGGCAATTTCGTCGAGTTGTTCGTCCATGAAGCGGGCGTCGTAGGTAGCCACGTAGGGACAGCTCTTGGCTCCGCAGTTCAGCGCGAAGTGAATGCGTCCGTCGGTTTTGTCCACCCGAAAGGTGCGTTCGTACTTTCCCGCAAAGGGGTCTTTGATCAGGCCGAGCAGCCATTTCACGCGCGAGCCGCGGATGATGCCGTGCTCAATATCGTTGAAGCTCAATGCTTTGCCCGCAATGGTGACGCGCGGTTCACCGAAGAACGCCCCTCGATCCTCGAACAGCTCCGGATTATCCATCAAAATATGCTGCACGAACCCGTTGTACACATTGATCCAGAAAGCTTTCTTGGCCTGATCACTGTCTAGCTCCTCGGCCAGCACTTCGGGCGAAACCTGGGCCAGTCGCTCTTTAATGTCCGCATAATCGGCTTTGTTACGCGCGGTTTTGATCAAATCTTGGGAGAGCGCGACGTAGGGGTAATCTTTATTAATGGCCAGGGTGGAATCTGAGGCGCTTTCCGGGGCTGAGGCGCACATCATCAGGCCATAACTTAAACTGATTAAAAGAGTAGATAATGCCATAAATTTCATTATTTCGTGGGTGAAGACCGTAGAACTGAGTTTCTCTTTGTAGAAAACCCGCTGTTTCATCAATTACGTAATTTCAGGGCCTACAGATTACCTTCTGGCAGCTATCGATCAAAATCTATTGCCTTTTGAAGACCAATCTCCAAACAGACTCCACCCAATCAGCTGCGCACTCCCCCGTACCTCCTCTAACGGTAACGCCGTCAGAAGTTGGTCCAATCCGCGTAAGTGTCATTGTCCCGACCTATAACGAAGCACAAAATGTCGCCTCGTTGGTGGCGCATCTGTTGGCCAATGCGGGCGGTGCCGTGGAAGAGGTGCTGGTAATCGACGGCGGCAGCACCGACCAAACCATCGTCGAGGCCCGAGCAGCCGGAGCCCAGGTGCACGTTTCCCCCTGGAAGGGCCGGGCCGACCAGATGAACTACGGCGCCCGAGCTGGCCCGCGGCGACGTATTCTACTTCGTGCACGCCGACATCCGGCCACCGTCCGCCTACCTGACCGATATTGAAGAAAGCCTTCGGATGGGCTACTCAATGGGTGGCTACCGGTCGCGCTTCGATGCGGTGCACCCGCTGCTGGCCCTCAATAGCTACTTCTCGCGCTTCAACCGCCTCACCTGCCGGGGTGGCGATCAAACGCTGTTCGTGACTCGCGCCCTGTTCGACCAGCTGAAGGGCTACGACAACTACTACGTGGTGATGGAGGATTTTGACTTCATCCGCCGGGCACGCCGCCATACGCGTTTCCGGATCGTGCCGAGAGAAGCGCAGGTGTCGGCGCGCAAGTATCAGGACAACAGCTACGGACGCGTGACTATTGCCAATTTCATCGTGTTCACCATGTTCCGGCTGGGGTTTTCGCCCCGGCAATTGCTGCGCACGTACCAACGGATGGTGAACTACCCAAGGCATTAGTTTTGCCACCAACCCTCAGGTAGCATTTCGGATGGTCGCCAGTAGCTAGAATCATTTCTAAAGGTTTTACGTTGTATTCTACGTGCCCCTTATGTTTTTCGTAGTACTTGCTGCCTTTTCAAGCTTGTTTTTCCAAACCACCTATGCGTATCTATTATTTCCTTGGTAGCCTACTGCTGCTCATCTCCTGCAACGCTCGGGTAGAATTTCCGGCCGACGTAGAAGCGCAACTACCGGAACAGATCGACTTTAACCTGCACGTGAAGCCTATTCTATCCGACCGCTGCTTCGCCTGTCACGGTCCCGATGCGGCCAACCAAGAGTCTGGCTTCCGACTGGATAGCGAAGAATCGGCTTTGGCGGCCCTGGAAGATGAGCCAGGCAAATTTGCCATTGTGCCGGGCGACCCCCACGCCAGCGAACTCTACCACCGCATCACCTCCGATAATTCCGAGCTGATGATGCCCCCGCCGGAGTCTAACCTCAAGCTGTCCGAACAAGAGGTAGCGGTGCTCACCCGCTGGATTGAGCAGGGCGCGGAGTACAAGCCCCACTGGTCTTTTATCAAACCCGAGAAGCCGGAAGTGCCTGAAGCAGGCAGCGCGTGGCCAAAGAATGAGGTAGACCGTTTCGTTTTCGCGGCCCTTGAGCAGCAGCAACTCACTCCCAGCCAATCTGCTAACCAAGAACGCCTCATCCGGCGCGTCACTTTCGACCTGACCGGTTTGCCGCCCACGGTGGAAGAAGTGGATAATTTTCTGGCAGATAACGCTTCTGATGCCTACGAAAAGGTAGTAAGCCGACTGCTGGATTCGCCCCACTACGGCGAACGCATGGCCAGCGAGTGGCTCGACGTGGCCCGCTACGCCGACTCGCACGGCTACCAGGACGATGGCATGCGCAATATGTGGCCCTGGCGCGACTGGGTCATCGAGTCGTTCAACAAGAATATGCCCTACGATGACTTTATCACCTGGCAACTGGCCGGAGATATGCTGCCCGAGGCCACGCAGGAGCAAAGACTGGCCAGCGGCTTCAACCGCAACCACCTGCAGAGCCAGGAAGGCGGCATCGTGGACGAAGAGTACCGCGTAGAATACGTGGCCGACCGGGCCAATACGCTGGGCAAAGCCTTTTTGGGTTTAACCATCGAGTGTGCTCGTTGCCACGATCACAAGTACGACCCTATCTCGCAGGCAGAATACTATTCGCTCTACGCCTTCTTCAACAGCATCAACGAAACCGGGCAAATCCCCTACGTGGGCGAGGCCAGTCCCACGGTGATTTTGACCGACGAGGAAGTGGATCAGCAGTTGGCCTTCGTGCAGGACAAAATGCGGGAGCAAGAAGAGCAACTGGTACCCACGGCCCGCCACTACCAGCAAGAATTTGCCCGCTGGCTCAAGCAAGCCGAAGCCGATCCGCAGTCCCGGAAAGTCACGCTGAATGGTGAAGTGGGCTACTACCCGCTGGATGCCCCGGTCGACGAGAAATTCCGCAACCTAGCCAACCGCAGCCTACCGGCCGACATGTTCGTCAACCAGCAGGACAAAGAACTGCGCATGGTTGAAGGCAAGCAGGGGAAGGCGATTGAGTTGGTGGGCGATAGCTACGTGGACCTGGGTGAAAAAATAGGGTATTTCGAACGAAACGAACCCTTCACCATTGGTCTTTGGCTTAAAACCTTGAAGGATAGCACGGAAGGGCCGTTGTTCTCCCGCGCCGAAGGACTCTACAGTGGCAACCGGGGCTACATCGTGAATCTACGGCCAGACCGCACGCTGGCCATCACCGTGAGCCACACCTGGCCCGCCAACAGCATCGAGGTGCATAGCACGCAGAAGCTTCCGGTGGGCGAGTGGGTACACCTGACCCTGGCCTACGACGGCTCAAGCCGGGCCGAGGGAGTGTCACTTTTCCTCAACGGACAGCGTATGCGTTCGGCCGTGATCAACGATCATCTGAAGCGCAGCATCAAGAACTACGGGCCCGAGCAGCAGGTTCGCGACCAATCGGCAACGCTTCAGATTGGGCGTCATTTCCAGGAGTCGCTCGAGGACGTGGTGATAGATGAGTTCCACGTATTTGATCGGGAGCTGAGTGCGGTGGAGGTAGCCAAACTGTACGGCACCGAAGACCCCATCCTGGCTTTCTTGGAGTTGAAAAACCAGGAGGACTTACTGGCGCACTATCTAAAACGACACAATCCTGCCTACCAAGAGTCTTTTGCCCAACTCACCGAACTGCGGGGGCAGGAAAACCGAATCTACAGCGACCAGCCCGAGGTGATGGTGATGGAAGAACTCAAAGAAACGCGTCCCACCTTTATTCTGGACCGCGGCGCCTACGACGCTCCCACCAAGCAGGTGTACCCCACCACGCCCGTGAGCGTGATGGAGTTTCCCAACGACTTGCCCCGCAACCGCCTGGGCTTGGCGCAGTGGCTCACCGACGAAGACAATCCGCTCACGGCCCGCGTGGCGGTGAACCGCTACTGGCAACTGCTGTTCGGCCGCGGGCTGGTGGAAAGCTCCGACGACTTCGGCAACCAGGGCAGCATGCCCTCGCACCCCGAGCTGCTCGACTGGCTGGCGGTTCGCTTCCGGGAATCGGGTTGGGATGTGAAGGCCCTGCTGCGTTTGCTGGTGACCTCAGCAACCTATCAGCAGTCGTCAATAGCCTCGCCCGAACTGCGCGAAAAAGACCCGAGCAACGTTTGGCTGGCCCGCGGCCCCAGCTACCGCATGCCCGCCGAAATGATCCGCGACAACGCGCTGGCCGCCGCCGGTTTGCTCGTCGACACCATCGGCGGACCCAGCGTGAAACCTTACCAACCCGAGGGGCTGTGGGAACAATTGGCCACCCGCAACGTGACCAACTACGTGCAGGACCACGGAGACAACCTCTACCGCCGGGGCCTTTATACCATCTGGAAGCGCAGTTCTCCTCCGCCCTCCATGAATAGTTTTGACGCGTCTGACAAGTACCTGTGCACCGTGAAGCGACAGAAGACCAACACTCCGTTGCAGGCCCTGGTGCTGCTCAACGACCCGCAGTACGTGGAAGCCGCCCGCCTGCTGGCCGAGCGCATGATGAAAGAAGGAGGTGCACAACCCGCCGAGCAGATCACCTTCGGCTTCCGAGCCCTGACGAGCCGCGAACCGGACGACCGGGAGCTGGATTTGCTCAAGCAACTGTACCAGGAAGAACGCATGGTGTTCAGTGAGTCCCCCGCCCGTGCCGATAGCTTGCTGGCAGTCGGCGAACATCCCCGCGACGCCGATTTGCCCAAAGAAGAACTGGCCGCGCTGACCATGGTTGCCAATACGCTGGTGAACTACGATGAGGCGGTGTATAAAAGATAAGCTCGACTTTTATTGCTATATGGTTCGATTGTTTCATTGCTAAAAAGTAGATATGGATGACAAAAAGTACTTGAAGTTGAACGATATTGATGCGTATCGCGTGGCCTTTCACTTAAGCAATTGCGTGTGGGATGAAGTAGTTGGATGGGATTACTTCGCAAAGGATACCGTAGGAAAGCAATTTGTGAGGGCAATTGATAGTGTATCGGCGAACATTGCCGAAGGTTTTGGACGTTATCACAAAAAGGACAAGATCAAATTTTATCGCTACGCCAGTGGTTCACTAAAGGAGTGCCTTGATTGGAACGAAAAAGCAAAAGTGCGGAAACTGATAAGTTCGACCACCTACGAAGATTTTTTCACTCAACTAGAGTCTCTCCCCAAACTCATCAATCAACTCATTAAGTACACCAACCAAACGCTCAAAATATAACCTCCTGGCCAACGGTCAAACGATAGAGTAGCCGCGACCAAAATATTTTTTATTCAATTAATTAATTATAATTTACCAAAGCCCCACTGGTCTTTTATCAAACCCGAGAAGCCGGAAGTGCCTGAAGCAGGCAGCGCGTGGCCAAAGAATAGGTAGACCGTTTCGTTTTCGCGGCCCTCGAGCAGCAGCAACTCACTCCCAGCCAATCTGCTAACCAAGAACGCCTCATCCGGCGCGTCACTTTCAACCTGACCGGTTTGCCTCCCACGGTGGATGAAGTGGATAATTTTCTGGCGGATAACGCTTCTGATGCCTACGAAAAGGTAGTAAGCCGACTGCTGGATTCGCCCCACTACGGCGAACGCATGGCCAGCGAGTGGCTCGACGTGGCCCGCTACGCCGACTCGCACGGCTACCAGGACGATGGCATGCGCAATATGTGGCCCTGGCGCGACTGGGTCATCGAGTCGTTCAACAAGAATATGCCCTACGATGACTTTATCACCTGGCAACTGGCCGGAGATATGCTGCCCGAGGCCACGCAGGAGCAAAGACTGGCCAGCGGCTTCAACCGCAACCACCTGCAGAGCCAGGAAGGCGGCATCGTGGACGAAGAGTACCGCGTAGAATACGTGGCCGACCGGGCCAATACGCTGGGCAAAGCCTTTTTGGGTTTAACCATCGAGTGTGCCCGTTGCCACGATCACAAATACGACCCTATCTCGCAGTCAGAATACTATTCGCTCTACGCCTTCTTCAACAGCATCAACGAAACCGGGCAAATCCCCTACGTGGGCGAGGCCAGTCCCACGGTGATTTTGACCGACGAGGAAGTGGATCAGCAGCTGGCCTTCGTGCAGGACAAAATGCGGGAGCAAGAAGAGCAACTGGTACCCACGGCCCGCCACTACCAGCAAGAATTTGCCCGCTGGCTCAAGCAAGCCGAAGCCGATCCGCAGTCCCGGAAAGTCACGCTGAATGGTGAAGTAGGCTATTACCCGCTGGATGCCCCAGTCGACGAGAAATTTCGCAACCTAGCCAACCGCAGCTTACCGGCCGACATGTTCGTCAACCAGCAGGACAAAGAACTGCGCATGGTTGAAGGCAAGCAGGGGAAGGCGATTGAGTTGGTGGGCGATAGCTACGTGGACCTGGGTGAAGAAATAGGGTATTTCGAACGAAACGAACCCTTCACCATTGGTCTTTGGCTTAAAACCTTGAAGGATAGCACGGAAGGGCCGTTGTTCTCCCGCGCCGAAGGACTCTACAGTGGCAACCGGGGCTACATCGTGAATCTACGGCCAGACCGCACGCTGGCCATCACCGTGAGCCACACCTGGCCCGCCAACAGCATCGAGGTGCATAGCACGCAGAAGCTTCCGGTGGGCGAGTGGGTACACCTGACCCTGGCCTACGACGGCTCAAGCCGGGCCGAGGGAGTGTCACTTTTCCTCAACGGACAGCGTATGCGTTCGGCCGTGATCAACGATCATCTGAAGCGCAGCATCAAGAACTACGGACCCGAGCAGCAGGTTCGCGACCAATCGGCGACGCTTCAGATTGGACGTCATTTCCAGGAGTCGCTCGAGGACGTGGTGATAGATGAGTTCCACGTATTTGATCGGGAGCTGAGTGCGGTGGAGGTAGCCAAACTGTACGGCACCGAAGACCCCATCCTGGCTTTCTTGGAGTCGAAAAACCAGGAGGACTTACTGGCGCACTATCTAAAACGACACAATCCTGCCTACCAAGAGTCTTTTGCCCAACTCACCGAACTGCGGGGGCAGGAAAACCGAATCTACAGCGACCAGCCCGAGGTGATGGTGATGGAAGAACTCAAAGAAACGCGTCCCACCTTTATTCTGGACCGCGGCGCCTACGACGCTCCCACCAAGCAGGTGTACCCCACCACGCCCGTGAGCGTGATGGAGTTTCCCAACGACTTGCCCCGCAACCGCCTGGGCCTGGCGCAGTGGCTCACCGACGAAGACAATCCGCTCACGGCCCGCGTGGCGGTGAACCGCTACTGGCAACTGCTGTTCGGCCGCGGGCTGGTGGAAAGCTCCGACGACTTCGGCAACCAGGGCAGCATGCCCTCGCACCCCGAGCTGCTCGACTGGCTGGCGGTTCGCTTCCGGGAGTCGGGTTGGGATGTGAAGGCCCTGCTGCGTTTGCTGGTCACCTCAGCAACCTATCAGCAGTCGTCAATAGCCTCGCCCGAACTGCGCGAAAAAGACCCGAGCAACGTGTGGCTGGCCCGCGGCCCCAGCTACCGCATGCCCGCCGAAATGATCCGCGACAACGCGCTGGCCGCCGCCGGTTTGCTCGTCGACACCATCGGCGGACCCAGCGTGAAACCTTACCAACCCGAGGGGCTGTGGGAACAATTGGCCACCCGCAACGTGACCAACTACGTGCAGGACCACGGAGACAACCTCTACCGCCGGGGCCTTTATACCATCTGGAAGCGCAGTTCTCCTCCGCCCTCTATGAATAGTTTTGACGCGTCTGACAAGTACCTGTGCACCGTGAAGCGACAGAAGACCAACACTCCGTTGCAGGCCCTGGTGCTGCTCAACGACCCGCAGTACGTGGAAGCCGCCCGACTGCTGGCCGAGCGGATGATGAAAGAAGGAGGTGCACAACCCGCCGAGCAGATCACCTTCGGCTTCCGAGCCCTGACGAGCCGCGAACCGGACGACCGGGAGCTGGATTTGCTCAAGCAACTGTACCAGGAAGAACGCATGGTGTTCAGTGAGTCCCCCGCCCGTGCCGATAGCTTGCTGGCAGTCGGCGAACATCCCCGCGACGCCGATTTGCCCAAAGAAGAACTGGCCGCGCTGACCATGGTTGCCAATACGCTGGTGAACTACGATGAGGCGGTGTATAAAAGATAAGCTCGACTTTTATTGCTATATGGTTCGATTGTTTCATTGCTAAAAAGTAGATATGGATGACAAAAAGTACTTGAAGTTGAACGATATTGATGCGTATCGCGTGGCCTTTCACTTAAGCAATTGCGTGTGGGATGAAGTAGTTGGATGGGATTACTTCGCAAAGGATACCGTAGGAAAGCAATTTGTGAGGGCAATTGATAGTGTATCGGCGAACATTGCCGAAGGTTTTGGACGTTATCACAAAAAGGACAAGATCAAATTTTATCGCTACGCCAGTGGTTCACTAAAGGAGTGCCTCGATTGGAACGAAAAAGCAAAGGTGCGGAAACTGATAAGTTCGACCACCTACGAAGATTTTTTCACTCAACTAGAGTCTCTTCCCAAACTCATCAATCAACTCATTAAGTACACCAACCAAACGCTCAAAATATAACCTCCCGGCCAACGGTCAAACGATAGAACAGCCGCGTAGCCAAGCAACAATTGAGCAATCGAACAGTCAAGCAATACACTAGCCCTGCCGCCACCCAACAATTGAGCCATCGAGCAATAGAACAATCGAACCCATGAACCTCCTCCACAACCAACATATCGACCGCCGCGACTTTCTGACCAAGACCAGTCTGGGATTGGGCAGTATTGCACTCTCGTCTTTGCTCAGTCCTACTAAGCTCTTTGGCCAATCCGCCGGTAGTAGCTCGGGCGGCACGCTCGGTCAGTTGCACTTTGCTCCCCGCGCCAAGCGGGTCATCTACCTCTTTCAAAGCGGCGGACCGTCGCAGTTGGAGTTGTTTGACTACAAGCCGACGTTACGCGAGCGCGTAGGGCAGGAATTGCCCGCCTCGGTGCGCGGCGAGCAACGACTGACCGGCATGACGGCCGGACAAAACTCTTTTCCCCTGGCCGGTTCGGTATACGATTTTGCCCAGCACGGCAAGAGCGGAGCCTGGGTGAGTGAACTGATGCCCCACACCGCCAAGATCGTGGATGACCTGTGCATCATCAAGTCCATGTACACCGAGGCGATCAACCACGATCCGGCTATCACCTTCTTCCAGACCGGCTCGCAGCAGAACGGACGGCCCAGCATCGGCTCGTGGATCAGCTACGGCCTGGGCAGCGACAACCAGAACCTGCCCGCCTTCAGCGTGTTGCTGTCGCGGGCCCGCGAGGGCGGACAACCCCTGTACGCCAAGCTGTGGGGCAACGGATTCCTTCCTTCGCTGCACCAGGGAGTGCAGTTTCGGTCGGGCAAAGACCCGGTGCTGTACCTCAACGACCCGCCCGGCATGGAAAAAAGCAGTCGACGGCGCATGCTGGATCGGCTCAAAGACCTGCACGATATCCAGTACGACAAGGTGATGGACCCCGAGATCAACTCGCGCATCGCGCAGTACGAGATGGCCTACCGCATGCAGACCTCGGTGCCCGACACCATGGACATCAGCCAGGAGCCGGACTACATTTACGAGATGTACGGCGAAGAGGCCCGCCAACCCGGCACCTTTGCCGCCAACTGCCTGCTGGCGCGTCGTCTGATCGAGAAGGACGTGAAGTTCGTGCAATTGTATCACCAGGGCTGGGACCAGCACGGCAACCTACCAAAGGACATTCAACTGATGGCCAAGAGTGTGGACCAGCCTTCGGCGGCGTTGGTGCAGGATCTGAAGCAGCGAGGTCTGCTCGACGATACGCTGGTGATCTGGGGCGGCGAATTCGGACGTACCAATTATTCGCAGGGCAAGCTCACCAAAGATAACTACGGGCGCGACCACCACCCGCGCTGCTTCAGCCTATGGATGGCCGGGGGTGGCGTGAAGCCGGGCATCACCTACGGACAAACCGATGAATTTGGCTACAACATCGTGAGCAACCCCGTGCACGTGCACGACTTCCAGGCCACGCTGATGTATCTGCTGGGAGTGGATCACGAGCGGCTTACCTTCAAGCACCAGGGGCGGCGCTTCCGCCTCACCGACGTGCACGGCGAAGTAGTGAAAGATATTCTGGCGTAAATTGAGTTTATGAAAGAACTTACAATTGTGCTTCTTCTAGTGAGCGACTTTTGTTATAGTCAAAGAATTTTTGTCGGTGAAAGTCAACCAAGAAAAGAGGAAATTGAGCTATTAACAACAGAAAGGATTAACCGCCAAAACGTTAGCATTAAGGAAAACGAATATGAGATTTTCTTCGATAAAGAGGAAGTACTTAAATCATTGAAAGGAGACTTAAAAAGTCTTGACAAAGCTCACCAGGAGTTATTCGTAAGGGTGATTAAATATTTACAAACTGTTGATAGCTTGATAATATCAAATCCGTGGACAGATTGGAAAAAAAACGATACTACTTCAATCTGGGACAATGATTTGAAAGACCAACATTTGACTACAAGGCTTCTAAGAGAAACACTTTGCCAACAAATTGAGGGTGGACGGTTTGAATTATGGACTGGTGGAAAAGAGGCCGAGAGATTTTATTTTAAGCGAGTTGACTCAATCTATGGTGGAAATGTGAAAGGCGTATTTACAGATAACAATATGCTTTTTTGGATATGTCCACCTTTTGTAGTGGACTGAAATAATGTACACCGTCCTCGTAAGCCACTGGATGTCGGTGAGGACACTGACCTTAGGTAGGGAAAGACAAATGGATGATTGGCAAATTGATACTATCCAGCATTTCCTCGAGCGACCAGGAATGTATATTACCAAGCGAGATAAAGAACAGGTCATCGCGTTTATTCACGGATTTGAGATTGGATCTAAGGGCACGTGTGATTTAACGACAAGGCTTAGTCAATGGATTGAACAACAGTATAGGATTAAGAAAAAAGCACTTGGATGGTCTTACCAAATTCAGCTGTATGCCGAAAAAAAATCAGTAGATTGGTTTGATGGATTTAAAGAACTTGTTGAAGAATTGCTGATAGATAACCAGAAAAGGAAAGAGTGAATATGACGCTTTATGGAATACAGCCAATAGTACGACAAAGCCCGAACCAGACCTTTGAAAACCGCACCTTTGCTATTATCTTAAGCAGCCAGATCAGGCTCTAGACTCTGTAACGTCATCCACCGTGGACGCAGTCCGGAATTTTGTGTAGCGTAGCGAAGAAAAATGTCCGCCGACGCGGCTCGGGAATCTCCTCAATACGGCGAAATCATGGCTTTCGGCGACCAAAAAAGTGCTACTCTGCCCCAGAGGCACGCATTCATTACATCCATGTATCACACCGCCTAGAAACGCACGCGATCAGAGCATCAGAGCGATACTCCGGGCAGAATGAAGATCCGCAGGGAAAGTGGTTTACTACGGGCAGAAAAAGCACACTGGAACTGACGAATGAGCTCTTTTTTGCCCAGAAAGACGCTTCGGCAAGACAAATGAGTGGCGATATGCCTCGCTGACGGTGCTGGGCGGATGAAATTCTGTGGCACGGGGCGGCGGGAACAACGCGCGGGAAGAATTGAGGCAGAAGCAGGTGGGGAAGTGCCTCATTAGTCGTTTGCAAACGCTTTATCCGGAATAAGACGCAATATCTTAATTCTGCTCACTCGGTTACTTGAAAAGTGTCATTGATTCACAGGAAAACAAAACAAATAGCAGCGTTTCGAGGAATAATTGCCAAATAGCCACCCGGTAGCTATATTGTATATAAACGCAATTGCGGATGTACGGATGTTGTGGTGCATTTAAAATGAACAATAGAAAACCAGAACTAAGATTTGCAACCAAAGAAGCTATTCAGACTCTGTCAGCGAGATTTGATTGGACTTACATGGATTGGATGCAAGACTGGCCATTAGAAATTACTGATGAGATTTCAATTCGTGATTGCCTAAATGAATACAGAAAACTTTCAGATGATGATGAAAAATTTCTATTAATGTGCGCCATCCTATATGCGCTAGATGAAGAATCAGATGAAGTCGAATTTGAAATTTATCGCGCTGAAGCAACTGAATTGCTTAATCTTGATTTTCCCATTCATGAATTCACAGTTTTCTATTGGACTTTGTATGATAATCCCGAATTTGAAGATGGATTCAAGATTACACCTCTAATGAGAGAAGTTTGGAAAACAAATGAAAAAAACGACACCACAACAAAGCGCAGTGGCTAGGCCTGTGAATGAAAAGCTTGACAGTCAATTGCGCCAAGCACGATAATTAGAACTCGGAAAATAAACAGCAAACAAGTCGGCCCAGCCGCTCGTGCAGGCCGTTAGCATTCATTAAAAACAATGCAGTTCCAAGTAGTAGGAATAAAAAGTAATAACCTTACAAATTCTCGCACAGCTGTGCGAGAATTTGTAAATTGGTTCTCTATCACAAGTGTGCGAGAATTACGAAATATCAGATGATCGACTTAAAACTATACGACAACTTTTTCAATGAGATAATACAGACCATAAGTTCTGCGAGATATGAAGCATATAAATCGCTGAACAAGCACCATACAGGATTGAATTTTGAAATCGGAAAACTTATAGTCAAAAACCAAGAAGTCAATAATTGGGGTAAATCAATTGTTGAAACGCTATCAACAGACATTAACAAACAAATTGATGGGATAAAAGGATATTCCGCTCAGAATTTATGGCGAATGAGGCAGTTTTACCTTGAATATAAGGACGAACAAGAGCTTTTAGAATTGGCTGCCAAAATTCCGTGGGGGCAGAACTTGCTTATAATGCACCAAGTAAAAGAGCGTGAAGAACGAAAGTATTACTTGAATGCAACTGATAAAATGGCTTGGAGTAGGTCAGTTCTGTTAAACCAAATCAAGGCAAATGCCTATCAAAACCATTTGATAAACCCAAAACAGAGCAATTTTGTAAATGCGCTTCCTGTTCACTTATCAGAACAAGCAAGTGAAGCATTAAAAAGCGAATACAACCTTGATTTTCTTGGAATAAACAAACCCGTTTTGGAACGAGAATTAGAAAATCGCCTTATTGAAAATATAAGAGATTTACTATTGGAACTTGGTTACGGCTTCAGCTTTATTGGAAATCAATATCGTCTAAGACTAAACCAAAAAGAATATTTCATTGACTTGCTTTTCTACCACCGATTTTTAAAATGTTTGGTAGCCGTTGAATTGAAAACGGTAGAATTTGAACCTGAATTTGCAGGAAAAATGAATTTCTATCTCGAACTGCTGGACGAACAAGAAAAACAACCTGATGACAACCCTTCCATTGGAATAATACTATGCCCCACTAAAAACAATATAGAAGTCGAATATTCTTTAAGAACGAACATAAAACCAATTGGAGTTGCAGAATATAAACTAACTCACAAACTCCCTAAACAGTTAAAAGGAAAAGTGCCGACAGAAAAAGAATTAAAACGAATGCTAACAAAGGCTATACGTAATGCGGGAGATAGTGCCGAAGATAAAAATGAGAGCAATAAATAAGCTTATCTGCAAGCCCAAAATGAAGTGCCTTAAAATCCTGCACTACGCATAGCCAAAACGTAGTACACAATAGAAGAAAATGAACCTATATTCTTCAAATACATACTCAGATGAAGACGGAATTGCAGAAGAGGTTAAATCCGCAATGATTTCCGCATCAAAAGATGAGCTGCTAAAAATTTGCGACTTCTTTGAAAAAGTTAAAGAGCATTTAGATGTTAACAACAATTGCCACATGCATTTGTGTGACAATTACGAAGGATGGATAAAGGGTAAAAACTTTGACCTTGAAGTAAATTTACTTGATTACTAACGCTAACTTCTCAGTGCAAACGCGCTGGTTTTTGTACCTTGCTGCGGCATGATCGCCCCTCCTCCTACTTCCGAAAAGCCCTTCATCATCTACCGCTCGTCGGCGGGGTCGGGCAAGACCTACACCCTGGCGCTCGAGTACCTCACCCTGGCCCTGAGCCAACCCACCGCCTACCGCAGCATCCTGGCCGTGACCTTCACCAACAAGGCCACGCAGGAGATGAAAACCCGCATCGTGGAGTTTCTCTACCAACTCGCCAACGGCCGCAACCAACCCCTGCGCGAAGAACTGGAACGGCGCACCACGCTCACCGGCGAAAAACTGACCGAACGGGCGCAGCAGGTGCTCCGCCAACTGCTGCACGGCTACTCCTACTTCGCGGTGATGACCATCGACGCGTTCTTCCAAAAAGTGGTGCGCGCTTTTGCCCGCGAGATGAACCTGCAGGCCGGGTTCAGCATCGAGATCGACGAGCGCAAGGTGCTGGAAGAAGTCATCGATGATTTACTGCTCACTCTGGGCGACGAGCCCCAACGAAACCTGCGAAAGTGGCTTACCCGCTTCGCTGAAGAAAAAGTGGAAACCGGGGTGAGCTGGGACTTCCGCCGTGATATCAAAACCCTGGCGCGAGAACTGTTCAAGGAAGACTACAAGCAGCAGCGCGGGTCGGAGGAGGTGGCGGAGGACATGACCGGCACCCTGGAGAAACTACGCTCCGAACGACAGCAGTTTGAGCAGCAGATGCAACGCTACGGGCAACAGGGGCTAGATGTAATGGAGCGCTACGCGTTGGCGGTAGACGACTTTGCGTACGGAAAGAGTGGCGTGGCAAATTACTTTGTCAAACTCGTCGATGCCGTTGATTATGAGCCCGGCGGGAGAGCAAAAGGCGCCCGTGAAGATCCCAACAAATGGGCCAGCAAATCCTCCAAAAAGAAGGAGCAGATAATGGCCGCGGTGGAGGGAGGGCTGCTCCGGACCCTCGGGGAGGCCATCGACCACCATCAGCAGCACGGCCCGGTCTACTACGCCACCATCGAGCTGAGTCGTTTCGTGTACACCCACGGCATCCTGCACCACCTGGAAGCTCAATTACAAACCTACAAGCGCGCGCACGACCTGATGCTCATCTCCGATGCCCCACTGTTCCTAAAGGATATCATCGGCCGCGACGACACGCCCTTTATCTACGAGAAGATCGGCACCACCTTCCAGAACTTCCTCATCGACGAGTTTCAGGACACCTCCGGCTTGCAGTGGGCCAACTTTCGCCCGCTGGTAGCCAACAGCCTCAGTGCCGGGCAGCGCAACCTGGTGGTGGGCGACGTGAAGCAGTCGATCTACCGCTGGCGCGGGGGCGACTGGCAACTGCTGCTCGAGAAAATCCAGCAGGATGTGGCCGACTACCAAACCGAAGTGCGCGACCTGGACCGCAATTACCGCAGCCGTCGGCACATTGTGGACTTCAACAATGCGCTCTTCGCCCAACTGTCGGAGTTGCTCTACCAGACGATGGAAGACGCGCTTGGATGAAGTGACCAACGAACCCCTGCGCCAAGGGCTGCTTCAGCGGGCCGAGGTGATCCGCGCGGCCTACGCCCACGTGGGGCAGGACCTGCCCGCCACCTACCGGGGCGACTGGCACGGGCACGTGCGCATCCAACTGCTGGAGCAGGAGCAGTTGGCCGGTGAGGACGACGACGACATCCACTGGAAAGACCACGTGAAGGAGCAGCTTCCGGCGATGGTCGAGCGGCTTCAGGACCAGGGCTACGCTCTGCAGGACATTGCCTTTTTGGTGCGCAACAAGCGCGAAGGGCAGGAGGTTGCCGCAACTTTTATGGAGTACAAAAACCAGGATCGGGCGCGGGAGGGCTACCGCTACGAGGTGATCTCGCCGGAGTCGCTGTTCCTGAACGCTTCGCTCACGGTGAGTTTGCTGGTCGAGGTGCTGCGCTTCCTCAACAACCCCGACGACCGCATCGCGCAGGGCAGCATTGTGCATAAATACCGTCGCTTGCGCAACCTGCCCCAGGAATCAGCGGACTGGCACCAGCTATTTGCCGCGGCCGGTGACAAAGAAGACCTAACGATCTTTTACCAAGCGCTTCCGCCCGACTTCCAGCGCTTTCGGGACTACCTGAACAAGCTGCCGCTCTACGAACTGGTGGAAAACCTGGTGCAGCTTTTCGGACTGGACAGCAACGGTGGGCCGCAAGCCGCCGAGACGATTTACCTACAGGCGTTTCAGGACGCCGTGCTCAATTATGCCCGCGCGGAGCAGGGCGATCTGCACGCGTTTTTGCGGTGGTGGGACGAGCGGGGGCATGAAACCTCGGTGCAGGTGCCCGAAGCGGTAGACGCTATGCGCATCATGACGATCCACAAGGCCAAGGGCTTGCAATTCAAGGTGGTGATCCTTCCCTTCTGCACCTGGGACACCGACCACCACTACTCGAAGACTAATATTCTGTGGAGCCGCACCGCCATTCCGCCCCTCGACGAACTGGGGCTGATGCCCCTGCGCTACGGTAGCAAACTGGCCAATACCGTGTTTGACCAAGAATACTACGAAGAGTTGATCCGGGCGCACATGGACAATCTCAATCTGCTGTACGTGGCCTTCACCCGGGCCGAAGAGTGCCTGTACGCTTTTGCGCCCCCGACGAAAAATAGAGAAGGTTACAAAATCACCTCGGTGGCCAACGCCCTGCGGCACAGTTTCACGGAAGCTCAGCCTTTGTCCGAACGGATCAACCTGACTGACCACTATGACAAAGACGCTAAGGTGCTGGAGATTGGAACCGAACCGCGGGTGGAGCGGCCCCGAACCAAGAAAGTGCCCTTCACCCTGGCGGCGTACCCTTCGGTGCGGTGGCGCGACCGACTGATGGTGCGCCCCACCTCGCACGGTTACTTCGCCGAGTCTTCCGAACCGAACGCGCTGAGTGTTAATCTGGCCGGGTTGCTCCGGGATGTGCTGGTGCGCACCCGCCATCGAAGCGAGGCCGAGCGCCACCTGCAGGACGTTTATTACGAACGCGGCATCACGCAGGCCGAGCGCCAGCAACTGGAGCAACGCATGGCGCAAGCCATGAACAACCCTATCCTGCGGCCCTGGTACGAGCCCGCGGGTCCGGTGATGATCCAGCGCACCCTGCTCACGGGCCAGCAACGTTACGTGTGCCCCGACCGAGTGATGATCACCTCCGAGTCATCGGCGGTCATCGTTCACTTTGGGTTGGCCGACGAGCAGGCCGAGCACGCGCGCATTGTGAAACGCAGCGCGGACATCTTGCGGCAGTTGGGCTATACTTCGGTGGAAAGCCACTGGGTGAACGTACAAACGCTCAGCGCGGTGGAAGTGGGCGAGGCATCGACCTAGCTGCTACCCCCGCGTCAGCGCCGGGATGTTCTCGTAGCCCCACGGATAGCGCTGCGAGCGCGACAGCATCTGGTTAGCCTCGTCGTCGTTCCGGAAGCGTTCGTTCACCGGGTCCCAGTACAGTTTGCGAGGGATTTTCATGGCAATGTGCGACACCAGACAAGCGCTGCACGAACGGTGCGCCACCTCGGCCGGAGAGATTGTTAGTTCGCGCGACTTGATGCAATCCAGCCAGTTGCCGTGCTGCTCGGGGCTGGCGTACAGGTGCACCTCATCTTTGCCAATCTCTGATTGAAGCACTTTAGGGTCGCTGGCTGCGAAGGCTTCCGATCCGGCAAAGCTCGGGTCGTTGGCGGTGACGCCCACGTTGCCCCGCGAGACGAAGATCCAGCCGTCGGTGCCCTCGAAGCGCACGCCGTTGGGCAGTTCGCCGTCGACGATCATTTCCACGCCGTTGGCGTACCGGCTGGTGACGTGGTAGGGTCCGTGCACCGTCCACAGGCCGTCTTCCGGGAAGCGGGCGGTGGCCTCCACTTCCACCGGGCCGGTGTGCTCGGTGCCCATGCCCCAGTGGGCAATGTCGATGTGGTGTACGCCCCAGCCGGTGATCATACCCGCCCCGAACTGCTCGCAGCGCAGCCAACCCGGCCGCGAGTAGTCCGTTTGCGGATGTACCCGCTCTTCGGTGTAGGGTACGTAGGGCGTGGAGCCCAGCCACATGTCGTAGTTGAGGTTGGGCGGAATCTCCATCGGGGCGGGGGTGCCGCCCGACGGGTCGCTGGGCAGGCCGATCTTCACGGTTTGCAACTCGCCGATGCGGCCGTTGCGCACCAGTTCGCAGGCCCGCTTAAACTGCGGCCAGGGGTTCATGGAGCGCTGCTGGCTGCCCAGTTGAAACACCGCGCCGGTGCGGTGGATGATGTCGCTCATGGCCCGCCCCTCCTCAATGGTGAGCGAAGTGGGCTTTTGCAGGTAAATGGCCTTGCCCGCCAGCGCCGCCTCGATGGCCGGTTGGGCGTGCCAGTGGTCAGGGGTGCTGACGATCACCGCGTTGATGTCGGGGTTGGCGAGTAGTTCGCGGTAGTTGTCGTACATTTGCACGTTGATGAACTTATCCTTCTGCTTGTTCTCGGCGTACCACTGCTCGACGAGGCGTTTGCCGTCTTCTTTGCGCTTGCTGTCCACGTCGCACACCGCCACCACGCGCGACAGGTCGTGCTTCATGGTTTCGGGCAGGTCGTGCTCGCGGGCAATGCGTCCGCACCCGATCTGTCCTACGTGGATCTTGTTGCTGGGCGCGTCTTTGCCAAAGACGGTGGAGGGCACGATGGTGGGTGCGAAGATGGCTCCGGCCGTGCTTGCTAGAGATTTTTTGAGGTAATTGCGTCGGTTCATAAAGGAATGATTGATGGGGTGAATGATTGAATGAGCTGGGTTCAGCCAACGTACTTCACTTGTTTTAAGATGGGTTCGCTAAGCTGTTTCTTGAGGGCTCCCTTGGTCACTAAATCGACTTTCCGGTTGAATACGTTTTCCAAATACTCTTCTAATACAAAAAACTCCCAACCGGGGATTATGGAAAACTCAATCAGAATATCAATGTCGCTTTCCTCGGTCGATGTGTCTTTGGCATACGAGCCAAAGTATCCAATTTCACTTACGTGAAACCGGTTCGCTAAGTAAGGCTTAATCTCACTCAACTTGTTTTCAATATCTTTGGCAGTTAGCATGACTTTAACGTTTAAAATTCTCGTTTCTACCTTGTCAGAAATGTGCTTTTATAAGCACTGCAAACGCGTATCGGGTTTAATCTTCAATTTTCCATTTCACCAGTCATTTCAATTTCAACTCCTGCTGACCCGAAAATGTGATAACCACAGTGCTCGGTAAATAGTCCGGTTTCGTTGAATTCAGGCGCATCAATGATCAAAGCATACCTGAATTCAGCGTGGGATTCGTCTTCAAACCTAATTTTGACAGTCTGGCTTTGGTGAAAATCATACAAGTCTAACGTTGTCTTGTCTCTACCACTCGAGCATAGGTATTCGGCAAGTTTATTTTTCCATCGTTCTGGTAAGTCTTGGTGCCTCATATCAATAGACGTTATTTCAATAATTTACTTAGAGAGGCGCCCCCGTCTATCGGCGCAGACTTACGATTAGACTCTCCGTATGGTTCAGAGAACCTGCTTACTTGGGTCACCGGGCCGGAGGCCCTGCGCCAGATTAGGGGCTTATTTTCTTGAATGTCGGTGTTTCAACGTGTCAAAGGTAATCAACGAGCAGAATACTATTGATGAAACTTTGCATAGCTGTAATGTCGCTGATAAGAATAGAAATAGGTGTCTCAGCCAATTCTCTGTGACTGTTAGAAGAAGCTTTACCGTCATCGTAGAAAAACTCATTAGCTGCTTTGCTTATTTTCACAATTGAAGCTTGATATCTTTGGCTATCATATCTCCTACGTAACCGGTCGAGCTGCTCTTTAAGCGCTAGCTGTTTTTCTCTGACAATGTCCGCAGATTTTTCACCTCTCGCACACTCATTCAACAATCGGCTAGTGTTTTCTTCTATACCACCAGAGGCTACGACAAGCTCATCAGCAGCAGACTCAAGCAAACTGGAAGTAGATAACAAGTCGTTGACAAAAGCACTATCCCTACTTAAAGCTATCTTCCCTCTAATGTAAGCTTTCTGCATTCCGAAAACTGAAGCTTTTAACATTATCACAGAGCTTTTTCCGTAGCATTCCTCTGCCTCTTGTGAACCGTTTCCGCATGCGGATAGTGAAGCGAGTAAGACTACTACAAATAGCTTAGTAATCGATTTTTTTGTCATTCGATTTTGTGATGTCATCTTTATCTCTTATTAGACTACTGTCTTCCGGTGGTATACCTCTGCAAGTGTGCGTTCGTAACGTGTTGCAAACGCCCGTGAACGGAGGAAACACATAACTTCTTATTCCCCCAACACCCACTCTATCCCTCCCAAGATATGCCGCATCAACAGCGGGTCGGAGTAGTGCTCGGAGCGATGGCCCAGCGAGGTGTACCACTGTCGGCCGCCGTCGGTGGTGTGGTACCAACTGGTGGGGAAGCTATCACCGAAAGTGTTCCCCGGATATTCTTCTTTCTTTTCGTCTTCTACCGTGGTTAAATCAGCGGCGAGCAGCACGTGGATGTCGGGGTTTAGTTGGTTGAGGTAGTAGCATTCGTCCTGCGTGATGCTCCAGGTGGGGGGCAAGAAGTCGGTAGACGGATGGTTGGCGTCAAGCACCTTCACGTTGAAGTCTTGCAGTTTGGGATGACGCACGAAGCGGCCGCCCAGCATGCGTGCGAACCAGGGCCAGTCGCGCTCCGAGCCGCAGGCGGAGTGGATGCCCGCCATGCGTCCGCCCGTCTGCATGTAGTTTTGGAAAGCGTCGTGCTGGGCCGGGGTATCGAAGATGTCATTGTTGGTGTTCGACAGAATAATCGCGTCGAACTGCTTGAGGTTGTTGGCCGTAAACATCCCAGGGTCTTCCGACGGCACCACCGTGAAGCCGTTCTCGTCGGCCAACTTCTGAATGGCTTTGATGCTGGCCGGAATGTTATCGTGCACGTAGCCCTTCCCGTTTTTAGTGTAGAGTAGCAGCTTCTTGCCGTGCAAGTTCGCCATCCGACGCACCTGCACCCGGGGCGGGTAAGCGTAGTCTTGCCAGTAGCGCTGGGCCGTTGTCGAATCGATCTGCCCGTCGTACACCAGCATCCGGTAGCGCAGGGCGTAGTTTCGGCCCGGTTGCAGCACCCAGTCGCGGTCTTGCGTCGGGTTGAAGTTCACGAACACGTTTTCTGTGCCCTCGTTCGCCCCTTCGGGCCAGATGCGCAGCAGCTCGGGGAAGTTGAAGTTGGTCGGGTGCGTCATAAACAGCACTCCCGCCTCGCCCGGTCCGGATGGACCCTCATTAGTCGGACCCCGCACGTCGATCCAGCGGGCGCGGGTGCCGTTGCCATCGGCCTTATTTCTGCCTGCCGAGGTGAGTAGGTGCGCCGTGCGGTCGTTCCATCGTTTGTTGGCCCGAAAACCGAAGCCCTGGTAGCGGTACTCTTTCACGATGAAGGGCTGCTCGGTGACGTTGCGCTGGGTGGTGGTGAAATCTACCAAGTATGACTTCTGCTCGGCATCGCTGTTCCACACCCGCACGTCCCAGGTTTCGTTGAGCAATTTCTGTCCGGTAGACCGGTCCGTCGTGTCGGCGTAGGCGATGTGCTCGTGCCAGGCGGTGAGTCCCCCAAACACCGGGCCGCTGCTGGTGGCGGTCACTCCGCGGGATTCCACGGTGCCCTGCCCCTTCACCAGGTTCCAGAAATCGATCTCGCGCCCGGCGAACTCCGTGTGCGTCCAGGGGTTCCAGATGCCGTAGTGGTGGTAGTGGTCGGGCGGCTGAATGCGGGTGAGCGTGCCCCCGGCCGGAGAGCGCAGTGGGTGGATGAAGCCGCCGCGCCGGTAAATCTCGTCCACCCCGGCGGGCACGGGGGCTAGGCCATACTGATAGGTGAGCACCTCGCGTCCGTCCAGAGAAAAAGTGACCGCTTCGTCCTCATCACGGGCCACCACGGTAGCGGGTAGATCAGTGGTTGACTCGATGCGTTGCAGGGAGTAGCGGCGGGTGGTGTGGGCCGGAGTTTCGCCGCTCAGCACCCAGGTGAGCGCTCCGGAGGGGCCAGCGTCCCACTGCATGGCTACCGGCAGCGTTTCTTCGCCCCGGTGCTCGAGTAGTTGTAGGCTGTCGGTGGAGATACCGGGTAATTGCAAGTCGTTCCAGGATACTGAAACCGGGGTGTTCAGACGGGCGTAGTCACCGGCTTCCACCACGAACTCCGCCAGGGGTTGGGCGGATAGCGAGACGGTTGAGAGGTAACCAAGAAGCAGGCAGACGGAAAAAATCCGAGATGCGTAGTGATAAGTGGACATAGTCGGAAGGTAAGGATTTTATTAATATTCTGCCACGTGCCGGAATAAATTGTTGCGTTAGGCTTGGCCAAATGAGTGCTACTGCTTTTCAGCAAAATACGTTGGGGCAGTTAGTAAAAGCCAGCACCTAGTAAGTGCCCCGCTGTTTCTCAACCCCGGTGTAGCCGTATTTTGAATTTATTTTGGCGATTTTTCTTACGTGACCCTCCGCATCGATCAGGCTTGCTGCTTTTGAAAAAGCGTTATCAGAGACGTTACGGCATCATCCGCCGGATACCCAGCTCCAGTCCGCGCAGTTCGGCCAGTCCGCGCATGCGTCCCACGGCCGAGTAGCCAGGGAAGAAGGGGCGGCCCGCGTCGAACAGCGTCTGGTGACCGTGGTCGGGGCGCATCGGTATGGCCAGGTCATCACGTCCGGCTCTCTGTCGGGCTTGCTGCTCGTTGATTAGGGCGCGCATCACCGCGAACATATCGGTGCTGCCGCCCAGATGATCGGCCTCGTAGAAGCTGCCGTCGGCCTCGCGCTGCACGTTGCGCAGGTGGATAAAGTGGATGTGCTGGCCCAGTCGCTCCACGATGCCGGGTAGATCGTTGTCGCCGCGGCCGCCCAGCGAGCCGGTGCAGAAGGTGAGTCCGTTGCTGGGCGAGGGGGCCGCTTCGACCAGTTCTTTCAAATCGGTTTCGGTGCTCACGATGCGAGGCAGTCCCATTACGGGGAAGGGCGGGTCGTCGGGGTGGATGGCCAGCCGCACGCCCACTTCTTCGGCCGTGGGCACCACCGCCCGCAGGAAGTAGAATAGATTTTCTTTCAGCTGCTGGGCATCGATGGCATTGTAGGCCGATAGCCGTTGCCGGAAGGCGTCCATCTCGTACACGTCGCGGGTGCCGGGTAGTCCGGCCATCAGATTCTGTTGTAGATTGTGGCGTTCTTCTTCCGACAGCTCGTCGAGAAACTGGCGAGCGGCCGCCTGCTGTTCGTTTGAAAAATCATCGGTAGCTCCGGGGCGCTTCAAGACGTAAAGATCAAAGGCCGCTAGGGCGCGCACGTCGCAGCGAAGGGCCAGCGAGCCGTCGGCCACCGGGTAGGCCAGGTCCGTGCGGGTCCAGTTGAGCACCGGCATAAAGTTATAGCACACCGTGTAGATACCGCACGCGGCCAGGTTCACCAGCGTCTGCCGGTACTTCTCCAGGTATTCTTCGCGATCGGGGGCGGCGGTCTTGATGCTTTCGGACACGTTCACGCTCTCCACCACACTCCAGGTGAGTCCGGCGTCGGTTATCAACTGCTGTCGCTGCCGGATTTCTGCTACGGGCCACACTTCACCGGCGGGAATGTGGTGCAGGGCAGTGACCACGCCGGTGGCGCCCACTTGCCGGATTTCGGGCAGCGTGACCGCATCGTCGGGACCGTACCAGCGCCAGGTGGGTTGCAGGGAGGGGAGGTTCATTGAACGAATGATTAATGGTTGAGTGATTGAATGAGTAAAGGTAAGGACTTGGGAGGAATGGTGCTAGCGTTGGGGACGAATTGCCAGAACTACGCGGCACGTTGCTCGCTAATGCGTATCTTGCGGAGCCAACGCAATCGCCCCAACCTCCCCATGACCCGCGACCAACTCTTCCGTAACATTCAGCAGAAACGCTCCTTCTTGTGCGTGGGACTCGATCCTGATCCGGCCCGCATTCCAGCGCACTTGCAGCGCGAACCCGACCCGGTGTTCGCCTTTAACCGGCAGATCATCGACGCCACCGCGCCCTACTGCGTGGCCTACAAGCCCAACGTGGCCTTCTACGAAGCCCTGGGCCCGGCGGGCTGGGAAAGTCTGCAAAAAACCGTCGACTACATTCCTCACGACTGCTTCACCATCGCCGACGCCAAGCGGGGCGACATCGGCAACACCTCCCGATTGTACGCCAAAACCTTCTTCGATACCTTGCCCTTCGACGCGGTCACCGTGGCTCCCTATATGGGGCGCGACTCGGTGGTTCCCTTCTGGAGCTACCCCGACAAGTGGGTGGTGCTGCTGGCGCTCACCTCCAACCCCGGTAGCCATGACTTCCAGCACATAACCGATCACGAAAACGCTCTTCCCCTCTACCAGCGGGTGATTCAAACGAGTCAGCGGTGGGACAATGCGACCGATGGCAACGTGGACCGGCTGATGTTCGTGGTGGGCGCCACCCAGGCCGACCGCCTGCGCGAGATCAGGGCACTGGCTCCCGATCACTTCTTGTTGGTACCCGGTGTGGGGGCGCAGGGCGGCAGTTTAGCCGAAGTGGCGCAGCACGGCCTGAACTCCCGGTGCGGATTGCTGGTCAACTCGTCGCGCGGCATTATCTACGCCGGAGATGGCGCTGATTTTGGGCAACAGGCGGGCCGTGCTGCGCAAGCGTTGCAGCAAGAGATGGCGGAGTTGGATTGGATCGGTTGTGCGAGTGAGATAGCTTAGCCTTGTTTTCTAATTATCATCAGCGCATTGCCTTATGACCTTCTATTGAATTGTATTTCAGAGAATAGTACTCCGTTGTTATAAGGAATTTTTGTCGGTGAAAGTCAACCAAGAAAAGAGAAAGTTGAGTTCTTTACAACAGAAGAGATTAACCACCAAAATATTAGTATTAGAGAAGATGAATACAAGATTTTTTTTGATAAGGAGGAAGTAATTGAATCGTTGAAAGGAAATTTGAAAAATCTTGATAAAGATTATCAGAAGTTATTTTCGAGAACAATTGAATGTTTACAAAATGCTGATAGCTTTATAATATCAAACCCGTGGACAGATTGGGAGAAAATTGATACTACTTCAATATTTGACAATGATTTGAAAGACCAGCACTTAACTATAAGCCTTCTAAGAGAAACACTTATTGCTCTAAGCTCGGAAATCGATAAACGCAAGCAAGCCCAGCCAGCGGCTAGCACTTGGGGTTATCAGCAATAGAAGATGGCTTGGTAATAGTCAGCACCAGAGATTACCGTAAAATGAAGCAGGGTTAATGTTCTTATTGCCTAATCATCCAAAAGCTTGTGTCGCCACAGAAAAGCTCAGAGAATATTGTCTCAATCCGTTTCATCCGGTAGGTAAAGACAAAGCCACCGTTTTCAAATCGGCTTTAGGACTTACTGATCAAGACGCCAATCACCTAAAAAGGATGATTATTGAGAAATTACCAGAGAGCGAAGCCATTTTAGGAAAAGAAGATCAATACGGTAAGCGGTATATAGTAGACATGAAAATTCGTAACTTAGATAATGAAGCGGTTGTTAGAACAGGCTGGATCATTAAAAAGAAAGAGAGTTTTCCTCGTTTAACAACGTGTTACGTAAAGTAAAGCATAATGAAAAAAAATTATAATAGTAGAACATCGCTAAAATTGCTAGACATTGTAGCTTTATTAAAAGATGTGCCTGGCGAGAAATTAATAAAGGGGCAAGTAGGCACAATCATTGAGATGCTGGAGGAAGGCGTTTATGAGGTAGAGTTTGCTGACAAGCAAGGTCGAACAATAGCTAGTTTGGCACTAGCGGTAGAAGAATTAATGCTTCTTCATTTTGAAGCCGAAACGACAGTATAATAGAAACGCTGACTAACATTACGCATCCGTCCGCGCTAATGTCGGCTGCCTTCGCCGTCATTAGCAGTAATTGAAAAGAAAAGTTTGGCGTCCACCAATTTAAAAATAACTATGCCGCACTGGGCGGCTGCCTCAATAATCTAAGTGCTAATAAATGAGATAACGCTACCAACGGCACCACCACGCCGGGAAGTAAAGTAAACGGGTAAGTCAAAATAGCCACGTTCGGCTGATCAAAAGCGAGTTGTTGTAGCGGAGTGGGGGTCGAAAGGATGGCGGCGACCACGATAATGCTGAGCATCAACAGTCCGAAGTAGTTCCACGCCCGCAGCAGCGCAACGTTGGCGGATGACTTCGTCCAGCGTAAGTAAGCTAACACCACAAGTGCAGACAGGCCCACCACAATATCAAAGTTCCACCCTTCGTAGGTCATGATCACCGGAACCTGACCTCGCGTGTAGAGCTCGTGCAGCGTGAGTTCTACCGGAACGCGGACGACGTGAATGCCCGTGAGCAACAGCAGGTTGACGCTACTGGCATCAATCTGCCGATACAGCAGAATCACTAAGACAACCAGGGGCAATAGCAAGAACAGGATGCGGGGCGGAACCGTGCTGGTGTTCTCAAAAAAACCTCCGTAGGCCAGCCAACCAATCGCAGCTGTCCACAGTGCAAGTCCGCCTAAAATCTGTTTGTTCCGACCTATTCCGAAGTAAAAGCAGATAATTGTTAGTGCGGTGATGATGATAAACGACAGTGCCAGAAGTTCCATGCCTTGCTTGGGGAGTGATGAATGACTCAGCAAACTTACCATACTTCACCGGCGCTTATCTTGCCCTAGGACAAGAAAGGAAGCTACTCTTTACTTGCCTTCGGTGAACTCCTTTCGGATGCGGCTCAGCGAGGTGTCGGTGATGCCCAGGTAGGAGGCAATCTGTTTCAAAGACACATTTTGTAAGACGTCGGGTCGCTCGGTGAGTAGGCGTTGGTAACGTACCTTAGCCGGATCGGTGATCATCGAGACGCGATTCTGTTTTAGCTCAAAGTAACTTGCTACGAGCCGGGCGCGTCCGGCCTCCCGAAAGGCTTCAATGCTATGGAACAGTTGCTGAAAGGTAGCAAAATCCAGTTGCCAGCCAACGCAATCGGTCAGCGCCTGAATGTTTTCTCGGGTGGGTTGCCGCTGAAAGAACGATGGCCAATCGATTACCACGTCGCCTGCTCCGTAGAAGTTAGTGCTGATATCGTTCCCGGCAGTATCAACGGCGTAGGAACGTACAAATCCGCGCTCGATGAACCAGTAGTGGTTTTCGGTGGTGCCTTCGGTGAGCAGGTAGTCGTGCTTCCGGAAGGTAACCCGCTGGAATTCAGCAATAATTGTCTCCTGTTCTTGCTGAGTAAAGTCGGTTCGGGGAAAAAGGCTGGCGAGGAAGGGTTCGTTCATAGAACGACGATCAAGGGTATTTCAGGGTGGTTAAAAGACCCGAACGCTTGCGTAGTTCCGTTTTGCGCTCAGGTGAGCGGAAGAAAAACAAAAGTAAGATAACTTTCAGAAATCGTACTTAAACAGTTGCTCTTTCTATCAAAACTACCCGACTCAACTTGTCACCCAACTGCAACACCCCGTAGATATAATACTTGGTTTTGCTGGTGGCCGGAAAGTTAAACTTCTTGATGGTGGCACCGTTCATGGGCACGGTTTCGGTTAGCCGATGGTCAACCAGTTCCTGCGAAGTGGGTGGAGTGTCGGGATTTTTGCTTTCCGTAAAGTACAGGTAGTGCAGCGTACCTTCGATCTGGTCACCGTTCACGAGCACCGCGAGCGAAATGATGTCGTCCTGAGGAGTGCCGCGGGGCTCCAGTACCGGGGCGGTCGTGGTGTCTTGCGGACTAGCAGTTGAGGGCGGGTTTTCGGTGGGAGCGGGTTCGTTTGGAGGGTTGTCGGCGGGGGGATTTTCGGTAGAAGGAGGCGTCTCTTGCCCCTCGTCCGTAGGGTTGCCGGGCGACGCCGTGTCGGGAGCTTGTCCGGTAGTCAGTATCAAGCTAGCCACTTCGCTCAGCTGCTTTTCCTTCTTAATGGTTGCGTACACCACGTACTTGGTTTGCGCAGATAAGCCAGACCGAAAGGTAGACCGGAAAAAACTTCCTTCCATCGGAAGCTCGGTGGTGGCGGAGTGGTTCGTTAACTCGGTTGCCAGCGGTGCCGTCACGCTGTCCGGCAGCAGCAGGTAATAGACTGTGTCCTGGGCTTGTTCGGCCGTTACGCTAAAGCCAAATTTGAGCGTGGTGGGCACTTTAGAATCGACCAACCGCACGATCGGGGCGGGAATGTCGGCAGCGATCTTGAGCGTATCACCCTTCTCGTCGCGAATAGCTTCGCTAAGGTCTTCTTCGCAGGCGGTTAACGCCAAGGCTGCCACCGCCGTCAGCAAGAACCAAAATTTAGTTACCGGTCGTATCATGTGGGGGAATGCTTTTGAGTACTATGCTATGATAGTTCCGGCCGCCGTCGGTGGTGTGGTACCAACTGGTGGGGAAGCTATCACCGAAAGTGTTCCCCGGATATTCTTCTTTCTTTTCGTCTTCTACCGTGGTTAAATCAGCGGCGAGCAGCACGTGGATGTCGGGGTTTAGTTGGTTGAGGTAGTAGCATTCGTCCTGCGTGATGCTCCAGGTGGGGGGCAAGAAGTCGGTAGACGGATGGTTGGCGTCAAGCACCTTCACGTCGAAGTCTTGCAGTTTGGGATGACGCACGAAGCGGCCGCCCAGCATGCGTGCGAACCAGGGCCAGTCGCGCTCCGAGCCGCAGGCGGAGTGGATGCCCGCCATGCGTCCGCCCGTCTGCATGTAGTTTTGGAAAGCGTCGTGCTGGGCCGGGGTACCGAAGATGTCATTGTTGGTGTTCGATAGAATAATCGCGTCGAACTGCTCCAGGTTGTCAGTAGTAAACATCCCAGGGTCTTCCGACGGCACCACCGTGAAGCCGTTCTCGTCGGCCAGCTTCTCAATCGCCGCAATGCTAGCCGGAATGTTATCGTGCACGTAGCCCTTCCCGTTTTTAGTGTAGAGTAGCAGCTTCTTGCCGTGCAAGTTCGCCATCCGACGCACCTGCACCCGGGGCGGGTAAGCGTAGTCTTGCCAGTAGCGCTGGGCCGTTGTCGAATCGATCTGCCCGTCGTACACCAGCATCCGGTAGCGCAGGGCGTAGTTGCGGCCCGGTTGCAGCACCCAGTCGCGGTCTTGCGCGGGGTTGAAGTTCACGAATACGTTTTCTGTGCCCTCGTTCGCTCCTTCGGGCCAGATGCGCAGCAGCTCGGGGAAGTTGAAGTTGGTCGGGTGCGTCATAAACAGCACTCCCGCCTCGCCCGGTCCGGATGGACCCTCATTAGTCGGACCCCGCACGTCGATCCAGCGGGCGCGGGTGCCGTTGCCGTCGGCCTTATTTCTGCCTGCCGAGGTGAGTAGGTGCGCCGTGCGGTCGTTCCATCGTTTGTTGGCCCGAAAACCGAAGCCCTGGTAGCGGTACTCTTTCACGATGAAGGGCTGCTCGGTGACGTTGCGCTGGGTGGTGGTGAAATCTACCAAGTATGACTTCTGCTCGGCATCGCTGTTCCACACCCGCACGTCCCAGGTTTCGTTGAGCAGCTTCTGTCCGGTAGACCGGTCGGTGGTGTCGGCGTAGGCGATGTGCTCGTGCCAGGCGGTGAGTCCCCCAAACACCGGGCCGCTGCTGGTGGCGGTCACTCCGCGGGATTCCACGGTGCCCTGCCCCTTCACCAGGTTCCAGAAATCGATCTCGCGCCCGGCGAACTCCGTGTGCGTCCAGGGGTTCCAGATGCCGTAGTGGTGGTAGTGGTCGGGCGGCTGAATGCGGGTGAGCGTGCCCCCGGCCGGAGAGCGCAGTGGGTGGATGAAGCCGCCGCGCCGGTAAATCTCGTCCACCCCGGCGGGCACGGGGGCTAGGCCATACTGATAGGTGAGCACCTCGCGTCCGTCCAGAGAAAAAGTGACCGCTTCGTCCTCATCACGGGCCACCACGGTAGCGGGTAGATCAGTGGTTGACTCGATGCGTTGCAGGGAGTAGCGGCGGGTGGTGTGGGCCGGAGTTTCGCCGCTCAGCACCCAGGTGAGCGCTCCGGAGGGGCCAGCGTCCCACTGCATGGCTACCGGCAGCGTTTCTTCGCCCCGGTGCTCGAGTAGTTGTAGGCTGTCGGTGGAGATACCGGGTAATTGCAAGTCGCTCCAGGATACTGAAACCGGGGTGTTCAGACGGGCGTAGTCACCGGCTTCCACCACGAACTCCGCCAGGGGTTGGGCGGATAGCGAGACGGTTGAGAGGTAACCAAGAAGCAGGCAGACGGAAAAAATCCGAGATGCGTAGTGATAAGTGGACATAGTCGGAAGGTAAGGATTTTATTAATATTCTGCCACGTGCCGGAATAAATTGTTGCGTTAGGCTTGGCCAAATGAGTGCTACTGCTTTTCAGCAAAATACGTTGGGGCAGTTAGTAAAAGCCAGCACCTAGTAAGTGCCCCGCTGTTTCTCAACCCCGGTGTAGCCGTATTTTGAATTTATTTCGGCGATTTTTCTTACGTGACCCTCCGCATCGATCAGGCTTGCTGCTTTTGAAAAAGCGCTATCAGAGACGTTACGGCATCATCCGCCGGATGCCCAGCTCCAGTCCGCGCAGTTCGGCCAGTCCGCGCATGCGTCCCACCGCCGAGTAGCCAGGGAAGAAGGGGCGGCCCGCGTCGAACAGCGTCTGGTGACCGTGGTCGGGGCGCATCGGTATGGCCAGGTCATCACGTCCGGCTCTCTGTCGGGCTTGCTGCTCGTTGATTAGGGCGCGCATCACCGCGAACATATCGGTGCTGCCGCCCAGATGATCGGCCTCGTAGAAGCTGCCGTCGGCCTCGCGCTGCACGTTGCGCAGGTGAATAAAGTGGATGTGCTGGCCCAGTCGCTCCACGATGCCGGGTAGATCGTTGTCGCCGCGGCCGCCCAGCGAGCCGGTGCAGAAGGTGAGTCCGTTGCTGGGCGAGGGGGCCGCTTCGACCAGTTCTTTCAAATCGGTTTCGGTGCTCACGATGCGAGGCAGTCCCATTACGGGGAAGGGCGGGTCGTCGGGGTGGATGGCCAGCCGCACGCCCACTTCTTCGGCCGTGGGCACCACCGCCCGCAGGAAGTAGAATAGATTTTCTTTCAGCTGCTGGGCATCGATGGCATTGTAGGCCGATAGCCGTTGCCGGAAGGCGTCCATCTCGTACACGTCGCGGGTGCCGGGTAGTCCGGCCATCAGATTCTGTTGTAGATTGTGGCGTTCTTCTTCCGACAGCTCGTCGAGAAACTGGCGAGCGGCCGCCTGCTGTTCGTTTGAAAAATCATCGGTAGCTCCGGGGCGCTTCAAGACGTAAAGATCAAAGGCCGCTAGGGCGCGCACGTCGCAGCGAAGGGCCAGCGAGCCGTCGGCCACCGGGTAGGCCAGGTCCGTGCGGGTCCAGTCGAGCACCGGCATAAAGTTATAGCACACCGTGTAGATACCGCACGCGGCCAGGTTCACCAGCGTCTGCCGGTACTTCTCCAGGTATTCTTCGCGGTCGGGGGCGGCGGTCTTGATGCTTTCGGGCACGTTCACGCTCTCCACCACACTCCAGGTGAGTCCGGCGTCGGTTATCAACTGCTGTCGCTGCCGGATTTCTTCTACGGGCCACACTTCACCGGCGGGAATGTGGTGCAGGGCAGTGACCACGCCGGTGGCGCCCGCTTGCCGGATTTCGGGCAGCGTGACCGCATCGTCGGGACCGTACCAGCGCCAGGTGGGTTGCAGGGAGAGGAGGTTCATTGAACGAATGATTAATGGTTGAGTGATTGAATGAGTAAAGGTAAGGACTTGGGAGGAATGGTGCTAGCGTTGGGGACGAATTGCCAGAACTACGCGGCACGTTGCTCGCTAATGCGTATCTTGCGGAGCCAACGCAATCGCCCCAACCTCCCCATGACCCGCGACCAACTCTTCCGTAACATTCAGCAGAAACGCTCCTTCTTGTGCGTGGGACTCGATCCTGATCCGGCCCGCATTCCAGCGCACTTGCAGCGCGAACCCGATCCGGTGTTCGCCTTTAACCGGCAGATTATCGACGCCACCGCGCCCTACTGCGTGGCCTACAAGCCCAACGTCGCCTTTTACGAAGCCCTGGGCCCGGCGGGCTGGGAAAGTCTGCAAAAAACCGTCGACTACATTCCTCACGACTGCTTCATCATCGCCGACGCCAAGCGGGGCGACATTGGCAACACCTCCCGATTGTACGCCAAAACCTTCTTCGATACCTTGCCCTTCGACGCGGTCACCGTGGCTCCCTATATGGGGCGCGACTCGGTGGTTCCCTTCTGGAGCTACCCCGACAAGTGGGTGGTGCTGCTGGCGCTCACCTCGAACCCCGGTAGCCATGACTTCCAGCACATAACTGATCACGAAAACGCGCTCCCCCTCTACCAGCGGGTAATTCAAACGAGTCAGCGGTGGGACAATGCGACCGATGGCAACGTGGAGCGACTGATGTTCGTGGTGGGCGCCACCCAGGCCGACCGCCTGCGCGAGATCAGGGCACTGGCTCCCGATCACTTCTTGTTGGTACCCGGTGTGGGGGCGCAGGGCGGCAGTTTAGCCGAAGTGGCGCAGCACGGCCTGAACTCCCGGTGCGGATTGCTGGTCAACTCGTCGCGCGGCATTATCTACGCTGGAGATGGCGCTGATTTCGGGCAACAGGCGGGCCGTGCTGCGCAGGCGTTGCAGCAAGAGATGGCGGGTTGGTTGGATCGGTTGTGCGAGTGAGATAGCTTAGCCTTGTTTTCTAATTATCATCAGCGCATTGCCTTATGACCTTCTATTGAATTGTATTTCAGAGAATAGTACTCCGTTGTTATAAGGAATTTTTGTCGGTGAAAGTCAACCAAGAAAAGAGAAAGTTGAGTTCTTTACAACAGAAGAGATTAACCACCAAAATATTAGTATTAGAGAAGATGAATACAAGATTTTTTTTGATAAGGAGGAAGTAATTGAATCGTTGAAAGGAAATTTGAAAAATCTTGATAAAGATTATCAGAAGTTATTTTCGAGAACAATTGAATGTTTACAAAATGCTGATAGCTTTATAATATCAAACCCGTGGACAGATTGGGAGAAAATTGATACTACTTCAATATTTGACAATGATTTGAAAGACCAGCACTTAACTATAAGCCTTCTAAGAGAAACACTTATTGCTCTAAGCTCGGAAATCGATAAACGCAAGCAAGCCCAGCCAGCGGCTAGCACTTGGGGTTATCAGCAATAGAAGATGGCTTGGTAATAGTCAGCACCAGAGATTACCGTAAAATGAAGCAGGGTTAATGTTCTTATTGCCTAATCATCCAAAAGCTTGTGTCGCCACAGAAAAGCTCAGAGAATATTGTCTCAATCCGTTTCATCCGGTAGGTAAAGACAAAGCCACCGTTTTCAAATCGGCTTTAGGACTTACTGATCAAGACGCCAATCACCTAAAAAGGATGATTATTGAGAAATTACCAGAGAGCGAAGCCATTTTAGGAAAAGAAGATCAATACGGTAAGCGGTATATAGTAGACATGAAAATTCGTAACTTAGATAATGAAGCGGTTGTTAGAACAGGCTGGATCATTAAAAAGAAAGAGAGTTTTCCTCGTTTAACAACGTGTTACGTAAAGTAAAGCATAATGAAAAAAAATTATAATAGTAGAACATCGCTAAAATTGCTAGACATTGTAGCTTTATTAAAAGATGTGCCTGGCGAGAAATTAATAAAGGGGCAAGTAGGCACAATCATTGAGATGCTGGAGGAAGGCGTTTATGAGGTAGAGTTTGCTGACAAGCAAGGTTGAACAATAGCTAGTTTGGCACTAGCGGTAGAAGAATTAATGCTTCTTCATTTTGAAGCCGAAACGACAGTATAATAGAAACGCTGACTAACATTACGCATCCGTCCGCGCTAATGTCGGCTGCCTTCGCCGTCATTAGCAGTAATTGAAAAGAAAAGTTTGGCGTCCACCAATTTAAAAATAACTATGCCGCACTGGGCGGCTGCCTCAATAATCTAAGTGCTAATAAATGAGATAACGCTACCAACGGCACCACCACGCCGGGAAGTAAAGTAAACGGGTAAGTCAAAATAGCCACGTTCGGCTGATCAAAAGCGAGTTGTTGTAGCGGAGTGGGGGTCGAAAGGATGGCGGCGACCACGATAATGCTGAGCATCAACAGTCCGAAGTAGTTCCACGCCCGCAGCAGCGCAACGTTGGCGGATGACTTCGTCCAGCGTAAGTAAGCTAACACCACAAGTGCAGACAGGCCCACCACAATATCAAAGTTCCACCCTTCGTAGGTCATGATCACCGGAACCTGACCTCGCGTGTAGAGCTCGTGCAGCGTGAGTTCTACCGGAACGCGGACGACGTGAATGCCCGTGAGCAACAGCAGGTTGACGCTACTGGCATCAATCTGCCGATACAGCAGAATCACTAAGACAACCAGGGGCAATAGCAAGAACAGGATGCGGGGCGGAACCGTGCTGGTGTTCTCAAAAAAACCTCCGTAGGCCAGCCAACCAATCGCAGCTGTCCACAGTGCAAGTCCGCCTAAAATCTGTTTGTTCCGACCTATTCCGAAGTAAAAGCAGATAATTGTTAGTGCGGTGATGATGATAAACGACAGTGCCAGAAGTTCCATGCCTTGCTTGGGGAGTGATGAATGACTCAGCAAACTTACCATACTTCACCGGCGCTTATCTTGCCCTAGGACAAGAAAGGAAGCTACTCTTTACTTGCCTTCGGTGAACTCCTTTCGGATGCGGCTCAGCGAGGTGTCGGTGATGCCCAGGTAGGAGGCAATCTGTTTCAAAGACACATTTTGTAAGACGTCGGGTCGCTCGGTGAGTAGGCGTTGGTAACGTACCTTAGCCGGATCGGTGATCATCGAGACGCGATTCTGTTTTAGCTCAAAGTAACTTGCTACGAGCCGGGCGCGTCCGGCCTCCCGAAAGGCTTCAATGCTATGGAACAGTTGCTGAAAGGTAGCAAAATCCAGTTGCCAGCCAACGCAATCGGTCAGCGCCTGAATGTTTTCCCGGGTGGGTTGCCGCTGAAAGAACGATGGCCAATTGATTACCACGTCGCCTGCTCCGTAGAAGTTAGTGCTGATATCGTTCCCGGCAGTATCAACGGCGTAGGAACGTACAAATCCGCGCTCGATGAACCAGTAGTGGTTTTCGGTGGTGCCTTCGGTGAGCAGGTAGTCGTGCTTCCGGAAGGTAACCCGCTGAAATTCAGCAATAATTGTCTCCTGTTCTTGCTGAGTAAAGTCGGTTCGGGGAAAAAGGCTGGCGAGGAAGGGTTCGTTCATAGAACGACGATCAAGGGTATTTCAGGGTGGTTAAAAGACCCGAACGCTTGCGTAGTTCCGTTTTGCGCTCAGGTGAGCGGAAGAAAAACAAAAGTAAGAGAACTTTCAGAAATCGTACTTAGACAGTTGCTCTTTCTATCAAAACTACCCGACTCAACTTGTCACCCAACTGCAACACCCCGTAGATATAATACTTGGTTTTGCTGGTGGCCGGAAAGTTAAACTTCTTGATGGTGGCACCGTTCATGGGCACGGTTTCGGTTAGCCGATGGTCAACCAGTTCCTGCGAAGTGGGTGGAGTGTCGGGATTTTTGCTTTCCGTAAAGTACAGGTAATGCAGCGTACCTTCGATCTGGTCACCGTTCACGAGCACCGCGAGCGAAATGATGTCGTCCTGAGGAGTGCCGCGGGGCTCCAGTACCGGGGCGGTCGTGGTGTCTTGCGGACTAGCAGTTGAGGGCGGGTTTTCGGTGGGAGCGGGTTCGTTTGGAGGGTTGTCGGCGGGGGGATTTTCGGTGGAAGGAGGCGTCTCTTGCCCCTCGTCCGTAGGGTTGCCGGGCGACGCCGTGTCGGGAGCTTGTCCGGTAGTCAGTATCAAGCTAGCCACTTCGCTCAGCTGCTTTTCCTTCTTAATGGTTGCGTACACCACGTACTTGGTTTGCGCAGATAAGCCAGACCGAAAGGTAGACCGGAAAAAACTTCCTTCCATCGGAAGCTCGGTGGTGGCGGAGTGGTTCATTAACTCGGTTGCCAGCGGTGCCGTCACGCTGTCCGGCAGCAGCAGGTAATAGACTGTGTCCTGGGCTTGTTCGGCCGTTACGCTAAAGCCAAATTTGAGCGTGGTGGGCACTTTAGAATCGACCAACCGCACGATCGGGGCGGGAATATCGGCAGCGATCCTGAGCGTATCATCCTTCTCGTCGCGAATAGCTTCGCTAAGGTCTTCTTCGCAGGCGGTTAACGCCAAGGCTGCCACCGCCGTCAGCAAGAACCAAAATTTAGTTACCGGTCGTATCATGTGGGGGAATGCTTTTGAGTATATGCTAGATAGTTTCTGCTTGTAATTCTGTTACGCCACTGACTTCGTTATCCAGTTTTAGCACCGCGTATATGTAATACTTGGTTTTGCTGGTAGCGGGGAAATTGAACTTTTTGATGGTGGCTCCCTGCATGGATACGGTTTCGGTTAGCCGGTGGTCGATCAACTCCTGGGGCGTGGGTTTTCCCGGATTTTTGCTTTCCGTGAAGTATAAATAATGAACGGTGCCGTCGATCTGACTTCCCGCCACCACCGCTGCCAGCGAGATGAGATCATTTTGCGGCACGCCACGTAGCTCTATCTGAGGCAGGGCCACGGCGGGACTCTTGACGTCGTCTTGACAGGCAGAAAAAAGCAGGGTGCTGCTAAGCAGGGCTGTGGATAATAATCGTTTCATGAAGGTGTCGATTGATTTCAAGCCGTCAAATTGCGCTAAAGCACCGAATTACGCGCGCCAATTACCGTGCGTTTGGTACGTGCGTAGGCGAAAACAAAAAAGAGCAATCCGATGAACGAATTGCTCTGTTATTTACCACCGGGTAGGGTGTTTTCGCTCTACCTTTTTTAGAAGGGCAAATCGTCGGACGGCACGGTTTGCCGTGCCTTGGCCGGACGATCTTGCGTTTCTTCTTTCTTGCCCAGCATCAGGAACTCGCTGCCCACCACTTCGGTAACGTAGCGCTTGTTGCCGTCTTTGTCATCGTAGGTGCGGTGGTTGAGCTTGCCTTCCAGGGCCACCTCTTTGCCCTTATGCAGGTACTGTCCGGCCAGTTCGGCCAGGTTGCCCCACAGCACCACGCTGTGCCATTGGGTATCTTCTACCCGCTCGCCCTGCTTGTTCTTATAGTTCTCGGTGGTGGCAATTGAGAAGCGGGCCAGCGTGCCGCCGTTGCTCAGTTGCTTCACTTCGGGGTCTTGACCCAGGCGTCCGATCAGTTGTACTTTGTTTTTTAATGCGTTCATCGTTTTCGTTATTTAGTGTTAAACATTAAACTCGTTGGCAAAGGTGGGGCAGGGCGGGCAAACGATTCGTCTGCTAAGCGTTTGTAGTCGTCTATAACCGTTTGTAAACGTTTGCAAATGATTAGCAAGCCTGGTTCGGCGAGCAGTTCGGTTGGCATTGTTACGTTTGAAGCAATAGACGGGGGATATTCAGGACAGGGCTTTCTTATAAAAAACCGATAAGTCTGAGCGCGTTTAAGAGATAGTGAAAATCATCTTGAAAAAGCTCTATTTGCGCTATCATGTTACTAGGCTTGAACTGCTTGAGAAGCTTGATGGTCAAGGTTCGGAATCCGGCTAACAGGCGAGAGAGGGGATTTAGTTTAGTTCTTAGGCGATCTTCTTGAAGGGTCACATCCCTAAGGTGATTGTTTACCTCTACCCCCCAGTGCTGACGCACTGCGCCGAAGAGTTGTTGGGCTTGCTCTTCGGGGGCGTTAGAGAGATACCAAGCTGTTTCTTGAGTTTGCTTACCTGTTTTGAGCACGGTACGCTTTCTTTCTACTTTGATGAGCGTAGTCAACTGGCATTCCTTCCAACGAGCATCCAGGTACTGTTCAGTAATATCATAGGCTTGATAGAGACGCTCTTCCAGACGACCGTGCCCTTTGTGCCATGTAGTACTGCTTTGTGCTATTGGCAGATAAGTGGCTACTCGTTGCATTTCAGTGCTCAGTTCAGGCTGGTTGTCTTTGAGTCCGGTCAGAAACCAGCCCTTTGCTTGGGCAATAGCTGCTAAGGTAGTAGGGTCCAGGTGCAACGCATCCAGGCTGATGTACTGATTTAGTAGCTGATGTTGGTTAAGCAGGGTACGAACAGCGGCCTTTTCACTCTCTTTTCTGCCGTTGTAAAACCCCTGGGCGGCTACCTCCTGATGCGCATGAGTCACTGCCTGTACCACCGCTTCCCCGCGAGTGGTGCCCTTACTTATACTGCCGCGCAGTTCTTTGCCATCCACGGCAAACCATTGCTTCTCCTCTTTGGACAACACAACCCCATAGTAGGCAAACAGTAGCTCCTCAAAGACAACCAAGTCTACTTTTTGTAGCAATAAGGGAAAATGAGCTCGTGAAACTACCGCGCATTCCCGGATGCCCAGAAAGGCACATAAAACCTTTTGCGTATGCTGCATGCTTCGGTGGATACTAGATAGGCAGCCATCTCTACCGCGGAGCAGACTCAAAGTCAGACTCAATAGCACCAGCGGCAGATCGTGCAACTTACCGCGAGGATCGCGTAAGTCTAGCTCAACGTTTGCTTGCAAGGCTTCATAAAATGACGTAGATTGTTCGGCAGGGCAAGTAGGCATTATACTTCTGTTTTAGTTCGCAAAACCAAAATTACGAAGTAATTCCTCTTGCCCTATTTTTTATAAGAAAGCCCTGATATTCAGGAGGGGCAGGTTTCAAATAGACAGCTAGGTTGTTATATTGCAAGTAACCGCGGGGCGTCCCACACGATTGCGTATGTACAGATGTTATGGGTAATTGAAAAATGAAGGACTTTCTAATTCTAGTTGCTATAGTAATTGTGTCGTGTAATTCTGAGCCTAAAAGAGTTTACTATACATATTATGGGACAGCCAATTGGAAATCAATGGATAGTCTTGCAAAAAGTCATGGTGATTCATTGACAATCGATGGAGTTGTAAAAAAACAGATTGATAACTACGGTTTATTTAATGAGTCCGATACAAGTACAAATTTTGGATTGATGCTAATTGATTTCAATTCCAACGAACTTGATCAACTAATTGGAAAACCAGTGTCTGTATTTGGATGGATAGATACGACCACAAATGTTGACAGTAAGCTCTATTTAGGAGCAATCAAAGTTTTATCTATTAATGAAAAGATTGAATAACTACCCATAACAAATTGCAGTAGCTAGCCCTGTTTAAAAAGCATTCGGGAGCCTCATTCCCTAAGCACGAAAATTGATAATTGAAAAAGAGACGTGAACAAGACCGGGCCAGCTACTTGCAATGGCCGTTAGATGCAATTTGAAAAACCAATAAATGAGAGCAAGTACAATTGAAACAATATTTTTGATTTTCACTTTAGCTTCTTATCTACTAATCTTAGTAACACCATTTTTAATAGGAAGAAAGTTAAAGAAAAACGACTACTTGATTTTATTAATACTTTCAATCATACTGACTTTTTTTGTATCAACTCTTTCTACTTATTGGTCTGAAGATTTGTCTGATGAAATAATTTATAATATGTATGGATTTGACTCTTATGGAATGGAGGAATCAGAACGTTGGACTAAAGAAATTAACCTTGATGACAGGAATACAATAGAAAGAATATATAATGGAAGTTTTGGTATTGGATGGCCTTTAAAACTTATAATGTCGTATGTGATATTTATGATACCATACAATTTGATTCTATGCGGAATAATATACGGATGGAAAAGAAAAAAAGTACCTAACAATGGCCATAGTTAATACGGGTTTTATGTTTAACTCAAAGTGAAGTGCATATTTACTAAGTCCGCCAAATCTTTTGATTTGGCTTTAAGAACAAAAAAGATAAAACAAAACAAAAAGTTTTGGCTAAGTACTCAATTGAAAGGACAGTTCCTTTTAATCCCTTACTAACCATAGCCGAGACGTTAGCTGTGATATGAAAAAGAGCAACGGGGTGAAATATGTGGAAATTTCATCGTTAGTTTAGTTAATGAAAACAGAGAAATACTCTTTGAAAGCAGAGGAAAGCTCAACCACGTTCGAGTTTATCAGCGAAGGCCCGATGGGCGCAATCAGAAAACTCATTCAGTTTCAAGAAACAAACGAACCTAGTCTATACAATTTAGCCTTTGGAGACAAGGTTGGTGAAGCAGAGATTGATGACCTGGCTATTTCTAACAATGGTGACAGTGAAAAAGTATTAGCAACGGTTATTGCCGCACTTTATGCATTCTTTGACAAATACCCAACAGCCTTTGTGTACGCGACTGGAAGTACGACCGCTAGAACAAGGCTTTACCGCATGGGAATTACAAAATACTATGATGAGATGATTGAGGATTTTTATCTGTATGGACAAATTGACGATGAGTTTCCGATTTTTGAGATCGGCAAAGAATACGGTGGTTTCTTAGCACAACGAAAATTTGATTAAATTGTAATTATGAAGACAGTAGAAGAATTAAATAAGCGCAAAGTTCCAATTATTACTATTGACGAATCATTGGAAAAGTACAAAAGTAAAATTATTTGTCCAGAGAAACTTCACAAAGCTAATGAGATGCTTAAGACTGCAAAGTTGCCAGAGAATAAACACCACACCTAACAGCGAGCAAGCATTCCGCAGTGGAACTGACGGCCGGCAGACGAGTGAAAAGGACATCAATTCTACCAAGTGATTGACTCGAAGCTCAAAAGGATATATCTCCAAAACCGCTACGCCGCCTGCCCAAAATGTTATCAGCGTGCTTTGAGCGCTTGCCTGTAGTTCCCCCGTTCGCTCCTATCTTTAGTCTGCATTTAATTCGGGCAGCAGCCGGTCGGCCTTGTAGATATACTTGAGCGCCGCCACAATGCCTCCGGCGTGCACCGACACCGTGCGGTTGAAGTCGCTGTCGTAGATAAAGTAGCCCGGCAAACTCTCAATGTTGCCATCAAACACCAGTCCCACCACCTCGGCATTTTGGTTGATCACCGGGCTGCCCGAATTGCCCCCGATGATGTCAGCGGTCGACACGAAGTTGAGCGGAGCTTTAAGGAGTTCCATCGGTGGGTTTTTCCAACGGTCGGGCAAGTCCCAGGGAAATTCTTTGTCGTGGCTGTAGTAGCGGTCGTAGAGTCCGAAGTAGGTGGTGTGCGGCGGCGCTACGGTGCCGTTGTATTCGTAGCCCCGCACCGTGCCGTCGGCGATGCGCAGCGAAAAGGTAGCATCGGGCGGGCTGCTCAGTCCGTCGACCTGATACTGTAGGTTGGCGATCTTTTCTTCCCGCCCCTTATCTTGCTCAGCGAGTTGCCCCATTTTGGCCTGGGCTTCGCGGAAGCGAGGCACCAGTTCTTTGGCCAGCCCCACCAACGGGTCTTTCGTCAGTTTTTTGGGCTTGCGCTTGAAGAACTTCGCACTGTCCTTTAGCAGCAAACTTTCTTCCATAATACTTTCCGCCCGTGCTTTGGGGTCTGTTCCATCGAGTAGCTGGCGCGCGTAGTCCTGACGTGAATGCTCATCGAGCTCTTCAAGCACCGCGGTGAACAGGTCGGCTTCCAGTTGAGGGTCCAGGTCAGACAAAATCTGCTGCATGTCGCGCCGTTGGGCCGCGGCGGCTTCTTCCTCATCCTGCTCGAGGGCAATTCGGTAGTCGTAGACTTTGGGCAGCAACTGGACGATCTTGCCGCGGGTGGGGCTGGGCGACAAGAAAAAGGCCTCGGCAAAGTACTGGGTTTCCTCCTCGGCGTTGGCTTCCAGTTCATTCCAGGGATCGTCTTCCTCAGTAACCTGCTCCCGCAGGGCGTCTTCTTTCTTTTGTTTCTTGGCCATCAGGTAGGGGTCGTTGAGACCGTTGAGCCGCCCTTCATAGGCTTTCTCTCCGTTGCTCAGGCTGAAGGCCAGGTTCCGGAGAGAATCTTTGGCGTATACGTCGGTGGTGCGTTCGGCCGCTTCCATATAAATTTTCGTGCGGTTGCGCAAGAACGAAAGCAGGGCCGGAGCCGACACGTCGCGCTGGTAGTGCAACTGGGCCATGGTTTTGTAGCGCCCGGTGCTGCCCGGGTTGCCGATCACAAACACCACTTCGCCCTCCTGGGCCCCCGCAGCATCAAAGGCGAAGTAGTGGGCCGGTCGCAGCGGGTTGCCCGCCTCGTCGTAGGCGCGGAAGAAGGTGAAGTCCAGGCTGTAGCGCGGATATGTGAAGTTGTCGGGGTCGCCGCCGAAGAAGCCCAGCGCCAGTTCGGGGTAGAGCACCAGCCGGATGTCGGTGTAGCGCTTGAAACCGTAGAGCGAGTAGCGACCGCCGCTGTAGAAGGTGCGGGTTTCTATTTCCAGGTCTCTCCAATCGTCTTTTTGCGCATACTCCTTTTGTACGGCGGCCAGGGCCGAGTCGGGAGCTACGCCGGACTGGCTTTTCACCGCTTCGGTCACGTCGGCCAGCATCACCAATTGGTCCACGTAGAGATCGGGCACGCGGCGTTCTTCTGCCTGCGTGGTAGCGTAGAAGCCGTTGTCGTTGAAGTTTTCACCCTCTTCCATCACCGAGCCGGTGACGCTGCGCGAGCAGTGGTGGTTGGTCATGATCAACCCGTTTTCCGACACAAAGGAGGCCGAACACCAACTGGCGAAGCGCAGGGCCGACTGCCGCACGTCGGCCAGCCATTCTTCGGAGGGGCGAAAACCGTAGGCTTCCTCGAAGTACTGCACCGGGGGGTTCTCGAAGGTCCACATCTTGCCCTGGTCGAAGCGCCCGGGCTGCACCTCGTCCGGGTCGGCGGGGGTGGTTTGCGAGAAAGAGACTAGCGGAAACGCCAGAAGAGATAGGTAGGTAAGCAGATATCGCATTGGGAAGCAGTTTTTTGCGGTAAGTTACGCTTCTTTTACGAATGGGGCAATCGTGTTTGAAGTCTGAAGGCGTCATCCACCGTGGACGCGGTCCGGAAATTTGTGCAGCGCCCGGCGCCCGGCGCCCGGCGCAGCGAAACGAATTGTCTGCCGCCGTGGAACGGGAATCTCCTGATACGAAGGAGGAGATTTCGGATATTTTCCATCGCTACGCGCTGAAAAATTCCGAAATGACGGGGTAAAAAGGATTCAAACAACAACTCCTCAGCGTTCGGGTAAAGCCAACTCTACGTAAATAGGAAAATGGTCGGATCCGAATTTGCCGAGCTTCCGGAAAGACACCACCCGGAATTCATCCGAGACGTAAACGTGGTCGAGCGGCCAGCGCATGATCCACGACTTGGCATCAAACGAATTGTATGTACCCCGTCCCACCCGGGTATCCTGCAGCCCCCCGCTTGTTTGAAACAGGCGCGAGGTATTGGACCAGGCCACGTCGTTAAAGTCGCCGGCCACCATCTCCGGAAGCGCATTCGCTTCAACCAAATTGCCTACCATCACCAGTTCTTTTTCTTTCTGACCCTTATTGTCGGGGTGTTTGCTCATGATGGGCGGCACCGGGTGCACGCCGTGAAAGCGGAAGGACTGCCCGTTGGGCAACTCCACATCACAGTGAAACGACGGCACGCTATCGTGCTGCAAAAATCTTGTTTCGATATCCTCGAGCGGATAGCGGGAGTAGAGCGCCATGCCATAGGTATTGTCGATGGGCAGTTCGTGGTGGTGCGAGTAGCGCTCGCGCAGCGGAGCCATCTGGTCGATCCACCATTGGTCGGTTTCCATCAGCAACAGCATATCCGGGTCAGCTTGCTCCACAATGTTGAGCAAAGCATCAGCCTCCCGGTTGTGCATATACACGTTGGCCAGCATTAAGCGCAGTTGCGCCGATGGGTCTACTTCAGCGGGCGACAGTGAGGCTACCTTCGGCTGGGTCAGGGGAGTGTAAGGAAAAATAAAGCTCCCTTGGATCACCACCGTCGCCAGCAGTCCGACCATCAGGAAAACCGGCCAGAAGGTCCATTTCGGATTGCGCAGCCCAAATATGACCAAGCACGCGAAAGCCACCACCAGATACTGCACGCGGGGGAAGTCCATGGCCTTCATCCACCAGCGCGTGTTGTTGTAACTGAGCGACAGCAGGGAAACTGTAATAACCAGGAAACTGATCAGAACAATGAAGTAGTAGAAGAACTTATTCAGGCGGTTTATAGGGTAGGGCGGTGAACGACAAAGTTCCAAAAGAATAACCACTACCGCAATAGTACTTTATGACCAAAAAATGACTACGACACGTCCCGGGTTTTGAGCAGCCAGTAGTTCAAGAAGGTGAAGCCAATCAGGTACAGCCCCACCACCACCGCGTCTTCCAC